>JAIXRJ010000046.1 GCA_027485235.1 Comamonadaceae bacterium
CGACAAATCGCCGAGGTTACTTTTGCTGCGGCCATCAAGCGAGGCGATGCAGGCTTTGAAGGTAAGCCAGCGGTGATCCTGGGCGTTCAAAAGCAACCCACGGCTGACACCACCAGCTTGACCAAATCCATCGAAGAAGCCATTTCGGACCTCAAGGCTTCCCTGCCCGCAGGGATGGAAGCCCCACGTGTGACATTCCGTCAGGCCAGCTTCATCGAGGCGTCGATCTCGACACTACAAGGCAAGCTGATCGGCGCGTCGGTGTTTGTGGCCGCGATCCTTTTCTTCTTCCTGGGGACGGTGCGCCCCACCATCATCGCGCTCACCGCCATACCGGTATCGATTTTCATCACGGCACTGGTGTTCAAGTACTTCGGCCTGTCGATCAACACCATGACGCTGGGTGGACTGGCCATCGCCATCGGTGGACTGGTGGACGACGCCGTGGTGGATGTGGAGAACATCCTGCGCCGTCTCAAAGAAGACCGTGCCAAGGATGCCAGCCAACGCCAGCCGCTGCTCTCGCTTGTAGCCAAGGCGTCCATGGAGGTCCGGTCGGCCATCCTCTATGCGACAGTGATTATTGTTCTGGTCTTTCTACCCCTGTTTGCGTTGCCGGGGCTGGAGGGCAAGCTGTTTGTACCGCTGGGCATCGCTTTCATCATCTCGACACTGGCCTCATTGCTCGTATCGGTGACGATGACCCCTGTGCTGAGCTACTACCTGCTGCCCCGGATGAAGAATCTGGACCATGGTGACACCAAGATGCTCACCTGGCTCAAGCAACGGTACAAGAGCAGCTTGCAGGTGGTTCTGGAGAAGCCTCGCGTGGCCATGGCCAGCGCAGGGGTTGCGGTCCTGCTGGCAGCCACAGCTGTCCCATTCTTCCCCACCACGTTCTTGCCCCCCTTCAATGAGGGCACGCTGCTCGTGGGCCTGCGACTGAACCCAGGCGTCACGCTGACTGAATCGTCTGCCTTGGCGCGCCAGGCCGAAGTGTTGGTCAAGCAAGTACCGGAAGTGGTGCACGTTGGCAGGCGCAGTGGACGCGCTGAGCTCGATGAGCACGCCGAGGGCGTTCATGTGAGCGAACTGGATGTGGGGATCAAACCCTCAGGAGAGCTGACTCGCTCGATGGATGAGGTTCGTGCAGATATTCGTACGCGACTGGCCAATTTGCCAGCCTCCATCGAGGTGGGACAGCCGATCTCTCACCGGATCGATAACATGCTCTCGGGCGTTCGTTCACAAATCGCTATCAAGATTTTCGGCGAAGACCTGGATGTGCTTCGAGGGCAAGCCGACACCTTGCGCTCCCGACTTGCAGGTATCCAAGGCATCGCCGATCTGCAAATTGAAAAGCAAGTTCTTGCGCCGCAAATCAAGGTTCGGTTGGACTACGCTGCGGTAGCCCAATACGGACTGTCGGGCGCACAAGTGCTTTCGACACTGCAAGCATTGGCCGAAGGCGAACGTGTCACTCAGATCATGGAAGAAGGTCGACGCTTTGCGCTGGTCGTGCGCTTGCCAGAGTCTGCCCGTTCGCTTGAAGGCCTTGGCCAGATATTGATCGAAACGCCCTTGGGCAGGGTGCCTTTGTCCAAGCTTGCCACGATTGAAGACGCTGATGGGCCGAACCAGATTAGCCGGGACAACGGCAAGCGTCGCATCGTGATCTCCGCCAACGCTTCTGGTCGGCCGCTCTCGGAGATCGTGGCCGACATTCGCAAGGTCACGGCGGAGTCTCGACTGCCCGAGGGCTACTTCATCACCCTTGGGGGGCAATTCCAAGCACAGGAAGAAGCGTCGCGCCTGATTTCTTTGCTTTCGGTTGTCTCTGTGGTGTTGATGTTTGTGGTGCTCTACAGCCGCTACAAGTCCACCGTTTTGTCGGCCTTGATCATGGTGAACATTCCCCTCGCGCTCGTGGGTGCAGTGTTGGGACTGTGGCTGTCAGGACAACCCTTGTCGGTGGCAGCCCTGATTGGCTTTATCACCCTGGCGGGTATTTCAGTGCGTAACGGGATTTTGAAGGTTAGCCACTACATCAACCTCATGCGCTTTGAGGGAGAGTCCTTCAACACGCAGATGATCCTGCGCGGATCACTGGAGCGTTTAAGTCCCGTCTTGATGACCGCGTTGGTGACTGCGTTTGCACTGGCACCTTTGCTCTTCGAGGCCGAGCGCCCGGGCACCGAGATCTTGCATCCGGTGGCTGTGGTGATCTTCTCTGGCTTGATCAGTTCCACGTTGCTCGACACATTTCTGACGCCTGCGATGTTTTGGCTCTTTGGTCGCAAGCCCGCCGAGGCGCTTTTACAAGACAAGGACGCCGAGGCGTTCTGACCTAGTTTTCTATCTCAACCCTAAAAAGGAAATCTCATGAAATTCCGCACTTTCCTAATTACTTCGTCGCTGCTGCTGAGCGGACTCGCTTGGGCTGGCCCCAATGATGCCGACCACAAACCCATGCACGGAGGCGTTCTGACGACAGTCAAGGACATCGACTACGAACTAGTTGCCAACCCCACAACGCTACGTCTTTATGTCCGAGACCATGGCAAGGCAGTCGATGTGTCCAAAGCCTCAGCCAAATTGACGCTGCTGACCGGCGCTGAAAAGCAAGAGGTCGATCTCAGGCCGAGCGGAGACAAACTTGAAGCCACCGGAAGTTTCAAAGTCGTTTCTGGTGCCAAGGCCGTGGCTGTTCTCTCAATCGGAGGCAAGCAGTCCACGGCAAGATTCGTTCTCAAATGACTGGCATTCTGGCGATGGGTTGCGCTGCCGGTACATGATGACATCGGTCGTTGGAGTGCATGAATCCAATGACCGGTTCAGGTCGAAAGGGCAAAGTGGGGCAACCTATCAGGTTCTAATTCCGGAGCACTCAGCAAAGATGTTCTGAAAACTCTCGGTAAAAGAAGATGTCTCAACATTTAGAATGATGAACTGGACCCCAAGTTCTTGATCGGCTTGCCCTTGGGTGATTTAGGCGGTTTGCGATCTGGCATCTTCTAGCCCGCCAAGACTATTTCGAACTTATTCCAAGTCGTTCGAACGATTTACAACCCGTTCGGGGCCTCCTTGGGTGCGCTCCTAGAACACTTTCCGGATCAGACAGGCTTCTTCATAGGCCTCAATGTCTTTGAGCCGGTACAAGACCTTCCCCACAATCTTCAAGTACTGCGGGCCCTCGCCGACGGTGCGCCAGCGCTGAAGTCGCGCGACTCAACACACCCAACGATCGGCGAGCATTATTTCGGTCAGTAGCTCGCGTTTAGGTTCGGCCGGGACCTCTGGTACCAGGTGTTGGGGCTCGAGCTTGGATTCTCTGGCTGCGCTTTTAGCGATGCCGCTGGACAGGGCGTCCAGCACGTCACCCATTTTTTCAGCCCGGGGATTCGAAGATGAGATGTGGTTAGTAGCCATGGTCTTTCTCCTTGATGCCTGTATGCAGTAATTTCATATAGGTTCATACCAGTTGGCCTGGCATTTTTTCTCAGGTGACAAGTTGGCGGGTCATGGTTACACCAATATAAAAAATTTCAGAACTGGAATCTCGTCGTCAACCTGATGGTTCTTGGTTCTGCCGGGTGCACATGCATCCCGTCCACGCCCCCTAGCGGCTCGCCCGCGACACGCGAGGTGTAGTAGTAGCTGATATCGTTGTTCTTGCGATCGGCCAAATTCAGAACATCCAGCGCCAAGGTGATGTCGTTGGATATCTTCTTGGTCACACGCAGGTTGGTCGTCAAACTTGAGGTAGAGCGAACGCTGTTGTTTTCGATCAATGGGGCTGACCCGATGTACCGGACACCCAGTGATCCAGACCAAGGCCCCAGATTCCTGGGTGCAAACGTGAGATTCGCAACTCGCTGGGTTGCATTGACGATGTAGTTTCCAACTGGGTCAGCATCCACATATCGGGGTCTGGTCCATGCCAGATTTACGTCCATCAGGAAGTGCTCTCCCGGCGTCCAATGGTTGCTCCACTCGATGCCGTTACGTTTGCTGTGCCTGCCAGCCTCGGTATTGCCTGCGTCTCCCACATAGACCAGTTCCGAGTCAAAGTCCAGGCGCCACAGGGCGAACGCGCTTTGCAGATTCGGAATGACTTCGGTCTTGAATCCGATTTCTTGCCCACGGGAACTGACCAAACCAGGGACTCGATCGATTGGCAGCCCCGTCTTGGGATCAACACGGGCGGTCATGCCACGCGCATCGTTGCTGTGAAACCCGTTACCAGCGTTTAGGAAAAACTCCGTCTTGTTCCACGGGCCAAAGATGAAAGACATCTTGGGCGACAGTTTGAAGGCGCTGGCTTTTCCAGAGTTCTCACTCAGCGAGTGACTTGTCACGTTGACGTTGAGCCGGTCAGCCCTCAGGCCTGCGATTGTTCGCAACCAGGTGTTCCAACTGATCTCGTTTTGACCATAGACGCCGAGCATGGACTGACGAACCTGATCGTCCCGCACGGTAGCCTGAATTTGCCGCTGCGCAGTGTCGTAAAGGCCCACTCGAATATCGTCCTGCCTCAACTGGACGCAAACCGTATTGGACATCGTCCGGCTAGGCCCCAGTTCAGTGATCCAGGTTCTGAAAGCCTTGCCACCCATCACCGTCCGATGATCTGTCTGCGCAAATTGATCGGTTGGTCGCTCCAGGGCGTAGGTGAAGTTGGAGTACAGGTCGAGATCGTATTTGAGGGCGTACCACTGGACCGCTGTGATCTGATTGTTCTCCGATCGTCTCCAATTGCCCGACAGGCTGACGCGACTTGTATTGGCACCGCCACTTGGATCAAGACTGTCAAACCGCCCGAACGGCTGTCCTTGATAGCTGCCGGCATCAATCAGGCGCTGCGGCACTTGGTCTGTCGAGTTCCAACTGGCTGAATAGGCTGAAAGGCTGGTGCTCCAGTTTTCTCGAGGTGTCCCGCCGCTGAGGGTAAACAGTGCATTGAGTTTCCGGATGCCCTCAGGGACGGTCCAGGGGCCGTCGTTTTTCATTCTCTCGACAGCGGTCAGCAGTGAGACCCCCTCGGAGACTTCTCGCGAACCAGCGGCTAGGCCGCGAACATAGCCCCGTTGCCCCAAGGTCACTGAGGCGAAGGGCTTATCCAGTTGTGTCTGGTAAATGATGTTGGCCGAGCCCGCGGAAGAAAAGTCACCCTCAGAAGCAAAGTAGGGGCCTTTGCGGTATTCGACTCGACTGACCAATTCAGGGATCAGGATGTTCAGATCGCTGTAGCCATGGCCATGCGCGTGTGTCGGCATGTTGATCGGCACGCCATTGATCGTGGTGGCGAAGTCGGTGCCGTGGTCAAGGTTCATACCTCGCAGGAAGTACTGATTGGCCTTGCCATCGCCAGAATGCTGTGTCACGACCATGCCCGGGATGAACTCTAGGACTTCGGCAGGTCGCAGCAAGGCGCTGTTGCGCAGAAGTTCGGATCCAATAACACCCTGGCTCGCCGCATCGCTTGAGCCTACGGAGTTGTCGTAATGCCCCGTCACGACGACCGGAGCAAGGCTGGGCACTCCGTCATGAGCATGAACCCACCCCGTGATACAAAACAGAGCAAAGCTGGTCAGGAGAGATTTGTGGCGGACTGTCATGCAAAACGTATTTACTTCTTAAGCAGTCTATCGCCTGTTTCAAAATAAATTTGAATTCCGCTGGTGATGAAACCTTAATCTGACCACAACTGACGAGCCTAAAACTCATGCGACATGAGCCTTTCTCAACATTTAGAATAATGAATTGGACCCCAAGTGCTTGATCGGCTTGCCCTTGGGAGATTTAGGCGGTTTGCGATCTGGTATCTTCTAGCCCGCCAGTGCAAAGACCTCAAACCTGCTCAGCAGGCCTTGAGGCAGCCTCAGGCCCCGCTCCACGCGGGGCTTTTTGCTTGGGGCCCCTGGTTGCGACCTTCAGCAAAGGCCCTGGAAAGGCGACTCAAACCCCGCTTGTCTCAGAACCTCATGACTTTTTTTGGACTTGGTTCCGGACCGTGAATATGCAGATTTCGGCCAAACCAGCTTTGAACCTTGCTGAATGAGTCTTCGTTGTTCAGAGTGTTTTGATTGCCCTTTTCGTGGGGGACTGAGCCCTATGCCCCGGCGCTGAACCAGCGCATGTGGACTGGAATTGGACTGTCCAGCGCCGCTGTGACGCCGCGAAATGTATAGGAGAACCCGACGGCCTCGACAAAACGATCTGACAGCAGGGGCTTGTAGATCGCCCACTTGAAGGTGGCAAGCCTTGCATCATCGGCGCTGTTGGGGGTGGATCGCTGTCTCATCCCCAGCAGCATGCCGGGCAGGTTGAATATAGCAATGGCTGTCTCAGCTTGGGCCGGGGTCGCAAAGCGCGCCTGCACCTCGAGAATCCACCATTCATCATGGCCCCGATGCATCGGCACAGGTGCCCAACTCACTTCCGCAGTCGAGGCCAGGCTGCTCTTCAGTGCGGCAACGGGTTCCGGGGACATGCGCGATGGCCTCAACAACGGCTTGCCTCGGGTCGCGCGCCGCAAGGCCATGGCGCTGGCCGCGGCTGCTTCACCTGCGTGAAGATGATTGGCGCTGGAGGTGTACATGCGCAGTTCGCGTTCCTGCTCGCTGTCTGTTTCTGCCGTCAGCGCGCTGATGAGCCAATCGGGAATGCGCTTGTCCAAGGCCTCTCGCAAATAGCGTAAGCCGGCGCAAACGATGACTTGGACACATCGCAAGCGTGCCTCCTGAAAAAAAATTTCCCAATCCACCTCGCCGCCATCGATCAGAGCACTGGCGTCAATGGTCCAGTCTGCATCGTTGTCCAGCGACCAGCGCACGCCGTGGATCAGCGCGATCAGCAGCGCATCGGTCGCGCAGGGCACGCGAATGGGCACGCCGCGCCAGGTCAGCACCTGCGAGCGCACCCAAAGTCCGTCGTCATCGCCCTTGAGCCGGTTCAGGTGATTGGAGAAATGATGCAGGTCCATTTCAGCCTTGCCTTTGCGCAGTGACCAAGCGTGGTGACCGGCCACTGGTGCGAGCTTGCGCAAGTTCAGCTGCCAGGGCAAGTCGACGATCTCCCAGCCTGCTTGCTCAAGCGTTTTAAAAGCGGCCAGCTCACGACCGAGCGGCACCAGCACATCGACATCGCGGATCAGTCGTTCCTGCGCAGTGGAAGCGTCCCGCGCAATTCGCGCCGCGCCCTTGAAGACAAGGGTAGGCATGTCGGCCCGCGCCAGCGCGGCCAGGCCGGTCAGGCCTTGCTGCAAACAGATCTGGCTTTGCACCCATAAGAACTTGCGAATACCCAGCACACGTGCCCGTATGGGCGAGTCGACTTCGAGCTCGTCAATACGCGCGGCCACCGCGCCCAGCATGCGCACCTCGTTCCAGGGCGTGGTGTCAATGTCACGCTCGCGCCGCCATGCCTGCCAGGCCAGACGCGCCTGCGCGGTGGGCGCAAGCGCGGCCCGCGCCAGCAAGTCCAGCGATCCCGTCGGAGTGCCCAGAAGCTTGTCCCCGCTCATGTCGCTTCACGCCTTCGCGCGATCGCCAGACGCGCGACTTGCAGCAAGGCTCCGTGGCGGGCTGCCTGACTCATACTCAAAGAGGCCGGATGAAGCCGGCGCCGCATGACCACCCGCTGGTGCTCGCCAAAACTCGCTCCGGCGCGGCGCGCCCGGTCTACCCAGTCAATCCAGCAGCCCAGGCGCAATGTCGGATTGAACAGACCAGTCTGGTTAAAAACCGCCCGCCGCACCAGAGTGGCACCTGAAAGCCAGGCTGTCTGTGGCGGGCGTGGACGCAAGCGTGCGGCATCTGCGCTGCCAAGGCTGGGGCAGACAAACTCCGTCACGCCACCAACACAGGCATCCAGGCCAGGATTCGCTGAAACATGCGCAAGCTGGATTTGCAGGCAGTCGGCCTCCCACAAGTCATCGGCATCCAGAAAGGCGAGCCAGTCACCTTGGGCCACCGCCAGACCGGCGTTCATGGCACTGGCCACGCCGTTGTTGGTCAGCCGGATCAGCTCGCTGCCCGCCAAAGCCCCAGCTTCGGCAACGGCAGCGGTGTCGTCGGTCGAGCCGTCGTCCACCACAATGATTTGCACGGGCGCCAAGCTTTGTGTCTGAATGCTGTCCAGCGTTGCCGCCAGGGTGCGACCGGCGTTGAAGGCTGGCACGATCACAGAGACAAGGTTCTGGTTCAAGACAAGGGCTCCAGGTAGCTCGCGAAGTCCCGCAGCGGCAGGGCCAGGGTGCCCGCGGCCCGTCGGCGCTGCATTGATTTGAGGGCAGCCAGCCGAAAGTCGGAATCCTTGCGCGGGTGGGGCACCGCCATCATCGAGGCCGCATGCTGGCGGTAAAAAAGCTCGACGCTACGCAAAATCGTGAAAGGCACCCCCTGCTCGCGCACGCGCAGCAGCAAGTCGACATCTTCGGCATAAAGCAAGTCCGGGTCGAAGGCGGCACCAAGCCTGCTGAAGACCTCCCTGCGGTAAAGGCAGGCGCCCACATGCACATGAAAGATCCGCTCGGTGCGCGAACCCGCGGCGGGCGCAAGACCGCTGGCGTCTGCCGTGTCGAAGTAGCCAACGTAACCCGAGACCATGTCAACTTCGGGCGCGACCGCAAGTCGACGCAGCTGTCTTTCCAACTTACCGGCGGGCCACAGGTCGTCCGGGTCCAGAAAGGCGATCAGATCGCCAGTGGCCTGGGCGATGCCGCTGTTGCGCGCCAACCCAGGCCTGCCGGGTGGATGCTCCAGCAGCCGGATGGGTAGCCCGGCCTGCTGGTGCTTGCGCACGATCGCGTGGGTTTCGTCGGTGGAGCCCGCATCTATCAAGACGATTTCATGCGCGGCGACGCTCTGTTGGGCGACAGAACGCAGGGCCGCGTCAATGAAGGACCCCATATTCAGGCTGGGCATGATCACCGAAACCCGTGCGGTCATGTCGGATCTGCCTGGGCTTGCAAGAAGGTGCGCAGGACTTGCGCCGCCGCGGCCGGCTCGGTGCCGAGTTCGAGTCGGTACGTCGGCACGGTTCGCACCAGACTGGCCACCTTGGCCAGGGTGCTCGATTCGCGACCCCTCAGCAAAAATACGGTGGGTGGTGCGATGGCCCTGAGCAGCGCCGAGGCTGGCTGCGGCATGATCCTGGTCGAATCGGCGCCCGTGATGACGCACTGCACCAGCCCGGCCAGCGGCGCCTGCAGGGCCAGGCCCTGCGGTTCGACGTCGCTGTAACGCACCAGCCGCTTTTTGCCGCATGGCCACCAGGGGGCCGCCAGCAAGCGGGATGGGATCGCAATGGCACCTTCTGGCTCGAGTTTGAGCGCGTCATAAAGCGCGTGCGCATACCAGCCCTCTGTGGCCCGCTCGGCCAGCACCAAGTCGTCACCGCACACCTGCATGCCAACCTCAAAACAGGCGGCCACCGTGGTCGACTTGCCCGAGCCGCCAGGACCTACCAGCATCAGCGCGCGCCCGGCATCCACCACCACGCCGCCGTGCAGCATGGACACGGGCTGATCCGATAAGAACCAATTGATCAGGGTTTTGAAAGGCGCGGCAGCCTCCCAAAACGGCACGTCCTGCGCATCGGCCAGCCACAACAATGCCTCACCTGCTGCATGGTCCAGGATGAGCCAGAAGCGACGGTCGTGGTCATAAAACGCGCTGATCGATCCCTGTGGGCAAAGATGCAAGCGCTCGAGATGGCGCTCGTCGGTGTGCGGCAGGTTCCACGGCGGGGGCGCCTGAGCCGAGATGGTCGAGCCGCACAAGACGTGAACGGTCAAGTCAGCTTGCCTGGATTCTGGACCGGTCTCATGCGGCAACATGCAGTGCGTCAGCCAGCGTCCTAGGGCAGCATCGTTGGCGCGCACCTCGCACGCCAGGGGGCCCATGCGGTGCGCGGAATGGTGGGACAGTGCACCCGCCACGAGCGCGATACCTTGTCGCAGAAGGGCCTTCAGTGCCTGCGTCGACTGCTCATGCGCACCCACCAGATCGACCGACGCAGCAGCAAGCCCTTGCACGTCAGGCGACATCCGGAAATCCCGCCGGGCGCATCGGCCAGCCGCCCGCGGCATCCACTTCGTGGACCGGATCGATCGCTATCAGTTCGGCGAGGTCGGAAAAAACTTGCAGTACCGGCGCCTGAAAATGGCTTGAAGCAAAGATCAGCGGCGACAGCGTTGTGCTGTCGACCTGTGGCGCGCTCACGAGCAGTCCGTGCGCCTGCATCTGTGCCATCGTGTTCTGCAATGCCTCTGGATCGGCCCCCTGAAGGCTGCGCATCATCGCGGCCACAACAGCCTCAGGCTCACGAGCCGGTGTGAATGAGCGCCAAAGCTCAGCAGCCGTGCCCGCCAGACTGAAATAAAGCCCGTTCTCGACGTCGATCAGAACGGTTTCACCATCGAACTCCTCGGCAAAAACGCGTGTGTTGGCTTGAAGGAAATCCATCGTTACTTTGATTAATGCCGTAATGCGTGGTCTGGGGTTAAATTCAAAAGAGCAATCGTCTTGCTGTGTAGATGAAAAAAATTATACGGGACTCCGGGTACAGCAAGTTAGGGCTTGAGTGCTCACTTCAGGACCGGCACAGGGTTTGTTCGATGCGTCCTGTTTGTAATGCGTAACGGAAGACCTGCCCGGCCATTTGCTGCAAGTCTTGTGCTGTGCTCAATAGCCCTTTGGTCTTCAACTTGTGCAGTTCGCTCAATGCGTCTTTTGCTTTGAGGGCGGCGATAGCCTTGTCGCCATGCGTTGGGAAAGGGTGAAGCGCATTCTTGCGTAAGCACTTGCTTGCGTGAGCCTCGCTCCATCCACCAGCCTTCACGCCGTGATACTCGTGGGCCAGGGTTTCACAGGTGTTGGCTGCCGCCTGTTTCGCAGCCTTTTTTTCTTCCTGCTTCGCGGTGCTGGGTTCTACCCCCTTTTGCCAAAATCTCTTTTGCTTTATCCCTGCCCGCGCGAAACTCCTTGAGGGACACGACTGGGCAGGTGCCGAGGGACAGCGTCTTTTGCTTGCCGTGCATCCCTTAGTTCATGCGCAATTTTCCCAGATGCCGTCGCGTAAAGGTAAAGCCCTCCACCATCGCTGTGCTTGTCGCCTGCGGATTTGCCGATGTGTTGTGTGCCGTTTTTGATGAAGGTGTCGTTCAGTGCCACATTTCCACCCTTGTTTGTAAAAATCAGGGTTGTGGGTAGAGGGTTGATGCCATTGGATACCAGCTTTTATACCAACAAGCCGTCGGTGTGTCCTGCGACGTGGTGCAGTGACATGAGGTAACAAAAAACCCGCTCTGCTAGAAGGCAGACGGGTCGTGATACTTCGTGATGAGGTCTGACTTGACCTTTTGGAGCGGGTGATGGGAATCGAACCCACGTTGTTTGCTTGGGAAGCAAGAGTCCTACCATTGAACGACACCCGCGAGCCCTAGATTGTACGTTGCGTCGGTTCAGGCGGTTGTGCGGCAGCCAGTCTCACGGGTGACGAATTTGAGGCCTTCATCGCGCTTACCCGGTGGACGAGCCATGCAGCTTCGCTTAAGTTGGTGTTTTTTCCCATGAAGGTGGTTCATCATGCTCAACAAAGATCAGTGTGCCGTGTCGGTGGTCGAATCGCGCAGTGCGCGGCGACGTCAAACCCTTCAGGGGATGGCCGGAATTTTGGCCGCCATGGGTGCTCCTGCGCTCATGAGCAGCAAGGTTTGGGCGCAGAGCGCATTTCCCAACAAGGCCATCACATTGATCGCGCCTTGGCCGCCGGGTGGCAGCAGCGATGCCGTCATGCGGGCTTTTGCCGAAAGTGCCTCCCGCTCATTGGGCGTGTCGGTGATTGTGGAAAACCGCCCTGGCGCCGGGGGCACCTTGGGCGCCACAGCCATGGTCAACGCTCGGCCTGACGGCTACTTGCTCACGCAATTGCCGCTGGGTGTTTACCGCTTGCCGCACATGCAAAAGATGGCGTTTGACCCGGTCAAGGACTTGACCCACATCGCTTGCCTGACCGGCTACACCTTTGGCTTGGTGGCGACCATGGATGCGCCCTTCAAGACGCTCAAAGAGATGGTGGCTTATGCCAAGGCCAATCCGGGCAAGGTCGAGTACGGCAGCACCGGCACCGGCACCACGCCTCACTTGGCCATCGAGGAGTTTTCGCAAAAAGCAGGCATCGAGCTCAACCACATTCCCTACAAAGGCTCGGCCGAGTTGATGCAGGCGATTTTGGGTGGGCACATTCGCGTGATGAGTGGCACCACCGAATTTGCACCGCTGGTCAAAGAAGGCAAGCTGCGTTTGCTGGCCACCCTGGGGCGCAACCGCACCAAAGCGTTTCCGGACATTTCCACCGTCAAGGAAAGCGGCTGGGACACGATCACCGAGTCGCCGTTCGGCATTGGCGGCCCCAAGGGCATGGACCCGGCCGTGGTGCGTGTGCTGCACGACGCTTTCAAGAAAACACTGGAAGACCCCAAGGTGCTGGAAGCGTTGGACCGGTTCTTCCAACCCGTGATTTACATGGGCACGGAGGAGTACACCCGCTACGCTGCCCGCACATTTGAGGCCGAACGCAGCACCATTGAGCGTTTGGGTTTGGCCAAAAAATCATGAAAAAAGGCACCCAAGGGTGCCTTGAATGTGATGCATCAAAAGCCGTCCGCCTGGCGGGCGGCTTTTTCGTTGGAGACAGTCATTTCAGGATGTCGCCCATACAGAGGAATTTGATCTCCACATAGTCTTCAATGCCGTGGCTGGAGCCTTCGCGGCCCAAGCCCGACTGTTTGACGCCGCCAAAGGGCACGTGTTCGGTGGCCAAAATGCCCACGTTGATGCCCACCATGCCGTATTCCAGCGCTTCGCTCACGCGAAAGATGCGCCCCACGTCGCGGCTGTAGAAATAGCTGGCCAGACCAAACTCGGTGTTGTTGGCCGCATCAATCGCTTCCTGTTCGGTCTTGAATTTGAAAATCGGTGCGAAGGGTCCAAAGGTCTCTTCTTTGGCGCAGACCATGTCGGCGGTCGCATCGGCGATCACGGTGGGCTCAAAGAATTGGCCCTTCAGGCGCTTGCCGCCCACCACAACCCGGCCGCCTTTGGCGATGGCGTCTTTCACGTGGCGTTCAACTTTCTCCAGCGCAGCAGGCTCGATCAGCGGGCCTTGGTTCACGCCATCGGCAAAGCCGTTGCCCACTTTGGCAGTGGTCTGGACTTTCGCGGCGAACTTTTGCACAAACGCTTCGTACACGGCTTCTTGCACGTAAATGCGGTTGGAGCACACGCAGGTCTGGCCCGCGTTGCGGTACTTGCTGGCGAAGGCCCCTTCGACAGCGCTGTCGATGTCAGCGTCTTCGAACACGATGAAGGGGGCGTTACCGCCCAGTTCAAGCGACATTTTTTTCACGGTGGGGGCCGATTGCGCCATCAGGATGCGGCCGACTTCGGTGGAGCCGGTGAAGCTGATGTGGCGCACCACGTCGCTGGCGCACAGCACTTTGCCCACGGCAATCGAGTTGTCGCTGTCGGCGGTGACCATGTTGAGCACGCCTGCCGGGATGCCCGCACGGATGGCCAACTCGGCCGCGGCCAAGGCGGTGAGCGGCGTCAGCTCTGCGGGCTTGATGATGACGGGGCAACCCGCAGCCAAGGCGGGTGCGACTTTGCGCGTGATCATCGCCAGCGGAAAGTTCCACGGCGTGATGGCCGCGCACACACCAATGGGTTGCTTCAGCACCAAGAGGCGACGGTTGTTGTCAAACTGGGGCAGGGTCTCGCCGTTGATGCGTTTAGCTTCTTCGGCAAACCACTCGACAAAGCTGGCACCGTAGGCCACTTCGCCTTTGGCCTCGGGCAAGGGCTTGCCTTGCTCGGCGGTCATGATGCGGCCCAAATCGTCTTGGTTGGCCATCAGCAGGTCGTACCACTTGCGCAGGATGATGCTGCGCTCTTTGGCGGTTTTGGCTTTCCAGGCGGGCCAGGCAGCGTTGGCGGCGGCAATGGCTTGTTCGGCTTCGACTGGCCCGAGGTTGGCCACATTCGCCAGGTGCATGCCAGTGGCCGGGTCGGTCACGGCAAAACGGCTGCTGCCGGCCACCCATTGGCCGTTGATCAGGGCGTCGGTCTTGAGCAGGCTGGGGTCGTTCAGCTGGGCGAGGGGCGAGGTCTTCATGTCCATCGAAATTTCCTGAAACTGTTGGTTTTGTTGCGTGAATGGTCAGATGGTTTGAAGCATAGCGCAGGCTTTGGGGCCTGTCTGTCACCCCAACGCTCAGCCCCAAGGCGACGGCCTAAGGCACCGAGGCGCAAACTTATAATTCACGGTTGCATTTGAAAGCTGTCAAAACCATGAGCTCCTCCGTCATTTCCGTTGCCGACGTCCGCAAGACCTTTTTGGATTTTTTTGAGTCCAAGGGCCACACCGTGGTGGCGTCCAGCCCCTTGGTGCCGGGCAACGACCCCACCTTGATGTTCACCAACTCGGGCATGGTCCAGTTCAAGGACGTGTTTTTGGGTTCGGACAAGCGTTCTTATGTGCGCGCCGCTTCGGTTCAGGCCTGTCTTCGGGCGGGGGGCAAGCACAACGATCTGGAAAACGTGGGCTACACCGCACGCCACCACACTTTCTTTGAGATGCTGGGCAACTGGTCGTTTGGTGACTATTTCAAGCGCGAATCGCTGGAGTGGGCGTGGGAGCTGCTGACTCAGGTCTACAAACTGCCCGCCGACAAGTTGTACGCCACGGTGTACATGGAAGATGACGAAGCCCATGCCATTTGGGAAGGCATTTTTGTCAAAGCCGGCTGGACGCCTGAGCGCATCAAGCACGAGAACCGCATCATCCGCATTGGCGATAACAAAGGCGGCCGTTACAAGTCAGACAACTTCTGGATGATGGCCGATACCGGTCCTTGCGGTCCTTGCTCCGAGATCTTTTACGACCACGGCGCCCACATTCCCGGCGGCCCACCCGGTAGCCCCGATGAAGACGGTGACCGCTTCATCGAAATCTGGAACAACGTGTTCATGCAGTTCAACATGGACGAAACCGGCGCCGTTACGCCGCTGCCCGCGCCTTGCGTGGACACCGGCATGGGCCTGGAGCGCCTGGCTGCCATCTTGCAGCACGTTCACAGCAACTATGAGATCGACATTTTTGACGCGCTGATCAAGGCCGCATCGCGCGAAACCGGCTGCACCGACCTGAACAACAAGTCGTTGCGCGTGATCGCCGACCACATTCGCGCCACTTCCTTCTTGGTGAGCGATGGCGTGGTGCCGAGCAACGAAGGCCGCGGCTATGTGCAGCGCCGCATCGTGCGCCGCGCCATTCGCCACGGTTATTTGCTGGGCCAAAAGACCCCGTTCTTCCACAAGCTGGTGCCCGATCTGGTCAAGCTCATGGGCGCGGCGTACCCCCACATGGCCGATCAGGCCGATCGCATTGCCGACATCTTGCGCATCGAAGAAGAGCGCTTTTTTGAAACGCTGCAAAGCGGCATGCAGATTCTGGACGCGGCCTTGGAAGGCGGCGTGAAAGTGCTGCCCGGCGAAGTGGCCTTCAAGCTGCACGACACCTACGGCTTCCCGCTTGATTTGTCAGCCGACGTTTGCCGCGAGCGCGGCCTCAGTGTGGACGAAGCCGGTTTTGCCACCGCCATGGAAAAGCAAAAGGCCCAGGCCCGCGCAGCGGGCAAGTTCAAGATGGACAAGGCGCTCGATTACACCGGCGCGGGCAACGACTTTGTGGGCTATGAAGACCTGACGGCCAACGCCAAAGTGTTGGCTTTGTACGCCGACGGCAACGCTGTGACCGAACTGAAAGCCGGTCAGTCAGCCGTGGTCGTGCTGGACACGACCCCGTTCTACGCAGAATCTGGTGGCCAAGTGGGCGACCAGGGCACGATCCACAACGCGGGCGGCCAGTTCAACGTGTTGGATACGCTCAAGATCAAGGCCGATGTGTTTGGCCACCACGGCGAAGTCAAATCCGGCAGCCTGAAGGTGGGCGATGCGGTGCAAGCCCATGTGGACTTGGGCCTGCGCGCCGCCACCGTGCGCAACCACAGCGCCACCCACTTGATGCACAGAGCCCTGCGCGAAGTGCTGGGCAGCCATGTGCAGCAAAAGGGCAGCTTGGTCAATGCCGAGCGCACCCGTTTTGACTTTGCGCACAACGCGCCCGTGACCGACGCCGAGATCCGCCAGATCGAAGCCCAAGTCAACGCCGAAATTTTGGCCAACGCCGCGGCGCAAGCGCGTGTGATGGACATCGAAAGCGCCCAGAAAACCGGCGCGATGATGCTGTTTGGCGAGAAGTACGGCGAGACTGTGCGCGTGCTCGACATCGGCTCCAGCCGTGAGCTTTGCGGTGGCACCCACGTCAAAGCCACGGGCGACATTGGTTTGTTCAAGATCGTGAGCGAAGGCGGCGTGGCTGCAGGCGTGCGACGCATTGAAGCCGTCACAGGCGCGAACGCTTTGGCTTATTTGCAGTCGCTCGAAGACACCGTGACCCAAGCCGCGGGCACGCTCAAGGCCCAACCGGCCGAGCTCAACGCCCGCATTGCGCAGGTGCTGGACCAGGTCAAGGCGCTGGAAAAAGAACTGGCCGCTGCCAAAGGCAAGCTGGCTTCCGCCCGGGGCGATGAGCTGATGACGCAAGCGGTGGACGTCAAAGGCATCAAGTTGCTGGTGGCCAAGCTCGAAGGGGCCGACGCCAAGACCTTGCGCGACACCATGGACAAGCTCAAAGACAAGATGAAAACCGCCGTGATCGTGCTCACCGCAGTGGACGGCGACAAGGTGCAGATTGCTGCGGGCGTGACCGCCGACACCGTGGGCAAAGTCAAAGCCGGTGAGCTGGCCAGCTTTGTGGCAGGCCAGGTGGGTGGCAAAGGCGGCGGCAAGCCCGACATGGCCATGGCCGGGGGCACCAATCCTGCGGCCTTGCCAGCCGCATTGGCCGGTGTGCAAGCTTGGGTGGCTGAGCGGGTTTGATGAAGGATCAATCGCTCATTTTCTGTTTGATGGTGTTTGAATTCAGGGCATGGATTCATGGGTGTTGCGCTCAGCGCGCGATGAGAACGCTTGTGGTTTGCAGGACATCGCGCACGAGGTGCTGCCCCCACTTCACTTTCGCCCTCCCGGCCCCGTGACCGGTTGCCCCCCCCCGCGCCGGCCTCAGGCCGGTTTGTCGAGCGGGTCCCATTCTTGCAACCAATTGACAAACTGGCTGAGGCCCGCTTCGAGTGGTGTGTCCGGCCATTGCCCGATCATGCTGAGCAGGCGGGTTTCGCTGGCGCAAGTCAGTTTGACATCGGCTTTTTGCATGGGTGCGTAGGTGATGACGGGGGCCAGGCGCAATTGGTCTGCCAGACATGTCACAAAATGGTTCACGCTCACCGGTCGATGGTGTCCCACATTGACCACCGTGGCACCCTCCCAGTTGGCTTCGGGGCCAGCCAAGGCCGCAACGGCGGCGACCGTGTCATCCACGTAGGTGAAATCCCGGAGCAGTTCGCCCTTGGCAAACAAGGTGATGGGTTCTTGTCTGCGAATGGCTTGTGCAAAAAGAAAGGGGGCCATGTCGGGACGACCTCTGGGGCCGTAAACCGTGAAAAAGCGCATGCCCAAGCTGCGCAAGCCATATTGCGCGTGATAGGCCATCGCCATGGCTTCGTTGGCTTGTTTGGTGGCAGCATAAAAAGACTCTGGACGGTCTGTGCGGTCTTCCTCCAAAAACGGCGCACTCTCGCGCATGCCATAAACGCTGGACGAGCTCGCATAAAGCAAGCGCCTGACCCCTTGCCGATGGCAGGCATCTAGCACATGGGCAAAACCAATCAAGTTGGGCGCCACAAAGTCGAGCGGGGCTTGCATCGAGTGGCGAACCCCCGCCTGTGCAGCCAAGTGGATGACCACATCGGGCTGGCATTTTGCAGCCCATGCTGAAAAAGCGCCAGGCTCTGCCAAATCAAAGTGGGACAGGTGGACTCCCGGCGTTTGCGCCAAGATGCGCAAGCGCTCAACTCGGAGTCTTGCTGGTGTGCTGTCGGATGGGTTGTCCAGGGGGGTGCAGCCGGTGGGGTCTGCCCAATCGCAGGCATGCACTTGGTGGCCTTGTCGGGCCAAAAAGAGGGCTAAACTCGAACCGATGAATCCTGCCGCACCTGTGACGGCAATTTGAATTGTCATAAATGTATGTTCCCATCTGAGGCAGATTATCGTCTTTGTGCGAGGCAGTTGTTCGAGATCAGCACTACCCGGGGGAGCATGCGATGACAAAAGTACACAGGCGCTGTGGTTTCGTGGCCTTGCTGTGCATGGCTTGTGGCTGGTATCTGCATGGCTCGCCCCTGAACCAACAATGGCTCATATGGGGTCACCGCCACAGTGGGTTGCCGGATCAGTTTTGGTTGTTTGTGACGACGTGGGGAGATGCCGCGCAAGCCTTGTTGCTGATGCTGGCCTTGTTCATGCAGAACCCTGTCAGATTGGCATGGGTCCTCAAAACATGGCTGATGGGCTTGATTGCCTCGCCCTTGCTCAAAGCGGCTTGGGATACCCCACGCCCCTTGTCGGTGTTGGACCCGCAATGGCTGCACGCCATTGGATTGACCCCTAACGGGGGACACTCGATGCCATCGGGTCATTCATTGACAGCTGGTTCAATGGCGGCCTTGCTGTTTTTTGCTTTCGACCGTGACCGTTTTTTATCGTTGGGGGCGGTGTGCTTGGGCGGCCTGATCGCTTTGTCCCGTTTGGCGGTGGGCGCACATTGGCCTGCTGACGTTTTGGTGGGCCTGGGTTTGGGCGTGTTGCTGGTGCTGTTGGCCCAGCTTTGGGAGCATGCACAGCCATGGGCGACGCATTTGTCATCGGCGCGTGCGCAGTCACTGGTGGCGGTGCTGATGTTGGTGCTGCTGTACGCGGTTTGGCATTCGCCTTCGGAAGGTTGGGGCATGACGGTGGCTCGCCTTGCACTTTCCGTGGGCGTGTTGGTGGTCTTGACGCGAAATCTTTACACCCAGCGCATGCGACAAAGGGGCTCAGGCGGTTTGAATGGCTGAGGCCTTGTACCCTGAGCCTGAGCATCCAATTCCTATGGGCGTTCCTTGTTTTGGGCGGTGGTGTTGGGTTTGTTGCTGTGCGTTTTTGCACCATGTGGAACGCACGGAAGATTTGAAATGACAAAGGATGATGAATGCAAGAAGTACCCAAGGATCTTTTGACCCGCCCGATGCCTGCGCATCGACTGTCGGTGGTGGTGCCCATGTACAACGAAGAAGAGTTGGCCCACGATTTGATCGATGCGGTGAACAAGGCCTTGTCCGATTACCCTCAACCTTGGGAGCTGGTGGTGGTCGATGACGGCAGCCGAGACAAGACATGGCCACGGCTCAAAGAACGCGCCAAAGAAGTCGGGCCGCACATCCGTGTGGTGCGTTTGTTGCGCAATTTTCGGCAAACCGCAGCCATGCAAGCGGGCATCGATGCGGCACGGGGCGATGTGATTGTGACCATGGATGGCGACTTGCAAAACGACCCGAAAGACATCCCTTTGCTGGTGCGCAAGCTGCTGGAAGACGACTTGGATCTGGTGGCAGGATGGCGTCAAAACAGGCAGGACGGCTTCTTTCTGCGCAAGTTGCCCTCGCGCATGGCCAACCACTTGATTCGCCGTGTGAGTGGCTTGGAGTTTCAGGACTTGGGCTGCAGCCTCAAGGCATTTCGAACCGAGGTGTTGCGAAAAATCCGCTTGTATGGCGAGATGCACCGATTCATACCGGCCTGGATGGCCACCGTCACTTCGCCGGACCGCATGGCCGAAGTGGCGGTCAGCCACTATGCGCGGACCAAAGGCCAATCGAAATACGGCCTGTCTCGCACCCTGCGTGTCTTGGTGGACTTGCTGTCCATCCACTTTTTCTTGCGCTTTGGCACACGACCCGGTCACTTTTTTGGAGGTCTGGGCTTGTTGGTGGGTGGGGCAGGGACCTTGATGTTGGCCTACATGGCCGTGCTCAAACTCATGGGCGAATCCATTGGCACGAGGCCCATGATGTTTCTGGGTTTTTTCTGTCTGGTTGCAGGTCTGCAGTTCCTCACCACAGGGGTTTTGTCAGAGTTGTTGATGCGCACCTATTTCGACGGTGGTCGGTCCATGGCCTACCACACAAGTGCACAAAAGATACCTGACGATGCTGAAGCTTGGCATGTCAAGTCCTGATTTGACTTTGCACACGTCGAGCCGGCCGATGTCTGCACGCCCACCAACCTGGATGTGGCCCTTGGCCTTGTGCCTGCTGCTGTTGTTGCTGACGGGCTTGGGGCGAGTCCCCCTGTTTGATGTCGATGAGGGCGCTTTTTCTGAGGCCACGCGTGAAATGCTCAGCTCGGGCGATTGGGGGCACACCACCTTGAATGGCACCGATCGTTTCGATAAACCCATCGGTGTTTACTGGCTGCAATCGCTCAGTGCCCTGATTTTTGGCGTGAACGAGTTCTCGATGCGCTTGCCTTCGGCGCTGGCCACATGGCTGGCTGCTTTGGCGGCCAGTGGCTTTGTGGCGCCCCGCTGGGGATGGCGTGCGGCAGCCATGGCCGCTGTCATCCATGTCACCAGTTTTGGCAGCTGGGCCATGGCCCATGCGGCCACTGCCGATGCCCTGTTGGGCCTTTTTTTGATGCTCAGTGCTTTGGACCTTTGGCGTTACCTGGAGAGCGGCCAAGTGTCATCACTTCGCCGTCTGGCCGCTTGGGTGGGGTTGGGCCTGCTCGTCAAAGGGCCTGTGGCGGTGTTGATTCCATCGGCGGTGTTGTTGCTGGCCTGCCTGACAGAGGGGCAGTGGCGACGGCTGCGTCAGGCATTGGTGGATCTGAAGGCTTGGGCCATTTTGTTGGTGATCGCTTTGCCCTGGTATGCGTACGCCTTGTGGCGTCATGGTCAGGCCTTTGTGGACGGGTTCATCTTGCGGCACAACATCGATCGCTTTGCGGCACCGATGGAGGGGCATTCGGGTGGGTGGTTTTATTTTGTGCTGGTGGCGCCCTTGCTGTGGATGCCCTGGACACCTTTGTTGCTGGTGTGGCGGCATCGGGTCGGGCTCATTTGGCGCGATGACGCGGTCCGGCGTGCCTTGATTTGGATTGCGTTTGTATTGGTGTTTTTCAGCCTGTCCAGTACCAAGTTGCCGCACTACGGCATTTACGCGGCGCCAGGCATGGTGGTGTTGCTGGTCGCGGGGCTGGGGCATTTGCGGTATTGGCAAGGCCTGTTGTGTGGTTTCATGTTGGTGCTGTGGCACACCTTGATGTTGGCGCTGCCCCTGGTTTGGCTTCAAAAGACGCAGGGCATTCATGTCGGCTTCACTTGGAGTGAGCCTTTGCAGCTCTACACCGCCCAGTTGTGGCCTGTGGCCTTGATCTGGGGCGTTTTGCTGACCCCCTTGGTGCTTTGGCCGAGAGCCCGTCAAGCTCTTGGTGCTGTGGGCTTGTTGTCGGCGATGGCGGGCATTCACGCGCTGGTGTTGACGCTGTTCATCTGGCCTTGGTGGGCCAACAGTTTGCAAGGACCCGTCAAAACACTGGGCCTTGCAGCGCGTGATTGGACTGGCGCGGTGGCTCAGGTGGGAGGGAACTGGCCCTCATTCGCTTTTTACCGGCAAGAATCGATGGTCAAAGAGCTCAGGCAGGCGGACATGGTGCTGATACCCGTTCAGCGTGCCACTGAATTTGCCCATTGGGAAACTTTGGCAACAGTTCAAGGCATGGCTTTGCTGCGTCGACCCATGGAGGCAGGCAAGCCATGAGGGGACGCTACCTCCCGAGCGCGATGTGGGCGGCCTGTTTTGTGCTGGCTTGTGGCATCTTTTTGGTGTGGCCAGAATTGGATTTGTGGGTGGCCACCCGTTTCTACGATCAAGCGGGCCACTTTCCCGCGAATCAGTGGCTTGCCGTCAAGGCCGTTTATGTGTGGGCGCCTCTTTTGGCATGGTTGTTGACCGCATGGGCATTGGTGGTGCTGGTCATCCGTTGGCTCAGGCCTGAACGCATCTCGCGAGGACTTTGGCGCAAATGCATGGCCTGGATCTTGGTGACCGTTTTGGGCAATGGACTGCTGGTGCATGAGGGTCTGAAAAACCAAGTGGGTCGCCCTCGACCCAGCCAGATTCAGGAAATGGGTGGCACACATCCATTTGTGCCAGCGTTGCAGGTGAGTCAATCGTGTTCCCGCAATTGCTCTTTTGTCAGCGGTCACGCCGCCATTGGTTTCAGTTTCTTTGCATTTGGCATGTGGGTTCCGCGTCGGGAGCGCAGGCGATGGCTGGTGACCGGGCTGCTGTTGGGCAGCGCCATTGGTTGGGTCCGCATGGCTCAGGGGGGACACTTTTTGAGTGACATTGTTTTTGTATTTTTGGCCATTTGGGGCAGCACCCTTGCCATTCAGCAAGTGTGGTTGCGTTGGCGATACTGGCGCCTTGAGCGCGGTGCTGCGCAACGGCGGATTCACAAGGTCAGCTGCAACTGACTTTCAAACAGGCGATCTTGTCCTGTGTGGGGATCTTGGAACCGCACCGACTGGGCCAGCAACTGCAAGGGATGGCTGAAGTCTTCGGGCGCATCGGGTCCGTTCAAGACGACGGGATAGAATCGGTCACCCTCAATGGGGAGACCCAAAGCGTTCATGTGAACCCGAAGCTGGTGGCGTTTTCCGGTCACGGGTTCGAGCTGGTACAGCGCCCGCAGGCCCTCGGTTTTCAAGACTCGGATGCGTGTTTCGCTGTTCGGTATGCCGGGCACCTCCATCGTCCTGAAAAAAGGCTGACCGGGAACCAAGCGGCTGGTGTAGCAAGCAGGCAACTCAAGAACCCGCGCTGCCGCCACGGCATGGTAAATCTTGTGGATGCCTTTGTCGCGAAACAGGGCGTGGTATGCGTCGCGCTCTTGTCGGCGTTTGCCCAACAACACCAGCCCAGCGGTTTCGCGGTCTATGCGGTGCAGTGGGACCAAATCGGCGCAGCCCGTCAGGCGTTTGAGTTGCACCAACAGGCTTTGCTGGACATAAGGGCCCGATGGCGTAACCGGCATGAAATGTGGCTTGTCGGCCACCATCAGATGGTCGTCTTCAAACAGGACTTGTGCCTGAAAAGGCAACACCGGTTCATTGGCCAGGTGACGGTAGTAATAAAGGCGTTGCCCCGGATGACAAGTCGCATCGGCAAAGGCGGGGCGCCCATTTTCGAGCAAGACAGCGCCTTGCGCCAAGCGATCGGCCCACTCCTGGCGCGAAATGCCGGGCATGCGCTGGGCCAAAAAATCGAGCAGATTGGCGGCACCTTGGGCCACCGACACCACACTGGCGCTGACGCCATTGCGCATGGTCAACGGAACTGCGTGCCCTGAATCACCCATATCAGATGCGGCGAAACACCAGGTCCCACACGCCGTGACCCAGCTTCAGGCCCCGGTTTTCAAACTTGGTCAGCGGCCGGTAGTCGGGTTTGGCGGCAAAGCCGTTGGCCTCATCGCTGGTGTTCACCAACAAGGGCTCGGCGCGCAGCACCCCCATCATTTGCTCGGCATAAGGCTGCCAGTCGGTGGCCAGGTGCAGGTAGCCGCCAGGTTGGATGTGCTCGGCCAAGCGCTGGATGAAAGGGGGCTGGATCAAGCGGCGTTTGTGATGCCGACTTTTATGCCAAGGGTCCGGAAAAAAAATGTGTACCCCGTCCAGGCTGTCTTTGCCCAGCATGTGGTCCATGACCTCGATGGCGTCGTGCCGGACGATGCGGATGTTGCTGATCTGCTCTTCCCCGCAGCGCTTGAGCAAGGCGCCGACACCCGGTTCATGCACTTCGCAGCACAGAAAATTGTCATTTGGACGAACCTGCGCGATCTTGGCCGTGGCGTCGCCCATGCCAAACCCGATTTCCAAAATCAACGGTGCGCTGCGACCAAATGCAAGCGCTGCATCCAGCCGCGCTGAGTTGTACGGGATCAAATACTGGGGTCCGAATTGCGCATACGCTCGCACTTGGCCTGAACCCATGCGTCCGGCGCGCAGCACATAGGTCTTGATGGTGCGCATGAAAGGAGCGTCATTGGCATGGTGGGCCTCAGAGGCTTCGATCGCCTGGGGGGGGGAGTTGTCTTCAGGCTTGATCATGGATGGGCAGGCGGTGGGTGCAAAACCAAAGATTATCGCGGCGAGGGCGCAGACCTCAGAAAAGGCCGGTGTGGGACCGGACCAGGAGCGTCCACTTTGCCAGCGCTTGCGCAACGCTCGTTTGCACAGACACCCTTGGCAGGCCCAGCACATGCGCCGCAGCGTGGAGTGCCGACAGTGCGGTTTCTGGGGTTTGCAAGTCGAGTGCCAAAGCCCCGTTTTGTTTGCTGAGCTTTTCGCCATTGGCACCCCGCACCAAGGGCGTGTGCAGGTACTCGGGGGTGGGCAGCCCCAAGGCGCGCTGCAGCACGATTTGACGTACCGTGTTGTCGGCCAGGTCTTGGCCACGCACCACATGGCTGATGCCCTGCGCGGCGTCGTCCACCACCACCGCCAGTTGGTAGGCCCACAGGCCGTCTGCGCGATGCAGCACAAAGTCGCCCACTTCCTGGCTCAGGTTTTGCTGCTGTGGCCCTAGGCGGCGGTCCTTCCAATGTGTGACAGCGGGCAGCCCCAGAGCGGCTTGCACGGCCTGCACGTTCAAGCGCCAAGCGCGTGCCGCCTTTCCCTTCAGGCCCTCTCGGCAGGTGCCCGGGTAAACGGTGACATGGTGCCGTGCTGTGGCTTGGGTGGATTCAATGTCTTTGCGCGAGCAGCCGCAGGGGTAGGCCCAACCTTTTTCAAGCAAGCCTTGCAAGGCGGCTGCATAGGCAGCGCCTCTTTGGCTTTGCCACAACACGGGGCCATCGGGTGTCAGGCCACAGGCTGCCAGTTGTTGCAAGATGGCTTGGTCGGCCTGAGGCACGCAGCGGGGTGTGTCGACGTCTTCGATGCGCACCAGCCACTGCCCGCCGTGGGTGCGGGCGTCTAGCCAACTGGCCAGCGCCGCCACCAGCGAGCCAGCATGCAAAAGGCCGGTTGGCGAGGGCGCGAACCGGCCTGTGTAAACCTCAGCCATGCAGGGTCAGCATTGGGGGATCAGCGCTTTTTGAGCACTGCCAAGGCCAACTCAAGGCCCGAGACAAAAGCGTCCTCCACCCGGTGGCCCAAGCACCAGTCGCCGCACAGGCCAATGCCTTGTTCCTTGAACCACAGGTGGCTCTCGCCCAAGGGGCGGGCGGTCTTGGCGTACAGCCAGCGGTGCACCTCGGCCAGGTCTGGGGTGACACGGATGCCGGTGATCTCGGCAAAAGCCTTGATGAGTTTGCCTTTGACGCGATCGGGTGTGTCGTTGACATGCTCGGCCGACCAAGGGGCGCTGGCCTGCACGGTCCAACGTTCGATGCGCTCGCGTCCAGGCTTGGACGATTCGCGGGCCATCCAGGCGATGCGGTGGTGCGTGCTGCGGGCCGCGTTCCACTGCGGGCCGATGGTGATCAGACCGGGTTGAACGGCCTGGGGGTAGGCCAGCATCAGCGTCCAGCAGGGGTCGACACGCACCTCGCTCAGGGGCTCGGCCAGTGCGCTTTGACCCGAAGCCTGAAGCAAGGCCTGCGTCTGTGCGGGTGGAATGGCCAGGATGACTTTGTCAAAACCGGCATAGATGTGCTGGCCGCCGTCGTCGCTTTCGGTGTGCAGTTGCCAGCCGTTTTTTTTCAGGGGGTCGGGCGAGATGTGCGTCACGCGGGTTTGCAGTTGCACATGGCCGTCTTCGACCAAGGGGGCGGCCCAGGCTTTGACCAAGCCATTCATGCCTGGGGTGGCCACCCAATGACGCTCGCCGCCAGGCAGGCCGGCTTCTGTCACGCGGCCATTGGGGTCCAGCACGCGCACGGCGTTGGCGCTCCAGGGTTTGCACACGCCGGGGGCGGTGTTGATGGCCAGCTCAAAGCGCGGATCGCGCACGGTGAAGTACTGCGCGCCGTGGTCAAAGTTGCCAAAGGCGCTGGCGCGGGTGGACATGCGGCCACCCAGACTCCGACTTTTCTCGAACAAAGTGACGTTGTAACCTGCTTGTCGCAAAGTGCGAGCACAGGTGACGCCGGCCATGCCGACTCCGATGATGGCGATGTGTGGTGTGTTCATGACTTCACTTTAGCCGAGAAAAGAGGTTTTATACGGCCCGGGTGGGTTATCCCCGAGGGCTGCTTTGTAGACGTTTTCACACACGGTGCGCAGGTCGCAACAGGGCCTCGCGCGTGGTGGTCCGCTCCAGCTGCGTCAGCCACCACCGCAGCGCTTGCCCGGCGGGCGTTTGTGGCGTGTCTCGCCAGGCGAGGTGGCAGGTGTTTCGGCGTGGGGTGTGAACCTGCTTGGTCACCAGCAGGCCTTGGTCGATGTAAGGCCTGGCCAGCGATTCGGGTAAAAAACCACCCCCCAGACCGCTCAGTTGGGCTTCGAGTTTGCTGGGCATGTCGGGCACGGTGAACACGTCCTGCCCGCCTTGCAGGCCAATGGTCAGTCCCGTGCCCCGGGTGACCGAGTCGGCCACGGCCACGGCGCGGTGCTGCAGCAAGTTGGCGTCTGTCAGCGGCTCAGGGGCCTGGGCCAGCGGGTGCTGTGGGGCCACGGCAAACACAAAATCGATCTCGCCCAGCACCGCGTGCCGGAGATCGGTTTTCAGGCCGGGCTCCATCACCACACCCAGTGCCAGATCGGCCTGGCCCGAGGTGAGCGCGGCCAGCGTGCCCGACAAGGTTTCATAGCGCAGCCGCAATCGGGTGGGTGCACCGAGCGCCAGGAAACTGGCGCACAGGTCCATGACAACGCTGCGCGAGACGATGCTGTCCAAGGCCACGGTGAAGACCGCTTCCCAGCCTGTGGCCACGCGGCGCACGCGGTTGGCCACGGCGTCCATGTCATCCAGCAAACGGCTGGCTTCGCGCAACAACTCGCGGCCTGCAGCTGTGGGCACCGCTTGGCGGGCGCTGCGGTCAAACAGCAGTACATCGAGCGCGTCTTCGATCTGACGCACCCGGTAAGTCAGTGCGCTGGGCACCAGGTTCAGGGCGCGGGCGGCGGCGGCAAAGCTGCCCCGTTGCTCAATGGTCTGGAGCATGAACAAGGCTTCGGGCGTCAGCCAGTCGCGGGGTGTTTGCATGGTTATGGCTCAATCGTTCAAATGGTTTGAATGATGCCAGCAAATCATGGCAACTTTCAAAATGTCCCGTGGGGCTAAAGTTCACCCAGGCATTCACCTTCAAGACCCCCAAAGGACCCCCCCATGCTGAACATCCGCAAATCCTCCGAACGCGGTTACGCCGACCACGGCTGGCTGAAGTCGTTTCACAGCTTTTCATTTGCCAACTACTTTGACCCGGCGCACATGGGCTTTGGCAATCTGCGCGTCATCAACGAAGACCGCATTGACCCCGGTACCGGTTTTGGCACACACGGCCACCGCGACATGGAAATCATCAGCTACGTGCTCTCGGGCAATCTGGCCCACAAGGACAGCATGGGCAATGTGAAGGGCATTCCGCCCGGCGATGTGCAGCGCATGAGCGCAGGCAGTGGCGTGCAGCACAGTGAGTTCAACCATGCCCAAGGTGAGCAGACCCATTTTTTACAGATTTGGATCGAGCCCAATGTGAAGGGCATCGACCCCGGTTACGAGCAAAAGTCCGTGCCCGAGAGCGCCAAGCGTGGGCAACTGGCTTTGGTGGCTGCGCCTGCATCGGACGAACATGCCGCCGCGCACACGGTTGAAATCCACGCCGATGCCCGCATGTACTCAGGCCTGTTCAATGGTCCTGAAAACGCCGTTCTGCCTTTGAATCCGTCCCGCAAAGCCTATGTTTTTTTGGTGCGCGGTGCGCTGCAGGTCAATGGCCAAGCACTCAATGCGGGCGACGCGGCCATGCTGCAAGCCGAGTCTTCTTTGGCCTTGAGCGAGGGACAGGACGCCGAAGTCCTGGTGTTCGATCTGGCCGCCTGAATTTTTCACCCACTGTCTTTTTATTGAAGGAGTTTTCTCATGGCTAAAACCGTTGTTGTCTACCATTCTGGCTACGGCCACACCCAGCGCGTGGCCCAATTCGTAGCCCAAGGCGCCAACGCCCAAGTGATCGCCATCGACGCCGATGGCAACATCACCGACGCCGACTGGACCGCATTGGATGCGGCCGACGCGATCATCTTCGGCTCGCCCACTTACATGGGCATGGCCTCCTGGCAATTCAAGAAGTTTGCCGACGCCACGTCCAAGCGTTGGTTCACCAGCGCCTGGAAAGACAAAGTCGCTGGTGGCTTCACCATCTCGGCCAGCCCCAGTGGTGACAAGCTGTCCACCCTCCAGTACTTCATCACCTTGTCCCAGCAGCAAGGCATGATTTGGGTGGGCCAACCCGCCCTGAACGACGGCACCATCAACCGCATCGGCTCCAACTCGGGGGTGATGGCGCAAGTGGGTCCGACCAGTCCAGCTGAAGATATTCCCCAAGGCGACCTGGACACCGCCAAAGCCTACGGCGAGCGCATCGCAGGTGTGGCTGCCAAGCTGCGCGGTTGATCGCCCTTTAGTGGGTGGGGCAAGCTCTCGCAAACGCGGCCCCACCTCGGTTAGCATGGCCGGATGAAAATCATCACCATGCTGCCCTGGCCCGATTGGCTGGCCCTGATCACTTTTTTTGCTTTGTGGGTGGGTTATGCCTGGCTGGCCAAGGTGCGCGGACTGCGCGACCAGAGCCTGATCGCCAACACCAACCGCTATCGCCAATTGTGGATGATGCAAGCCACGCGGCGTGACCCACGGGTGCTGGACGGCGTGATCACCCAGAATCTGTCGCAAACCCCGGCCTTTTTCTCGTCCACCAGCATCATCATCATTGGTGGTCTGTTTGCGCTGTTGGGCACCACCGACAAAGCCGCCGAGTTGGTAGGCGAGATCCCGTTTGCCCAGCCCACACCTTTGCTGGTCTTTGAACTCAAGATCTTGGTGATGGTGGGCATCTTTGTGTACGCCTTTTTCCGGTTCTCCTGGTCCATGCGTCAATACACTTTTGTGGCACTGGTGATTGGGGCCATGCCTTCCCCTGAAGATTTTGATGCCAAGTTGTATGACCGCCAGCACTTTGCCGAGCGTGCGGGCAATTTGGTCAGTGCCGCTGCCGAAACCTTCAATGACGGCTTGAGGGCTTATTACTTTTCTTTTGCCGCCATGGCCTGGTTTTTCTCGCCCATGGCCCTGGTGTTGGCCACGGCTTTGGTCGTCCTGATTTTGTACGGGCGCGAGTTTCGCTCGGAGGTCCTGCAGGTTTTGCGCGACTGAAAAAGCATTCCTTTTGCCGCAGGGTGACCTTCTACAATGACAGGCTATGTTTGTTCACCTGCGCCTTCACACCGAATTTTCCGTCGTTGACGCCACTTGCCGCATCGACGATGTGGTCAAGATCGCAGCCAAAGACGCCCAGCCTGCGCTGGCCATCACCGACCTGAGCAACATCTTCGGGACCGTCAAGTTTTACAAAGAGGGCAGGGGCCAAGGCGTCAAACCCATCATCGGTGCCGAGATCAACCTTGAAGGCCTGGGTGGCGATGCCGGCGCCACCAGCCGGGTGGTGCTGTTGGTGCAAAACCACCGGGGTTACTTGCACCTGTGCGAGCTGCTGACCCGTGCCTGGACACAGAACGTGCTCAAAGGCGTCGCTGTGGTCAAGCTGGCTTGGCTGCAAGAACTGTCGGAAGGCCTGATTTTGTTGTCGGGCGCGCAAGCCGGGCCAGTGGGACAAGCCCTTGTGCAAGGCGACACCGACAAAGCGGCCGACGTGGCGCTGCAGTTGGGCTCGATCTTTCCGCACCGTTTTTACCTGGAGCTGCAACGCGCAGGCCGCCCTGAAGACGAGCCGCAAGTGGCAGGTGCCGTGGCCTTGGCCGCACGTTTGGGTCTGCCGGTGGTGGCCACGCACCCAGTGCAGTTCCATGTGCCTGACGATTACGAAGCCCACGAAGCGCGGGTGTGCATCTCGGAGGGCGAAATCCTGGCCAACCAGCGCCGGGTGCGCCGCTTCACTCGCGAGCAGTATTTCAAGTCCACAGCGCAAATGTGCGCCTTGTTTGCCGATGTGCCCAGCGCGTTGGCCAACACGCTCGAGATCGCCAAACGTTGCAACCTGACTTTGGTCTTGGGCAAGCCTCAATTGCCAGACTTCCCGATTCCCCAAGTGAACGGCGTGGTCATGTCGGTCGAAGACTATTTTCGCCACATGTCGTTCGAGGGTCTTGAGGCGCGTTTGCTTCACCTGTATCCCATCGAAGCCAAGCGCAACGAGGAACGCCCGCGTTATGTGGAGCGGCTGGAATTTGAGCTCCATACCATCTTGAAGATGGGTTTTCCGGGCTACTTCCTGATCGTGGGGGACTTCATCCAGTGGGCCAAGGCCAATGCTTGCCCAGTCGGCCCGGGCCGGGGTTCGGGTGCGGGCTCGCTGGTGGCTTATGCACTCAAGATCACCGATCTGGATCCCTTGCAATACAAGCTGTTGTTTGAGCGCTTCTTGAACCCCGAGCGGGTGTCCATGCCCGACTTCGACATCGATTTTTGCCAAGGCAACCGCGACCGGGTGATCGATTACGTCAAGGACAAATATGGCCGTGACGCCGTCAGTCAAATCGTGACCTTTGGCACCATGGCCGCGCGTGCGGCCATTCGCGATGTGGGCCGCGTGCTCGATATGAGCTACACCTTTTGTGACGGCATCAGCAAGCTGATTCCCAACAAGCCGGGCATGTCGGTCACCTTGCAATACCCGCCTGCCACGCCCAAAGAGGGTGACAAAAACAATTACGCGATTGCCATGGAGCCCATCTTGGCCGAACGCATTGAGCGAGAAGAAGATGTCAGGACCTTGATCGAGTTGGCGCAAAAGCTCGAAGGCATGACCCGCAACGTGGGCATGCACGCCGGGGGCGTGTTGATTGCACCGGGCAAGCTGACCGACTTTTGCCCGTTGTATCAGCAGCCGGGCAGCGAATCGGCGGTGAGCCAGTACGACAAAGACGACGTGGAGGCTGCGGGTCTCGTCAAGTTCGACTTTTTGGGTCTGGCCACGCTGACGATCTTGGAGATCGCCCGCGAATTCATCATCCAGCGGCACAAAGGCCAGGAAAACTTCGCCTTTGAGAACATCGCGCTTGACGATGCGCCGACCTACAAGCTGTTTTCGGATGGCAAGACCGAGGCCGTGTTCCAGTTTGAAAGCCGCGGCATGCAAGGCATGCTGCGCGATGCGCGGCCCAGCCGACTGGAAGACCTGATCGCCCTGAACGCGCTGTACCGGCCAGGACCCATGGACTTGATCCCCAGCTTTGTGGCGCGCAAGCACGGGCGCGAGGTGGTGGAGTACCCGCACCCTGCGGTGGCCGAAATGCTCTCCGAGACCTACGGCATCATGGTTTATCAGGAGCAGGTGATGCAGACGGCGCAGATCCTGGGCGGCTACTCGCTCGGTGGTGCCGACTTGCTGCGCCGCGCCATGGGCAAGAAAAAGGCCGAGGAAATGGCCGAGCACCGCGAGAAGTTCCGCGCGGGCGCATTGGCCACGCACAACATCCCGCAGGACAAGGCCGATGAGGTCTTTGACCTGATGGAAAAGTTCGCGGGCTACGGCTTCAACAAGTCGCACGCTGCCGCTTACTCTTTGTTGGCCTACCACACGGGTTGGCTCAAGGTGCACTACACCGCCGAGTTCTTCTGCGCCAACATGACGGTGGAAATGGACGACACCGACAAACTCAAGGTGCTTTACGAAGACGCCTTGAAGTTCGGCATCACCTTCGACCCACCTGACGTGAACCGGGGCACACACCGCTTTGAGCCGGTGACCGACAAGGTCATTCGCTACGGTCTGGGTGCCATCAAGGGCACGGGTCAGCAAGCGATCGACGCCATCGTGGCAGCCCGCTCTGAGGGCGGCCCCTTCAGCAGTTTGTTCGACTTTGCCGTTCGCGTGGACCGCACCCGCATCAACAAGCGCACGGTGGATGCGCTGATCAAGGCCGGGGCCTTTGATTCGCTGCACATGAACCGCGCGGCCCTGTCGGCCAGCATTGACCGGGCGTTTGAATTTTCCAACGCCACCACGGCCAACGCCAACCAAGGCGGCCTGTTTGACATGCTGGGCGACGACTCGCACGGCTCCAGCACGCAAGAGCCGGAGTTGGTCGAGGTCATTCCTTGGGGCATCAAGGAGCGCTTGCTGCTCGAAAAAACCGCTGTGGGCTTCTTCCTGTCGGGCCATTTGTTTGACGCGGTCGAACGCGAGGTGCGGCAGTTTGCCCGCCGCAAGATCGATGAACTGATCGACAGCCGCGAGTCCATGGTGCTGGCAGGCATTGTGACGGATTTGCGCATCATCAACGGCCAGCGCGGCAAGGTGGCCATCTTCAAGATCGATGACAAATCGGGCGTGATGGAAGCCACGGCAGACGAAAGCCTGATCCATTCGGCCAAGCACTTGCTGAAAGACGATGAACTCATCATCGTGACGGCCAAGATGCAGGCTGACCGGTTTTCGGGCGGTTTCCGCTTGAAGATGGAGCAGATCATGGATCTGGGCGCTGCACGTTGCCGTTACGGCAAGTATTTGCGCGTGAACGTGAACGGTCGTGCCCCCGACATTGCCCGTTTGGTACGGGATTTTCCGGCGCAGCGTGAGCAAACCGAGCAAGGCGATTTGCTGCGCGGCTTGCCTGTGCGTTTGGTCGTGGAGCGGCGTCGCGATGCTTGGGGGGCCCAGGCCGAGTTGGCTTTGGGTGAGGCCGCCAAGTTTTTCCCCAGCGATGCAGCCTTGGCCAGTTGGATGTCGCAAGCCGATCAAGGGCAGGCGCGGATTGTCTACGATTGAGCTGCGCCACAACGTGTTCCCACTTTTTTCCAATGACAGTCTAGGAGTTCTTTCATGAAAGCAGCCTGGTACACCCAAAACGGTGAAGCCGATGACGTGATGCAAGTGGGTGATTTACCCACCCCCAGCCCTCAGGCGGGTGAAGTGCTGGTGCGCTTGGCAAGCTCTGGGGTCAATCCCTCGGACGTCAAATCGCGTCGTGCGCGCCCTTTGACCGATCCCTTGGTGGTTCCCCACAGCGACGGTGCGGGCGTGATTGAAGCCGTGGGCGAGGGCGTTTCAGCTGGGCGACTCGGCCAAAGGGTGTGGATCTGGAACGGCCAGTGGCAGCGCGCCATGGGCACCTGTGCGCAGTACATGGCCTTGCCCGAAGCGCAAGCAGTCGCACTGCCCGAGGGGGTCGATTTTGCTGCAGGGGCGTGCATGGGTATTCCCGGCCTCACGGCCATGCAAGCGGTGATCCTGGCCGAAAGGTTGTCGGGTGATTTGCGCGGGCAAACCGTGTTGGTCTCAGGGGCTTCATCGGCCGTGGGGCACTACATCACGCAGATGGTGTGCTTGGTCGGTGGACGCGTGATTGGCACGGTTGGCTCTGAGGCCAAAGCCGCTCACGCCCGTGCGGGTGGCATGCAAGAGGCGGTGTTCTACAAAACCGAATCGGTGCCCGAGCGCGTCAAGGCTTTGACGCAAGGCCGAGGTGCAGACGTGATCATCGACATGGATTTTTCGACCACGGCACGTTGGGCTGCTGAGGGCGCATTGGCAGCTCACGGACAAGTGGTGTGTTACGGCTCCAACGCACTCGAAGTGAATTTGCCCTTTCGGCCTTGGTTGTTTCACTCCATGGGCGTGAAATTCTTTCTGGTCTATGACCTGAGCCCTGCAGACCGCCTGAATGCTTTGGCCCGTTTGACGGACTTGTTGTCGCGCCAACAGCTTGTGCACAGCATCGGGGCACGCTTTTCTTTGGATCAGATCGCGCAAGCTCACCGCACCGTGGAAGCGGGGCAGACGGTGGGCAATGTGGTTGTAGAACTGTAAATGCGGCGGTCAACCTCAGTCGTGAGGCCTGAAACCCAGCACGATCACCGAGGGTACGCGTCCATCGGTGTCTTTGGGGAAAACCTCGGTCTTGTCAATGGCGCGCAACACGGCATCGTCCCAAGCGCGGTTGCCGCTGGACTGCACAATGCGTCGGCTCAAGATGGTGCCATCGGGGCTGACCTTCACTTCCACTTCGGCGCGCGGGTTGCCCGTCACTTCGCCGGGGTAAGTGATGTTGGGTTTGATGCGGCCGACCAAACGACCCGCGTAACTGGACGACGGGCCTGATGATTTGAGCGCGGTGCCTGCGGCATTTTCGCCGCCAGACGCGCCCGCCATCCCTTGCATGCGTTTGAGGTTTTCGTTGCGCATGGCATCCATCCGTGCAGCATCGGCTTTGGCCTCGGCCTCTTTTCTGGCCTCCTCTTGCTTGCGTTTTTTAGAATCAGCCTCGGCTTTGTCTGCTGCCTTTTTCTTTTCGAGTGCCTTGTCGGTCTTTTCCTTGGCGGCTTTTTCAACTTTTTCGCGCTCTTTGCGCTTGAGCTCGGCTTTTTCCTTTTCCAGCTTTTCAGTGTCCTTTTTCTTGTCCAGTGGCTTTTGCTTTTCGAGCGCAATCTGCGCATCTCGGCGCTCGATTGCTGGATCGGGTGCGGGTGGTGGTGGCGGTGTGGGTTTGGCCTTGGGTTCAGGTTTGGGAGGCTCGGGCTCAGGCTGTGGCACAGGTGGCGGCAAAGTTGGCGGTTCTTGCAAGCGGGGGGCGGCAGCCTGCGGTGTGGCTGACCACAATTCGGCATCGGCTTGAACGGTCTGGGGCTGGGTTCGCCACTGGGTGGCCAGTGCCAAGGCCAAGAAGAGGGCTGCGTGCGCTGCGATCGCGATCAGCAAGGAACGCTGTCGCCCTTCCGGTGGAGGCGGCGCAAATTCCAGGTGTGGAGCAGGGCGTAGGCTCACAACCGAATGCCTCATTCAGACTTCAAGGTGCCAATTGGACCGACAGGCCCACACGTGCAACGCCTGCGCGCTGCAGGCTGTCCATGACTTTCACCACGGTTTCGTACTTCACCGCGCGGTCGGCGCTGATGACCACAGCGGTGTTGTCGTCTGATCCGATGGTGTTTTTCACACTGGCCGCGACGCTGCTCAGGTTGGTGTTGTCGGTTTTGCCATCCCTGATCAATTTCAAGCGCTCGTCTTTTTGAATCACGATTTGGATCACTTTGTCGGGCTGTTTGGCGGCTTTGCCGACGCTGGGCAGGTTGACCATGCTGGGCGTGATCATGGGGGCGGTCACCATGAAGATGATGAGCAATACCAACATCACGTCGATGAAGGGCACCATGTTGATTTCGGCAATGGTGCGACGACCACGGCCCCGTGATGAAACGGCAGGCATCTGTCGCTCCCTTCAGTGGCCAGAGGCCGAGCTGCTGGTCCCAGCCGAACCCAGGCTGCGTTGCAAGATGTTCGAGAACTCTTCGATGAAGGTTTCCATCTTGATGGCGATGCGGTCCACGTCGTGCGAGAAACTGTTGTAAGCCAATACGGCTGGGATGGCCGCAAACAGACCAATCGCGGTGGCCACCAGGGCTTCGGCAATACCGGGCGCCACGGTGGCCAGAGTCACTTGCTGCAAGCTGGCCAGTCCGGTGAAGGCGTGCATGATGCCCCACACGGTGCCAAACAAGCCGACATAAGGCGAGATGGAGCCCACCGAGGCCAGAAAGGCCAGTTGGGATTCGGCCACGTCCATTTCCCGCTGAAAGCTGGCCCGCATGGCGCGGCGAGCGCCATCGAGCAAAGTGCCTGCATCGCTGATGCGGCGTTCGCGCAGTTTTTGGTATTCGCGCATGCCGCTGGCAAAAATGCGCTCCATCGGGCCCGACATCTTGGCGTTTTGTGTGGCCGCATTGAACAGTTCATTCAAACTGGTGCCCGACCAAAAGACACGCTCGAACTCTTCGTTGAGGTTTTTGATCCGTTTGATCGCAGAGAGTTTGCGCGCAATGGCCGCCCAACTGGTGACCGAGATGCCCAGCAAGATGAGCACCACCAACTGGACCACAAAGCTGGCGTGCAGTAACAGCGAGACGATGGACATGTCTTGGTTCATGTGAGAGCTTCCAATACGGGAGCCGGAATGCGGCTTGGTTTCAAATTTTGGCTGTCGACCCAACCGAGACGAATGGTACCTTCGGCCAGCAGCCGATCGGCGTGACCCGAGGTCAGTAGGTAGGCGCTTTGGGCAATGGTCAGGCTGGCTTTGCCGCCGGTCTGAAGTTGGGCCGTGACCATCAAGGTGTCATCCAATCGCGCTGGCGAATGGTATTTGACGGCGGTTTCACTCACCACAAACATGCCGCCCGATTGGTCGCGCAGCACCTGCTGGCCAAAGCCCAGGGTGCGCAGCCATTCGGTGCGTGCGCGTTCAAAAAACTTGAGGTAATTGGCATAAAAGACGATGCCGCCCGCGTCGGTGTCTTCCCAGTAAATGCGTATCGGGAACTGAAAGGGTGACTTGTCCATCAAGGTTCCAACCAGGTTTTCAGGCGTGCAATGGCCGTTTGCAATTCGGCCATCGAGTTGGCGGTAGAAAAACGCACAAAGCGCGCGGCCTGGTCGTTGCCAAAGTCGCGCCCGGGCGTGATGGCCACATGGGCGTGTTCCAGCGCGGCAAAGGCAAAGTCCCAACTGTCTTTGAGGCCCATTTTTTGGCAGGCGGCTGTGCAGTCGGCCCAGGCGTAAAAAGCACCATCGGGAGGCACGGGGACGGTCAGGCCAAGCGCATTCAACGCCGGGATGAAGTAGTCTCGGCGGGCCTTGAACTCGGTGCGGCGGCGCTCGTATTCGGCCAGGCTCTCGGGTTCAAAGCATGCCAACGCGGCTTGCTGGGCCACGGCGCTGGCACAGATGAAGAGGTTTTGCGTCAAGCGCTCGATCACCGGCACCAAGGCCTCGGGCACCACCAGCCAGCCCAGACGCCAGCCGGTCATGTTGAAGTATTTGCTGAAGCTGTTGATGCTGATGACGTCGTCGCCCAGGGCCAGGGCACTTTGGCCGAAAGCGCCATCGTGGCTCAGGCCCAGGTAAATTTCGTCGATCAGGGTGATGCCGCCGTGGCTGCGCACGACGTCGACGAGGCGGGCCAGCTCGCCCAGGTCAATCGAGGTGCCCGTGGGGTTGGAGGGCGAGGCCAGCAAGACGCCCCGGGTATGCGACCCCCAGGCGGCGGCGACTTGGGCGGCACTGAGCTGAAAGCGGTCTTCGGCGGTGGTGGGCAGCAGCACAGCCGTGCCCTCGGCTGCACTGACAAAATGCCGGTTGCAGGGGTAGCTGGGGTCGGGCATCAGGATTTCATCGCCCCGGTCAATCAGGGCCAGACAAGCCAGTTGCAGGGCCGCAGATGCGCCCGCCGTGACCACGATGCGGCTGGCAGGGACTTGTATGCCAAACCGCTGTGTGTACCAGTCGCTGATGGCTTGGCGCAATGCATCCAGGCCCAAAGCGGCTGTGTACTGGGTTTGTCCTCGACTGATGGCGCTTTGTGCGGCTTGTTGTACCCGGGAGGGGGCGGTGAAATCAGGCTCGCCGATGTTCAAAAAAACCACGGGACGGTCGGTGTGCGCGACTTCGCGTGCCTTGTGCAAAGCGGCTTTGGCCACTTCCATCACGTAAAACGGCGCGATGCGCTCGGCGCGTTGGGAGGTGCGCATACGGTCCGGTTTTACTTGATCCGGCCAGATTGGCGGTCGGCTCGCACTTCTGCAGCACGCAGCTCGGGTGCCAAACCGTTGAGTACCGCATTCACATATTTGTGGCCATCGGTGCCACCAAAATCTTTGGCCAGTTCAATGCATTCGTTCAGTACGACACGCCACGGCACGTCCAGGCAGTGTTGGAACTCGTAAACACCGATCCACATGATGGCGTGTTCCACCGGGGAGATTTCGGCAAAGCTGCGGTCCAACTTCGGGCCAATCCAACCATCCAGTGCTTGGGCTTGTTCGGTGCAACCGTAAAGCAAAGCATCGTAGTGCGCAGAGTCGGCTTTGTGAAAGCCCGACAGTTCGCGCGTGAAGATGTCGATGTCTGCGGCTTCGTTTCGGCCCACGATGTGCTGATAAAGCGCCTGCAATGCAAACTCGCGCGAGCGGCTTCGGGCAGATTTTGCCGAGGATTTGCGCGTCCCGACTGCGGCCGTTGGCGTGCCTTCAGCCGTGGTCTTGGATGGGCTGGTCGACGCCATCATCGCGCAGAAGCTTCTTCGTTATTTTCGTCGGTCAGTTCAGCCAGATCGGCCGACAGGTCGTCCATGATGCAGGCCATCTCGACCGCCACGCGGGCTGCGTCGCGTCCTTTGTCGGTCTGGCGCGCGATGGCTTGTTCGAGGTTTTCGGTGGTCAAAATCGCGTTGGCGATCGGCAAGTTGTAGTCGAGCGACACTCGGCTCACGCCGGCCCCGGACTCGTTGGCCACCAGCTCGAAGTGGTACGTTTCGCCGCGGATGATGCACCCCAGCGCGATCAAGGCGTCGTATTCGGCGCGCTCGGCCATGGCTTGCAAGGCGACCGGAACTTCCAGCGCACCTGGCACCATGACATGGTCAATGCTGGTGACGCCAAGGGCTTCGAGTTCTGCGATGCAGGCCTTGGCCAGCGAATGGGTGATGTCTTCGTTGAAACGGGCTTGGACGATACCGATGTGCAGAAATTGACCGTCGAGTTCTTCGGCTTGGCCTTTGTTGGCTTCGAGCATGTTTATTCCTTGGGGATGTAGCCGGTGATTTCCAGGCCGTAGCCGGTCATGCTGGGCATGCGGCGGGGTTGGCCCATGAGTTTCATTTTGTGTACGCCGCATTCACGCAAAATTTGTGCGCCGACGCCATAAGTGCGCAGGTCCATCTTGCCGCGCTCAGGCGCTTGCGCCGAGCGGGCGCGGCCTTCAAATTGAGCCAACAACTGCTCGGCCGTTTCGCCGCAGTTGAGCAAAACGGCCACGCCGCTGCCTTGAGCGTGGATGTATTTCAGGCTGGCGTCCAGATTCCAGGAGTGCATGGCGCGGTTGACTTCCAGGGCGTCAAGCACGGACAGGGGCTCGTGCACCCGCACGGCCACTTCTGAATCGGGCGCCCATTGACCTTTGACCAAGGCCATGTGCACAGATTGGTTGGTTTGGTCACGAAACGCGTGCGCCGTGAATTCACCGTGCGCAGTTTGCAATGGGCGGCTGCCGATCCGTTCGACCAGAGATTCGTTGCGACTGCGGTACTCGATCAGGTCGGCGATGGTGCCAATTTTCAGGCCGTGCTCGGCGGCAAACAGTTGTAAGTCAGGCAAACGGGCCATGGTGCCATCGTCTTTCATGATCTCGCAGATCACAGACGATGCACTGCAACCGGCCATGGCGGCCAAATCGCAACCGGCTTCGGTATGACCCGCGCGCATGAGCACGCCACCATCCACCGCTTGCAAGGGGAAGATATGACCGGGTTGCACCAGGTCGGTGGGTTGGGTGCCGCGCGCCACGGCCACTTGCACGGTCTTGGCGCGGTCAGCTGCCGAGATGCCGGTCGTCACGCCCTCAGCCGCTTCGATGGACACAGTGAAGGCGGTGCTGTAGAAAGTGCCGTTGCGAGCCGCCATGGGCGGGAGTTTCAAAAATTCGCAGCGTTCACGGGTGAGCGTCAGGCAAATCAGGCCCCGGCCAAATCGGGCCATGAAGTTGATGGCTTCGGGCGTAACGTGGTCAGAGGCCAGCACCAGATCGCCTTCGTTTTCGCGGTCTTCTTCGTCGACCAGGATCACAATGCGACCGGCTTTCATTTCGGCCACGATCTCTTCGACGGGCGAGATCGCCACGGGTGTCCGCTGCGCTGGGGCGTTCATGCTTTGTCTTTCTGGATCAGGCCGGCGCTGAGCATGCGCTCCACATATCGAGCCACAGTGTCGATTTCAAGGTTGACGGGACTGCCCTCTGTCAGGCTGCCCAAGGCGGTGTTTTCTACGGTGTGGGGGATCAGGTTGATGCTGATCTCACAGCCATCGGCCAGATCGTCCACGCGGTTGACTGTGAGACTCACCCCGTTGACGGTAATCGACCCTTTGTAGGCCAGGTATTTGGCCAGGGTGTGCGGAGCCAAGATGCGCAACTCCCAACTCTCACCGATTTGCTCGAAATGGCTGATGTGGCCCACGCCATCCACATGACCGGAGACGATGTGTCCGCCCAGGCGGTCGTGGGCGCGCAGCGCTTTTTCGAGGTTGACAGTGCCTTCTTGGTCGAGACCGCTGGTCTTGTCCAGTGATTCGGCGGAGATGTCGATGGTGAACTGGCGGCTCTCGGGGTTGAAGGTGGTGACGGTCATGCAAGCGCCGTTCAGGGCGATGCTGTCGCCCAGGCCGACATCGTCAAGGTACCCGGCGGGGGCCTCGATGGTGAGGCGCTTGCCGTGGTGTAAAGAGCGACCCAGGTCGTGGGTGGCGACGATTCGCCCCACGCCGGTGATGATTCCGGTGAACATAACCACCTATTCTGGCAGGTATTGAACGCTGATCGGGTGACCGAGGCATAAAAAACCTTGTTTCCTGACGATTGAGGCCGTTTTCAAGACCATTTGCGCGGGTAAACAGGGATGGGTCCTGGTGAGCGCTTGTCTAAAATGAACTTGGCAGCGCAGCACCCTCTGGCGCTGCCGAGCATCGATTGGAGCGCCCCGTGCAGACCACCGAAACTTCCAGCGCAACGCCAGCAGACAGTGCGCCTGCCGACGGTTTGCCCCGAACCATAAAAAAATACCCCAACCGCCGCTTGTATGACACACAAACCTCGGCGTATGTCACCTTGGCGGAAATCAAAAAGATGGTGATGAGCGGCGATCCGATGGTCGTGCGTGATGCCAAAACCGGAGAAGATCTGACCCGTGCCATCTTGCTTCAGATCATTTTGGAAGAAGAATCTGCCGGCGCGCCGATGTTCAGCGAGGCCGTGTTGTCCAACATCATCCGTTTTTATGGACACACCATGCAAGCCTTCATGGGCTCTTATTTGGAAAACCATGTCCAATCTTTCATGGACTGGCAGTCTCGTCTTGGGTCCAACAGTCAACCCCTGAGCCCTGAAGTGTGGGCGCAATTCATGCAGTGGCAATACCCTTTGATGCAAAACATGTTTTCTGGCTTGGCCCATCCCCCACAAACCATGGTCTCGCAGATGCAAGAACAGTTGCAAAAACAGATTCAAAAAAACACCGAACAGATGTTGGGTGTCTTTGGTTTGAGGACTTGATGGGGCCTGCATGCTCTTTTGTCACATGGCAGACGTTTTTGCAGAGACAATGGGGCCATGAGTGAAATGATTTCCATACCGGCCCCCAAAGTGGGCTTTGTCAGTTTGGGTTGCCCCAAGGCACTGACCGACTCCGAACTGATCCTGACCCAACTGAGCGCAGAGGGTTACCAGACTTCCAAAACCTTTGACGGGGCCGATTTGGTCATTGTCAACACCTGCGGCTTCATCGACGATGCCATCAAGGAGAGCTTGGACACGATTGCCGAAGCCCTCCATGAAAACGGCAAGGTCATCGTGACAGGCTGCTTGGGTGCCAAGTTGGGCGAGGGGGGCGGCAACATGATCCGCGAGTTGCACCCCAGCGTGTTGGCTGTGACCGGCCCGCACGCCACGCAAGAAGTGATGGATGCGGTCCATACCCATTTGCCCAAACCGCATGACCCTTTTATGGATTTGGTGCCTGGCGGCTTTGGCGAAGCGGGCCTCAAGCTCACGCCACGCCACTATGCCTACTTGAAGATCAGTGAAGGCTGCAACCACCGCTGCACTTTTTGCATCATCCCATCTATGCGCGGCGACCTGGTGTCTCGACCCATTGGCGATGTGCTGAAAGAAGCCAAGGCTTTGTTTGAAGGCGGGGTCAAGGAGCTGTTGGTCATCAGCCAAGACACTTCTGCCTACGGCGTGGATGTCAAATACATCACCGGTTTTTGGGAGGGCAAACCGGTCAAAACCCGCATGCTGGAGTTGGTCAAAGCTTTGGGTGAAATGGCCCACGATCACAGTGCTTGGGTTCGCTTGCACTATGTTTACCCTTACCCCAGCGTTGACGACATCATTCCTCTGATGGCTCAGGGTTTGGTTTTACCCTATCTGGATGTGCCATTTCAGCACAGCCATCCCGATGTGCTCAAGCGCATGAAGCGCCCGGCCAGCGGAGAGAAAAACCTGGAGCGTATCCAGCGTTGGCGTGAGCTGTGTCCCGAGTTAGTGATTCGTAGCACTTTCATCGCCGGTTTTCCGGGCGAGACCGAAGAGGAGTTTGAGCACCTGATGGGTTTTTTGCGCGAAGCGCAGATTGATCGCGCCGGGTGTTTTGCCTACAGTCCCGTCAAAGGTGCCACCGCCAACGAGTTGCCTGGGATGTTGCCCGAGGCACTGCGCGAAGAGCGCCGTGCCCGATTCATGGCGGTTGCCGAAGAGGTGTCGATTGCCCGTTTGCATCAACGCGTGGGCTCCACCATGCAGGTTTTGGTGGACTCGGCGCCGGCCATGGGGCGTCGTGGTGGTGTAGGCCGCAGTTTTGGCGATGCGCCCGAGATCGACGGTGTGGTGCGCTTGTTACCTCCCGAAAAATTGAGCAAGACACTCAAAGCAGGTGAGTTCACACGCGCACGCATTGTGAGTGTGGAAGGCCACGATTTGGTGGGAGTTCCCGTTTGATGTGGCTCGGTGCCATGCTGGACAGCCTTGGTGCTGTGTGCAAGGGCCACGTTGTCTGCGCTTTTGAAGCGCACAACAAAAAAGCCGTTGATCGGATATCAGCGGCTTGTGGTGATGTTGACCAGTCTGTGTCGGTCATATTGGTGCCCAGAAGAGGACTCGAACCTCCACGATGTTACTCGCTAGTACCTGAAACTAGTGCGTCTACCAATTCCGCCATCTGGGCGCCTCAGGAATAAAGGATTCTATATCAAAAAAGTAGCGCCACCCAGCGGCTTGCTGGAAGAATTTGAAGGCAGTGTTCAAGGACACAGGGACGGTCATGGCTTCTTAATTCGCGACAACGGCGAATCAGACGTTTACCTCTCTCCCAATGAAATGCGTGCTGTGCTGCACAAGGATCGGGTCAAAGTCCGGATCGTTCGTCAAGATCGAAAGGGCCGTCCGGAGGGCCGAATTGTGGAAATCGTCGAGCGCCCCGAGCAGCCCATCATTGGGCGCTTGCTGCACGAAGGCGGTTTGTGGCTGGTGGCGCCCGAAGACAAGCGCTACGGCCAGGACGTGATGATTCCCAAAGGGGCGACCGGCACGGCCAAAACGGGCCAAGTGGTGGTGGTGGAATTGACCGAGCCACCCGCCTTGTTTGGGCAACCCGTTGGTCGCGTGAAAGAAGTGCTGGGCGAGATCGATGACCCGGGCATGGAGATCGAAATTGCCGTACGTAAATACAGCGTACCGCACGAATTTTCAGCCGCGTGTCTTGACCAAGCCAAAGGCTTGCCTGACAAAGTGTTGGCCAAGGATCTCAAGGACCGGGTGGATTTGCGGGATGTGTCTTTGGTCACCATCGATGGTGAAGACGCACGCGATTTTGACGATGCGGTGTATTGCGAACCGGCCAAAGTAGGCCGTGGCAAGGGTTGGCGCTTGTTGGTGGCCATTGCCGACGTGAGCCACTATGTTCAAACCGGCAGTGCCATCGACATCGATGCCTACGACCGCGCCACCAGCGTTTATTTTCCTCGCCGCGTGATCCCCATGCTGCCCGAAAAATTGTCCAACGGCCTGTGTTCACTCAACCCGGATGTCGACCGTTTGTGCATGGTGTGTGACATGTTGGTCAACGCCAAAGGCGATGTGCACGCCTACCAGTTTTACCCGGCAGTCATGCACAGCCATGCGCGCTTTACTTACACCGAGGTGGCCGCCATTTTGGGCAATACCCGAGGTCCGGAAGCGGCCAAACGCCAAGCCCGTGTGACCGATCTGATGAATTTGCAGGACGTGTACAAAGCTTTGCTCTCTTCGCGTGCGGTACGCGGTGCGGTGGACTTTGAAACCACCGAAACCCAAATCGTCTGCGACGAGAGCGGTCGCATTGAGAAAATCGTTCCGCGTGTACGCAATGAAGCGCACCGCCTGATCGAAGAGGCCATGTTGGCGGCCAATGTCTGCAGTGCCGATTTCATTCAGCAGGGCAAGCACCCCGGTTTGTTTCGCGTGCACGAGGGCCCCACGGCCGAGAAAAAAGACATCCTGCGCAATTACCTCAAGGCGCTGGGTTTGGGCATGAGCATCAGCGACGATCCGCATACCAGTGAGTTTCAAAAAATCGCTCAAGCAACAAAGGACCGACCGGACGCTCAGCAGATCCACACCATGCTGCTGCGCTCCATGCAGCAGGCCATTTACACCCCTGTCAACAGCGGGCACTTTGGACTTGCATATGAGGCCTATACGCACTTCACCAGTCCGATCCGCCGTTACCCAGATTTGCTGGTGCACCGGGTCATCAAGTCGATTTTGCTCGGCCGAAAATACACGCTTCCCAGCTTGCCCGTACCGGGAGAGGCCCAGGCCAAGCTGACCAAACGCCTTGAGAAAGGCCGTGCGGCCAAGGGAGATGCGCCCGATTCGTCTGCGCCACGGGTGCGCATGTCGGCCGCAGACCAACGCGCTTGGGAGGCTGCTGGTTTGCATTGCAGCGCCAACGAACGTCGCGCCGACGAGGCCAGCCGCGATGTCGAAGCCTGGCTCAAATGCAAATACATGCGTGAGCATCTGGGTGAAGAATACGGTGGGGTGGTCTCTGCGGCCACCAGCTTTGGCATTTTTGTCACGCTGGACAGTTTGTATGTGGAGGGTTTGGTCCACATCACCGAGTTGGGTGGCGAGTACTATCGCTTTGACGAACTGCGGCAGGAATTGCGCGGCGAGCGCACGGGTATTCGTTATGCAATCGGAACACGTGTACAAGTGCAGGTCAGCCGTGTGGACTTGGATGGTCGCAAGATTGATTTCCGCTTGGTGAATCCGAGTGATGATGTGTTGACCCGTGCCCTGCGCGAAAAAGGAATTTCGGCGCCAGCATCGGGTGATGTCGTCAAGGGGAAGGGCCGCGGCGGTGCGGCGCGTGGTGATCGCGCAGCTGATCGCCGAATGGCCGATGCCGAACGCAACCGCTCGCCGATTCAGGCCCTGAAGGCTTCGGTCAAGAAAACCGCGACCAAAAAGGCGGGCGCCAAGAGCAAAGGCCCACGCAGCACCAAATCTCGTCGCTGAATGGATCCTGCTTGATCATGGACACCCCTTTGGACATGGCCGCTGATTGGGGTCAGTCAACAGAGCGCTTGTGCCAGCCGCTGTGCTGTCAGGGCTTGTTGTGCAGGCCAAGTGTCTGCAAGTTGACCATGTTGGTGGACCGCTGAGCACGCAGCCGACCATGCGCTCATGCCTTGTGCCATCCGAGCGCCAATGAGGCCTGCCAAAACGTCGCCATTGCCGCCGATGGCGAGCTTGCCGCAGCCACTGGTGTTGATGCGGGGTGTTTGACCTGGCGCTGTGATCACGGTGCCGGAACCCTTGAGAACGACGACACAGTTGAAAGTCTCGGCCAGCGCCTGGGCTGACTCAAGCCGATGGTGTTGCACGTGTTGTGTGTCTTTTTTTAACAGCCGAGCCGCCTCAAGGGGGTGTGGGGTGATGACAGTCGTTTGTTGAAACCCACGCTGGCGCAGGGCTTGTGCCCATGCCTCTTCCTGGGCAGTGGCGTTCAGCCCGTCAGCGTCGAGCACCAGATGGTCACTCCGCGCCAAAACATCATCCAGCACTGTCTTCACCGTTTGTCCACCACCGCAGCCACAAACCACAACCAGATGCTCCAATTCAAGTTGTGTCCATGGGCGTTGCATGAGGTCGGGCGCTAGGGTGTTTGTGCAGTCGCCCAGCAGGCTCAAGAAAACCCGACCAGCGCCTGCGTGCAGGGCGGCCGTTGCGGCCAAAATGGCGGCACCACTCATGCCCATGCCGTGCAAGGCCATGGATTCTCCGCCAATGATGGCGACATCGTCATGCTGGCCTTTGTGGCTTGCGTGATGCCGGTGGCGGTGTTCAGTAGGCACGTTCAGCCATGCTTGCGGCGAACATGGAGGCTGGAGATCTTTGCCATCGTCGTCCAGATTTGCACACCAGATTTCTCCGCAAGCATCTCGGCCATGTCCCATGAACAAACCGGCTTTGGCGGCCAAGAAAGTCAAGGTGTGGTCCGCTTGCACAGCGCTTGCGGTGGGTGACCGACTTAGCCATTGCCCTGATTCAGGGTGGAGTCCTGTGGGCACGTCCAATGCCAATACCTGCGCCTTGGATTGGTTGATGGCGTTGATCCAGTTTTGAACCTCAGGACTCTGTGTCCGATTTGCACCCAATCCCAACAGGGCATCAATGCACAAATCTTGGGGGCTCATCAGTGCAAGCCAATCGCTGGGCAAATCGTTTTGAACGGGCACTCCCGCTTTCAAAGCGCGGTCCAAGGCAGCTTGCGCATCGGCGGCTTTTTTGTTGGGGTTGACCATCAGGCTGACCCGCACTGATTTTCCAGACAAGTGCAACTGCCTGGCGGTTTCCAGACCATCTCCGCCATTGTTGCCCGGTCCTGCAGCGATCCAAATGCGTTGTGCATGCGGGGCTATGGCATTCGCCAGGTGGGCCGCGGCCAAGCCGGCCTTTTGCATCAAGGGCGTTTGGCTTTGGGCCTGAAGTCTTCGCTCCAAACATTTGATGCCCTTTGTCGTGTAAACGGGCCATTCGGAAGCGGTGACCAAGCGCTGCATACCGATCAGGCTTTGCGAAGAAGGGGTTCGAGCAGCAAGGCCAATTGCAAAATGGTGTCGTCGTGCATGGCGCCGTGCCATGCCATCAGACCGACTGGCAATTCGCCCGCCTCATGACAGGGCAGGCTGATCCCGCAGCCGTCCAATGTGTTGACGGCTGCCGTGTTTCTGAGCAACAGAGCGTTGACCCTAAAGAATTCAGCATTGCGTTCGGCCCCAGGCGCGACGTCTTTCCAGCGTGGTGAGACGATGGGGGTGGTGGGCGACAGCACGGCATCATGGTGTCGCAAGGCGCTCTCTATGCGCCGGATCCATTCGGCGCGTGCCTGCAGCAAGTCAATGTATTCATGGGCCATCATGCCGGCACCCAGTTGGATGCGTTGTGCGACTCGGGGGTCATAGTGGTCTGCATGTTTTGCCAGAAGTTGCCTGTGCCAAGCGTAACTCTCGGATGGACTGAAACCTCCGGACTTCAGCATGGGCCCCATTTCCAGCAGTTCAGGCAGGTCTATGTCTTCTATTTGGGCGCCTGCAGTGCGCAGTGTTTGCAGGCTGCGCTCAAAGACGCGACTGACATGTTCATCCAAGTCGTCTTGCATGAAGTCCCGAACCACAGCAAGCCTGTAGCTTGCCAAGGGTTTGTCGGTTTTGGGCACGGTGCGAGCCGACAGGATTTCGTGTGCAAGAACCGTGTCCCGAACGGACCGTGTCATGGCGCAAACAGTGTCCAGCGTGGTCGACAAGGGCAGGGCACCTTGTGTGGGCACAAGGCGTGCTGTGTTTTTGAAGCCCACCAATCCATTGAGTGCTGCCGGAATTCGTATTGACCCCCCGGTGTCAGACCCTAGCCCAATAAATGCAGCCCCAGTGGCCACGGAAACGGCTGCGCCCGAACTGGACCCACCGGGCACTCGGGCTTCATTGGGCGCACCGACTGGCGAGTTGGTGAGTGCATCCCATGCAGCTGGGGTGCCATAGTGTGGATTGATGCCCACGCCTGAAAATGCAAACTCCACCATATTGCTGCGTCCGATGAGCCCGGCACCCGCATCGCGCAAACGCGCTACGGCATATGCGTCGTGCTTGGCAGGGGGCTGCTCGTTCAAAACCACCGACCCCGCTTTGGTCACTTGCCCTTGCACATCAAACAAGTCCTTGACCGAAACCGCCAGACCGCTCAACGGCGAAACTTTGGCACTGGCTTGCTTGGCCGTGTGCATGAGGGAGTCGGGAGTCAGCAACAGAAACGCGTCTTGGCAGCTTGAGCCACTTGCAATGTCCAGGCAGGCTTGAGCAACGGCTTGTGGGTGGATTCGGCCATCCAAAATGGCTTGGCGTGTGGCGATCAGGTCTTGTTTCATGGTCTTTTGCCCAGTTTGGCCGGTATCGGGATGCTATAATCCTAAGGCTTTGTTGAGCTAAAAGTCTGTTTATCAGGTCGCTGATCCAAGATAAAAGACTCCTGCGAACCAAGCTCATCCGCGAACCCGTCACATCAAGGTGTTGCGCCAATCTGATTGGTGCGATCAGTGGACGGGTTTTAGACACAACCTTTGGAGTACTTTATGTCCGTCACCATGCGTGAAATGCTGGAAGCCGGTGTCCACTTTGGCCACCAAACCCGTTTCTGGAACCCCAAGATGTCCCCGTTCATCTTTGGCCACCGTAACAAAATTCACATCATCAACCTGGAAAAGTCGCTGCCGATGTTCCAGGATGCGATCAAATTTGCCAAGCAGTTGTCTGCCAACCGCGGCAACATCCTGATGGTTGGCACCAAGCGCCAAGCTCGTGAGTTGGTCGCTGCAGAAGCCCAACGCGCTGGCGTGCCTTTCGTCGATCAGCGCTGGTTGGGTGGCATGTTGACCAATTTCAAAACCGTCAAAACTTCGATCAAACGTTTGAAGGACATGAAGGCCCAGCAAGAAATCGGCCTTGACAGCCTCAGCAAAAAAGAGCAATTGATGTTCAAGCGCGAGATGGAAAAGCTCGAAAAAGACATCGGCGGCATCCAAGACATGGCCACTTTGCCTGACGCGATTTTTGTCATTGACGTCGGTTACCACAAGATCGCCATCGCAGAAGCGAAGAAATTGGGCATCCCTTTGATTGGTGTGGTGGACTCCAACCACTCGCCAGAAGGCATCGACTACATCATCCCCGGCAACGACGATTCGGCCAAGGCGGTTGCTCTGTATGCCCGTGGCATCGCTGACGCGATCATCGAAGGCCGCGCCAATGCGGTCAACGATGTGGTCAAGGCCGTGTCCGAAGGTGAAGACGAATTTGTTGAAGAAGCCAACGCTTCTGCCTGAGCCCTCAAGACTCGTTGAAAGGGGCTTCATTGCCCCTTTTTTTTAATCTGACTTTTAGACTGAATACGGAGAAAAAAATGGCTGTAATTACCGCAAGCATGGTCGCTGAACTGCGCGCAAAAACCGATGCCCCCATGATGGAATGCAAAAAAGCATTGACCGAAGCCGAAGGCGACATGGTCAAAGCCGAAGAGTTGCTGCGCGTCAAACTGGGCACCAAAGCAGGCAAAGCCGCTTCGCGCGTGACGGCCGAAGGCGTGGTCACCAGCTTTGTCAGTGGCACCACAGGCGCCATGATCGAAGTCAACTGCGAAACCGATTTTGTGACCAAGAACGACAGCTTCTTGGCTCTAGCCAATGCCGCCGCCAAGTTGGTTGCTGAACACAACCCAGCCGACCTGGTGGCCTTGGGCGAGTTGCCTTACAGCCAAGACAGTTTTGGTCCCACTTTGGAAGAAGTGCGCAAGGGCTTGATCGGCAAAATCGGTGAAAACATGAGCTTTCGCCGCTTCAAACGCGCCTCTGGTGGCGCCCAAATTGCCAATTACCTGCACGGCACCCGCATTGGTGTGTTGGTGGAATATGCCGGCAACGAAACAGCAGCCAAAGATGTGGCCATGCATGTGGCGGCCATGAAGCCCGTGTCGTTGACCAGCGCCGAAGTGCCTGCTGACCTGATCGAAAAAGAACGTTCGGTCGCTGCAGCCAAGGCACTGGAGTCGGGCAAGCCTGCGGACATCGCCACCAAAATGGTGGAGGGTGCCGTGCAAAAGTACCTGAAAGAGGTGTCCTTGTTCAACCAGACCTTCGTCAAGAACGACAAGCAAACGGTTGAGCAGATGCTCAAGGCCACCGATACGACGGTTCAATCCTTCACTCTGTTCGTGGTCGGAGAAGGGATTGAAAAGAAAGTCGACGACTTTGCAGCTGAAGTGGCGGCCCAAGTGGCGGCCGCACAAAACGCGGCTTGATTCCCCGTCCCCACGTCTGAATGGCCTTTTTCCCCAAATGATTTCCAAGGAGTCCCCCATGACCTCAGCCAAGCCAGCCTACAAGCGCATTTTGCTCAAGCTGTCTGGCGAGGCCTTGATGGGCGATGACGCCTTTGGCATTAACCGCGCGACCATTGTTCGCATGGTTCAAGAGATCGCCGAAGTCACACGTTTGGGCGTCCAAGTGGCGGTGGTCATCGGTGGAGGGAATATTTTCAGGGGCGTGGCGGGAGGCTCTGTGGGCATGGACCGCGCCACAGCCGATTACATGGGCATGTTGGCCACCGTCATGAACTCTCTGGCTTTGGCCGATGCGATGGACAAAGCGGGTTTAACTGCGCGTGTCATGTCGGCCATTGGCATTGACCAGGTGGTCGAACCCTATGTACGCCCCAAAGCCTTGCAATACCTCGAAGAGGGCAAAGTTGTGGTGTTTGCTGCGGGTACGGGCAATCCTTTTTTCACCACTGACACCGCTGCTGCGTTGCGGGGGGCGGAGATTGGTGCAGAGATGGTGCTCAAAGCCACCAAAGTGGATGGTGTGTATTCTGCCGATCCGCACCTGGATCCTACGGCCACCCGTTACAGCGAAATCAGTTTTGACGAAGCCATCTCGCGCAATTTGGGCATCATGGATGCCACTGCGTTTGCGCTGTGCCGTGACCAAAAGCTGCCCATCAAGGTGTTTTCGATCATCAAAAACGGTGCCTTGAGGCGCGTGGTGATGGGCGAAGACGAAGGCACTCTCGTCTACGCTTGATTTCGTTTGAAGAGGAGAACCCCATGACGATTTCTGACATCAAAAAAACAGCTGAAACCAAGATGGAACAATCCATTGCGGCTTTCAAAAACAACCTCACCAAAATTCGAACAGGGCGTGCCAACCCAGCTTTGCTGGACACGATCTATGTAGACTATTACGGTTCTCCCGTGCCCTTGTCGCAGGTGGCTAACTTGTCCTTGATCGACTCGCGCACCATTGGTGTCCAGCCTTGGGAAAAGAGCATGGCTGCGAAGATTGAAAAGGCCATTCGCGAAAGTGATTTGGGCTTGAATCCCGCATCCATGGGTGACTTGATCCGTGTCCCCATGCCGCCCATGAGCGAAGAGCGCCGCAAAGAGATGACCAAGTTGGCGCGTACCGAGGGTGAAAATGGCAAGATTGCAATTCGCAACTTGCGTCGCGATGCCAATGAGGCGGTCAAAAAATTGGTCAAAGACAAACTGGCTTCTGAAGACGACCAAAAACGCGCTGAAGTTGATGTGCAAAAATTGACGGACAAACGGATGATGGAAATTGATCAATTGGTCACGGCCAAAGAGCAAGAGATCATGGCCGTCTGAGTCTGCGAACACCGCCGTGGCGACCCACGGTCTGAATGGCCGCCATTTGGCGGCTTTTTTTCTGGAGAATGCATGCTCAAGCAACGAATCATCACCGCACTGGTCTTGCTGGCCTTGCTTTTGCCGGCTTTGTTTGCGGTCAACCCATGGCCATTCATGGCCTTGACGGCGGTGATGATGGCAACCGGTGCTTGGGAGTGGGGCCGCTTGAATGCGATGGGTCCTTGGTGGTCTTGGGTTGGCGCGCTGTGGACCTTGGCGATGTGCGGCTTGACATGGCGCATGGGATGGGTTCATTCCACGCCGCCATTGCTTTGGTTGGTGGCCGGAGCAGGCTGGGTCTTACTGGGTGCCTGGATGATCCAGCGCGGTGTCTCTGGGTGGGCTGTGTGGTCCAAAATGTTGCGCTGGAGTGTGGGTCTGTTTTTGTTGGCCTTGGCCTGGCTGGCATTGGCAAAAGCCCATCTGCGCGGGGTTAATTTCTTGTTGTCGGTGCTGGTTCTGGTTTGGGTTGCGGATGTGTTTGCCTATTTCTTTGGCCGTGCCTTTGGTGGACGCTGGGTGGACGTGAAACTGGCGCCCAGCATCAGCCCCGGAAAGAGTTGGGAAGGGGTTTTTGGCGGGATGCTCGGTGTATTTGTGCTGGCCTTGATTTGGGTTGAGGTCGATCGCCACTGGGACCTGGCAGATATGAGTTTTTTTTCCTTGTTGTTCGCCAAAGGGGCGTGGCTGGCCTGGCCTGCCTTGCTCTTCATGTCGGCCATGAGCGTGGTGGGCGATTTGGTGGAGTCCCTAGTCAAGCGCAGTGCGGGCATGAAAGACAGCTCGGCCCTGTTGCCGGGCCATGGCGGCGTACTGGATCGCGTTGACGCATTGCTGCCGACATTGCCTTTGGCAATGATGTTGGTGTCTTGGATTTGATGGAGTTACTTCACATGCAGAGCAAAAAAACCATCACCATTTTGGGGTCGACGGGATCTATTGGAAAGAGCACTTTGGACGTTTTGGCACGCCACCCCGAGGCTTATTCAATCCATGCCTTGACCGCATCGGGTCAAGTGGATTTGATGTTGTCTCAATGCGCTCGATTTCGTCCTGCAGTTGCGGTCATGGCTCGGGAAGATGCGGGCCGCATGCTGGCAGACAAAGTCAAAGCAGAAGGCTTGCCGGTAGAGGTCCGTTGGGGCGCCGCGGCGCTGGACGAAGTGGCGAGCGCAGTGGAGGTCGATGCGGTCATGGCTGCGATCGTTGGCGCAGCCGGTCTCTCCCCATGCTTGGCGGCTGCCCGAGCGGGAAAGCGGTTGTTATTGGCCAATAAAGAAGCGCTTGTCGTAGGGGGTGAGGTGTTTTTGACCGCGGTGCGCGAAGGCGGCGCAACCTTGTTGCCGATCGACAGTGAGCATTCGGCCATCTTTCAGTCTTTGCCTGAAGACCCTCGTGCTTGGTCGCGCCGTGTTCACAAAATCATTTTGACTGCCTCGGGAGGGCCCTTCAGGGAGCGAGACCCGTCCACCCTCAAAGACGTGACGCCCGAGCAGGCCTGTAGCCACCCGAATTGGGTGATGGGGCGAAAAATATCGGTGGACTCTGCAACCATGATGAACAAGGCGCTTGAGGTGATTGAGGCACGCTATTTGTTTGGCATGTCGCCAGATCAACTGGAGGTGGTCATTCATCCGCAAAGTGTCATTCACTCGATGGTTCAGTACAAAGACCATTCGGTTGTGGCTCAATTGGGCACACCGGACATGCGTGTGCCGATTGCCTATGGACTGAGTTGGCCTGAGCGCATGATTTCTGGCGCTGCTGCCTTGGATTTTCATGCCCTTGCCGCCATGACGTTTGAAGCCACAGACAGCCAAGGTCACCCTGAGCGCTTTCCCGGTCTCCATTTGGCCTGGGAAACCCTCAAGGGCGTGCCTGGCAGTTGTGCGGTGCTCAACGCGGCCAACGAGGTCGCTGTGGCGGCATTTTTGAATCGTGAGATACGATTTGATCAAATCCATGCGGTCAACCGGTCAACGCTGGATGCGTGGGCGGGTCCCGAGCCCCATAACTTATCTGACTTGTACGAGCTCGACCGCCGAGCCCGGGAGACAGCGACAGCCAAGCTTGCGCAACAGAGTGCTTGAACGTTTGCAGCTTGGCGACCACATGGGCCAGTGGCTCACTTCCTTATGGCCTGCGATATGATGATCGGCGCTTTGAGAGACGCTTTTTTATTACCATTGGGTCATCCATGAATTTTCCTTTTACTGGCGCACGATTGAGCCCTGCAGTGATGGCTATTTTGGCGTCGGCCTTGGCTTTCATGCCAGCCCGGGCGGCCGAGCCATTCACTGTTCGCGACATTCGGGTGGAAGGGCTGCAACGAATTGAGCCGGGCACGGTGTTTGCTTCTTTGCCTTTCCGTGTTGGTGATCAGTACACCGATGACAAAGGTGCAGCGGGAATTCGGGCTTTATTTGCATTGGGTTTGTTCAAAGATGTGCGTTTGGAGACCCTGGGTGATGTGCTGGTGGTTGTCGTGGAAGAGCGGCCATCTGTGGCAGCCGTTGAGTTCATTGGCCTCAAGGAGTTTGACAAAGATGTCTTGTTCAGGGCTCTCAAAGAGGTGGGCTTGGCTGAAGGGCGTCCGTACGACAAAGCCTTGGCAGACAAGGCAGAGCAGGAGCTCAAACGTCAATACATCAGCCGCAGTCTTTATGGTGCAGAGGTGGTCACAACAGCGACGCCGATCGATCGAAACCGCGTCAATCTGAGCTTCACCATCACCGAGGGTGGCCCCGCCAAGATCAGTCAAATTGAAATCGTGGGCAATAAAGCGTTTTCTGCGGACACCTTGCGCGACCAGTTCAATCTGGACACGGGTGGTTGGATGAGTTGGTACACCAAATCTGACCGTTATTCGCGCACCAAACTCAATGGCGACCTGGAGGCCTTGCGATCGTTTTATCTGGCGCGCGGATTCTTGGAATTCCGGATCGATTCGACGCAAGTGGCCATGTCGCCGGACAAGCAACAAATGTCCCTGAGCATCAACATTCACGAAGGTGAGCGCTTCGTGGTCTCAGGTGTCAAACTCGAAGGCAATTACCTCGACAAGGATGAGGAATTCAAATCTTTGGTCAAAATTGTTGCGGGTGAGGCCTACAACGCAGAAACTGTGGCCGAGACCACCAAAGCCTTCACCGAGTATTTTGGCCGCTTTGGTTTTGCCTTTGCGCGGGTAGAAGCCAAGCCGATCATTGATCGTCAAAACAACCGTGTTCAATTCGTGTTGATGGCTGAACCCTCGCGCCGCGCTTACGTGCGCCGTATCCTTGTGGCTGGCAACAACCGCACCCGTGACCAAGTCATTCGCCGAGAATTCAGACAATTGGAAGCCGCATGGTACGACGGCGACAAGATCAGTTTGTCGCGTGACCGCGTCAATCGTTTGGGTTATTTCACCGAGGTCAACGTCGACACGCAAGAAATACCGGGGGCGCCTGATCAGGTCGACTTGGTGTTCAGCGTGGCTGAAAAGCCAACTGGCAGCGTCTCTCTCGGTGCGGGCTTCTCATCGGCCGAAAAAGTCTCTTTGAGTTTCGGTATCCAGCAGGAAAATGCGTTCGGATCCGGTAATTATTTGGCCGTCCAAGTCAATACCAGCAAATTCAACCGCAACTACGTGCTCAGTACGACCGACCCGTATTTCACTCAAAACGGGATCTCCCGTTCTATCGACCTCTTCCATCGGACCACTCGACCTTATTTGGGTGATCTGAACGCTTACAGCTTGGTCAATTCTGGATTGGGTTTGCGTTTTGGCGTGCCCTTGACCGAAACAGACCGTATCTTTGTGGGAGCCAACATGGAGCAGACTCAAATCGTGTCTGGCACGGGCTTGCCTTTGGAGTATCAGAACTACGCCAACAAATTTGGGGTCAAAAGCACAGCTTTGCCTTTGACTTTGGGCTGGGCCAGGGATGGGCGTGACAGTGCATTGGTGCCTACACGTGGAAGCATGCAAAGCTTTACCGCTGATGTGAGTGTGGCCGGCGATGTTCGATATGCCCGAACCAATTATAAATTCCAGCAGTACGTGCCATTGAGCAAAAAATACACCTTGGCCTTCAACACGGATTTGGGTTGGGGTCAGGGGCTGAAAGGGCAGGATTACCCGCTGTTCAAGAATTTTTACGTGGGGGGACTGGGCAGTGTGCGTGGATTCGAGCAGTCCACACTGGGGCCCAAGTCCACCAACTCCGGCATTTACTTGGGTGGACCGAAAAAAATGGTTTTCAACGTCGAATTCATCACGCCATTTCCTGGGGCCGGCAACGATCGGACCTTGCGCATGTTTGCGTTCACTGACGTGGGACGAGCGTTTGGCCAGGATGAAACTGTGTCACTCAATGAATTGCGTGCCTCGGCAGGTGTCGGTTTGAGCTGGATTTCGCCCATGGGGCCATTGCGCTTTTCTTATGCCGTGCCTTTCCGCCAGCAGACAGGCGATAGAATCCAAAAACTCCAATTCCAAATCGGAACTTCTTTCTAATGAAAACTTGCCGTCAATTTGTTTCACTGGCTCTTCTGAGCGGTGTTCTTGCTTTTGCTCCTTTGATCCAGGCTCAGGAATTCAAGCTGGGCTTTGTGAACACAGAGCGGATTTTCCGTGAAGCCGCGACAGCCAAACAAGCGCAAGCCAAACTTGAGCAAGAGTTTTCGCGGCGTGAAAAGGAATTGGTTGATGCTGGCAACACTTTGAAGCAAGCCTCAGAAAAATTCGAACGTGAAGCGCCCACTTTGGCTGAGTCACAACGCAATTCACGTCAAAAGCAGTTGATTGATCAAGACCGTGAATTTCAACGCAAACGCCGTGAGTTCCAAGAAGATTTGAACGCTCGTAAAAATGAAGAGCAACAAATCGTGGTCGAGCGCGCCAACCGCGCCGTCAAGCAAGTGGCTGAGGCTGAAAGATACGATGTTATTTTTCAAGAAGCTGTGTACATCAACCCCAAACACGACATCACTGAAAAAGTCATCAAGGCCCTCAACGCCTCGGTTGGCAAATAACAGGTTTTGCCCTGTCCAAGATGGCATCGTTGAAGCTGGGTTCCATCATCGAAGCTTTGGGTGGCCGCTTGCTGGGTGATGCCCAACTGCTGATTGTTGGCTTGGCGCCTTTGCAAACTGCCCAGCCAGATCAGATCAGTTTTCTCAGCCACGCACGTTATGAAAGCCACTTGACCAACAGTTTGGCCGGATGCGTGATCGTGTCTCCTGCATTCGAGGCGGCAGTAACTGGGCGCATGGCTGCGATCGTGACCGATGACCCCTACCTTTATTTCGCTCGCCTGACCCGTTTGTGGAAACGTGAACAGCGCCAGCCCCTGGGTCCGCGTATCCACCCGACGGCGGTGGTGGACCCTGATGCTTCCATTGCAGAAGATGCGGTGATCGGGCCCTTGTGTGTGGTCGAGCGGGGCGCGCGGGTGGGTGCAGCGTCTGTGCTCAAGTCCCGAGTCACCTTGGGAGAAAATTGCAGCATCGGCGCACGTTGCATGGTGCATTCGGGCGTTGTGATCGGGGCCGACGGTTTTGGATTCGCTTTGCACCAGGGGCAATGGGAAAAGATTGAGCAACTGGGAGCCGTTCGCATTGGTAACGATGTCGAAATCGGCGCCAACACCTGCGTTGACCGCGGTGCATTGGAAGACACGGTCATCGAAGATGGTGTCAAACTCGACAACCTGATTCAGATTGGGCACAACGTGCACATCGGTCAGCACACGGCGATGGCGGGTTGCGCAGGTGTCGCGGGCAGTGCCCGCATCGGTGCGCATTGCACGGTGGGCGGGGGTGCTGTCGTTTTGGGGCATTTGACTTTGGCCGACCATGTCCACATTTCAGCCGCATCGGTGGTCACGCGCTCCATACTGCAGCCTGGCCAGTACACAGGCATGTTCCCTTTGGACAGCAATGCCCATTGGGAAAAAAATGCCGCCAGCCTCAAACAACTTTCCCGCTTGCGTGAACGGATCAGAGCGCTGGAGTCGGGCATCCAAAATAATAAGGAAATCTGAACATGATGGACATTCACCAAATCCTCAAACAATTGCCGCACCGCTACCCCATCTTGCTTGTGGACAGGGTGCTGGAGTTGGAGAAGGGTGTCCGTATCAAGGCGCTCAAAAATGTCTCCATCAATGAACCCTATTTTTCAGGTCATTTTCCGCACCGCCCCGTGATGCCGGGGGTCTTGATGCTGGAGGCTTTGGCGCAGGCAGCCGCATTGTTGGCTTTTGATACTTTAGGTGAGACCCCGGATGATCAAACCGTTTATTACTTTGCCGGTATCGATGGTGCGCGCTTCAAGCGCCCGGTGGAGCCCGGTGATCAATTGATTCTGGAAGTGGAATTGGACCGCATGAAGGCAGGCATTTTCAAATTCAAGGCGCGTGCCAAGGTGGGTGGTGAAATTGCCACTGAGGCTGAGTTGATGTGCACCATGCGGAAAATTCCTTTAGCGGCTTGAGCACCATGAGCAAAATTCATCCAACGGCCATCATCAGCTCGAGCGCTGAGATCGACAGTTCGGTAACCGTTGGGCCATACAGTGTGATTGGCCCGCATGTGCGCCTTGGTGAAGGCACCACAGTGGCCAGCCATTGCGTGATTGAAGGCCACACCACGATTGGTCGTGATAACCGTATTTTTCAGTTCAGTTCCTTGGGAGCGGTGCCACAGGACAAGAAATACAACAACGAGCCTTGTGAACTGGTCATCGGCGACCGCAATACCATCCGAGAGTTTTGCACCTTCAACATTGGCTCTCCTGGTGATCGTGCGGTGACCTCGGTGGGCAACGACAACTGGATCATGGCTTATGTGCATTTGGCGCACGATTGCCAAGTGGGCAACCACACCATTTTTGCCAACAACACCCAATTGGCGGGACATGTGGTGGTCGATGACTGGGTCATTCTGGGTGGCTTCACGGTGGTGCATCAGTTTTGCCGTATTGGTGCACACAGCTTCACCGCCATGAATTCTTTGTTGTTTGCCGATCTGCCCCCTTTTGTGATGGCCCAAGGACAACCGGCTCAGGCACGCTCCATGAACTTTGAGGGTTTACGTCGTCGGGGTTTTTCGCCGGCAAGAATCGCTGCCGTCAAAGCCATGCACAAAACTCTTTACCGTGAGGGTCTGTCATTGGCTGAGGCCGTGACGCGCATGGCAGTTCTGATTGACTCAAGCCCCGAGGCCGCCGACGATGTGAAGATGATGTTGGACTTTTTGTCGACGGCTTCACCGCAACGCGGTATTGTTCGTTGAGTGTGGATGCTCGATCCCATGACGCCACAGCAGCAAGCCCCTTCGGGGGCTTTGTCCTTTGGCATGGTGGCCGGAGAAGCATCCGGTGATTTGTTGGCGGGTCTGCTGATTCAAGGGCTCAGGCAGCGTTGGCCACTGGCCCATGGCTTTGGCATCGGAGGCCCACGCATGGCCGATTTGGGCTTTGATGCCTGGTGGCCGCATGAACGATTGGCGGTTCGCGGTTATGTGGAGGTGTTGCGCCATTACCGCGGCATTGTGGCGATCCGTGAGCAACTCAAGCAACGGCTTTTGGCCTCATCACCAGATATTTTCATTGGGGTGGATGCCCCTGATTTCAATCTGGATTTGGAAGCGCATCTCAAAGCAGCAGGCATTCCCACGGTTCACTTTGTGTGTCCTTCGATTTGGGCTTGGCGGCCGGAGCGCATTGAAAAAATCAAACGCAGCGTCGACCACATGCTGTGTATTTTTCCATTTGAGCCCGAGTTGTTGGCGCGCGCCGGCATTGAAGCAAGCTATGTCGGGCATCCCCTGGCGCAAACCATTCCCATGGTGTCGGACCGCGCAGCGGCCAGGCAATCCCTGGGTGTGGCGACGGGCGTTCCTGTGGTTGCTTTACTGCCTGGCAGTCGCCAATCTGAGCTTGAGCATTTGGTGCCACGCTTTATCCAAGCGGCGCAGATCATGCAACGGCAGCAGCCCAGTCTGCAGTTTGTCTTGCCCGCGATTCCTGGTTTGCAGGCGCTGGTTTTCAAGTTGGTGGCCGAGCAAGGGGTGCTGAAAGGACTCAAAGTCCTGACAGGACAATCGCACTTGGCCTTGGCTGCCTGCGATGTCACATTGATCGCCAGCGGCACGGCCACGCTGGAGGCGGCTTTGTTCAAGCGGCCCATGGTGATTGCGTACCACATGAACTGGCTGACCTGGCAGATCATGAAACGCCAGCAACTGCAGCCTTGGGTGGGCTTGCCCAATATCCTCTGCCAGGACTTTCTGGTGCCCGAATTGCTGCAGGAACGCTGCACGCCCGCGGCCTTGGCCCAAGCTTGTTTGTCTTGGTTGTCCGCGCCTGACCGCGTCGACGCTTTGCAGGTCCATTTTGAACAATTGCACTTCACCTTGCAGCGCGACACGGCCCAACTCTCGACCCATGCCCTCGAAAAAGTTCTCTCGCGCTGATCAGCCTGGTTTGCGTTTTGACGTCTCCGGTCTGGTGGCCGGGGTGGACGAGGCCGGACGTGGCCCGTTGGCGGGTCCGGTGGTCGCAGCAGCGGTGATCCTGGACGATCTGAATCCCATTCGCGGACTGAACGACTCCAAAAAACTCACGGCCAAGCGCCGTGAGGCCTTGTTTGACGAGATCAGGTCTCGGGCTTTGTGTTTCGCCATCGCCGAGGCGACGGTGCAAGAGATTGACCAGATCAACATCTTGCAGGCCACGATGCTCGCCATGAAGCGTGCCGTGGAGTCCCTTCGCTTGCCGCCTAAGCTGGTTCTGGTCGACGGGAACCGTCTGCCCACTTTGTCGATTTACTCCGAAGCCATTGTCAACGGCGACGCGTTGGTGCCCGCCATCTCGGCGGCTTCCATTTTGGCCAAGGTGCACCGCGACCGTTTGTGCAAAGCCTTGCACCAACAGTACCCCTTGTATGGGTTTGAGCAACACAAGGGTTATGGCACAGCGCAGCATTTGGCCGCTTTGCAGGCCCATGGTCCCGCCGCCTGCCATCGCATGACATTTGCTCCTGTGGCCAGGAGTGTCCGATGAAAACGATCAGCTCACGCGATAACCCACAGCTCAAAGCCTGGCGGCGATTGGCCCAGGACAGCACGGCTTACCGCAAAGCGGGGCAATTCTGGTTGGAGGGCGATCATCTGTGCCGTGCTGCGCTGGAGCGCGACGTGCGTCCGGTTCAGGTGGTGCTGACCGAGTCGTTTCAAGCCGAGCAGGGCGAACAATGGCTGGGGCTGACCGATCAGTTGTTTGTGGTGCCCGATGCCTTGTTTGCGAGCCTCAGTGGCTTGGAGTCACCTGGCCGGATGGGTTTTGTGGTGGCGTGGCAAGCCGCCCGTGAGGTGTTGCCAGATGCCCCCACGGTGGTGCTGGACCGATTGCAGGACGCAGGCAATGTCGGCGCCATCCTGCGTTGTGCCTCGGCTTTTGGTTATCGCCAGGTACTGGCCATCAAGGGCGCAGCGGCCTTGTGGTCGCCCAAGGTGCTTCGGGCCGGTATGGGGGCGCATTTTGGCCTCCATTTGGTCGAGTCGCTCAGTGAGGCCGATGTGGCCACTTTGCAGGTTCCCTTGCTGACCACCAGTTCCCACGAGGGGCCTTTTTTGCATGCCTTGCTTCAAGCGGGAGATTTGCCCAAAAATTGTGCATGGGTCTTCGGCCACGAAGGGCAGGGCGTGAGCGCCAATCTGATGGCCATGGCCCGACATCAGGTTCGCATTGCTCAGCCGGGCGGAGAAGAATCGCTCAATGTGGCCACCGCAGCGGCCATTTGTCTGCACGCGAGCGCAACCGCAGGGGCATGAGCGCTTGGCGGTTTGGCATCTGGGTCATGATGGGTGATTTGTCAGGGTTTACTAGTGGTCCTCGGCTACAATAGTGGGCTTTCCCGCATCAACCTGTACGCCACAGTCCATCCCAGGCCCAATCCTCGAACAAGCAGCCAAAAAGAGATCACATCTCTGGTGAGTGCTGAGGCGTACCCGAACTATTCCGGAGAACCCAGTGCTTTTGTCTCTTCAGGGAACCTTCCCGCCCGCCATCTTGGCGCTCGCAGACGGCACGGTCTTTATCGGCAACTCGATCGGAGCCACCGGCTCCACAGTCGGCGAAGTGGTGTTCAACACCTCGCTCACCGGCTACCAAGAAATCCTCACCGACCCCAGTTACTGCCAGCAGATCGTCACTTTGACGTACCCGCACATTGGCAACTATGGTGTCAATGCGGAAGACGTCGAAGCCGATCAAGTCCACGCCGCTGGCTTGATCATCAAAGATCTGCCTTTGATCGCGAGCAACTTTCGATCTAACCAAACACTTTCCGCTTACCTGATCGACGCAGGTACGGTGGCCATTGCCAACATTGACACCCGTCAACTCACACGCATCTTGCGCACCAAGGGCGCGCAAAACGGCGCGATTGTGGGCTTGGCCAAAGGCCAGGAAGTCACTCAGGCCGTGATCGACCAAGCGGTGGCCGCTGCCAAAGGTGCGCCCAACATGGCTGGCCTCGATCTGGCGCAAAAAGTCACCGTGTCCAATTCGTACGAGTGGACTCAAACCGAGTGGACCTTGGGCGAAGGCTACGGCAACTTGACCGAGCCCAAGTTCCATGTGGTGGCGTACGACTTTGGCGTCAAGAAAAACATCTTGCGCATGTTGGCCGAGCGCGGTTGCAAAGTGACCGTGGTGCCTGCCAAGACACCTGCAGCGGATGTGCTCCAGTACAAGCCAGACGGCATTTTCTTGTCCAACGGCCCTGGCGACCCACAACCTTGCGACTACGCGATTGCTGCGGCTGCCGAGTTGATCGAAACCGGCATCCCCACCTTTGGCATTTGCCTGGGTCACCAGATCATGGCTTTGGCCAGCGGTGCCAAGACTTTCAAGATGAAGTTTGGCCACCACGGTGCCAACCATCCGGTGAAAGACCTCGACACCGGCCGCGTGTCCATCACCAGCCAAAACCACGGTTTTGCAGTGGACGAAAAGTCTTTGTCCGCCAACTTGCGTGCCACACACGTGTCTTTGTTTGACGGCACCTTGCAGGGCCTGGCCCGCACCGACAAGCCCGCGTTCTGCTTCCAGGGTCACCCCGAGGCATCGCCTGGCCCCCACGACATTGCTTACCTCTTTGACCGCTTCATCCACCTGATGGAGGCGAAATAACATGCCAAAGCGCACAGACCTCAAAAGCATCCTCATCATTGGCGCCGGCCCGATCATCATTGGTCAGGCCTGCGAGTTCGACTACTCCGGCGTGCAGGCTTGCAAAGCCTTGCGCGAAGAGGGCTACAAAGTCATCCTGATCAATAGCAACCCTGCCACGATCATGACCGACCCGGCCACGGCCGACGTGACCTACATCGAGCCCATCACTTGGCAAACGGTCGAGAAGATCATTGCCAAAGAGCGCCCTGATGCGATCTTGCCGACCATGGGTGGCCAGACCGCGCTCAACTGCGCTTTGGACTTGTGGCACAACGGCGTGCTCGACAAGTACAAGGTGGAGCTGATTGGCGCGACACCTGAAGCCATCGACAAAGCCGAAGACCGCTTGAAGTTCAAGGACGCCATGACCAAGATCGGTCTGGGATCGGCTCGCTCCGGCATCGCCCACAGCATGGAAGAAGCTTGGGACGTGCAAAAGACTTTGGGTTTCCCCACGGTCATTCGCCCCAGCTTCACGCTGGGCGGCACGGGCGGCGGTATTGCCTACAACCCAGAAGAGTTCGAAACCATTTGCAAACGCGGTCTGGAGGCATCGCCCACCACCGAGTTGTTGATTGAAGAGTCTTTGCTGGGTTGGAAAGAGTACGAGATGGAAGTGGTGCGCGACAAGGCGGACAACTGCATCATCGTGTGCTCGATCGAAAACCTGGACCCCATGGGCGTGCACACCGGTGACTCGATCACCGTGGCCCCTGCCCAGACGCTGACCGACAAGGAATACCAGATTCTGCGCAACGCCTCTTTGGCCGTGCTGCGTGAGATCGGTGTGGACACCGGCGGCTCCAACGTGCAGTTCTCGATCAACCCTAAAGACGGCCGCATGGTCGTCATTGAGATGAATCCCCGCGTGTCGCGTTCCTCGGCCTTGGCCTCCAAAGCCACGGGTTTCCCGATCGCCAAAGTCGCAGCCAAGCTGGCGGTGGGTTACACCCTCGACGAGTTGCGCAACGACATCACCGGTGGTGCCACGCCTGCTTCGTTCGAGCCTTCGATCGATTACGTCGTCACCAAGATCCCACGTTTTGCGTTCGAAAAATTCCCCACCGCCGACAGCCGTTTGACCACCCAAATGAAGTCGGTGGGCGAGGTGATGGCCATGGGCCGCACCTTCCAAGAGTCGTTCCAGAAAGCCCTGCGCGGTCTGGAAGTCGGCGTGGACGGCATGAACGAGAAAACCCAAGACCGCGAAGTGCTCGAGAAAGAACTGGGCGAGCCCGGTCCCGAGCGCATCTGGTACGTGGGCGATGCCTTTGCTATGGGCTTGAGCGTGGACGAGGTGTTTGCCTTGACCAAGATCGACCCTTGGTTCTTGGTGCAGATCGAAGAGATCGTGAAGATCGAGTTGGAGCTCGAAACCACGACGCTTGAAGCCGTCACGGCCGATGAGTTGCGTGCGCTCAAGAAGAAAGGCTTCTCGGACCGCCGCTTGGCCAAGCTGCTCAAAACGACCGAGCATGTGGTGCGCGCGCGCCGTCATGCCCTGAACATTCGCCCCGTTTACAAACGCGTGGACACCTGCGCGGCCGAGTTCTCCACCGACACCGCCTACATGTATTCTTGCTACGAAGGCAATGGTGACGGCGAGTGCGAAGCCGAACCCACGACCAACAAGAAAATCATGGTGCTGGGCGGTGGTCCTAACCGGATTGGCCAGGGCATTGAGTTCGACTACTGCTGCGTTCACGCGGCTCTCGCCATGCGCGAAGACGGCTACGAAACCATCATGGTCAACTGCAACCCCGAGACCGTGTCGACCGATTACGACACCTCGGACCGTTTGTACTTTGAGCCGGTCACATTGGAAGACGTGCTTGAAATCGTCGACAAGGAAAAGCCAACCGGCGTTATCGTGCAGTACGGCGGTCAAACACCTTTGAAGTTGGCGCTGGATTTAGAAGCCGCAGGCGTGCCCATCATCGGCACCAGCCCTGACATGATCGACGCGGCCGAAGACCGTGAGCGTTTCCAGAAATTGCTGCAAGACCTCGGTTTGCGCCAGCCCCCCAACGCCACGGCACGCACCGAGCCAGAAGCGCTGGAAAAGGCAGCAGCCTTGGGTTACCCCTTGGTGGTGCGCCCCAGCTACGTGCTGGGTGGCCGCGCCATGGAAATCGTGCACGAGCAGCGTGACCTCGAGCGCTACATGCGCGAAGCGGTCAAGGTGTCGCACGACTCGCCTGTGCTGCTGGACCGTTTCCTGAACGACGCCATCGAGTGCGATGTGGACTGCCTGCGCGACCCCGAAGGCAAGACCTTCATCGGCGGCGTGATGGAGCACATTGAACAAGCGGGTGTGCACAGCGGCGATTCGGCTTGCTCTTTGCCGCCTTACTCGCTGTCGTCTGCCACCGTGGACGAGCTCAAGCGCCAATCGGCCGCCATGGCCGGTGCTTTGAACGTGGTCGGTTTGATGAACGTGCAGTTCGCCATCCAGCATGTGGACGGCCAAGACGTGATCTACGTGCTGGAAGTCAACCCCCGCGCTTCGCGCACCGTGCCTTATGTCTCCAAAGCCACAGGCATTCAGCTGGCCAAGGTGGCTGCGCGTTGCATGGCTGGTCAAACACTCGCGTCGCAAGGCATCACCAAAGAAATTACACCTCCGTATTTCAGCGTGAAAGAAGCCGTTTTCCCGTTTGTGAAGTTCCCCGGTGTGGACACCATCCTCGGGCCGGAGATGAAGTCGACCGGCGAAGTCATGGGCGTGGGCAAGACTTTTGGCGAAGCCTTTGTGAAGAGCCAAATGGGTGCAGGCACCAAGCTGCCACGCCCGACCAAAGCCGACGGCACGCCATCAGGCAAGGTCTTCATTTCGGTGAAAAACAACGACAAGGCGCGCGCCATCGAAGTGGCTCGCCAGTTGGTGTCTCAAGGCTTTGAGCTGGTGGCCACCAAGGGCACGGCTGTGGCCATTCAGGCCGCAGGCGTGGTCTGTGCCACGGTGAACAAGGTGACCGAGGGCCGCCCCCATATTGTGGACATGATCAAGAACAACGAGATTGTGTTGGTGATCAACACCGTCGAAGAACGCCGCAACGCGATCGCTGATTCACGCAACATTCGCACCTCGGCCTTGCTCAACCGGGTCACCACGTTCACAACCATCGCAGGCGCAGAAGCGGCTGTGGAAGGCATGAAGTACATGGACCGACTGGGCGTGATTTCTGTTCAGGAAATGCACGCGCAGTTGTTGGCCTGAACCTGGCCTTCTGCCTTGCTCCGTCTATCAGGCAGGGCATAATGCGCTTGAAGACCGCCGAGTTTCAAAACTCGGCGGTTTGTTTTTGGAGAACCCAACATGTCAACCATCCCGATCACCAAACGTGGTGCTGAAAAACTCAAAAACGAGTTGCATCGGCTCAAAACGGTGGACCGCCCCGGCGTCATCCAGGCGATCGCCGAAGCCCGAGCCCAGGGCGACCTGAGCGAGAACGCCGAATACGATGCCGCCAAAGACCGACAAGGCTTCATCGAAGGCCGGATTCAGGAAATCGAAGGCAAGCTGTCGGCCGCGCAGATCATCGACCCGGCTTCGGTCGATGCGGGTGGCCGCGTGGTGTTTGGCACCACCGTCGAATTGGAGGACGAGAGTTCAGGAGAGGCTGTGACTTACCAGATCGTGGGTGAGGACGAAGCCGACTTGAAACTGGGTCTCATCAACATCAGCAGCCCGATTGCGCGCGCCTTGATTGGCAAAGAAGAGGGGGATGTGGCCGAAGTGCAGGCCCCAGGTGGCGTGCGCCGTTATGAAATCGTGGGTGTGTCTTACGTTTGAGGCAAAACACAGGCCATTGTCTTACGGCCTGTGTGGACTATGCCACCCCGGTGCGGGCAGTTCAATCCTCAGTCGTGCCGACCTTTTTTGACCGATTTTTGTTTGGGTTTGGCCCGTTTGATTTGCCCCCCAGCGGCCAGGCGTTGATTGCCCAGCACGCGGACCGTTTTGACCTCAGGACGCTGACCGCCGCGTGAGCTGTATTTGAGAATCTTGAAATCGCGTGGACCGGCTTTGCGATCTTCATCGACTTCTTTGAGCTTTTCAGGTTGAGGGCGCCAGAGGATCAGCAATTTGCCGATGTGTTGAATGGGCGCGGCGCTGAGTTGTTCGGCCAGTTGGGCAAACATGACTTCGCGTGCCGCACGGTCATCGCCCAGCACACGGATCTTGATCAGGCCATGAGCGTTCAGGGCTGCTTCGGTTTCCTTGACGACGGCAGGGGTCAAGCCATCCCCGCCGATCATGACGACCGGGTCTAAGTGATGGGCATCGGCACGAAAAATTTTGCGCTCGGAAGGTGTGAGTTGTATTTGGGGCATGACACTATTATCCCAGCAAGGACGGACAGGAATGAAAGTTAAAACGCAAAGTAAAAAAGTCAACAAGGCTTGGCTGAACGACCATGTCAACGACCCTTATGTGAAGTTGGCCCACAAAGAAGGCTACCGTGCCCGTGCTGCTTACAAACTCAAGGAGATCGATGAAGCCCTGGGGCTGGTTCGGCCCGGACATTTGGTGGTGGATCTCGGTTCAGCACCGGGTGCGTGGAGCCAGTATCTGCGTCGTCGGATGTCACCGCAAGGCGCTGCTGTGGGCGAACTCAATGGCACCATCGTGGCCTTGGACCTCTTGCCCATGGAGCCTGTAGAGGGCGTTCAATTCATCCAAGGTGATTTTCGCGAGGAAGCTGTTTTGGCACAGCTTGAAGCGGCCATGCTTGGCCGTCAGGTCGATGTGGTGGTGTCCGACATGGCTCCCAACCTGTCTGGTATCGACGCCACTGACGCAGCCCGCATTGCCCATTTGATTGAATTGGCCTTGGAATTTTCACAAAATCACCTCAAACCTCAGGGTGCCTTGGTGGTCAAACTCTTTCACGGCAGTGGCTACAGTCAATTAGTTCAATTGTTCAAGGAGTCCTTTAAAGTCGTCAAAGCGATCAAGCCCAAATCATCCCGGGACAAATCTTCGGAGACTTTTTTGGTGGGAATGGGGCTGATTTCAAACCGGGCGGGGTAATTCCTGCGATTTGCAGGGCCAAAACATGGCGCTGGTTCCCACAGCGTCTGTGTGCAGGCCTAAAATGACATTCACAATTTTTCTCGACTGGAGCCTCGCTTGAATAACCCTTGGTTTTCCAAAATCGCTGTATGGATGGTGATAGCCATGGTGCTGTTCACTGTTTTTAAACAGTTTGACGGCCGTGGTGCTGTGGGTGCGAATGCTGTTGGGTATTCGGATTTCCTTGAAGAAGTTCGCGGTAACCGCATCAAAACTGCCACGATCCAGGAAAGCCCTGGCGGCACGGAAATCGTTGCGACCACCAACGACGATCGTCGTATCAAGACCACAGCCACTTATTTGGACCGCGGCTTGGTGGGCGACTTGATCAACAGTGGCGTCAAGTTTGATGTCAAGCCTCGCGAAGAGGGCTCTTTGCTCATGAGCTTGCTCGTCAGTTGGGGGCCCATGCTCCTGTTGATTGGAGTTTGGGTTTATTTCATGCGCCAGATGCAAGGCGGCGGCAAAGGTGGGGCCTTCAGCTTCGGCAAGTCCAAGGCCCGAATGCTGGATGAAAACAACAATCTGGTCACTTTTGCGGATGTGGCTGGTTGCGACGAAGCCAAAGAAGAAGTGAAGGAGGTTGTCGACTTCCTCAAAGACCCCCAAAAGTTCCAAAAGCTCGGTGGCCGTATTCCCCGTGGCTTGTTGTTGGTCGGTCCTCCTGGAACAGGTAAAACACTGCTGGCGAAGGGCATTGCCGGTGAAGCAAAAGTCCCTTTTTTCAGCATCTCGGGATCTGACTTTGTGGAAATGTTTGTGGGCGTGGGCGCTGCACGCGTTCGCGACATGTTTGAGAACGCCAAAAAGAATGCGCCCTGCATCATTTTCATTGATGAAATTGACGCGGTCGGTCGCCAGCGAGGCGCTGGCCTGGGCGGCGGCAACGACGAGCGTGAGCAGACCCTTAACCAGATGTTGGTTGAGATGGATGGCTTTGAAACCAACTTGGGTGTGATTGTCGTGGCGGCCACCAACCGTCCTGACATCCTGGACGCAGCCTTGTTGCGCCCCGGCCGTTTTGACCGTCAGGTCTACGTGACCTTGCCGGATATCCGCGGTCGTGAACAGATTCTCAACGTGCACATGCGCAAAGTGCCAATTGGCCAAGACGTGAACGCGGGCGTGATTGCCCGTGGTACGCCCGGCATGAGCGGTGCCGATTTGGCCAACTTGTGCAACGAAGCGGCCTTGATGGCGGCACGCCGCAACGCCCGCGTGGTTGAGATGGTGGACTTTGAAAAGGCCAAAGACAAGATTTTGATGGGCCCTGAGCGCAAGAGCATGGTGATGCCCGAGCATGAGCGCCGCAATACGGCTTACCACGAAGCAGGCCATGCCTTGATTGGCAAGTTGCTGCCCAAGTGCGATCCGGTGCACAAAGTCACCATCATTCCCCGCGGCCGTGCCTTGGGTGTGACGATGAGTCTGCCGGAGCAAGACCGCTACAGCTACGATAAGGAATTCATGCTGAACCAGATCAGCATGTTGTTCGGTGGTCGGATTGCCGAAGAAGTGTTCATGCACCAGATGACCACAGGGGCCAGCAACGACTTTGAGCGGGCCACCTCCATCGCCCGCGACATGGTCATGCGTTACGGTATGACCGATGCCTTGGGCCCGATGGTCTATGCCGAAAACGAAGGCGAAGTGTTTCTGGGCCGTTCGGTCACCAAGACCACCAACATGAGCGAATCCACGATGCAAAAAGTGGACGCCGAGGTGCGCAGCATCATTGACGCTCAGTACAAGCTGGCTCGCGGTTTGATCGAGGAGCACAGTGTTCAGATGCATGCCATGGCCAAAGCACTGTTGGAATGGGAAACCATCGACAAAGAACAGTTGGATGACATCATGGCTGGACGCGACCCACTTCCCCCCAAGGACTGGACCCCTCGCAATCCCCCATCGGGTGGAGGTTCATCCGGTGGCGGTTCTCCCTCTGTTCAGGTTGAACCGGTCACCACGGCTGTCTGAGGCAGACAGCACTTCTGGCAATTTAAACGGGGCCTTGTGCCCCGTTTTGCATGGTGTTCATGGCATCAGGACTACGGCATGGATTTGCACTGGCAGACGACTCGTTTTGATTTGAATTTGTCCCGTCCCTTGGTGATGGGCATTGTGAACGCGACCCCGGATTCTTTTTCCGATGGTGGTCGATACCAGGACGTTCATGCCGCACTCGCCCATTCAGAGCGCTTGCTCAAAGAAGGGGCTGCGATTTTAGATCTGGGTGGTGAGTCCACTCGTCCCGGGGCCGAGGTGGTACCAGTCGATCAAGAGCTTCAGCGCCTGCTTCCTGTCTTGAAAGAGTTGGTTCGTTGGCACGTCCCGATTTCTGTAGACACCTACAAACCCGCCGTGATGCAGGCTGTTTTGGACTTGGGTGTGGACATCATCAACGACATCTGGGCGCTGCGCCAAGCCGGAGCGGAGTCAGTCGTGGCTGGGCATCCCCGTTGTGGTCTGTGCTTGATGCACATGCACCGCGAGCCGCAGAGCATGCAGCTGCAGCCTTTGGACGGTGACGTCATGGCGCTGATCGAAACTTTCCTTGGAGAGCGAGTTGTTCGCTTGCAGTCCCTGGGCGTCGATGCTCGCAGAGTGGTTCTGGACCCTGGCATCGGTTTTGGAAAAACTTTGGCCCAAAATTTTCGATTGCTGGCGCACCAGAAAGATTTTTTGCGTCTGGGCCGTCCCTTGCTTGCGGGATGGTCTCGCAAATCATCCTTGGGTGCGGTACTGGCGCAAAAGGGTCATGTGCCAGATGCCCTTGAAAGGACAACAGCCAGCGTGGCGGCGGCTTTGTTGGCTGTGGATCGAGGCGCCTCAGTGCTGCGTGTGCATGACGTGAAAGACACAGTCGAAGCGCTCAAGGTCTGGCAAGCCGTAAAAGACTTCGCCTGAGGCGAGGGCATGGATGTCAGGGAGCCTGGGTCTTGCCGAGTGCGAGTGGGTCGGACATAAAATCGACGCTTTATGACAAATTTCAGGACTGTGGCATGGCTAGGCAATATTTCGGCACAGATGGTATTCGCGGTACCGTTGGGCAAAAACCCATCACCCCAGACTTCATTTTGCGTTTGGCACACGCGGTAGGGCGTGTCCTTAAATCACAAGATCCGCACCCCACGGTATTGATTGGCAAAGACACGCGCATTTCGGGCTACATGCTGGAAAGTGCTTTGGAGTCTGGGTTCAACTCCGCAGGGGTGGATGTGGTGTTGTTGGGGCCGGTTCCAACGCCCGCGGTGGCTTACCTGACCCGTGCGCAGCGCGCTTCGCTGGGGGTGGTCATCAGCGCCAGCCACAACCCGTTCGCCGACAACGGCATCAAATTTTTCAGCGCACAGGGCAAAAAGTTGTCTGACGCTTGGGAAGAGGCCGTCGAAGCCGCCTTGCTGGAGGACCCTGTTTGGGTCGACTCTGCTGATCTCGGTAAAACCCGCCGCTTGGATGACGCTGCAGGCCGGTACATCGAGTTTTGCAAGAGCACCTTTTCAAATGACTTGACCCTCAAGGGAATGAAAATTGTGGTGGATGCGGCTCACGGTGCGGCTTACCAAATCGCCCCCAAGGTGTTTCATGAATTGGGGGCTGAGGTGGTGGCCATCGGTTGCTCACCCGATGGCTTGAACATCAACAAAGACGTGGGTGCCACGCACCCCGCTGCCTTGGTGCAGGCGCTCAAAGACCAGCGCGCCGATTACGGCATTGCTTTGGATGGCGATGCCGACCGTCTGCAATTTGTGGATGCGAGCGGGCGCTTGTTCAATGGCGACGAACTCTTGTATTTGATGGTCGCCGACCGCTTGGCCCGTGATGAAGCCGTGCCGGGTGTCGTGGGCACCTTGATGACCAATTTGGCCGTTGAAGTTGCTCTGAAGCAGCTTGGTGTGCAGTTTCTGCGCGCCAAAGTGGGTGACCGTTATGTCCTGGAAGTCTTGATCGAGAAAGGCTGGTTGCTGGGTGGGGAAGGCTCTGGCCATTTGCTGATGCTGGACAAACACACGACCGGCGATGGCCTGGTCAGCGCCTTGCAGGTGTTGCAAGCCTGCGTGAGCAGCGGCAAAACCGTGGCGCAATTGCTGGAAGGCATCACGCTCTTTCCGCAAATTCTCATCAATTTGCGCCTGGCTCCCGGGTTTGACTGGCAAGGTCACCAGCCTTTGTGGGATGCGAAGCGCGATGCAGAAGCTGAGCTTGGAGATGCTGGCAGGGTGTTGATCCGAGCCAGTGGCACCGAGCCTTTGGTGCGTGTCATGGTCGAGGCGCGTGATGCTATGAAAGCGCGTGAATGCGCTGAACGCATGGCAGCGACTTTGCGTTGAAATCTTGGATCTGAATGGTTCTTGACTTGAGGGGCTTGACCCTTGGTGAAGTCTGAGACCAACTTCAGTAAATCAAGCGATCGGGCTTGATTTCTTGCAAGATCGTGGTGGCGATCTCTTCAATGGATTTGGTCGTGGTAGAAAGCCACCGAATGCCCGAGCGTCGCATCATGGCTTCGGCCTCTGAGACTTCCATACGGCAGTTGTCGATGCTGGCGTAACGTGAGTTGGGACGGCGCTCTGCGCGGATTTCGGCCAAGCGATCCGGGTGGATGCTCAAGCCAAAGATTTTTTTGCGGTGCGGCACCAAGGCGGGCGGCAACTGTTTGCGGTCAAAGTCTTCCGGAATCAAGGGGTAGTTGGCGGCTTTGAGTCCGTGCTGCATGGCCAAGTACAGACTAGTCGGTGTTTTGCCACTGCGGCTGACGCCCACCAAGATGACCTCGGCCGACTCCAGATCGCGGTTGGATTGTCCATCGTCGTGCGCCAGCGAAAAATTGATGGCCTCGATCCGGTCGTGGTATTCCTTGCTTTTGCTCACATCCGAAAAACGACCGACTCGGTGGTGTGATTTGATGCCCAGTTCAGCTTCAAGTGGGTTTACAAAGGTGCCAAACATGTCGAGCAGCATGCCTTGGCAGTGTGCTTGCAGTACCTTGAGCACTTCCATGTTCACCAGCGTGGTGAACACGATGGGTTTGGTCCCTTCTGTTTCTGCGGTGTGGTTGATCTGCCGCACCGCTTGGTGGGCTTTGTCGATGGTGTCTGTGAAGGGCAATCGAACATGGCGCGACTTCATGTCGAACTGGGCCAGGATGGCGTTGCCAAAAGTTTCGGCGGTGATGCCGGTGCCATCCGATACAAAAAATACAGTGCGTTTTGGCATGCTTGTCATTGATTTCAATGGCCGGGGTCAACATGACCCCTAAAATCAGCCAATTATCCACAGCTGTGCGCTTGGGGTTCCATTCGAAGAACAACACAACCCTGACCTGCACCATGGAGCCAGGTTTTAACTTTGGAGCTTTGCATGTCTGATCTTTTCAATGAGACCGCTTTGGTCGTTCCCTTTGAGTTGTTGCGCATGACCGACGTCGAGTCGGTCGGCGGCAAAAACGCCAGCTTGGGGGAGATGATTTCCCAATTGCCCTCTGGCGTGCGCGTGCCTACAGGCTTTGCCACCACGGCCCACGCCTTCCGCCAGTTTTTGGCGTTTGGCGGACTGACTGAGCGCATCATTGCCCGACTCGATGCATTGGACACTGAAGATGTGCGGGCTTTGGCAGCAGCCGGAGCCGAAATCCGTGCCATGGTCGAAGCCCAGCCTTTTCCGGCGGATCTGGAACAAGCCATCCGCGAAGAATTTGTGCATCTGCAGGGCGGCAATCCCGAGGCTTCGTTTGCGGTGCGCTCTTCGGCCACGGCCGAAGACTTGCCTGACGCTTCGTTTGCCGGGCAACAAGAAACCTTTTTGAACGTGGTCGGCATCGACGATGTTCTTCACAAAATGAAAGAGGTGTTCGCCTCTTTGTACAACGACCGCGCTATCAGCTACCGCGTGCACAAGGGTTTTGCCCATGCCGATGTGGCCTTGTCGGCCGGCGTTCAGCGCATGGTGCGCTCTGACTTGGGCGCGGCGGGCGTCATGTTCACCATCGACACCGAGTCGGGCTTTGAAGACGTGGTGTTCATCACTTCGAGCTACGGTCTGGGCGAGACGGTGGTGCAGGGCGCCGTCAATCCCGATGAGTTCTATGTCCACAAGCCGATGCTGGCCGCGGGCAATCGCAGCGTGATCCGCCGCAACCTGGGCTCCAAGCTGATCGAGATGGTGTTTGCCACCCCCGCTGAAAAAGCGGCGTCGGGCAAGCTGGTCAAAACCACCGACGTGCCCACCGAGCTGCGCAACCGGTATAGCCTGACCGATGACGAGGTCGAGCAATTGGCCCGCTACGCGGTGGTGATCGAGCAGCATTACGGCCGCCCCATGGACATCGAGTGGGGCAAAGACGGCACCGACGGTTTGCTTTACATCTTGCAAGCCCGACCTGAAACCGTTATAAGCCAAGCCAAAGGCACGCCGGAGTTGCGCTACAAGCTCAAGGGCAAAAGCGCCATTTTGGCTGAGGGCAGGGCGATTGGCCAAAAGATTGGCACTGGACCGGTTCGCCTGGTGCACCACATCAGTGAGATGGACCAAGTTCAGCCCGGCGATGTGTTGGTGACCGACATGACCGACCCGAATTGGGAGCCGGTGATGAAACGCGCCAGCGCCATCGTGACCAACCGGGGTGGGCGCACCTGCCACGCCGCCATCATTGCCCGTGAACTGGGCATTCCGGCGGTGGTGGGCTGCGGCAACGCTACCGAGCAACTGCCCCAAGGCACCTTGGTCACTGTCAGTTGCGCCGAGGGCGATACCGGGCACATTTACGATGGCTTGCTCGAAACGGAGATCAGTGAGATCCAGCGTGGCGTCCTGCCCGAGATCAAGACCAAGATCATGATGAACGTGGGCAACCCCCAGCTGGCCTTTGACTTTGCCCAGCTGCCCAATGCTGGTGTCGGTCTGGCCCGTTTGGAGTTCATCATCAACAACAACATTGGCGTGCACCCCAAGGCCATTTTGGATTACCCCGCCATTGACGCTGACCTGAAAAAAGCCGTGGAATCGGTGGCGCGTGGCCATGCTTCCCCCCGCGCTTTTTATGTGGACAAAGTCACCGAAGGCGTGGCCAGCATCGCGGCCGCTTTCTGGCCCAAGCCCGTCATCGTGCGTTTGTCGGACTTCAAAAGCAACGAGTACCGCAAGCTCATTGGCGGCAGCCGCTACGAGCCTGAAGAAGAAAATCCGATGCTGGGTTTTCGCGGTGCTGCACGCTACATCAGCCGCGATTTTGGCGAAGCTTTTGCCATGGAGTGCGAAGCCCTCAAGCGGGTGCGCGGCGAGATGGGCCTGACCAACGTGCAGATCATGGTGCCCTTTGTGCGCACTTTGGGGCAAGCCGAAAAGGTCACCCAGTTGCTGGCCAGCCAAGGCTTGCGCCGTGGCGAAGAGGGCCTCAAAGTCATCATGATGTGTGAAGTGCCCAGCAACGCCATTCTGGCTGAGCAGTTCCTCGAGTTCTTCGATGGCTTCTCGATCGGCTCGAACGACCTGACCCAGCTGACTTTGGGCCTGGACCGCGACTCGGGCATGGAGCTGCTGGCCGCCGATTTTGATGAACGCGATCCTGCCGTGACAGCCCTGATTTCGCAAGCCATTCAAGCCTGCTTGGCGCAAGGCAAGTACATCGGCATTTGTGGTCAGGGCCCCTCGGACCATCCGGATTTCGCGCATTGGTTGATGGACCAAGGCATCAGCTCCATTTCGCTGAACCCGGACACCGTCATCGAAACCTGGACCAATTTAGGCGGCTGACAACTGACCCAAGGCCTTGCCATGAGCAACTCGGCTTTCTCCGGAATAACCGCATCCTACCGCCGGCGAATCCATCGCAACGTCGTGACCTATTTCGGGGTCTTGTTGACCTTGATAGGTGCTTTGGCGTGGGCTGAACAGTGGGGCTTGTCTCGCAATTTGATTGGGCCTATTTTTTTGTTCAGCACGGTGATGATTTACGCCTTGATCGGTATAGCGGGACGAACTTCTGACGAGGATGAGTACTACGTTGCTGGCCGACGAATTCCCGCCATGTACAACGGCATGGCCACCGCTGCAGATTGGATGAGTGCAGCCTCTTTCATCAGTTTGGCCGGTGCGCTTTATTTGCAGGGTTTTTCGGGCAATGGGCAACAGCCCGGCGGCCTGGCTTACGTTATGGGCTGGACGGGGGGCTTTTGCTTGGTGGCCTTGTTGATTGCCCCTCAGTTAAGGGCCATGAAAATTTACACGCTGCCCGATTACTTTGACCGTCGTTTTGGTGGGCGTTGGCCCAGAGTGATTGCTGCACTTGCTGCTGTTTTATGCTCTTTCACCTACGTCGTTGCGCAAATTTATGGCATTGGCTTGATCGCATCCCGGTTGACCGGTGTTCAATTTGAAATTGGTATCTTGTTGGGCTTGGGTGGTGTATTGCTTTGCTCTTTTTTGGGAGGCATGAGAGCCATCACTTGGACACAAGTGGCCCAATACCTCATGATGCTGTTGGCATTCTTGATTCCCGTTTCTTGGCTGGCGCATCAGCAACTGGGCTCACCTCTGGCGGTGTTTGACTATGGCACACAGCTGGCGCGGATTGAAACCATTGAAAAACGATTGATCAACGATCCGGCCGAAATCGAGGTTCGTCGGGAGTACGCACGCAGAGCGCTGGTTTATGAAAGCCGATTACTGGATGTGGACCAAGCCATGGTCGATTTACGTCAAACGCTGGAAGACGATATCCGTGCCTTGAAATCCCAAGGGGCAGAATTCTCCGTGATCGCCAAAGTGCGCCGTGAACTGTTGGCTGTACCCAGAGACCCAGTTGCAGCCAGAGAGCAATGGACCAAAGCGATGCTTGAAAACCGGGAACGCTCGCTTCCTTTGGGTGGCATGCCGCCCCATGCTCAAGTTTTCAAGGGAGACCCCGAAGGATCACCCCAGGAGGTCAAAGAGTTCAAGGATTCCAGGCTGAATTTTGTGGCTTTGATTTTTTGTTTGATGGTGGGCACTGCCGGCTTGCCCCATTTGCTTACTCGCTTTTACACTTTGCCCTCCGTCGCGGAAGCACGTACCTCTGTGGCTTGGTCCTTGTTTTTCATCGCCCTGTTCTATTTGAGTCTCCCGGCTTTGGCAGTGTTGGTGAAATTTGAAGTCATGAACAATCTTGTCGGCAGCAGTTTTGAGGAGTTGCCTTCATGGATGTCCCAATGGGCCAGGCTGGACGCTGGCTTATTGCAGATCGCCGATGTCAATGGTGACCGTATCTTGCAGTTGGGCGAGCTCAAATTGGGGGCCGACATGATCATGTTGGCGACACCAGAGCTGGGCGGTATGCCTTTTGTCGTTTCGGGTTTGGTGGCTGCAGGCGGTTTGGCCGCTGCCTTGTCTACAGCCGATGGACTGCTGTTGACCATCAGCAATGCGCTGGTTCATGACATTGGGCCGGGCAGGACGCGCAAACCCAAATCTGCAGAGGGCCGTGTTATTTTGTCAAAGTTTGCCTTGTTGGCTGTGGCGATGCTTGCCGCGGTGGTGGCAGCCTTCAAGCCAGCAGAGATCTTGGCCTTGGTGTCCACTTCTTTTTCTTTGGCAGCTGCAGCCTTTTTCCCGGGGATGGTCTTGGGCATGGCCTGGAAGCGCGTCCACCGCCTTGCCGTGGTCGCGGGCATGCTGGCTGGCTTGTTTATGACGGTTCTTTACCTTTTGCTGAATGCTCAAAGCCTGCGCCTTATGATGGGACTTGATCCCTTTGGGGGGCTTTGGCTGGGCATTCAACCCATATCAGCGGGTGTTTTTGGCGTGCCCGTTGGGTTTGCGGTGATTGCGCTGGTGACTTGGTTGACACCCCCGAACCACAAAGAGCTTTAGCCTGTCGCGCCCCTATTAAGCGATGCAGGCCGGCGGGTACTCCGAGTTGCGAAATCAAAGCTATAATAGTGGGCTTCACCTTGCCGCACCCCGACAGACGCTGGGGGCGGCTTTTCCAACCCTTTGGGTTAACCGCAAGGAGTCTCAATGCGTCATTACGAAATCATTTTGTTGATCCATCCCGATCAATCTGAACAAGTACCGGCCATGCTGGAGCGTTACAAAGGCATGATCACGGCCGGCGGTGGCAACATCCACCGTGTCGAAGACTGGGGCCGCCGTCAACTCGCCTACCAGATCAACAAGCTTGGCAAAGCCCATTATCTGTGTGTGAACATCGAAGCCGACCAAGCTGTGATGGCCGAACTGGAGCATGCATTCAAGTTCAACGACGCTGTTTTGCGTCACCTGACTGTTCAAAAGAAAAAAGCTGATGCAGGCCCTTCCTCCATGATGAAAACAGTCGAACGCGAAGAAACACGCAAATCACAACAAGCCGAATTCGCCGCTTGATACCGAGCTGTTGAGGAGTGAACCGTACCGAACTGAGTGCCTCTATTGCAGAGCTAGCCGCTTTGCGATACACCCCCGCTGGTTTACCTGCTCTCGATTTGATTCTGGAGCACGTCTCTGAATTAGAAGAGGCTGGGCAAGTCCGCAAAGTCCAACTGAAGCTTCGAGCCTTGGCCATCGGGTCCATTGCCGAAAGACTGGTCAGGCAATTGGTGGGCAGTGTTTGGACATTCAAAGGTTTTTTGGCCACCCCTCGACAAGGTAAAAGTGTCGTGTTGCACATTCAAGAGTTTCAGCAAATTTAATTTCAGGAGGCCCTATGGCCACGTTTAAAAAATTCAACAAAGACAAGCGCCCTAAGCGCAACACCCAGTCACTCCTTTTCAAGCGCAAGCGCTTTTGCCGCTTCACGGTGACCGGTGTCGAAGAAATCGACTACAAAGATGTCGACACTTTGCGTGACTTCATCGCCGAAAACGGCAAGATCATTCCCGCGCGCTTGACGGGCACCCGTGCCATTTTCCAGCGTCAGCTCAACACTGCCATCAAGCGTGCACGCTTTCTGGCCATGTTGCCCTACACCGACCAGCACAAAGTCTAAGGAGCCCAACCATGCAAATCATTCTGCTCGAAAAGGTTGTGAACCTGGGTAATCTGGGTGAAATCGTGAAGGTCAAGGACGGTTACGCACGTAACTTCCTGATTCCGCAAGGACGCGCTCGCCGCGCCACTGAAGCCAACAAGGCCGAATTCGAAGCTCGCCGTGTTGAATTGGAAAAAGCTGCTGCTGCTAAATTTTCCGAAGCCCAAGCCCAAGGTGACAAGCTGTCCGGTCTGGTGGTCAAGTTGTCGCAAAAAGCCGGTGTGGATGGCCGTTTGTTTGGTTCTGTGACCAATCATGACATTGCCGAAGAACTGAACAAACAGGGCTACAAGTTGGTCAAGTCCCAAATTCGCATGCCTCACGGCCCCATCAAGGTGGTGAGTGACTCCACTGTATCGGTGGCCTTGCACACCGATGTGGTGGTGGATGTGACCGTGACGGTCTACGGCGAAACGGCCTGATCGTTCAGGTCATTTCGAAAGAGCCGCCAGCGAAAGCTTGGCGGCTTTTTTAATGCACTGTTTTCTTTGGTAATCAATTGAGCCTTGTCCCGCATTGATCACCGGATTACCTGCGCTTATCCACAGACTTATCCCGTGACGGCGCGTCTGTGCTCAAGTAACATGACTTTTTGAGCCAGAACTGATGTCCGCTGTTTTTTCAAACCACTTGAACGAGTTTCCTTCCGACCTGTCTGTTGACAGCCAAGTGAGCAAGCTGCGTGTGCCACCGCATTCGATCGAAGCGGAGTCCAGCGTGCTGGGTGGCCTCTTGCTGGACAATGGCGCTTGGGATCGTGTGGGTGATTTGTTGAGCGACAACGATTTTTACCGTCACGAACACAAACTGATTTACAGCGCTATTGGCGGCTTGATCAACGCCACCAAGCCCGCTGATGTGATCACCGTCAGTGAATACCTGCAAAATCAAGGCAAGTCCAATGAGATGGGGGGCTTGGCTTATCTCAACTCACTGGCGCAATATGTTCCCAGCGCCAGCAACATCCGACGCTACGCTGAAATCGTTCGCGAACGTTCCATTTTGCGCAAGCTGGTGACGGCCAGTGACGAGATTTCCACCAATGCCTTCAACCCGCAGGGCAAGGCGATTGACCGCATTTTGGATGAAGCTGAGCAAAAAATCTTCAACATAGGAGAAGAGGGCTCCAGATTGAAGCAGGGGTTTCAATCCATGGACACCTTGGTCGTTCAGCTTTTGGACCGTGTTCAGGAAATGGCTGACAACCCCAACGACATCACCGGTGTGCCCACTGGTTTTTATGACCTCGACCGAATGACTTCGGGCTTGCAACCGGGCGACATGGTGGTTTTGGCGGCGCGTCCTTCGATGGGTAAAACCGCTTTTGCGATCAACATTGCGGAGCACGTGGCACTCAACGAAGGTTTGCCTGTGGCCGTGTTTTCGATGGAAATGGGTGCTTCCCAGCTGGCTGTTCGTGTGGTGGGCTCCATCGGACGCGTGGACCAAGGCCATTTGAGAACCGGCAAATTGACCGATGAAGAATGGCCGCGCTTGACCGAAGCCATCGAAAAACTGCGCACGGTTTCCTTGCATATCGACGAAACGCCCGGTTTGACCTCCTCCGAGCTGCGTGCAAACGCCCGCCGACTGGCACGTCAATGCGGCAAGCTGGGCCTGATCGTGGTCGACTATTTGCAGCTGATGAGTGGCTCTGGCGGCTCTGGCGGCGACAACCGCGCCACCGAACTGGGCGAGATCTCCCGTGGTTTGAAGATGTTGGCCAAAGAACTGCAGTGCCCGGTGATCGCACTGTCTCAGCTCAACCGGAGCGTGGAGCAGCGCACCGACAAACGCCCAATGATGAGTGACCTTCGTGAATCGGGCGCCATCGAGCAGGATGCCGACATCATCATGTTCATTTACCGCGACGACTACTACAACAAGGACTCCAAGGATCCGGGTGTGGCAGAGATCATCATCGGCAAGCAACGAAACGGTCCCACCGGAACCGTTCGTTTGACATTCTTGAAAAACCTGACGCGTTTTGAGAGCTTGGCTTCAGGTGGTCTCGGCAGCGATGATTACTGATCGCAGGGGCCTCAGAGCGCCTCGCTGGCGAAGTCGGCCAAGCGAGAGCGCTCACCGCGTGCCAACGTGATGTGCCCGCCATGAGCCCAGCCTTTGAAGCGGTCCACTGCGTAGGTCAGGCCGGAAGAGCCTTCGGTCAGGTAGGGTGTGTCGATCTGGGCCAGGTTGCCCATGCAGATGATCTTGGTCCCAGGACCCGCACGAGTGATCAAGGTCTTCATTTGTTTGGGCGTCAGATTTTGTGCCTCGTCGATGATCACGTACTTGTTCATGAAAGTACGGCCCCGCATGAAATTCATGCTCTTGATCTTGATCCTGCTTTTGATCAGTTCGTTGGTGGCAGCGCGCCCCCATTCGCCCGCATTTCCGCCATCACCTTTGGCCAGAAATTCCAGGTTATCGTCCAATGCACCCATCCAGGGCCCCATCTTTTCTTCCTCGGTGCCGGGCAAGAAACCGATGTCTTCACCCACGCTCACAGTGGCGCGGGTCATGATGATCTCGGTGTAACGGCGATCGTCCAGTACCTGTGTCAAGCCAGCAGCCAAAGCCATCAAGGTTTTGCCCGTTCCTGCGGTGCCAGCCAAGGTCACAAAGTCCACATCGGGGTCTGTGAGCAAGTTCATGGCGAAGTTCTGTTCACGGTTGCGGGTGGTCACACCCCATACGGCATTCTTTTGTGACGTGAAGTCTTTGAGTGTGCGCAATACAGCCGTTTTCCCACGAATCTCGGTCACGCGGGCGTACAGGGCGGGTTCGCCCGGGGCTTCAAAATAGACGAATTGGTTCATGAACAGGCTGGGCACAACCGGTCCCGTGATCCTGTAAAAAGTGTTTGTGCCTTGTTGCCAGCTTTCCACCGTTTTGCCGTGTTTTGTCCAGAAATCAGCTGACAGCGCAAAAGAGCCGGGATACAACAAGTCACCGTCTTCCAGCGTCTTGTCATTTTGGTAGTCCTCGGCCTGCAGTCCCAATGCGCGTGCCTTGACCCGCATGTTGATGTCCTTGGAGACCAGAATCACTTCGCGCGGATTGTGCAGTGTCCCCAAGGCCTTGACCACTCCGAGGATCTGGTTGTCTGCTTTGCCCTGCGGCAGGGCCAGTGGCAAGCTCAAGTCCAAGGCTTGGGTTTGAAAAAACAGCTGTCCCAATGCGTCAGAGTAGCCCGTCGTGTTCAGTGGCGAGCCTTTGCCGAGATCAGCGCCTTTTGCCGATGCCAATGCGTCCAGCGAACGGCTCGCTTGACGCGCATTGCGAGCCACTTCTGTCATCCCTTTTTTGTGACCATCCAGTTCTTCAAGAACAATCATGGGCAGAAAAACGTCGTGTTCTTCAAAACGGAACAAACTCATGGGGTCGTGCATCAGCACATTGGTGTCCAGCACAAACAGCTTGGTGGGTCCGTTGTTTCGTTTGGTACGCTGTGTCTTGAACTTCTCCACCCCAGGCTGGCTTGCTGCCGGCTCATTTTGTGAAGGCAAGTCAACCAAGGCGACGGCAGCGCGTACCGGAGCTGACTTCCTGGGCTTGACGTGCCCTTTAGCGCTTGAAGGCGTCTGATTCAGCGAGGGCTTTTGTTTCGCCTCAGTCGCTGAGTCATCCTGTTTTTCGGACTGAAGGTCGGAAGCCTTGTGTGTCAGACGGCTGGCGCGTTGCGTGGGAGCGGGTGGCAGTGGCATGAACGATGGCCTCTTAAAGTATGAAAAATGATGTCAAAAAAGAAAAAGCCGCCTGGAGGCCAAGGCGGCTTTTGGGTGCTGTGCGGGGCTGCTTCTCATCCTGATCGTTGATTATGCACGAGCCCTGTGACAACTTTGGGGCAATGATCTTTTGAAGATCACTGGGCCTTTTTGAGGTCTTTCACGGCCTTGAGCACCTCCTCCACATGGCCAGGAACTTTGAGTCCGCGCCACTCTTGCTTGAGGGTGCCATCGGCACCGATCAGGAAAGTGCTGCGCTCGATGCCTTTGACTTTCTTGCCGTACATGATCTTGTTTTTCACCACGCCGAACATGTGACACATTTTTTCTTCTGTGTCCGCGATCAGTTCGAATGGCAGTTCGAGTTTTGCTTTGAACTCGTCGTGTGACTTCATGTTGTCGCGAGAAACACCGAAAACAGCGGCACCTGCTTTGACAAAATCTTTGTATTTGTCACGGAACTGCATGGCTTCGGTGGTGCAGCCAGGGGTGTTGTCTTTGGGATAGAAATAAAGCACCACGGTCTGACCGTTGTGCGAGACGTTTGAGACCTTCAAACCGCCGGTGGCGTTCATTTCAAATTCGGGGAGGGGCTTGTTCAGAACGATCGCCATAAAACATTGATCTCACTTGACTGGTTGAGCGTTTGTCACCATCTTTAGGTGACAACTTCGCTGAAGGCCATGGCCTCTTTAACCGCCTATTTTACTCTGAAAGCCATAGCAGCGAAATAATCCAAGACGTCATCAAGGTGTCACTTCGTTTGCGTCCTTTATGGTTCGATCAAAAGCGCCGCCAGTACTTTTCGCCCTTCGCTGGACAAGATGTTGTAGGTTCTACACGCCGCTGGTGTGTCCATGCATTCCAGTCCGATGCCTTGTTTGATCAATGGGGCCATGAGCGATGCTGAAGCAAATTGAAGACGTTGGCCACTGCCTAAAATGACCAGTTCAACGCCTTCTCGCGCCAATGATTGGAAATCTTCCTGTTTGAGTTCTTGAAACCGGACGGGCGCCCAATTCCAAGTGGGCCACTCCTCGATGCTGCTGACCACCACGGACCGTGTGTGTTTGACGCCATTGACTTCAACCCAACCCTGCCCATAGGCGTTGATGGTCGGCGCTTTGGATTTGTCGGGTTGGAGTTTCATGGGGCGATTATGGTGAGACTGATGGGACTTGGTCTGTCAGCACCCAAAAGGGGCCTGAAATGTGGTCAAATTGTAAGTTTTCCCTCATGCAACTGCCTTTGGAGGCACTTTGAAGCCTATTCAGAAATCTGCCAAGCTCGCCAACGTCTGTTATGACATCCGTGGCCCCATCATGGACCGTGCCCGTCAAATGGAAGATGATGGCCAGAAAATCATCAAATTGAACATTGGAAACTTGGCGGTTTTTGGTTTCGACGCGCCTGAAGAAATTCAGCAAGACATGATTCGCAATCTGCCGAACTCCGCGGCTTACTCGGACAGCAAAGGGATCTTTGCCGCTCGCAAGGCGGTGATGCATGAAACCCAGAGGCAGGGCATTTTGGGCGTCACTTTGGATGACATTTACTTGGGCAATGGGGCCAGCGAGTTGATCGTCATGGCCACCAATGGTTTGCTGGACGATGGAGACGAGTTGATGTTGCCTTCGCCTGATTATCCGCTTTGGACGGCAGCAGCGAGTTTGTCAGGCGGCACGCCAGTGCATTACCGCTGCGATGAGGCCAATGGCTGGATGCCAGATTTGAGCGACATCCGCGCCAAAGTCACACCTCGAACCAAGGGCATCGTGGTCATCAACCCGAACAACCCCACCGGCGCAATGTACTCGGATGCTTTGCTGCTGGGCATTGTGGCCATTGCGCGAGAACATGATTTGGTGATTTTTGCCGATGAGGTCTACGACAAAGTCTTGTATGACGGCGTCAAGCACACCCCTTTGGGCAGTTTGTCACAAGATGTGTTGACCTTGACCTTCAACTCCCTTTCAAAAAGTTACCGCTCCTGCGGTTACCGTGCGGGCTGGATGGTGATATCGGGGGATAAAAAAAGAGCCCGCGATTACATTGAAGGCTTGAACATGCTTTCCAACATGCGTTTGTGCGCCAATGTGCCGGGCCAGTGGGCCATTCAAACGGCCTTGGGCGGGCACCAGAGCATCATGGAGTTGGTGGGCGAGGGGGGGCGCCTGCGCAAGCAGCGTGACTTGGCTTATGAACTGATCACCGCGATTCCCGGCGTCAGTTGTGTCAAGCCGCAGGCCGCGCTTTACATGTTCCCTAAGCTCGACCCTGTGATGTACCCGATTCAGGATGACCAGGATTTCTTTTTGCATTTGTTGGAAGAAACCAAAGTGATGCTGGTGCAAGGAACGGGGTTTAATTGGCCAGACCCAGACCATTTTCGAATTGTGTTTTTGCCGCATATGGAAGATTTACGCGAAGCGATAGCCCGTGTTGCCCGCTTTTTAGAGGGTGCTCGCAAGCGTTTTGGCACCGAGCATTTGGTGCACTGATATTTTTGAATCTTGACCCGTCTCGAAAGGGTCTAAACGTCATAGAGAAGTCAATGAATCCGATCAAAGTGGGCCTGTTGGGCATGGGGACTGTGGGCAGTGGCACTTTCAATGTGCTGCAACGTAACCAGGAAGAAATCCAGCGCCGTGCCGGCCGAGGCATAAAAATCGCCATGGTGGCCGATCTGGACGTGGCGCGGGCCCAAGCCACAGCAGGCGAGGGTGTTCAAGTGGTGGCCGATGCCCGAGCGGTGATTGCCAACCCCGAGATCGACATCGTGATTGAGCTGATCGGCGGCTACGGCATTGCCAAAGCCTTGGTGATGGAGGCGATTGCTGCTGGAAAACATGTGGTCACCGCCAACAAAGCTTTGCTGGCCGTGCATGGCACTGAGATTTTTGCGGCTGCGCAGGCCAAAGGGGTGATGGTGGCGTTTGAAGCCGCCGTGGCCGGGGGCATCCCGATCATCAAGGCGCTGCGCGAGGGCCTCACGGCCAACAGCATCCAATGGGTGGCGGGCATCATCAACGGCACCACCAACTTCATCTTGTCGGAGATGCGCGACAAGGGCCTGGACTTCGGCGATGTGCTGAAAGAAGCCCAGCGGCTGGGTTATGCCGAAGCCGATCCGACCTTTGACATCGAGGGCGTTGATGCGGCGCACAAAGTGACCCTGATGAGCGCCATTGCCTTTGGCATTCCGGTGCAGTTTGACAAGGCCTACGTTGAAGGCATCACCAAGTTGGGCGCGGCCGACATCAAGTACGCCGAGCAACTGGGTTACCGCATCAAGCTGCTCGGCATCACCAAGCGCACCACACAAGGCATTGAGTTGCGCGTTCACCCCAGCTTGGTGCCGGCCCAGCGCCTGATTGCCAATGTCGAAGGCGCGATGAACGCCGTGATGGTGCAGGGCGATGCGGTGGGCACCACTTTGTACTACGGCAAGGGCGCTGGCGCCGAGCCCACCGCCAGCGCGGTGATCGCCGATTTGGTGGACATCACCCGTTTGCACACCGCCGATCCCCTCAACCGCGTGCCGCACCTGGCCTTTCAGCCCGGGTCCATGAGCAACTTGACCGTGTTGCCGATGTCCGAGGTGGTGACCAGCTATTACCTGCGTTTGCGTGTGGCCGACCAAGCGGGTGTGCTGGCCAAATTGACCGGTTTGCTGGCTCAGGCCGACATCAGCATCGACGCGGTTTTGCAGCGCGAGGCAGATCAGGTCAGCCAAGCGGGCGAAAACCAGACCGACGTGATCATCTTGACCCACGACACGCGCGAAGGCACCTTGAACGATGTGCTGGCCCAGATGCAGGCCCTGCCGACCGTGATGGCGCCCATCGTGCGCATTCGCAAGGAAGAGTTGAACTGATGCGTTACCTGTCGACCCGCGGTCATGCCGACCGCAAACAGTTTTGTGAAATTCTGCTCGAAGGCCTGGCTCCTGACGGCGGACTTTACTTGCCCGAAAGCTACCCGCAAATCGACGCTTCAGCGCTGAGCCGCTTGCGCCAAGTCTGGCAAAGCGAAGGCTATGCGGCTTTGGCTTTTGAGGTTCTGTCGCTGTACATTGACGACATTCCACGCGAGGACTTGTTGGCCCTGTGCCGCAAGACCTACACGGTTGAAGTGTTCGGCACAAAAGAAATCGTGCCGCTCAAGCCCTTGCAGGCAGCGGGCCAAGCCCAGCCCGAGATGTTCTTGGAGGCCTTGTCCAATGGCCCCACTTTGGCCTTCAAAGACATGGCCATGCAGTTGCTGGGCAACTTGTTCGAGTACGAGCTGGCACGGCGCGGCGAAGCGCTGAACATTTTTGGAGCCACTTCGGGCGACACGGGCAGTGCAGCCGAATACGCCATGCGCGGCAAAAAAGGCGTGCGCGTCTTCATGACCAGCCCCAACGGTCGCATGAGCCCGTTTCAGCAAGCGCAGATGTTCAGTTTGCTCGACGAAAACATCCACAACATCGCCATCGACGGCGTTTTTGACGACTGTCAGGACATTGTCAAGGCGGTTTCCAACGATCTTGATTTCAAGCGTCAATACAAAATCGGTACAGTGAATTCGATCAACTGGGCGCGTTTGCTGGCCCAGGTGGTTTATTACTTCGCGGGTTATTTCCAGGCCACCACGGCCAATGGCCAGAAGGTCAGTTTCACGGTGCCCAGCGGCAACTTTGGCAACGTCTGCGCAGGCCATGTGGCCCGCATGATGGGTTTGCCGATCGAGCATCTGTTGGTCGCCACCAACGAAAACGACGTCTTGGACGAGTTCTTCCGCAAGGGGGTTTACCGGGTACGGGGCACAGCCGACACGCATGAAACATCGAGCCCTTCGATGGACATTTCCAAAGCCAGCAACTTTGAGCGCTTTGTCTTTGACTTACTCGAGCGCGACGCGCCCAAAACCCAATCGATTTTCGGTGATGGCCTCAGCCGTGATGGCTTTTTTGACTTGTCGGCCGATCCGCGCTTTGCCAAAGCCGCGCACACCTATGGATTTCAGAGCGGTAAAAGCACCCATGCAGACCGCCTGCACACCATTCAGCAGGTTTACGCACAGAACGGCATCATGGTCGATCCCCACACCGCCGATGGCATCAAAGTGGCCAAAGAGCATTTGAATCCTGCTGTGCCAATGATCGTGCTCGAGACGGCTTTGCCCATCAAATTTGCCGCCACTTTGGTGGAAGCTTTGGGCCTCGAGCCCAACCGTCCGGCGCAATTTGAGGGAATTGAAAAACTGCCCAAACGCGTGATGGTCATGAAGGCGGATGTGGCGCAAATCAAAGCCTATATCGCAGCGCACTGCGATTGAGAACGCCCATGGCCAGCGCACCTCGACCGCCTTTGATGCCTCTGGATGAGGCGCTCTCCACATTGCTGCAGCAGATCAAGCCATTGAATGGTTCAGAGCTGGTGGCCACCTTCGACGCCGATGGGCGCGTCTTGGCCGAAGATGTGGTGTCGACAATGCAGGTGCCCGCATTCGACAATTCGTCCATGGATGGCTATGCCGTTCGCTGTGCGGACTTGCTGCCGGGTGCCGAGTTGTCGGTGACGCAGCGCATTCCTGCGGGCCATCTGGGTCAGCCTTTGCAAGCCGGACAGGTGGCCCGAATTTTCACCGGTGCGCCCGTCCCTGCGGGCGCTGATGCCATCGTGATGCAGGAGCAGGCCGAGTGGGTGGCCGACGGTGAAATTCCCCGTGTGCGTTTCACGCACCAGCCGCAAGTGGGTGAGTGGATCCGCCAAAGCGGAGAAGACATCCGCCAAGGGCAAACCGCTTTGCGCCGTGGTCAAAAGTTGGGGCCCGCTGAACTGGGTTTGGCTGCCAGCCTCGGGTTGGCTCAATTGCGTGTTGTGCTGCGTCCTCGTGTGGCCTTGTTCTCGACAGGCGATGAATTGGTGATGCCCGGCGATGTGGCACCGCAAGACATGCCTTCAGGCGCCATCTACAACTCCAACCGATTTTTCTTGCGGGCCTTGTTGCACCGCTTGGGCTGTGAGGTCAGTGATCTGGGCATCGTGCCTGACCGCCGCGATGCCACATTGGCTGCCCTCAAAACAGCCGCCGATCACCATGACCTGATTTTGACCAGCGGCGGCGTGTCGGTGGGCGAGGAAGACCATGTGAAACCCGCCGTGCAAGCTTTGGGCGCTCTGGCTTTGTGGCAAATTGCCATGAAGCCCGGCAAGCCCTTTGCCTACGGCCATCTGCGCCGCGAAACGCAAAACGGCACAGCCCATTTTGTGGGCTTGCCGGGCAATCCGGTCTCCAGTTACATGACTTTCCTGCTCTTGGTCAGACCCTTGATCTTGAAGCTGCAGGGCGTTGAAAACTTGGCTCCTGTGTGCCAACAGTTGCCCGCCCATTTCGAATGGCCCAAAGCCGATAAACGCCGGGAGTTCTTGCGCGTTCGCCGCAACGACCAAGGGGGGCTTGATCTGTTTCCCAACCAAAGCTCGGGGGTTTTGACCTCGGTGGTCTGGGGCGATGGTGTGATCGACAACCCGGCGAGCAAGACCATTGCGCACGGCGACATCGTCGATTTTTGGCCTTTCGCGGGATGGTTGTCATGAAGATTCACATCCGATATTTCGCCTCTTTGCGCGAGACCTTGGGCATGCCCGGCGAAACGTTGGAAACCACCAGCGATGATGTTGCCGCTTTGCGTGAGGAGTTGATGGCCAAGGGCGGCGCCTATGCGCAAGCCTTGTCGCCAGGGCGCGCCGTGCGGGTGGCGGTCAATCAGGTCATGGCGTCAGGCGATACCCGCTTGTCCGAGCTTTGCGAGGTGGGCTTTTTCCCACCCGTGACTGGGGGCTAAAACCATGTCCGCTCGTGTGCTGATTCAGACCGCCGACTTTGACGTGAGCGCCGAGATCGATGCGCTCCGTGCTCAGGATTTGCGCGTAGGGGCCGTGTGCAGCTTTGTGGGGACCGTGCGCGATACCCGGGCCTTGACAGGGAAAGCGCAAGACGAAGTCCAAGCCATGGAGTTGGAGCATTACCCGGGCATGACCGAAAAATCCATCGAAGCCATGATCGATGAAGCCCACATCCGCTTTGATTTTTATGGTGTGCGCGTGGTGCACCGGGTGGGACGCTTGCTGCCGGCTGATCAGATTGTGCTGGTGGCGGTGACTTCTGCCCACCGGGGTGAGAGTTTCAAGGCCTGCGAATTTTTGATGGATTACCTCAAAACCCAAGCGCCATTCTGGAAGAAAGAGCAAACCCCCGAGGGGGCGCACTGGGTGGATGCGCGGGTTTCTGACGATGCCGCCTTGGCCCGCTGGGGCATTCATTCCACCAACGCTTGAGGGTTTTGCGGGTTGCTAGTGCGGGTATCGCGGTGGCGTTTTGGGCTCCAACGCAGCAGGCTCGGCGGCCGCAGACACATGGGGGGCGGCTGTGATGCCCCAGTCCGCCTTGACCAGGGCTTGGTGTATCAAATGAAGCAGGCCGTGCACCAGGCTCGCTTGCAAGTTGAGTTGGCAGGACTTGACGGCGCCATCCACCGATTTTTCCTGGAAAGTCATCTGCAAACCGCCGCCGGTTTGTAAGCTCAACTGTGCGTCAGTGATCAACAGTGGCTCTTCACCCAGAGGCCGTTGCTCGGCTTTGGCCTCGAACGGGGTGGAGAAGTCGGCTTTCTGCAAAAACGCATCGCGTTTGATTTCGGTGAGCATTTGTTTCGAAGAAGCATCGGGGACGGCCACACCCGGCTGGCTGGCTTCCAAACGAAGCACCGATTGGTCAACAGCCGGCAGCAGACGCAGGCACATGCGGCGCGTCAGCCAAAAACGGAACTCTTGCTTGTCCAGTGTGTTCAAACGCAACAAGACCCGGTCTTGGCGTTCTTCATAACTGACTGAAAGTTGGTGGATGTTCATGATTTGATTTTAGGCAAATTCTGCAGAAGGCTTGGCGCTTGAAAATGCCAAGAACGGCCCAAAATTGAAACCATTGGAGAACCATACATGCGCATCGACAAATTGACCACCAAATTTCAGGAAGCCTTGGCCGATGCCCAGTCTATGGCGTTGGGTCGTGACCATGCCTACATCGCCCCGGCCCATGTGCTGGTGACCATGCTCAAGCAAGATGAAGGGCCTAAAGCCTTGCTGCAACGTGCTGGCGTTCAGGTTCAGGCGCTGTTGCAAGCCTTTGAAGCGGATGTGACGCGTTTGCCGCAAGTGACTGGGCAAGACCAAGTGCAGGTGGGGCCCGATTTGGTCAAATTGCTGCAAGCGGCTGAAAAGGAGTCCATCAAGCGAGGTGATGCCTTCATCGCCAGTGAGTTGTTCTTGCTGGCTTTGGCCGACAGCAAAACGGAGGCCGGGCGCCTTTGCAAGGAAAATGGCCTCACCCGCAAGAGCCTGGAGTCCGCCATCGATGCCGTGCGAGGCGGTCAGACCGTAGGCAGTGCCGATGCCGAGGGGCAGCGTGAAGCACTCAAGAAATACTGTACCGACTTGACCGAGCGTGCCCGCATCGGCAAGTTGGACCCGGTGATTGGCCGCGACGATGAAATCCGCAGGGCCATTCAGGTCTTGCAGCGCCGCACGAAAAACAACCCTGTACTCATCGGGGAACCCGGTGTGGGCAAGACGGCCATTGTGGAAGGCTTGGCCCAGCGCATTGTTGCAGGTGAAGTGCCTGATTCCCTCAAGGGCAAGCGTGTACTGTCTCTGGACATGGCCGCTTTGCTGGCGGGGGCCAAATTCCGTGGCGAATTTGAAGAGCGCTTGAAGACCGTGCTCAGTGAATTGGCCAAAGACGAAGGCCAGACCATCGTTTTCATCGATGAGTTACACACCATGGTGGGGGCTGGCAAAGCCGAGGGTGCGATGGACGCAGGCAACATGCTCAAGCCCGCATTGGCTCGGGGAGAGTTGCACTGCGTCGGTGCAACCACGCTCGCGGAATACCGCAAGTACATCGAGAAAGACGCCGCCCTGGAGCGCCGTTTTCAGAAAATTCTGGTGAGCGAGCCCACGGTGGAAGCCACGATCGCCATCTTGCGCGGACTTCAAGAAAAATACGAAATTCACCACGGCGTGGACATCACCGATCTGGCCATCGTGGCCGCAGCTGAGTTGAGCCACCGCTACATCACGGACCGTTTCCTGCCTGACAAGGCCATTGACTTGATCGATGAGGCGGCGGCCAAAATCAAGATCGAGATCGACTCCAAGCCTGAGGTCATGGACAAGCTGGACCGCCGTTTGATCCAGCTGCAAATTGAGCGTGAGGCCGTGCGCAGGGAAAAGGACGAAGCGTCACAAAAACGTTTGACCTTGATCGAGGAAGAAATCACCAAGCTCAAGAAGGAAGCAGCTGACCTGGAGGAAATTTGGCAAGCCGAGAAAGCCCAAGCCCAGGGGGGGCAGCAAGTGCGCGAGCAGATCGATCAGTTGCGCCAGCAAATCGAAGAGCTGACCCGCAAGGGCGATTTCAACAAGGTGGCCGAGCTGCAATACGGGCAATTGCCTGCCTTGGAAAAAACCCTCAAGGACGTGCAGGCCAAAGAAGCTGCGCCTGGCGAAAAACCGGTGCACCGTTTGCTGCGAACCCAGGTGGGTGCAGAAGAGATTGCCGAGGTCGTCTCGCGTGCCACGGGCATTCCGGTGTCCAAGATGATGCAGGGGGAGCGTGAAAAGCTGCTGCAGATGGAAGACAAATTGCACCAGCGTGTGGTGGGGCAAGATGAAGCCATTTCGGCCGTGGCCAATGCCATTCGCCGTTCACGCTCAGGCCTGTCCGATCCGAACCGACCAACCGGCTCTTTTTTGTTCTTGGGCCCCACTGGTGTGGGCAAGACCGAGTTGTGCAAAGCCTTGGCGGGCTTCTTGTTCGACAGCGATGACCATCTGATCCGCATGGACATGAGTGAATTCATGGAGAAACACTCCGTGGCCCGTTTGATCGGTGCGCCGCCCGGCTATGTGGGCTATGAAGAAGGGGGTTACCTGACCGAGGCCGTGCGCCGCAAGCCCTACAGTGTTTTGCTGCTGGACGAGGTGGAGAAAGCCCATCCGGATGTGTTCAACATCTTGCTGCAAGTGTTGGACGACGGTCGATTGACGGACGGCCAAGGCCGTACGGTGGACTTCAAGAACACGGTGATCGTCATGACCTCCAATTTGGGTTCCCACTTGATCCAGTCCATGGTGGGGCAGCCCGCTGAGGACATCAAGGATGCTGTCTGGGACGAATTGAAGGTGCATTTCCGCCCTGAATTCCTCAACCGCATCGACGAGACCGTGGTTTTCCATGGCTTGGATGCACAGCACATCGCATCGATTGCAGGCATTCAATTGCAAGTTTTGCGAGATCGCCTGGCACGCATGGACTTGACGCTGCATGTCAGCGCTGCAGCCTTGTTCGAACTGGCCAAGGTGGGCTTTGATCCTGTGTTTGGTGCGCGTCCGCTCAAAAGGGCTATTCAGCAACGGCTGGAAAATCCTTTGTCGCGTTTGTTGCTGGAAGGGTGTTTCCCGCCCAAAAGCACCATCGAGGTCTCGGTGGACCCTGTGCAAAACCCTGGCCGTTTTGATTTCAAGGTGATCGAAGCGGTCGTCTGATCGCAGATCCTCCCCTTGGGGCATGGTGGCGACACCCTGCCCCATTTTTCATGGCTAAACTGCGGTTTTTCAGCGCGCCAGGCCCTCATATCCTTGATGCCGCTCGCTGCAAGCAGGAAGGAACAGACCTTTATGCAACTGGCCTCATCGGGTTCAGAGCCCGCAGTGTCCTTGCAAACGGATGCCAAAGTGATGGGGCTGGTCGGGCTGGCCCATGCCAGTTCGCACTTTTCGCACCTTTTGCTGCCCTTGATGTTCCCGGTCTTCATTCGGGATTTTGGCTGGTCTTATTCCGAGCTGGGCTTGCTCAGCACCGTGTTTTTTGTGGTCTCGGGCGTGGGTCAGGCTTCTGCGGGCTTTGTGGTGGACCGCTTAGGCGCCCGCCCTGTCTTGTTTGGCTCCATGGTGCTGTTCACCCTTGCCTGTCTTGTGGCCTCGGTGGCCGAGGGCTATGCGGCCCTGATGGCGGTGGCCGTGATGGCTGGTTTGGGCAACGCACCGTTTCACCCGGTGGACTTCACGATCTTGAACCAACGGGTGTCGACCCCGCGATTGGGCTATGCCTTCAGTGTGCATGGCTTGAGCGGCAATCTGGGCTGGGCTGTCGCCCCTGTGTTCTTCACGGTCACGGGCGCTCTTTGGGGATGGCGTCAAGCCTTTGTGGCGGCAGCTGCCCTGTTTGCATTGGTTTTCTGTGTTTTGGTGCTGAACCGGGCTGCACTGAAAACAGTGCCCGCTCAAAGGGCACAGGGTGCTGTCGGGGTGGTGAATGACCTCGCGTTCATGCGTTTGCCCGTGGTTTGGTGGTGTTTCACATTCTTTTTGTTGTCTACGGTCACTTTGGCAGTGGTCCAGAATTTTTCCGTGCCCATCCTCAAAGCCTTGCAGGGCGTGAGTTTGGAGCGTGCTTCCATGACGCTGACCGCTTACATGTTGTTTGGCGCTGTGGGCATGTTGATTGGTGGTTTTGTGGCCGCGCGGTGGCCTTTCTGGAGTGATCGGGTGGTGGCCGCCTGCATGGCCGGTGCGGCTGTGCTGATGGCCTTGTGTGCCAGTGGCTTCTTTGGCCCGACGGGAACTTTGTGGGTTTTGGCGGCAACAGGGTTTGCGATTGGTGTGGGTGGGCCGAGCCGTGATTTGATGATCAAAAAAGCCACACCGAAAGGCGCCACCGGGCGTGTTTATGGCTTGGTTTATTCCGGTCTGGATGTGGGCTTTGCCTTGTCGCCCCTGTTTTTTGGTGCGCTCATGGACCGCGGGCTTTACCAGACGACCTTGCTTGGCGCGGCAGTGGTTCTATTGCTCAGCGTTGTGGCGGCTTTGGGGGTGGGCAAACGCACAGCGCTGCCGGTTTGACGTTTTAACGCTTGGGCGACAGACGCTCACCTTGCGGATGGGCAAAATCAGGGGCATGACACAAAAAATTGCAGGCCACCTCCTCGTTGAATGCCTCTTGGCCCAAGGCGTTACCCATGCGTTTGGCGTGCCTGGCGAAAGTTATCTGGCGGTGCTCGATGGCTTTCATCTTTACCGTGAGCAGATTCGTTTTGTGATTTGCCGCCAAGAGGGCGGTGCAGCCTACATGGCCGAGGCGCAAGGCAAGTTAACCGGCCGTCCAGGCGTGTGTTTTGTGACCCGAGGTCCGGGTGCGACCAATGCCTCGATTGGCGTGCACACGGCTTTCCAAGATTCCACGCCGATGGTGCTTTTTGTCGGCGATGTGGCCAGTGACACACGCGACCGCGAGGCGTTTCAGGAAATGGATTACACCCATTTCTTTGGACCCTCGACCAAAGGCATGGCCAAGCGTGTCGAGCGCATCGACGATCCCGAACGGCTGCCCGAATATGTGGCACGGGCCTTTGCGACCGCCATGAATGGGCGACCCGGCCCCGTGGTGCTGGTCTTGCCCGAAGACATGCTGACCCAGGCCGTTGATCATCTCCGGGCCTTGCCGCGGGTGGAGCCCGTTCAGGCCTGGAGCGACCCCGGTGCTTTGCGTACCCTGCGGGACATGCTTTTGCAATCCAAAAAACCATTGGTCATTTGCGGTGGGGGTGGTTGGACAGTCCAGGCCGCACAGGCCTTGCAACGCTTTGCCGAGAACTGGCAATTGCCTGTTGCCAACGCGTTCCGCTTTCAGGACACCTTTGACAACCACCATCCCCTTTACGCGGGCGATGTCGGCATCGGCATCAACCCCGCCCTCGCCGCTCGCGTTCGTGACTCGGATTTGATCCTGGCGATCGGCCCACGTTTGGGCGAGATGACCACGGGCGGCTACACCTTGCTCAAGGCACCCCAAACGCAGCAAAAGCTGGTCCATGTCCATGGAAGTGCCGAAGAGTTGAACCGTGTGTATCAAGCCGATCTGGCCATCTTGTCCACCATGAATGCAGCAGCCAGGAGCCTTGAAGTGCTGACGGCACCAGTTGATTTGCCTTGGAGCGACTGGGCGCGCTCAGCCAATGCCGAATACCTGGCCAATCTTGAGCCACAAGCACTGCCGGGCGACATCGACATGCCCGCTGTCGTGGCCACCTTGAAAAAACACCTGCCCGAAGATGCTGTATTGACCAATGGCGCAGGCAACTTTGCCAGCTGGATGCACCGGTTTTTCAAACACCACGGTTTGGTCAAAGGTCACAAGACTCAATTGGCGCCGACGGTGGGCGCCATGGGTTATGGCGTGCCAGCAGGTATTGCCGCCAATTTGTTGACCGGTCGTTTGGCTTTCACCATTGCAGGAGATGGCGATTTTCTGATGAACGGCCAGGAACTGGCCACTGCGGTGCAACACGGAGGCAAAAGCATCATTTTGTTGTTGAACAATGGCATGTACGGCACGATCCGCATGCATCAGGAGCGCGAATATCCCACTCATGCGACGGGGTCACAACTGAGCAATCCTGATTTTGTGATGTTGGCCCAAGCCTACGGCTATGCGGCGACGCGGATTCACAAAACGTCACAGTTCGAGGGGGCCTTGATGGATGCACTGCAAAGGCCCCAAGGCACTTTGATCGAGGTGATGCTCGATCCGGAAGTGATCACCACCCGTGGCACATTGAGCGCCATCACCCAGTCAGCCCTTGCCAAGCGCAAGTTTTGACGCCATGCCTTCAACCATTCATAAGGTATAAAAAAACCCGCCTGATGCGGGTTTTTCGGGGCTCACCAGAATCACTTCAGGTGTTTGCCGATCAAGCCGGCCATTTCGAACATGGTGACTTGAGCTTTGCCGAAAACAGCCTTGAGTTTGTCGTCGGCATTGATCGCACGGCGGTTGGTTGCATCTTGCAAGTTGTGTTTCTTGATGTACACCCACATCTTGCTCACAACTTCGGTGCGTGGCAGGGGGGTTGAGCCCACGACAGCCGCCAATTCGGCGCTGGGTGTCAATGCTTTCATGAATGCGGCGTTGGGTGTGCGTTTTGTTGCAGGCGCTTTGGGCGTTGCTTTTTTAGCGGGTGCTGCAGCTTTTTGAGCTGGAGAGGCTGTCTTTGCCGGTGCTGATTTTTTTGCGGGAGCAGCTTTTTTAGCCGGGATTTTTTTTGCAGTTGCCATGATGGTGTTCCTTTGATCGGAAGTTGGTTCGCCGCCGAGAAACAGTGTGTTTTCAGCTGACTTCATGCTAAAGGAGAAACCTTGACTTTCCAAGTGAAAAAAGCATTTTTTCATCAGGGTTGTTGCGGATTCTTGTATCTCAAGTCGTTTTTTCGCATACTTTCCAATGCCATGTGTTGCATGCTTTGTCTCGTCCTTTTTCGCGTACGGAGGGTGGGTTGGTGGGATTGTTTTTTCACTGTGCTCGCAAGTGCCAGAAAATTTTTCACATTACAAATAGTTGGTTTCATAATTCAAAAAATTTTTGAATTGATGGTTGTTTCGAATTTCATAATGAAAAAAATTGATTTGTATTAAAAAAAATTCATCTTATGTTCTTGATTTTAAACAAATAAATAATAGTCTTCTATAAGACATAAGTGATTAGGTAGGTCTTATATAAGAGTTAAGATTGGAACACCGACAAAGCAGAATTCGCTGCCCACATCGCCCGATTTCAACTTGACTTCAGGAGTCCATCACCATGCCAGCCAACATCACCGAACAACTGAGCCGGGAACAACAAATTTCCGCACTTGAAAAAGACTGGGCCACCAACCCTCGGTGGAGAGGCGTTAAGCGCGGTTACTCCGCTGCCGACGTTGTTCGTCTGCGTGGCAGCATGCACATCGAACACACGCTGGCCAAGCGCGGTGCCGAAAAGTTGTGGGAAAAAGTCAACGGCGGCGCCAAAAAGGGCTACGTCAACGCATTTGGCGCCATCTCTGCTGGTCAAGCCATGCAGCAAGCCAAAGCTGGCTTGGAAGCCGTTTACCTGTCGGGCTGGCAAGTCGCCGCCGACGGCAATACGTCAGAGACCATGTACCCCGATCAGTCGCTTTATGCCTACGATTCGGTGCCCACCATGGTTCGCCGCATCAACAACACCTTCAAGCGCGCCGACGAAATCCAGTGGGGCCGTGGCATCAACCCCGGCGACAAAGAGTTCATCGACTACTTCTTGCCCATCGTGGCCGACGCTGAAGCCGGTTTCGGTGGCGTGTTGAACGCGTTCGAGTTGATGAAGAACATGATTGCATCCGGCGCTGCTGGCGTGCACTTCGAAGACCAATTGGCGGCTGTGAAGAAGTGTGGCCACATGGGTGGCAAAGTATTGGTGCCCACACATGAAGCTTGCGAGAAATTGATCTCTGCCCGTTTTGCGGCTGACGTCATGGGGACATCCACCATCGTGTTGGCCCGCACCGATGCCGAAGCTGCCAACTTGATCACGTCTGACCACGATGCCAACGACAAGCCATTCTTGACCGGCGAGCGCACACAAGAAGGTTTCTACCGCGTCAAAAACGGTTTGGAGCAAGCCATCAGCCGCGGTGTGGCTTACGCGCCTTATGCCGACTTGGTTTGGTGTGAAACCGGCGTGCCAGACATTGGCTTCGCCCGCGAATTCGCGCAAGCTGTGCATGCGGCTTGCCCAGGCAAGCTCTTGTCATACAACTGCTCACCTTCTTTCAACTGGAAGAAAAACCTCAACGACAGCCAAATCGCTTCCTTCCAGGACGACCTGTCGGCGCTGGGTTACAAATACCAATTCATCACCTTGGCGGGTATCCACATCAACTGGTACAACACCTTCCAGTTTGCACACGCCTACGCCAACGGCGAAGGCATGAAGCATTACGTCAACATGGTGCAAGAGCCTGAATTCGCAGCCCGCGATCAGGGCTACACCTTCGTGTCACACCAACAGGAGGTGGGGGCCGGCTACTTCGACGACGTGACCACCGTGATCCAAGGTGGTTCTTCATCGGTGAAAGCCCTGACAGGCTCGACCGAGGAAGAGCAGTTTCACTGAGAGATTTTGGGTTGGTGAAGGCGAGGGCGGCGTAAAATCCACCCTCAGCGTTTAGACATTCCTTCCAAGCGCGGCCATTGCCGCGCTTTTTTACTTGCAGACTCATGGTTCAGATCACCCTTCCCGACGGTTCATTGCGCGAATTTCCCGGTCCTGTGACCGTGGCCGAAGTGGCTGCCTCCATTGGCGCTGGCTTGGCCAAAGCGGCATTGGGCGGCAAAGTCAACGGCCAACTGGTGGACACCACTTTCAGCATGGCAGCCAACGCCAATTTGGCGATCGTCACTGCCAAAGACCCTGAGGGCTTGGAGCTGATACGCCACTCGACAGCGCACTTGTTGGCTTATGCGGTGAAGGATTTGTTTCCTGAGGCTCAAGTCACCATCGGACCCGTGATTGAAAACGGGTTTTATTACGACTTTTCTTACATCCGGGCCTTCACACCTGACGACCTGGTGACGATTGAAAAGCGCATGAGCGAATTGGCTGCCAAGGACGAGTGGGTGGTGCGTCGTGTTTTGCCCCGGGACGAAGCGGTGGCGCATTTCAAGGCCATGGGGGAGCTTTACAAAGCCGAAATCATTGGCAGCATCCCAGCCGACCAAGAGGTGAGCTTGTACCGCGAAGGCGAATTTGAAGACTTGTGTCGCGGTCCGCATGTGCCCAGCACTGGCAAGCTCAAGCACTTCAAGTTGATGAAAGTGGCAGGTGCTTATTGGCGCGGTGACAGCAAAAACGAGATGTTGCAGCGCATTTATGGCACGGCTTGGGCCAGTAAAGACGACTTGCAGCAGTACCTGATGCGCTTGGAGGAAGCCGAAAAGCGCGACCACCGCAAATTGGGCCGCGAGCTCGATCTTTTCCACATCGACGAACACGCACCCGGTTTGGTGTTTTGGCACCCCAAGGGCTGGACCGTTTGGCAGACCGTTGAGCAGTACATGCGTCAGGTCTATCGGGACAGCGGTTACCACGAAGTCAAAGGTCCGCAGATACTGGACAAAACCCTGTGGGAAAAAACGGGCCATTGGGATAAATACCGCGACAACATGTTCACCACCGAGTCGGAAAAGCGCGATTACGCCTTGAAGCCGATGAATTGCCCGGGCCACATTCTGATCTTCAAACAAGGTATCAAAAGCTACCGCGATTTGCCGTTGCGCTACGGTGAATTTGGCCAATGCCACCGCAATGAGCCTTCAGGAGGTTTGCACGGCATCATGCGCGTGCGTGGTTTCACGCAAGATGACGGCCATATTTTTTGCACCGAAGACCAAATTTTGCCCGAGTGCGACACCTTCACCCAGGTTCTCAAAAAAGTTTATTCGGACTTCGGTTTCACCGAAATTTTGTTCAAGGTCTCCACACGTCCGGCGGCCCGCATTGGCTCGGATGAGTTGTGGGACAAGGCTGAAAAAGCGTTGATGGACAGCCTGCGCCACTCAGGTTGCGATTTCGTGATTTCTGAAGGAGACGGTGCTTTTTACGGCCCCAAGATCGAGTACACCTTGAAAGACGCGATTGGCCGCGAGTGGCAGTGTGGGACGATTCAGGTGGACTTCAACCTGTCCGAGCGCCTGGATGCCGAATACGTGGCCGAGGATGGATCGCGTCAACGCCCGGTGATTTTGCACCGAGCCATCGTGGGCAGCATGGAACGTTTCATCGGTATTTTGATTGAACAGCATGCGGGTGCCTTGCCTGCTTGGTTGGCCCCTGTTCAAGTATCGGTGCTCAACATCACCGATGCGCAGTCTGATTACTGTCGTGAAATTGCCGAAAAATTGCAAAAATCCATGTCAAATCAAGGCCTTAGGGTCGAATTGGACCTCCGCAACGAAAAAATCACGTATAAAATACGCGAGCATTCATTGCAAAAGCTGCCTTACATCCTCGTCGCTGGCGACAAGGAGAAGGCGGCAGGTACCGTCGCAGTGCGCGCCCGAGGCAACAAAGACCTTGGGGTGATGTCGATCGATGCGTTCATTGAACTCATTGCAGCAGACATCTCTTCTAAAGCCTGAAGGTGAATTTCGCCACAAGCTTTGGCCCGTGGGCACAAGGACGGTCTGGCTGTTCGCAGTTTTTACCCTTGAAGGATTGAGTTATCGCTACCGAATTTCGTGATCGTCGCCAACGCGAAGAACGCAAACACCGTCTGAACCGTGAAATCATGGCCCCAGAGGTCCGTGTTTCCGGCCCTGAAAACGAGCCATTGGGCATTTTGTCATTGGCAGATGCCCTGCGAATGGCGGGTGAATTGGATGTGGATTTGGTTGAAATCGCCGCCACAGCCATTCCTCCCGTTTGCCGTTTGATGGATTACGGCAAGTTCAAGTACCAAGAGCAAAAGCGTGCGGCGGAAGCCAAAGCCAAGCAAACGGTGATTGACATCAAAGAAGTCAAGTTCCGTCCGGGCACAGACGATGGCGACTACAACATCAAAATGCGCAACATTCGCCGATTTTTGGCGGATGGAGACAAATGCAAGATCACCTTGCGTTTTCGGGGTCGCGAGATCACCCACCAAGAGTTGGGCATCGCGCTGTTGAACCGGATTCGCGACGAGTTGGCCGATTCGATCACCGTTGAGCAATTCCCAAAGCTCGAAGGGCGTCAGATGATCATGATGATCGCGCCGGGGCGCAAAAAACCCGTCGTGGGTGGTAAGTCTGCAGATGTTTCTGCACCTGCCGAATCGGCGTGACAAAGAATTTGACCGGCTTCAGGGCCGGTTGAGTCAAGAGCTGCCTTCGGGTGGCTTTTGTTAAAAGTGGCTCGGGGCCAACAAGGCTGCAAATTTTTTGCTGACGCCTCACGAGCACAATTAAAGGAGCATGAACATGCCCAAGATGAAGACCAAAAGCAGTGCCAAAAAGCGCTTCCGTGTTCGTCCCGGTGGAACCGTTAAACGCGGTCAAGCCTTCAAACGTCACATCCTGACCAAGAAGACCACCAAAAACAAGCGCCACCTTCGCGGTGCAGTGGCTGTGCATGAGACCAATATGGGTCACATCGCGCAAATGCTGCCGATGGCTGGCCTGTAATCACTGACGAACAAGGAGAAAAACTATGCCTCGCGTTAAACGTGGTGTAACGGCACGCGCCCGTCACAAGAAAGTTCTGGCCCTCGCAAAAGGTTTCCGCGGTCGCCGCGGCAATGTCTTCCGTATCGCCAAACAGGCGGTGATGAAGGCTGGCCAATACGCCTACCGTGACCGCCGCACCAAAAAGCGTGTGTTCCGTCAGTTGTGGATTGCCCGTATCAACGCCGCTGCGCGTGAATGCGGTCTGACCTACAGCCAGTTCGCCAATGGCCTGAAGAAGTCTGCCATCGAAATCGACCGTAAGATGCTGGCGGACATCGCCGTGCACGACAAGGCCGCTTTTGCTGGCATCGTGAACCAAGTTAAAGCCAAATTGGCCGCAGCTTGAGTCCATGGGTGGCACCGGCCTTTGGGCCTGTGACACGCACTCGATGAAAGGGATTGAGGCTCACAAAAGCTTCAATCCCTTTTTTGTTTTTTCTTACCCACATCACCGATCTCCCACACCATGAACGAGCTGGACACCCTGGTCGAATCCGCCCGCCAGAGTTTTGTGCAGGCACTGTCACCTGCAGACCTCGAAAACGCCAAAGCCCTGTATTTGGGCAAAGCCGGCCGCATCACCGAGCTGATGAAGGGCATGGCCGCGCTGAGTGTGGAAGACAAAAAAACCCGCGGCGCTGGCATCAACATCGCCAAGCAAGCGATCGAGGCCGCCTTGAATGACCGCCGCCAGGCTTTGGCCGATGCCGAGCTGCAAGCGCAACTCAAAGCCGAGGCGCTGGATGTGACCTTGCCTGGGCGCAGCACCAATTCAGGCGGTTTGCACCCTGTCTCGCTCACATTGGAGCGCGTCGAAAACATTTTTGGCTCTATGGGCTTCGAAGTGGCCCAAGGCCCCGAGATCGAAACCGACTGGTTCAACTTCACCGCGCTCAACACGCCCGAAGACCACCCAGCGCGCTCGATGCACGACACCTTCTATGTCGAAGGTGGTCATTTGCTGCGCACCCACACCAGCCCCATGCAAATCCGCCACGCGGTGCAGCACGTCAAACGCTACCGCAACCGGCTCGACGCTGGTCAGGGCATGCCCGAAATCCGGGTCATCGCCCCCGGCCGCACCTACCGCGTGGACAGCGATGCCACCCATTCGCCCATGTTCCACCAGTGCGAAGGCCTGTGGATTGGCGAGAACGTGAGCTTCAAAGACCTGAAGGTCGTGGTCTCCGATTTTTGCCGCACCTTTTTTGAAAGCGACGACCTGGTCTTGCGCTTTCGCCCCAGCTTTTTCCCCTTCACCGAACCGAGCGCTGAGATCGACATCCAATTCCAAAGTGGCCCGCTGGCGGGTCGCTGGCTCGAAGTGGGTGGCTCCGGTCAAGTACACCCGAACGTCGTGCGCAACATGGGCCTGGACCCCGAGCAGTTCATTGGCTTTGCCTTTGGCATGGGCATGGACCGCTTCACCATGCTGCGCTACGGTGTGAACGACTTGCGCCTGTTCTTTGACGGTGACGTGCGTTTCCTGAACCAGTTCCAGTGAACCGTCCCAGCCATTCCTGAATGCCTGCTGCCCGGCGTGAGTCGCCTAGCAAACCGAAGTGAGCCCTGCAAATGCAATTTCCTGAATCCTGGTTGCGCGAGTTCTGCAACCCGTCCCTGACGACCCAGCAACTGGCCGACACCTTGACCATGGCCGGTCTCGAAGTGGAAGAATTGGAGCCCGTGGCCCCACCTTTTACGAAAATCGTGATCGGCGAAATCAAAGAAGCGGTGCAGCACCCCAATGCCGACCGCTTGCGCGTGTGCCAAGTGGACGTGGGGCAGGGCAGCTTGCTCAACATCGTCTGTGGTGCGCCCAATGCACGCGTGGGCATTCGTGTGCCCTGCGCCATGGTGGGCGCTGAGTTGCCGCCCGGTGAAGATGGCAAGCCCTTCGTGATCAAGGTCGGCAAGTTGCGCGGCGTCGAAAGCCAGGGCATGTTGTGCTCGGCCAAAGAACTCAAGATCTCGGACGACCATGGGGGTCTGCTGGAGTTGCCCTTGGATGCCCCTTTGGGTCAGGACATTCGCCAATACCTGAATCTGGACGACACCCTGTTCACGATCAAGTTGACGCCCAACTTGGCGCATTGCCTGAGCGTGTACGGCATTGCCCGCGAGGTCTCCGCCTTGACCGGTGCACCCTTAAAAGCCCCGACATTCCCTGCGGTCGCCACTCAAATCAACGACAAAGTGGCTGTGCACGTGCAAGCCACCGATCTGTGCGGCCGCTTTAGCGGTCGTGTGGTCAAAGCCGTGAACACCCAAGCCAAGACGCCGCAGTGGATGGTGGACCGTCTGGCCCGCTGTGGTCAGCGCAGCGTGAGCCCGCTGGTGGACATCTCCAACTACGTGATGTTCGAGTTCGGTCGCCCATCGCACATTTTTGACCTCGACAAAATCCACGGTGGCCTGCAAGTGCGCTGGGGCCAAGCGGGCGAATCCCTCAAGCTGCTCAACGGCAACACCGTGACCGTGGACGACAAGGTGGGTGTGATCGCCGATGACAACCAAGTCGAATCGCTGGCCGGCATCATGGGCGGCGACGCCACCGCCGTGTCCGACGACACCCAAAACATCTACATCGAAGCGGCTTTTTGGTGGCCCACATCGATTGCAGGCCGTTCGCGCCGCTTCAACTTTTCGACCGATGCCGGTCACCGCTTTGAGCGTGGCGTGGACCCGCAACTGACGGTGGAGCACATCGAGCGCATCACCCAATTGGTGCTGGACATCTGCGGCACGCCCGAGACCCAGGTCGGCCCCATCGACGATCAAATCCTGAACATCCCTGCCATCACGCCGGTCACCCTGCGTGTGGACCGTGCGGTCAAGGTCATTGGCATGCCGCTCACGCAGCAGCAGTGCGCCGACGCCCTGCGTGGTCTGGGCTTGCAGGTGACGGAAGGCGAGGGCACCGTCACCGTGACGCCACCGAGCTTCCGCTTCGATTTACAGATCGAAGAAGACCTGATCGAAGAGGTGGCCCGCATGGTGGGCTACAACAACTTGCCCACGCACCCGCCGCTGGCCCCCATCACGGCCAAGGTGCGCCGCGAAACCGAGCGCAGCCCCACGGCTGTGCGCAGAGCCATCGCTGCCCGCGGCTACCAAGAAACCATCAACTACAGCTTCGTCGAGGAAGCCTGGGAAAAAGACCTGGCCGGTAACACCGACCCCATTCGTCTGCTCAACCCGATTGCCAGCCAGATGAGCGTGATGCGCTCAAGCTTGATTGGCTCCTTGCTTCAAGTGGTGAAATTCAACGCCGACCGCAAGGCCGACCGCGTGCGCGTGTTCGAACTGGGCCGCGTCTTTTTGCGCAACCCACAAGCCGTCAACAGCGACACCACCGTGGAAGGTTTTGACCAGCCGATGCGCGTCGCGGGCATGGCCTGGGGCCCTGTGGAGACATTGGGTTGGCACGGCAAGGCCCGTCAGGTTGATTACTTCGATGTCAAAGGCGATGTCGAAGCTTTGCTGGCCCCTCGTCAAGCCGAATTCGCAGCGGCTGAGCATCCTGCATTGCACCCCGGCCGTTCTGCCCAAGTCGTGTTGGACGGTGTGGTGATTGGCCATCTGGGCGAATTGCACCCCCGTTGGCGTCAAGCCTGGGACTTGCCACACGCCCCTGTGGTGTTTGAGTTGTGTTTGGATGCGGTGACGGCCCGTGTGGTTCCGGTGGCCCAAGGCGTGGCCAAGCAGCAGCCGGTGGAGCGCGACGTGGCCGTGATCGTGGCCGAGTCGGTCACCCATGCCCAATTGATGCAAGCCATCCACGCCGCACCGACCGAAGGTCTGCTCCAAGGCGCTGTGTTGTTTGACATTTACCGACCCAAGCCTGATGCGGCGGGCGGCAGCTTGGCCGCTGGTGAAAAGAGTCTGGCCGTTCGCCTGACCTTGGGCACGGCCGATGCCACCCTGACCGATGCGCAGATCGATGCCGCCATGAACGCGGTTTTGGCGCAGTTGAGTCAGCAGGTTTCTGCGCGTTTGCGCGCTTGATGGGATCGCGTGATGGAAATTTCAGTCGAAAGCCTTGAAACCCCCGCCCTGACCAAGGCGCATTTGGCCGATTTGTTGTTCGAACAAATCGGCTTGAACAAGCGCGAGTCCAAGGACATGGTGGATGCCTTTTTCGATCTGATCGTGGACAGCCTGATCCAAGGCACCGAGGTGAAGATTTCGGGCTTCGGCAATTTCCAGATCCGCACCAAAGCGGCCCGCCCTGGCCGCAATCCCCGCACCGGAGAATTGATTCCGATTGATGCACGTCGTGTGGCCACCTTCCATGCCAGTCATAAACTCAAAGCCATGATTCAGGGCGAGACCGACGACGGCGAAAGCTTGGCTTGGGTGGGTCGCTGAAGCCAACAGACTCTGGAGATCAGCATGCTTTTCAAGTTCAAATCTCAAGCGGCCAGCGATCTGATCATGCTCGAGCCGGACGCCCGTCATTTGCTTCACATCATGCTGGGCGATGACCCGGTCAAAGGGGTGATTCAAGCCGATACCCTGGCTCTGTCCATTGCTGCGCTGGAACTGGCGGTCAAGGAGGATGAAGTGCTGCGCAAGCGTTCAGAGATGTCTGGGCCTTCTGTGCAGGCCGAAGAAAATGAGTCCCCTGCAGCCCGAAATGGCTTCCATTTGTCTCAACGCGCAGCACCGATGCTGAAGTTGCTCAAGCGCAGCCTGGTTGAAAAGGCAGACGTGGTGTGGGGCGTTTGACGTCCCCGATTGAAATCAAGGAACGAAGGGTGGACCGCCCAGGCGATAGCCGGCTTTGATTTGGCGCTTGGCAAACCAGCCGAGGTTCATCTCGAGCACATACCGAACAGCCTGAGTCGAGCAGTGCGAATCATCGCTTTGGGGTTTCATGTCGACCAGGTTCACGATGGTGCCATCGTCCGCAACAAATGCTGCGGTCAATGGGATGAGGGTGTTGCGCATCCAGAAACATTGGGTCGCTGCTTGGTCGAAAACAAACAACATGCCTTCGTGCTGAGGCATTTCTTTGCGGAACATCAAGCCAATTTGACGCTGTTCTGGCGTTTGTGCCAGCTGAACGTCCAGCAAATGCATGCCCGCCGTCAGTTTGACCCTCTGCAATTGCAATTGAGGGCCAGACTGGGCTGCTGCTTGAGTACTTTCGAACAGCATCAAAAGCGAAAAAAGCAGCCGCAGGGACCGAGCTGTGCTGAAGGTGGAAAGGGTGTTCATGCTTCAATTAAGCCAAGCAGGTTGATATGGCTGCAAGGATAACGCGTCTGGCAAGCGCTTTGATGTCTGGAAGGCCGTCAACCCTCTGTTCAGTCCGGGGGCTCTGAAAGTGGGTGGCTGAGGGAGGCTGAAGTGTCTCCGGCGTCTGCCGTGCGTATGTGGGCCGCCATCCAACCTTTGGCTCCTTCGGTCAGTTCAAAGGTGACTTTGGCACCCTCTTTGAGACTTTTGAATCCCTCTGCCTCGATGGCAGAAAAGTGGGCAAAAGCATCAGGGCCACCTCCGTCGGGCTGTATGAAACCGAATCCTTTGGCATCGTTGAACCATTTGACCGTACCACTGGGCATGGCTTGTCTCCATTTGTCTCTTGAACCAGTTTGATACGTGGTCAGTGATTTTGTCAATCTGAGGTTTCCCCCGAGGCCAGACGCTGTCAGCAAGTCTTTTCAGACCCTGGGCCTCAAGGGCTTGAAAGCATCGATAGAATGAATTCATGGCAACGAAAAAACCCTCCATTCCCACGCTGCCGACCGTGACCCCGCCCGCGCCCGATGGCGGGGACGCCGTGGTCCTCGAAAGACGTGCCCAGAAAATCGAACCGCCCCAGATGTACCAGGTGGCGATGCTCAACGACGACTTCACCCCGATGGAATTCGTGGTGATGGTGATCCAAGAGTTTTTCAGCAAAGACCGCGAAGCAGCCACCCAAATCATGCTCAAGATCCACTTGGACGGCAAAGGCGTGTGTGGTGTTTACTCACGCGACGTGGCGGCCACCAAGGTGGATCAGGTGCTGGATGCCGCCAAACAGGCCGGTCATCCGCTTCAATGTGTCAGTGAACCCATTGAATAATCCGGCGTGTCCCCCAAGTTATACACATCTCATTTACTCAGCAAGGCATAAGGAAATCACATGATTGCCCAAGAATTGGAAGTCAGCTTGCACATGGCCTTTGTTGAAGCCCGTCAACAGCGCCACGAATTCATCACTGTTGAGCACTTGTTGTTGGCCCTGTTGGACAATCCCAGTGCTGCCGAGGTGCTGCGTGCGTGCGCCGCCAACATCGATGATTTGCGCAAAGCCTTGAGCAATTTCATCAAGGACAACACCCCGCAGGTCGCCGGTACGGAAGAGGTGGATACGCAACCCACTCTGGGGTTTCAACGCGTGATTCAGCGCGCGATCATGCATGTGCAGTCCACAGGCAACGGCAAAAAAGAGGTCACGGGTGCCAATGTACTGGTGGCTATTTTTGGCGAAAAAGACTCGCACGCCGTGTATTACCTGCACCAGCAGGGCATCACGCGCCTGGACGTGGTCAATTTCATCGCCCATGGCATCCGCAAGACCGATCCGCCCGAGGCGGCCAAGTCCGACTCGCCTGCCAGCTCCGAAGCCGAAGAGTCCAGTGGCGGTGAGCGCAGCGAGAAAGCTTCACCTCTCGAGCAATACACCAACAACCTGAACCAGGCAGCCAGGGAAGGCAAGATTGATCCCCTGATTGGCCGTGAATACGAGGTAGAGCGCACGATCCAAATTTTGTGCCGCCGACGCAAAAACAACCCGTTGCTGGTCGGCGAAGCCGGTGTGGGTAAAACCGCGATTGCCGAAGGCCTGGCTTGGCGCATCACGCAGGGCACAGTGCCCGAGATCCTGGCAGAAGCCACGGTGTATTCGCTGGACATGGGTGCACTGCTCGCAGGCACCAAATACCGCGGCGACTTCGAGCAACGCCTCAAAGGGGTTCTCAAGTCGCTCAAGGACAAACCCAACGGCATTCTTTTCATCGACGAAATCCACACCCTGATCGGTGCGGGTGCGGCTTCCGGCGGCACGCTGGATGCGTCCAACCTGCTCAAGCCGGCCCTGTCCAGTGGCCAGCTCAAATGCATTGGCGCCACCACCTTCACCGAGTACCGAGGCATCTTTGAAAAAGACGCTGCCTTGTCGCGTCGCTTCCAAAAAGTGGACGTGGTCGAGCCCACGGTCTCCGAAACGGTGGACATCCTCAAAGGCCTGAAAAGCCGCTTTGAAGACCACCACAGCGTCAAATACACGATCGCGGCATTGCAGGCCGCCGCGGAGTTGTCGGCCAAGTTCATCAATGACCGCCAATTGCCCGACAAGGCCATTGACGTGATCGATGAAGCGGGTGCCGCCCAGCGCATTCAAATCGCTTCCAAGCGCAAAAAAACCATTGGCAAGACCGAGATCGAAGACATCGTGGCCAAGATCGCGCGCATTCCGCCCGCCAACGTGTCCAATGACGACCGCAGCAAGCTGCAAACCATCGAACGCGACCTCAAATCCGTGGTGTTTGGACAGGACAAAGCCCTTGAAGTGCTGTCTTCTGCCGTCAAAATGGCCCGTTCGGGCTTGGGCAAGACCGACAAGCCCATCGGCTCTTTCCTGTTCTCAGGCCCCACGGGCGTGGGCAAGACCGAGGCGGCCAAGCAACTGGCTTACATCCTGGGTATCGAGTTGATCCGTTTTGACATGTCCGAGTACATGGAGAGACATGCTGTCAGTCGCCTGATCGGTGCGCCCCCTGGCTATGTGGGCTTTGACCAAGGGGGCTTGCTGACCGAGGCGGTGACCAAGAAGCCCCATTGCGTTCTGTTGCTGGACGAGATCGAAAAAGCCCATCCCGACATCTTCAACGTGCTACTGCAGGTCATGGACCATGGCACTTTGACCGACAACAACGGGCGCAAGGCCGACTTCCGCAATGTGATCATCATCATGACCACCAACGCGGGGGCCGAGACCATGAACAAGGCGACCATTGGTTTCACCAACCCTCGTGCGGCGGGCGATGAAATGGCCGACATCAAGCGCCTTTTCACCCCTGAGTTCCGCAACCGACTGGACGCCATGGTCAGCTTCAAACCCTTGGATGAGCAAATTATCCTGCGCGTGGTGGACAAATTCTTGCTGCAACTGGAGCAACAACTCGGTGAGAAGAAGGTGGAAGTCACTTTCACCGACAATTTACGCAAATTCTTGGGCAAAAAGGGTTTTGACCCCCTCATGGGCGCTCGCCCCATGCAGCGTCTGATCCAAGACACGATCCGCAAAGCCTTGGCCGATGAGTTGTTGTTTGGCCGTTTGACCGAAGGTGGACGCCTCACGGTGGACATTGACGCCAAAGACGAAGTGTTGCTGGACATCACACCGATGACCAAAAAGGAAAGCCGTGCTTCACGCGTGGAGCCAACGGAGCCAGAAGAAGCTGCAGCGGGTTGATCTCCGGCCGCCGGGGCATCTCGCACCGATGTGCAGCTGGAAAAAAGGAGTTCCCATGGAACTCCTTTTTTTATGCCCATCGGATCAGCGTCTTCGCTTGCCCGCCGATCCCAGCAAACCGCCAAGCACCCCTCGGACGATTTCGCGGCCAATGCTCGAACCCACGTTGCGCACCGCGCTTTTCACCAGCAGTTGAGCCATGCCATCGTGTTGCCCGCCACGGGGGCCTGTCGTGCCGAAAAGAAAATCAGACACCGAGCCCATCAGACCTGAGCCATTCTCGGGCGCGGACGCTCGGCCGGCAGCTTCAGTGCCTGGATTGGTGCTGCTTGCGCCTGCCGAAGCGGCGCCTTTGAGTTTTTCATAGGCGGAATCACGGTCTAAAGTGGTTTCGTAAATGCCTGACACCAGCGAGCTTTTCAACAAGCTCTGGCGTTGCTCTGCGGTGATCGGCCCCAGTTGGCTTGCAGGCGGCATCACAAACACCCGCTCGGTCTCCGTGGGGCGGCCTTTGCTGTCCAGAAAGCTCACCAAGGCCTCGCCTACGCCCAGTTCGGTGATCGCTGCTTCGATGTCCAGACCCGCTTTCGGGCGCATGGTTTGTGCCGTGGCCGTCACCGCTTTTTGGTCGCGGGGCGTGAAGGCGCGCAGCGCATGCTGCACTCGGTGACCCAACTGACCCAGAATGCTGTCGGGAATATCCAAGGGGTTTTGGGTGACGAAATACACGCCGACACCTTTGGATCGAACCAGGCGCACCACCAATTCGATGCGCTCCACCAAGGCCGCCGGCGCGTCTTTGAACAGCAGATGCGCTTCGTCAAAGAAGAAAACCAGCTTGGGTTTTTCAGGGTCGCCAATTTCGGGCAAAACTCCAAACAATTCAGACAACAACCACAGCAAGAATGTGGCGTAAAGGCGGGGTGAGTTCATCAGCTTGTCTGCCGTCAACACGTTGACCACGCCCATGCCGTCAGAGGTTTGCATGAAATCTTCGATGTTGAGCATGGGCTCGCCAAAGAATTTGTCACCGCCTTGGGTTTCAATTTGCAGCAAGCCCCGTTGAATGGCACCAATGCTGGCGGCGCTGATGTTGCCGTACTCGGTGGTGAAATCCCTGGCGTTCTCCCCCACGTGCTGCAGCATGGCGCGCAGGTCTTTCATGTCGAGCATAAGCAAGCCACGGTCGTCGGCAATTTTGAACACCAGGTTCAGCACGCCTGCCTGTGTGTCGTTCAGACCCAACATGCGTGCCAACAGCAAAGGGCCCATATCGGAGACGGTCGCCCTCACGGGATGCCCTTGTTCACCAAACACGTCCCACAAGGCGGTCGGGCAGGCCAAGGGTGTGGGCAGGGGGATGCCCCGATCCTTCAGGACCATGGCCAGTTTGTCTCCAATGCGGCCTGCTTGGCTGACACCCGTCAGGTCGCCTTTGACGTCGGCCATGAAAACGGGCACACCCAAGCGTGAAAAGTTTTCGGCCAGGGTTTGCAGGGTCACGGTTTTGCCGGTGCCGGTGGCCCCGGTGATCAGGCCGTGGCGGTTGGCCAGTCCGGGCAGCAAGTGGCATTGCGCGGTCTTGTTTTGGGCAATCAGCATGGGTTCAGCCATCAATCAATCCCTTTCTTGAGTGAAAAGTAAAATCTAGCCTATAGGTTAAATCAACATTCAAGGAATTCCCGATGGCTGGCCACAGTAAATGGGCAAATATTCAGCACCGAAAGGGCCGACAAGACGAAAAAAGGCAACGTATCTGGACCCGTGTCGTGCGTGAAATCATGGTCGCCGCGCGCACCGGCGGTGGTGATGTTTCTGCCAACCCCCGTTTGCGCTTGGCCATCGAGAAGGCCAAAGCCGCCAACATGCCGGCCGACACCATCAAGCGCAACGTGGACAAAGCCACCGGCAATCTGGAAGGTGTGAACTACGAAGAAATCCGTTATGAAGGCTATGGCATTGGTGGTGCCGCTGTGATCGTGGACACCATGACCGACAACCGTGTGCGCACGGTGGCCGAAATGCGGCATGCTTTCAGCAAGCATGGCGGCAATTTGGGCACCGAGGGCTCGGTGGCCTTTCAGTTCAAGAATTGCGGGCAGTTGATTTTTGCCCCTGGCTCGGACGAAGACAAGGTCATGGAAGTGGCCCTGGAAGCGGGTGCTGAAGATGTGATCACGGACGAGGAGGGCGCCATCGAGGTGTTGACCTCACCGGCTGATTTTGAAGCCGTGAAAAACGCACTCGAAGCCGTTGGCCTGTTGGCCGACATGGCCGAAGTGACCATGCGTGCTGAAAACACCATCCCGCTCAGCGGTGATGACGCTGCAAAAATGCAAAAGCTGCTGGACATACTGGAAGATCTGGACGACGTGCAAAACGTTTTCCACAACGCCGAGATGGAAGAATAAGGAATTCTGATGAAAGTATTGGTGGTCGGCCATGGCGGTCGTGAACATGCCATGGCCTGGAAATTGGCCCAGTCTTCTCGCGTGCAGCAGGTTTATGTGGCCCCTGGCAACGGCGGCACAGCCCGCGACAAGAACCTGGTGAATGTGCCGATCACGGACATCGCTGCCCTGCGCCAATGGACAGTGGAAAATCACATTGGTCTGACTTTGGTGGGTCCCGAGGCCCCATTGGCCGCGGGCATTGTGGACGATTTTCGAACGCATGGGCTGCGTATTTTTGGCCCGACCCAAAAGGCCGCTCAACTGGAAAGTTCCAAGGCATTTTCCAAAGCCTTCATGGCGCGCCACAGTATTCCCACGGCCGAGTTTGAGACCTTCACCGACCCGTTGGCGGCACACGCTTACGTGGACCGCAAAGGCGCGCCGATTGTGGTCAAAGCTGATGGTTTGGCTGCTGGCAAGGGCGTGGTCGTGGCCATGAGTTTGGCCGAAGCGCACGAAGCGATTGACTTCATGCTGGTGGACAACACCTTGGGCGTGACGCACAACGCGGGCGGTGCGCGCGTGGTGATCGAGGAATTTTTGCAGGGCGAAGAAGCCAGTTTCATGGTGCTTTGCGATGGGCAAAATGTCATCGCCTTGGCCACCAGCCAGGACCACAAACGCTTGCTGGACGCTGACCAAGGCCCCAACACGGGCGGCATGGGGGCGTATTCGCCCGCGCCTGTGGTGACCGCCGAAGTGCACGCCCGCGCCATGCGCGAGGTGATCATGCCCACCATCAAGGGCATGGAAAAAGACGGCATTCCTTACACCGGTTTTTTGTACGCCGGTTTGATGATTGACGAGCAGGGCAAGCCCAAGACGCTGGAGTTCAATTGCCGCATGGGTGACCCCGAGACCCAGCCGATCTTGATGCGTCTAAAGACTGATTTTCTTGAAGTGCTGTTGGCAGCCACCTCGCAAGGTCTTGACAACATTGAATTGGAGTGGGACCGCCGTGTGGCATTGGGTGTGGTGTTGGCTGCATCCGGTTATCCGCTCAATCCGCGCGCAGGCGATGCCATCAGCGGCCTGCCTGCGGATGCAGAAGACGCCATGGTCTTCCATGCGGGCACGGCTGAAAAACAAGGCCAGATCCTGACCTCAGGTGGCCGCGTGTTGTGCGTGACGGCATTGGCCGATTCGGTGCGCCAGGCGCAGCAAAAGGCCTATCAGACCGCCAGAGGCATCCAGTTTGATGGCATGCAGCTGCGCAAGGACATTGGCCACCGCGCCATCAAAAACTGAACCAAACCCGAAAGACCCCTGTTCATGGCACACCCTGTGACGTTCAAAGGCTCTCGCCTGGCCCAACGGATTTTGAAAGTTTTGGGCTGGAAGCTGGCCTTCGATGGTTTTCCAACGCTGCAAGGGGTGGCGATTGTTTACCCGCACACCAGCAACTGGGATTTCCCGATCGGCATTTTGGCCAAGTGGGCCTTGGGCATTCCCGCCAATTTTTGGGGCAAGGATTCCTTGTTCACATTTCCCGTGATCGGTGCCTGGATGCGTTGGGTGGGCGGTGTACCGATTGATCGAAACTCACCCCAAGGTGTGGTGGGTCAAATGGTGCAAGCTTTCGAACAGCACAAAAAAGAGGGGCGCCTGTTGTGGCTGGCCGTGGCGCCAGAAGGGACCCGAAGCCTCACGCCCGGCTGGCGCAGCGGTTTTTACCAAGTGGCCAAAGGTTCAGAGGTGCCTTTGGCCTTGGTCAAACTCGATTGGGGGCGTCGCACTTTTTCCGTGGTCGACTTTTACAATGTGACGGATGACCTTCAAGCCGATTACGCGCACATGGCTGGGGTCTTCAGTGGTGTCAGGGGCTTTCATGCCATGCAAGCTTCGCCTGTCTTGCCCTGGAGCCCGCCCCCGAAAGCTTTGCAGCAAGATGTTGAAGGCAGCAACAAGACTCAAAACCGATGAACAATTCCACAGAACTCACGGCTGTTCGACAGTATTTGTTGGGCTTGCAGTCCCGCATCACCCAGGCTTTGTCCAGCATGGACGGCAGCCCCTTTTTGGTGGACCATTGGACCAAAGCGCCCGGCGAAAAATTGCAGGGCAACGGGGTCACCCAAATTTTGGAGGGCGGACCGATTTTTGAGCGAGCGGGTTGTGGTTTCTCTCACGTCAGTGGTCCGCAATTGCCACCCTCGGCCACCCAGCACCGCCCCGAGTTGGCTGGTTCGGCGTTCGAGGCCATGGGGGTTTCGCTGGTTTTTCACCCTCGAAACCCTTATGTGCCCACGGTGCACATGAATGTCCGCATGATCGCAGCCAAGCCCGAAGGCCAGGCACCCGTGGCGTGGTTTGGTGGCGGCATGGACCTCACGCCCTATTACGGCTTTGACGAAGACGCAGTCCATTTTCACCAAACCTGCAAATCGGCTTTGACGCCTTTTGGCGAAGCTTTGTATCCGCGCTTCAAAACCTGGTGTGACGATTATTTCTGCAACAAGCATCGTCACGAGCAAAGGGGGGTGGGAGGTATCTTTTTTGATGACTTTGCCGAGTTGGGCATGGGGCAAAGCTTTGCCATGATGCAAAGCGTGGGCGATGCCTTGCTCAAAGCCTATTTGCCGATTGTGGAACGTCGCAAGGACATGGTTTGGGGTGAACGTGAACGTGATTTCCAGTTGTACCGCCGCGGTCGTTATGTGGAATTCAACTTGGTCTGGGACCGAGGCACACATTTTGGCTTGCAGTCGGGCGGGCGCACCGAGTCGATTTTGTTGTCCATGCCGCCGGAGGTGCGTTGGTCTTACCAGCGCCAAGATGAAGCCGGCTCCCCGGAGGCGCGCTTGCTGAGCCATTACCTGGTCCCCAAGGATTGGATTTGAGCGCTGCTCAGACACCTGTGCGGTTGGGCGTCTTTGGCGGCGCCTTTGACCCTCCGCACAACGCCCACGTGGCGCTGGGTCAAGCGGCCATCAGTGCTTTGGATCTGGATCAGCTGCGGGTCTTGCCCACCGGGCAGGCCTGGCACAAATCCCGTCCTTTGACCGAGTCGCAGCACCGTGTGGCGATGAGCAGATTGGCTTTCGAGCCCATTGCCCGTGCGGTGGTGGACGATCGCGAAGTGCGGCGATCTGGGCCCAGTTTCACGGTGGAGACCCTGCGCGAACTGAAAGACCAGTATCCCCGAGCACAGTTGTATCTCTTGCTCGGAGAAGACCAGCGCCGCACCTTGTCATCTTGGCACCAAATCGATGAAATCGCTCGACTCGCTATAATTTGCGCCGCAGGCCGCAATGCAGCTGATCAGGCTTGGGCAGGTTCCAGCACAGGAACGCCAAGTGCCCTGGCCCACTCTTTAGATATGCGCATCCAGACTTTGAAGATGCCGCTCATGCCTCACAGCGCCACGGACATCCGTGCGTTGGTGGCCACAGACCACAACATACAAGGTCTGGTGCCATCCTCTGTTGAGCGCTATATTCACGAACACCACCTCTACAGGCCTCATTGATGACCGATACCGCTGCCAAAAAAGACATTCAAAAACTCCAGCGTGCCATCGTGGACGCCCTTGAAGATGTGAAAGCGCAAGACCTTCAGGTCTTTGATACCGAGCACCTCTCGCCCCTGTTCGAACGCGTGATCATCGCCTCTGGGACCTCGAACCGACAAACCAAAGCATTGGCCGCCAGTGTGCGCGACAAGGTGCGTGAAGCCGGTTTTGGTAAACCCCGAATTGAAGGGGAAGACAATGGCGAGTGGATCATTGTCGATTGCGGCGCGGCGGTGGCCCACATCATGCAGCCGACGATCCGCTCCTATTACAACCTTGAAGAAATTTGGGGGGGCACACCGGTACGTCTCAAATTCGGCGCGCCCAAGCCTGTGGCGACGGCTGTGGTGAAAGGTCATATCAAGAATTCAGTGGTCAAGAAAGCCGCTGTCAAACAGGGTGTGACCAAAACCGCTTCGGCCAAAAAAGCAGCAGCCAAACCTGTTGCCAAGACTGACGCCCAGGCCAAGCCTGCCTTGAAGGTCCCCGTCAAATCGGTCAAGCCCAAAGGCAAATCAGCCACCAAATCGGTGACCCCATCAGTTCCCAAGCCAACGGCCAAAACGGCGGCCAAAACGGTGTCCAAGCCAACGACCCCATCCAGCAAACCCACTGTAAAAACGGTCGGCAAGCCCACAGCCAAGCCAACGGCCAAGGCGGCTGCCAAAAAAGCCCCAGTGCGCAAGGCCGTCAAGGCCCCCACGCGCCGCAAAACAGATTGATGGCGCATGAAGCTGCTGATCGTGGCGGTCGGCTTGCGTGTGCCCGACTGGGCGCAGACCGCTTGGGACGATTACGCCAAACGGTTCCCGCCTGAGCTCAAGGTCGAACTCAAGCCCGTCAAGACAGAGCCTCGCGGCTCTAAAACGCTGTCCAACTTGTACGCTGCCGAGCGCCAGCGCATCGAAGCGGTCATACCGCGTGGTACCCGCATCGTGGTGCTGGACGAGCGCGGCACGAACCTCACCACCCAAGCTTTGGCCCTTCGCCTGACCCAGTGGCAATTGGGCGGTGACGATGTGGCCTTGGTCATTGGCGGTCCCGATGGCTTGGAGCCGGACTTTCGGCAAGCGGCCCACGAACGCATCCGCTTGTCTGACTTGACTTTGCCCCACGCCATGGCCCGTGTGCTCTTGATCGAGCAGCTTTACCGGGCTTGGTCCATCAATGCCAACCACCCCTATCACCGCGAATGAGCGACTTCATTTATCTGGCTTCCCAAAGTCCACGTCGCAGTCAACTGTTGGACCAGATCGGTGTTGCCCATACCTTGCTTGTGGCTGGGCCTGATGAGGATGCCGAGTCCCTGGAAGCGGTGCTCGGAGCCGAGGCTCCTGCCCGTTACGTGGCTCGGGTCACGGGTCTTAAGCTCGACGCTGCCGTCCAACGCATGAAGCGCCAAGGTTTGCCCACAGCCCCCGTGCTGTGTGCCGACACCACGGTGTGTTTGGGGCGGGAGATTTTGGGCAAACCGGTCGACCTGGCGGATGCCTCTTGCATGCTTGAGCGGCTCGCCGGCCAATCGCACCGGGTGCTGACGGCGGTGGCGGTACAAAAAGGTGCCCGGCGGGTCGCCGTGGTGTCTGAATCATGGGTTCGTTTTGCCCCCATGACGCCCTCACAGATCCAAGCTTATGTGGCCACGGGCGAGCCCTTGGGCAAAGCGGGTGCCTATGGGGTTCAAGGCCTGGCGGCTGCCCACATCGAACAGATTCGGGGCAGTTATTCAGGCATCATGGGCTTGCCGCTTTTCGAGACTTCTGCATTGTTGCGGGGCTTGGGCGTGCGCTGTTGAATTTTTAACCGGGTCCCACCGATGCAACAAGATATTTTGGTCAATTGGTCGCCCCAGGAAACCCGGGTGGCCGTGGTGGAGTTAGGAGCGGTACAAGAGTTGCACGTCGAGCGCACGCTCGAGCGTGGTTTGGTGGGCAATGTGTACATGGGCAAAGTGGCGCGGGTCTTACCCGGCATGCAATCGGCGTTCATCGACATTGGGCTCGACAAAGCGGCCTTTTTGCATGTGGCCGATGTCTGGCAAAAGCATGCCGAGGGCGAGGCCTCAGCCGTCCGTTCGGGCCAGCCCTTGGTACCGATAGAAAAACAGGTGTACGAAGGCCGCGCCATCATGGTGCAAGTCATCAAGGACCCGATGGGCACCAAAGGTGCGCGCTTGTCGACGCAAATCAGCATTGCCGGTCGCCATCTGGTGTTCTTGCCGCAAGACGACCACATTGGCGTGTCTCAAAAAATTCCGACGGAGCAGCGGGACGCCCTGCGCCAAAGGCTTCAGGCCCTGGTGGGGTCTGCGGGTGGCGGTTTCATTTTGCGCACCAATGCCGAAGACTCCAGTGATGAGGAGTTGCAAGATGACATTGCCTACCTGCGCAAAACCTGGGCCCGCATCAAAGACGCTTCGATCCGTTTACCGCCTTCCTCGCTGCTGCACCAAGATTTGACTTTGTTGCAGAGGGTCTTGCGTGATCTGGTCGGTGATGCCACGCAGAGCATTCGGATCGACTCCCAAGAACAGCATGCCCAGCTGCTGGCCTTTGGGCATGAATTCATGCCCAAAGCGGCCGAGCGCTTGCTGTTATACAAAGGCGAGCGCCCGATTTTTGATCTTTACGCGATTGACGAAGAAATCGCCCGTGCCTTGGGTCGGCGCGTGGATTTGAAGTCGGGCGGATACCTGATGATTGACCAGACCGAGGCCTTGACCACCGTGGATGTGAACACCGGTGCTTATGTCGGGGCCCGCAATTTTGAAGACACGATATTCAAGACCAATTTGGAGGCTGCGCAAGCCATTGCCCGACAACTTCGCTTGCGAAATCTGGGGGGGATCATCATCGCCGACTTCATCGATATGGCGCGGAGTGATCACCAAGACGCCGTGTTGGCAGAGTTCCGCAAACAGTTGTCCCGCGATCGGGTCAAGACCATGGCCGGGGGCTTTTCGTCCTTGGGCTTGTTGGAAATGACGCGCAAACGAACCCGCGAATCTTTGGCTCACATGTTGTGTGAACCTTGTCCCAGTTGCCAAGGCAAGGGCATCGTCAAGACCTCCCGCTCAGTCGCCTACGATATTTTGCGCGAGATCCTGCGGGAAGCGCGCCAATTCAACCCCCGTGAGTTTCGAGTGGTTGCTGGGGCTGACGTGATTGATTTGTTGCTCGACGAGGAAAGTCAGCACCTTGCCGGCCTGTCTGACTTCATTGCCAAACCGATTTCTCTGCAGGTCGAGACCAGCATGGGACCCGAGCAATACGACATCGTTTTGCTCTGAGGTACGCCAGGGGTCACGCCGTGGATTCGGCCCATTCGCCGCGGTGATGCAGCTTGGCATAAGCACCGCCCGTGGCGAGCAACTGCGCTGGCGGACCTTGCTCAATGATGCGACCTTTGTCCATGACCACCACCCTGTCGGCGTGCTCGATGGTTGACAAGCGGTGCGCCACGATCAAGGTGGTGCGACCCTGCATGAGTTTTTGCAAGGCTTCTTGAACCAGGCGTTCAGACTCGTTGTCCAGCGCCGATGTGGCTTCGTCCAGGATCAAGATGGGCGCGTCTTTGTAAAGCGCTCGGGCGATGGCCAGGCGTTGGCGTTGCCCGCCGGACATTTCGCTGGCATTGTGGCCCAGCATGGTGTCCATGCCCTGCGGGAGTTGCTGGACATGTGTCAATAAATTGGCCGCCTCCAAGCACGATTGAATGCGGGCTCGGTCGGCGTTTTGACCGAGGCAGATGTTTTCCGCAAGGCTGTCGTTGAGCATGATCACATCTTGGCTGACCATGGCGATTTGCTGGCGCAAACTGGCCAATTGCCAAGACTGTACCGGCACGCCATCCAGGCTAACGTCGCCAGTGCTGGGCTCCAAAAACCTCGGCAAAAGCTGAATGAGTGTGGTTTTACCAGCGCCCGAAGTGCCGACCAAGGCCACGGTCTCCCCCGGTTGAACGCACAAATTGATGTCCACCAGTGCAGGTGGGCTGTCGGGGTTGAATTGCAAATGCACATCGCGCCACTCCAGCAAGCCTTGCGCGCGCGCGGTTTGGTGAGTCCCTTGGGTTTCTTCGGGTGCGTCGTACATCAGACTCAAGCCCCGCTCCAATGCGGCCAGGCCCCGTGTGATCGGGTTGGCAACGTCGGCCAATCGTTTGATGGGGGCGACCAACATCAGCATGGCGGTGATGAAGGCTACAAAACCACCCACGGTCGCCCCTGAGCCCACCTCACGGCTTTGCACCAAGGCGATCACCAAAACCAAGGACAGCGCAACGGCCGCCATGATTTGGGTCAAGGGGGTCATGGCTGCGGAAGCCACCGTGGATTTGAGGGCCAGTTGTCGCAGGCGCCGGGCCAACTGTTGGAAACGACCGATTTGTCGATTTTGTGCCCCATGCAATCGCACCATGCGGTGGGCCAGCACATTTTCTTCGACCACGTAGGCCAAATCATCGGTGGCTTGCTGGCTCTCGCGGGTCAGGCGGTACAAGCGCTTGGACAAAACCTTCATGATGTAACTGAGGCCAGGAACAACGATGAAAACCACCAGGGTCAGTTTCCAGTTGAGCCACATCAGATAGCCCACCAAGGCCAGCAAGGTGAACCCGTCCCGGGTCAGTCCGATCATGGCGGACACCAGTTGTGCAGCCCCATTTTGCACCTCGTAGACCACGGTGTTGGACAAAGCGCTGGCGGATTGCCGGCTAAACAAGGACAGGTCGGCATGCACCAGTTTTTTGAACAAATCTGCACGCAACAATTCCATGCCGTCGTTCGTGACCCGGGCCATGGCGTACTGACCCATAAAGTGGGCCAGACCACGCAGGGCGAACAAACCCACCACCACCACCGGGATCGACCACAAGGGCAAACTGTTTTCAGCAAACCCTTTGTCCAGCAAGGGTTGGAACAAGGCGGGGATCAAGGGCTCGGTCAAAGCGGCAAGCAGCGTGGCGCCGATGGCCAGCAGCCAGACTCCCCGTTGGCGCGCAAAATAAGGCGTCAGCTTGGCCAAGCGGTTTCGGATGCTGGCAGACGGCGCTGATGTGGAGTGATCGTTCATGGGTACTTTGATTGTAAGCAGCTTGAAATAGCCGATTCATCCCGCTTTTACGTGCTTTTTGATGTGATTTTTGACCCGGAATCGTCATGGAGAGGGTGTACGATCATGCCCTGTCATAAGGGTTATTCCACGGTGTTGCTCATGAATCATCTATCCACCCGAACAAACAGCCTGGGCTGGCTTGTGAAGCTGGCGGTTTTGTGGTGCTTTGCGCTGTCTGCCTCTGCTCAGTTCCGTGTGGAAGTCACGGGCGTCGGCATGACGCAACTGCCGGTGGTGATTGCCCCATTCAAAGGCGAAGCGCAAACCTCACAAAAAGTGTCCACCATTGTGCAGGCCGATCTGGAGCGCAGCGGTCAATTCAAAGGTTTGCCGGCGAGCGGATCTCCGCTCGATGAGTTGAGCCGTCCTGATTGGAACACTTGGCGTCAGCTGTCCGCCGAGGCTTTGCTCGCCGGATCTGTCAGCCGATTGGCCGACGGTCGCTACGATGTTCGAGCGCGGCTTTGGGATGCCGTGAAGGGGGAGGTCAAAGCAGATTTCCGTGAAACCGTGTCGGCAGCCGATTTGCGCTGGGTTGCCCACCGCATTTCCGACTGGGTTTACTTTCAGATGACAGGATTCCAAGGGGCTTTTGCTACGCGCATCGCATACGTGACCAAGTCTTCCGGGCGTTACACCCTGTGGGTGGCCGACTCTGACGGTGAAGGTGCCAAAGCCGCTTTGAGCAGTCCTGAGCCGATCATCTCGCCCTCTTGGTCACCCAATGGCGCTTCACTGGCTTACGTGTCGTTTGAATCACGTAAACCGGTCGTGTACGTGCACGAGTTGATCTCTGGTCAGCGCCGCGCAGTGGCCAATTTCAAGGGCTCCAACAGCGCCCCGGCTTGGGCGCCTGACGGTCAATCCTTGGTGGCAACTTTGAGCCGCGATGGGGGCTCACAGCTGTTTCGCATTGACCTGTCTGGCGCAGAGCCCCGCAAGCTGACGCAGTCTGGCGCCATCAACACCGAGCCGGTGTTTTCTCCGGACGGCGCGAGTCTGTTTTTTGTCAGCGACCGTGGTGGTAGCCCTCAGGTATACCGCATGCCCTCGCAAGGCGGCCCGGCAGAGCGGGTCACTTTTTCGGGGTCGTACAACATTTCTCCGGCACTGAGTCCCGATGGCCGCTGGTTGGCTTACATTGCCAGAATGGGTTCTTCATTCCGATTGCACGTGATGGACTTGGCTTCAGGTCAAGTCACTGCACTCACTGACACAGCGGCCGATGAGCGGCCGAGTTTTGCACCCAACAGCCGACTGTTGGTCTACGCCACTTTGCAGCAAGGTCAAGAGGCTTTGATGACAAGCACCCTGGATGGTCGCATCAAAGCGCGGCTTTCTGGACAGGGCGGTGACATTCGCGAGCCCCATTGGGGCCCACTGCGCAAATGATGTTTTGTTTTTTTAAGAGGTTGACGATGAAAAGAAGTATTTGGGCTGGTTTATTGGTCGCTGTCCTGTTGGCAGCTTGTTCATCAGGTGTGAAGCTGGACGACGTGCCCGTTGAAGACAAGAGCCCCACTTCTTCTGGCGTCAGCAGCCAAGGAATAGGTGCCGGACCCAGTGGCAGTTCCGGCATCTCGGGTGTCTTGGTGGATAAATCCATCCCTGGCGTTGGCCCCGCAGGAGTGGGCACTGTTGTTTTTTTTGATTACGACAGCTTTGTGGTTCGTGCCGAGGCCCGCGCTCTGATCGAATCACACGCGCGATTCCTCAAGGCCAATCAGCAACGCAAGGCGTCTCTGGAGGGGCACACCGATGAACGCGGTGGACGTGAATACAACCTGGCTTTGGGCCAAAAGCGCGCTGAAGCCGTGCGTCAAGCCATGAGCTTGCTGGGTGTCTCTGATGCCCAGATCGAAGCGGTGAGCTACGGCAAGGAAAAGCCATCTGCTGCCGGTTCCTCTGAGTCCGATTTGGCGAAGAACCGCCGCGTTGAAATCCGCTATTGAGCGCCATGATGATGCGTCCCAACTTCCGTGCCTTGCCCCAATTGGCCTGTTGGTGGGTCTTGGGGACTTTGTCTTTGGGTGCTCAAGCGGCTTTGTTTGAAGACGACGATGCACGCCGCGCGATTCTGGATTTACGCCAACGCGTCGATCAGTCCACAAAAAGCTTGATCGAGGAAAATACCCAGCTTCGCCGCGCTTTGCTGGATTTGCAATCGCAGATCGAAACCCTCCGCTCCGATGTCTCGCAAAGCCGCGGCGCGCAGGAAAGACTGGCGCGTGATCTGTCCGAAGTTCAGCAGCGCCAAAAAGATGTGAGCGCTGGAGTGGAGGATCGGTTGCGCAAGTTTGAGCCGATCAAAGTTTCTGTGGATGGCCAAGAGTTTTTGGCAGAACCAGCTGAAAAGCGCGAATACGACGCCGCCCTGGAGACCTTTCGAAAAGGTGACTTTGTGGCGGCCCAAGTTGCGCTCACCCAATTTTTGCTGCGTTACGGCCGAGGCGGATACGCTGCCACGGCTTTGTTTTGGCTTGGCAATGCGCATTACGCCAACAAGGCCTACAAAGAGTCGATGGCCAACTTTCAGCAAATGCTCAATGCCGCTCCTGGGCATCCACGCGCCCCTGAGGCCATGCTGGCCATCTCAAATGTCCAACTGGAGCTCAAGGATGCCAAAGCTGCCCGCAAAACCTTGGACGACTTGACCAAGATGTATCCCGCGTCTGAAGCGGCAGTGACAGCGCGAGAGCGCATCACGCGTTGGCGCTGATGGCCGTCACATGGGTGTGATGTCATTGGCCGAATTTCAGGCCCAAAATCTTTTGGTTTTGGGCCTTTGCTTTTCGCTGTCGCTGGCTTGGGGCTGGCTGCTTCACCGCAGCCATTTTTGCACCATGGGAGCCTTCAGTGATTGGGTCTTGATGGCCGACGCCACGCGTTTGCGGCAGTGGGTCTTGGCCATTGCGCTGTCCATTGCGGGCTTTGGTTGCATGACTTGGGCCGGCTGGATCAGCCCTTTGAACACGATTTACGCCACGCCACGCCTGAACGTGCTGAGCTTGACTCTGGGTGGGCTGTTGTTTGGCGCGGGCATGGTGCTCGCTTCTGGTTGCGTCAGCAAAACCTTGGTCCGCCTGGGCGGTGGCAATTTGAAATCGCTGGTGGTTTTGCTGAGCGTGGGTGTTTTTGCTTTGGCGACACTGCGTGGCTTGCCTGCGGTATGGCGCGTCAAGGGCTTGGACGTTTGGAGCGTGGATTGGCCAGCCGGGCCCTTTGCAGCGCAAGGCTTGGGCCTTCATTGGGGCTTTTCCTTGACCGACTCCTTTGGCATTTTGTCGCTGTGTGTGGCATTGGCTTTGTTGCTTTGGGTGTTCAAAGACCGCAGCTTTTGGGGCGTGCGCCAGATCTGGCCAGGCATCGGCACCGCCGCGGTGGTGCTGGGGGTTTGGTGGGTCAGTGGTGTCCTTGGCTTTGTGCCCGAACATCCTGAAACACTGGCGCCAGTATTTTTGGCCACGAGCAGCGGCCGGATGGAGTCGCTCAGCTTCACCGCACCTGTCGCCTACTGGATGGATGCCTTCATGTACTTCAGCGACGGCAGCAAGCGCTTGAGCTTGGGGATGGCCTTGGCCGCAGGCGTGGTGTCCGGCGCCTGGGCCAGTGCCTTGTTGGAGGGCACTTTCCGATGGGAAAGCTTTAGCCAGACATCTGATTTGGTTTTGCACGGACTGGGCGGCGCTTTGATGGGCGTGGGGGGCGTGATGGCCATGGGTTGCAGCATTGGGCAAGGCTTGTCCGGTTTGTCCACCTTGAGTTGGGGCAGCATGCTGGCCGTGTCAGGCATCGTCATGGGCGCTTTGCTGGCCTTGCAGTGGCAGTCATGGCGAGCGGAGAGGGTGTGATGGACGAGACGCAGGACACCCCCGCTGGCGAGCGACGATTTGGGGGCTTGCAGCGCTTGTACGGTCTGATCGGCGCTGGGCAAATTCGCCGAGCGCACGTTGTCGTGGTGGGGATTGGCGGAGTCGGCTCTTGGGCCGCAGAAGCATTGGCACGCAGCGGTGTGGCGCGCTTGACCTTGGTGGACATGGACCACATCACCGAGTCAAACATCAACCGTCAAATTCACGCCCTGACCTCCACAGAAGGACAAGCCAAGGTCCACGCCATGCGTGAGCGCATCGCCCTCATCCACCCTGAATGTTTGGTGGACTGTGTGGATGCGTTCGTATCCCCTGACAATTGGCCGAGCTTGTTGCCTGCTGTGCCCGATGCGGTCCTGGATGCCTGTGACCAGGTCAGTGCCAAGGTGGCCATGGCCGATTGGGCAATGCGGCAGCAGATGGGTTTTATCACCGTGGGTGCGGCGGGTGGCAAACGGCTGGCGCACAAAGTGGATGTTGAAGATTTGTCGCGCATCACGCATGACCCTTTGCTGGCGCAGTTGCGGTATCGCTTGCGCAAGCACCATGGTGCGGCCAGGGGTGACAAGCGGATGGGCATTCAGGGTGTCTTCAGTCGTGAACCTGTGGCGCCTCCCGATGCTTCTTGTTTGCTGGAAGGTGATGGTTCTCTCAACTGCCATGGCTATGGTTCTGTGGTCAGTGTGACGGCCACTTTTGGCATGTGTGCAGCTTCTGAGATTTTGAATTTTTTAGCCAAAGCGCATTGGGCGTCGGAAAAATGACGCTATAATTTGAGTCTTGCCGCAATGCACCGCATTGATGCATGGGACCATAGCTCAGTTGGTAGAGCAGCGGACTTTTAATCCGTTTGTCGTGGGTTCGACCCCCGCTGGTCCCACCATTCTGAAAAGCACTTTGTATACCCGTACAAAGTGCTTTTTTCGTTGGCGAGTGCATTTTTCAGCGCCTTTTTTTCGAAAGTTTCCCGTGACCGCCAAATTGAACATCCAAAACGAGCTCAAGAAGATGGCGCTGTGTGAGCCTTGCTCTGGGATCCAGCGCAACTGGCGCAAAGCGCCTGGCCATGCCGAGTTGGTCCAAGGGGACAACCGCAAGGAGTTGCGCGACACCAGCTCGGTCACCGTCACCCGCTACCGTTGCGACCGTTGTGGCACCCATTGGGAATACGAGAACAACAAGTCGGACCAACGCACCGGCTGGTCAGTTGTGGGCGGTTAATTTCTAAAAGGTGATGGAAAAACCAGCCATTTGCCAGCAGCTGCACGGCTTTTTTGTGGATCATGGCCCTCTTATGCAGCAGCTTCCATAGAAGCCGTTAACTCAAGCCAGCGCTCCTCCAAGTTCGCTTCTTCATCACCCAAAGCTTTCAGGCGCCGTCCCGATTCAGCGATTTCAGCAGGATTGTTGCTCTTGCTGAGCAATTGTTCCAGTGCGTTCTTTTCTTGCACGATGGCCACCATGCGTTGCTCGTTTTGTTCCAATTCTTTTTTCAGCGGGCGAATTTGCGCAGCAAGTTGCTGACGCTTTTGTGCATCGAGTTTGCGTTGCTCGTTGTTGCTCAGACCGGGTGCGCAGGGCGTGTTGAGCGCAAGAGTTTGAGCAGCGGGCTTCTCGACGAGCTGAGGCCCTTGGGGCTGGCCTGTCGCATCTTTGGCAGAGTTCTTCGCCACTTCACGCAGGCGCTTGGATTCTTCCAGCAGGTACTTCTGGTAATCGTCCAGATCTCCGTCAAAGGGTTCGACCTTGCCTCGGCCCACCATCCAGAACTCGTCACACACGGCGCGCAGCAAGGCGCGGTCGTGGCTGACCAGCATGACGGTGCCTTCGAACTCGTTGAGCGCCATGGACAGCGCCTCTCGGGTCGCCAAGTCCAAGTGGTTGGTGGGTTCGTCCAGCAGCAGCAGGTTGGGCCGTTGCCAAACGATCATGGCCAGCACCAAGCGGGCTTTTTCGCCGCCACTCATGGAGCCCACGGCCTGCTTGACCATGTCGCCTGAAAAGTTGAATGTGCCCAAATAGTTCCGCAGGTCCTGCTCTCGGCTGGGCTCGCCACTGTTGGGGCCCAGCTCTTTGGCCAGGCGAATCATGTGTTCTAAGGGGTTGTCGTTCGGGTGCAGCACATCGAGTTCTTGTTGTGCAAAGTAGCCGATGTTCAGACCCTTGCCCTCGGTCAGCGTGCCCGTCAGAAGTGGCATGGTGCGGGCAATGGTTTTGACCAAGGTCGATTTGCCCTGGCCGTTGGCCCCCAAAATGCCAATGCGCTGCCCGGCCAGCACCGATTTGCTGACGCCTTGCAAGATGGCTTTGGGCTCGTCGTCAACGGTGTAACCAAAACTCGCCTCGCTGATGGCCAGCATCGGGTTGGGCAGGTTGTTGGGTTCCTTGAAGCCGAAGGTGAATTCGGCATCGGCCAGCAGTGGAGCCACTTTTTCCATGCGCTCAAGCGCTTTGACGCGGCTTTGTGCCTGTTTGGCTTTGCTGGCCTGGGCCTTGAAGCGGGTGATGAACTTTTGCAGGTGGGCGATCTTGTCTTGTTGCTTGGCAAAAGAGGCTTGTTGCAGTTCCATCTGTTGGGCACGCAAGATTTCAAAACCGCTGTAGTTGCTGCCGTAGCGGGTGAGTTTGGCGTGGTCGATGTGCAGCGTCACATCGGTCACCGCGTCCAAAAACTCGCGGTCGTGGCTGATCACGATCATCGTGCCCGCGTAGCGCTGTAGCCAGGCTTCCAGCCAGACCAAGGCGTCCAGGTCCAGGTGGTTGGTGGGTTCGTCCAAGATCAGGATGTCGGACGGGCACATCAGTGCGCGGGCCAGCTGCAAGCGCATGCGCCAACCGCCTGAAAAGCTGTTGACGGGGTTGTGGAGTTCATCCACACGAAAACCCAAGCCCAAAATCAGGGCTTCTGCACGGGGCATGGCGTCGTGGTCGCCGGCATCGGCCAAGTCGGTGTAAACGTGGGCCATTTCCATGCCGTCGCCACTGGCTTCAGCCACCACCAAACGCTGGCGCAACTCGGCCAATCGGGTGTCACCTTCCAGCACAAAGTCAGCGGCGGCTTGATCGGTTTCGGGCATGTTTTGTGCCACTTGTCCCATGCGCCACTGGCGCGGCATTTCAAAGTCGCCGCCGTCTTCGGTCAAGGTGCCATTAAACAGCGCAAACAAAGTGGATTTACCCGCCCCGTTGCGCCCCACCAGTCCGACTTTTTCTCCGGGGTTGAGCGTGACAGAGGCTTTGTCCAGCAGCACCTTGGTGCCTCGGCGGAGGGTGACGTTTTTAAGATTGATCATGAAAAGCAGTGTCCGGAACAGATGCCGGTATGGGAAGCAGGGTCAGTCTGATGGGACTGAGCTCAAAAAGCGTGAATGCCATTTTCGCCGATGTGCAAGTCGGTGAGATGGCAGGTTGAAAGTGGGGTCGTTTCCCGGCCGCCCAGGGGGAGGACCGTTACAAGCTGAGCAAGGCGTCACGGGTGATCAGCAAGACCTGATCGTCGCCCGCGCTGGTCTCCAGCCAAGCCACTTCGAGCTCGGGGAAGGCGGCGATGAAGTGTCCTGCCTCGTTGCCGATCTCCAGCACCAGCAGCGCGTGCGGACTCATGCGCGCAGGCGCAGCCTTGAGCAGTTGACGCACAAAGTCCATGCCGTCGGTGCCCCCGGCCAGCGCCAGTTCGGGCTCGGCGCGGTATTCGGCAGGCAGGGCATCCATGCTGGCCTGACAGACATAAGGCGGATTGCACAAAATGAGGTCAAACGGACCCGGCAGTTCGGACAGGCCATCGCTTTGTAGCAGCTGGACGCGTTCTTGCAGATCGTGCCGCTCTATATTGATGGCGGCCACGCCCAGCGCATCTTCGGAAATATCGGCCCCGGTGACTTGCACCTCGGGCCAGGCCAGCGCCGCCAACACGGCCAGGCTGCCGTTACCGGTGCACAGGTCCAGCACGTGGGTGGTTTGGTCAGACAGCCAAGCGTCGATCGTGCCGTCGGCCAGCACCTCGGCGATCAGGCTTCGCGGCACGATGGCGCGCTCGTCGATGTAAAACGACACACCTTGCAGCCAGGCTTCTTGTGTCAGGTAGGCGGCGGGCTTGCGGGTGGCGATGCGTTTTTCGATCAGTGCGGCGCAGGCTGCTTGCTGCTCGGGCGTCACGGCTTGCGCTGTGACTTCGTCCAGGTCGGTGTCCAGCGGCAGGCCCAGGCGCCAAAGCACCAGCCAGACGGCTTCGTCAAAGGCATTGAGGGTGCCGTGGCCAAAAGCCACACCCGCTTGGGTGAGCCGCTCGGACGATGCCTTGATCAACCCTGAGAGGGTCAAGGCGCTCATGCGGACAAGCCCGCGTTGAGGTGTTCCAGCGTGCGGCGATAGACGGCCTTGAGTGGCGCGATGTCGCAAAGCGCGACATGCTCGTTGACCTTGTGAATCGTGGCGTTGGGGGGACCGAACTCGATGACCTGCGGGCAAATCTGCGCGATGAAGCGGCCGTCGCTGGTGCCGCCCGTGGTGGACAGCTCGGTGCTGAGACCTGTTTCGTCCCGAATGGCTTTTTGAACAGCGGCTACCAAGCTGCCGGGTGTGGTCAAAAACGGCAGGCCACCGAGGGTCCAGTTCAGTTCGTACTTCAGGCCATGTTGGTCCAGCACGGCGGTCAGTCGCTGCTGCAGGCTCTCGGGCGTGGATTCGGTGCAAAAGCGGAAGTTGAAATCCACCACGCAGTCGCCAGGGATCACGTTGCTGGCGCCGGTGCCTGCGTGGATGTTGCTGACCTGCCAGCTGGTGGGCGGGAAGAAGGCGTTGCCTTCGTCCCAGCGGATGCCGACCAGCTCGGCCAGCGCTGGGGCCAAGCGGTGGATCGGGTTGTCGGCCAAGTGCGGGTAGGCAATGTGGCCTTGCACGCCCTTGACGGTGAGCTTGCCGCTCAGGGTGCCGCGGCGGCCGTTTTTGATCATGTCGCCGGTTTGTTGCACCGAGGTGGGTTCGCCCACGATGCAAAACTGCGGCGCGTCGCCACGGGCTTGGAGCGCTTTGCACACCACCACCGTGCCGTCGAGGGCCGGGCCTTCTTCGTCGCTGGTCAGCAAAAAGGCGATGCCCAGTTTCGGATCGGGGTTGGCAGCCAGAAATTCTTGAACGGCCACCACCATGGCCGCCAGCGAAGTTTTCATGTCGCTTGCGCCCCGACCAAACAATTTGCCGTCCCTGTGCGTGGGGGTGAAGGGGTCGCTCTCCCATTGCGTCAGTGGCCCGGTGGGCACCACATCGGTGTGGCCCGCAAACGCCAGGGTCTGGCCCGAAGTGCCTGCGCGCTTGGCCCAGAGGTTGCGTACACGGAAAGTCTCAGGCCCGGAGTCCATGAATTCGCAGACAAAGCCCAGGGGTTTCAGGGCGTCGGCTATCAGGTCCAAGCAGCCTGCGTCATCGGGGGTGACGGAGGGTTTGGAGATCAGTTGTTCAGCCAGGCGAAGTGTGTCGTGGCAGGTGTTGGTGTTCTTGATGTTCATGGCTCAGACCTTGCTGGGGTGAGTCCGCACAAAGCGGGCAATGCGCTCAGCCGCTTCCAGGCACTCGGCCGTCTCGGCCACCAGCGCCATGCGGATGCGACCCTGGCCTGGGTTGCTGCCGTTGAAGTCGCGTGCCAAGTAGCTGCCGGGCAGCACCGTGACGCTTTCGACCTCGTACAGCGCCTTGGCAAAGGCCGCGTCATCGCCTTGCCAGCCCTCAGGCACACCGGCCCACAGGTAAAAGCTGGCGTCGGGCAATTTCACATCCAGCACCTCGGCCAGCACCGGCGTGACTTGGGCAAACTTGGTGCGGTATTGGTTGCGGTTGTCCACCACATGCGTTTCATCCCCCCAGGCGGCCACACTGGCCGACTGCACCACCGGACTCATGGCGCTGCCGTGGTAGGTGCGGTAGAGCAAAAACGGCTTGATGATGGCCGCGTCGCCCGCCACAAAACCGCTGCGCAGGCCCGGCACATTGCTGCGCTTACTCAGGCTGGTGAAGGCGATCAGGTTTTTGAAGTCGGTGCGGCCCAGCTGGTGAGCGGCTTCCAGGCCCCCCAAAGGCGCTTCTTCGCGGAAATAAATTTCGCTGTAGCACTCGTCCGACGCGATCACGAACCCGTGCTGGTCCGACAGGGCAAACAGCTTTTCCCATTCCGACGGCGGCATGACCGCGCCCGTGGGGTTGCCGGGTGAGCAAACAAACAAAAGCTGCGTGCGGGCCCAGACCTCGGCGGGCACGCTGTCCCAGTCGTTGGCAAAGTTGCGGGCCGGGTCGCTGGGCACGTAATAGGGTGCCGCACCCGACAACAAGGCCGCGCCTTCGTAAATTTGATAGAACGGGTTGGGGCTGACCACGGTCGCGCCGGGGCGGGTCGGGTCGATCACGGTCTGCGTCAGGGCAAACAGGGCTTCGCGCGAGCCGTTGACCGGCAACACTTGGGTGGCCGGATCAAGCGTCAGGGCGTAGCGGGTTTGCAGCCAGGCGGCGCAAGCCTTGCGCAATGCGGGTTCGCCCGCAGTGGCGGGGTAGGCCGATAAACCGGTGGCCACCGCCGCCTTGAGCGCTTCTTGAATGAAAGCCGGCGTGGCGTGCTTGGGTTCGCCGATGCCTAGGCTGATGGGCTTCAAGGCGGGGTTGGGCGTGACGTTCGCGAACAGCTGCTTCAGTCGTTCGAATGGATAAGGTTGTAACTTGGCAAGAAGAGGGTTCATCCCCAGATTATCCGGGATGCAGTGGGCGTCTCAGGCGGCGGGCCTGCCAGGTCGCAGGCATTGCAGGGGGATTGCGCAAACCAGCCATGGCAAGTCTTGTCTGCAGTTTTTTCAGCATCCCTGTCGGGTAACATGGATGTTTTGCATTGTGTTGGCCTTTTCGGCTGGCCCTTTTAGTTGATCTCAGAACGATCTGACACCGATTCGACACTCCCGTGCGCCTCAATTCCATCAAGCTTTCAGGCTTCAAATCGTTTGCCGAACCCACCAACTTCCTGCTGCCCGGGCAGTTGGTGGGTGTGGTCGGGCCCAACGGTTGTGGCAAATCCAACATCATGGACGCGGTACGCTGGGTGCTGGGTGAGTCCAAAGCGTCCGAGTTACGCGGCGAGTCCATGCAGGACGTCATCTTCAACGGCACCACCATCCGCAAACCTGCCAGCCGCGCCAGTGTCGAACTGGTGTTTGACAATGCCGACCACCGTGCCGGTGGCCAGTGGGGCCAATTTACCGAGATCGCGGTCAAGCGCGTACTGACCCGCGACGGCAACAGCAGCTACTACATCAACAACCAGCCGGTGCGCCGCCGCGATGTTCAAGACGTGTTTTTGGGCACCGGTTTGGGGCCTCGCGCCTACGCCATCATCGGCCAGGGCACGATCAGCCGCATCATCGAGTCGCGACCCGAAGAACTGCGCTTGTTTCTCGAAGAAGCCGCAGGCGTGTCCAAATACAAAGAGCGCCGCCGTGAAACCGAAAACCGCCTCTCGGACACCCGAGAGAACCTGACCCGGGTGGACGACATCCTGCGCGAGCTGAACGCCAATTTGGAAAAGTTGGAAAAGCAGGCCGAAGTGGCGCAGCGGTTCAACAATTTGCAGGCGGACAGCACGCTCAAGCAGCACCAATTGTGGTTTTTAAAGCGTCGCGACGCTGAGGCCGACCAAGGCCGCATGAAGTCCGACGTGGACCAAGCGGTCAATGCACTGGAATCGCGCATGGCCGATTTGAGGCACGCTGAGGCCGATCTGGAGACCATTCGCCAGGCGCATTACAGCGCAGGTGATCAGGTCAACCAAGCCCAAGGCAAACTGTACGAAGCCAGTGCCGAGGTGGGCCGCTTGGAGGCCGAAATCCGCTTTGTGGTCGAAGGCCGTCAACGCGCCGAGCAGCGCTTGCAGCAGTTGATCGAACAAACCGCCCAATGGGGCACCCGCAGCCAAGATGCCCAAGCCGAGCTGGCAACCCTGGCCGAGCAAGCGGCCATGGCCGAAGACCAGAGCCTGACGCTGGCCGCCCAGGTCGAAGACCAGGCCATGGCCTTGCCCGACCTGGAAGAAGCCCTGCGCAAAGCGCAAAACGACGCCCATGCCCAGCGCGCTGCGGTCGTCCAGGTGCAGCAGCAAATGGGCGTGCTGGCCGCAGACCAGCGCAATGTCGATGAACAATCGCGCCAGCTTGAAAACCGCCGCGAACGCCTGTTGACCGACCGCAACGCACTGGCCGCTCCCGATGAAGCACGTCTTCACCACCTGCAAGAACAGTTGGTCCAAGCCCAAGCCCTGGCCGCCGAATCCCAAGCCCGACTGCAAGGCCTGCAAGAACAGGTGCCTGCCCTGGACGAAGACCGCCGCACCCGCCAATCCACTGTGATCCAAGAGTCGTCACGTTTGGCCGATCTGAGCGCCCGCATCGAGGCGCTCAAGGCTTTGCAAGAAAAAGTTCGCACCGACGGCAAACTCAAGCCCTGGCTGGCCAAACACGGCATGGACGGGATGGCAGGCTTGTGGAGCCGCATCCACATCGAACCCGGCTGGGAAAACGCCCTCGAATCCGCCCTGCGTGAGCGCCTCTCCGCTCTGGAAGTTTCCAAACTGGACATGGTGCATGCGTTTGCCAATGACGCACCGCCTGCCAAGCTGAGCTTTTTCAGCCCTCCCTTCGCCGCCAAAGCCGCGCCACGCAGTGGCATGCCCGCTGGCTGCAAGCCCTTGGCCGACTTGCTGCGTGTGCACGATGCCGGCTTGTCAGCCCTGTTGGCCGACTGGCTCCAAGGCACCTACACCGCCCCCAATCTGGAAGACGCGCTGGCCTGGCGCAGTCAATTGCAAGCGGGTGAAACCCTGTTGGTGCAAGCCGGTCATGCGGTTCAACTCAACAGTGTGGTGTTTTACGCGCAAGATTCCGAGCAAGCCGGAATGCTTGGCCGCGCCCAAGAGATTGAGAACCTGGAAAAGCAGCTGCGCGCCCAGACCCTGATTTCGGAAGAAAGCCGCAGCGCCCTCGCGCGCGCCGAGGCGGCCTGTGCCGACGCCTCGCACCGGCTGATCTCTGTGCGCCGCGAGGCCAGCGAAAGCCAGGCGCGCGCGCATCAGCTGCAGGTTGAAAACCTGCGCTTGTCTCAGTTGGTGGCCCAAACGCGTGCCCGCAGCGAGCAAATCAACAAGGACATGGCCGAAGTCGAGGCCTTGCTCGACGAATTGCAAGAGCGCCGTGTCACCGCCGAAGCCCGCTTTGAAGCGCTGGACATGCAGCTGGCCGACACGCAAGAGCGCCACGCCCAGCTGGACGAGCGCGTGATCGAGGTCGAACGCAAGCTGGCCCAGTGCCGTGAACAGCAGCGCAGCTTGGAGCGCCGCGCGCAAGAGGCCCAGTTTTCGCAGCGCAGCTTGGACGCCCGCCGCGCCGAGCTGAGCCGCACCATGGAGACGGCCCAGCAGCAAGTGACCAGCATTGACGCCGAAATGCAGCGGGCCCAAGACGAACTCAGCCGCCTGACCGATGCCGCTGCGCAAGCCGGTCTGCAAAACGTGTTGGCGCTCAAACTCGAACGCGAGCAGGCCTTGGCTGCCTGCCGCAGCGCATACGACGACCTGACGGCCAAATTGCGTGCCAGCGACGAGCGGCGCGTCAGTTTTGAGCGCGAACTTGAACCCCTGCGCCAGCAGATCACCGACTTGCAACTCAAGGAGCAAGCCGCCCGCCTGGGCTTGGAGCAATACACCCAGCTGCTGGCCGAAGCGAAAGCCGATCTGGAGGCCGTGGCCGCTTCGGTCGAGGCAGGCCAGGTGCGCGTGACGGGGCTGCAGGGCGAGATCGACCGCATTCACCGCGAAATCACCGCTTTGGGCCCGGTGAACTTGGCTGCTTTGCAAGAGTTGAGCACTTCGCGAGAGCGCAAAACTTTCCTGGATGCCCAATGCGCCGACCTGACCGATGCGATGAACACGCTGGAAGACGCGATCCGCAAGATCGACGCCGAAACCCGCGAGCTGTTGGGCGGCACCTTCAAGATCGTCAACGAGCACTTCAGCCGCATGTTCCCCGAGCTGTTTGGTGGCGGCAATGCCCGCTTGGTCATGACCGGCGACGAGATTCTGGATGCCGGCGTGCAGGTGCTGGCGCAGCCGCCCGGCAAGAAGAACCAGACCATCCATTTGTTGTCGGGCGGCGAAAAAGCCCTGACGGCCATCGCGCTGGTGTTTGCCATTTTTCAGCTCAACCCGGCCCCGTTTTGCTTGCTCGACGAGGTGGACGCGCCGCTGGACGACGCCAACACCGAGCGCTACGCCAAACTGGTCAAGGGCATGGGCAAAGAGACCCAGTTCCTGTTCATCAGCCACAACAAGATCGCCATGGAAATGGCCGAGCAGTTGATCGGCGTGACCATGCAGGAACAAGGGGTTTCACGCATCGTGGCGGTGGACATGGAGTCTGCCGTTTCCATGGCCGATATGGCCTGAATGTGAAGTTTTCATATGCTGGATTCCTTGAGTTCTTTGCAAGTCAGTTTGGCCGGTATCGGTGGCCTGACCTTGCTCGCGGTCGTGGTCTACAACCATTGGACGTCGCGCAAAAATGCGCCACGTCAAGCCGAACCGCAGCCCGAACCCTTGTCTGCTCCGGCGCTGGGGCCTGCGGATCAGCAGGAGCCCGTGCTGATGGACGACTTTGCCAGTTTGCCCCAGCCTGAGCGCAAGGCCCAAATCGATGCCTTGATCGACGTGATCGCCGCCATTGAGGTGGACCAGCCAGTGTCGGGTGATGCAGCACTCGCCGCTTTACCTGCGACGCGGCGGGTTGGCACCAAACCGTTCAATGTGGAAGGTTGTAGCCAGCTCCATGGCGAATGGGAGCCCTTGTTTGCTGGGCGTCGTTATTCGGCGTTTCAGGCGGCCGTTCAGTTGGCCAACCGCATGGGGCCGCTCAACGAGATCGAGTTTTCTGAATTTGTGGTCAAAACCCAAGCGTTCGCTGACGCGGTCAACGGCACCGCCACCTTCAGTGACATGCTCGAAGAAGTGGCCCGTGCCCGTGAGCTGGACCAATTTGCCAATGACCACGATGCCCATTTGAGCTTCACACTGTGTGCCCGAGCGGCAGCCTGGAGTCCGGGCTACATCCAGCAACACGCGGCGCGTTTGGGATTTGTGGCGGGTGTGATTCCGGGCCGCATGGTCTTGCCCTCTTTGGTGCAGGGCTTGCCGCCTGTGTTGTCCTTGACTTTCGACAGCCAAGCGGCGATGGCAGATGATCCCGCTTTGTCGGCCATTCGCGAGTTTTGCTTGAGTTTGGATGTGCCGCAAATTGCCCGAGAAGACGAGTCTTTCGCGCGCTTGCGTGATGTGATCAGACGCTTGACCCAGGAAATGGATGGCGTGGTCACCGATGGTGCTGGCCAGGTCTTGGGTGATGCTGTCCTCGATCAAATTGCCGGTGATTTGCGGCAACTCTACGACGCCCTTGACCTGCGTGAGTTGTCGGCCGGTTCTGCGCAAGCCCGTCGCCTTTTTTCTTGATCTGATCGGATCACCCATGTCCACACGGGACCTGTTTGGGGATGCCCCACTCAACGGCTCAGGCCAAGAACGCGATTTGGCGCGAGCCGCTGAATTGCGATCGCTCTTGCATCACCACGCGCATTGTTACTACACGCTGGATGCACCCGAACTGCCGGATTCAGAGTACGACCGGCTTTTTCGAGAGCTGCAAGCCCTGGAAGCCGCACATCCCGAGTTGTTGAAGCCTGACTCGCCCACCCAGCGTGTAGGCGGGCAGGTGCTGGATGCGTTTGCTCAGGTTCAGCACCGAGTGCCTATGCTCAGCATACGCACCGAAACCGACACCGAAGCCAGCGGAGCCGAGGCTTTTGATGCCCGTGTGCGCAAGGAATTGACCCTGAGCGAGGCAGATCCTGCCGTTCAGTATGTGGCGGAACTTAAATTCGATGGCTTGGCCATGAGCTTGCGTTATGAAGACGGCCTGCTGGTCCAGGCCGCCACGCGGGGTGATGGCGAGACCGGTGAAGATGTCACGGCCAATGTCCGCACCATTGGGCAGATCCCGCTTCGCTTGCCCAGCGCTGCGCCAGCGTTGCTGGAGGTGCGCGGCGAGGTGTACATGCGCCGTGATGATTTTGAAAAGCTCAATGAGCGACAACGCGCCCGCATGGCTGCGGGCATCAAGGGCGAAAAGACCTTCGTCAATCCGCGCAACGCAGCAGCAGGTGCGGTGCGCCAATTGGACTCCGGCATCGCAGCTGAGCGGCCTTTGAGTTTTTTTGCCTACGGCTGGGGCGACATGGCATCAGCGGCCGAGGGCGGCCCAGTGTGGGACACCCATTTTGAAGCCTTGCAGCAACTCAAAAGTTGGGGCTTTCCGGTGGCCGATCAAACCTCCTGTGTTCTAGGCGCTGCTGGTCTTGTGGGTTTTCACCAGCGCATGGCGAGGGAGCGGGATGCCTTGCCCTATGACATCGACGGCGTGGTTTACAAGGTCAACCGCCTGGACTGGCAGTTGCAACTGGGCTTTGTGACCCGCGAGCCGCGCTGGGCCGTGGCCCACAAGTATCCAGCGCAAGAAGAAATGACCACGGTGCTGTCCATCGATGTGCAAGTGGGACGCACCGGCAAGCTCACGCCCGTGGCCAAGTTGGCCCCTGTGTTTGTGGGCGGCGTCACGGTGACCAATGCCACGCTGCACAACGAACTCGAAGCCCGCCGCAAAGACGTGCGGGTGGGCGACACCGTGATCGTGCGCCGTGCTGGCGACGTGATCCCCGAAGTGGTGTCCGTGGTGCTGGACCGCCGTCCGGCTGACGCGCCGCAGTTCACCATGATGAGCCATTGCCCAGTATGCGGGAGTTTGGCCGAGCGGGAAGAGGGCGAAGCCGACCACCGCTGTACAGGCGGCTTGTTTTGCAGCGCGCAGCGCAAGCAAGCGGTCTGGCATTTTGCGCACCGCCGCGCCATGGACATTGAGGGTTTGGGCGACAAGCTGGTGGACCAATTGGTCGATTTGGGCCAAGTGAAAACGCTGGCCGATCTGTACCACTTGAAGCTTGAAACTTTGGCCAGCATGGACCGCATGGCCGAAAAGTCAGCGGTGAATCTGCTCGAAGCGCTGGAGAAATCCAAGCAGGCCACCTTGCCCCGGTTTTTGTTCGGCTTGGGCATCCGCCATGTGGGCGAGGCCACCGCCAAGGAACTGGCCAGGCACTTCGGGCAGTTGGACGCCATCATGGTCGCCAGCGAGGACGCGCTTTTGCAAGTGCCCGATGTGGGCCCCATTGTGGCGCACAGCATCCGCACCTTCTTTGACCAAGCGCACAACCGAGAAGTGGTGCAGGCGCTGCGCGATGCAGGCCTGTCTTGGACCGAAGGCGATGCGCTGGCCCCGACCGAGATGCCGTTGGCGGGCGTCACGGTCGTGCTGACGGGCACGCTGCAAAGCATGGGTCGCGACGAGGCCAAAGACCAACTCGAAGCTCTGGGCGCCAAGGTGTCTGGCTCGGTGAGCAAGAAAACCAGCTATGTGGTGGCCGGTGCGGAGGCGGGCAGCAAACTCGACAAGGCCCAGGCTTTGGGGGTGCCGGTGCTCGATGATGCAGGGCTGGCCATGTTGTTGAAAGGAGATAAACCATGACGGTTCGCGAAATTCTGAAAATGGGCGACGAGCGCCTGCTGCGCACCGCTGCAGCGGTGTCCGCATTCGATACACCCGAATTGCATGCGCTGGTGTCTGACCTGCTGGACACCATGGCGGCTGTCAATGGCGCTGGCCTGGCTGCACCGCAAATCGGTGTGGACTTGCAGGTGGTCATTTTCGGCAGCGGTCAGGTCAATCCACGCTACCCACACGAACCGCCGTTTGCGCAAACCGTTTTGATCAACCCGGTCATCACGCCTTTGGGCGATGCAGAGCAAGAAGGCTGGGAGGGTTGCCTTTCGGTGCCGGGCATGCGGGCCATCGTGCCGCGCTGGCAGCGCATCCGCTACGCCGGCTTCGATGCCCAGGGACAGGTGATTGACCGCATCGCCGACGGTTTTCATGCCCGGGTGGTGCAGCACGAGTGCGACCACCTGATTGGCAAGCTCTACCCCATGCGGGTGAGGGATTTCAGCAAGTTTGGTTTCACGTCGGTGCTGTTTCCAGGGCTGGACGACAACACCGACGACTGAAAGCTCAAAGGCGTTTGAGTTTATCCAGCGCCGCCAAGAGTGATTCGTCCTTTTTGGCAAAGCAAAAGCGGATCACTTGTTGGTCAAAGCCATCGCCGTAAAACGCCGACAAGGGAATCGCAGCCACACCGATCTCGCTGGTGAGCCATTTGCAAAATTCGGCATCACCCAGGTTTTTTTCGGGCACATCGAGCTCAGAAATGTCAACGCACTGAAAGTAGGTGCCTTCGCCGGGCAAGAGTTTGAATTTGGTTTGGGCCAAACCCTGGCGAAACAGGTCGCGCTTACGCTGGTAAAAAGCGGCCAGTTCCAGGTAAGGTTTGGGATCGCTCATGTATCGCGCCAAAGCGTGTTGCATGGGGGTGTTCACGGTGAACACATTGAACTGGTGCACCTTGCGGAACTCGGCTGTCATGTCGGCGGGAGCTGCCACACTGCCGATTTTCCAGCCGGTCACATGGTAAGTTTTGCCGAAACTCGACACAATGAAGGCCCTTGCCGCCAAACCATCGAAGTGCGCTGCACTCCAGTGCTGCTGCGGGGCATAGACCATGTGCTCGTAGACCTCGTCACTGATGAGGACGATGTCGGTGGGCGCCAAAATGTCCTGCAGCGTCAACATGTCCTGGCGCGACCAGACCATGCCGCTGGGGTTGTGGGGCGAGTTGATGAGCATGGCCCGGGTTTTGGGGGTGACCGCAGCGCGGATCTTGTCAAAGTCCGGACGGAAGGTGCCCGGCGTGAGGGGCACGCGAACCACCACGCCGCCAGCCAATTCAATGTTGGGCACATAGCTGTCGTAGCAGGGCTCCAACACGATGACCTCATCGCCCGGGTGAACAATGGCCAGAATGATGGTCAGGATCGCTTGGGTGGCGCCAGCGGTGACCGTGATTTCGCTCAAAGGGTCGTAATGTCGACCATACAAGTTCTGGATTTTGAGTGACACCGCTTCGCGCAGCGGGGCCACCCCAGTCATGGGCGGGTATTGGTTCAGCCCCTCGCGCATGGCGTCGTTGACAAGGTCGAGCAAATGCGGATCGCAGGGAAAATCGGGAAAGCCTTGACCGAGGTTGACTGCACCTTTTTCGGTGGCCAAGGCCGACATGACGGTGAAGATGGTGGTGCCCATGTGGGGTGCTTTGGAGACCAGGTTCGGGGTGCGTGCGTTCATGGCGTGATGCTCAATAGGTCGGAGGAGTTCAAAAATCAGAGTTCGTAATCGTTGACATGGCCAGTCATGGCTTTGGCAATCAGGGGCGCTGTCAGGCGCTCGCTGAGGAGTTGCGCAAAATGGTAAACAAAGTCGCGCAGGTACGCACCCCGTTTGAAAGCCACGCGGGCCACGTTCATGCCCAACAATTGTCCCAAGGGCCTGACAACCAGGTCGTGCACCGGATCGTCCTTGACCGCCATTTCGGCCACGATGCCGATGCCCAGGCCCAGTCGGACATAGGTTTTGATCACGTCCGAGTCGATCGCTTCCAGGGCGATGCGTGGGTGCAGTTTCTTGGCGGCAAACGCTTGGTCGATCCGTCCTCGACCCGTAAATGACGGGTGGTAAGTGACCAGTGATTCGGCGGCGATGTCTTCCAGTGATAGGTTTTCTTTGGAGGCCAAAGGGTGTTCCAAAGGCAAAACCAACACGTGCTGCCACTCGTAGCAGGGCAGGGTCACCAGTTCTTGGTAAGCGGACAAGGATTCTGTGGCCATGCCGATCTCGGCCACGTCTTGCAACAGCATCTGAGCCACTTGGTCGGGGGCGCCTTGGTGCAGGCTGATGTTGACCAGCGGGTATTTTTCACGCAATTTGGCCACCGGCATGGGCAAGACGTAACGCGCTTGGGTGTGTGTGGTGGCGATGGACAAGGTGCCACTGTCTTGTGCACTGTATTGGTCGCCGATTTTGCGAAGGTTGCCCACTTCACGCAGGATCACTTCAATGCTCTGAAGCACGTGCTGACCGGGCTCAGTGATGCGCTTGAGGCGTTTGCCGTGTCGCGCAAAAATCTCGATGCCCAGTTCTTCTTCCAGTTCAATGATGGCCTTGGACACGCCCGGTTGTGAGGTGTGCAGGGCCTTGGCTGTTTCTGTGAGGTTCAAATTGCGTCGGGCCGCTTCTTGAACGAAGCGAAATTGGTGCAAATTCATATTTTTAATGCCATATTGATTGACATCATTATGCTTTATCGATCTATTGACGGGCGCCTGCCGCGATATCGGCCATCAAAGCCGTCATGGCCGGGTGCTCACCCAAGGCACTGGTCAATTCGAAGGCCATTTGGGGGTAGGCCTGGATCAGCGTTTGCACCAACTGCGGCAGATCTTCCCGTGCATGGCGTCCCACACCCAGAAACATCGGGACGATGCGCACATGGGTGATGCCTTGTTTCATGAGGTCTTCCACCACTTGCGGCAAGGTGGGCGGGGTCAACTCAAGAAAAGCGCAGGCCACCACCAAATGCGGCCACTGCAGGTGCATGCGTTGGGCGACGGCGTCGATCGGCAGGCGCCATAAAGGGTCTCGGGAGCCATGTGCAAAAAGGACCACGCCCGAGTGGGGTACCGTCTGTGTGTTCATCGCCGCCATACCATCCACCAAAAGGCCACCATGGAAATGGCGCTGTAAATCAAGGAAGGGGCCGCTGATGCCAACCAAGGCTCCCAGTTTTGCAAGTCGCCGACAAATCGAAAAACGTTGTTGAGCAAGGCAAAACTGAGGCCGGCCAAAACCCCACCGAACACATGGCCCGCAATTTGGCCCGAGCGAAAGTGCAAATAAGCAAACGGCAAAGCCAAAACCAACATGACCAAACAGCTCAGGGGATAAAAAACTTTGCGCCAAAACTCAATGTCATAGCGTTGCGAATTTTGCTTGTTCTTGGACAAGTGGCGCGTGTATTTGAAAAGCTCCCAAGTCCGCATGCGATCCGGACTGAGCAAGGCTGCGGCCACCATGTCGGCACTGATGTCGGTGCGCCAAGCCAACTCGCCGTAGGGCCGGGATTCGTATTTCAAGTGGCCAGCTTTGGACTCTTGTCGCATGGTCTTTTGCTGAACTTGTTGCAACTGCCATGCACCGTCCAAGATGTCCGCCTGTTCAGCGATGGTGATCCCCATCAATTGCCCATCCTCATTGAACTCATGAATCCGGACATGGCGCATGTGTTCAATGCCATCGAAGCTGCGGACGTTGACGGCAAAATGGCGGCCATTTTGTGTTTCTTTCAGCCAAGCGCCCGTTTGACCAAGCGTCAGATGGCCTTGGTAGGCGGCCTTCAACTGGATGGCTTGTCGGTCGGCCCAAGGCGCAACATAGTCACCCATCACAAAAGTCAAGCCGACAAAAATCAAGCCCAAGCGAAGCACCGTGGCCAATGCGCGCAGGGGGTCGAGTCCACCGGTGCGCAAAATGGTGAATTCGGACGTTTGGGCCAAGCGGGCCATCACAAAAATACAACCGATGAGAACCGTCAGGGGCAGCAATTGGTACAAGTTCTGCGGGATTTTGAGGGCGATGTGGAGCAAGGCCTGTTGCAGTTGGTAGCCTTGGGCAGCGTAACGCGCCACGGATTGCAACTCGTCCACCAAGTCAAAAAACATGAACAGGGCCAAAAAACCAACGGTCACAAAAGCAACTGCTGTGGTGATTTCGCCGTGCAAAAGGCGCCGAACGGTCTTCATGGCTGCGCCTCAGTCCAGGATTTGCGGCTGGGCAAAAAAGAGCGCCAAGACCAATTCATGTGGCGAACTGCGATCCAAGTCAAGGCCGCCAAGAAAACGCCGCCATGCAAGGCCAACAAGAACGGCACAAAAGACACCCGCCCCGAAGCCACCCAACTTTGCCCGACGCTGAGCAAGTTGTAGTAAGCCATGAAGATGAACAGCGCCAAACTCAGGTGATAGCTGCGACCCACCCTCGGGTTGATGGCAGACACCGCCAAGGCCAGCAACACCAAATTGATGGCCGCCAGCCCCAAACCAATTCGCCAACCGAGCTCTCCCAAATTCTCGGGGCTGGGGTTTTGCAGCAAGGACCAGCTTCCGGTCACTCGGCTGGACAGGCCAGAGTTGGCTGGCATCACGTCGTCGTCAATCAGGATTTCGTAGTGCTCAAATTGGGTCAGTCTGGTTTCGCCTGACTGGATGTCGGTCATCCACTGTTGACCTTTGGCCAACATCAAAAAACGTTCATTACCCACCATCTCGATGCGGCCTTGCTGCGCGGTGGTGACGGATTCAATCCCCTTGTCAATGCTGGAGACAAACACATGGTTGCCAAAGCGCTGGTCCGGGCTGTCTTTGTCGATGAAGAAAACACGCTTGCCACCTGCAGATTCTTGAAACTGACCCGGCGAGACCCGCTCGAGGTCGTTTCTTTGCTCGAAGCGTTGCTTCAGTTCCTGAATCTGTAAATTGCTCCAGGGCCAGGCAAACAAGCCCAGCAAAACGATGATCAACAAAACCGGCCATGCAAAGCGCAGCAGGGGTTTGGCAAAGGAGGCCAAGCCTTGGCCGCTGGAGAACCAGATCACCATCTCGCTGTCGCTGTACATCCGAGACAAGGTTGACACCACGGCGATGAACAAACTGAGCGTGACGATCGTGGTGATCTGGCTCAGCACACTGAAGCCCATCACCAGCAAGACCTCTGAGGGGTTGACGCTGCCCCGGCTGGCTTGACCCAAGGTGCGGATCAAAATAACCGTCATCACAATGGTGATCAAAATCACCAGCGTGGCCACGAAATTGCGCGCCAGATCCTTGCGTAAAGTGGAATGGAATAACATTGTCGGGAAGGAAAAACTGAATTATGAACTTCGAAATCCAAAAACGTGCTCTCTCCCGTGTCATTCGTGACGATCTTGATGCCTTGATCGTTTTTTGTCCCCAAAACACCGAACAAGCGCCTGACGCCCAAGACCCCCTGTCCTTGGTGTTGCGCCAAGCCTTGGCCAAAGGCGACTTGACGCCCAAGGCGGGCTCGGTTTTGTCTCTTTATGGCCTGGCTGGTGTCAAGTCCCGGCATGTGGTGCTGGTCTCGACGGAAGACCAAACTTGCGCCCACATCCGCACAGCAGTGGTGGCAGCCTGGGCAGCCTTGAAGGCGGCCAAGCCCAAACACCTGGGCATGCACACGGTGGGCGAATGGACTGCACAGCGATTGCAAACCGCCGCAAGTGCTTTGGCAGACGGCAGTTACAGCTACACCGCCACTTTGAGCAAGCCTCAACACAGAACCTTGCAGCAGGTCACTTTCAGCGCCGCCGACGTGGCGGCCGAGCACCGCGCTGCGATGGTTCAAACCCAAGCGGTGGTGTCCGGGGTCGAATTGGCCAAAGAATGGGCCAATCGGCCGGCCAACCACGCCACACCTACCCATTTGGCCGAGGCCGCCAAGGCCATTGCGAAAGGCCGCTCTTTCAAGTGCGACATCCTGGGGCCCAAGGAAGTGGCCAAACTGGGCATGGGGTCCTTTTTGGCCGTGGCTCAGGGTGCAGCCGAACCTTTGCGCTTCATCGTGATGCGTTACAGCGGCACAAGCTCTGCCCAAGCGCCGGTGGTGTTGGTGGGCAAAGGCATCACTTTTGACACGGGTGGCATCTCGATGAAACCTGCGCCCGAGATGGACGAGATGAAATACGACATGAGTGGCGCTGCCAGCGTGCTCGGCGTCTTCAAGGCGCTGGGCCAACTGCGACCGGCCATCAATGTGGTGGGTTTGATCCCTGCCACCGAGAACATGCCCGATGGCATGGCGGTCAAACCCGGCGATGTGGTGACCAGCATGAGCGGACAAACGATTGAAATTCTGAACACCGACGCCGAAGGTCGCTTGGTCTTGTGCGATGCCCTGACCTATGCCGAACGTTTCAAGCCGCAAGCGGTGATCGACATCGCCACCCTGACCGGCGCTTGTGTGATCGCATTGGGCGGCGTGCGTTCAGGCTTGTTCACCAGCGACGAGGCATTGGCCCAGCACCTGCAGCAAGCAGGCGAAAGCTCGGGTGATTTGTGCTGGCGCATGCCCATGGACGAGGCGTACGCCGAGGGTTTGAAAACGCGTTTCGCCGATGTGGCCAATGTGGCGGGCAGGGCGGCGGGTTCGGTTACCGCAGCGAAGTTCCTGCAGCGCTTTGCTCAAAAATACCCTTGGGCCCACTTGGACATTGCTGGGACAGCTTGGAAAAGTGGCGCGGCCAAGGGCGCAACGGGTCGCCCCGTGGGCCTGTTGTTGCACTACCTTTTGGCCAAGGCGAGCCTGCCTGTCAGCTCGCGCCGACGTGCTTGAGTTTGACCATGACCCGCATCGAGTTCCATTTCAACGCGCCTGAGCGCTTGCAGTACGCCTGCCGTTTGTTGCGCAAGGCCCATGCGCAAAAACTGCGTGTGGCTGTGTTGGGATCGGCACCTTCATTGCGACAGCTGGACATGGCTTTGTGGACTTTTTCAGCAGTCGATTTTGTGCCCCACAGTGGCGCTGCAGACAGTCCTGAAGTCCAAAACGCATCGGCTGTTTTGCTCAGCGAAGCCCCTGGCTTGTGCGCAGGACGTGATGTGCTGGTCAATCTGGGCGACGAGGTTCCAGAAGGATTTGAGCAATTCAAACGGCTGATCGAAATCGTCCCGGTCGACGACCACGGACGCATGACCGCCAGGCAACGTTGGAAGCATTACGCCTCACAGGGTTACGATTTGATACAACACGACTTGGCCAAACGGAACGCAGCATGAGCCACCCCCACAACACCTTGCCAATGGCTGACGAAAAAGCAGACCCAATTCCGCTGCTGACGACGGTGGTTCCTGCGTCTGAGATTCCAGCAGCTGTTTTGGCGGCGCTGGATGCCCGTCTGGCAGAAAGAGCTTCGGTTTTGGCACTTTCGCAAGAATTCATGCAAAACCTTCGACCTGAATTGGACCGCATGGCAGCCGAATTGGTTCAGCGCAGTGTGCAGGGCATGTGGGACAAGCGGGCGGATGTTTACCAACGCATGGGTCGTCAAGCCGATTGAAGTGTGTGAATCAGGTTTTTCCTGAGTCACAAAAGCTTGCATTTGAAGTATGGTTCAGCTTGCTTGATTGAAGCAATTTTTTATTCGGAGTATTCATGAATTTTTCTGCTCATCGTTCTATGACAGTGCTGGCTGTCGCCGTGTCCACCTTGGTATTGGCCGCGTGTGGAAAAAAAGATGCCGCTTCTGAGGCTCAAGTGATCAAGATCGGTCACGTTGGCCCAGTCAGTGGTGCGATCGCGCATCTGGGTAAAGACAATGAAAATGGCGCCCGCATGGCCATCGAGGAACTCAATGCTGCCGGTCTGAAAATGGGCGACAAAATCATCAAGTTCGAATTGCTGGCCGAAGACGATGCCGCCGATCCCAAACAAGGCACGGCCGCCGCCCAAAAGCTGGTGGATGCCAAAGTCAACGGTGTGATCGGTCACTTGAACTCCGGCACCACCATTCCCGCATCGCAGTTGTACAACGCTGCGGGCATTCCCCAGATCTCCCCATCGGCCACCAACCCCAAGTACACCCGTCAGGGCTACGCGGGTGCTTTCCGCGTGGTGGCTGACGACGTTCACTTGGGCGGCACCCTCGGCAAATACGCCGTGGAGACCCTCAAGGGCAAGAGCATCGCCGTGATCGATGACCGTACTGCTTACGGCCAGGGCGTGGCTGAAGAATTCAAGAAAGCCGTTGCGGCTGCCGGTGGCAGCGTGGTGGGCCACGAGTTCACCACCGACAAAGCCTCTGATTTCAACGCCATTTTGACGACCCTGAAGGCCAAGAAGCCTGATGTCGTGTTCTTCGGCGGCATGGACGCTGTGGCCGGCCCCATGTTGCGCCAGATGAAATCTCTGGGCATCAATGCCAAGTTCATGGGCGGCGATGGCATCTGTACCGCCGAATTGGCCAAGTTGGCCGGTGACGCGATGAAAGACGAAGGCGTGATCTGCGCTGAAGCCGGTGGTGTCGAAGGCGAGCAGAAAGTCGGCATGGACAAGTTCCGTGCAGACTTCAAAGCCAAGTACAACGCCGAAGTGCAGGTGTATGCCCCTTATGTGTACGACGCTGTCAAGGTCATGGCCACCGCCATGGTCAACGCTGGTTCTGCCGATCCGGCCAAGTACCTGCCTGCTTTGAAAAGCATCAATTACAAAGGCGTGACCGGCAACATTGTTTTTGACGAAAAAGGCGACATCAAAAACGGTGCTTTGACCCTCTACACCTACAAAGGCGGCGAGCGCGCCCAACTGGCCGTTGTTCGTTGATGTGACTCGCCTCTGACACGGTGTCAGATGATCCGTCCTGCATCAAGTTGACACTTGGGGCGGTGAACTGAGTCGGCAAATGTTGGTCAAGGACGCCCGATGCATGGCATCGGGCGTCAAGATGCTGTTCACTTGCCAACCGGCGAGCGCTTGTTTTTCAGAATCAGTGACCCCGCTCAAACCAACACATGTGTCACTCGTGCTCAACATGTCGAACGTCGCATGGCGCCCTCACTAAAGTCCACCCGCGCTGGCCATTCCCGCTGCGCGCATTTCAGTCTGGCGTTCGACCTTGCATCCCATTCGGGCATGGTGTGATGGGCTTGCACGTCTGACTTGCATCTTCATTGGGTAAGATTGTTTTGTGATTTCAATCTTGAATCAGCCCGTTTAATTTGAATTTGAGATTGCCAAACTCCTGAAAGAAATCATGTTTGAACAAGCTGTATCCAAGAATCCTCTTGTTTCGGTGATTATCACTTGTAAAAATAGGCTGGAACATTTAAAGCAGAGTTTGCCAAAGTTGTGCGCACAAGAACCATTAGAGGTCATCGTCGTCGATTATGGATGTTTGGAAGGAACCAGAACTTGGGTAAAAAACAATTTCCCAAATGTTCGTTTGGTCTGTGTAGATGATGATCCTGTTTTCTCGCTCAGCAGAGCAAGAAACATGGGAGCTTCCTACGGCCAGGGAAAATTTCTCATGTTTTCGGATGCAGACATCATCATTGATTTTTCAATCCACGAATGGGTTGAAAACAATTCAGTGCCGGGGGAATTCTACACAATCAACCCCAAAAAGGACCCCTCACTTTGCGGCACAGCGATCATCAATAAAAATGATTTTCATCTTGTGGGAAAATATGACGAAGCGTTCAGAGGTTGGGGAGGTGAAGATGTAGAGCTTTACAAGCGGCTCATATACAGATCAATTCAACATAAGTTTATCAACGATCAGAAAATTTCAGCCATTCAGCATGATGACAATATCAGATTGTTATCGTTGGAACAAGGGGGGGGTGGATCGAGAAGGAAAGCGTTGATGATCACGAAATTATATACAAATATTATTATTGACCTTTACAGGAACAATAATTATTTAACGATCAATGATAGAATGGCATTGATGAGCCAAGTTAAGCAGCACGTCGATAACTTAGAAAGTAAAGATAATTTAAGGTAATTTCAAATAAATCTTATTGAATATTTTCAGTATTTTAAAAATGGAAATGATGGCGCCTCTTCAAATGTGACGCATGAACTCAGTTTTTTGATGCTTGATTCAAAAACTGCTTCGTTCTTGTAGTAAGAGCCTGGATATAAAGTTGTTGGAATTTTAAGAATGGATGCTCCGATTGCAACATGCAATCTGTCTGTGTAGATGCGATCAAACATGCTTAATCCCATCAGAAATGCTGCTGAAAGCAACGTTGAATAATTGCTAAGCGTCCACCTTGTGACTACAAGACTTGATATGTCGAATGTATCGTTTATTTTCGGTACTTCCGATTCTTTGTCGGTACGAAATAAGTAGCCGGTTCTTCGATGAGATTTGGAGTGCAGGATTGATTTGCGTAAAATAAATTCAATTGCAGAAACTATTTGATTCGGTGCTTTTTTAATATCATTTGAGTAATCAGAGAAAAGAATGTCAGGATTTATCCTAAAGGCAAGATCATGATCGAAAAATGTTTTGGCAGTTTGAAATTTCGAAACATATTGATAGGATGGTTTTTCTCTGCAAAAAATATGGTAACGCTCATCCAGATTTTGAATCAAATTGGAATGACCTGAAACAGTGTGTGGTAACAGAACTATGGTGTTTGGCTTGTGGAGCACTGCAGACAAAAAATGTGAACACTCCTTGTAATAGGGGACCAAGTTGCCACCGCCGCCATAAATTAACACGGCATTCGGTATTTTATTGATTGATTCAATGGGGTGAAATTTTACACCTAATTTATCAAAAGCCATTTTGGTGCCTGTGCTGATGAGCGCATCACCCAAGTTACCGTTATTCGGGAAGTAAATGAGCGGCTTATCGAGTTCAGCACAAAAAAGTACGGAATCTGTCAATATATAGTCAATTGATAAATTATTGGTGCTCATGAGGGGGTTGTTGCTTAATCAGGAAGCCGTCTTAATTTCAGAGACCGCGCTGAATCATCTTTTGAGAATGAGAGGGTGGATGATGCAAGAAACTCATCAGTTGCCTTTCTGCAACCACCCCAATCATTGTAGTCATCTAAAATAATGCAAGCTCCGATACTGAGGTGCGGTGTGATCCGCTCAAGACATGTCAGTACAGGTTCATACCAATCCACATCTATGTGAGCAAAAGCGATATTGCCGGTTGGGTGAAGGGTGTTTTGGATTAAACCTTGGATGAGTTGGATATTTTCTGATTCAAAATCGACATCAAATGTTCTGAAGTTTTCTTTTACAACTTCCATTAAATTGTGGACATATCCGTAATACTTATTCCCATTGATTCCCACAGATCGCCCTTCAGAAATGATCTTGTAACGGTGATGAACTTCTGCAGGATCAGCCTCAGAAGGTGGCGGGATCATGCCAAAAACGTCGTAGACATCCAGTTGACGACCAATGCCCTTCAATTTCGATATCAAAATTGCTGACCCTCCTAAAGCGCATCCGGCTTCAATAAAACTTCCCGAAACATTTTGGTCAAGAACATCAATGCACGTTTGGGCAAGCATATTGAGTTTTTTATTGCTCAAGTAAGTGAGATTTTTTAAGCGAATACTGTCAATGAGCAACTGTACTTTGGTAGATTGTACATTTGAATCGTGAATGCAGATATCGTTGTCTGATGACTTTGAATTTTTCATTTTTTGATGGAGTAATTCAAGGGTGGGGGATTAATTGATGAAATCCGAAAGAGCTAAACCCCTTGATGAGGGGCTGAAGCTTCCGAGATTCCTTGATCCTTGATCGGCCAGGAATTAATCATCAAGTTCATCGGCTTTTGAACCGTCTCGCTCTTGCGTTGAAATCTTTTTCGAACAAATTTTTTTTTCGTCCGTGTGTCCCTGTGCATGCACGCGACGTAACCAGCCAAGCGCAAGCGCAGCCCCAAAGCGTGCCATGAAGCACTCCCATCAACGCCTAAAACCGCCTTGGCTTTGGTGGATTTTCCCATGTTGGAACATCTGGTCGTGATCCTGACCCAGGTATCATGGCCTTGGACGGTGGGGGCTGTTGTGAAGTATCCACGGGCCATCGAATCACATGCTCATTGGCACACCAGAAACGAAAAACGCGCCCGAGGGCGCGTTTTTACTGGGTTTCTGGCGGAACAGGCGGGATTCGAACCCGCGGTGGGCTATTAACCCACACACGCTTTCCAGGCGTGCGACTTAAACCACTCATCCACCGTTCCAGAGGTAACGATTGTAGCAGTGGAAAAGTGCGTTCTGAGAGGCAGGATACATTTCCCAAAGGCCTTTTCACCGGGTATTTCGTTTAATTCTGGTTTTCGTCGCTAGAAGCCGGTTTTTATCCTTAAACTTCGCGCCTGTTTCCCCTCTTCTGGGCTTTGTCCCCATCCCGCCATGAAATTTCGTTTCCCCATCGTCATCATTGACGAAGATTACCGCTCCGAAAACACATCGGGTTTGGGCATTCGCGCTTTGGCAGACGCCATCGTCAGCGAGGGCTTGGAGGTCTTGGGTGTGACCAGCTACGGTGACTTGTCGCAATTTGCGCAGCAGCAGAGCCGCGCCAGTGCTTTTATTTTGTCGATTGACGACGAAGAGTTTTCGCCAGGCCCGGACCTGGACCCGGCCGTCATCAACTTGCGCGCTTTCATTGACGAGGTGCGCCGCAAGAATGCCGATGTGCCCATCTACATTTATGGCGAGACCAAAACATCGCGCCACTTGCCCAACGACATCCTGCGCGAGTTGCATGGCTTCATCCACATGTTTGAAGACACGCCCGAGTTTGTGGCGCGCCACATCATCCGTGAGGCCAAAAGTTACCTGGAAGGTGTGCAGCCGCCGTTCTTCAAAGCCTTGCTTGATTACGCCGAAGACGGCTCTTACTCATGGCACTGCCCGGGACACTCGGGCGGCGTGGCTTTTCTGAAAAGCCCGGTGGGCCAGATGTACCACCAGTTTTACGGAGAAAACATGTTGCGCGCCGACGTGTGCAACGCGGTGGAGGAACTCGGTCAGTTGCTGGACCACAACGGCGCGATTGGTGAGAGCGAACGCAATGCGGCGCGTATTTTCAATGCGGACCATTGTTATTTTGTGACCAATGGCACCAGCACTTCCAACAAGATTGTGTGGCACCACACCGTGGCCCCGGGCGATGTGGTGGTGGTGGACCGCAACTGCCACAAATCCATCTTGCACGCGATCATCATGACCGGTGCCGTCCCGGTGTTCATGAAGCCCACACGCAACCACTACGGCATCATTGGCCCCATCCCCAAAAGCGAGTTCGAGCCTGCGGCCATCATGGCCAAAATCAAAGCCAACCCCTTGCTCAAAGGGGTAGATCCCAAGAAGGTCAAGCCCCGTGTGATGGCGCTCACGCAGTCCACCTACGATGGTGTGCTCTACAACACCGAAACCATCAAGCAGATGCTCGACGGTTATGTGGAGAACCTGCACTTTGACGAAGCCTGGTTGCCGCACGCGGCCTTCCACCCGTTTTATGGTCCCTACCACGCCATGGGCAAAAAGCGTGCGCGCCCCAAAGAGTCGATGGTTTACGCCACGCAATCCATCCACAAACTCCTGGCGGGCATCAGCCAGGCCAGCCATGTGCTGGTGCAAGATGCGCAAAGCGTCAAACTCGACAGGCCCTTGTTCAACGAGGCCTATTTGATGCACACCTCCACTTCGCCGCAGTACAGCATCATTGCCAGCTGCGATGTGGCTGCGGCCATGATGGAGCCGCCTGGTGGCACCGCCTTGGTCGAAGAAAGCATTGCTGAAGCGCTGGATTTCCGCCGCGCCATGCGCAAGATCGATGCCGAATACGGCAAAGACTGGTGGTTCAAGGTCTGGGGCCCGGAAAAATATGCCGACGAGGGCATCGGCCGGGCCGACGACTGGATCTTGCACAACGACCCACGCAAAAAGTCGAGCAAGTGGCACGGCTTTGGCAAGCAACTGGCCGATGGCTTTAACATGCTGGACCCGATCAAGTCGACCATCGTGACGCCGGGTTTGGACTTGGATGGCAAGTTTGACAAGACCGGCATTCCTGCTTCCATAGTCAGCAAATTTCTGACCGAGCATGGCGTGGTGGTGGAGAAAACAGGCCTCTACAGTTTCTTCATCATGTTCACCATCGGCATCACCAAGGGCCGCTGGAATTCGCTGCTCACGGCTTTGCAGCAGTTCAAGGACGAATACGCCAAGAACCAACCCATGTGGAAAATCATGCCGGAGTTTTGCCAAAAACACCCGCGCTACGAGCGCATGGGGCTGCGCGATTTGTGCCAGCATGTGCACGAGATGTATGCCAAATACGACATCGCCATTTTGACCACGGACATGTATTTGTCGGATTTGGCCCCGGCCATGCGTCCATCAGATGCCTATGCCCACATTGCCCAGCGCAAGACAGAACGCGTGGAAATTGACCACTTGGAAGGCCGTGTCACCGTGGGCTTGGTGACGCCTTATCCACCAGGCATTCCGCTTTTGATTCCAGGCGAGGTTTTCAACAAGAAAATCGTGGATTACCTCAAGTTCGCCCGCGAGTTCAACGAGAAGTGCCCAGGTTTTGAAACCGACATCCACGGCTTGGTGGAGACCGTGGATGACGACGGCAAGAAACGCTATTTTGCGGATTGCGTGAAGGCTTGAGAACCGTGTGTGGCAGGGGAGTTGGGGCCCTGTGCGGGCGGCGATTTGGCGAGCGAAGCGAGTTATGAGCCGGGGCAGCGCCCGCCTTGCCTCAGGCGGTCTTTGCGATGGCGATCACCCTTTGCCGACAACGCACTTGGTGAAACGAAATACGGATCAAGCCGCAGCCGCTGGCTCTGCAATGCCGCCGACCACCTGGCTGAAACCACCGTCCACATAGGTGATCTCGGCCGTCACGCCCGCTGCCAAGTCGCTCAGCATGAAGGCGGCCACATTGCCCACATCCTCAATGGTCACGTTGCGGCGGATGGGCGAGGCTTCGGCCACCACCGACAAAATCTTGCCAAAACCCTTGATGCCGCTGGCCGCCAGCGTCTTGATGGGACCAGCTGAAATGCCGTTGGCGCGCAGGCCCCGGTTTTGGCCGCCCAGAGATTCGGCCAGGTAACGCACAGAAGCTTCTAGGCTGGCTTTGGCCAAGCCCATGGTGTTGTAGTTGGGCACGGTCCGGATGGCGCCAAGGTACGTCAGGGTCAGCACAGCCGACTTGTCGTTCAGGTAGGGCAGGGCCGCTTTGGCCATGGCCGGGAAGCTGTAGGCGCTGATGTCGTGGGCGATTTTGAAGCCTTCGCGCGACAAACCGTCCAAAAAGTCACCGGCAATCGCCTCACGCGGGGCGTAACCGATGGCATGTACAAAACCGTCGAACTTGGGCCAGGTGGCCGACAAGTCGGTGAAGAGTTTTTCAATCTGCTCGTCACTGCCCACATCGCAGTCAAAAATCAGCTTGGAGTCAAAATCGGCCGCAAACTCGGTGATGCGGTCCTTGAAACGCTCGCCCACGTAGCTGAAGGCCAACTCGGCGCCTTGTGCGTGGCAAGCCTTGGCAATGCCGTAGGCGATCGAGCGGTTGGACAAAACGCCGGTGATCAACAACTTTTTGCCCGACAGAAATCCTGTTTTTGTGGTCATGCCTTCAACTCCTGAAAAATGTGTGCAGAATTGTCGCATGCGAACACCCTTGGCCCGTTTCTGGACACACTGCTGCTTGGCCCTTGGGCTTGGGGTGGCCGGTAACGTCTGGGCCGCCCACGCTTATGCCCAATTCGGGGACATCCGGTACCCGGCCGGCTTTACCCATTTTGCGTACGTCAACCCTGCCGCGCCCAAAGGGGGCGAGGTCATGCTGGTGCCGTCCACCCGGCAGTCCAATTTTGACAAGTACAACCCTTTCACCTTGAAGGGCAGCGCACCTCCCTCCATGCTGGGCATGGTGTTTGACACCTTGCTGGTGGGCAACATGGACGAGCCAACCACGGCCTATGGCTTGCTGGCTTCCGACATCGGCGTGGCCAGCGACCGGATGTCGGTCACCTTCCAGATCCACCCGCAAGCGCGTTTTCACAATGGTGACCCGGTGCTGGCGTCGGATGTCCGGCATTCCTTTGAGCGCCTGACCAGCAAGCAGGCAGCGCCCCAATACCGTACCTATTTCGGCGAGGTCAAGGGCGCCACCGTTTTGGCCGAACGGAGCATCCGTTTTGATTTTGTCAGGCCCAACAGCGAGTTGCCCTTGATCGTGGGCAGCTTGCCGGTGTTCAGCCAAAAGTGGGGGCTGGAGGGTGGCGTGCACAAACCGCTGGACCAAATGATCATGGACATCCCCATTGCATCCGGCCCTTACCGCATCGGCCGTGTGCAGTTTGGCAAGGACATCACCTACGAACGCGATCCGAACTACTGGGCGCGTGACTTGAATGTGCGCAAGGGGCAATTCAACTTTGACCGCATCACCTACAAAATTTACAAAGACAGCACCGCCCAGCTTGAAGCCTTCAAGGCCGGCGAGTTCGATTACATGCAGTCATTCATTGCGCGGGAATGGGCCAGGGCCTTCACGGGCCGTGCGTTCGACCGGGGTGATCTGATCAAGGCCGAATTGGTGCATGGCAACGCAGGCGACTTTCAGGGCTTTTTGTTCAACACGCGCCGTGACAAGTTCCAGGATGTGCGGGTGCGCCAGGCCATCGCGCTGGCCATGGACTTTGAATGGCTGAACCGGCAACTGTTTTACAACGCCTACAGCCGGGTGCGCGGCTATTTTGTGGCCAGCGATTTCGAGGCCAAGGGCCGTCCCGGCCCCGACGAGTTGGCTTTGCTTTCGCCTTTGCGGGCCAAGCTGCCCGCCGCTGTGTTTGACCAAGACGTGCCGCAACCGCCCCAAACTGAGCTGGACACTGCTTCGGGTCACACCTTGCGTGACCATTTGCGCCAAGCGCGTGATTTGCTCAAAGATGCCGGATGGACCTACCGCGATGGCGCTTTGCGCAACGACAAAGGCCAAGCGTTCAGCATCGAATTTTTGGACAGTTCGGGCTCGATGGGGCGTGTGGTCACGCCTTTTGCCAAGAACCTGGAAAAACTGGGCATCCAAGTTCAGTACAAGGTGATCGACTTTGCGCTGCTGCAAAAACGCATGGACGTGTTCGACTTTGACATCGTCAGCAACCGCACCGTGGGCAGCGAAGCGCCCGGCACCGAGTTGCTCGAGCGCTACGGCAGCCGATCGGCCGACGTGGAAGGCTCGGGCAACGTGATCGGCCTGAAAGACCCGGCCGTGGACGCGTTGCTGGACAAGGTGGTGAGTGCCACGTCTCGGCCTGAACTGGTGACCAGCCTGCGTGCGCTGGACCGGGTGCTGCGCCATGGCCATTACGTGGTGCCGCACTGGTATGGGGCCGTGCACCGGGTGTCCTGGCGGGCCAAGGCGTTTGCGCGACCCGCCGATTTGCCCCGGTTTTACCAGCCAGAAAAACTGGTCACCACCGTGTGGTGGTCACCCGATGCGTCCGCCACACCCATTTCCAAATCAGCCCCCAAGGCCCCTTGACCCATGTTGGCCTACATTTTCAAACGCCTGCTTTTGATGGTCCCGACCTTGTTCGGGGTCTTGCTGATGACCTTTGTGGTGATCCAGTTTGTGCCCGGTGGGCCGGTCGAGCAAATGGTGTCCCAGCTGCAAGGCCGTGACACGGGCGGGGAGGGCGCGGCCGCCGCAGGCAGCGGTTACCGAGGCAGACAGGGCGTGGATGCGGCACGCATTGAAGAGATCAAAACCCTTTATGGCTTTGACAAGCCCCCCACCGAGCGTTTTTGGATGATGCTCCAGCAGTTTGCGCAGTTCGACTTGGGCAAGAGTTTTTTCTACCCCAAAGACGTTTGGAGCCTGATCAAGGAGAAGCTGCCGGTGTCCATCAGCTTGGGTTTGTGGACATTTTTCCTGAGTTACCTGGTGTCGGTGCCCTTGGGCATCGCCAAGGCGGTGAGGGCAGGCACGCGCTTTGACACGCTCACCAGTTTGCTGGTGCTGGTGGGTTACGCCATTCCGGGCTTTGTGCTGGGCGTGGCCTTGCTGGTGATTTTTGGCGGGCAGTTGCAGTGGTTCCCGCTGCGCGGTTTGACCTCGTCCAACTGGGAGCAGCTCAGCTGGGGGGCCAAGGTGGTGGATTATTTGTGGCACATCGCCTTGCCGGTCACGGCCAGCGTGTTGGGCTCGTTTGCGGTGATCACCATGCTGACCAAGAACGCGTTTTTGGAAGAAATCCGCAAACAGTACGTGTTGACCGCCCGCGCCAAGGGCTTGAGCGAAAACCGGGTGCTGTACCGCCATGTCATGCGCAATGCCTTGATCCCGCTGGTCACCGGTTTTCCGGCGGCTTTCATCGGTGCGTTTTTCACCGGGTCTTTGTTGATCGAAACCCTGTTCTCACTCGATGGCTTGGGCTTGCTGAGTTATGAAGCAGTGATCCGTCGCGACTACCCGGTGGTGCTGGGCACCTTGTATTTGTTCACCTTGATTGGGCTGGTGACCAAGCTGATCAGTGACCTGTGTTATCTGTGGGTGGACCCGCGCGTGAAGTTCGACAAATGAGCACCTCCACCGCATCCTTTTCGCCCGCGCAAACCTCGCCTTCGGCGCGTGCTTGGCAGCGCTTTCGGCGCAACCGACTCGGCTTTGGCAGCCTGATCATTTTTGTGACCTTGTTCATCCTGAGCTTGGGAGCCGAGTTTTTGTCCAACGACAAACCCCTGGTGGTGCGGTTTGAGGGGCAGTGGTATTTCCCGGTGGTTGAGACCTTGCCTGAAAAAGTGTTCGGGGGAGATTTCGAGACGCCGGCGGATTACCTGGACCCTTTCATCCAGCAACAATTGAACAAGGGCAGCAACTGGTCCCTGCAAGCGCCCAACCCATACCACCACAGCACCCTCGACTATTTCGCCCCTTTGCCCAACCCAGCGCCGCCTACGGGTCACAACTTTTTAGGCACTGACGACAGGGGGCGCGATGTTTTGGCGCGTTTGCTGTACGGATTCAGGGTGTCTGTGCTGTTTGCTTTGGCTCTGACTTTGTTTGGTGTGGTGCTGGGGGTGTTGACCGGCGCCGTGCAGGGGTTCTTTGTGGGCAAGACGGACTTGGTGTTTCAGCGCTTCGTTGAAATCTGGAGCGCCATGCCCGAACTGTATCTGCTGATCATCTTCTCGGCCGTGTTTGAACCCAGTGTGGGCCTGTTGCTTTTATTGCTCAGTCTTTTTGGCTGGATGGGCTTGTCCGACTATGTGCGGGCCGAGTTCTTGCGCAATCGCCAACTCGATTACGTCAAATCTGCACGGGCGCTGGGCTTGGGGCATTGGCAAATCATGTGGCGGCATGTGCTGCCCAACAGCATGACCCCGGTGGTGACCTTTTTGCCGTTTCGCATGAGCGGCGCCATTTTGGCTTTAACCTCGCTTGATTTTCTGGGCCTCGGTGTGCCTCCCGGCACGCCGTCTTTGGGTGAATTGCTGGCTCAGGGCAAAAACAACATCGACGCTTGGTGGATTTCTATTTCCACCTTCGTGGTGCTGGTGGTGACTTTGTTGCTGCTGACCTTCATGGGAGACGCCTTGCGCGATGCCCTCGATCCGCGGAAGGTGGACGCATGAGCACGCCGCAAGCTTTGCTGGAACTCAAAGACCTGCGCATCGCCTTTGGCGGGCAGGCCGTGGTGGATGGCGTGAATCTGAGCATTCAGGCGGGTGAGCGCGTGGCCTTGGTGGGCGAGTCGGGCTCGGGCAAGTCGGTCACGGCGCTGTCGGTGCTGCGTTTGCTCGAGTCAGCGCAACTGTCGGGTCAGGTCCTTTGGCAAGGCCAGGACTTGCTGCAACACACGCCGGCGCAGATGCTGCGGATTCGTGGCGACGAGATCGCCATGATTTTTCAGGAGCCGATGACGGCGCTCAACCCCTTGATGACGGTGGGCGCGCAGATTTCGGAAGTGCTGCAACTCAAAAAGCTGCTGCCCCGGCGCGACGCCGATGCGCGGGCCGTGCATTTGTTGTCCGAAACCGGCATCGATGACCCCGAGCGCCGTTTTGGGGCTTACCCGCACCAGTTGTCGGGCGGTCAACGCCAACGCGCCATGATGGCCATGGCCTTGGCCTCCGAGCCCAAGCTGCTGTTGGCCGACGAGCCCACCACGGCGCTGGACGCCAGCTTGCGTTTGCAAATGTTGCAGCTGTTGGCCGATTTGCAGCAAAAAACCGGCATGGCGGTCCTCTTGATCACCCACGATCTGGCTTTGGTGCGCCACTTCGCCGACCGCGTCGCTGTCATGGAAAAAGGCCACCTGGTGGAACATGGGCCCATGAAGGACTTGTTTGAAAATCCCTGCCATGCATACACCCGCAAACTGCTGGACAGCCGGCCTTCGCGTGAAGGCCTTGCCTCAGGTGACAGGACCCTGCTACCAACGGTGCAAGTTCATGGACTGGCCATTCGCTACCCCATCGCGGGCAGCGGCTTTCTCAGTTGGTTCCGATCAAGCCATTTCACCGCCCTGCATTCGGCCAGCTTTGACATCCGGCCAGGCATGACGATGGGTGTCATGGGCGAGTCGGGTTCTGGCAAATCCAGTTTGGCCCAAGCGCTTTTGGGCTTGTTGCCGTTTGAGGGTGAGGTGAATTTTTCGGGGCTTCAATGGACGGGCTCTCCTGCTCGTGATCTCGTCCTGCGAAGTCAGGTTCAAGTGGTTTTTCAAGACCCGTATGGCAGTCTGTCTCCACGCAGGACCATTGGCGAGATTGTTTCCGAAGGTTTGTGTTTGCATCAGCCGCAGTGGTCGCAAGCCCAGGTCGAGCAAATGGTGCTGGCCACGCTGGCCGAAGTGGGCATGCCCGCGACAGAATTTCCGGATTTGCTCAACCGCTATCCACACGCCTTCTCAGGCGGGCAACGCCAACGCATCGCATTGGCCAGGGCTTTGGTGGTGGAGCCGGGTCTGTTGGTGCTGGATGAACCGACCAGTGCACTTGATGTGACCGTTCAACAGCAAATATTGAGATTGCTTCAAAAATTGCAAGCCGACCGTGGCATCGCCTATTTGGTGATCACGCACGATGTGGATGTCTTGCGCGCCATGGCGCACGATGTGCTTGTTTTGCAGGCCGGGCAAGTTGTGGAGCAGGGCTCGGTCGAAGAAGTCCTTGACCGACCGCAGCATCCCTACACGCGCAGTTTGATGGCTGCCGTTCCAGAAGCTTCCAAAATCGGGGCTGCGAAGTGACTTGTTTTCCTTAGAAATCACACACTTAGCGCATTTTTCAGATAGAATATTGTCTTCACGACCAAACGGGCGGGTTTTCACCGCCCGTTTTTTTTGGTCTTTCATTTTCAAGTCTGATATTTCGAAGTTCTGTGGCACTGCAACAAATCGTTGAAGAAACCGTGATCGGCCTGGGCTATGACCTGGTTGAGATTGAACGCTCGGCGGGCGGCTTGCTGCGAATCACCATCGATTGGCCTTGGGAGCCCTCATCGGACGCCTTCATCACTGTTGAAGACTGCGAAAAGGTCAACCGTCAACTTCAATTTGCTTTGGAAGTTGATGGCGTGACTTACAACCGCCTCGAAGTTTCCTCGCCTGGTATTGATCGCCCCTTGCGACATGAAAAAGACTTTGAACGTTTTGCAGGCGAGTTGATCGACCTGACGCTCAAAGCCCCGATGGGTGAGAACGCAGAAGGCATGGTCAGCGCCAACCGTAAAAAATTCCGTGGCGCGCTGGAGCGCGACGCCTCTGGTGCTGGTTGGCAAATTGTTTGGCGTGACGAACCGGCCGACAAGCCTGGCCAGCGGATCAGTAAGAAACGGGTGCCCCCACCTTTGCATGCATTGGGCTTCAAGCTCGACGAGTTGCGTGAGGTCAGGTTGGCACCCATTGTGGATTTCAAGGGGCGCAAGCCCAAGGCCCAACCCTGACTGGCTGTCAGCAATTGAACATTTGAATCGGGGCTGCTGAGCAGTTCCACTGGATTAGGAGAGTCGAATCATGAACCGCGAAATGTTGATGTTGGTCGATGCCATTTCACGTGAAAAGAACGTGGAGCGCGACGTGGTGTTTGCTGCTGTGGAGGCTGCTTTGGCCCAAGCGACCAAAAAACTCTATTCAGGCGAGGTGGACATCCGCGTGGCCGTGGACCGGGACAGCGGGAGTTACGAAACCTTTCGTCGCTGGCATGTGGTTCCCGATGAAGCGGGCTTGCAATTGCCTGAGCAAGAAATTCTCTTGTTCGAAGCCATAGAACAGATCGCCGACATTGAAGTCGATGACTACATCGAAGAGCCGATCGAGTCCTTGCCCATTGGTCGCATTGGTGCCATGGCCGCCAAACAGGTGATTTTGCAAAAGATCCGTGATGCCGAACGGGAAATGCTGCTCAATGATTTCATGTCAAGGGGTGAGAAAATTTTCGTCGGTACCGTCAAGCGCATGGACAAAGGCGACATCATCTGCGAAGCGGGGCGAGTCGAAGGCCGTCTTCGCCGCAGCGAAATGATCCCCAAAGAAAACCTGCGAAGTGGCGACCGTGTTCGCGCCATGATCATGGAAGTCGATTTGAGCTTGCGCGGTGCGCCCATCATTTTGTCCCGCTCGGCTCCAGAGTTCATGATTGAGTTGTTCCGCCAGGAAGTGCCCGAGATCGAACAAGGCCTGTTGGAAATCAAAACCTGCGCCCGCGACCCGGGCTCCCGCGCCAAGATTGCCGTGCTCTCGCATGACAAACGTGTGGACCCGATCGGCACTTGTGTCGGTGTGCGAGGCACGCGTGTGAATGCGGTGACCAATGAGTTGGCCGGTGAGCGTGTGGACATTGTCCTGTGGAGCGAAGATCCCGCCCAGTTCGTGATCGGCGCTTTGGCGCCTGCCAATGTGCAGTCCATCGTGGTGGACGAAGAAAAGCACGCCATGGACGTGGTCGTCGACGAAGAAAACTTGGCCATTGCGATCGGCCGTGGCGGTCAAAACGTGCGCTTGGCATCTGATTTGACAGGCTGGAAGATCAACATCATGGATGCTGCCGAGTCTGCGCAGAAACAGGCCGAAGAAAGCTCTGGCATCCGACAGTTGTTCATGGAGAAGCTCGATGTGGACCAGGAGATTGCCGATATCCTGATTGACGAAGGTTTCACCAGCCTTGAAGAAGTGGCGTATGTGCCGATTCAGGAAATGCTGGAGATTGAAAGCTTTGACGAAGACACCATCAACGAGTTGCGCTCGCGTGCCAAAGACGCTTTGCTGACGCTGGAGATTGCACGCGAAGAAAGCGTTGAAGACGTCTCTCAAAATCTGCGTGACCTGCCTGGCTTGACGCCTGAGCTCATCTCCAAGCTGGTTGAGGCGGGGGTTCACACCCGTGACGACTTGGCTGACTTGGCGACCGACGAATTGACCGACATCACGGGTCAAACCGAAGAAGATGCCATCACCCTGATCATGAAAGCCCGCGAACACTGGTTCGCAGGCCAGGCCTGAACTTAACGGAGGCTTGAACACCATTATGTCCAGCACCACAGTAGCCGAGTTCGCCAATGAACTCAAAAAATCCGCCGATGTCCTGTTGCAGCAATTGAGTGCAGCAGGCGTGGCCAAATCTTCGGCCAACGATGCCTTGTCTGACAATGACAAGCAAAAACTGCTGAGCTATCTGCAAACCAGTCACGGTACACAGGCTGGCGACCGCAAGAAGATCACCTTGGTCAAGAAGTCCACCAGCGAGATCAAGCAAGCTGATGCCACGGGCAAGGCCCGCACGATCCAAGTCGAGGTTCGCAAAAAGCGCACCTTGATCAAACGCGATGACGAAGTCGCGCTGGAGTCGCCGGCTGAAGAGCCGCAAGAAATGGCGATTGACCATGCGGAGTTGGCCCGCCGCGAAGAAGAGGCCCGCCGTCAGGCCGAATTGATTCGTCGTCAAGAAGAAGAACTGGCTGAAAAGCGCCGTTTGCGTGAAGAACAAGAAGCCAAGCAGCGTGCGTTGGCCGAAGCCGAAGCGCAGCAAGCGAAAGCCGAGTCTGAAGCTTCCATCCAAGCTGCTGCTCAGGCCAAGCCAGCTTTGAGCCGTGATGAGCGCCAGGAACTGGCCCGGGCTGAGGCCGCGTCCCTCAACGCCTCGCAGGCCAAGCCTGCAGCTGCAGCGCCTGCGGTGTCAGCGCAAGACACGGCTGCTGCCCTGGCGGCTGAAAAGTTCAAAGCCGATCAACAAGCTCGCGAGAGCGCAGCATCCAAAGCTGCAGCCGAATCCAAGGCCCGCGCCGACGATGAGACCGCTCGCGCACTGGATTTGGTGGAACGAAGAGGCAAGGCGCTGGCCGAAGCCGAAGCCATTCGTGCCATGATGAATGCCCCCAAAAAGGTACTCGTCCCCAAAAAAGAAGAACCCAAAGTCGAGCCCAAAGCGGCGGTCAAAGGCACTTTGCACAAGCCTGCAGGAACGCCTGCGCCCGGTGCCCGCGCTGCCGCAGCGAAAGCCGGTGAAGCTGCAGCACCAGCGGTCAACAAGGAAGTCAAATCCGCCAAACTCTCCTCCAGTTGGGCCGGTGATCCTGCCAAGAAAAAGGCGATCCCGACCCGTGGTGATACCAGCGGCGGTGTGGGTCGCAACAATTGGCGGACGGGTCCTCGCGGCCGTCGCGGCAATGAACGCGATCGCGATGATTCACGCGGTCAATCGGCGCCGCAAGAAGTGCGTGTGCTCGAAGTGCACGTCCCCGAAACCATCACCGTGGCCGAATTGGCGCACAAGATGGCCATCAAGGCTTCCGAGGTCATCAAGCACTTGATGAAGCTCGGCCAAATGGCCACCATGAACCAGCCCTTGGACCAAGACACCGCCATGATTGTGGTGGAGGACATGGGCCACAAAGCGGTGGTGGCGGCGCTGGACGATCCGGAAGCTTTCACCGACGAAGAAGTCTCTGATCAGCAAGCCGAATCCTTGCCCCGGGCGCCTGTGGTCACCGTGATGGGCCACGTTGACCATGGCAAAACCTCCCTGCTTGACTTCATTCGCCGTGCCAAAGTGGCCTCGGGTGAAGCCGGCGGTATCACGCAGCACATTGGCGCTTACCACGTCGAGACGCCTCGCGGCATGATTTCTTTCCTGGACACGCCCGGTCACGAGGCCTTCACGGCCATGCGTGCCCGTGGTGCACAAGCCACCGACATCGTTATCTTGGTGGTGGCAGGTGATGACGGCGTGATGCCGCAGACCAAAGAAGCCATCAAGCACGCCAAGGCTGCGGGTGTGCCCATCGTGGTGGCCATCAACAAGATGGACAAGCCTGACTCGAACATCGAACGCGTGCGTGCCGAACTGATTTCAGAGGAAGTTGTGCCGGAAGAGTTTGGTGGCGAATCGCCTTTTGTCTCCGTGTCGGCCAAGACCGGCATGGGCATTGATGACTTGCTGGAGCAGGTGCTTTTGCAAGCGGAGGTGCTGGAGCTCAGGGCGCCGGTGCAAGCCGCAGCCAAGGGCTTGGTCATCGAAGCGCGCTTGGACAAGGGGCGTGGTCCTGTGGCCACTATTCTTGTGCAATCTGGCACTTTGAACACGGGTGATGTGGTGTTGGCGGGTCAAACTTTTGGCCGCGTGCGCGCCATGCTGGACGAAAATGGCGTGTCGATCAAATCGGCAGGTCCATCGATTCCCGTCGAGATCCAAGGCCTGACCGAAGTGCCGCAGGCCGGTGACGAATTCATGGTCATGGGCGATGAGCGCCGTGCCCGCGAAATCGCCACTTACCGTGCGGGCAAGTTCCGCAACACCAAACTGGCCAAGCAGCAAGCCGCCAAGCTGGAGAACATGTTCACCGACATGTCCGCAGGCGAGGTCAAAATGCTGCCCATCATCGTCAAGGCCGATGTGCAGGGTTCTCAAGAAGCCTTGGGTGCGTCCTTGCTCAAGTTGTCGAACGAAGAAGTCAAAGTCCAGCTGGTGTATTCCGGCGTGGGCGGCATCAGCGAATCGGACATCAACCTCGCGATCGCCTCCAAAGCCATCGTGATCGGTTTCAACGTGCGCGCCGATGCCGGTGCACGCAAATTGGCCGAAGGCAATGGCGTGGACCTGCATTACTACAACATCATTTATGACGCTGTGGACGAACTCAAGGCCGCCATGTCGGGCATGTTGGCGCCCGAGCAGCGCGAAGAAATCATGGGCATGGCCGAAATTCGCACCGTGTTCGTGGCGTCCAAGATCGGCACGGTGGCGGGTTGTATGGTCACCTCCGGTCAAGTCACCCGCAGTGCCAAGTTCCGTCTGTTGCGCGACAACGTGGTCATCTACACCGGCGAACTTGATTCGCTCAAGCGCCTCAAGGACGACGTGCGGGAGGTCAAAGAAGGCTTCGAGTGCGGTATCAAGCTCAAGAACTACAACGACATCAAGGAAGGCGATCAGCTCGAATTCTTCGACGTCAAGGAAATCGCGAGAACGATGTAAATGGTGCGCAGAAAGCCATCGTCCGTGCCCAATCGCGGTTTCCGCGTGGCCGACCAGATCCAGCGTGATCTGGCCGAGTTGATCGCGCGCGAGTTGAAAGACCCACGCGTGGGGATGGTCACGATCAACGCGGTCGAGGTGACACCTGACTACGCCCATGCGAAAGTGTTTTTCAGTGTTTTGACGGGAAACCCCGATGAAGCCAACGAGGGCCTGAATGCAGCGGCGGGTTTTTTGCGCAATGGTTTGTTCAAGCGATTGCACATCCACACTGTGCCGACCTTGCACTTTCTGTTTGACCGCACCACCGAGCGTGCTTCCGACATGAATGCCTTGATCGCCAAGGCTGTGTCGTCTCGCGCCCAAGAGGACTGAGCATGAACGTGCCACGCACTCGGGTGCAGCGGCGCCCTGTGCACGGGGTGTTGCTGCTCGATAAACCGCTGGGTCTTTCCAGCAACCAGGCTTTGCAGAAAGCCAAGTGGTTGCTGCGGGCCGAAAAAGCAGGTCACACCGGCACGCTGGACCCGTTGGCAACAGGGGTATTGCCTTTGTGTTTTGGTGCCGGCACCAAATTCAGCCAGTTGCATCTGGATGCTGACAAGACCTATGAGACCACGGTGCGACTGGGTTTGAAAACCAGCACGGGCGATGCGGAAGGTGATGTGATCTCTGTCCGAGAAGTGTCATGTTCGGCAGGTAAGGTGATGGAAGTGTTGGATCTGTTCATGGGGGCCATACAACAAGTGCCGCCGATGCACAGTGCCTTGAAAAAGAACGGCAAGGCTTTGTACGAATACGCCCGCGAGGGCGAAACCGTTGAACGCGAAGCGCGCAATGTGGTGATTCATGATTTGGAGTTGCTGGACTTGCAACTGCAAGGCGATGCGCCATTTTTGCGTTTGAGGGTCCGTTGCAGCAAAGGCACTTACATTCGAACGCTGGGTGAGGACATCGCCGAAGCTTTGGGTTGTGGCGGCCACTTGAGCTGTTTGCGCAGGGTGGTCACAGGGCCTTTTGATGCCTCGCAGTGCGTGAGTCTTTTGGCGCTGGAAGGCATGAGTGAAGAAGAGCGTCTTGGCGCTTTGCTGGCGGTGGATGTTTTGTTGCCAGATCACACCCAGGTGGGTCTGGACAGCGACAACGCCGGAAGATTTTTGAGTGGGGTGCGCCGACGCGGCCCTTGGCTTGATTGTGATCATGTGGCCGTCTATGGAGAACATCCTCGGGCATTGCTGGGAACAGCACATGTGCGTGGCGGCGAATTGATTCCGGGTCGATTGTTGAGCCCGATTGAAATTCAACAGATTTTGGAAAAATCACCTGTCAACGAGCCTTTGCTGGCCGAGCAGGTTTAAAGGAAGAGAAAGCATGAGCAAGCAAATTCGCAACATCGCCATCATCGCGCACGTTGACCATGGAAAAACCACCATGGTCGACCAACTGCTGCGCCAGTCCGGCACCTTTGCTGACCACGAAAAAGTGGTCGACACCGTCATGGACAACAACGCCATTGAACGCGAGCGTGGCATCACCATCTTGGCCAAGAACTGCGCCGTCAGCTGGGAAGGTACCCACATCAACATCGTGGACACCCCTGGACACGCGGACTTCGGTGGTGAAGTCGAACGCGCTTTGTCCATGGTCGACGGCGTGGTGCTGTTGATCGACGCGCAAGAAGGCCCCATGCCTCAGACCCGTTTCGTGACCAAAAAAGCTTTGGCTTTGGGCCTCAAGCCCATCGTCGTGGTCAACAAGGTCGACAAGCCCGGTGCCAACCCCGACAAAGTGGTGAACGCCGCCTTTGACCTTTTCGACAAACTGGGTGCCAACGACGAGCAGCTGGATTTCCCTGTGGTGTATGCCTCAGGTATCAACGGCTGGACATCGATGGAAGAGGGTGCGCCGGGTGAGCAGTGGGGCCCCGACATGTCGGCCCTGTTCAATACGGTGTTACAACACGTCAAGCCCAACGCAGGTGACCCCGCAGCGCCGCTTCAACTGCAGATTTCTGCACTCGACTTCTCGACATTCGTCGGGCGCATCGGTGTGGGCCGCATCAGCCAAGGCACCATCAAGCCCAACATGGACGTGCTGGTCATGGAAGGCCCGGACGGCTCCACCATCAAAGGCCGCGTCAACCAAGTGTTGACCTTCCAGGGTTTGGACCGTGTGCAAGTGACCGAAGCCGGTCCTGGCGACATTGTTTTGATCAACGGCATTGCCGACCTGAACATTGGCGTCACGGTGACCGACCCGCTCAACCCTGCACCGCTGCCCATGCTGAAAGTGGACGAGCCCACATTGACCATGAATTTTTGCGTGAACACCTCGCCGTTGGCGGGCCGCGAAGGCAAGTACGTCACCAGTCGCCAAATCTGGGACCGCCTGCAAAAAGAGCTGCAACACAATGTGGCCCTGCGCGTCAACGAAACCGACGAAGAAGGCATCTTTGAAGTCATGGGGCGTGGTGAATTGCACCTGACCATCTTGCTCGAAAACATGCGCCGTGAAGGCTACGAATTGGCGGTATCCAAGCCGCGCGTGCTGTTCCGTGACGTCAATGGCGAGCGTCATGAGCCCATCGAGTTGGTCACGGCCGACATCGAAGAAACCCACCAGGGTGGTGTCATGCAAGCCTTGGGCGAGCGCAAGGGCGAACTGGTCAACATGGAACCCGATGGCCGCGGTCGTGTCCGTTTGGAATACCGCATTCCTGCCCGTGGCCTGATCGGTTTCACCAACGAATTCCTGAACCTGACCCGTGGCTCCGGTTTGATCTCCAACATTTTCGACAGCTACGAAGCCCACAAGGGTGACATCGGTGGTCGTAAAAACGGTGTGCTGATTTCCATGGACGATGGTGAAATCTTCACCTACGCCTTGGGCAAACTCGACGATCGCGGCCGCATGTTCGTCAAGGCGAACGATCCGGTGTACGAAGGCATGATCGTGGGCATCCACAGCCGTGACAACGACCTGGTGGTCAACGCCACCCGCACCAAACAGCTGACCAACTTCCGCGTCTCCGGCAAGGAAGACGCCATCAAGATCACGCCCCCGATTGACCTGACGCTGGAATACGGCGTCGAATTCATCGAAGACGACGAGCTGGTCGAGATCACGCCCAAGAGTGTTCGTCTGCGCAAGCGTTTCCTCAAGGAAAGCGACCGCAAGCGCAACAAATGATCTGAGAAAAGCGGGCTTGACATGAAACTCAGTCATGGCCAGGCGGTCGCGATGATGGTGGGGATCACAGCCTTGTGGTCCATTGCTGGTGTCGTGACCCGTCAATTGGAACAAGCGCGCAGCTTTGAGGTCACTTTCTGGCGCAGCTTCTTCACGGCGCTGTCCTTGTTGGTCATCCTTCCGCTGTGGCAAGGCAAAGGCGTGTGGTCACGCTTGCCCTGGAAAAGCCCCTATTTTTGGCTTTCCGGCCTTTGCTGGAGTGTCATGTTCACCGCCTTCATGCTCGCATTGACGCTGACGGCGGTGGCCAACGTGTTGATCACCCTGGCGCTGGGTCCTTTGCTCACGGCCTTGTTCACACGGGTATTTTTGGGCTACCGACTGCCATTGCGCACTTGGGGTGCGATCGTGATGGCCGGTGTCGGTATCGCTTGGATGTACGGCAACCAACTGAGCATGGGTTCACCCAACTTCTTGCTGGGATCTTTGGTGGCACTGTGCGTGCCCATGGCAGGCGCCGTGCAGTGGACGCTGGTCCAAAAAAGCCATGCCGAAGGTCTGGATCTGGACCTGGTGCCCTCGGTGTTGATGGGGGCATTGATCTCTTCGGTAATCACCTTTCCTTTGGCTTGGCCGCTTCAGGCCTCGGTGCACGATGTCAGTTGGCTGGCCATGTTGGGCTTGTTTCAGCTGGCGATTCCCTGCGCCTTGTCGGTCGTTTGTGCGCGGGTGCTCAAAGCCCCCGAGGTGTCGCTTCTGGCGCTGCTCGAGATTGTTTTTGGCATCGCGTTGGCTTGGTGGGGTGCGCATGAAACGCCTGACCCCAGCGTTTTGTTGGGGGGCGCCTTGGTGTTGCTGGCCTTGCTCATGAATGAAGTTTTAGCCTGGAAAAACAATGCTTGACGTCATCGCCACCATCGAAGGCCGCATCGGCTGCATCACCTTGAACCGGCCCAAAGCTCTCAATGCTTTGTCCCTGAACATGGTGCGTGACATCACCCAAGTGCTGTTGGACTGGCAACACCACGACCAGGTCTTGGCGGTGGCCGTACGCGGTACCCACAAAGAAGGCCCGTTTGGTGCTTTTTGTGCAGGCGGTGACATTCGCTTTTTTCACCAGGCCGCCACTTCGGGCGATCCGCGTCTGGAAGATTTTTTCACCGAAGAGTACCGCCTGAACCATTTGATCCACACCTATCCCAAGCCCTACATCGCCTTGATGGACGGTATCGTGATGGGCGGCGGCATGGGCATCAGCCAAGGTGCCAGCGTGCGTGTGGTCACCGAACGCAGCAAGATGGCCATGCCCGAGACCCACATCGGCCTGTTTCCCGATGTGGGGGGCGGTTACTTTTTGAGCCGCTGCGCAGGCCGATTGGGCGAATACCTGGGCTTGACCGGCCACCTGTTGCAAGGCGAAGACGCCGTGCATGCGGGGCTGGCCGATGGTCTGGTCAACTCCGGCAAATTGGAACACCTCTGGCAAACCTTGATCGACACGCCGTTTGAAAATGGCGAAGCCGTGGAGCGTTGGGTCACCACCCGTTTTGACCGGTTGGACAAATCAGGTTTAGCCCACCGTGCTGAGATGGACGCTGTGTTCGGTTTGCCCAGTGTGGGCGACATTTTGCAAAAGCTCGAAGCTGAGAGCGATGAATGGTCCGTGCAAACCGCCAAAACCTTGCGTCACCGTTCTCCCTTGATGCTGCATGTGGTGCTGGAACAAATCCGCCGCGCCCGAGGCATGGGCTTGGCCGATGACTTGCGCATGGAGCGTGATCTGGTGCGTCACTGTTTTGCGCTGCGCCCCGTGACAAACAGCGAGACCGTGGAAGGCATCCGAGCCTTGGCGGTGGACAAAGACCACAACCCGCATTGGAAGCCTGCACGTTCAGAAGATGTGGATGCGGCCGAAGTGGCGGCCTTCTTTGTCAGCCCTTGGCCCGTTCATGCCCACCCGCTTCGCGAGCTGTGCTGATCAGCGGTGGCGGCTTTTCATCGCGCGTTCGACTTCACGCTTGCCTTCGCGGTCTTTGATGGTGTCCCGCTTGTCGTGTTCTGCCTTGCCCTTGGCCAGCGCAATGTCGCATTTCACCTTGCCTGATTTCCAGTGCAGGTTGATGGGCACGAGGGTGTAGCCCTTTTGTTCGATCTTGCCGATCAGCCGTTTGATTTCTTCCTTGTTCAGCAGCAATTTGCGCGTGCGAGCAGCTTCAGGGTTGATGTGGGTGGAGGCGGTTTTCAGCGGGTTGATCAGGCAACCAATGATGAAGAGCTCACCATTGCGGATCACCACATAGCCATCGGTCAGCTGCACCTTGCCTTCGCGAATGGCCTTGACCTCCCAGCCTTCCAGCACCATGCCCGCTTCGTAGCGCTCTTCAAAAAAATAGTCGAAGGCAGCCTTTTTGTTCTCGGCGATCTTGGCAAAGGTGGGGGCAGCAGGGGACTTTTTGGTGGTGGCCATGGGGGGTCAGGTGGGGGACGGCCTGGCCGTTCTCAAGGAAATCCAGCCGGGAGCAAGCAAAGCGCCGGGATGGAAAACTACAATCGACCATTGTATGAAGAATATTCACAAGTCCGTCCTGATCTGGTACTCGCCAGAGGAAATGTTTCGCTTGGTCACCGATGTGGACCAGTACCCTGAGTTTTTGCCTTGGTGTGACAAAGCCCGGGTGCTGGAAACCGATGACCAGGGCATGGTGGCCGAAGTGGGCATCAGCCTGGGCGGCATTCACCAAACCTTCACCACTCGCAACACGCACGAAGAAGGCCGATCGGTCAGGATGAGTCTGGTCCAAGGCCCTTTTTCCAGGCTGAGCGGCATGTGGCGATTCACGCCCGTGGGCGACGGCTCGCAACGCGCTTGTAAGGTCGAGCTGGATCTGCAGTACGGCTTTTCCAGCAAGACATTGGCCGCCTTGGTCGGGCCGGTGTTTGACAAGATCGCGGCCAGTCTGGTCGACGCCTTTGTCAAGCGTGCTGAAGCGGTGTACGGCTGAGCCGATGATCCAAGTCACGCTGTGTTGGAGCCTTGGGCCGCGCCATGTGCAGGAGTTCAAATTGAGCGTGCCAGAGGGCAGCACGGTGGAAACGGTTTGTGATCTTGGTATTGCCCATTGGCTTGAAGTTAGCCCAGTTGCCGATCCCGTTTCCCTGTCATCGCTCAAGTTTCAGCAACCCGGCATCTGGGGCAAAAAAGTGCCCTGGACGCAGACTGTCAAAGCGGACGACCGCATCGAGTTGTACCGCCCGCTCAAGGTTGACCCCAAAGTGGCACGCCGCCAGCGCTTCAAGCGCCAAGGCAAAGGCCGCACAGGCCTTTTTGCCAACCGCAAAAGCGGCTCTGCGGCGGGTTACTGAAAGCCACCATGCAAGCCCTTTTGAACGCCATCGCCCAGATGCCGCTGGTCGAAGACGCCCAACGTGTTTTTCATGGACGAGGCGGCATGTACCCCGGCTGTGAGCAGTGGTCGCTCGACTGGTTTGCCCCGGTTTGGGTGCTGACCAGCTTCAAGCCGGTGAGCGAAGAAGAATTGGCCGCGTGCCACAGCGCTCTGAAATCCCGTTGGCAAACGCTGGCCCCGGGCCAGCCACTCCACTGGGTGTTCCAAAGTCGGGTGACCGGTGAAGCAGAAACCCGCCTCATGGCAGGCACAGTGCCCGAGCCGCATGTGGTGACCGAACAAGGCGCCCGTTACATCGTCCATGTGATGCGCGGGCAAAACCACGGCTTGTTTCTGGACATGGCTAAGGGCCGCGAATGGCTGAAAAACCATGCCCAACACGAAAACGTGCTCAACCTCTTTGCCTACACCTGCGCGTTTTCGGTGGTGGCCTTGCGAGGCGGGGCAGCGCAGGTGGTCAACCTCGACATGAGCCAGGGCGCTTTGGCCATCGGCCAACAAAACCACCGCCTGAACGACTTGCCGCCCAAAGCCCGTTTTTTGGGCCACGACATCTTCAAAACCTGGGGCAAGATCAACAAAATGGGGCCATACGGCGTGATCGTGATCGATCCGCCCAGTTACCAAAAGGGCAGCTTCATCGCCACCAAGGACTACATCAAGCTGATCCGCCGATTGCCGGATTTGCTGGAGCCGCAAGGCCATGTGCTGCTGTGCCTGAACGCGCCCGAGCTGGACACGCAGTTTCTGCACGCCCAGATGGCCGAGGCGGCACCCAGTTTGCGATTTGTCGAACGGCTGGCCAATCCGGCTGCTTTTGTCGACATCGACCCCGAAAAGTCTCTCAAAGTGCTGCATTACCAAAACGCCTGAGCGGCCTAGCCGCTGCCTCCATGAGGGTCCGGCGCTCGGCTTGGGCTGTGCAGTTTTGGTCACACCTCAGGCCACCTTTTTGGCCACTTCTTTGGCCACCTGTCAGGGAAATCCCTTGGACCGCACGGGTACAATCCGTTTTTTGGAGCCCTAGCTTATGCGCCTACTCGGTAAAGCCCTGACTTTTGACGACGTTCTCCTCGTCCCCGCTTACTCCCAAGTCCTGCCCAAGGACACGTCGCTCGCGACGCAATTCACCCGCAACATCCGCTTGAACCTGCCTTTGGTGTCCGCCGCCATGGACACGGTGACTGAAGCGCGTTTGGCCATCGCCATCGCGCAAGAGGGCGGCATCGGCATCGTGCACAAAAACCTCACGGCGCAAGAGCAAGCCGCGCAAGTGGCCAAGGTCAAGCGCTACGAGTCCGGTGTGCTGCGCGACCCGGTCGTCATCACCCCCGACACCACGGTGCGACAGGTCATGGCCTTGTCAGACGAATTGGGCGTATCGGGCTTCCCGGTGTGCGATGGCCGTCAAGTGGTCGGCATCGTCACTGGCCGCGATCTGCGCTTTGAAACCCGCTACGACCAAAAGGTCAGCGAGATCATGACCCCGCGTGAGCGCTTGATCACCGTGCCCGAAGGCACCACGCCCGAGCAAGCCAAGCACCTGCTCAACAAACACAAGCTTGAGCGCCTGCTGGTGATCAACGACGCCTTTGAACTCAAAGGTCTGATCACTGTCAAAGACATCACCAAACAGCTGAACTTTCCGAATGCGGCCCGCGACGGCGCAGGCAAACTGCGCGTGGGCGCGGCCGTGGGCGTGGGTGAGGGCACTGAAGAACGCGTGGAAGCGCTGGCCCGTGCCGGTGTGGACGCCATCGTGGTGGACACCGCGCACGGCCACAGCAAAGGCGTGCTCGACCGCGTGCGCTGGGTCAAGCAAAACTACCCGCACATCGAAGTCATTGGCGGCAACATCGCCACCGGCGCGGCCGCTCTGGCCTTGGTCGAAGCCGGTGCCGATGCGGTCAAAGTGGGCATTGGCCCTGGTTCGATCTGCACCACCCGCATCGTGGCGGGCGTGGGCGTGCCGCAAATCATGGCGGTGGACAGTGTGGCCACTGCCCTCAAAGGCACAGGCGTGCCGCTGATCGCTGACGGCGGTATCCGTTACAGCGGCGACATCGCCAAGGCGATTGCCGCAGGCGCGGGCACCGTGATGATGGGCGGCATGTTTGCCGGCACCGAAGAGGCGCCGGGTGAAATCGTCTTGTTCCAGGGCCGAAGCTACAAGAGCTACCGCGGCATGGGCTCGATTGGCGCCATGCAACAAGGCAGCGCTGACCGCTACTTTCAAGAAAGCAGCACCGGCAACCCCAACGCCGACAAACTGGTGCCCGAAGGCATTGAAGGCCGCGTGCCCTACAAAGGCTCGGTGGTGTCCATCATTTACCAAATGGCCGGCGGCTTGCGCGCCAGCATGGGGTATTGCGGCTGCGCCACCATTGAGGCCCTGCACAACGAATCGCAGTTTGTGGAAATCACGGCTGCGGGCATCCGCGAAAGCCACGTCCACGACGTGCAGATCACCAAAGAAGCCCCCAACTACCGGGCTGAGTAAAATCTGTACCTGATCACCAAGGCGTCTGCACCCCAGACGCCTTTTCATTTCTCAAAGAACGACGCCTGCCATGCAGCATTCCAAGATCCTGATCCTCGACTTCGGCTCGCAAGTCACCCAGCTCATCGCCCGCCGTGTGCGCGAAGCCCATGTGTTTTGTGAAGTCCATCCTTGCGATGTGAGCAGCGATTGGGTGCGCGAATACGCCAAAGACGGCAACCTCAAAGGCGTGATCCTGTCTGGCAGCCACGCCAGTGTGTACGAGGTGGACGACAAAGCGCCCGATGCTGTGTTTGAGTTGGGCGTGCCAGTCTTGGGCATTTGCTACGGCATGCAGACCATGGCCCAGCAGCTGGGCGGCAAGGTGGAGGCGGGCACCACACGCGAGTTCGGCTACGCCGAAGTCCGCGCCCACGGCCACACCGAACTGCTCAAAGGCATTGAAGACTTCGCCACGCCAGAGGGTCACGGCATGCTCAAGGTCTGGATGAGCCACGGCGACAAGGTCACGGCCATGCCTGCCGGCTTCAAGGTCATGGCCTCAACCCCGGCTTGCCCGATTGCCGGCATGGCCGACGAGGCGCGCCGCTTTTATGCGGTGCAGTTCCACCCCGAAGTCACGCACACCGTGCAGGGCCAGGCGCTGCTCAACCGCTTTGTGCTCGACATCTGCCAGGCCCGCCCAGACTGGATCATGGGTGATTACATCGAAGAAGCCGTCGCCAAGATCCGAGAGCAAGTCGGTGACGAAGAAGTCATCCTGGGTTTGTCCGGCGGCGTCGATTCGTCGGTGGCTGCAGCCTTGATTCACCGCGCCATTGGCGACAAGCTGACCTGCGTGTTTGTGGACCATGGGCTGCTGCGTCTGAATGAAGGCGACATGGTCATGGAGATGTTCGTGGGCAAGCTGCATGCGAAAGTCATCCGAGTGGACGCCAGCGACTTGTTCCTCGGCAAACTGGCCGGCGTGAGCGAGCCCGAGGCCAAACGCAAAATCATCGGTGGTTTGTTTGTGGACGTGTTCAAGGAACAGGCTGCCAAGTTGAAAGTCGGTGACGGCGGCAAAGCTGGGAATGACGGCCGACCAACCGTCAAAGGCGCGACCTTCCTGGCGCAAGGCACGATTTACCCCGACGTGATCGAGTCGGGCGGTGCCAAGAGCAAAAAAGCCGTCACCATCAAGAGTCACCACAACGTGGGCGGTTTGCCCGAGCAACTGGGCCTGAAACTGCTGGAGCCCCTGCGCGAACTGTTCAAGGACGAGGTGCGCGAGTTGGGTGTGGCACTGGGCTTGCCCCGCGAGATGGTCTACCGTCACCCCTTCCCAGGCCCAGGTCTGGGTGTGCGTATCTTGGGTGAAGTCAAAAAAGAATTCGCCGACCTGCTGCGCCGTGCGGACGCGATCTTCATCGAAGAACTGCGCAACTTCACCGACGAATCTGGCAAGTCTTGGTACGACCTGACCAGCCAAGCCTTCACCGTGTTCCTGCCTGTGAAAAGCGTGGGCGTGATGGGCGACGGCCGCACCTATGACTATGTGGTGGCGCTGCGCGCCGTGCAAACCAGCGACTTCATGACCGCCGACTGGGCCGAGCTGCCTTATGCGCTGCTCAAGAAAGTGTCGGGGCGCATCATCAACGAGGTGCGGGGCATCAACAGAGTGACTTACGACGTGAGTTCCAAGCCGCCGGCGACCATTGAGTGGGAGTGATCTGTTTTGCGCCTGAGCACTGGATTCTCATTAATCTTACGCATGCAAGGCGTTTGATATTCACATAAGGCTCAATTGAGTCCCTTGAAAGACCTTGGACAGGTGGGTTTAAATTTTAATGGCTTTTGTTTAAAAAGACGAATTTATCTTTCAACGCATCATATTAAATGTTTAATTTCATTTTTCAAATGAATAAACGTCAAAAAACTGAGCTTGTTATTTGTCCATTTAAATCATGTTTACCCATGTCACAGGCTGAATGATCAGGTAATCAAATACTTTTAAAATTTTTTATATATATAAGAATGAGAAATTGGGAAACGAATCGCTCGTAAGCGCATGTCAAAGCATGCCGATACATCACATCAAGTGAAAAAAATTTCTGCTTAAGGTGTGTAAGATCTCAATGTAAAAAATTGGCCGAATTCTGGCACTGACAATAATAAAATGCAGTCACTTTTGAAGAAGGCTGTGCAATTAAGCGATCAGAGGCGTTTTGGCCGCCGGTTCCGACAACTCTTCAATGGTTTGAATATCAGGTGTTTCGGTGATAGATCCACCCTGCAGTCGAAACAAATGCCCGGTCAGTTCGGATCCTTGGTACATTTCGATGGTTTCGTAAGTGACATCCCCTTGTATTTTGGCGCTCGCTCGTATTTCAACGTAGCTGGATGAGATATTTCCCTTGATTAAACCAAGAACAACCAAACTACTGCATTTGATATCGCCATGTATTTCGGCTTGCGGTCCAATGATCAAGACATTTTTCTTTGACAATGAACCGGTCAAATTGCCTCGAACGACACCATCAATTCGCGCGCTTTTGTCAAAGGTGATTTCACCAACGATGGTCACAGAGCGATCGATCAAAGAGGATAAGGCTTCAATTTTCAGGGCTGGAGAATTCTTGCGGAAAAACATGTCATGGATCTCGTCAACGGTCACGTACCGGGATAATTCTTACCTCGGTCATGGCGGGATTGTTGGATGGGGTCACCGTAGCAATCAAAAATTTCGCCACTTTGGAGTTGGCTTTACCCTTGATAGTTTCAGCAACAGGGGGTGCAATCAGTTCATGGGTGACGGTCTTGAATCGCAAAACAGATTGAGCAACGCCTGTTTCAGGTGCTGAGGCATCGAACTTGTCAATTCCGCGAACTGTGACCGTGATTTTGTTTTCAGGCTGATTGTTCGCAGGTGAATTCTCATGGCTACCCGTTGTGGAGTGAGGCTTTGCGAGCAATATCTCGTAGCTGATTTCATTTTCGTTCTCGCGAACTGCAGATAACTCACGCAGCCAGTTGTCTATTTTTGATGACTTCACCAACTTCTCCAAGGTCTGAAGTCGTATTTGCAATTGATCTCGCTCGAACTTCACTGTTTTAACCTGGTCATTCAGTCGTGTGTCCTTGGCTGAACTGATGCTGTCCTGAAACTGTCGATGGATTACGGAAGAAACCGTTTCTTTGAGCCAGGTTTCTGCGTGTGCACCTTCCTCTTGGGTGTTGGAGTTCCATAACCATGTCAGGCCAACCAATAAAACGAACGCCCAAATGAAATGACGAATTCGCTGAGCGCGGCGCTGTGACACCGACCCAGTCGCAATCAGTGGTTCATCGATCAAAGGATGCTTGCAAGGGCGCAACATGGCGATACATCTTTATTCTTGAGGGTACGGGCGTTGTCTTTGGGGAAGAAGTTTTGGGGATTAACCCTGTTGCCATTGACAATGACTTCAAAGTGAAGATGGGAACCCGTGGACTTGCCGGTTGAGCCGACCCTAGCGATCCGTTGTCCAGCAACCACGGGCATTCCTGATATGACTTCTATGCCTTCAAGATGTGCGTAACGGACAACGATTTTTTCTCCATGCTGAATCTCGACCATATTGCCAAACTTTGAAGCTGGCCCGATAAAAAGCACCACACCGTTGCTTACCGCAAAAACAGGCGTCCCTTCGGGTGCGGACCAGTCAACCCCAGAGTGGAATGCACGTTCCCCCGTCAATGGATCCTGTCGCCATCCGAACGAAGATGACATGGCGGCATTGTCAATAGGTTTGAAAAAAATAGAACTTGCTTGGTTGACCATTGCATTTTGCAAGCCCTTGGAATAGCCGTCCAAATCAACGCTGATTTTATGTGCACGAGCATGCAGGCCTTGAAGATCGTCCGTCTTGGAGTTTTCCTTGATCGACTGCCGTTTGAGGTAGCGTGCCTCGGTTGTTGTATCGCTTCCTTCATGGATCGTGCGCATCGTATTTTCCAAGAGCTCAATTTTCGCCTTGAGTTCCCCGATCTCGGACGCCACCGTGTCTGAACGGCTAACTTGCCAGATGTGCATCAGACGATCTGTCAGTGAGCCTTGAAAAGTACCAAAAGCAACGCCGGCCCAGATCGCAGAGACCATGAGTGTGGCGATCAGCATGATGGTCACTGCAAGCACCCAGCCTGCAAGTTTGAGAGATAAAAAGCTTCTCCCCGATTTTGTTATTAAAATTAATTGCATAGGCGTCAATAGCTGTTGTTATTGAATAATTAAAATATAAAAATTGAATACCCAAGTATCTGTAAAAAATATGATGATTGAAACTGATCAAAAAAGTGACCGACCAAAAAAAGAGTCCACCATCATAGGACAAATGATTGAGCGCCACAAGAAGCAAAAAATGTAATTTTTTAAATATTTATAAATTAAATTAATTAAAAAATACGAAATAAAAAATAAGGTATGAGCGCCTGTGGTCAGCTGAGACGCAGGTCAAATCAGGAGATGTTGTGAAATCTGTATGAATTCATTGGGATTAATAATGTTGTTTGATATCAAGAAAAAATAGAAAAATCAAACAGCGGAGCGCAAAATTGAAGATGGCTTTTCTTTGCATCGACTCGAAATATTGCAAATCTTCAAAATTTCAACCCATCAGACCCATTCCAATTCATCCTGAGGCTCAGGACTTGGCAGCCAATGGGTCAATGCCATCAATCAAGACAAAGGCGATCCGACAAAAGTCGCTCGACCGGTTCACCCAGGCATGGTTGGTTGCTTGCTGAACCATGATGTCACCCGCTTTCATGTGCACTTCGGAGTCGTCCAAGAGCATGTCAATTTCGCCAGACAAGACGATCGCGTAATCAACGCTGGGTGTTCTGTGCATGAAGGCATGGCGGGCGGTCGCGCCGTCACCATGGTGGTTCACCCCCATCGCTTTGAGAAGGTCTTCCTGCTTCATGGCTTCGGACTCGGCTGTGATCGGAGGGAAATCGACAATTCGGAGCACCGAACCATGCGGCGGGGGGGGCACGCCCATGGTGCGATCGGCCCGATCGGTTCCTGTATCGAGTCTTGCAGGGGTTTCATCGGTCACCCACAACAGCGTGCTGACAAAACCAGCACCTGCGCGTGTTTTTTGATTCGGGGCGTAACCATCCATTTCAACGATGGCTTTGCCCTGGGCATCATGCCCGGTGACGATTCTGCGAATGCGGTGGTCCATGGGAGTTCCTTCTTGTGGCCCTGAATTTCAATCGACAACAGCGCCAGAATTTTGAATGGCAGGCGTCCACCTTCTGTGTTCTCTTTTCACAAATTCAGCCATTTCTGCCGGGCTCAATGGTTCCGATGGCTCCATGGCGGCTTTGTCCAGCAATGCGGCATAAGCAGGTGTGGCCTGAAATTTGCGAATTCTGTCTGACAACAACTCGACAATGGGTCCGGGTAAATTGGGTGGTCCTGCGAAGGCGATCCAACCAGACCAATCAAATCCGGGCACGGTGTCTGCGATAGGGGGTATGGATGGCATCAAAACAGTTCTCTTGGCCATGGACGTCCCCATGGCAAACAGTTTGTTGGTTTTGAGTTGGGGAATCGCCAAAGTGCCATCAATGAAGGCCATTTCCACCTGACCCGATAACAAGTCCACCATTGAAGTGTTGCTGCCTCTGTAGGGAATGTGTGTGATGTGCAAGCCCAGTTGTTTTTTCAACAATTCCATGAAAATATGCTGTGGAGAACCGTTGCCGGATGACGCGTAAGAAAATTTTCCAGGATTTTTTCGAACCACTTCAACCCAATCCTTCATGTTGCGAGCCGGAAATGAAGGTGTCACCACAAGGAAAAAATTGGTCAATCCCAAACGTGCAATGGGCGTCACATCTTTCAAAGGATCAAATCCTGGGTTGGACATCAATTGCGGCCCGAGGCTCAAGGTGGTCACCGTGGGCAGCATGAGCGTGTAGCCATCGGGAGCCGCACTGGCGACCATTTTGGCGGCCAGTAAGGTGCTGGCTCCTGCCCTGTTGTCGATCACGAAGGACTGTTTCAAATGGGTTTGCAATTCTTCCCCAATCGCCCGACCCAGCACATCCACCAAGGATCCGGCAGTGAAGGGCACGATCAATTTGACGGGTTTGTTGGGGTAGCCTCTCACCTCTTGTGCTTGCGCCGGAAGAGCGATCAAGGCGATTGAAGCAAAAACCAAACGAGAGAGTAAGAATTTGATCATGTGGAAATTACGATTAACGTAATTAGTTATGTACAATGAAATCAATTTAATAATGCCCCCTGTGTCTGTCAACAGGGTTAACGCTGTCTTGGATGACACCATGAAATCTCTGGACCCCCTGAAACAACAAGGCGTTGAAGCGGCAGAGGTGGTCGGTAAAATTTTGTCGGGCCTGCTCAAGATCAACCGCCCAGCCCGGTTGAAAGATTTGGAAAATTCAACGGGTCTGGCTTCGGCCAAACTTCACCGTTACTTGGTCAGCATGATTCGCACTGGTTTGATTTCCAAATCAGTGGATGGCAATCGATACGATTTCGGCTTGCTGTCTTATCGCTTGGGTCAGTTTGCCAACCACGATCAGGACTTGTGGAACCTGTTGCAACCATTCTTTGAAGATTTTGTTGATCAACTTCAAGGCGATGAATTGGGGCAAGCGGTGGGCATCGGTCGCTGGGTGGGAACAGGCGCAACCATGATCCGCTGGTTTGAACGCGATGCACCTCTCTCGATCAGAGCCAACCCCGGTGTGCAGTTGGGAGTGACCACATCGGCGACGGCTAAATTGTTGGCAGCCCACTTACCAGCAGAAGTGACCCGTGATTTGGTCAAGCGAGAATTAAGTCAGCGTGGGCAAAAATCACTTGCGGCAGAAAAAGCCGTTTTTTCAGAGTACCAAGACATTGTGGCGTGTGGCATGGCCTGTTCAATAGGTGCCAGGCGCAGGGGTTTGAACGCCTTGTCAACGCCTTTGTTCGATCACTCGGGGCAAGTGATCGCTGCCATCACTGTGTTGGGCATGGCACCCCATTTCGAAGCCGACTTGCAAGGTCGTGCTGCGCAACTCTTGAAACAACTGGGTCATCAACTTTCAGCCCAACTGGGTTACAAGGCCTGAAGACCAAAGACAATTCGGTCAAGTGAAAGATCGACAGTTACCGCATTGACCAAGTCATTCCATGTATTTGCCTTCACAGTTCAACCACCCCAAACACGCGTCATCCATCATGCGCGAACACCCTTTTGGCAGTTTGGTGTCTACGGATGCGGACGGTTTTCCCTTCGTCACGCACCTGCCCTTTAAATTGGTAGAAGAGGGCGGTCAGCCAGTGGCGTTGTTGGGGCACTGTGCACGCGCCAATGCGCATGCCGGGTTTTTACAGGAACGGCCACAGGCGCTGGTGACCTTCATGGGGCCTCAGGCCTATATGTCGCCCGCCGTTTACCCCGATTTGTTGCGCGTGCCGACCTGGACTTATCTGGCCGTGCATGCCCGTGTGGAAGCCCGCATGCTGGATGGCGAAGAGGCCAAAGATGCGTTGCTCAAACAACTGATTGCCGAACACGAACCGGCTTACGCCGAGCAGTGGCGGGGACTGCCAAACACGTACACCGAAGGCATGCTCAAAGGCATCGTTGCCTTTGAATTGAAGATCCTGGATCTCAAGACCAAGGTCAAGATCAACCAGCACCGCCCGGAGTCGCACGTGGCCATGCATGCCGCCTATGCCCAAGGCGGTGAACAAGAGCAAGCCCTCGCGCAGTGGATGCGGCGTCTGGGCATGGTGGCTTGAACGTGGACAGGCCAAGCCAAGACGCCCACTGGATGGGCCTTGCCCTTGAGCAGGCCCGATTGGCCGCCGAAACAGGCGAAGTGCCTGTCGGTGCGGTGGTCGTCAAGGACGGGCAAGTGATCGCCGCAGGTCGCAACGCGCCCATTGCCAGCCACGATCCCACGGCACACGCCGAGGTGGTGGCACTGCGAGAAGCGGCCCGTGTGTTGGGCAATTACCGGCTGCAGGGCTGCACCTTGTACGTGACCTTGGAGCCCTGCACCATGTGCAGCGGGGCCATGTTGCACGCCCGGGTGAACCGTGTGGTGTTTGGCGCAGCCGACCCGCGAACCGGGGCGGCGGGCTCGGTGCTCAACCTGTTTGACCACACGCAGCTGAACCACCAAACCCAAGTCACGGGTGGCGTGCTGGCCGATGAATGTGGCCAGTTGCTCAAAGACTTTTTCAGGCCCAAAAGAATGAACCCATGCCCTCTCAGAGAAGATGCCTTGCGCACGCCCGACGAAGCGTTTTCCGGTTTGTCCGATTACCCTTGGCAGCCGCACCATGTGAGCGACCTGCCCAGCATCGACGGGCTGCGCATGCACTACTTGGATGAGGGCGACGCAAACGCCCCCTTGACATGGCTGTGCCTGCACGGCAACCCAGCTTGGAGCTATCTGTACCGCAAGATGATCCCGGTCTGGCTGGCGGCGGGTCACCGGGTGGTGGCGCCCGACCTGATCGGTTTTGGCAAGAGCGACAAGCCGAAGAAGGACAGCTTTCACCACTTCGAAATCCATCGCCAGTCCATGCTTGAGTTGATCGAACGGCTCGACCTGCAGCGCGTGGTGCTGGTGGTGCAAGACTGGGGCGGCATTTTGGGGCTGACTTTGCCCATGGACGCGCCCGAGCGTTACAAAGGCCTGTTGGTCATGAACACCACGCTCGCCACAGGAGAACAGCCCCTGAGCGACGGCTTTTTGGCTTGGCGCGGCTGGTGCCAGAGTCAGCCCTTGTTCGGTGTGAGCAAGCTGTTTGCGCGGGGTACGCGCAACATGACTCCCCAAGAGACCGCCGCTTATGACGCACCTTTCCCTGACAAGGGTTATCGCGCGGCGCTCCGAGCCTTTCCACCCATGGTGCCGGAGTTTGCCGATTCGCCCGGCGCGGCCATCTCTAGGCTAGCGCATGACTTTTGGCGCAACGATTGGCAAGGCCAGAGTTTCATGGCCATCGGCCAACAAGACCCGGTGCTGGGCGAGCCTGTGATGCGCCATTTGCAAAGCCAGATTCGCGGTTGCCCAGAACCCATGCTGTTGCCCGATGCAGGACATTTTGTTCAGGAGCAGGGCAGGGCGATTGCCGAAGCGGCTGTGCGACACTTCAGGCCCTGAAAAAGAACACCCGCATGGCCCACATCTACATTTTTTCCCCTTCCAGTGCCGTGCGCGACAAAGCCGCTTTTCGCCGTGGTGTGAAGCGACTGCAAGCCCAAGGGCACCAGGTGGAAGTGGACGAAGCGGTTTTGGCCAGCCACATGCGCTTTGCGGGTGACGATGCCACGCGCATCTCAGCTATCACACGCGCTGCCGCCAGCGGGGCCAATGTGGCGCTCATCTCCCGTGGTGGTTACGGCCTCACGCGCATCCTGCCCGCCTTGCCCTACAAGCAGATCGCCAAAGCGATTGATGGCGGCATGCAGTTTGTGGGCCTGAGCGATTTCACCGCCTTCAACCAAGCCGTTTACGCCAAGACTGGCCGGATCAGCTGGCAAGGCCCGGCGCTGGGTGAAGACTTTGGCCCCGAACAAGAACCCGACGACATCATGCAGGCCTGCTTTGACGACTTGTTGTTAGAGCAGGGGGAGGGCACAGGATGGCAACTGCCCAAGGCCGAGACCGAACGGCGCGTGATTGTGAAAGACGCGTCTCTTTGGGGCGGCAACCTCACGGTGCTGACTTCGCTGCTGGGCACTCCTTACTTTCCCCCGATCAAAGGTGGCGTGCTCTTCCTTGAGGATGTGGGAGAGCACCCTTACCGGGTGGAACGCATGCTCTCGCAGCTGCTGCACGCGGGCGTCTTGTCCCAGCAAAAAGCGGTGCTGATTGGGCAGTTCACCAATTTCAAGCTGGTGCCCACGCACGACAAAGGCTTCAAGCTGGCCACCGTGCTCGAGTGGCTGCGCGGCCAGATCAAGTCCCCAGTGCTCACTGGTTTGCCCTTTGGCCATGTGGCGACCAAAGTGCTGTTGCCTGTGGGTGCCAAGGTGGACCTGGTCACGCAAGGTCGTGAGGCGCTGTTGGTTTGGGGCCACATTTAGCCGCTCTTTGGGTCGGCATGGGTTTTTTCAGCAGACTGTCAGTGACATGAGATCAACCGCGGTCGATCTCATTCAAAGCCAGCATGTTTCTGATTGTAAAAATTGTTGGCATGCGTTTATTACTTAACATAATACACATCGTATGAAGTTTAAAGCGGATGTTTGATGACCCTCCAGGTGACCCTCCGTGGGGTTCGTCAATTCAGTCGCGCAGAAACTGGGGTAAGCATTAAGGGCTCTTGGGCAAAGATTGCAGGATCTGAATGGCGTCTTTGCGATTGCCTTGGCGAGCGAAATCCAGTGCGCTCATGCCCAACTGGTTTGTCATGCTGGCATCAGCACCCTCTGCAAGCAGCAACTTGATCACCTCAGGCGAACCATACATGGCCGCCATCATCAATGGCGTTGTGCCGTTGGGCGATTCAGCGTCGATGAAAGCGCTTTCCGCCAACAACACTTTGGCAATCTCAGTGTGCCCCCCGCTGGCGGCGTAATGCAAAGGCGTCCAGCCCGTTTTGTTGACATCGGCTTCTCGCCAGATCAGCAATTCCACCAAGGCCTTGTGGCCACGGAAAGCGGCCAACATCAAAGCACTTTCGTCTTGCGGGTTTCGCTGTTCGACACGTGTCTGTTCGGTACGAATCAGAAGTTCAGCGGATTTCAAGGAACCTTCTTTGAGGGCAAGCAACAAGCCGGGTTGGCCACGCTCATCCAAGGTGTTGGGATCAAAACCACGGTTTAAAAGTGACTGAACTTCTTTCACATTGTCAATTTTGATGGCTCGAAAAAAGTCAATGTATGAGCTTGCAAGCGAATTCTGAAATAATGAAAAAAATCCAATAAAAACAATGAATTTTTTTAATTTATTGAAGTTATACATGGCTTTAAGAAGCGGAGATACGTCTGAAAAGTTGGTTGAAATTATGGCTGGTCAATTCACCAATGGCCTCAGATGAAGACCCCCGCAAGTCCCCCAGCAATTTCGCCACAAAGGGCACATACGAGGGGTTGTTGGTCTTGCCGCGGTAAGGCACAGGCGCCAAATAGGGGCTGTCGGTTTCAATCAACAAGCGGTCATCGGGGACAAACTTGGCGACCTCGCGCAAATCGGCTGCGGTTTTGAAGGTCAAGATGCCCGAGAAAGAGATGTAAAAACCCAAATCCAAGGCAGCGCGGGCCACTTGCTGGCTTTCAGTGAAGCAGTGGAATACCCCCCCAGCGCAGCCTGCTTCGCCCGTCTCGCCCTCTTCCTTCAAAATCGCGATGGTGTCGTCAGAAGCTTGCCGCGTGTGAATGACCAGCGGTAAACCCGTTTGCCGTGCTGCCCGAATGTGGGTGCGAAAACGTTCGCGCTGCCATGCCATGTCGGCCACGGTGCGCCCCCCTTTGCGCTCGTCCATCTGGTAGTAGTCCAAGCCCGTCTCGCCAATCGCCAACACTTTGACGCGTGCCGCACCGTCCAGCAAATCCTGCAAGCTGGGCTCTCGCACGCCTTCGTTGTCCGGGTGCACACCCACCGTCGCCCACAGGTTGTCGTGCGCCGTGGCCAGGCTGTGCACTTCGTCGAACTTTTCCAGGGTGGTGCAGATGACCAGGGCGCGGGTCACTTGGGCGGTCACCATGGCCAGCTGGATGCTGTCCAGTTGGCTCATCAGCTCTGGAAAATTCAAATGGCAGTGGGAATCGGTGTACATGGCTCAGCCCTTGGACAGCAGGGTTTGATGGGCATCAGCGGTCAGGGCTTCGAGCATCAGACCGGCGTTGAAAGGGTGATCAGCGGTGCGTGCTGACTGCATCAGGCGCTTGAACCAATCGGTCAGCACAGTGATGGAAGCGTGGCTTGGTGGCAATTGGGTGACCTCGAAAAAGCGCGGCGCAGCGCCCGATTGGCGCAACACCAAGTCGTGGCAAAGCTTTTGCAAGGCATCAATGGCTTGCGCGGGGCTCAAATCGGCCAAGTGGCGGGCATCGCCTTGGCGCATGGCCTGGGGCAAAGCGGACCACCAGTCCGGCGTCAAACCGGCTTCGGTTTGGCGCAGCACATCGGTGGGTCGGCCGCCTGCGCTGCGCAGCAAGGCCTGCGCTACAGGGGCGTGTACGCCCCGCCCGATCAGCCAAGTCAGTGCTTCATCGGCCTCTGGCCATTTCATGGTGTGGGCCAAGCATCGGCTGCGGATGGTGGGCAGCAGCATGTGCGCCGCCTCGGTGGCCAGCACAAAGCGCACGTCGCCCGGCGGCTCTTCAAGGGTTTTGAGCAAGGCGTTGGCCGTGATGGTGTTCATGCGCTCGGCCGGAAACACCAGCACCGCCTTGCCTTGCCCCCGCGCATCGGTGCGCTGGGAAAACGCCACAGTGTCGCGCATGGCCTCCACCCGGATTTCTTTGCTGGGCTTGCGGGTTTTCTTGTCGATCTCGTCCTGGGCTTTTTCAGACAAAGGCCAGCCCAGCTCGATCATCACCGTCTCGGGCATCAGCACGGCCAAGTCGGCGTGGGTGTGCACCGCCACCGCATGGCAACTCTTGCATTCGCCACAAGCGCCTTGCGCTGTTGGGTTTTCACACAGCCAGGCCGAGACCATGGCCAGCCCCAAGTCGTATTGACCCAGGCCCGACGGACCTTGGAGCAACCAGGCGTGACCACGCTGGGCCAGCAAATCGGTGGCCTGGCGCGCAATCCACGGGGCGTTCAAAACGGCGCTCATGCCGCGACCTGCTTCATCCAGTCGCCCACCAGGCGGCCGACGTCAGCACCCACGGCTTCAAGGGTTTGGGCGGCATCGACGCATGCAAAACGGCCAGGCATTTCGGCCTGGCGCTTGACATAGCCGGCACGCACGGCAGCAAAAAAATCGGCCGGCTGTGATTCAAATTTGTCGGGCGCGCGGGCCAAGGCCAGGCGCTGGGCAGCAATTTCAGGGTCCAGATCAAACCACACGGTCAGCTCGGGTTGGCGCAAAGCGCCATCGGGCAAGGCCTGCACCATGCGTTCCAGTTGCGCCAGCACCTGCCAGTCAAAGCCACGCCCACCCCCCTGATAGGCGAATGTGGCGTCGGTGAAGCGGTCACACAGCAGCACGTCGCCTCGGGCCAGCGCAGGTTCGATGACTTGCACCAAATGCTCTCGCCGCGCCGCAAAGATCAACAGCGCTTCCGTCAGCGCGTCCATGGGCTCGTGCAGCACCAATTCGCGCAGCTTTTCCGACAGGGGCGTACCCCCAGGTTCGCGTGTGAGCACAACCGCCCTGCCCGCGTCGCGGAACGACTGCGCCACGCGCTGAATGTGAGTGGACTTGCCGGCACCGTCAATGCCTTCAAAACTGATGAACAAACCGCGTGTCATGGTGTGTGAAATTGGGAAAACACGATTGTCGCAGGCTCTCGCCAGCCTTCAATCCTTGGGCGACTTCTTGGCCGATTGGATGCCGCGCTGGTAAAGGTTGACCGCTCGGTTGTGTTGGTCGAGTGTTGCGCTGAAATGGCTGCTGCCGTCGCCTTTGGCCACAAAGTAAAGCGCCTGCGTCTTGGCGGGTTGCACCGCCGCCAACAGCGCCGCTTTGCCGGGCATCGCGATGGGCGTGGGCGGTAAACCGCCACGGGTGTAGGTGTTCCAGGGGTTGTCGGTCTGCAGGTGGATGCGGCGGAGGTTACCGTCAAAGGCCTCGCCCAAGCCATAAATCACCGTGGGGTCGGTCTGCAAGCGCATGCCGATGCGCAAGCGGTTGTTGAAAACACCGGCGATCAGCAGGCGGTCTGAGCCTTTGCCGGTTTCTTTTTCCACAATGCTGGCCAAAATCAACATTTCTTCAGGCGAATGGACGGCGACACCCGGCTGACGGGTTTCCCAGGCTTGCTGCAGATGCTTGTCCATGGCCTTCAAGGCGCGCTTGAGAACCGCCAGATCGCTCGATCCCTTGGCATACGAATAGGTGTCCGGGTAAAAGCGCCCTTCCGGGGCCACGCCGGGGCGACCCAGTTGGGCCATCAAAGCAGCGTCTTCCATCGTCCGGCTGTCGGCTTTGAGGTTTTCAGCCTTGCCCAAGGCTTGGCGCACTTGCCGCCAGTTCCAGCCTTCCACAATGGTCACGCTGCGCAGGCTTTCTTCGCCTCGCACCAGCATCCTCAGCAAGCGCAGCGGCGACGTGCCCGGTGCCACTTCGTAGCTGCCCGCACGCAACTGGCGGGACTGGCCCGACAGGCGAAACCAGACATACAGCAAGGTGGGCGACGTCTTTGCACCCGAATCGACCACGGATTGGGCAATCGCTTTGGGCGAAGTGCCGGGCTCAATGGCCAAATCCAGCGCATTGCGGCCGGTGTCCAGCGGCTTGGTCACCCACCAAAGAGCGCCGCCCCCTGCCAGCAAGACGGCCAGCAGCGCGGCTGCCAAGAACTTCATCACGCCTCTGGGCACAGTCTTGTCCTTGTTCGGGTTTGAAAAACGTTCACGGGATGATAATTCAGACCTTGCCCGAAGACAGAGACGCCTCATGAACCCCCCAGCCAAAATCAGCCCCCACATCAACTCCCTTTTGGACGGCGTCAGCCCTCTTGACCATTTGGGCGTGATCCAGGCCCAAGGCGAGGATGCCGCGAGCTTTCTACACAATCAGTTGAGCAACGACGTGCTGCTCTTGCCCGTGGGCCAGTCCCGCTTGGCCGCTTTTTGCTCGGCCAAGGGCCGCATGCAAGCCAGTTTTGTGCTCATCAAAACCGCCCCTGATACGGTGTTGCTGGTCTTGAGCCTCGACTTGCTGGCCCCAACGCTCAAGCGCCTGTCCATGTTTGTGCTGCGTGCCAAAGTCAAAATGAGCGATGCCACCGCACAGTGGCAACTGCGCGGCTTGTTGGGCGACAGTGCCCGCGCCGTTTTGTCGGAAGCCATGCCCTGGCAAACCGCCAGCAAGGACGGGGTCCATGCGGTGGCGCTTTACCCCGCTGTGCTGGGTGACATGCACGTGCCACGGACCTTGTGGCTGAGCGAGCCATCGCATGCATTGCCCCCTGGGGTGGAGGTTTCAAGCGAAGTTTGGGCCTGGGCCGAAGTCATGAGCGGCGTGACGCTGGTGACCCAGCCGCTGTTTGAGGCCTTTGTGCCGCAAATGCTGAACTACGAATCGGTAGGCGGCGTGAACTTCAAAAAAGGCTGTTACCCCGGCCAAGAAGTTGTGGCCCGCAGCCAGTTTCGAGGCACGCTCAAGCGCCGCATGGCGCTGGTGCACAGCCCCGTGGCCTTGTCGGCGGGGCAAGAAGTGTTCACCCCCGCCGACCCTGATCAGACGTGTGGCACCGTGGTGCTGAGCGCGGCGCGCCCCGATGGACAGGGTTTTGATGCGTTGGTCAGCGGCACGGTGGAGAGCCAGTCAAATGGCTGGCATGCAGGCCAGGCCGATGGCGCGGCGCTGGACTTGATGCCCCTGCCCTACGTGCTGCTCGAAGACATCTGACCTGTCTCGCAGGCGTACCGTCCCGGGGCAAACGCCTGTGATTGGCCAAGCACCGCGCACGGTGCGCTGCTACAGGGGGCGCACCATCTCGATGTGCGCAATGCCTGCTTCTTCAAAAACAGCCCCATGCGGCACAAAACCTGAGCGTTTGTAAAAGCCTTCGGCGCTGCACTGGGCATGCAAGACAACCCGCGTGTCGCCTCGGTGTTGGGCAGCGTCCATCAGAGTCTGCAGCAGGCGTCGACCCAGATCGCTGCCACGCATCTGCTTCTTGACCGCCATTCGGCCAATGCGCGCCACAGAAGGTGCATGTTGCAGCAAACGGCCCGTGGCCAGGGGCATGCCCATGCGGTTGAGTGCGACGGCGTGCAAGGCGGTTTCGTCTTCGTGGTCCCACTCCATCTCGGCAGGCACTTTTTGCTCGTGCACAAACACCTCGGTGCGCAGTGGGCTGGCCAGTTTTTGAAAATCGTGCCAAGAGCCCAGATGCACCTGCACCATGTCTTCGCCGCGTTCAAAGCTTTCGAGCATGTCGCGCAAGGGCGCCGGGATGGGCTGGCTCTTTTTGGCCACCGGGTCGGCGTACACATAGACCAGCTCGCTGGTGATGAGCAGTTCATCGCCCCGAAAAATAGCGCCCGCAAAGGTCATGGACGAATTGCCCACGCGCTCGCAGCGCATGCACACATCCAAATAGTCGTCCATCTCGGCGCTGGCGTGGTATTCGACGCTGGCTTTTTTGACAAACAAGTCGCCCCCCAACTGGTGCATGGTCTCCGCGTAAGGCATGGCCAGTTGTCGCCAATAGTCGGTCACGGCGGTGTCGAAGTACATCAGGTAATGGCCGTTGAAGACGATTTTTTGCATGTCCACCTCCACCCATCGAACGCGCATGCGGTGAGAAAAACGAAAGTCCTGTCGTTTCATGGGGTCAACTTTCAAAAGCATGTTTCAAGGCATTGCCCGCATCGGCATGGGCTTTCAGGGCGTCTGGAATGGCGCGGCCCATGGTGATGAAGCCGTGGATCACGCCTCGGTAAATCTCCAGATCCACCGCCACGCCCGCCATGCGCAGCGTGTCGGCATAGCGCACACCTTCGTCCAGCAGCGGGTCACATTCTGCCAAGCCGATCCAGGCCGGGGCCAAGCCGCTGTGCTCAGGGGCCAAGCTCGGCGCAAAGCGCCAGTCATGGCGATCGGCCTCGTCGATGTAATGCGAGAAAAACCAATCAATGGTGTCTTTGTCGAGCATGAAACCGTCGCTGAAGGCGCTGTGCGAAGGCGTGTCTTGCCTGGCCCCACAACCCGGGTAGAACAGCAGTTGCAAAGCCAGCTTCAAGCCTGCATCGCGCGCCATCAGGGCGCAGACGGCGCCCAGTGTGCCGCCCGCACTGTCACCCCCCACCGCCAAACGGGTGCTGTCCAGTCCCAAAGTGTGGCCCTGCAAGTGAAGCCAGTTCAGGGCATCCCATGCGTCGAGCACGGCAGTCGGAAAGCGGTGCTCGGGCGCCAGCCGGTAGTCCAAGGACAGCACCGCACACTGGCCATGAAGGCTGAGCTGACGACACAGCACATCGTGCGTGGTGAGGCTGCCCACGGTAAAACCGCCGCCATGCAGGTACAAGAGCACGGGCAAGGGGGCCTCGCTTTGGGGCGCATAGAGCCTGGCGGGCATGGTGTGACCGTCTCGGGCTGCAATGCGCAGGTCGGTGACACGGTCCACAAGAGGGGCTGGATGCAGATCAAGCAGCGGGTTGCCGATGTCCACAAAGGCCCGGGCCATGGCCACCGTCAGGGCGTGCACAGGTGGACGTCCGGCCCGCTGCACGCGCTCGAGCAAGAGCCGCGTGGCCGCGTTGAGCAAGGATTTGGGATGGTTTGGGTGGCTGCTCATGGTTTCATGCCCTATCGCCAACGTGACGTGTCCGGGCCGTTCTGGCTTTTGGTTCAAAGCACGGTGGTTCAAAATGGGTGACATCGTACATCGCTGCAGCCCGCCCATTCACCGCGTCTGCCGTTCACCCAGCGCCTGGAGACCCCCATGTCCTTCATCCACTATGTCACTCAGATCCAGATCGACTTTGGCGCGGTCAAGCTGCTGCAAGCCGAATGCGAGCGCGTGGGCATCCACAAACCGCTGATCGTGACCGACGCAGGCGTCAAAGCCGCGGGCGTGCTGCAAAAAGCGCTCGATGCCCTGCCGGGCCTGCCCGTCACCGTGTTTGACCAAACCCCATCCAACCCCACCGAGTCGGCCGTGCGCGCTGCAGCGGCGCTGTACCAGCAGCACAGCTGCGATGGCCTGATCGCCGTGGGTGGCGGCTCGGCCATCGACTGCGCCAAAGGCGTGGCGATCGCCGTGAGCCACGAAGGCCCGCTCAAAACCTACGCAACAATAGAAGGCGGTTCGCTCAAAATCACCGACCGGGTGGCCCCCATCATCGCCGTGCCCACCACCAGCGGTACCGGCAGCGAAGTGGCGCGAGGCGCGATTTTGATTCTGGACGACGGCCGCAAATTGGGCTTTCACAGCTGGTTCATCGTGCCCAAAGCGGCCATTTGTGACCCGGAACTCACCTTTGGCCTGCCCCCCATGCTCACGGCTGCCACCGGCATGGACGCGGTGGCACATTGCATGGAAACCTTCATGGCCGCGCCGTTCAACCCGCCAGCCGACGGCATCGCGCTGGATGGTTTGACCCGTGGCTGGGCGCACATCGAGCGCGCCACCCGCAATGGCCAAGACCGCGAAGCGCGCCTGAACATGATGAGCGCCAGCATGCAAGGCGCCATGGCCTTTCAAAAGGGCCTGGGCTGCGTGCATTCGCTCAGCCACAGCCTGGGCGGCGTGAACCCCCGCCTGCACCACGGCACTTTGAACGCCATGTTTTTGCCCGCGGTGGTGCGCTTCAATGCGGCGGCCGAAAGCGTGCAAAAAGAAAACCGCCTGAACCGCATGGCGCAGGCCATGGGCTTGCAAAGCGGCTCGGACATCCCCGACGCCATCCGTGACATGTGCGCCCGACTGGGCTTGCCCACCGGGCTGGGGGCCATGGGGGTGACCGAAAGCCTGTTTGACGCCGTGATCACCGGGGCGCTGGCCGACCACTGTCACAAGACCAACCCACGCATCGCCTCGGCTGACGAATACCGGGACATGCTGCTGACCAGCCTTTGAGGGCTGAATCAGATCTTTGGATCTGCTTGGCCTTTGGTTGAAGCGCTTGAAGGGTGCTCTGCCATCTTGGCGCCCACATGCAACTCGCCCCGCGCCTCGGCCAGCTCGACCTGGCGCTGGCGCTCGGCCAGTTTTTCTTTTTGCTCAGGCGTGCGCTGGTCGTGGCAGTAGGCGCAGCTCACGCCCAAGACGTAATGAGGTGATTGCTTGTCTTGCTCGCTCAACGGCCAGCGACAAGAGCGGCACAGCTCATGGTGGCCCAACCCCAAGCCGTGGCCCACGCTCACGCGCTCGTCGAACACAAAGCAATCCCCCTCCCAGGTGCTTTGCTCGGGCGGGATTTCTTCCAGGTATTTGAGGATGCCGCCTTCCAAGTGGTAGACCTCGTCAAAGCCGCGCATCTTCATGAGCGCGGTGGATTTTTCACAGCGGATACCGCCTGTGCAGAACATGGCCACTTTGGGTTTCTTGACCGCTTCGGTTTTCAGATTTTCCTGCGCGTCCAGCCAGGCGGGCAGCTGCACAAAGTTCTTGAGGTTCGGATTGATCGCACCCTTGAAGGTGCCAATGGCCACCTCGTAGTCGTTGCGCGTGTCAATCACCACCACGTCCGGGTCGGCCAGCAAGGCGTTCCAGTCGGCGGGCTTGACATACTGGCCCACCGTCTTGTTCGGGTCCAACTCGGGCACGCGCAAGGTCACGATCTCTTTTTTGAGCTTGACCTTCATGCGGGTGAACGGCGGCTTGGGGCTCCAGGATTCTTTGTGCGGCAAGCTGGCCAAGCGCGGTTCGGCGCGCAGAAACGCCAGCACCGCCCTCACCCCGACTTCCGGGCCAGCAATCGTGCCATTGATGCCTTCGTGCGCCAGCAGCAGCGTGCCTTTCACATCGTTGGCCTCGCAACAAGCTTGCAAGGGCGCCTGTAACTCGGCGAAGTCGGGCAGATCGACGAATTTGTAGAGGGCGGCGGTGAGGTAATGGCTTGGCACGGACATGCTGTGATTATCCAGCCTGCTCACCAAGGCTGAAGGCGATCAGGGTCTGGTTGAGTCAGCCACTGTGCAAACTCATCCGCCAATTGCTGGCTGGCACGGGCCGCCGCATCCCACACCTTCACGCGTCCCGGCAAATCGCGGTCGTAAGTCATGAAGTCTTGGCGGTCGGGCAGTTTGCCATTGGGCAGAGTTTTGACCCATTCGGGGTTGGGGGCCAAGACGATGGTGCTGTCCAGAAAAGGCGATGTGCCGTGCCGCCACTTGAGCGCTTTGTCCAGCCACCCCGGCACGACATTTTTCTGAAAATGCGGGTAGAGCACGATGGACCGATCCGGCCCCTGCGTTGGCGCAGTCCAGTTCAGGTGCAAGTGGTAGTCGGTGATGCCCCCATCCCAATACGCACCAGCCGCAGCGCCGGGGATGTCGTGCACAGCTTTGAGGGCGAACGGGATGGAGCAACTCGCTTGCAGCGCGGGCATGAAATTGCCTTCGGTCAGGGCCACCGTTTGGGTTCGGAAGTCTTGCGCATCAAAAGGCAAGCTTGCACCCTGCCCTGAAAACACCACCCGCTCCAACCAAGCGCCCAGGGCCTTGCGGTGCACGGCATTGCTCAAAAAGGCCCCCGCATAGCCCAGCGGCGTGCCGAGTGGGTGTTCTCGGTGCAGGATATGCCGTCCGTGCGAGGTGACGATGTGCAATGTGTAACGCGGGTGGCTCAGCACCTCAGCGATCCGGCCGCCGTAGAAGGCTTGCAGGCTGTGGCCAAAGGCTTCGCTCACCTGCTGGGCGCTCACCCGCTTATGGCCCGGCAGCGGTTCGTAGTGCTGGTGGATGTAATCGTGCTCCAGCCGCTCAAACGCCGTCACCGAACCGTTCAAACAAGCCGTGGCCATGCGCCAAGCCCCAATCGACGCCCCGACCAAGTCAACTTGCTGCTGGCTCTGCGCCAGCCACTCGCCAAAGATGAAACGGTCCAATGGCCCGAGGATCAAGCCCTTGGGGCCACCCGCCGCACCCGGAATGACGCCAATGTGCTCAGGCCGCAAACCGTGTTCACGGATGTGGGCCAGGGCCTTGGGACCTGCGTGGAGGTGGAGGGCTTGCATGGTTTATTTACTGCTTGAGGCCCTGCAGCTTGGCAAAGGCGCTGGCCATGGCCGAGCCTGATCCTGTTGCGGGGGGCGAGGTGTAACCGCCGCCTGAGCCGCCGCCGCGCTGTCGGTTGTCCCGACCTGCCCCTTCAAACTTGTTGTCTCGGGGGCCCCTTCCGTCTTGACCTTGTCTTGCAGCCGCAGCGTCGAGCTTCATGGTCAGGCTGATGCGTTTGCGGGCCACATCGACCTCCAGCACTTTCACCTTGACGATGTCGCCGGTTTTGACCACTTCGCGGGCGTCGGTCACGAACTTGTTGGCCAACTGGCTCACATGGACCAAGCCGTCCTGGTGCACGCCCAAGTCGATGAACGCGCCGAACTGGGCCACGTTGCTCACGGTGCCCTCCAAGGTCATGCCTTCTTTGAGGTCCTTGATGTCTTCCACGCCGTCCGCCAAGCGCGCCACTTTGAAGTCGGGGCGCGGGTCACGGCCTGGTTTTTCCAGCTCGCCCAAGATGTCCTGGATGGTGATCGCGCCGAATTTGTCGTTGGCAAACAGCTCGGGCTGGAGCGTTTTCAAGACATCGCTGCGGCCCATGATCTCCTGAATCGGTTTGCCGGTCTTGACGATGATCTGCTCCACCACGGGGTAAGTCTCGGGGTGCACGCCCGTCATGTCCAGCGGGTTGTCGCCGCCACGGATGCGCAAAAAACCGGCGCTTTGCTCAAAAGTCTTGGCACCCAAGCCGCTCACTTTCAACAGGTCTTGACGGGTCTTGAACACGCCGTTGGCATCGCGCCAGCGCACCACGGCCTTGGCCACGCTGCCCGACAGGCCCGACACGCGGGTCAGCAAGGGGACGCTGGCCGTATTCAAGTCCACGCCCACCGAGTTCACGCAGTCTTCGACCACCGCGTCCAGCGTCTTGGCCAACTCGCTTTGGTTCACGTCGTGCTGGTATTGACCCACCCCAATCGCTTTGGGGTCAATCTTGACCAACTCCGACAGCGGGTCTTGCAGGCGCCGGGCAATGGAGGCCGCGCCGCGCAGGCTCACGTCCACATCGGGCATTTCTTGGCTGGCGAATTCGCTGGCCGAGTACACCGAAGCGCCTGCCTCGCTGACCACGACCTTCGTGATTTCCACGCCTTCTCGCAATCGGGCCAGTTGTTTGATCAGGTCACCGGCCAGTTTGTCGGTCTCGCGGCTGGCGGTGCCGTTGCCAATCGCGATCAGGTTCACGTTGTGCTTCTCGCACAGCTTGGCCAGGGTAAAGAGCGAACTGGCCCAGTCTTTGCGCGGCTCGTGCGGGTACACCGTGGAGGTGTCCACCAGCTTGCCGGTGGCATCCACCACGGCCACTTTCACACCCGTGCGGATCCCTGGGTCCAGGCCCATGACCACACGGGGGCCAGCGGGAGCGGCCAGCAGCAAATCACGGAGGTTGTCCGCAAAAACTCTGATGGCGACTTTTTCTGCCTCTTCGCGCAGGCGGGTAAACAAATCTCGCTCGGTCGACAGGCTCAGCTTGACGCGCCAAGTCCAGGCCACGCATTTTCTAATCAGGTCGTCCGAGGCGCGTGCCGCATGGCTCCAGCCCAGGTGCATGGCGATCTTGCCTTCGGCGATGCTGGGTTTGCCCGGTTCTGGCTTGGAACTGGAACTCGCCTGCGGCTCGGGCAGCACCAGCTTGACATCCAACATCTCCAAAGCGCGGCCACGGAACACGGCCAAAGCCCGGTGCGAAGGCACCCGGCCAATCGGCTCATCGTAGTCAAAGTAGTCCCGGAACTTGGACACATCGGTGTTGTTTTCGTCCTTGGCGTCGGCCAGTTGGCTTTTGAAAAGGCCTTCGTTCCACAGCCATTCGCGCAGGGCCTGCACGAGTGAGGCGTCTTCGGCCCAACGCTCGCTGAGCAAATCACGCACACCGTCCAGCACGGCAGCCGTGGTCGTGAAGTCGGCCCCTTCAATGGCCCCTGCGGCCAGCACAAAAGCTTGCGCTTCGGCGTGCGGGTCGAGGGTCGGGTCGGCAAACAGCTTGTCGGCCAGGGGCTCCAACCCGGCTTCGCGGGCCATCATGCCCTTGGTGCGGCGCTTGGGCTTGAAGGGCAAATACAGGTCTTCCAGCGCTTGTTTGGTGGGCGCGGCATCGATGGCGGCCAGCAACTCGGGCGTCATCTTGCCCTGCTCGGTGATGCTTTTGATCACGGCGGCACGGCGGTCTTCGAGCTCGCGCAGGTAGCCCAGTCGGGCTTCGAGTTCGCGCAGCTGGATGTCGTCCAGACCATCGGTCACTTCTTTGCGGTAGCGGGCAATGAAGGGGACGGTGGCACCACCATCGAGCAATTCCACGGCGGTTTTGACTTGCTCAGGGCGGATTCGGATTTCTGCGGCCAGTTGGGCCAGGATTTTCTGCATGCTTTTTTCTTTTGGAGGCGTCATTTTCCAGTTTGCCACAGCGATATGGCTGAACGGCCGATTCTGAAGCGCAGAGCTTGGGCTGATCGTGTTACAAAAAAGAATTGTAAATTGTAAAAATAAATTATTAAATGCTAATTTTATGAGAATATTAATATTGGGGCAATTGACTTTTTAAACCCTCAAAAATACATTATTTAACAATAGTTAAAATTTAAGTCTATAGAACAATTGCACGGAGGGAAAATTATGAATATTAATAAAATTAATTGGCCCGCCAAAGCCCTCGTGGCCATTTGTTTGAGCCATCTTTTGAGCGCTTGCCAGAGTCTGCCGATAGAGGAGTATTCAAGTTTTCAGCCTCTGTCCCCTCAACATCGCATCATGAACCAAGTCAAAATCACTTGGGAGGTCCGAGACGATGTCGCTGACTACTGCGCCAAAGCCAAAGGCATGGGCAAGGATGCGGCTTTCTTGACGCCTCCGATCGCTTGCGCGGTTTGGAATACCCCGCGCAAAGAGTGCACCGTCGTCACCGGCAGCAAGACCTCGCACGCGGCCCTGGGTCACGAAATTCGCCACTGTTTTGAAGGTCATTTCCACTGACCCTCAAAACAATACGGGGATCAGCCGCGCAAGGCGGCCTTGAGTTTCACGCCAATTTCGGGTTTGGCTGCAAAGGGATCCGGCGGATTGAGGCCCTGCACCATCGCTTCCATGCGGCTTTGTACATTGCCCAGCGCGTGCGGATGGCTGTAGATGTAGAACTGACCGGTGGCGACCGCATCCAACACCTTTTGTGCCACTTCGGTGGCCGACACCTTGCCGCTGCCCACCGCTTTGTCATTTTGCGCTTGGCCAATCAACTGGCTGGCCGTCGGCTTGTCAGCGGCCAGCTCAGTGGGCCGGTTGCGGTGGCTCTGGTTGATGCCCGTGGGCACAAAGTACGGGCATAAAACGCTGGCGCTGATTTGATCGGTCACGAGTTGCAAGTCTTGGTAGAGCGTTTCTGTGAGTGACACCACGGCGTGCTTGCTGACGTTGTATATGCCCATGTTGGGCGCGGTCAATAAACCGGCCATGCTGGCCGTGTTGACAATGTGACCTTGGTACGTCGGGTCAGCCTTGGCAGCTGCCAGCATCATGGGGGTGAACAGGCGCACGCCGTGCACCACACCCCAGAGGTTGACGCCCAGCACCCATTCCCAATCGGCCACCGAGTTTTCCCAGACCAGGCCCCCTGCCCCCACACCCGCGTTGTTGAACACGAAGTGCGGTGCGCCAAAACGGGCTTGCACATCGGCGGCCAGTTGCTCCATGGCCTGCGCGTTCGAAACATCGACTTTGCGGGCCAGCACTTGAACGCCTTCAACGCTCATTTCGGCTTCGGCTTTGTCCAGCGCGTCTTGCTGCACATCCACCAGCACCAGGTTCATGCCCAGCTTGGCGCCGATGCGGGCGCATTCCAAGCCAAAGCCGGAACCGGCACCGGTCAAGACAGCGGTTTTGCCTTTGAAGTTGTCGATCATGCAGGGGCCTTTTTGAGTGTGAACCCGACACGCGGGAAGTGAACATGGAGGTCGCCCGCACGCGCATCGTTGCGGCGCAGGGTGTAGCGTGTGCGGGTCGCAGCGACCAGTTCGCCCGCCGTGGGCTCCAGGCCAAAGTTGTCGGCCGCGATCACCACGGGGCTGCCCAGCGCGATGCCATGTTCGTCTTGGAAAACTTCGCCCTGCACCGCCGCAGGCCTTGAACTGCGCGCCGCTTGCAGCGCTTCTTCAGGGCTGCATGGGCTCGGCGCACCTTGGCCGATGGCCTTCATGCGGGCCACCCAGACCTTGACTTCGGGTGTGGCGTCCAGAATGCCCGCCAAGGCAGGCGTTCGTTCTTGCGTGAACCACAGCGGGTGGTAAACCGCAAAGTCGGCCACACATGGCTGCGCACCGAACAAAAAGTTTTGCCCGTGCAGCATGCTGGCGATGCGACGCAGGTAACTCTTGTAAGTGCCGGTGGCGTCTGCGGACGCCATGCGGGCCGCGCCGCCGCGCATGGCCGTGCGGTCGGCGACAAAAGCCTGCACGCCTTCAGCCGGCGCGCCTGCGAACACTTGGGCCACGCCAGCCGGCTGGAAGTTGTAGGCCATGGCCGCGGTGAACAAGGCGCTGTCGGCCCATTGCGCCACGATGCGGGCTGCGCCTTTGACGGTTTCGGGGTACAGCGTAGGTGTGGGTGTCAGGTGCTCCAGCACATCGCAAATCAATGCGGTGTCGCAGTAAATGTCCGCGCCAATCTGCAGCACTGGGGTTTTGCGGTACCCGCCTGTGAGCGCCGTCAAGTCGGGCTTGGGCATGATCATCGGGATGAACACGCTCTTCCAGGCCAGTTGCTTGTGGCCCAGGATCAGCCGGACTTTTTCGGCAAAGGGCGAGGTCGGGTAATGGTGCAGAATCAGATCGGCCATGGGTTTTGCCTCAGATCAACTTGACCAGCTGCTTGCCGAAGTTCTTGCCTTTGAGCAGACCCAAGAAAGCCTCGGGGGCAGCTGCCAAGCCTTGGGCCACGGATTCCCGGGGGCGCAGTTGGCCGGTGCCCACCAAGGTGCCGAGTTCTTGCAGCGCCTCAGGCCAGACTTCCATGTGCTCGCTGACGATGAAGCCCTCGATCTTCATGCGGTTGACCAAAATCAGCGCCGGGTTGGCCATGGGCAGTGGGGCACCGTCGTAACCGGCGATCATGCCGCAGACCGCGATGCGTGCGAAGGCGTTGGTGCGCAGCATCACTGCATCGAGCACCATGCCGCCCACGTTTTCAAAATGGCCGTCAATGCCCTTCGGGCAGGCCTCGCGCAGGGCTTTGGACAAGCTCAAGTAGTCCTTGTGTTCTTTGTAGTCGATGCAGGCGTCAAAGCCCAACTCATTGACCACGTAGTCGCACTTGTCTTTGCCACCGGCAATGCCAACCACACGGCAGCCACGGGCCTTGGCCAAAGCGCCAAAAGCGCTGCCCACAGCGCCGCTGGCCGCGCTCACCGTCACGGTTTCGCCTGCTTTGGGGCTGATGATCTTGACCAAGCCATACCAAGCGGTCACGCCGGGCATGCCGACAGCGCCGAGGTAATGCGACAGCGGCACATGGGTGGTGTCGACTTTACGCAGGGCACCGATGACGTTGCCATCGACCACGCTGTACTCTTGCCAGCCGCCCATGCCCACGACTTGGTCACCGGCCTTGAATTTGGGGTGTTGGCTGTCCACCACTTCGCCCACCGTGCCGCCGATCATGACTTCGCCCAAAGCTTGTGGCACGGCGTAGCTCTTGCTCTCGTTCATGCGGCCGCGCATGTAGGGGTCCAAGCTCATGAAGTGGTGCTTGACCAGCACTTGGCCGTCTTGCAAGGCCGGAGTGGCAGTTTCAACCAACTTGAAGTTGGCCACCGTGGCTTCGCCTTGGGGGCGGTTGTCGAGCACGATTTGGTGGTTGATGGTCATGGATAAGTCTCCGTGTGTGATGAAAATGAATTGGAAAAGATCAGTCGGTGGACGGGCTGAGCGCCAAGCGCCGGGCCACGTATTTGAAAGTGCCTGTGGCCATGGCACACAGTTGGCCGTCGGGGTCATACACGCGGCCTTCGGTGAAAGCCATGCTGCGGGTTCGATGAACCAAATGGCCTTTGGCCACCAATAGCTGGCCATCCGTGACTTTGCCGGGCCGCATGAAGGTGGTTTTCATTTCAATGGTGACCACACCCATGTCGTTGTCCACACTGCGTGCGGCTGTGGCCATGACCACATCCAGCAGGGTCATCAAGGCGCCGCCGTGCGTGACGTCGAATGAATTCAAATGCTCCGGGCGTGGCGCGAAATGCAATTGGGACTCGCCGCCCTCGAACTTCTCCAAAGTGAAGCCCAAGTGGTCAACAAAGGGAATGTAGGCGCCGAAAGGAATGCTCATGTTCAAACTCAAGGGCACTCAGCCGCCGATGATCGCGCTCACGCCACCATCCACGGCCATCCATTGGCCGGTGATGTGTTTGCCCGCGTCCGATGCAAACAACAAGGCCAAGCCCTTGAGGTCTTCGTCATCGCCCAGGCGGCGCAGTGGCGCGCCTTGGGCCATCTTGTCGGCACCCAACTTTTCCAGCAAACCGTAGGTCATCTTGCTGGGGAAAAAGCCAGGGCAAATCGCGTTGACAGTGATGCCGTACTCGCCCCACTCGCCTGCCAAAGCGCGGGTGAAGTTGACCACCGCGCCCTTGGAGGTGTTGTAGGCAATCGTCTTCATCTCCGAGGGATTGCCCGCCAGACCCGCAATGGAGGCGATGTTGATGATGCGGCCCTTGCCGCGCGGGATCATGCTCCGCTTGGCGACTTCTTGAGAGAGGATGAAATACCCGCGCACGTTCAGGTTCATCACCTTGTCCCAGGCGGCCACTGGGTGGTCTTCGGCGGGCGCACCCCAAGTGGCCCCGGCGTTGTTCAGCAAAATGTCAATCGCGCCCATGCGTTCGAGGGTCTCGGCCGCCAAACGGCGGATGTCTTCTTCTTTGCCGCAATCGGCAGCGATCCAGCGGGCATCGATGCCTGCGGCTTGCAGCTCGGCCGTGGCTTGTTCCAGGTCCTCGGCCTTGCGCGAGCTGAGCATGATTTTGGCGCCGGCTTCTCCCAAAGCATGGGCCATTTGAAGCCCTAGGCCGCGCGAGCCGCCGGTGACCAGGGCCACCTGGCCTGTGAGGTCAAAAAGTTCTTGAACAGCGCGTGCCATAGAGTGCTCCTCTTGTGTGGGTCTTATTCGACGTTGGAATCCATGCAGCGGCGCTTTTGCACAAGCGCATGCATCAAGGGTTTGATGGCCACATGATCGGGGTGATTCTGATGGAGCGCTAGCACCTGTGCGTCATCGAGCAGCCTGTGCAGCACCCCACCCTGTGTGCCGTCCATGCCCGGTGTTGGTCGGATCATCAAAAGGCTTCCTCGGGCAAGTCGGCACACGTCGGGTCGCGGCTGCTGACCACATTCAGCCAAGCGCCGATCTTGGGCAATTCATAACGGAAGAAGTAACGGCAGGCGGCGCGGCGGCCCTGGGCGGCAGGCGCATCGTTGCCCACCAAGCTGGCTGCGACATCGAGCCAGATCCAGGCGATCACGGTATGGCCAAAGGCCTGCAAATACGGCACGGCGTTGGCCAAGGCCTGCGCTGGCTCGGCACCGGCCCAGGCTTGTTGTGTGGCTTGCCCCACTTGATGGAGGGCAGCGCGCAAGGCGGCCGATTCAGGCGCCCAATCGGCCTCGGCTTTGGCCGCCGTGGCCAGCATGCGCTCGGCCAGCAGCTGCAGGCCCCTGCCGTTTTCCATCAGCACCTTGCGTCCCAGCAGGTCCATGGCCTGGATGCCGTGGGTGCCCTCGTGGATCATGTTCAGGCGGTTGTCACGCCAATATTGCTCGACCGGGAAGTCGCGGGTGTAGCCGTAGCCCCCGTGGATCTGGATGGCCAGGCTGTTGGCTTCCAGACACCATTCACTCGGGAAACTCTTGACGATGGGCGTGAGCACCTCCAGCAGCAAACGCGCCACATCGGCGTCGTCTGCTGAGCCGGTGTGTTGCTCGTCCACCAAACGGGCGCAGTACAGGGCCAAAGCCAGAGCGCCCTCGCTGTATGCTTTTTGGGCCAGCAACATGCGCTTGATGTCGGCGTGCTCGATGATGCGCACTTGGGGTTGGCTGGCATCCTTGCCCCCAGCTCCGGTGGGTCGTCCTTGTGGTCGGTTTTTGGCGTAGTCGAGGCTGGCGTAATAACCGGCCATGCCCAGCATGGTGGCGGCCATGCCCACGCCGATGCGCGCTTCGTTCATCATGTGGAACATGCAGCGCAGGCCTTCGCCGGGCTTGCCGACGAGGTAAGCCACGGCGCCACTTCCGGCGCCGTCCAAGCCCCCGCCGGCCTCGCCGCGCACCGGGTATTTGCCTTCACCAAAGTTCAGCAGTGTGTTGGTCGTGCCGCGCCAACCGCATTTGTGGTTCAGGCCCGCCAGCGCCACGTCGTTGCGCTCGCCGGTGAGTTGGCCATCGGTGCCCACCAGCTTCTTGGGCACGATGAACAAGGAAATGCCTTTGACGCCCGGCACCAACTGGCCATTCGCGTCAGGAATCTTGGCTAAAACCAGGTGAATGATGTTCTCAGAGAGTTCGTGCTCTCCCGACGAGATCCACATCTTGTTGCCCTTGAGGCGGTAGCGGGCACCGAGCGCGTCCGACTCAAAGCCTTCGCCATCGGGCGCAGCGCGCGTGGTGACATCGCTGAGCGACGAGCCCGCTTGCGGCTCAGACAAGCACATGGTGCCCGAAAATCGGCCCGAAAATTCGTTCGCGGCAAATACCTGCTTTTGCAAGTCGGTGCCGTGCACCATGAGCAAATTGGCGTTACCACTGGTGAGCATGCCAGAACCCATGCTGACCGAGGCCATGGCAAAAAATGCGTTGGCCGCGGCCTCCACCGTGTAGGGCAGTTGCATGCCGCCGATCTCGTAGTCTTGTGCGGCGCTGAGCATCCCGGATTCGGCATAGGCCTTGTAGGCGTCGTGGGTGGCCTGCGGCAAGATGACTTTTTCGCCATCAAAGTGCGGCTCTTGGGTGTCCACCAAGCGGTTGAATGGGGCGTACTTTTCACGCGCAATGCGCTCGCAGGTGTCGAGCACCGCGTCAAAGGTTTCACGCGAGTGGTCGGCAAAGCGCTCGCGGCTTTGCAGGCTTTCAACCTTCAGCCAGTCGTGCAGCAAAAAATCAACAGTGGGACGCAGGCTCATGACACTCATCCAGATTCAAAACATAAAAAAAGGCGGCAGGCACAAGCCAGCCGCCCTTCGCGTTGATCAGGCGTCAACGCGCATGCGCATCACAGCACTTCAAAAATGCCGCAGGCGCCCATGCCACCGCCAATGCACATGGTCACCGCCACACGTTTGGCGCCACGGCGCTTGCCTTCGATCAGGGCGTGACCCGTCAGGCGCTGGCCCGACACACCGTAGGGGTGACCCACCGCGATCGCGCCGCCGTTCACGTTCAAGCGGTCGGCCGGGATGCCCAGCTTGTCGCGGCAGTACAGCACCTGCACCGCAAACGCTTCGTTCAGCTCCCACAGGTCGATGTCTTGCACCGTGAGACCCAGGCGCGCCAGCGCTTTGGGCACGGCGTACACGGGGCCAATGCCCATTTCGTCAGGCTCGCAACCGGCCACGGCAAAACCCAGGAATCGGCCCATGGGCTTCAAGCCGCGTTGCTCGGCCAGTTTTTCGTCCATCAACACACAAGCGCCGGCGCCATCCGAGAACTGGCTGGCGTTGCCTGCCGACACCAGGCCGCCGGGCAGCGCTGAGCGAAGACCGCTGATGGCTTCGACGGTGGTGCCTTCGCGCAAACCTTCGTCCACGCTCACGGTCACTTGCTTGGTGGTCATGCCCATGACCTTGTCGATCACGCCTTGCGTCACAGTGATGGGGGCGATCTCGTCGTTGAACAAACCGGCGGCTTGCGCGGCGCAGGCTTTTTGCTGACTGGCCGCGCCATACGCGTCCATCACGTCGCGGCCGATTTTGTAGCGCTTGGCCACTTGCTCGGCGGTTTGCAGCATGTTCCAGTAAATCTCGGGCTTCATCTTGGCCAAGGCCAAGTCTTGCATCATGTGGGTGTTCATTTCTTGCTGAACGCAAGAGATGCTTTCCACACCACCGGCCACATAAACCTGACCTTCGCCCGCGATGATGCGTTGTGCGGCCAAGGCAATGGTTTGCAAGCCCGACGAGCAAAAACGGTTGACGGTCATGCCCGACACCGAGATGGGCAGACCGGCCTTGAGGGCGATCTGACGGGCGATGTTGGCACCGGTCGCGCCCTCAGGGCTGGCGCAACCCATGATCACGTCTTCGACTTCGGCGGCATCTATGCCAGCGCGGGCCACGGCGTGTTGCACCGCATGGCCACCCAAGGTGGCCCCGTGGGTCATGTTGAAAGCGCCCTTCCAGCTCTTGGCCAGAGGTGTGCGTACGGTAGATACGATGACAGCATTCGTCATGATGGTCCTTTCAAGTGGGGGACAGCGCTTGAGGTCTGTCTCGCCAAAAATTTAAAAAATCAGTTGAATGTCTTGCCCTCGGCCACCAGACGCTGCAACAGCGGTGCGGGTTGCCAGAATTGGGCGTCGTCGAGTGGGTTCTTGGCAAAGCGCTTCATGGCTTCGGCCACGTTGAACAAGCCCAACGTGTCGGCATACAGCATGGGGCCACCGCGCCAGTAAGGGAAGCCGTAACCGGTGATGTAGACCATGTCGATGTCGCTGGCTTTGCTGGCGATGCCTTCTTCCAAAATGTGGCAAGCCTCGTTCACCAAGGCATACACCAAGCGCTGCACGATTTCTTCGTCGGAAATCTTGCGCGGGGTGATGCCCAAAGCGGCGCGGTGTTGTTCGATCATCTCGACCACCACGGCGCTGGGGATCGCGTCGCGCTTGCCAGCCTGGTAGTCGTACCAGCCTGCGCCAGTTTTTTGGCCGTAGCGGTCCATCTCGCACAGCAAGTCAGCGGTTTTGCTGTACTTGAGGTTGGGTTTTTCGGTGTAGCGGCGCTTGCGGATCGCCCAGCCAATGTCGTTGCCCGCCAAATCGCCCATGCGGAAGGGGCCCATGGCAAAGCCGAACTTTTCGACCGCTTTGTCCACTTGCGCGGGGGTGCAGCCCTCTTCGATCAGGAAACCGGCTTGGCGGCTGTACTGCTCGATCATGCGGTTGCCGATGAAGCCATCGCACACACCTGAAACCACCGAGGTTTTCTTGATTTTTTTGCCGATGGCCATGACGGTGGCCATGACGTCTTTGGCAGTTTGCGCGCCGCGCACCACTTCGAGCAACTTCATCACGTTGGCGGGGCTGAAGAAGTGCATGCCGACCACGTCTTGAGGACGCTTGGTGAAGTTGGCGATCTGGTTCACGTCCAAGGTGGAAGTGTTGGAGGCCAAGATGGCGCCTGGCTTCATCACTTCGTCGAGTTTCTTGAAGACAGCTTCTTTCACGCCCATTTCTTCGAACACGGCTTCGATCACCAAGTCGGCTTGGCCAATGTCGTCGTAGCTCAGTGTGGTGCTGAGCAAGGCCATGCGCTGCTCGTATTTGTCTTGTTTGAGCTTGCCCTTTTTGACTTGGGCTTCGTAGTTTTTGCGGATGGTGGCCACACCACGGTCCAGCGCGTCTTGTTTCATTTCGAGCATCTTGACCGGGATGCCCGCGTTCAAGAAGTTCATCGAGATGCCACCGCCCATGGTGCCTGCACCAATCACGGCCACGCTCTGGATGTTGCGCTGGGGGGTGTCGCTGGGCACGTCTGCGATCTTGCTGGCAGCACGGTCGGCCATGAAGATGTGGCGCAGTGCCCGGCTTTCAGGGGTGAACATGAGGTTGGTGAAAATTTCTCGCTCCAACACCATGCCGTCTTCGAACTTCTTCTGGGTGGCCGCTTCCACGGCGTCCACGCATTTTTCAGGCGCAGGCAGGTTTTTGGCCATGCCCTTGACCATGTTGCGGGTGAACTGGAAATACGCATCACCCTGCACATGCTTGCAAGGCAAATTGCGCACCAGGGGCAATGGCGCACCGTCCGCATGCGCGGCAGCCACTTTGCGGGCCATGGCCAAGGCTTCTTCAGGCAAGCTCTCAGCCGACTGGGCCATGGCATCAAACAGTTTTTGGCCAGGCAACATGGCCAGCATGTCGCTCTGGATGGCTTCGCCACTGACGATCATGTTGAGCGCCGCTTCCACGCCAATCACGCGGGGCAGGCGCTGGGTACCACCTGCGCCGGGGATCAAGCCCAACTTGACTTCGGGCAGCGCAATCGAGGTGCCAGGCGCTGCGATGCGGTAGTGGCAACCCAGAGCCAGCTCCAAACCGCCGCCCATGGCGACCGAGTGAATGGCCGCCACCACCGGTTTGGCCGAGTTTTCGCAAGCGCGGATCACGCTCAGCAAATTGGGTTCTTGGGTCGCTTTGGGCGAACCGAATTCGCGGATGTCGGCGCCGCCCGAGAAGGCTTTGCCGCCGCCCGTGATGACCACGGCCTTGACAGCCGCGTCGTTGTTGGCTTTTTCCAAACCATCGGTGATGCCGATGCGGGTGGACAGACCCAAACCGTTGACGGGCGGGTTCATCAGCGTGATGACCGCGACATCACCCTGGACTTTGTATTCAGCTGTCATGCTGGACTTCCTTTGCGTGAAAAGTTAAAAAAGAACGACCGTTCGTTTTTTCCGGTGATTGTAGACACAAATCCTCGCCTTGCGGCAAGGTTTTGTCGCCACAGAGACGTGGCAAAGCTTGAATCAAACCTCGAGCCATTCTTTGCGGACGTAGCTGTTGGCCCTGAGTTCATCGGGGGGCCCCTCGAACACGATGGCGCCATGGCCCATGACCAAGGTCCGGTCGGAGATGCTCATGGCGATTGTCAGTTTCTGTTCGATCAGCAACACCGAGACCCCTTTCGCCTTCAGGCTGTGCAGAAATTGACCCACCAGTGCCACCATTTTGGGGGCCAAGCCCTCGGTGGGCTCGTCGATGATGATGAGATCGGGGTCCCCCATCAGGGTGCGACACAAGGTGAGCATTTGCTGTTCGCCACCGGACAGCACCCCGGCTTCGGTGTGCTCACGCACTTTGAGGCGCGGGAACATGGCGAACATGTCGTCAAAAGACCAACGGCCGTTTTGTCCGCTGCGTTTCTGGCCCAGTTGCAGGTTTTGGCTCACGGTCAACTTGGGGAAAATCTCTCGGTTTTCAGGCACATAGCCCACGCCCAGATGGGCGATTTCATAGGCTTTTTTGCCCTGGATGGGCTGCCCCTTCCAGTCAATGCGGCCCTCGCACTCCACCAAACCCATGATGGCCTTGGCCGTGGTGGAGCGGCCCGAGCCATTGCGGCCGAGCAAGGCCACGATCTCGCCCTGCCCCACCTCAAAATTAACGCCATGCAGCACATGACTTTTGCCGTAATAGGCATGAAGATTGTCAATTTGCAGCATCAGTGGCCCCCTACTTGGCTGTCTGCGACGGGAGAGCCCAAATAAGCTTCCTGCACTTTCGCGTTGGCCCGCACGGCATCTGGCGTGTCAAAGGCAATGACTTCGCCATACACCACCACCGCGATCTTGTCGGCCAGGCCAAACACCACACCCATGTCGTGCTCCACCGTCAGCAAAGTTTTGCCCACGGTGACGTCTTTGATCAGTTGGATGAATCGCGAGGTCTCGCTCTTGCTCATGCCCGCCGTGGGTTCGTCCAGCAAAATCACATCCGAGCCGCCCGCGATGGTCACGCCGATTTCCAGCGCCCGCTGCTCGGCATAGGTCAAGTTCACCGCCAGCACATCGCGTTTTTTGTCCAGATGGATCATGTCCAACAACTCGTCGGTGCGCTCGTTGGCGTCTTTCAATCCAGACAGGAACTTGAAAAAACTGTACTTGTAGCCCAGGCTCCAAAGCACTGCACAGCGCAAGTTCTCAAACACACTCAACTTGGGAAAGATGTTGGTGATTTGGAAACTGCGCGACAGCCCCATGCGGTTGATTTCATAAGGCGTTTTGTTCTGGATGGCCTGGCCACCGAGCAGGATGTCGCCGCTGGTGGGGCCAAAGCGGCCACTGATCAGGTTGAACAGCGTGGATTTGCCTGCGCCATTGGGGCCGATCACCGCCACACGTTCCCCGGCATTCACGGCCAAATTCACGCCACGGATGATTTCGGTCTTGCCGAAATTCTTGCGCAGGTCCCGCAGTTCCAAGGCGTAACTCATCAGGCCGTTTCCCTTCGTTTGATTTCTTTTTCGATGTCGGTCTGGATGACGCCCCAGTCTCGGGCGAACTGACGTCTGGCCAACTCGAAAAGACCCAGGCCCGTGAGCATGACAAAGGCAGAGCCAAACCAACTGTCCAGGCTCTTGGCGTTCAGGGTGGCCCCCATGAATTTGACGGTGTCGCCCAAAGCCGAATTGAGTTGCAGGTGGTAAACCATCTCGATCATGGCCCCGGCCCCTGCGAGCATGACGATGGCGGTCAAGCCCAGGCCGAGGTAACTGGCCCAGATTTGGCGCAGCTTGCCAAACTTGGCCACCCGAAGGTTCATCATGATCAGGCTGGCAATGCCGCCCGGCGCGTACATCACCATGAACAAGAACACCAGACCCAAGTACAACAGCCAGGCTTTGGTCAGTTCGGACAGCAGCACAAAGGCAATGATCATCAACACCGCGCCGATGATGGGGCCGAAAAAAAAGGTGGCTCCGCCCAAAAAGGTGAACAGCAAATAAGCGCCCGAGCGCCCTGCTCCGACCACCTCGGCCGTCACGATCTCGAAGTTCAGGGCAGCCAAACCGCCCGCGATGCCCGCAAAAAAGCCCGAGATGATGAAGGCCATGTAGCGCACGCGCTGGGTGTTGTAGCCGATGAACTCGACCCGCTCGGGGTTGTCGCGCACGGCATTCAAAATGCGGCCCAGCGGCGTTTGCGTGAAGGCGTACATGAGCGCCACACAGACAAAGGTGTAGACGGCAATCAGGTAATACACCTGAATTTGGGGGCCGTAGCTGATGCCAAAGAAAGGCTGACCTGCCACCCGGTTGCCAGACACACCCGCTTCACCCCCGAAAAACTCAGAAAACATCAGCGACATGGCAAACACCAACTCGGCCACACCCAGTGTGATCATGGCAAACGGCGTGCCCGATTTGCGGGTGGTCACCCAGCCCAGCAAGATGGCAAAGCCCATGCCGGTCACGCCGCCCACAATGGGCAAGAGGCTCACGGGCATGTTCAAGTGGCCGCCACTCACGGCATTGAGCGCGTGGATGGCCATGTAAGAACCCAGTCCGGTGTAGACCGCATGGCCAAAGCTGAGCATGCCGCCTTGGCCCAGCAGGATGTTGTAGGACAGGCAGGCGATGATGGCGATGCCCATTTGCGCCAACATGGTCACGGACAGGTTGCTGGTGAAGACCAGCGGCGCCGCCAGCAACACCAGTGCAAACAGGCTCCAAATGACCCAGCGGCCCACCTTGTAAGGTTTGAATTGGCAAACGGCTGCCATGACTTAACCCTCCCGTTTGCCCAAAAGACCCTTGGGCCGGAAGATCAAAATCAGCACCAAAAACAGGTAGGGCAAGATGGGCGCGACCTGCGACAGCGTGAGCTTGGCAAACGCGTTTTCTTGGGTGGCTGCCGACAAAACCCAGCCCATGTCCTTGGCCAAGGTCAAAAATGAATAGTCAATCGCCACGGCGAAGGTCTGGATCACGCCAATCAGGATCGACGCCAGGAAAGCGCCTGACAAGGACCCCACGCCGCCCACCACCACCACCACGAAGATGACCGAGCCCACGGTGGCCGCCATGGCCGGTTCCGTCACAAAGGTGCTGCCGCCAATCACGCCGGCCAGACCTGCCAGCCCTGTGCCTACGCCAAACACCAGCATGAACACGCGTGGCACGTTGTGGCCCAAAGACTCCACCATTTCGGGGTGCGTCAAGGCCGCCTGAATGACCAAACCAATGCGGGTCCGGGTGAGCAAAAGCCACAAAGACACCAACATCAAAAGCGCCACCAGCATCATGAAGCCGCGTGTGGCCGGGAACGGCGAACACACCACACGAATGGCCGCATCGGCGGCACTGCACATCTCGGCGGGCGCAGCGCCCCAGACCATGCTCAAGCCGTTGGCCGAGTGGTTGATCAGCGTGAAGGCTGAGCTGCGCAAAATTTCGGGCGGCGGAAATTCGACCGCCGTGCGGCCCCAGACCAATTGCACCAACTCCAGCACCACGTAGGACAAGCCAAAAGTGACCAGCAATTCGGGGACATGGCCAAAGGGGTGGACTTTGCGCAGCGTCAGGCGCTCAAACAAGGCGCCGCAGGCCCCGACCAAAAGGGGTGCAATGACCAAGGCTGGCCAAAAGCCGACCCACTGGGAAATGGTGTAACCGAAATAAGCGCCCACCATGTAAAAGCTGGCGTGCGCAAAATTGAGCACGCCCATCATGCTGAATATCAGCGTCAGCCCGGAGCTGAGCATGAACAGCAACAGCCCGTAACTGAGGCCGTTGAGCATGGAGATGATGAACAACTCCATCAGATACTTTCCAGACCCTCAGGGTCTAAAACGATACCGAAAGCGGGGTTGAAACGCAGACCCCAAACCACTGAAATGAAGGCAAAAAGCCCATCCAAAAAGCCCGACAAACAGCTTGTTGATCGGGCCTTAACCCAGCACAAACCCAGCGCGACTGACCCGATGCCGCATCCCCGTTTTGTCACACCTGGGGCAGCACGTAATGGGCCAATTGCTCGCGCAAACGCGTCTTGAGCATTTTGCCGGTGCCGCCCAAGGGAATGGCTTCGACAAAGACCACATCGTCCGGGATCTGCCATTTGGCCGTCTTGCCTTCGTAAAAGGCCAACAGCGCTTCACGCGTAACCTCGGCCCCGGGCTTCTTGACCACGCACACGATCGGCCGCTCGTCCCACTTGGGGTGGCGCATGCCGATGCAAGCGGCCATGGCCACGGCGGGGTGGGCCATGGCAATGTTTTCCACATCGATCGAGCTGATCCACTCGCCACCCGACTTGATCACGTCCTTGCTGCGATCGGTGATCTGCATGAAGCCATCGGCGTCGATGGTGGCCACATCGCCGGTGGGGAACCAGCCGTCCACCAAGGGGCTGCCGCCTTCTTGTTTGTAATAAGAGGCAATCACCCAAGGGCCTTTGACCAGCAAGTCACCGGCCGATTTGCCGTCGTGCGGCAAGGCTTGGCCCTGCGCGTCCGCGATCTTCATGTCAATGCCGAAAATGCAACGGCCTTGCTTCATGCGCAGCTTCATTTGCTGCTCGGCAGGCAGGCTCAGGTGTTTGTTTTTGAGGGTGCAGACGGTGCCCAGTGGGCTCATCTCGGTCATGCCCCAGGCGTGCAGCACGTCCACCTTGTAGCTTTGGCGGAAGGCGTCGATCATGGCGGGCGGGCAAGCCGAGCCACCAATCACGGTGCGATTGAGCGTGCTGAACTTCAGGCCTGCGGGCGCCATGTGGCCCAGCAGCATTTGCCACACGGTGGGCACGCCGGCGGCAAAGGTCACCCCCTCGGCCTCGATCAACTCGTACACCGACTTGCCGTCCAGCGCCGGGCCGGGGAACACCAGTTTGGCCCCCGCCATGGCCGCGCTGTAAGGGATACCCCAGGCGTTGACGTGGAACATGGGCACGACCGGCAAGATGGCATCCCGTGCCGAAATGCACATCGAGTCGGGTAACGCTGCGGCGTAGGCGTGCAGCACGGTGGAGCGGTGGCTGTACAAAGCGCCCTTGGGGTTGCCCGTGGTGCCGCTGGTGTAGCACAGGCTGCACGCGGTGTTTTCGTCGAGCTGCGGCCAGTTGTAGGTGCTCGGCTGCTGGCCCATCCAGGCCTCGTAGCTCAACAAATTGGGGATGCCGGTGTCAGCAGGCAGCTTGTCGGCGTCGCACAGAGCCACATAGTGGGTGATGGTTTTGCAATGGCTGTGCAGCGACTTCACCAGAGGCAAAAACGTCATGTCAAAGCACAGCACCTGGTCTTCGGCGTGGTTGGCGATCCAGGCCATCTGCTCCGGATGCAGGCGCGGGTTGAGGGTGTGCAGGACGCGGCCCGAACCGCTCACGCCAAAGTACAGCTCCAAATGGCGGTAACCGTTCCAGGCGAGCGTGGCGATGCGGCTGCCCTGCGGCAGCTTTTGCGCATCCAGTGCATTGGCCACCTGGCGCGAACGGCGGGCCACTTGGGCCCAATCACTGCGGTGGATGTCACCTTCGACCCGTCGCGAAATGACCTCGCTGTCGCCGTGGTGTTGTTCGGCAAATTCAATCAAGGCAGAAATCAAAAGCGATTGCTGTTGCATCAATCCCAGCATGGGGGGTCTCCTGTCCGTTGGGGTTTTTCAATCGGGTCATTGTGCACCCGAGTGCAAAGCCAACCCGACCTAAAACCCGCCAAACAGCGGGTGCTTGTCAAGGGCGTGACAATCACACCCCATGTCATCTCCCCCTTTGGTCTCCCCCGTGAGCCACCCCCACGACTTGCCTGTGCTGAACTGGACGCACCGCCTGACCCAACTGGGCACCCGTTTTTTCACACCCTTGCAGCCCACACCCCTGGCCGCCCCGCGTTGGGCCGCCCGCAACGAGGCCTTGCGTGCCCAGCTGGACTGGCCCGAACAGCTGTTTGACGACGATCACTTGCAAGCCTTGGCAGGCAATGCGCTCATGCCCGGCTCTCAGCCCTTGGCCACGGTCTACAGCGGCCACCAGTTTGGTCAATGGGCGGGCCAGCTGGGCGACGGCCGCGCCATTTGGCTGGGGGAAGCCCAATCGGCGCAAGGCCCCCAAGAAATTCAGCTCAAAGGCGCAGGCCGCACGCCTTATTCGCGCGGAGGCGATGGCCGTGCTGTGCTGCGCTCGAGCATCCGCGAATATTTGTGCAGCGAAGCCATGCAAGGTCTGGGCATCCCGACCACCCGGGCTTTGAGCCTGGTCGCTTCCCCTGAGCCGGTCCGCCGAGAAACCATGGAAACCGCCGCCGTGGTGGCCCGCGTGGCCCCCAGCTTCTTGCGTTTTGGTCACTTTGAACACTTCTCAGCTCAAGGCGACACTGACAGTTTGCGCGTCTTGGCCGACCATGCCATCACCCACCACCTGCCCGAGTGCCGCGAGCGCGCTGCGCTGTGGCAAGGCAATGTCTACGCGGCTTTGCTCGACGAGGTGCAAGAGCGAACCGCCAAGCTGTTGGCCCAGTGGCAAGCCGTGGGCTTCTGTCACGGCGTGATGAACACCGACAACATGAGCCTCTTGGGCCTGACCATCGACTACGGCCCATTCCAGTTCATGGACGGCTTTGACTCCGGTCACATCTGCAACCACTCCGACCACCAAGGGCGTTATGCCTATGGCCGCCAACCCAATGTGGCCTTTTGGAACTTGTACTGCCTGGCCCAGGCGCTGGCGCCCCTGATCGACGACCAGGAGATGACCTTGCAGGTGCTGGCCACTTACAAAACCCTGTTTCCCCGCTACCTGGGCGATGCCATGCGCGCCAAGTTAGGCCTGGTCGGCGCTTTGGCCCCAGAGTCCCTGCGCGAAGCCGACTGGACCTTGGTGGAAGACCTGATGCAACTCATGGCGACCGAGAAAGTGGACTTCACGGTGTTTTGGCGACAACTGAGCCAAGCGGTGGTGCAGCAATCCAAAGCCTCGACTTTGAATGATGCGGGCTGGAGCGCCGCGACCGATCTGGTGCTGGACCGCCCTCGCCTGCTGGAATGGCTCTCGCGCTACACCGAGCGGGCAGGCCCAATCCATTGGGCGGCCATGGGCGAGCAGATGTTGCGCTGCAACCCCAAGTTCGTGCTGCGCAACCACCTGGCCGAAGTGGCCATCCGCCAAGCCCAGGCGGGTGACTTCTCGGAGATCGACACCTTGTACAACTTGTTAAAGTCTCCTTTCGACGAGCATCCAGGCTTTGAAGCCTATGCCGACCTGCCGCCCGACTGGGCGGGCCAACTGGAAATCAGCTGTTCATCATGACGAAAATTGAAAAATCCGCACAAGAGTGGCGCGAGTTGCTGGCCGCCAAGGGCGCTGAAGCTGTGGCCTTTGCGGTCACGCGCCAAGCCGCCACCGAGCGCCCCTTCACGGGCAAATACGAGGGCCACTGGTCCCAAGGCACTTACCGCTGCATCTGCTGCGATGCGCCCTTGTTCAGCTCGGACACCAAATTCGACGCCGGCTGCGGTTGGCCCAGCTTTTCGCAAGCGGCCAGCGACAGCGCCATCGAAGAACGCGTGGATGTGAGCCATGGCATGAGACGGGTCGAAACCGTCTGCGCCCAGTGTGGCGCGCACTTGGGCCATGTGTTCGAAGATGGCCCCGCCCCCACGGGCTTGCGATACTGCATGAACTCCGCTTCCTTGGACTTCCAGCCTTCCTGAACGAACCCGGTTGCGCCCCTTGCGCAGCCCCACCACGCCTGCCATGAAAATCCTCCTCGACTTTTTCCCCATCCTGCTGTTTTTTGGCGCGTACAAAATGGCCGATATCTACACCGCCACCGCGGTGCTGATGGGCGCAACTGTGCTGCAAACGGCCATCATTTACAAAATGGACGGCAAGCTGCAAACCATGCACAAGATCACACTGGTGCTGGTGCTGGGCTTTGGTGCGCTCACACTGGGCTTGCACGACGAGCGCTTCATCAAGTGGAAACCCACCTTGCTTTACTCGGGCTTGGCGATTGCCCTGGCCGTGGCGCATTGGTTCTTGAAGAAAAACTTCCTGCACATGCTGCTGGGCACACAATTGCAGCTGCCCCACGCGGTGTGGAACCGGCTGAATTTGTCGTGGATGCTGTACTGCCTGTTCATGGCCACCCTCAATGCCTATGTGGCGCACTACTTCAGCACCGAAGATTGGGTCAACTTCAAGCTCTGGGGCTATGCCTTCCCCTTGGTCTTTATCCTGGGCCAAGGCCTGTACATCGCGCGCTATTTGCCCAAAGGCGAGGACAAGCAGCCATGAGCCAAGCCGCGTTGCCCCTGAGCGAACAAATCCACGTCCGCCTGATCGAGCGCTTGCAAGCCACCGAGCTGCGCGTGATCGACGAAAGCGCCCAGCACGCGGGCCACATGGGGGCCAACGACAGTGGCGTGGGCACGCACATGCGGGTGTGCATTGCGTCCCCCTTGTTTGCCGGCATCAGCCGCGTTCAGCGCCATCGCCTTGTGTATGATGCGCTGCAAGATTTCATTGACCAAGGCTTGCACGCCTTGGCCATCGAGCTGATCTGATCCCGGGCCGTCCCATTAATGGTGACCGCCCCTTTTTTTGAACCCTTGACCCATGTCCGAGACCCCGTCTCTTAGGAAAACACGATGAAAAAGCAAATGCTCAGCGCCGCTTTGGTGGCCTTGTTGGCAAGCCCTGTCCTGGCGCAAAACCTGGCGGTGGTCAACGGCAAACCTGTGCCTTCTTCGCGCGTCAAAGCGCTGCAACAGCAAGTGGAGGCTTCGGGCCGACCCGTCACCCCTGAAGTGCTGGACCAAATCAAGCAAGAGTTGATCGCCCGCGAAATTTTCATGCAAGAAGCCCGCAAAAGCGGCCTGGACGCCAGCGAGGACTTCAAAACCCAGTTGGAATTGGCCCGCCAAACCATCTTGATCCGCCAGTTGTTTGCCGATTTCCAGAAGAAAAACCCCGTCACGGACGCTGACATCAAGGCCGAGTACGACAAATTCGTCAAAGAAAATGGCGGCCAGGAATACCGCGCCCGCCACATCCTGGTGGAAAAAGAAGACGAAGCCAAAGCCCTGATCGCCGACATCAAAAAAGGCGGCAGCTTTGAAGACCTGGCCAAAAAGGCTTCCAAAGACCCAGGTTCGGGTGCCAACGGTGGCGACTTGGACTGGGCCGCTGCAGGCAGCTACGTGCCCGAGTTTTCGAATGCCATGACCAAGCTGGCCAAAGGTCAGATGACGGACACGCCCGTCAAAAGCCAGTTCGGATTCCACATCATCCGCGTCGATGACGTGCGTGAGGCCCAGTTGCCCAAGCTGGAAGAAGTCAAACCCCAAATCGCCCAGCAATTGCAGCAGCAAAAACTGAGCGCATACCAAGAAGGTTTGCGCAGCAAAGCCAAGATCCAGTGATCTGAGCTGAGCGCCCCTGAAAAAACGCGACTTCGGTCGCGTTTTTTGCTTTCTGTTTGTGACGAGGCGTTCGCTCTGGGGCTGCCCGAGTTGCCAACTTTGCAAGCTGTGATAATCCCAAGCCATGCAGCCTCACCAACTCGAACTCCTCGCCCCCGCCCGCACCTTCGACATCGGCATCGAAGCCATCAACCATGGGGCGGACGCGGTCTACATTGGCGGCCCGTCTTTTGGGGCGCGGTCCACGGCGGACAACTCGGTGCAAGACATCGCCAAGTTGGTGCAATACGCCCACCGCTTTCACAGCCGCATTTTTGTCACGCTCAACACCATCTTGCGCGACGATGAATTGGAAGGTGCCCGCCAATTGGCTTGGCAGCTCTACGACGCCGGCGTGGACGCACTGATCATTCAGGACATGGGCCTGCTGCAAATCGACATGCCGCCGATCCAGCTGCACGCCAGCACCCAGACCGACATCCGCACGCCCGAAAAAGCCCAGTTTTTGCAAGACGCGGGTTTGAGTCAGATCGTGCTGGCACGCGAGCTGACGCTGCCGCAGATCAGCGCGATCCGAGACGTGATCGACACCGAGCGCACCGTCATTGAATTCTTTGTGCACGGTGCTTTGTGTGTGGCCTACAGCGGCCAATGTTTCATCAGCCACGCCCACACCGGCCGCAGCGCCAACCGGGGTGACTGCTCGCAGGCTTGCCGCTTGCCTTATGAAGTCAAAGACGCACAAGGCCGCATTGTTGCGCACGACAAACATGTGTTGAGCATGAAGGACAACAACCAGAGCGAAAACCTGCGCGATCTGGTGGACGCGGGCATTCGCAGCTTCAAGATCGAAGGCCGCTACAAGGACATGGCCTATGTGAAAAACATCACAGCCCATTACCGCAAGCTGTTTGACGAAGTGCTGAGCGAACGTCCCGAGCTGGCCGCCGCCTCGCACGGCCGCAGCACCTTCAGTTTCGAGCCCGACCCCAACCAGAACTTCAACCGCGAGTTCACCGACTACTTTGTGCAGGGCCGCAAAGAAGACATTGGCGCGTTTGACACGCCCAAAAACCCCGGCCAGCCGATTGGCTGGGTCAGCAAGGTCACGGCTGAGCACGTTGAGATCACCACCGACGATCCGGCCACCGAGCTGCACAACGGCGACGGGCTTTGTTATTACGACCTGCAAAAAGAGCTGGTGGGGCTGCAGATCAACCGCGCCGAGGCCGCCAAAGCCAAGGGCGTTTGGCGTCTGTTCCCCAAAGACCCGATGGACGGCTTCAAGGACCTGCGCCAAGGCGTGCAGGTCAACCGCAACCGCGACATGAGCTGGGTGCGCACATTGGACAAAAAATCGGCCGAGCGCCGCATGGGTGTGTGGATGCAGCTCGCCGAAAGCGAGAGTGGTTTGCAACTGACCCTGACCGACGAAGCGGGCCACACCGGCACCGCTGCATTGGCCATCAGCTGGCAAGCCCCCAAAGACAGCGCCCAAGCCGAGGACAAGCTCAAAACCGCCTTGGGCAAATTGGGCGACACCCTGTTCGAGCCGCTGGATGTTCAAGTCGCCCTGCCCCGCCTCTGGTTTGTGCCCCCCTCACAACTCAACGCTTTGCGCCGCGACGCCGTGCAAGCCCTGGAAACAGCCCGCGCCCAGGGCCTGCACCGCCTGCCGCGTACCGTGCCGGTGGAGCCGCCTGTGGCTTACCCCGAAGACACGCTCAGCTATCTGGCCAATGTGTTCAACCAAAAGGCGCGCGACTTTTACGCCAAGCACGGCGTGAAAGTCATTGATGCGGCCTATGAAAGCCAAGAAGAATTGGGCGAAGTCAGCCTGATGATCACCAAACACTGCGTGCGCTTCAGCCTGAGCCTGTGCCCCAAACAAGCCAAGGGTGTGACCGGGGTGCAAGGCACCGTCAAGGCCGAGCCCATGCAACTGATCAACGGCAAGGAAAAGCTCACCCTGCGCTTTGACTGCAAGCCCTGCGAAATGCATGTGGTGGGCAAGATCAAAAAATCGGTGCGCAATGCGTTGCCGGAAAGTCCGGTGCAGTTTTACAAGACCCGACCGGTGGTGGGTTTGCATTGAATCCCCACAGATGGGCAACCTTGAGATGGCTTCACACCAACTCAGAAACCCAAACGCCATCGACAACTTGAACCCAAAGAGCCTTGATTGCCACGCAATCCATGGCCCGTGACCCATGGCTGTTTACAACGTTCACAGTCTTTTTGTTTTTTATTCTCTGGTCTCACTGTTGGGTGGCGCGATTGCCGTGGTTTGTTGGCGCAACCTGGACACATCGGCGCGTTATTGGACGGTGGCGACCTTGATCGCGGGTGTGACCAACCTGGCCACGGTGTTTCGCGCCGAATTGCCTCTTCTGTGGTCTTACAGCATTCCGATTGGCTTGACGGGCGCCTTGTTTGTGCTCATGGGATTGGGCATCCAGCGCTTGCACCGACCAGGACCGCCATGGCCTGCCCTGCTGGTGTTGGCCATCGGCACGGTCGTTTTCATCGCCGTGATGGAGTGGTGCCGCATTCATGTGGGCTTGCGACTCACCGTGGTCTTGTCCGGCGGTCTTTTTGCGCTGACCTCTTTTTGGAGCAGCTACACCGCCCATGTCTACCACCGGCTCAGTGCCAACCGTTTTGCACGCCACATGTGCACCGTGATGATTGTTTTCGGGGTGGTCAACCTGTTGCGCATACAAAGCACATTCACCGGCTGGGGTTTGGAGACTTTTGGCAAAGACGCCTGGACTTTGGCCATGTGGTCCACCCAGTTTTTGTTGGGCATGCTGCGCTATATTCTGTACATCGCAATGCGCATCCAGCAGAGTGCCGATCAACGCCGCCAAGCTGCCGTGGCCCAGGCCCGGGAAGATGAAAGTCGTCGATTGAGCCTTCAGCTGGCACAACAGGAACGCCAGCACGGTCTGGGCATCATGTCGGCTTCTTTTGCGCACGAATTGAACCAGCCCCTGGCGGTCATCCGCAACTTTTCAGAATTGCTGCAGCACCAGTTGCGCACCGGAACCCTGGACGCGGGCATGGCCCATGGGCTGCTGGACGAGATCATTGCCAACAACATCCGCGCTGCCGAAATCATCCGTCGCATCCGGAATTTCATCCAGCCGGCACAGCCGCACATGGAAACCATCGATCTGCGCGAGGTGGTGCAAGAAGTGTTGGCGCTGGTCGCCCCCGAATTGCTGCGGCGCAAGATCGAGCTGCTCAAGCCCACCATGCCCAACCCTGTTTGGCTCAGGGCCGATGCGATTGAGTTGTCGCAGGTCTTGTTCAATGTGCTGCGCAATGCCATGGAGGCCGTGCAAGGTGCAGACCAAGCTTGCATCGAACTCGCGCTGAGGGAAGGCGACGTTGACGTACAGCTTCGGGTTTACGACAGCGGCCCGGGCCTGTCTGAAGGCACGCTTGCGCAGGCTGGCGAGCCTTTTTTCACCACCAAAGCATCGGGGCTGGGCATGGGGCTGTCGATTTCCAAAAGCATTTTGGATCAATATGGCGGCCGCCTGACCTTGAGCAACACCGTACGCGGCACTTGCGCGCTCGTCTGTTTGCCACGGGCTGATCGCCGGTGAAAAAGGCCTGGACAGCACCGGCAGGCCATGACCTGATGGCCCTGGACTGAACGCGCAGGGCACCAGCTCAGCCCAGCGGCTTGAGCAACTCGTTCAAATCTGCCTCACCAAACAAGGGCTCTTTGCGCTGCACGGCGCCTTCGTACATGTCTTGCGCCAACTGGGCCTTGCGCTCTTGCAAGGCCAGCATGCGCTCTTCGATGGTGCCTTGCGCCACCAGTTTGAGCACCCAAACACTTTGCTTTTGTCCAATCCGGTGTGCGCGGTCGGTGGCCTGGTTTTCCACCGCGGGGTTCCACCAAGGGTCGTAGTGAATCACCGTGTCGGCCTGCGGCAGGTTCAGGCCCACACCACCGGCTTTCAAACTGATCAGGAACAAGGGCACCTGGCCACTGGTGAACTTGTCAATGATGGCGTCGCGGTTCTTGCTTTGGCCGGTGAGTTTGACCCATGGAATGTTCAAGGCCGGCAAAGCTTTTTCGATCAAACCCAACATTTCCGTGAACTGCGAGAACAACAAAATCTTGCGGCCCTCGGCCACCATCTCGGGCAGCATGTCCAGCAGTTGCTCCAATTTGGCCGATTGCCTGACTTGGCTGGCCGCGCTCAGCTTGAGCAAGCGCGGATCGCAACAGACCTGACGCAGCTTGAGCAAAGCATCCAGGATGGTGATTTGTGATCGGCCCAGGCCTTGCGTGTGCAGCGCTTCGCGCACGGTTTTTTCCATGCCCAAGCGGATGGTCTCGTACAGGTCAGCCTGCTGGCCTTGCAGGGGCACCGGCATCAGGGTTTCGATTTTGGGCGGCAACTCGCTGGCCACCAGGTCTTTGGTTCGGCGCAGCATGAAGGGCGTCACGCGGGCACGCAATTGGCTGAGCTTTTCAGCGCTGCCCTGACGCTCGATCGGGTTGCGAAACAGCTCGGTGAAACGCTTTTGGCTGCCCAAGAATCCGGGCATCAAGAAGTGGAATTGGCTCCACAATTCGCCCAAATGGTTTTCAATGGGCGTGCCCGATAGGCACAAGCGGTGCAGGGCCGGGATTTCGGACACCACTTGCGCCGCGTTGGTGTTGGCGTTTTTGATGTTTTGCGCCTCGTCCAGCACCAGCAGATGCCAGGGCACTTGCAGCCACATCTCGCGGTCACGCGAGAGCAGCGAATAGGCGGTGATGACCACGTCAAAAGCGCAAAGCGCCTGTGCTGTCTCGTGGCGCGACAGACCGTGGTGGATGTGGGTGCTCAGGCCCGGGCAAAACCGGGCCGCTTCGCGCTGCCAATTGCCCAACAGGCTCACAGGCGCCACGATCAGGGCCGGTTGCGTGAGCCGCCCGGCATTTTTTTCGGTCAGGATGTGGGCCAGCGTTTGCAGGGTTTTGCCCAGGCCCATGTCGTCGGCCAAGATACCCGCCAAGCGGTGCTCGCGCAAGAACTGCAGCCAGTTCAGGCCCTGCTGCTGGTAAGGACGCAGGGTGGCTTGCAAGCCATCGGGCAGCGCCACCGCGCTCACAGCCGCTTGGCCACGCATTTGCTGCACCAAGGCCAAGAGCTTGCTGGCACCTTGCCATTGCGCGCCCTCGCCCAGCGAAGTGGCCGTGCGCAAGGCCTCCATGCGCGACAAGCGCAAGGCCTCGCCTTCCCAATTGTGGCCGCGCTCCCCGTGCAATTCCATGAGCATGTGCAGCCAGGGTTGGATGCGGGCCGTTGGCAAGCGCACATAGCCAGGCCCTTGCAGGTCGGGCAGGTACAAATGCGCGGGCAGGCTCTGCAAGTCAGGTGACGGGCTGGCACTGCGGACCCCGACCAAGGACGCCAAAATGGCAGGCACCCAAGGCAGGATGTTGACCCGCTGGCCATCGATGTCCATGCCCAGCGACAAATTGAACCAAGGCGAAGTGTCATCGACACCATCATCGCCCGACAGCCCAATGTGGACGTCGTCGGCCACGCGCAGCCAACGGGTCAAACCCGCATCGGCATGCACCTGCAGACCCGCCTCGCGCAAAAGTCCAAAGCCGCTCTCCAGCCATTGCAGCCACAGCGATTGACCCTCGGCGCCAGGCATGCCCAGCACATTGTCATCCCACAGCTGAAAACCCAGTTCGTCGAGCAGGTCCCAGATCCTGCGTTCGGCGTCGAGATCTCGCACCAGCATCCGGGCCTGTGCGCCCTGACCCACCGCCACACGCATCGGATGGGGTGGCCAAAAGCCTGCGCAGTCTGCGTATTCAAAGGTCAGCGCCACTTGAAACAGGCCTTGCTCGTTGCGCAGCTGCGGGGGAACAGGTTTCACATGGAGCACGCCTGTCGGCGCCACACCTCGGATTTCGGGCAGTTGATCGATCACCGGCGGCAAAGGCAGTGGCCCCATGCGCTCGACCAATTGCTGCTGGAACTTGACCGCCACGCGCTCAGGCACCACGGGCCCTTGGGTGAGCAGCAGGGTCTGTTCGGCACTCATGCCCTGGGTGTCGAGCAAACCGCAAATGCCTTGTGCGAGGTTCACATACAGGGGAGGCTCGTTCAGGCCGTGCAGAACGCCCGCTTGGGCCGCTTGCATGTGCAGTTGCCAGCCGGCGGGCTGCTGGTCCTGAGCGGGCACGGCTTGCCACCGACCCGTGAAAAGCACCGGGTCTTCACTCCAGTCCAAGGGCACGTTGATCTTGTCGGTTTCCCACACCAGTCGCCCTGTCGAGGCACACTTGCGCAGCAGCAACTCGGCCACCATGCCTTGCAATTTGACGGCGCTTTGAAAACCATAGGTGCTGAAACTGTTGGTCGCCGGGCAGGCTTTCATCAGATCAAAAATACCCGCTTCGCCCGGCGCACAGCTGCGCCAGACAGGGTCACTGGGCAAGGGCTGGCTGGTGACTTTTTTGGCTTTGCCCCACTCGCCGTTTTGCTTGAGGATGGCCCTTTTGACGGTCAGGTGAAACACCGGACGATGGCCCACAGCGGCCTGGCTCAAACTGTATAAAAAATGTTCATGGCTGGCACCGGGCATGGACAGCCCCTGCGGGGCACGGGCCGTTTCCAAGCGATGCAACCAATCGCGCACCTGGAATTCAGCCTGGTGCATGGCGCGTTCCCGGCGCAGTTCCAGTTGTTGCTCTGAGGGCTCCCCCGCTGAGCTCTCGCCCGGCGCATCGGCCATGTCCAGGCCTTGCATGGCGGCGTGGATGCCCAGCGCGGCCCCATGCTGGCACATGCGCCCCGCCGGGCAGGTGCAAGTGGAACGCCAACCTTGTAAATTGCCGCCCGCCGAAACGCGCAGCTGGGCCGTGACGCGGTAGGGTTCATGGAGCGAGCCTTGGACCTGCGCTGTGATCTGCCAGTCGTCAGCATCCGACTTCATGTGGGCCGAAAGTACCTCGTTGCCCAGGTACAAAGCGGTGCCCTTGGACCAGGAATTGGAGTCAAAGTAAAACGCCAACTGGGACGGTGGAAACCATTGATCACGCACTGGGGTCATGCTTTTCAAAGCTCAAGCCACCCATTTGCGGGCGTTTTGCCACACGCGCAGCCAAGGGCTGGTGGCGCTGATGTCACCACCTTTGCTCAAGTCTGTCCAGCTCATCTGCACATTGCGGAACACACGCTCGGGGTGCGGCATCATGGCCGTGAAACGCCCGTCGGCCGTAGTCACGGCTGTCAGGCCGCCCGCGCTGCCGTTGGGGTTGAAGGGGTACTGCTCGGTGGCCTGACCGTGGTTGTCCACAAAGCGCATCGCGCCAAGGGCCTGCGCGGCGTTGCCCCGGTGCTTGAAGTTGGCAAAGCCTTCGCCGTGCGCCACCGCAATCGGCAAGCGGCTGCCCGCCATGCCTTGCAAAAACAGACTGGGCGACTCCAGCACTTCGACCATGGACAGGCGCGCTTCAAAGCGCTCGCTCTGGTTGGTGGTGAAGCGCGGCCAAGCTTCAGCGCCGGGGATGATGTCGGCGAGTTCCGCAAACATCTGGCAGCCGTTGCACACACCCAGACCGAAGGTGTCGGTGCGGCCAAAGAAGCCTTTGAACTGGTCCGACAGTGCGGGGTTGAAGGTGATGCTCCGCGCCCAGCCGATGCCAGCGCCTAAAGTGTCGCCGTAGCTGAAGCCCCCACAAGCCACCAGGCCCTGGAAGTCGGCCAAATTGGCGCGGCCCGATTGCAAGTCGGTCATGTGCACGTCGTGCGACTCGAAGCCCGCTTTGTGGAAGGCGTAGGCCATTTCCACATGCGAGTTGACGCCCTGCTCGCGCAAGATCGCCACTTTGGGGCGCGACAAATTCAGGAATGGCGCGGCCACGTTCTCACTCGGGTCAAAGCTCAGCGCCACATGCATGCCGGGGTCGCTGGCCAGGCCTGCGGCGGCGTGTTCGGCGTCGGCACAAGCGGGGTTGTCGCGTTGCTGGCAAATCTTCCAGCTCACGCTGTCCCAGACTTGGTGCAGGTCTGCGAGCTTGGCGGTGAACACCTCTTTGGTGTCGCGCCAGATGCTCAGTTCGCCCATGCCTTTTTGGAGGGTCGATTGAGTCGGACGGGTCTTGCCGACCACATGCGTGTGTTTGGACAAACCGTGTTCGCGCAAGGTTTTCAGCACCGCATTGCGTTCGGCCGTGCGCACTTGCAGGACCACACCCAGCTCTTCGTTGAACAGGGCTTTGAGCGTGAGTTCTTCGCGGCGGGCGCTGACCTGGCCCGCCCAGTTCTTGGCGTCGCCATGGTCGGCGCGGCTGTCAGAAATGCCGTCGCCCTCGGTGACCAGCATGTCCACATTGAGCGCCACGCCCACATGGCCTGCAAAAGCCATCTCAGCCACAGCGGCCAGCAAGCCGCCGTCGCTGCGGTCGTGGTAGGCCAGGATCTGGCCTTGGGCACGCAGCACATTGATGGCTTTGACCAAACTGACCAGAGCTTTTGGGTCTTCCAGATCAGGGACGCTGTCGCCAAACTGGCCCAGCACCTGACCGAGGATGCTGCCGCCCATGCGGTTGCGGCCTTGGCCGAGGTCGATCAGCAGCAGGCTGGTGTCGCCCTCTTGTGGGTCCAGCTGCGGCGTCAAAGTGCCGCGCACATCCGGCAAGCTGGCAAAAGCGGTGATGATCAGGCTCACGGGCGAGGTGACCTTGCGGGTTTCACCTTGCTCGGTCCACTGCGTGCGCATCGACAAGCTGTCTTTGCCCACAGGGATCGAGATGTCCAGCGCCGGGCACAGTTCCATGCCCACCGCCTTGACGGTTTCGTACAGCGCGGCGTCTTCGCCCGGTTCGCCGCAAGCGGCCATCCAGTTGGCCGACATCTTGACGCGGGGCAGCTCGATGGGCGCGGCCAGCAAATTGGTGATGGCTTCGGCCACGGCCATGCGGCCGGATGCTGCCGCGTTGAGCGAGGCCAGGGGCGTGCGCTCGCCCATGCTCATCGCTTCCCCAGCAAAGCCTTGGTAGTCGGCCAGGGTCACGGCAACATCGGCCACAGGCACCTGCCAGGGGCCGACCATCTGGTCACGGTGCGTCAGGCCCCCCACGGCGCGGTCGCCAATGGTGATCAAAAAGCGCTTGGACGCCACGGTGGGGTGGCTCAGCACGTCAATGACGGCTTTTTGCAAAGAGACGCCGGTCAGGTCCATCGCAGGCGACTGGCGGGTCACGGTGCTCACGTCGCGGTGCATCTTGGGCGGCTTGCCCAGCAACACGTCCATGGGCATGTCCACGGGTGACTCTTGGCCTTTGTCTTCCAACACCAGTTGGCGTTCTTCTGTGGCCACACCGATCACCGCAAACGGGCAACGCTCGCGCTCGCAGAAAGCGGTGAACTGGTCCAGCGACTCGGGCGCGATCGCCATCACATAACGTTCCTGGCTCTCGTTGGACCAAATTTCTTTGGGCGACAGGCCGGACTCTTCGAGCTTGACGGCGCGCAAATCAAAACGTGCGCCTCGGCCCGCGTCGTTGGTCAGTTCGGGGAAGGCGTTGGACAAGCCACCTGCGCCCACGTCGTGGATGGCGAGAATCGGGTTGCCGCTACCGAAGGGGCCGCCATCCTTGCCTTGCGCCCAGCAATGGTTGATGACCTCTTGCGCCCGGCGCTCGATCTCGGGGTTGCCGCGCTGCACCGAGTCAAAGTCAAGGTTGGCGGCATTGGTGCCGGTGGCCATGGAGCTGGCCGCGCTGCCACCCATGCCAATGCGCATGCCGGGTCCGCCCAGCTGGATCAGCAAGCTGCCCGCAGGGAATTCGATTTTTTTGGTTTGTTCGGCGTCGATCTGGCCCAGACCGCCCGCGATCATGATGGGCTTGTGGTAGCCGCGCACCACGCCGTCCACGGTCTGTTCGTATTCGCGGAAATAGCCCAGCAAGTTGGGGCGGCCAAACTCGTTGTTGAACGCCGCGCCACCCAAGGGGCCTTCGGTCATGATTTGCAGAGGGCTGGCGATGTGCTCGGGCTTGCCGCCCGCTTGGTCCGACAGGCCGCCCCAGAGTTTGGAGACGGTAAAGCCCGACAAACCCGCCTTGGGCTTGGAGCCGCGACCGGTGGCGCCTTCGTCGCGGATCTCGCCGCCTGCGCCCGTGGATGCGCCGGGGAAAGGCGAAATCGCGGTCGGGTGGTTGTGGGTTTCCACCTTCATCAGCACATGGTGCAAGGCTTGCTCAGACTGGTAAGCTGCGCCTTGTTGCCCCGTTCGGGCCACAAAGCGCTCCAACGTGTGGCCTTCCATCACCGAAGCGTTGTCCGAATAGGCCACCACCGTGTGCTGGGGACTCAGCTGGTGCGTGTGGCGGATCATGCCGAACAGGCTCTTGGGCTGGGCCACGCCGTCGATGGTGAACTCGGCGTTGAAAATCTTATGGCGGCAGTGCTCGCTGTTGGCCTGGGCGAACATCATCAACTCCACATCGGTGGGGTTGCGCTTCAGCCCTGTGAAGGCGTTGACCAGGTAGTCGATTTCGTCTTCGGCCAGTGCCAGGCCCCAAGCCTTGTTGGCATCCGCCAAAGCCTTCTTTCCCATTTCAGGGCCACCGCCCAGGACATCCACATGGTCCATGGGCGAGGGGTCGAGTGCCGTGAACAAGGCCGCTGCCTCATCGCGGCTGTGCATGGCCGACTCGGTCATGCGGTCGTGCAGCGCGGCGGCCACCTGGCCCAGTTGTTCTGGGCTCAGCTTGGCGGTCCCCAGCAAGCCCGACTTCATCATCAAGCGGTATTCGGTCAGGCGCTCCACACGGCGCACATCAAAACCGCAGTTGCGGGCAATGTCGGTGGCCTTGGAGGCCCAGGGGGAGACCGTGCCGATGCGCGGGCTGACCACGATCACGGGGCCCACCACAGGCTCAGCGCCGGACCCCGCAAAAGCTTCACCATAAGTCAAAAGCGCCGAGAGGGTCTGTTTTGAAGCTTCCAGCAAGGGTGTGGCTGTGGCCACCAAGTGCACAAAACGAGCGGAAATACCCTGAATTTGGGGTGAAATGTCCGCTAAACGCGGCAAAACATGGGCCAAGCGAAAATCGCTGAGGGCGTTGCCGCCTTCAAAAGTCGTGATGTGCAGGGACACGGGGTGGCCTTGTAAAGAGACGGAAAACCGCAGCAGGGGCCGCTGACTGGGGCCGATCGGCAAAGGGCTTATTTTAACGGTGGAAACCCTGATTTCTCGCCCAAGGGGAACCCTCTGGGATAATCTCCAACCATGACCATCACCCTCAAATCCGCCCAAGACATCGAAGGCATGCGCGTGGCTTGCCGCTTGGCCTCCGAAGTCCTCGACTACATCGCGCCCTTCGTCAAGCCCGGCATCACCACCAACCAAATCGACCAACTCTGCCACGATTACATGGTCGATGTGCAGGGCTGTATTCCGGCCCCTTTGAATTACGCGCCCGGCGGTTACAAGCCCTACCCCAAGTCGATCTGCACCTCGATCAACCACCAAGTCTGCCACGGCATACCGAACGACAAGCCACTGAAAAAAGGCGACTCGGTCAACATCGACATCACCACCATCAAGGACGGCTGGCACGGCGACACCAGCCGCATGTTCCATGTGGGTGAGGCTTCGATTGCGGCCAAACGCCTGGCCAGTGTGACTTACGAAGCGATGTGGAAGGGCATTGAACAAGTCAAGCCCGGTGCGCATTTGGGCGACATTGGCCACGCCATTCAGAAGTTTGCCGAAGGCCATGGCTTTTCGGTGGTGCGGGAGTTTTGTGGCCACGGGATTGGCCGCGTCTTTCACGAAGAGCCACAAGTCCTGCATTACGGCAAACCCGGCACGCTGCTCGAATTGGTGCCCGGCATGGTGTTCACCATCGAACCCATGATCAATGCGGGCAAACGCGACATCAAGGAAATGGGCGATGGCTGGACCATCGTGACCAAAGACCATTCACTCTCCGCCCAATGGGAGCACACGGTGGTGGTGACCGAAACCGGCTACGAGGTGTTGACCTTGTCGGCGGGCAGCCCTGCCACACCCGCCTTCATTCAGCCCGTCATCACCCAGCCAGTCGCCGCCTGAGATGAGCGCTCAGGCCCTGCCCACCGAACCGGCCCATGCAACAGGCCCTGGGTCCATGGCCGACTTGGTCCAGCTGCGCGAGACTTACAAACACGACCAAGCGGCGGTATTGCACAGCCTCGCGCACTGCGGTGCAGCAACTCGGGGCCTCAAACAGACGCTGAGGCAGTTGTCCATCCTGGCCGATGGTTTGCTGATGCAGTTGTGGCAAAACGCCGGCCTCTCGCCCGATCTTTGTTTGGTGGCCGTGGGGGGCTTTGGCCGGGCAGAGTTGTACCCTCACTCCGATGTGGACGTGTTGGTGCTCTTGCCGGACGGGCAGTCACCGGAAGCCTCGCCGGTCATGCAAGCCCAACTGGAACGTTTCATTGGCAGCTGTTGGGACACGGGTCTGGAGATTGGGGCCAGTGTCCGCACGCTGAGCGAATGCCTGACCGAATCAGCCAAAGACATCTCGGTACAAACCTCCTTGCTCGAGTCTCGGCGCATCACAGGCAACAGCCGCTTGTTCACCGAGTTTCAAAAACAATACGAAACCGCCATGGACCCGCAGGCCTTTTGGGTGGCCAAAACCTTGGAAATGCGACAGCGCCACACCAAATACGAAGACACGCCCTACGCCTTGGAGCCCAACTGCAAAGAATCACCTGGCGGTCTGCGTGACTTGCAGGTGATTTTGTGGGTGGCCCGCGCCGCTGGCTTGGGCCAAAGTTGGGACGAACTGGCCCGCAAAGGTTTGGCCACGCCTTTGGAGGCTCGGCAAATCAAGCGCAATGAGGCCTTGCTGGGCCTGATCCGCGCACGCCTTCATTTGCAAGCCAAACGCCGCGAAGACCGGCTGGTGTTTGACCTGCAGACCAATGTGGCCGAGTCGTTCGGCTACACCTCTGACGTGACACCTGAGGGCCGTTTGGCACTGCGAGCCAGCGAAAAGCTGATGCGCCAATACTATTGGGCGGCCAAAGCGGTCACACAGCTCAACCAGATATTGCTGCTCAATATTCAAGACCGCATGCGTGCCGATCGTGGTGAATCGGTCAGCGATTTGCGGCCATTGAACGCGCACTTTTTTGAAAAAGCGGGCCTGATAGAGGTGGCCAGCGACGACCTGTACCAAAAGCACCCCCACGCCATCCTGCAGACATTTTTGCTCTACCAGGTCACGCCCGGCGTCAAAGGTTTGTCGGCGCGAACCCTTCGGGCGCTGTACAACGTGCGGGCCATCATGAACGGGCGCTTTCGGGCCGACCCGGTCAACCGACAAATGTTTTTGCAAATTTTGCAGCAGCCCCAGGGCATCACACACGCCATGCGTTTGATGAACGAAACTTCGGTGCTGGGTCGCTATTTGTGGGTCTTTCGGCGCATCGTGGGTCAGATGCAGCACGACCTGTTCCACGCCTACACAGTGGACCAGCACATCCTGATGGTGCTGCGCAATGTGCGGCGCTTTTTCATGGCCGAGCACACACACGAGTACCCGTTTTGCTCGCAATTGGCCGGCGGCTGGGACAAGCCCTTCATCCTGTACACCGCCGCACTGTTTCACGATATCGCCAAAGGGCGTGGCGGAGACCACTCCAAACTCGGCATTGCCGAAGTGCGCACCTTTTGCCGTCAGCACGGGGTGGACAAGGCCGACGCCCATTTGGTGGAGTTTTTGGTGGGCGAACACCTGACCATGAGCCATGTGGCCCAGAAAGAAGACCTGAGTGACCCGCAAGTCATTGCCCGTTTCGCCCAGCGCGTGGGCGACGAGCGCCGCCTGACGGCGCTGTATTTGCTCACCGTGGCCGACATTCGCGGCACCAGCCCGAAAGTGTGGAATGCCTGGAAAGGCAAGCTGCTGGAAGACCTCTACAAAGCCACCCTGCGCGTTTTGGGTGGCCGTGCGCCAGATGCCAACGCCGAGGTCGAAGCGCGCAAGCGCGACGCCCTGATCGAGTTGGCCCGCCACAGCGAACCGCATGAGGGCCAAAAAGCCTTGTGGGACACGCTGGATGTGAGTTACTTCATGCGCCACGATGCATCGGACATCGCGTGGCACGCCCGCCAGTTGTCGCGCCACGTGGCCAAACCGGCCGAAGGCCCGGCCAAACCCATCGTGCGCGCACGCATTTCCCCGGTGGGCGAAGGCCTCCAGGTGTTGGTGTTCACCCCTGACCAAGCCGATTTGTTTGCCCGTATCTGTGGCCACTTTGACCAATCGGGCTTGAGCATCCAGGATGCCAAAATCCACACCACCCGAACCGGCTGGGCGCTGGACACCTTCCAGATCGTCACGCCCATGCTGCCCGAGCACTACCGCGAACTGCTCAGCATGGTCGAGTCGGGCTTGACCCAAACCCTGGACAAACAAGGCCCCCTGCCTTCAGGCTCACGAGGCCGGGTGTCTCGGCGTGTCAAAAGCTTCCCGATCACACCCCGCGTCAGCCTCAGCCCCGATGACAAAGCCCAAAAATGGCTGCTCAGCGTCTCCGCCAGCGACCGCATTGGCTTGCTCTACAGCATTGCCATGGTGCTGGCGCGACACGGCATTCACCTGCACCTGGCCAAGATCAGCACTTTGGGCGAGCGTGTCGAGGACAACTTCCTCATCAGCGGGGCCGAACTGCAGCAAAACAAGGCGCAAATTGAAATCGAAACCGAGTTGCTGCAAACGCTGCAAGCGACTTGAGCACCCCCCAGCACCCGCTCACTGGCTCAAGCGCGAACAGTAGCGACAGACCATGGGGTCGAACCAGGTTTTTGAAAATTCGGCCACCTGGTGACTGGCGGTCCATGAAATCCGCTCGATGTAGCCGCAGTATTCACCCGGCAAACGGCCCAAGGGCGAGGCTGCCCAAGCCGGGGCAGGTGCGGCGCTGATCTGATCCTCTACACGGGCAATCCAAACGCTCAGGCGTTCCTGGTAGAACAAATACATCGAGTCGCCCACTTCTTCGAGTGTCAAATCCGAGCAGGCCAGCGCTGAAAACCAGATTTCTTCGAGGGCCACCGGCACCTGGCTCAGAAAACGCAAACGGCGCACCCGCCAACAAGGCTCCCCCATGGGGGTCCAGGCGTCTGCGCTGCCAGTCAAGCGCTGGGGATGCTCTTGCAAGGACAAGTCCAAAATCTGCGCCGTGGGCAAACCCGGGCCATCGGCCAGTTCCAGCCGAAACAGCTCATAGATTTGTTGCGTCCCCTGGGTTTGTCGAACGTAAGTGCCCGAGCCCTGAATGCGCTCCAGAACCCCTTGCTTTTCGAGCAGTGCCAGGGATTTGCGCAAAGTGCCCACGGCCACAGACAAGGTTTGAGCCAAGGCTGCTTCGGTGGGCAAGCGTTCCCCGCTGTGCCAGTAACCGGCCTTGATCTGGCGGGCCAGCAATTCAGCGATTTGCAGATAGACGGGAAGCGGTTTGGCCGCTTTGGCAGAAATCACAAGCGCCGTCCTGACAAACAAGAGGAATCCCGAATGCCCAAAATCTTCAATTCATATATCATTGATTTACTTTCAAAGAGGGGTGTTTCATGAGCATTGTTCCCATCCGAGGTCAAGACATCCAAGGCGCAGAGGTGGCGTGGTTTGCGCCCCTGTGTTCGGATGATTTTCGACACTTGGGTGTACCGGAGGGTGATCTGCGCAGCAGTTGGGCCAACACCAGCCGCATTGTCGAGAGGGCCGACCAACTGGGATTTCGCAACCTATTGTGCCCGTCCTCGTACCAAGTCGGACAAGACACACTGACTTTTGCCGCAGCCGTGGCGCACAAAACGCAACAAATGAACCTGCTGGCCGCCATTCGCTGCGGCGAAACACACCCCGCCATGCTGGCGCGCACGGTGGCCACGCTGGACCACATCCTGGAGGGGCGGCTCACGCTCAACGTGATCTCCTCCGATTTTCCGGGCCAGCAAGAAGACAGCGCTTACCGCTACCGACGCTCTTGGGAAGTGGTTGAAATCCTCAAGCAGGCTTGGACGCAAGACGAAATCAACTACGACGGCGAGATTTACCGGCTCAAGGGTTTGTCGACCGACCCGGTACGGCCTTACCAGAATGGCGGCCCCCTGCTCTACTTTGGTGGCTACAGCCCCGACGCACTGGCCCTGTGCGGTGCGCATTGCGACACCTATTTGATGTGGCCCGAACCCAAGGACGTGCTGGCCCAGCGCATGCGCGATGTGCACGCCCAGGCCGAAAAGCACGGCCGCTTGCTCGACTACGGCCTGCGGGTGCACATGATCGTGCGCGACACACAAGCCGAGGCGCGTGAATACGCGGCCGAACTGGTGTCGCAACTGGACGATGAAAAAGGCCGCGAAATCCGCCGCCGGGCCCTGGACGCCGGCAGCCTGGGCGTGTCGCTGCAAAGCGCCAACCGCGACCGTGCCGACGAAGAAGGCTACATCGAGCCCCATCTGTGGACCGGCGTGGGCCGTGCCCGCAGCGGCTGTGGCGCAGCCTTGGTGGGCAGCGTTGACCAAGTGCTTTCAGAAATCGAGGTTTATCAAAAAATGGGCATCCGGGCCTTCATTTTTTCAGGTTACCCTCACCTGCAAGAGTGCGAGATTTTTGGCAGCAAAGTGCTGCCACTGCTCACGACAGTATCCCTTGCTCAAGAATATGGCCGCGTTCCGGCCCAAACACCGCCCACACCGCTGGGCACAGGAGTTCGCAAATGAGTTCAAACCCCATTGGCCGCATCACGCTGCCCAACGGCCGCAGCCTGAGCCACATGGCTTACGGCGTGTGGCGCTTGTCCGAAGCCACCGATCATTCGGTCAACGCCAACCTGGCGCGCATAGACGCCTGCCTGGCCCAAGGCATCACCACCTTTGACCATGCCGACATCTACGGCAATTACAGCTGTGAAGCATTGTTTGGTCAGGCCCTCAAAGCCCGCCCCAGCCTGAAAGACCAAATCGAGATCGTCACCAAAACCGACATCATGCTGCTGTCGGACCAATGGCCGGACACCCGCGTCAAGCATTACGACACCAGCGCCGCACATGTCACCGCCAGCGTCGAGCGCTCGCTCAGCCGCATCGGCGTGGACGTGATCGACCTGCTCTTGATCCACCGCCCCGACCCGCTGATGGATGCCCAGGCATTGGGCGCGTGCCTGGACGCCCTGATCGACAGCGGCAAGTTGCGCGGCGTGGGCGTGTCCAACTTCATGCCATGGGATGTGGATGTGTTGCAGTCGTGCATGCAGCACAAGCTGCAAACCAACCAGATCGAACTGAGCCTGCTCAGCACCGCAGCTTTCACCAACGGGCAGATCGCCCAGGCGCAGCAGCACCGCATGCCGGTCATGGCTTGGTCGCCTTTGGGCGGTGGCCGTCTGCATTCACAAGCGCACACCGCAGGCACGGCGGCTGCTCGCCTGGCCCCCAAGTTGGCCAAACTGGCCCTGGCCTCGGGTACCGACACCACCGCTGTGGCCATGGCCTGGCTGATGCACCACCCGGTGGGAGTGCTGCCCGTCATGGGCAGCAACCAAGTTGAGCGCATCCAGCGTTTTGCCGATGCGGCCCGCGTGCCCATGGACCGCCAAACCTGGTTTGAACTCTACGAGCTGGCCAACGGCCACGAAGTGCCCTGATGAAAGTGCCCCCATGCGACTCATGCCCGATGACACCCCCACAGCTGCCAGCACCGCTGCCCCTTTGGGCGACCCCGCCGATTACCGTAAAGCACTCGGCTGCTTTGGCACCGGCGTCACCGTGGTCACCGCCCACCACGAAGGCGTGGACTGGGGCATGACCTGCAATTCGTTCAGCTCTGTCTCCTTGAATCCCAGACTGGTGCTGTGGAGCATCCGCAAAGAAGCCAGCAGCCTGCAAGCCTTCACCCAATCGGGCGGTTTCACCGTGAGTGTGTTGGCCGGTGCTCAGGCCGACTTGGCCATGCAATTTGCCAAAGGCGCCATGCCCGAGCGTTTTGCCGGCGTGCCCACAAGCCGCCAAGCCAGCCAACGTCTGCGGCTGGATGGCGCGGCGGCCTGGTTTGACTGCACACTGCACCAATTGGTCGATGCTGGGGACCACCACATCGTGATTGGCCAGGTGCAAGACTTTGGCTGGCACGAGGCCACGCCGCTGGCTTTTTGCCACAGCCAATTCGGCATGTTTCAGCCCATCACTGCCTGAAACAGCCACCCCCAAACACAAGCCGGCAGCGAATGTTCGTTGCCGGCTTTTTTTGTGGTGAGCGACTTAAAAAGTCAGCACCTCGGCCACCGGATCGTCATGCCTTGGCACTTGTCCTGGCGCAGGGGCGGACACGGCCATCTGGGCACCTTGCACGACAAACAAAGGCAAACGGTTCATCGGCGTGGACACCGTGTGCCATTGCCCTGCAGCCCACATTTCGCGGGTTTCAAAATCGACCCACGACCGGCCACCGCTGAGTTGGGGCAAGTACAGGCGCTTGTCCCGCTGCCCCGCTTCCACCACCGGAGACACCAACAGGCTGTCACCCAACATGAACTCGTCAGAGTCTTCCAGGCATTGCACATCGTCCGGGAAATTGAAAAAGGTCGGACGGATGATGGGCAGGTTCTTTTGCGAAGCATTCTCGAAACAAGCCCACAAATAGGGCATGAGCCGGTAACGCAAGGCAATCGCGGCGCGCACACCATCGGTCACCTCGGGGTGCATCCAGGGCAAGTTGCTGAGCTTGCCCTCTTTCCAAGAGTTCATGACCATGCGTGGGTTCAGGCAGCAGGCTTGCACCCAGCGCAAAAACAACTCGGCATCGGGCAAGGGGCCATAAAAACCGCCTACGTCGTGACCGACGTTGAACAGGCCCGACAAGCTCATTTGCAAACCGGTGCGGATATTCCACTTCAGTGAGGCCCAACTGGTGGTGTTGTCGCCCGACCAGGTTTGGGCATAGCGCTGGAGGCCGGGTGGGCCCGCACGGGTCACGGTGAAGATGGCCTCACTGGGATCTGCAGCATGGGCTGTTTGCGCCTCGAAGGTGGCGCGTGTCATCAACAGCGAATGCAGCGGCCTGCTGCGGTGCATGGGCATGGGCTGGGCCCAGCCATCGCTGTAGGCGTCTTCGTTTTGAATCGCGTATTCGTTGTTGTCGTTCCAGCCTGCGTCGATGCCTTGGTCCAGGATCTGCTGCTTGAGTTGCGTTTGCCACCAGGCCACGGCTTGGGGCCGCGTGAAATCCAGGTGCGAACCCATGCCATCCCAATAGGGTTCGACCACGGCCTGGCCGGTGCTTTGGTCTTCGATGAAGGCGTGCTGCGCATTCAAGCTGGAATAGGCGGGATGGTCATCCAGCAAACAGGGCTTGATGTTGGCCACCAGGCGCATGCCATGGTTCTGGAATTTCTGGTTGATGGTTTTGGGATCGGGAAACTTGGCGTGGTTCCAAGTGAACACATAGCGCTGCTTGCCCCGGCTGGAATAGCCCGAGCCATAGTGAAACGACGAGATCGGGATGCGGTGCTGCGCACATTCGTCGATGAAACGGTCCAGTTGCTGTTGCGCGTCTGGCGCATCGGCCAGGCCCATGGCGGTCTGCGCATAGCCCACGCTCCAGCGCGGGGGCAGATGCGTGCCGCCAATCAGTGCCACAAACTGCGCCAGCACCTCGGCAGGCGTCTGGCCCACCATCAGGTAAAAGTCCAGATCGCCGTCGTCGATGTCCACCGTGCGGAAAAAGCCGTGGTAGTTGTCGTGTTCGCAGCCCAAGTCAAAGGTGCAGGTAGCCAAGGTGTCGTAATAAAGCCCCACCCACAGGCCGCCCACGGTACGGGACATCACAAAGGGCCAGTGTTTGTAGAGCGGGTCACCGCTTTTTGGGTCATAGCCCAAAGCGTCTTGACCCAGGCAACGCAGCCGGCGGCCATGCAGGTTGAGCGGTCCGGTCTTGTCGCCCAGACCGAAATAATGCTCTTTCGGGTCGCGCACCACGCTATGCCGCACCAAGCCGGTTCGGCGCTCTTGCAAATAAGCGCTGGTGGGGCGATCTTCAAGCACCGTTTGGCCGGTGCTCAGATCGGTCCAAACCAAGCGCAAAGGTGTTTGACCACCGCCCAACAACTGTACCGACAGGCACGAGGTGGACAGCGTTGGAGCGCCCTGCCCGGTCTGCGAAGCACTCACCACAGGCCTGTCAAAGCCTTGTAAGTCATGCCGTTCACGGCCTGTCCAGGCCACGTCTTGGCCAGCTTGTGGCCCGGCTTGAGGTGCAATCGCCCAGGTGCGCGGCTCTTTGAAGCCGTGCGCGGGCAACACCGTCACGCGGGCCATCGTGGGTGACAAAAACGACAGCTGCAATTGCCCACCGGTGCTGAAACCGGCGGCCGCATCCACGCTGCCCCGGGTGGCAGACACCAGCTCAGGGGCCGTGGTCCAAGCAGAGGTCAACAAGGGTTTCATGCAGCCCCCTGCACAATGCGTTGCTCGTTGGCATCAAAGGCGTGCAAACGGTCAGCCCGGGTGCTGATGTGCAATGGCTCACCCACCTTGGGCGAACGCTCGCCCTCAATCAGCAATTCGACCCGGGTACCATCGGCCAATTGACCTTGCAGCAAGCGCTGAGCGCCCAGGTATTCAGCGGCTTTGACCTCAAAGACCAAACCCTCACCCGGCTCACACAGCAACCAATGCTCGGGTCGAATGCCCACCTGCTGCGCCTGCTCAGGCACGTGTGCTTGCAAAGACGCGGCGGTCCGTGCCGTCGCCGCAGGGACGAAGTTCATGCGGGGGCTGCCAATGAAACCCGCCACGAACACATTGGCGGGGGACTCGTACAAAGCTTGGGGGGTGCCCACCTGCTCGATGCGCCCAGCGCGGAGCACCACGATCTTGTCGGCCATGGTCATGGCCTCAACCTGGTCGTGCGTGACGTACACCATGGTTGCACCCAGGCGCTGGTGCAGCTCGCGCAGCTCGGCGCGCATGGACACACGCAGCTCGGCGTCCAGATTGGACAGGGGCTCGTCAAACAAGAAGATTTTGGGCTTGCGCACAATCGCCCGGCCAATGGCCACACGCTGGCGCTGACCGCCCGACAGTTGGGTGGGCTTGCGCTCCAGCATGGCGTCCAGGCGCAGGAGTGTTGCCGCTTCTTGCACCTTTTGTTGGATCTCGGCCTGAGGCACTTTGGCATTTTCCAGACCAAAGGCCATGTTGGCGTAAACGCTCATGTGGGGGTAAAGCGCGTAGGACTGGAACACCATGGCGCAGCCCCGATCGGCAGCGCTGATGGCGTTGACCTTTTCGCCGTCGATCAGCAAATCACCGCTGGTGGGTGAATCGAGCCCGGCAATCATGCGCAGCAAAGTGGACTTGCCGCAGCCCGACGGCCCCACAAACACCACGAACTCACCATGGGCAACTTGCAAATCCACACCATGGATGACGTGGGTCTGGTCGAAAGATTTTTGAAGGGCGCGAAGTTCTAATGTGGACACGGTAGGTCGATCTCATCAAAGGGAAACAAGGTCACTTGACACCGGCACTGGCGATGCCCGTGGTGATGTAGCGTTGCAAAAAGGCAAACACCAGCGTGACGGGCAACAAGGTGATCACGGTCATGGCCAGCAGGTAATGCCACTGCGTATTGAGCTCACCCTGGAAGGAGTTCAGCGCCAGCTGCAGGGTGAAAAACTCGCTTTTGGACAGCACGATCAATGGCAGCAGAAAGTCGTTCCAGCGCCACATGACCGAAAAGATGGCCAACACCGCCAAGGCCGGAGCCGACAAAGGCAACACAATGCGCCAGTAAATCCGCCATTCGCTGGCATGGTCCATGCGGGCCGCTTCAATCAACTCGTCCGGAATGGTCAGCATGTATTGGCGCAGCAAAAACACACCCGTGGGTGTGGCCACAGCTGGCAAGATCACGCCCCACAGGCTGTTGAGCAAGCCCACCGAATTGATGACCAAAAACACCGGCACCAAAATGATGGTGGGCGGGATCATCAAGGTGGCAATTATCAAGAGGAACACCGCCTTTTGGCCCTTGAACTGGTATTTGGACAGCGCAAACGCCGCCATCGAGTTGAACAGCAAGGTCAGCAGCGTGGCCACCACCGTGATGAAAACGCTGTTCCACAGGTAGGCCCCAAAGGTGAACTTGCCAAACAAATCGGTGTAGTTGCTGGTGGCCAGCTTCAGTTCATTGACCGGCACCCGCTCACGGATATTGACCTGGACGGTGTCAGACGGTTTGACCGGATCAACCATGGTTGCCATGATGCCGATGCGGCTGACCTGGGCCAACTCGCGCACCTGACCGCCCTCGCCCGCCACCTTGAACAAAGGCAAAGGCTTGTCGTGTCCGACCACGGCCACCGTTTTTTGGCTGTAGGGCAAAAAGGTCGGCGGGAACTGGCCAATGGCCGATTCGGTTTTGAACGACGACACCACCAGCCACAGCACGGGCGCGAACATCACAAACAGACCGACCAACAAATAGGAGTAGCTGAGCACATCGGTCCAGTGCAGCTTTTGACGGCCACGGGTGAGCCATAGAAAACGCAGGGACTTCATCTCATTTCACCTTCTGGCCAGCCTGGCTGGCGCGGGTCAAGCGCAGCTGCGCCAAGGTCAACAGGATCAAGAACACCGCCAGCGACAAAGAAGCCGCCGCCGCCAAACCATACAAATGGATCTGTTCGGCAAAACCCGTTTGGTAAATGAACTGCACGATGAAGGTGGTGGCTGAACCCGGGCCGCCGCCTGTCAGCACAAAGACCTCGTCAAACACCTGCACAGCCCGAATCGCGGCCAGCACCAGCACCACGATCAAATTGGGCATGAGCAGCGGCAAGGTGATGCGGGTGAGCGTGCGCATGGGGCTGGCGCGGTCCATTTGAGCGGCCTCGTACAAATCGCCCGGAATGGCCTGCAGCCCGGCCAGCAAGATCAGGGTGTAAAAACCCATGTGCGCCCAGATAGAAACGAACACCGTCCAGAAGAAGGCCCAGCCACCATCGGTGAGCCAATCCACGGGCTGCATGTCGAGCGCCATCAGCCCCGCATTAAAAGCCCCTTGGCTTTGCAGCAACCATTTCCAGATGAGCGCAACGACCACCGGCGACAAGAGCACCGGGTAAAAGTAAACACCACGCCAAAAACCACGGCCAATGATCTTGCGGTTGAGCACCAGCGCAGTGACCAGAGAAAACAGCACCATCAAGCCCACTTGCAAAAAGCTGAACTTCACGGTGTTGTACATGGCTCGCCAGAACACATCCTTGCGGCAAGACGACAGGTCCAGGTAATTCCGGCACTCGAACAAGATTTGAAAATTCTCAGCGCCCGTGTAGGGTCTCTCAGCGGGGATCAGGTTCACGCCCCCGGTGGTGGCGTAAATCAGGTTGATCACGATCGGCAAAAACGTGAACAGACCAAAAACAATCAGGTTGGGCCCCACGAACAACCAGCCCAAGCGCGATGTGCCCAGCCAGCGCTGCCCCAGTTTGAACACCGGCTCCAGCAGATTGAAAAACAAAGACAGAAATCGCACAGGCCACCCTTCAACACGCACACTTCCAAACTGCGGGACCGCCGCAAGGCCGATCCCGCAGGGTTCAACGCTCTGAATGGTTCACTTTTGCGCCTGTTTGATGGCGTCTTGCATGTCGGCGTTGATCTTGCCGATCGCCTCGTCTGCGCCCATTTCACCCACGATGACCTGGGTCACACGGGCCACGGTGGGCAGCATGATGGCGCGGTTGAACTTGTAGCCCTGGAACTGGTAGGCCACAGGTGCCAAATTGGCCACGCCACTGCCAAACACGCCCAGCGCCGCTTTGGCACCAGGTTGTGCGCTGGTGTAGTTCACGCCCTTTTTGGCCAAACCGGCATGGGCTGGAATGTTGTTGGTGCGTGCGCTGAATTCGGTATAAGCCGCCTCAGACGCCATGAAGTCCAAAAACGCGCCCGCTTCTTTGGGAGACTTGCTGGTTTTTAATGCCACCCAAGCCGCGCCGCCAGGGATGCCGGTGCATGCGGCTGGGCCGCAAGGGTTGGGCACTGCCACCCAGTCAAACTTGTTGCCCACGTCTTTTTGCAGACGGTTGATCTGCCAGCTGCCCGATAAAACCATGACCACGTTGCCGTTGATGAATTCACCAATCGAATCGGCATAGGTCGAGCCGCCCGAACCAGCCCAAACATCGCGCAGCATGGTGCCGTCTTTGTGCCAGCCGACAAACTTGTTCACGGTGGTTTTGTAGCCATCGTCGATCACAGGATTGCCCTGTGCATCAAAAATCTTGGCACCAAAGCTGATGGCAGGGCCTGCAAAGCGGTGCCCCGATCGGTCCCAAGCCACAGCGGCCTTGGTTTGGGTGGCTTTGGCCACTTTGCGAGCGGCGTCCATCCATTCATCCCAAGTCGCTTTGGCACCGGGCATCGGGACTTTGGCTTGCTCGAACAAGGTCTTGTTCACATAAGGACCCGTCATGGTCAGCTGCGACATGAAGCCGTGAATGCCCTTGTCGGCCGGCATGGGGCGCAGCCAAGGGGCCGTGCTGCCAAAGTTGGCGTCCCAGTATTTGCGGTCCTTGATGTGGGCCGAGATGTCCATGTAGTACTTGGACAAACCACCCAAGTCGGTCACACGGGCAATGTCCGGGCCTTGGCCAGCCGCCAACTGCACGGGCAATTGCTCGACGATGGTTTTGTAGGGCACGGTGTCCACGATGACTTTGGTGCCAGGGTTTTGCGCTTCAAAGCGCTTGGCCAGTTCGGCCGTCACATCGCACTCGATGCCGTCTTGGTAGCACATGACACGGATTTCTCCGGCCTGCGCCGCAGTGTGGCCCCAACTCAGGGCCGAGCCCAAAGCCAAAGCGATGGGCAAAATTCGAACTGATTTCATGGTGTCTCCTCTTGGTGGTGTGATAAAAACAAAAAACGCTGACCGCCGAGTATGACGGCAGCCACTGCATGACAAACCTTCTTCTGCCCCCCGCAGCGCTCGAATACACGGCGCTCCTGTTTGGCGGGCTTGTGCCCCACGAAGTGGTTGTGCGCGTGGACCTGAGCCACCGCTTGAGCACCTCGCAATGCCAACTTGAAAACTGGTGCCTTCAAGCCGGTGCCGAAAAGGCCATGGCGTGGACATTGTGTCTGGAATGGCCGCTGGTGAACAGCCATCTGCGCGACTGTCCCATCTTGATCAGCCCGGACGCCTGCTGGCCCCATGTCTTGAGCAGCCAAGCGCGGCAAGCCGTGCTGGCATCGGGCGTGGCTTTGGCCTGCTTCAACCGCTTGGACATCGCCCACGACAGCCCCAACGCGCAACGGGCGGGCCCCATTTTTGACTGCTGGCCGGGAGAACGCTGGGGGGCCATTTCGGCTTGGGCTTGGGCCATCAGCCGCTGTGTGGATGCCTTGGCGCAGATCTGCGAGGGCACGCCCCGCATCGGGGTGCTGGGCCACTCGCGCAGTGGCAAAGCGGCCTTGTTGGCCGGTGCGACCGACCCACGCCTCGCCTTGACGGCCGCGCACAACAGCGGCACCGCTGGTGCGGCTTCTTTTCAAAGCATGGGCCCGGGTGCCGAGTCCTTGCAAGCTTTGCAGCAAAACTATCCGCATTGGCTGAGCCCAGGGTGTGCGGACGTCCATGTTCAAGCGCGCATCCAGACCATCGACAGTCTGCCCCTGTTGGCCTTGATCGCGCCACGGGCCTTGTGCCTCTTGCAATCCAGTGACGACCTCTGGGCCAATCCGGCGGGCACTGCGGCAGCCGTAAATCACTTGCGCGCCCACTACCAGCGCCTGGGGGCCGCCCAGCGATTGCATTATGTCGAGCGCACAGGCGGTCACGCCATCACCCCGCTGGACTGGCAGCGCGTGGCCCAGTGTCTGGCTCAAGGGGATTGAAACGCGCGGCATGAACATCGCGGTCAGGTGCCCTGGCCCCACAACAAAGTGCTCAAAGCATAGTCACCCCGGGTCAGGTCCACGGCTTGGCCAGTGCGGGCAGATTCTTGCGCCGCCAGGCCCATGATCACGGCGGCCAAGCCGTCGCGCAAACTGACTTCGACCGCGCCCTGCCCCCGCACCACGGCGTTGAACTTTTGGTGTTGGTACAAGGTCGATCCGTTGTGGTCGCCTGCAGCCAGGGCTTGCGGGTCCACCGGCACGTCCAACTCGCGAGGCCCTTTGGGTTCGCGGGGGCTGATGACCAGCTTGGGCACAGGCGCTTCACCCAAGTGCGCGGGCCAAAAGCGGCCCGGCCCGGGCACAAAACATTCGGCCTTGCCCAGAGGGCCAACCACCGAAATCTCTTCCTGGAAACGAGCCCCCTCGGCAAACATGCACAGCTCCAGCATGGCCCGCTGACCGGAGGCGAAATCCACGATGACAAAGGCGTTGTCCAGGATGTCCGGCGTGCCCTCAGGGTAGCGTTCATCCAGGTGGTTGTGGTCCACCCCGGCCGAGGCGTACACACGCACCGGTTCGCTTTGTGTCAGATGGCGCATCAGGTCAAAGAAATGGCAGCACTTCTCAACCAGGGTGCCGCCGGTGTAGCGGTTAAACCGGTTCCAGTCCCCCACTTTCACCAAAAAGGGAAAGCGGTGCTCCCGAATCGAGATCATCTTGACCAGGCCGGTGTGCTGCTGGCCATGGACCTCTTTGGCCAAGGCGGTCACGGGCGGCATGTAGCGGTACTCCATCGCCACCCAAATGGGCGCGGGGTAGCTTGCCTGCATGGCGGCCAGGCTGCGCACATCGTCCAAGCTGGTGCAGGCGGGTTTTTCGAGCAGCACGGGCAGTGGCCGCAGGCGAGCGATCTCGCGCAATTGATCGGCATGGCAAAAGTTCGGGCTGGCGATCAACAGGCAATCCACATCTTCAGCCTGCACCACCTCGGCCAGACTGGCCGCGCTTTGGGCACCGGGGGCCAGCGCCAAGCTGCCCGACAGCATCTGGGCATCAGGCTCAAAAATCCGCTTGACTTGCGCGCCCGGCAGCAGCGCGATGTTGCGCAAATGCTCTTGCCCCATCATGCCGCAACCGATGATGCCGTAACGGGTGGTGGTCGTGCTCAAAGTCTCATCTCCAGTGTTCAATCGGCCAAAGTGTATTGCTGGCACAGGCCCAAAAATGCGTCCAACTGCGGGTCCAGTCCGGTTTCCGCTTGCAGCAAAGCCGCCACGGCGGGTGCCATGTGGGCGGCTTGGCGGGCATCCAGAAACAAAGCGCGCCAGCGGCGTGCCAGCATATCTTCCACGGTCAGGGCCCACTCGGATCGGGCTGCAAATCGGACCATCGCTTCGGTCAGGCCCAGCCCCAAATCATTTTGACTGCCTGGCATTTGCTGGACCTCCTCAGCTTCGGTGCCCCACAAATGCAAACCGGGCGCATCGCTGACCGAATGGGCCGCCCTGCCCGCGGGTGGCGCCCCCACCAAGCGGTGCTGCTGGGTGTGGGCTTGGCCAGCTGGCGCTGGCGGCAAATCGGCCTGCTTCTGTATCTGCTGCAAAACGTCTTCAGCGATGCTGCGGTAAGTGGTCCACTTGCCGCCAGTCACGGTGAACAGGCCCGGTGCGTCCCGCAAGATCAAGTGCTCGCGCGACATCTGGCTGGTGGCACCCTGCGCCTGTCCCACCAAGGGGCGCAGGCCCACCCAAACGCTTTGCACATCGCTGCGGGCCAAACGCAGGCCCAAGGATCGCTCGGTTTGTTGGAACAAAAACGCCAATTCCTCGTCCAGCGGCCTTGGCTCCAGGGGCGCATCAGGGCGCGGGGTGTCGGTGGTGCCGATCACGGTGGCCCCCAACCAAGGCAGGGCAAACAACACTCGGCCATCGTCGGTGTGCGGGATCAACACCGCCTCGCGAATGGGCAACAAAGCCCGCTTGACCACCATGTGAACGCCCTGGCTGGGCGTGACCAAGGCTTGGAAGGCCGGCGCAGATGCCTGGGTTTTCATGGCCATCTGGCGCACACCATCGACCCAAACGCCGGTGGCGTTGACCACACAAGCCGCTTGCACCTGCAAGCTCTGGCCGCTTCGCTCGTCGTGCAGACTGACAAGCCAGCCTTGCGCCAGTCGCTCCAAAGCCGTCACGCGCATGTGGTTGTGAACCATCGCACCGGCCTGGCGGGCGGTCTTGGCCAGTGCCAGTGCCAGGCGGGCGTCTTCAAACTGGCCGTCCCAGTAGCGCATGCCCGCCACCGGGGTGGGCAGCCCCGGCAGAGCTTGGGCCGTGGCTTGCCTGGACAACGCCACCGTTTTGCCCAAGCTCAATGCACCCGCCAGGTATTGGTAAAGCTTGAGCCCCAAGCCCATCCAGGCCCACGACAGCCAAGTCCTGCCCGGCACCACAAAAGACAAAGGCTGGGCCAAATGGGGGGCCAGCCGCAAAATGATGGCCCGCTCATGCAAGGCTTCGCGCACCAAACGCAAACGACCTTGGGCCAGGTAACGCACGCCGCCATGCAGCAATTTGGTGGACCGTGATGAGGTACCGGACGCAAAATCCCGTGACTCAACTAGCCCCACCTGCCGCCCTTCAAGTGCCGCTTGCACCGCTACGCCCAAACCGGTGGCCCCGCCGCCCACGACCAAGAGGTCCAGGACAGTTCCTGGTTCAAGCGGTCCAGCAGCATATTTATTCAAAATTCAGCCTCAAACGATCATCATCAAATGATTGAAGTGTTTCGTTTTTGATTGTAGCGATGGATAATGCACTGTTTGCGTTATTCTTGATGGCTTAGTGAAGACCCCTAGAACAGACCCACCCTCTCCCGCCATGGCCCTCAACCCCCGCCAACTTGCCATCTTGCAAGCCGTACGCGAGCAAGGCAGCGTCAAGACCGAAGAACTGGCCGAAGAGTTTGGCATCACCTTGCAAACCGCCCGCCGCGATATCCAGCGGCTGAGCGAAGCGGCTGAGTTGGAACGTTTTCATGGGGGCGTGCGGGCCATCGACTCTTCCACCCGCAACACCACGTACACCGAACGCCAACGCACCCAGTCCGAGGCCAAGCAAGACATTGCCCGCCAAGTGGCCGCGGCCATCCCGCACGGGGCCAGCCTGTTCATGAACATCGGCACCACCGTCGAAGCCGTGGCCAGCGAACTGCTGCTGCACAATGACCTGCGCGTGGTGACCAACAACCTGCATGTGGCCCGCATCCTGGCGGCCAATCCGCGGTGCGAAGTCGTGGTGGCCGGCGGCACCCTGCGCCACGAAGACTTAGGGGTGGTGGGTGAAGCCGCTTTGAGTTTCATCCGCCAGTTCAAGGTGGACATTGGTTTGATCGGCATCAGCGGCATCGACGAAGACGGTACTTTGCGGGACTACGACATGCGCGAAGTCATGGTCGCCCGCGCGATCGTCGAGCAATCCCGCCAAGTCTGGCTGGTGGCCGACCACAGCAAATTTGACCGCCCTGCCATGATCGAAATGGCACCGCTGAAAGTGGTGCACACCCTGTTCACCGACACGGTCCCTGCACTTGCGAAGCTGCAGTTGATGGCGGAATTGGGGGTACGGTGCGTGGTGGCGCAGTCCAGAGTTCAGGATTGAACACCGAAAAGCGGGTTCAGCTTTTCTTGCGCGGCGGCAAGCCCGTGTGTTGCGTCAGCAACTGGCCTTTTTTCGGCTGACCCAAACGCTTGGGCGCCGTCGACAAAGACACCGAGGATTTCGCCCCCGCACCCGTGCTGTTTTTGCGCCGGGCACTTTGGTAACCGTCTTCGGCCAGCGGTTGCCAGTTCGGGATCAGGTGGTGTTTGCCATTGCCAATCAAGTCCGACCGACCCATGGCTTTGAGCGCTTCGCGCAACAGCGGCCAGTTGTTGGCGTCGTGGTAGCGCAAAAACGCCTTGTGCAGGCGGCGGCGTTTGTCGCCTTTGACCACGTCCACTTTTTCGCTGTCGCGGGTGATTTTGCGCAGCGGGTTGCGGGTGGAGTGGTACATGGCCGTGGCCGTGGCCATGGGGCTGGGGTAGAAGGTTTGCACCTGATCGGCCCTGAAGCCATTCTTTTTCAGCCAGACGGCCAAGTTCATCATGTCTTCGTCGCTGGTGCCGGGGTGGGCGGCGATGAAGTACGGGATGAGGAACTGCTTTTTGCCCACTTCTTCGCTGTACTTGTCGAACATCGACTTGAAGCGGTCGTAGGTGCCGATGCCCGGCTTCATCATCTTGGACAGCGGGCCGCCCTCGGTGTGCTCGGGCGCGATTTTCAGGTAGCCGCCCACATGGTGCTGCACCAGCTCTTTCACGTATTCGGGCGACTGCACGGCCAGGTCGTAGCGCAAACCGGAGCCGATCAAGATCTTTTTGATGCCCTTGAGGTTGCGCGCCCGGCGGTACATGTTGATCAGCGGGCCGTGGTCGGTGGTCAGGTTCTGGCAGATGCCGGGGAACACGCAGCTCGGTTTGCGGCAGGCCGATTCGATCTCGGGGCTACGGCAGCCCAGGCGGTACATGTTGGCCGTGGGGCCACCCAGGTCAGAGATAACGCCGGTGAAGCCTTTGACCTTGTCGCGGATGTCTTCCACCTCGCGGATGACGGATTCTTCGGAACGGCTTTGGATGATGCGGCCTTCGTGTTCGGTGATCGAGCAGAAGGTGCAGCCGCCAAAGCAGCCGCGCATGATGTTGACCGAGAAGCGGATCATCTCCCAGGCGGGGATCTTGGTCGCGTGGTCATGGCTGCCGTTTTCGTCGGCATAGCGCGGGTGCGGGCTGCGGGCGTACGGCAGGTCGAACACATGGTCCATCTCAGCGGTGGTGAGCGGGATGGGTGGTGGTGTGATCCAGACGTCGCGGGCGGTATGGCCTTCGCCATGCGCTTGCACCAGGCAGCGGGCGTTGCCGGGGTTGGTTTCCAGGTGCAGCACGCGGTTGGCATGGGCATACAGCACAGCATCTTGCTTGACCTGCTCGTAGCTGGGCAGTCGGATCACGCTTTTGTCGCGGGGCGGCACTTTGTGGGTGCCTTTGCCGCGAAGACTTGAGGATAAAGCCGGGTTGGGCACAAAGGTCAGCGGCTGAATGATGGGCTGAATAGCGGCTTGCACGGTGCGGGCTTGGGCCACAGCCGCCGACAAATCGGCTTCAACGTTTTTGGCGTTGTGGCCCTCGGCCACTTCTTTGGCTTCTTCCTCGCGGGCGCAAGTGGCGCCCTGCTCTCGCGCTTGGTCCGAGATCATCAAATACGGGTTGATGTGCGCTTCCACATGGCCCGGCGTGTCCACGCTGGTGGAGTCGATTTCGAACCAACCCTCTGGCGTTTCGCGACGCACAAAGGCGGTGCCGCGCACGTCGGTGATCTGTTGCACCGGCTCGCGGGCGGCCAGGCGGTGGGCGATCTCGACAATGGCCCGTTCGGCGTTGCCGTACAAGAGCAAGTCGCATTTGCTGTCCACCACCACCGAGCGGCGGACTTTGTCAGACCAGTAGTCGTAATGCGCGATGCGGCGCAGGCTGCCTTCGATGCCGCCCAGCACGATGGGCACTTCGGGAAAGGCTTCGCGGCAGCGCTGGCTGTAGACGATGGCGGCACGGTCAGGGCGCTTGCCGCCCACGTCGCCCGCGGTGTAGGCGTCGTCGGTGCGGATTTTGCGGTCCGCCGTGTAGCGGTTGATCATGGAGTCCATGTTGCCGCTGGTCACGCCCCAAAACAGGTTGGGTTGACCGAGTTCTTTGAAGGCTTCGGCGCTGGTCCAGTCGGGCTGGGCGATGATGCCGACACGGAAACCCTGGTTTTCCAGCATCCGGCCAATCACGGCCATGCCGAAACTCGGGTGATCCACATAAGCATCACCCGTCACCAGCACGATGTCGCAGCTGTCCCAGCCCAGTTGCGTCATTTCGGCGCGGCTCATCGGCAAAAACGGGGCCGTGCCAAAGCGCTGCGCCCAGTACTTGCGGTAACTGGTCAGCGGTTTGGCGTCGCGCGGGAAGAAAGAGACGTCGGTGAAGGCGTTCATGGGCTCAATGCTCGGGTAACCCGCTAGTGTAGGCGCTTGAGGCTGGACATGGCGCTGTGATGGTTATTGGGGACAATGCAGCAACGGGACTTCAGAATCAAAAAATGACGATGCAAAGTAAACAGAGGCCTGGCCTCACGCGGCGACTGGGCACAGGGCGTGCGCTCAAAATAGGGGCCTGTTTGTTGGCAGCTTGGCTGCTGCTCTTGGCCTTTGGGTATTTTCTGGCCCCGCCGCTGGCCCGGTCTGTCCTGGCGTCACAACTGGGCAAGGCCTTGGGGCGCCATGTGGCCATCGAGCGTGTCGCGATCAACCCACTGGCCCTGTCAGTGGACGTGACGGGGCTGTCCGTCAAAGACCGGGCTGGCACAGAGCAGTTGGGCTTTGCGCAACTGCACATCGACCTGTCGAGCGCTTCTGTGACGCAGGCGGGGATCGTGGTCGATGAAATGCGCTTGACGGCACCGCGTGTGGCCATCACGCGCCTGGCCGACGGGCGCTACGACATCTCGGATTGGCTGGACCACTGGGCGAGCGGGGCGCCAACCGGCTCGACCCCCCTGACCCGCTTTTCGCTGAACAACATCCAAATCACGGACGGCCAGTTTCTGTTTGACGACCGCCCCAAAGGGGTGAAGCACACCGCCAGCTCGGTGAAGATCAGTTTGCCTTTCATCTCCAGCCTGCCTTACAAGGCCGATGTGTTGGTGTTGCCCGCCTTGTCGGCGGTGGTGGACGGCGCGCCCTTGGCGCTGCAGGGGCGCAGCCTGCCCTTTGCCAAGTCACACACCAGCTCGCTGAAGATCGACCTCGACAAGTTGGACCTCGCCAAACTTCAACCTTATTTGCCCAGCGGCCTGCCCTTGCGCCTGAACTCGGGCCAGTTGGCCACCCGCTTGAGCGTGGACTTTGCCCAATTGCCCGATGGCGTGCCCTCCCTGAGTCTGAGCGGTACGGCGCAATTGCAAGGACTGGACCTGACCGACGCCGCTGGCAAGCCTTGGCTGGGGCTGGATTCGCTGGAGATGCATTTTGAAAAGTCCAGCCCCTTGCAACAACGTTGGCTGCTGGCGCAAGTGCATTTACAGGGCTTGCGCTTGGGCCAAGACTCAAGCGATGCGCCTTTGCGGGTTCAAACCCTGTCGGCGAGGCAAGTTCAGGCCGACCTGCTGGCCCGCCGCATCGATGCCGAGGCGCTGCAAGGCTCGGGCATCCTGGCGCGCATGGTCCGGTCTGCCGATGGCGCCTGGGTTTGGCTGCCGGTGTCTGGCTCAAGCAGCGCCACTGCGGTAGCCGCACCAGCCGAGAAGTCAGGCAGTATGGGCTGGTCGGGCCTGCTGGGGAGCCTGAGCCTGAATGAAATCGGTCTGCGCTTTGAAGACCGCAGCTTGTCGCCGGTCGCGGTGCAAGAGCTGACCCATGCCAGCTTGTCTGCCCATCAACTCGACATCCGCCCTGAGCGCGAGAACACCTTGACACTGAACGCCACGGTCAATCAGACCGGCCAACTCAAGGCCAGCGGATCGGTGCAGCTGCAGCCACTGGCCGTGCGTCTGGCGCTGGAAACCCAGGCTTTGCCGGTGGTGACCATGCAAGCCTATGTGGCGCCTTACCTGAACACATCGATCGTGCAGGGCGTGTTTTCCAACAAGGGCACTCTGGACGTTCGCCAGTCTGCCGACAAGCTTTTGGCCAGCTACAAGGGAGGGCTGACGCTGGGCCAGTTTCGCGCCATGGACCCGGCCAACAGTGCGGATTTTTTGAGCTGGAAATCCCTTTACTTTGGCAACATTGACTTTCAGCTGGCGCCCGCTCAGCTGAACATCGGGGAAATCGCCCTCTCCGACTTTGACGCCCGGCTGATCCTCAGCCCGCAAGGGCAGCTCAACTTGGCAGACGTCCTGCGCAAACCGGCCAAGCCGAACGCCAACGCCCCAGCCAACACTGGCAAGAATGCCGCATCGACGGGCCCCACGTCGATGCCCATTCAAGTGAGCAAAGTCACCCTGCAAAACGGGCGCGTGGATTTTTCTGACCGCTTTGTCAAACCCAACTACTCGGCCACCGTCACCCAACTGGGCGGCAGCGTCAAAGGCTTGTCGTCAGCGCCCGACACCCTGGCCGATCTGGCGCTGCGGGGTAACTATGGCAGTCATGCGCCTGTGCACATTGCGGCACGGTTCAACCCGCTGACGGAGAAAAAATACCTGGACCTTCAGGCCAAAATTTCCGACATCGATCTGGTTGATTTTTCCCCTTATTCGGGCAAATACGCGGGCTACAACATCTACAAAGGCAAGCTGTCCATGGACGCCACTTACAAGCTCCAAGACCGTCAACTCAGCGCAGAAAACCGGCTCTTGATTGACCAACTGACCTTTGGCGACAAGGTGGCAAGCCTGGATGCCACCCAGTTGCCCGTGCAGTTGGCCATCTCTTTGCTCCAAAACAACCGCGGCCAAATCGACATCCAGTTGCCGATTGCAGGCTCTCTGGACGATCCACAATTTTCCATCGGAGGTTTGATCTTCAAGGTCATCGCCAACCTGTTTGTCAAAGCCGTCACCTCCCCCTTGGCGTTCTTGGGCTCGCTGTTGGGTGACAGCCAGGAGTTGTCGCAGCTGAGCTTTGCACCAGGCAGCGCCAGCCTGGACGAAGCCGCTGTGCAAAAGTTGCAAACCCTGTCCAAGGCGATGCGTGAGCGCGAGGGCTTGACCCTGGAGATCACCGCTGGCAGCGACAGCAGCACAGACACTGAGGGGCTCAAGCGCAGCCTGCTGGAGCGGGCTGTGCTGAGCGAAAAACGCAAAGGCATGACACCGTCGCAGCGCGAGAACACGCCCCTGGAGGACACGCGCTTGGACAGCAGCGACTACGCCACCTACTTGGCCCGCGCCTACCAGCAGGCCACATTCCCCAAGCCCCGCAACGTCCTGGGCCAGACCCAAGCGCTGACGGTGGACAACATGGAAAAACGGATGCTGGCCAACCTGTCTGTGGGTGACGAAGAGCTGCGCGCACTGGCCACACGCCGTGCGCAAGTGGTGCAAGCCTGGCTGTTGGCGCAAGGCCAAGTGCCCTTGAGTCGGATTTTCCTGCTGCCCGTCAAAGTGGCAACCTCCGCCAAGGGCGCGGCGGATGCGGGCCACAACGGCGTGATTTTCTCTTTGCGCTGAGCGTATCGCTGAGCGGTTCTTGCCCGGCGGCAGGGTCACCCTGCACTTTGCCCTGCCCGAGGCGAACGCGGCCGCCCTCGCGAACCGCCGAGCGAGCGCGCAGGTGGCCAACGGAGTGGTTGGATGACGGCAACGCCCACTGAGGACCGGCACGGATAATGCCGTGATGCCCGATCAAATGCCCCTGAACCAACCCGAATCCAAAACCGACTTGTTTCTCTCTTTCACCATCCTCGCGCTGCAAGGTTTCGGCGGCGTGCTGGCGGTTGTTCAACGCGAGCTGGTCGAGAAAAAGCGCTGGATGACGCGAGAGCAATTTGTGGAGGATTGGGCCGTGGCCCAAATCCTGCCCGGCCCGAATGTGATCAACCTGTCGCTGATGATCGGCGGCCGCTACTTTGGCCTGGAGGGTGCACTGGCCGGCGTTGCAGGCATGCTGCTGGCGCCTTTGGTGGTGGTCTTGCTCCTGGCCATGGTCTTCGGCAGCGTCTCGGATGCCGCCTGGGCCCAAGGCGCTTTGCGCGGCATGGGCGCTGTATCGGCAGGCTTGATTGCGGCTGTCGGCCTCAAAATGATGTCGGCCTTGCGCGCCAACCCGATGGGCATGCCCGTGTGCGTGGCGCTGGCGCTGGCCAGCTTTGTTGGCGTGGGCATTTTGCGCTGGCCATTGGCTTATGTGCTGCTGGGCACGGGCTTGCTGGCTTGCAGTTGGGCTTATTGGCAACTGGCCAAACAAGCCTTGGATGGAACTCGCCCATGAACCCGGTGCTGCACTTGAGTGCCAGTGACTGGTTGAGCCTGTTCACGCATTTCGCCTCGCTGTCCTTGTTGGCGGTGGGGGGTGTCATCACCGCGGCGCCCGACATGCACCGCTACCTGGTGGATGAAACCCATTGGCTGAACGATGCGCAGTTCACCTCATCGATTGCGCTGGCGCAAGCGGCGCCAGGACCCAATATCTTGTTCGTGGCACTGATGGGCTGGCATCTGGGCCTGAATGCGGGTGCCGGGCTGGGCGGCGGCTGGATGAGTGTGGCGCTGGCCAGTCTGGGGGTGGTGGTGACAATGCTGGGCATCATGCTGCCCTCTTCCATCCTGACCTACACCGCCACACGCTGGGCGCACCAGCACCGCGACAACATGGGTATCCGGGCCTTCAAGTCCGGCATGGCGCCCATCGTGATGGCCCTGCTGCTGTCGACCGCATGGCTGCTGACCCTGACGCACGACCAGCCATCACGCGATTGGCCGCTGTATGCGCTGACCGCCCTGACCGCTTTGGTGGTCTGGCGCACCCAAGTGCATTTGCTGTGGCTGATTGGCTTGGGTGCTCTGCTGGGTGGCTTGGGCTGGATTTGAGGTGGATCAGCGCGGACTCTCGAAAAACACCGTGTTCGAGTAATCGCTGATCTCGAAATAGACCTTCTTCTCACCGTCGTCGACCTGCATGTTCAGGTTTTCATCCAGCACACCATAGCCATAACGGTAAGCGCGGGGCATTTTGTCGTCGGTACCCAAGGCGGTGCTGACTTTGTCCACCTTGATGAATCGGCGTACCAATTTGTCACCTGCGTAGACCTCCATCACACCGTTGGTGCCCGTCCAGTTCTGGATGCTGCGGCCGATTTTGTTTTGCTGCTCTTGTGTGCAAGCGGCCAACAGGCAGGCCGCACTGACAGCGAAGATCAAGCCGATTCGGGGGGTGTTTTTGGACATGGCGTACTCCCTTTTTTTCAATGGTTGGATGCTTTGACAGCATCTTAGCTGCGCTGGCGCAAGGCCTCATAGAGACACACGCCACTGGCCACAGAGACGTTCAGGCTCTCGACTGCGCCGCGCATCGGAATGCTGACCAATTCATCGCAGTTTTTACGGGTCAGCTGGCGCATGCCGTCGCCTTCAGCGCCCAACACCAAGGCGGTGGGCACTTTCAAGTCGGCTTGGTAAATGGTGCGCGCTGCATCGTCACTGGTGCCAATGACCCAGATGCTGCGTTCTTTGAGTTCGCCCAAGGTCCGCGCCAAATTCGTGACCATGAAATAGGGCATGGTTTCGGCCGCACCGCTGGCCACCTTGGCCACGGTGGCGTTGATGCCCGCCGCGTGGTCTTTGGGAGCGATCACGGCGTGTGCGCCAGCGCCGTCGGCCACGCGCAGGCAAGCGCCCAGGTTGTGCGGGTCGGTCACACCGTCGAGCACCAAGAGCAAGGGAGGGCCTTGCACGGTGTCGAGCAAGTCGTCCAGCGAATGGTTTTGGGGCATGGGCGCGACCATGGCCACCACGCCCTGGTGGCCGTGACCACCGGCCAGTTTGGCCAGACGTTCATTGTCTGACTCGATCATGCGCATGCCCGAATCGCGGGCCTTGTCGATGAACTGGCGCATGCGCGCATCGCGGCGCGTGACCTCGTAATGGATTTCAACAACGGATTGGGGGGCGATCTTGAGGCGAACGCCCACGGCGTGAAAGCCGAACAGCACTTTGTGGGAAGACATGCCGTGATTATCGCGGGTCCCCGCTGGCACTGCCCAAGAGCACGAGGCGTTTGGCGTGCACAAGCATTTCAGATGGGCAAGGAAGTCGACTCGTTCAAGCGCCCCGCCTGGATCAGCAGACTGCGCTCGCACTTGGCGGCCAGTTGGCGGTCGTGCGTGACCAGGACCAAGGTCGTGCCTTGCTCCCGGTTGAGGGCGAACATCAAGTCCATGATGGCCTCGCCCGTGGCGTGGTCCAGACTGCCGGTGGGCTCGTCGGCCAGCAGCACATCGGGCTGCACCACAAAGGCACGGGCCAGCGCCACGCGCTGTTGCTCGCCGCCGCTGAGCACCTTGGGCAAATGCTTCAAGCGCTCCCCCAGGCCCACGCGCTGCAGCATGGCAGTGGCGATGCCGCGGGCATCGGGGCGATCGGCCAGCTCCAGGGGCAGCATGACGTTTTCAAGCGCTGTCAGGTTGGGCATGAGCTGAAAGCTCTGGAACACAAAACCCACATGCTGGGCCCGCACGGCCGCACGTTGGTCTTCGGACAAATCGAACAGCGATTGGCCCGCCAGGACCACCTGTCCGGTGCTGGGCGTGTCCAATCCGGCGAGGATGGCCAGCAGCGTGCTTTTGCCCGAGCCGGAAGCACCGACAATGGCCGCTGTTTCCCCCGCGTTCAATGAGAAATTGATATCGCGCAAAATGTTCAGTTCACCACTGGCATCTCTGACAGTTTTGGATACGCCACGCACGGCAAGGATGGATTCAGGCATGCACACACCTTTGTTGAGACGACGCCACTTTAACTGGACCCTGCTGGCCCTTGCCTGCTGGGGCTTTGCCGCGCCAGCCATGGCGGCCTCCGGGCAGCGCATTTTGGTGGTAGGCGACTCGCTCAGCGCCGAGTACGGGCTGGCACGCGGCACCGGTTGGGTGGCCTTGCTGCAAAAACAGCTGGCCACCGAAAAGCCGGGGGTTCAAGTCATCAACGCCAGCATCAGCGGCGACACGACCTCGGGCGGGCGCTCTCGCCTGCCCGCCTTGCTGCAACGCCACCAACCCAGCCATGTGGTGATCGAGTTGGGGGGCAACGACGCCCTGCGCGGCCTGCCCATGAGCATGACACAAGACAACTTGCTGGCCATGACGAAGCATTCCCAAGCGGCCGGGGCGCAAGTGCTGCTTCTGGGCATGCAAATGCCGCCCAATTACGGCCCCGACATGGCGCGGCAGTTTGAAGCCGCCTACGCCCAAGTGGCCAAAAGCCAAAAGGCGGCGCTGGTGCCATTCTTTTTGAAAAGCGTGGGCGATGACCCCGAGCCGCTCAAATGGTTTCAGGCCGATCGCATCCATCCCAACGAAGCCGCGCAGCCGCGCCTGCTGGCCAATGTTTGGCCCACCCTCAAGAAACAACTGAAATGAGCCTTCACCTGATCTCGGCCTTTGAAGCCATGGGCCGACTGAACGAGTTTGACGCCATCCTGGACGCGCGCTCGGAAGGCGAACACGCCGAAGACCACCTGCCCGGCGCTTTGAGCTGGCCATCGCTCAACAACGAAGAGCGCATCAAGGTGGGCACGCTGTACAAACAGGTCAACCCCTTTGAGGCGCAAAAAGTGGGGGCGGCGCTGGTGGCCAAAAACATCGCCCGCCACATCGAAACGCAGGTGATGGACAAGCCGCGCCACTGGCAGCCGCTGGTCTACTGCTGGCGCGGGGGCAAGCGCAGCAACTCGCTGGCGCTGATCCTGGGGCAAATTGGCTTCAAGGTGCACCTGATCGAAGGCGGCTATAAAGCCTTTCGCAAAGGGGTGATGGAAGACACACCGCGTCAAGCACAGCGCCTGCAGTTCAAGGTGCTTTGCGGCCCCACCGGTTCGGGCAAAACGCGCCTGCTGCAAGCCTTGGCGCAAGAAGGGAACCAGGTGCTTGATCTGGAAGCCATTGCCTGCCACCGCAGCTCCGTGCTGGGCTTGATTCCGGGCACGCCGCAGCCCACCCAAAAGGCGTTTGACACACAGGTGTGGGATGCGTTGCGGGGCTTCAGCGCGGACCGCCCAGTGTTTGTGGAAGCCGAAAGCAAAAAGGTCGGCAACTTGGCGGTGCCGGACGAACTGATGGTGGCCATGCGGGCCAGCCCCTGTCTGCGGGTAGACCTGTCGCTGGAGAACCGCGTGAATTTGCTGCTGGAGGACTATGCGTTCTTCACAGAGGACCGCGCTCTGTTTGCCGACCGGCTGGAGCGCCTGACGGCACTGCGTGGCAAGGCTGTGGTGCAAGCTTGGCAAGAACGCATTGAACGGGGCGAAATGCGAGAGGTGGTGAGCGAATTGCTCTCAGGCCACTACGACCCGGGGTACGAGACCTCCACCGGCAACAACTTCGTGCATTACGCCCAAGCGCCGCTGGTCACACCGGCAAGTCACAGCATGGCGGACATGCTGGCTTTGGCGAAGGATCTCAAGCCAAGGCCTTGATCTGCCCGGATCAGGTGACTCAGGCTGCGGGTGCAGGCGGTTGCACCGTACCGGGTGCCGCCGTGTCGGCATCACCCTCTTCGACCTCGATTTCCGAGCCGTCTTCGGCCAACAGGCCTGACTTGCGGTCGGACTTGGCTTTGAGCTTGTCTTCTTTTTTGCGTTTCTTGGCCAGTTCTTTCTGGCGCTTTTCGAATCCGTAGTTGGGTGTGGCCAAGATGGCTCCTTTAATTTGAGCTGCCCAATGTAACAGCTTCTTCCGGGTTTTCTTCCCACGCGACACTGCCCCGGTACGCGTGCCAGCTGGCATGACCCAGCCACGGCCCCACCACAATGATGCCCAGCGCCAAAGGCCACAGGGCCGCGAGCACCAGCACGCTCAGCAGCAAGCCCCACAGCAGCATCACGCCCGGGTGCGCAAAAACCACCCGCATGCTGGTGATCACCGCCGAGATGGCATCGGTGTCGCGGTCCAAAATCATGGGGAAGGACACCACCGACAGCCCATAGACCAGCGCGGCGAAAACGCCACCCACCGCCAGATAGACCATCAAAAATTCGATGTTTTGCGCGTTGAACACCGCCTCGATCACGCCCGTGGTGGAAGGCATGCCGGTGTTGAAGAACACCGCAAACACCACCAAAGACGCCCTGCCCCACAGCAGTTCCAGCCCCATCAGCACCAGCACCAGCATGGCCATGCTGCGCAGATGTGGCTTCCAGCACATGAGCGATGCAGTGATCATGGGCAACTCGCCGCGCGCGCCTTGGCGGCTGACCTCGTACAAGCCCATGGCCAAAAAAGGCCCGACCAGCAAGCAGCCCGAAACCAGGGACAAGGTGTACTCGGGCTTGTGCTTGAACACCACGGCCAGCACCTGGGCCATGGCCCAGAAACACAGGCCGTAAAACAGGGCCATGCCTGGGTGCTGGCGCACGTCATTCAAGCCCTTCAGCAGCCACCGAAAAGGGTCTGAAAAACCCAAGGGCCGCATGCGCGCGCGCGGCCCGATGGGCGGCGGTAGCGCATAAGGTGTGGCCATGGTGGGCAGGCCCGGGTCTGGGTCCGCGGCAAGGGACTTGGCATTGGCGTTCATGTGACATTCCATCTGAAACCACGCAAGAGTTCAGATTACCCCGAGCGGTGGGTTTTGAATAGCCCAACATATCCCCCAGCGGCTGGCCAGGCTTCCCCGGTGTCCTTTGGCGGCGTGATCAGGCCATGGGCAAATGCGCCTGCACGGCTTGACGCAGGTCAAGAATAAGGTCCTGCGCCGATTCCAGACCCGTCGAAAAGCGCACCAGCGTGCCCGGCTGCAAATGACCCGGCCAGGCCTGTCGCATCGCCGCGATGTTGTAGGGCACCACCAGGCTCACCGGGCCACCCCAGCTGTAGCCAATCTTGAAGAGTTTCAGCCCATCGCAAAACGCGTCCACCTGGGCTTGGCTGAAACGCGCGTCGAGCATGACGCTGAACAAACCCGCCGCCCTCCCGGTGCCTGCTGTGCGCTCGCACAGCGCCTGCCAATGGGCATGACCGGGGGCCCCTTCAAAGGCCGGGTGCAGCAACTGTGCGCATTGCGGCTGGGCTTGCCACCAAGCGGCCAAAGCGCGGGCGGTCTGGTCGTGCGCGGCATAACGCAGCGCGATGCTGGGCAAGGAGCGCAACACCGTTTCGGCGTCGTTGGCCGCCACGCCCAGACCCAGGCGCATGTGGCAAAGTTTGATTTGAAGGTGCAAAGCCGGGTCGCGGGTGATGACGCTGCCCATCAGCACGTCACCACCACCGCTGGGGTATTTGGTGAGCGCATGGGCGCTGATGTCCACCGCCAGACTGCCCTGCCCAGTGCCAACACCGTTCAGCAAATCAAAAGGCTTGAAGGCCAGTCCCGCGCCCCAGGTGTTGTCGAGGGCGCACAGGACGCCGCGCTCGCGACAGACACGCACCATTTCGGGCAAATCGGGAAACTCCATGCTGACCGAGCCGGGGGCTTCGAGCCACACCAAACGGGTGCGGTCCGTGATCTGGCGTGACAGATCTTGTGGGTCCATCGGATCGTAAAAACGGTGGCTGATGCCGAAGTGGCGCAACTCGCCAGCGGCCAGCGCTTTGTTGGGACCATAGGCGTTGTCTGGAATGAGCACCTCATCGCCGGATTTCAGGACTGCCAAAGCGACCAAGGCCAAGGCCGCCAGCCCACTGGGCACCAGCACACATTGCAGCCCCCCCTCGAGGGTGCACAAGCGCTCTTCCAGCACATAAGTGGTGGGTGTGCCGTGCAGGCCATAGGTGTAGGCCGATTTGTCTTTCCACTCGCGCTGGCGCATGTCGGCCACGGTGGGGAAGTACACCGTCGAGGCTTTGAACACCCCCGGTTGGGGCGCTTCAAATCCGGCCGGAGGGATGTAAGGGTGGTGGATCAGGCCCGTGACGCTGGGCACGGACAGGAGATGGGGGCTGTCTTTGGGCATCGAGAGATCCTAATGCAAACAGCCTCCCGAAGGAGGCTGTTTGCAGTCAAGTCAGGGAAAGTTCGCAGGCGCTCAAACGCGCCACTTTTCCATCAATTTTTCAGGACGCATGCTGTCATACGGCTCAAAAGGCTGGTGAATCCAAGGGTTGGTGGGCAGGTCCTCGATCGAGTAATCCGGCTTGAAACTGGACACGCCCTTGGTCCAGATGACGGCGGTGCGCAGTTCGGTGATCGGCTGGTAGTTGTTTTTCAGCTGGTCCACCACCGCACGCAGGGTGTGACCGGTGTCGGCCAGGTCATCGACCAGCAGCACGCGGCCAGCGATCTCCCCTTTGGGGGTGGTGATGAAGCGGGCGATGTCCAGGTGGCCCTGCACCGTGCCAGCGTCGGCGCGGTAAGAGCTGGTGGACATGATGGCCAAAGGCTTGTCAAACACGCGCGACAAGATGTCGCCGGGGCGCATGCCGCCGCGGGCCAGACACAGGATGGTGTCGAATTGCCAGCCGGATTGGTGGATTTTGATGGCGAGCTTTTCGATCAGGTTGTGGTACTCGTCGTAGCTCACGTACAGGTGTTTGCCGTCTTCGGTCAACATGGGATCACTCCAGTCAAAGGTTCTGTGAGGGTTAGAAAGTGTTGTCTGCAAGAGTTCAGACACTGAAGGGGTTGTGCAGCAAGATGGTGTGGTCACGGTCCGGGCTGGTGGACACCATGTGAATGGGCACGCCCGTCACTTCAGCGATGCGCGCTAAATATTGGCGGGCATTAACGGGCAGCTTGTTCAGGTCGGTCACGCCCACGGTGCTGTCTGTCCAGCCGGGGATGACTTCGTAGATCGGCTTGCAACGGGCGATCTCGTCCGCCCCCATGGGCAGAATGTCAATGGTTTCGCCGTCCAGTTCGTAGCCGGTGCACAGCCACAAGTCTTGGAGGCCATCGAGTACATCCAGCTTGGTGATGCAAAGACCCGTCAAGCCATTGACCTGTGCGCTGCGTTTGAGCAAAGCGGCATCAAACCAACCGCAACGGCGTGCACGGCCGGTGGTGGTGCCTTTTTCGGCACCGACAGTGGCCATGTGGTAACCGGGAGTGCCTTCGGTTTCCCAATCGAGTTCGGTCGGGAATGGGCCACCACCCACGCGGGTGCAGTAGGCCTTGGTGATGCCCAAAATGTAGTGCAACATGCCTGGGCCCACGCCCGCACCAGCGGCCGCGTTGCCCGCCACGCAGTTGCTCGAGGTCACAAACGGGTAGGTGCCGTGGTCCACGTCGAGCAAGGTGCCTTGCGCGCCTTCGAACAGCAAATTCGCACCCGCCTTGTGGGCTTCGTTCAACTCGCGCGACACATCGGCCACCATGGGCAACAAGGCTTTGGCGTAAGCCATGGCCTCGTTCAAAGTGGCGTCAAAGTCCACAGGCTCAGCGCCCAGGATGTTGACCAGAATTTCGTTGTGCAAAGCCAGGTTCTCACGCAGCTTGGTGGCAAAACGCTCGGGGTATTTGAGGTCTTGCACGCGCAAAGCGCGGCGAGCCACTTTGTCTTCGTATGCCGGGCCAATGCCACGGCCGGTGGTGCCAATCTTCGCGGTACCGGCTTTTTCCTTGGCGGCTTCACGGGCCACATCCAGCGCGACGTGGTAGGGCAAGATCAATGGGCAGGCTTCGCTGATGCGCAGGCGGGAACGCACTTCGACACCGGCTTTTTCCAGGCCAGCAATTTCTTCGAGGAGCTTGGGCACGGACAGCACCACACCGTTGCCGATGAAGCACTTGACGCCTGCGCGCATGATGCCGCTGGGAATCAGGTGCAAGGCGGTTTTCACGCCGTTGATGACCAGGGTGTGGCCCGCGTTGTGACCGCCCTGGAAACGCACCACGCCTTGGGCGTTTTCGGTCAACCAGTCGACCAGTTTGCCTTTGCCCTCATCGCCCCATTGGGTGCCCACGACGACCACGTTACGGCCTTGCATTTTGTTCATGCTTGAAATGTTCTTTCTCAAAGAGCTTTTACCAGCCACTGGCCCGCGTCTTCTACGAGCTCACGGTCGCAATGGAATTCGTCGACTTCGCTTTCGTGGCCGGGCAAGACGCATACCACGGTCTCACCCCGATTGCGCAAGGCTGCAATGGCCTCACGCAAAGCACTCGAGTTGCCCCAAGAGGCTCGAATGGCGGCGCGCAAAGTCAAGGGCTCAACGGCAGAGACCAATTCCTTCAGATCGAGGCTAAAGCCCACGGCTGGGCGATCGCGTTCGATGCGGTGACCGAACACCGCGCCCACGCCGTCGTAACGACCACCACGGGCCAAGGCATCGGCTGCATCTTTGGCGTAAATGGCAAAGCGCATGCCGCTGTAATAGGCATAGCCACGGGAGTCACCCAGGTCAAAACTGACCGCAGCGTCTTGGATTTGGTTGGCCAGCCAACGCAGCTGTGCCAAGGCCTCACCGATCTCAGGGGTGGCCGGCAAACGCTTGGCCGCCTCGTCCAATACGCCACTGTCGCCGTACAGGGTGACCAGCGCCAAAAGCCCATCGCGCGTGTGGGCCGGAAAGTGGGCCGTCAAGCGGGATAATTTCGGAGTGTCCTTGGAGGCCAATGCCGCATGGATGTCGTGGCGCAGATCCTCGGAAAGGGTTTGCTCATGGAGCAGGCTGTTCACGATGCGGGCATCGGCCAAATCCACCTGCAAATCGCTCACGCGGGCGGCTCGCAGGCAGTCGAGCGCCAGTTGCAACACTTCCAGATCGGCTTCGGGACCCGCGTGCCCATAGATTTCGGCACCCAGCTGCAAGGGTTCACGCGTGGCGTGCGGGCGTGCGGGACGGGTGTGCAAAACTGGGCCGCAATAGCAAAGACGCGTCAGGCCCGAGCGTCCCAGCAGATGGGCGTCGATGCGGGCCACTTGAGGGGTGGTATCGGCACGCAAACCGAGCGTGCGACCCGAAAGCTGATCCACCAACTTGAAGGTTTGCAAGTCGAGGGCTTCCCCCGTGCCTGTGAGCAGGGATTCCAAATGCTCCAGCAGCGGCGGCATGACCAACTCGTAGCCATAGCCACGGGCGGTGTCGAGGAGTTCGCGGCGGAGTTCTTCGATGTGGCGAGCCTCGGAGGGCAGCACATCGGCAATGTGATCCGGAAGGACCCAAGCAGACATGAGATGGGAGGGGGGACGGTTAAAAAGGTGATTTTACCGGCTTGGAGACCGGTTTCCCGACACCAGGATCAGGAAACCCACCAGAATAAAAACAAACCGGCTACCACCAAGGCCAAACCCAAGAATCGGATCTGCCCGTCGTGCATGTGCAACAGTTGTTCAAACAGTTGTCTCCAACGCCGAGGCAAAAGCAAGGGCATCAAGCCCTCCAGGATGAGCATGAGGCCCAGAGCCAACAGGAGGGTTTGAATCAAACTTTACTTTCGTGGCAAACCGCCTGCACCCGAGGCGCTTCGCATGGCTTTGAAAAAGTCAGAACTGCCGGGATCCAGCACCATCACATCCGACTTGTTGGAGAAACTGCTCTTGTAAGACTCAAGGCTGCGGTAGAACTGTGCAAACTGCGGATCACGTCCAAAAGACTCGGCATAAATGGCTGCAGCTTGTGCATCGCCTTGACCCTTGATCTTCTGGGCTTCGCGGTAGGCATTGGCGACCGCGACTTCACGCTGGCGATCCGCATCGGCTCGGATTTTTTCGCCCTCAGCACCGCCGGTGGACCTCAGTTCGTTCGCCACACGTTTGCGCTCAGCCTCCATGCGCCGATAAACAGACTCGGTGATGGTGTCAACATAGTCCGCCCGCGTGATGCGAACATCGACCACGTCCACACCCCAAGGTTTGGCCCCCTTGACCACAGCCAGCACAGCGACTTTGACGTCGTCCATCAAAGCTTCGCGTTGCAGGGAAAGCAAATCCTTGACGGTGTGTTTGTTGATCTCTTCTTGGAATGCGTTGCGCACCACCCGATTGAGTTGGTTGGCGCCCGATTTTTCATCGAGCCCCACGTTGCGGATGTAGGCTTGTGGATCACTGATGCGCCAACGCACATACCAGTCCACGACAACCCGCTGCTTTTCTGCGGTCAGCATGGGTTCGGTATCGGGGCTGTCGAGCGTGAGCAAACGTTTGTCGATGTAATTGACGTTTTGCAGGGGCGGTGGCAATTTGAAGTGCAAGCCCGGCTCGGTGATGACTTCCTTGATCTGACCCAAAGCATAGACAACACCGAACTGACGTTGATCGACCACGAAGACCATCGAGCTGATCAGCGCAAACGCCAAGATCAGACTGGATACCAAAATTCCGATGCGGTTCATTTTTGCGGGTCCTTATCGTGCGTCGCGGTCACGGGTGCGCAAAGCATCCCTTGAGCGGCTTTCGGGAATGGCTACAGGCGCTGCAGGTGCGGAATTGACACCACCCTCAGCGGAAACGGCCGGGCTTTGTGCAACTTGCTGCATGATTTTGTCCAAGGGCAGGTACAGCATATTGGCGCCTTGTTTGCTGTCGATGAGCACCTTGGTCACGTTGCTGTAGATCTGCTGCATGGTGTCGGTGTAAAGACGATCACGCATGACCTGAGGTGACTTCTGGTACTCGGGCAAGATCGACTTGAAGCGCTGCGCATCACCTTCGGCTTGGGCCACAATTTTTTCACGGTAAGCATCGGCCTCTTCCTTCAGCCGAGAAGCTGCACCTACGGCGCGAGGAATCACGTCGTTGGCATAGGCTTGGGCTTCATTTTTGGCACGTTCCCGTTCTTGTCCGGCTTTGAGCACGTCGTCAAAGGCGGCTTGAACTTGCTCGGGCGGGCGCACGCCACCTTGTTGCAAGTTGATGCTGACCACTTCGATACCGACTTTGTAGCGGTCCAAAATCGATTGCATTTTTTCGCGCACACGCGGCGCAATTTGATCCCGCTCTTCAGCCAAAGCTGAATCCATTTTCATCATGCCGACCACTTCGCGCACGGCGGTTTCAGCAGACTGGATCACCGCTTCGGTGGGGTTCTTGCTCTCGAACAAATAGGCGCGAGCGTCGTTCAAGCGGTATTGCACCGCGAATTTGATTTCAACAATGTTCTCGTCTTCGGTCAGCATCGCGGACTCACGCAAACCCGTGGCCTTGATGATGGCATCGCGACCGATGTCCACAGAGCGGATCTGAGACACGTACACCAATTCATGGCGCTGAACTGGGTAAGGCACGCGCCAATTGAAACCTGCGCCTACCGTGGACTGGTATTTGCCAAACTGCGTGATGACCGCTTGCTGGCCTTCTTGGACAATGAAAAATCCTGTGCCCAACCAAACCAACAAGGCGGCACCCAGGATGACGCCAATGCCGAGGTTTTTGAAAAATGCGGGCATGCCAGGACCGCCTGAGCCGCCAGAGGGGCCTTGAGGCTTGTGGGGTCCACCGTTCTTCCCGCCAAACAATTGACCCAATTTGCGGTTGAAGTCACGCCACAATTCATCCAGATCGGGCGGGCCGCTTTGGGCATTCTGTCGTCCGCCACTCGGTGTCTGTTGCCAGCTTTCGGGTTTTTTACCGGATGCGGGTGGGGCATCCTGAGGCGCCTGGGAAGAGCCCGTGTCCGCTGACGATTTGTCGTCGTCCCGGCCCCAACGGGGGTCATTCAGATTGAACATGCCTCGAATCTTTGCAGGAAGCAAAGACCATCTCAGAGCTGGCAGATGAAAATTCATGGTGAAGTGTCTTTGTCAGAATGACGAACCCGCATTGTGCCGAATTCGGAGCGCGTTCCATCGAGATCGCCCGGATATTCCCGTGTCATGTCACGGGGATCTGCAGCGTCGAGCGCTGCGGGTGGTAAGACCCGGGTCACAGTAGAAGCCAAGGCCGATCGCAACAAATCCAGGCCCTGGCCCGCTTTGGCGCTCACAAACACGCGGTCCACGGGCTGGCCTTGCACCTCATAACGGTCTTGAAGTTGCAAAGGGTAGTGGTCTGAGTCCAGGGCGTCGAGTTTGTTGAAAACCAACAGTTGAGGTACCGCGTCAGCGCCGATTTCAGCCAGGACTTTTTGAACCTCCACCATTTGTTCAGGGAAATCGGGATTGGCCGCATCGACCACGTGCAGCAACAAATCGGCCTCGGTGGCCTCCTGCAAAGTGGCTTGAAAAGCCTCGACCAAGCCGTGCGGCAGATCTCGAATGAATCCGACGGTGTCGGACAGAGAAACCGAGCGACCGGCCTCACCCAAATACAGCTGCCGCGTGGTGGTGTCCAAGGTCGCAAAAAGCTGGTCAGCGGCAAATGCACGCGCCTTGACCAAGGCATTGAACAAGGTGGATTTGCCCGCATTGGTGTAACCGACCAGCGAAATATTGAAAGTGTCACGCCGCTCGCGTTGGCGACGCTGTGTGTTGCGCTGTTTTTTGACCTTGACCAAACGTTCTTTGGTGCGTTTGATGGACTCTCCGATCATGCGCCGGTCCAACTCAATTTGAGTCTCACCGGGACCGCCGCGCAAGCCAATACCACCCGTTTGGCGCTCCAAGTGTGACCAACGGCGGACCAAGCGTGTGCTGAGGTACTGGAGTTTGGCCAACTCCACCTGCAACTTGCCCTCGTGGCTGCGGGCGCGCTGGGCAAAAATTTCCAGAATCAACAGGGTGCGGTCGTTGACCGGCAAACCCATGTGACGCTCCAAATTGCGTTGCTGAGCAGGGCTCAATGCCTGGTCAAACAAAACCTCTTTGGCTCCGTGCATCAAGGCCAATGCCTTGATTTCATCCGCCTTACCACTGCCCACGAACAAAGCAGGGTCGGGTGCGCGTCGCTTGCAGGTCAAGCGGGCCACGGGTTTGAGCCCACCTGACTCCGCCAGCAGTCCCAGTTCTTGGAGTTCGGCATCAAAATGCGGCAGCCCAAAATCAACGCCGACCAAGAGGGTCGGCGCGGGCAAATTGGAGGCGGTTTCAGACAATGTCAGCAAACTCTGGAGACCTGTTCAGGCCACCGCGCAGATCAGGCCGTGATTTCACCTTCGCCGGGCGTGGTGAAAGTCACCGAGCGGCCAGGGACGATGGTTGAAATGGCGTGCTTGTAAACCATTTGGGTCACCGTGTTGCGCAACAGCACCACGTACTGGTCAAAGGATTCGATTTGGCCTTGCAATTTGATCCCGTTGACCAGGTAAATCGACACTGGCACGTGTTCTTTTCGCAATGCGTTCAAGAAGGGGTCTTGCAGAAGTTGACCTTTGTTGCTCACGATATTCTCCGTGTTCAGAAGTGATGGAGCGGGCACCTTACCACAGCCGAGACGGGGGTTTGTCAGAAAAACCAAAGCCCACAAAAATCAAGCGGCATCTTTTCCAGCGTAAGGGTTGTTGGCGGTTTTCATTTCGATCCGCAAAGGGGTGCCCGACAAGTCAAAGGCTTTGCGAAAACGACCTTCCAGAAAACGCTTGTAAGACTCGGTCACGTGCTCCAAGGAGTTGCCGTGGATGACGATCACCGGCGGATTCATCCCGCCTTGGTGGGCATAACGCATTTTGGGGCGGAACATCCCGCCGCGTTGAGGGCTTTGGAACTGGACAGCCTCCAGCAACAAGCGGGTCAAAACCGGTGTGCTCATTTTGACCATGGCCGACTTGTGCGCCTTGATGATCGAGCCCCAGACCGGCCCCAGGCCTTGGCGTTTTTTGGCCGAGATGAAATGCATGTTGGCGAAACTCAAAAACGGCAGACGCGTTTCAATCGAACGCTGCACCAATTGGCGTTGGTACTCGTCGACGGCCTCCCATTTGTTCACCGCCAAGACCATGGCCCGACCGCTCTCAAGGGCAAAGCCTGCGATGTGCGCATCTTGGTCTGTGACGCCCTGCTCAGCGTCGAGCAAGAGCAAGACCACGTTGGCAGATTCCACCGCCTGCAGGGTTTTGACGACCGAGAACTTCTCGATGGCTTCAAAAACTTTGCCTTTTCGGCGCAATCCGGCGGTGTCGATCAACTCAAACTTCTGACCCTCGCGCTCAAAGGGCACGCTGATCGCGTCTCGGGTGGTGCCCGGCATGTCAAACGCCACCAAGCGCTCTTCACCCAGCCAGGTGTTGATCAGCGTGGACTTGCCGACGTTGGGACGCCCTGCCACGGCCAACTTGATGATGGTCTTGTCTTCCTCGGTTTCCTCAGGATCGTCGGGCAGATTCAGGGGTTCCAGCGCCAAATCCACCAAATCGCGAATGCCCTGTCCATGGGCTGCCGAGATGGCCAAAACATCACCCAGCCCCAATTCGTAGAACTCGGTGATCTGGATGCCTTCTCGCATGCCCTCGGCCTTGTTGGCTACCAACAGACAAGGCTTGCCCACCCGGCGCAGGTATTTGGCAATGTCGTGGTCTTGGGCAGACAGCCCGCCCCGCGCGTCCACCACAAAAATCACCACATCGGCTTCAGCCACAGCTTGCTGCGTTTGCTTGGCCATTTCTTTGTAGATGCCAGTGCCCGCGTCAGGCTCAAATCCGCCGGTGTCGATGACGATGTACGCGTGTTTGCCTTGTTTGCCTTGCCCGTAATGACGGTCACGGGTCAAACCTGCGAAATCGGCCACGATGGCATCCCGAGTCTTGGTGAGTCGATTGAACAGCGTTGATTTGCCCACATTGGGGCGACCCACCAGGGCCAATACAGGTTTCACTTAAAAATTATCCAATCCATCATTCAGGGCGGTATCCAAAAACGCCCCCGGTCCGAGTCACCACCACCATCGTCTGATCCACCACCACAGGACGCCCGACAATGGGCGTGCCATCGGTCGCAAAACGTTGCAAGGGCTTGCCGTCTGAACGCGACAAGAAATGCAAGATGCCGTCATCGTCACCCAATACCACCGAGCGACCCAGCACCAAGGGCGCTGACAATCCACGAAAACGCAAAGCATCTTGAGTCCAAGCCAATTGTCCGCCCTGGCGCTGCCAAGCCAACACTTTGCTGTCAGATTCGGTGCCAAAAACCCATTGGTCATCGCCGGCCAGACCTTCATGGCCCTGCGCAGATCGGCTCCACAAAATCGTGCCACGGGTGGCATCGATGCAAGCCACTGAAGATTGAAACGCCCTGGCGCAAACGGTGTTGCCCGAGCGGTCAGCACCCGCCACGAGGTCAACCAAACGTTCAACCTCGTTGGTGCCCCGCGAAATGGCGACCATGCTTTCCCAGCGGACGCTACCTGTGAGGGGGTTCAATGCCGCCAATCGGCCGCCCCAGCCGACCAACAAGTTGTCGCCAAATGACATCAACAGGCCTGCCTGATTCAGCACCAAGGGTTCGCCTGCGCGTTGTTGCGACCAAAGTTTTTGACCCGTGGCGCCGTCCAACGCCGTGACTGCGCGGTCGGCGGTCAGAACAAAGACACGGCCACCGGCCACCAAAGGTGGTGTCAAAGAAATGGCCGACAGGCCGTGACGCCAGAGCACTTTCGCATCCTCCATGGCCACCACTTCATTGCGTCCAGTGACCACCGCAAATCTCTGGCCATCGCCGCCGATGCCGGCCTGAATGGCATCGGGTAATTTCATGCGCCAAACGTCCTTGCCCGTCAAGGCATCGATCAACGCGATTTGACCCTGCGTCGACGCCAAAGCCACCCGACCGCCATGAACGCTGGCCAGCAAGGGCGTTGTGACAGGACCGATGCCATTCGACCAGACCCGTTTGACCATCAACTCACCGCTGACCGAAGGCAGCGCTGCGGGTTTGGGTTTTTCAGGCGTGCTCGAGCAAGCCGCCAAAAGCGCCAAGGCACAGAAAGCGGCCAGCCAATGCATGGGGGTCTGTGTTGGCCAGAATGTCACTTTGCAGTCCCAGTCGAAGTCATGGGCAGCGGATCCACGCCCAAGGCATTGAGTTTGGCCTGAACCAGGCGACGGTATTCAGGCGAGTCGGCCAGTTGCGTCCAAGCTGTTTTGTAAGCCGCGATGGCCTCGGCAGATTGGCCTTTGGCTTGCAAGACATCGCCGCGCAAATCAGCCGCCAAGCCGGCCATGGCCGGCGTGAAATCCGCACTCAATTGTTGGAGTGATGGGTCATAGGCCTTGGCATCGAGGTGCAAACCTGCCAAGCGCAGCCGAGCGATATCGCGGTATCCCTTGTCAGAGGCCGAATCAGCGACACCCTGCAAGGCCTTGATCGCCTCATCCGTCTTGCCTTGGGTCTGCAAACTCTTGGCCGCCAAGAACGCGGCTTGTTGGGCAAACTGAGTCGAACCGTATTTGGCTTTCATATCGCTCAAACTGCGTTCGATGCGGACCCCTTCACCCGAAGCCACGGCCCGTTCCACTTCATCAAACAGCGCAGCGGCCTTGGTTGCCTGGCTCCGTTGCCAGTACTGGTAACCATTCCAAGCGGCATAACTGCCCAACAAGGCAATCAAGATCCAGGAAATCAAATTGCCCCAAGTTCTCCAGAAATGCTTGATCTGGTCAAGTTGTTCTTGTTCGTCAAGGTCGAGTGCTTTGGCCATGGTGTGTTGAGTGGAGTGTGCGGTTCAAAGCGAGGATTGTAGGCTGTGGGCCCATTCGGCGACCCTGCTCAAAGACTCGCTTCGCTGGACACCTTCTCCATCGCGCAGCGATTTGACCGAGACTTGGCCTTGGGCCAATTCATCCGCCCCGAAAACCAAGGCAAAACGCGCACCCGAGGCATCGGCTTTTTTGAATTGGGACTTCATGCTGCCCATGCCTTCGCCCCCCGCCCCACCTGCACCCGCGTGCATTTGGGCCGACACGCCACAGGCTCGCAAGGTTTGCAGCACCTGCATGGCCACCGGCAAAGCAGCGGTTTCCGGGATGATGGCGTAGACATCGGGGGCCAGATCGGGCAAGGCCTCGCCCTGCTCCTTGATGAGTTCAAGCACGCGCTCGACGCCCAAAGCCCAGCCCACAGCAGGCGCTGGCTTGCCGCCGACCTGCTCAATCAGGTAGTCGTATCGGCCACCGCCACAGATGGTGCCTTGCGAGCCCAAGCGGGTGGTGATGAACTCGAACACCGTGAGGTTGTAGTAATCCATGCCGCGCACCAGACGCGGGTTGATGCTGTAGGCCACGCCGTTGGCATCCAAAATCGCTTTGACCGCGTTGAAGTGGGCCAAAGAGGCCTCACCCAAAAAGTCGAGCAAACGGGGGGCGGCCTCAACCACGCTTTGCATGGCCGGGTTCTTGGTGTCCAGAATGCGCAAGGGGTTGCTGTGCAGGCGACGCTTGGCTTCTTCGTCCAGCACATCGCTGTGCTGCTCCAGGTGGGCGATCAGCGCGGCGCGGTGGGCCTGGCGCTCGGCCGGTTGACCCAAGCTGTTGAGTTCCAAGCGCACGTCTTTCAGGCCCAAGACCTTCCACAGGTCATTGGCCAACAAGATCAGCTCCGCATCGACCTCGGCACCGCCAAAACCCAGCACCTCGGCACCAACTTGGTGGAACTGGCGGTAGCGGCCGCGCTGCGGGCGCTCGTGGCGGAACATGGGGCCCATGTAATACAGGCGCTTGCCGCCTTCGTAGAGCAGGTTGTGTTCGACGACCGAACGCACCAGACCGGCCGTGCCTTCGGGGCGCAAGGTGAGTTGCTCACCATTCAGGCGGTCTTCAAAGGAGTACATCTCCTTTTCGACGATGTCGGTCACTTCGCCCAAGCCGCGCACAAACAAGGCCGTCGGCTCGACGATGGGCAAGCGCACATTGCGGTAGGCGTAACGGGCCATCAGGCCGCGCACTTGCGCCTCCAGCCATTCCCAACGCGCCGAGTCGGGCGGCAGAATGTCGTTCATGCCCTTGACGCCCACCAGCTTCTGGGCTTTGACGGTCTTGGTGTTGTTGTCTTTCAGCGACTCGCTCATTTTTTCTCAGCAGACCCCGAACCAAAACGGTTCTCAATGTAGTTTTCAACCAGCCCCTGAAACTCTTGCGCAATGCCATCCCCACGCAGCGTCAGGCGCTTTTCGCCGTCAATGAACACCGGCGCAGCGGGCGCTTCACCGGTGCCCGGCAGGCTGATGCCGATGTCGGCATGCTTGCTTTCGCCGGGGCCGTTCACGATGCAGCCCATCACGGCCACTTTGAGGTTTTCCACCCCCGGGTAGCGGGCACGCCAAACGGGCATTTGAGCCCGCAAAAAGTCGTCAATTTGTTTGGCCAACTCTTGGAAGGTGCTGCTGGTGGTGCGGCCGCAGCCGGGGCAAGCCGTCACGCTGGGCACAAAAATACGCAAGCCCAACGACTGCAAAATCTCGGACGCGATCACCACCTCTTGCGTGCGGGCTTCGCCCGGCTGGGGCGTGAGCGAGACACGGATGGTGTCGCCGATGCCTTCTTGCAACAAGACCGACAAAGCGGTAGCCGAAGCCACTGTGCCCTTGGTGCCCATGCCTGCTTCGGTCAGACCCAGATGCAAGGCGTAATCGGTGCGGCGGCCAAGTTCACGGTAAACAGCGATCAAATCTTGCACCCCTGAAACCTTGCAGGACAGCGCAATCTGCGCGCCGTCTAAGCCCATGGCTTCAGCACGCTCTGCAGACGAGATGGCCGATGAAATCAGCGCTTCGTACATGACCTGGCGAGCTTCCCAAGGTTGGGCACGTTGGCTGTTGGTGTCCATCAAATCGGCCAGCAGCTCCTGATCGAGGCTGCCCCAATTGACACCAATGCGGATGGCCTTGTTCCAGCGCATGGCCGCTTCGATCATCTGGCCGAACTGGACATCGCGCTTGTCGCCCTTGCCCACGTTACCGGGGTTGATGCGGTATTTGGACAGCGCCTCGGCACACGCCGGGTAGTCGGTCAGCAGGCGGTGGCCGTTGTAATGGAAGTCGCCGATCAGCGGCACATCGATGCCCATTTTGTCGAGCTGGTCGCGGATGTGCGGCACGGCTTCGGCGGCTTCTGGCGTATTGACCGTGATGCGCACCATCTCGGAGCCGGCGATGGCCAGTTCCTTGACCTGGATGGCGGTGCCAATCACGTCCACGGTGTCGGTGTTGGTCATGGACTGCACACGCACAGGCGCTCCGCCGCCCACGGTGACCACCCGTGAACCCCAGACCACTTTGGACTGGCGACTTTGACGCTGGGCGGGGACAGCGATGGCGATGGCTTGGCTCATTCTTTCACCTCAAAACGGGCCACTGACACCTTGGTGTGCGGGGCAAGATCAAAAGGCTGACCGCGGAACGTCACGGTCACGGCGTTCGAACGCCCCACCACGACGCGCACGGGCAATGGGTATTGAACCTCATTTTTTTCACCCGCCTGCAACAGGCGACTCCATAAGACACGGTCTTTGGCGTCGCGGATCTCAATCCAGCTGTCGGCATGGGCTGTGAACACAAAAGCGGGCCCCGTCGAAGGCTGTGCGCGCATCACCGGTGAAGGCGGCGTGGAGACTGTGGCAGACCGAGGTGGCAAAGCAGGGGCAGGCTCAGCAAGATCCGTTTGCAAGGGCGGTGAAGGGGGTAAGACATCCGGCAGACTTGTCGGCGGAGAAACAGCCGCAGCGGTCTCGGGCGCCGCCTGAAGCCAGGACCATGTGGAAGGCGATGGCATCCACAGCAGTGCAGCGATCAGACCCAGCATCAGGGCTGCGACTGCCAAAGTTCGGTAATGGACAGTGCGCAAGGAGATGCCCCGATTGGAAAGGGTCGGCTGCTCGGAGAGCAGTTCGCCGATCGCATGCCGTTGCACGGGCAACTGCATGGACGATTGGGGCAACAAAGCCAACACGGGCGCGGGGTCCATTCGCAATTGTCGACACACACTGGCCGCCAAGGCGCGGACAAAGGCAGGTCCTTTCACCACATCGTGCCGATCGGCCTCCAAAGCCTCCAACTGTCTTTGGGGCAGCTTCAATTGCAGAGACAAAACCGCCAAGTGGACACCCAGTTGGATCCGTTTCGCACGGATCAATTGTCCCGCCGTGAGCGCAGCCTCAGACTCGTTTTGCGCCGTCGCGCTTGAACTTGTCGCTCCTGAAGGCTCGGAGTGATTAATGTCGGTCATCGGATGCAGCAGTTGAAACGGTTGGAACAGCGACAAGGGCAATTGTGCGTTGCAGGGCCATGCGCTCCTGCACCTGGGTTCGGTCTTTGACATCACCGGCCAATTGTCCACAAGCGGCATCGATGTCGTCGCCTCTTGTCTTGCGGACGGTGGTGACCAATCCCGCGTCTTGAAGCATTCTGGCAAAAGTATGCACGCTGGCATGGGTAGAACGCAACAAGCCTGAGGCTGGGAACGGATTGAAGGGGATCAGATTGAACTTGCAGCGCAAGCCCTGACGTGCGTATTTCTGAACCAGATCAACCAATTGCGCCGCATGCTCGGCTTGGTCGTTGACACCATCGAGCATGCAGTATTCGAATGTGATGAAGTCACGCGGGGCATGGGCCAAGTAGCCGATGCAGGCTTGCATGAGCTCATCCAGGGGGTATTTGCGGTTGAGCGGCACCAAGTTGTCACGCAGCGCATCGTTGGGAGCATGCAAAGACACCGCCAATGCCACTGGGCAATCGGCCGATAAACGCTCGATCATGGGCACCACGCCGGAAGTAGACACCGTGAGGCGACGGCGTGACAGACCATAAGCGTGGTCGTCCAGCATGGCGCGCAAAGCGGGAACCAAGGCTGAGTAATTTTGGAGAGGCTCGCCCATGCCCATCATCACGACGTTGGAGATGACACGGTCGGGGGTGTTCAGGTGCTTGCGTAAAAAATGCTCTGCAAACCACAGTTGCGCGAGGATTTCGCCCGTGGTGAGATTGCGGCTAAAACCTTGATGGCCAGTCGAGCAAAAACGGCAACCCACAGCACATCCGGCTTGGGAGGAAATGCACAGGGTGCCGCGTTCGTCTTCGGGTATGAACACCGACTCGATGGCATTGCCGTCGCCGACATCGAACAGCCACTTGATGGTGCCATCCGTCGAGATGTGCTGGCTGATGACAGGCGGTGCCGCAATGTGGGCGTGAACTTGGAGTTTTTGGCGCAGTGATTTGGCCAAGTCGCTCATTTGAGCGAAGTCTGAAGCGCCCCGCTGGTGAATCCAGCGGAACAACTGGGTGGCCCTGAAGCGCTTTTCGCCCAGCCCCTCGCAAAAAATGGCCAAACCATCCAGATCAAATTCAAGGAGGTTGGCCGTCATGGGTTTGTGGGACGGGCTTGGGCCGCTGATCGATCAGCGAGCGTAGACGTTCAAACCAGCAAAGAAGAAAGCGATTTCGGCAGCGGCCGTCTCGGGGGCATCTGAGCCGTGCACGGCGTTGGCGTCGATGCTGTCGGCGAAGTCAGCGCGGATGGTGCCGGCGTCGGCTTTCTTGGGGTCGGTGGCGCCCATCAGGTCGCGGTTCTTGGCAATCGCGTTCTCGCCCTCGAGGGCTTGAATCATCACCGGGCCGGAGACCATGAAATCCACCAGGTCCTTGAAGAAAGGACGCGCTTTGTGCACACCGTAAAACTGCTCGGCTTCGCCGCGCGACAGGTGAACCATTTTGGCCGCCACAACCTTCAGGCCAGCGGCTTCAAAACGAGCGTAAATTTGACCGATGACGTTCTTGGCGACGGCGTCTGGCTTGATGATGGAGAGTGTGCGTTCGATGGCCATGGTTTTTCCTGTTTCAAAAGTAATTTTTCAGCAATTTTGCCTTGCGACAAAGTCCACGATTCTAACTGCAGCCAGAGCTCAGAATTGCCTCAAAAGCGATAGCCACAAAGGGAAAAAGGCTTGACCTTGTTTGGGAAAGCCCGAAGCAGCTCAACGGCTGCGTCCGCCGCGACCCGTGCCACCGGGTGTTTTCTTCAAGCGGTTGAAACTTTCAGCGCCAATGTATTTGCCTTCGCTTTTGGGTGCATCCGATTTGGCATGCAGACCGGATCCACCTGCCGACTGGTTGGGCTTGGCCGCTGGTTTGGCACGCGGCACAGCGCTGCCCGCCCTGCCTTGGCCCCCTGTGCGGGGACGCCGGTCATTGCGGTCGGTTCTGGAAACAGGACGAGGCACCGGTGTCCGCTGGCTGTCCAAGGTGCCCGCTGCACGCATCAAGGCGCGGATGTCCGACTCGTCCAGCTCCAGCCATGCGCCTCGGCGCAAACCATGCGGCAAGACCATGGCGCCATAGCGGATGCGGATCAGGCGACTGACCGCATGGCCCACCGACTCCATCATGCGGCGCACTTCGCGGTTCCGGCCTTCGGAAATCGTCACGCGGTACCAGCAGTTGGAACCTTCGCCGCCCCCGTCTTCGATGGAACCGAACTGGGCAGGACCGTCGTCCAGGTTGACGCCATCGATCAATTTTTGTTTTTCATCCTTGCTGAGCGCGCCCAATACGCGCACCGCGTACTCTCGTTCCAGGCCGAAGCGAGGGTGCATCAGCTGGTTGGCCAACTCGCCGGAGCTGGTGAACAAGAGCAAGCCTTCGGTGTTCAGATCAAGACGGCCCACCGATTGCCATTTGCCATTTTGCAAACGGGGCAGCTTGCGAAATACCGAGGGTCGGTTTTGCGGATCATCGTGGCTGACGATCTCACCCGCCGGCTTGTGGTAGGCGATCACGCGAGCCGGCGGGGGATCGATGCGGATGCGAACGGGTTTGCCGTCGACTTTGATTTGATCGCCGAATTGAACGCGTTGGCCCACATGAGCGAGTTCGTTGTTGACTGCAATGCGACCTTCGGCGATCAGCTTTTCCATCTCCAGCCGGGAGCCCATGCCCGCTTGTGCCAGCACTTTGTGCAACTTGGGAGAGTCAGCTTCTGGCGCCAGCACACGCTTGCCCTCATAAAGCCCTTCCAATGATGGAGCAGCCTCCTCGTCATCAAACTGACCTGACACCACATCCGACAACTCAATCGGTTTGTAAGCTTGGCCACGGTCGAATATCGAGCGCGACTTGGCGGCGGTGCCGCGCTGGCCTGTGGGTTTGGAGGACGATGGGTCGTCTTGCTTTTGAGCGGTCATGGGTTGGGAGGTTCTTCGCCGTTTGAAAGGGATGGAAAAAATGTGGCGGGTTCAGCCGTGCCAAGGACTTGTTCAGGGAAGTCCTCCAAGGACAAGGACTCTTGGGGATCGGTCTGCGGCGAGCTGAGCGACGAGGGCAAAGCCGCCAGGGTGTTGCCCAGAGACACATCCGGCAGCACAGGCAACTCATCCACCAAACGGGTCAGAGCGGTCACCGGTGTACCGGCTGGCGCCAACAGCGGCAATTGATCCAGCGAGGCCAATCCCAAGTCGTCGAGGAACTGGCGCGTGGTCGCATAAAGGCCAGGACGACCCACCGTTTCACGGTGCCCAATCACCTCGACCCACCCACGGTCCTCCAATTGCTTGAGGATTTGCGAGTTGATGGTCACGCCGCGGATGTCTTCCATGTCGCCTCGCGTGACCGGTTGACGGTAGGCAATGATGGCCAAGGTTTCCAAGGCAGCTCGGGTGTACTTGGGCGGTTTTTCCGGATGCAGGCGGTCCAGGTATTCGCGCATTTCTGGTCGACTTTGAAAGCGCCAGCCACTGGCCACCAAGACCAAATCCAGTCCAGATGGGGCCCATTCGAGTTGAAGTTCCTGCAGCAACAACTTCAGGGTGTCGGCCCCAAGCGCATCGGCAAAAAGAACGCGCAAGTCGCGCATGGACAAAGGCATTCCGGCTGTCAGCAAAGCCGTTTCCAAGACACGCTTGGCTTGCGCCGTATTCATGGTGCCAATCTTTCGGGAAAAAGACGCCTCACGGCGTCAAGGTGCACAGACGATGGCTGTATCAGCCACCGCATCGTGAAGAGCATCGGAACATGGGAGCCGTCTCTGAAAATTCACTCGAGCCAATTCGTTCGGCTCACACTCCTTGGGGGTCATGATTGTAACTGAGGCCTAACTGGGCCAATGCAAGAGCCATGTCTGCGGGCAAGGCCGTGCGCAGGTTCACAACTTGCCCGGTCATAGGGTGCTCGAAAGCCAAGTGCCATGCATGCAAGGCTTGTCTCGCCATGCCTGCCAATGGGGCACCGCCATACACGGCATCGGCCAACAAGGGGTGCCCCAAATGGGCCATGTGCACGCGAATTTGGTGCGTGCGACCGGTGTGCAGGGTGCATTGGACCAGGCAAGCACGTTCGTTTTGGTTCAACATTTCAATGGTGGTGGTGGCTGTTTTGCCAGACTGATGGCTCAAATCAACCACGGCCATGCGAAGGCGATTGCCTGGATCACGGCCAATGGCCGCTTCCACCTTGCGCACAGCGGGCCCGGTCCATGCTTTGTGCGCCAAAGCCAAGTATTGCCGGTGAACTTCTCGGGCCGCAATCTTCTGGACCAAGGCATCCATGGCTTGACGCGTGCGCGCGACCACCATCAAGCCACTGGTGTCCTTGTCAAGCCGGTGGACAATCCCTGCACGCGGGACGTCTGCCGCCGCGGGGTCCAAAGCCAGGAGCCCATTGAGCAAGGTCCCTTGCCAATGGCCGGGTGCGGGGTGTACGACCAAACCGGCAGGTTTGTGGATCACGCGCAAATGCGCATCTTCGTAGACCACCTCGATGGGCATCGCCTGTGGCACAAAAGCACGCGACTGAGGTGTGGCACGCAAGGTCACTTGAACGGCATGGCCTAGGCGCACTTTGCTCGATGGCTTGGTGGTGGTGCGGCCATCCACCAGCACATCTCCTTGCTCAATCAGTTGCTGCAGGTAGTTGCGGGAAAACTCAGGCACCATTTGCGCCAAGGCGCGGTCCAGGCGCAGTCCATGCAAACTGACAGGGACTTGGCTTTGGCGAACCTCCTCATCGGCCGCCTCTTGGACCAAAAAAGCATCATCGGGCAAATGGTCGGAGACAGAGGCCATGAGAGGGGGGGTCGATATAATCAATTGGGACAAAAAGTTCAAGGAAATTTGAGATGCAAAACAAGCGATTATCGATGGTTCAGGTCGGCATGGTTTTGGCCGTGGGACTGTGCATGGTGGCTTGCTCAAACACTCCCAAAGACGTCACTGCAACTTGGTCGCCCGAGAAAATCTACACCCAGGCCAAGGAAGAAGCCGACAACGGTGCCTGGGACAAGGCCATCGGCATGTTCGAAAAGCTGGAAGGTCGTGCCGCTGGAACGGCTTTGGCCCAACAAGCCCAGATCGACAAAGCTTATGCCCAATACAAAACGGGCGACAAGGTCCAAGCGGTGGCAACGCTCGACCGGTTCATCCGCCTGCACCCCACCAGTCCGGCGGTCGACTATGCGCTGTACCTCAAAGGGTTGGTCAACTTCAACGACAACTTGGGGCTGTTTTCATTCATCACCAACCAGGATTTGTCCGAACGCGACCAAAAGGCGGCCAAAGATTCTTACGAATCGTTTCGGGAATTGAGCACCCGCTTTCCGGAGTCCAAATACAGCCCTGAAGCCCGTCAGCGCATGACTTACATCGTCAACTCCTTGGCTGCTTACGAAGTGCATGTGGCCCGTTTTTACGCCAGCCGTGGTGCCCATGTGGCCGCCATCAACCGGGCGCAGCAAGCGATCGCAGACTACCCGGGTGTCCCGGCCAGCGAAGAAGCCTTGGCCATTTTGGTCAGCTCTTTTGACGCGATGGGCATGAAAGATTTAAGCGATGACGCCAAAAGAGTGCTGTCCAAGAATTTCCCAGCATCCCGCTTTCCGCATGGAAACGGTGTCAAACCGTCCAAGGCTTGGTGGCGCTTTTGGTGAGTTCAGCCACGGCGTCTAAAAAGGCCTGATGATCGGCCAAACGGTGCATGGGCGGCAAGCCCTTCAGCAGTCGGCGCCCATACGACATGCTGCTCAGGCGGCTGTCGCACACGACCAAAATACCCCGATCCGTCTCGCTTCGGATCAAGCGGCCAGCGCCTTGCTTGAGTGACACCGCCGCTTCGGGCAAAGCATGGTCCGCAAAAGCACTGCCACCTTGACGCGTGATGCGTTGGCTCCGGGCTTCAAAGAGCGGGTCACCCGGTGGTGGAAATGGCAGTTTGTCGATCACCACCAACTGCAGGGCTTCGCCGGGCACATCAAAGCCCTCCCAAAATGAAGCCGATGCCACCAGGATGCAGCCTGCGCCACCGTCACTGGCACCCTCTCTGAAACGCTCCATCAATCTGCGCTTGGGGCTTTGGCCCTGAACCAGCACTTCGATGTGGCTTTTGGCATCGAGGCGCGACTGCAAATGCTCGCCGATGCTGCGCATGGCGCTCAATGTGGTGGTCAAGACCAGGGTGCGCCCACCCAAAACAGTGACCGCCTCGGTCACCAATTGCGCCACCTGTTGAACGTGCGCTGGATCACCCGGCTTGGGAAAGTGTTCTGGCACGTACAGGCTGGCCTGCGAGCCGTAATCGAAGGGACTTCCCACCTGCATCACACGCGCCGTGGTCAAGCCACAGGGTTCGGTGAACCAGCGCAAACGGGGCTCATCGCCCAAAGTGGCCGATGTGAAAATCCAGGCTTTTTGCCCAGCGCCATTGCCCTCGCCTGCTTCGACCAAGGGGCCCGTTGGGCTGTCCAATGCTGTCGTGAAAGGCAAATCCTTGGGCTCGTCCAGCCCTGAAAGAGCCGCAGAGCTTGCAGCGGGGACTTGGGTCAATTTCACAAATGCATCGGCAATATCGAGGGGCGACTCCACCATGCGCAGCTGCGCGCTGACCTCCAGCCAACGCACCCCTTCGGGGTTGGGATGCTCCGAGAAGACCGAAACACGCTGAAGCATGTCCCGTGTCCGGTCGTTCAAGCGCTGAAAATCGGGTGCCAATTCACTCACCATGTCGAGGCCATCACGCAAGGCATCGAGCGCCTGCACCAAGAACCGCATGGCTTGCAGCCAATCCTCCGGCTGGACGCCCTCGGGCAAGGTTTCGGTCCATCGCAGGCGCACAGAAGCTCGGTGCATGCCTGCAGCCAAACGCAAATCACGCGAGGCTTTTTCCAACTGGCTGCTCAGAACCTGCCAGTCCACCAAGCCCCGCGCGAGCTGCAGACCCGTGGCCAACACGTCGCGCGACAACTCCAGCAATTGCACCGTGGACAATTGTTGCCCCAGAAAATTGACACCAATTTCATTGAGTTGGTGGGCCTCGTCAAACACCGTCACGCGGACTGTGGGCAACAGCTCGGCAACGCCAGATTCGCGCACGGCCACATCGGCAAAAAACAAGTGGTGGTTGATCACCACCACGTCCGACACCATGGCCTCTTTGCGCGCCAGGTTCACATGACAAGCCTTGTACCGCGGGCATGTCGAGCCCAAACAGTTGTCACGCGTAGAGGTCACCAAGGGCCACAGGGAAGAGCGCTCATCCAGACCCGGCAACTCGGCCATGTCGCCCGTGTGCGTGGACTGCGCCCAAGTCTCGATCTTGGCCAAGGCTTTTTGCGCACCCGCTAGCGCCGACTCCGGACTGTGTCGGGCTTGATCCATGCGGTGCAAACACAGATAGTTGGAACGCCCTTTGAGCAAAGCCACCCGAATGGGCAAACCCAGCACATCCACCAAACGGGGTATGTCCCGCGAAAACAACTGGTCTTGCAAGGCTTTGGTCGCGGTCGAAATCAAAGCCCTTTGTCCGCTGAGCAAAACAGGCACCAAGTACGCATAGGTTTTGCCAACACCCGTGCCAGCCTCCACCACCAATTGCCCCCCCTCTTGCACAGTCTGGCAGACCGCCATGGCCATGTCGGTCTGCCCTTCTCGGGTTTTGAAACCGGGAATGCTTTGCGCCAAGGCCCCCTGCCCAGACAAGGTCTGCGCCACCTTTTGCGCGAGCCCACTCAAGCGGGCTCCTTGGGATTCAACTGGACTTGCAGACGGACGATCTGATCTCGCAAGGCCAATCGGCGCTTTTTCAGGCGGCGCAAACGCAGCTCATCCAGGGGTTGAGGCGCGGCACTGGCTTGGTCAATCAGCGCGTCCAGGTCGTCATGTTCGATCTGCCACTCGATCAACTGCCGCTGGGGTGAGCGCTGGTCAGCCGGCAAGACCTCCATCATGGCTTGACCGCACCTTCCAGCGGTTTACTTTGCAAGCGCTCATCACGTTGCAGCGTGCGCCATTGGCGCTCTTGCTCGTTCAATTGCAATTCGGCTTGTCGTATCGGCTCCAGATCGGCACGGCGAAGGCGACGCGCATGGCTGAGGCAGTCATTGACCGCGAAACGTTGCCAGCAGTCCTGTGACCGCGCCTCGAACTCGGCCAAGATCGCGCTGCGCTTGAAGGACAAGGCGGCCCGCTCCTTGACAATGCTCTGCGGCACATCCTCTGCAGTCTGCGCAGACGCACTGGCCATCAGGCTCAAGAACAGAACAACATGCCGTTTTTTCATGTGAGGTGCGTGTCCACCGTGCGGTGTTCCAAAGCCAAAAATTCGCTGGACTGCATCTCATGCAGGCGCGAGACCGTGCGCGGAAACTCGTGCGACATGGGCCCTGAGGTGTACAGCCCTTCGGGTGGCACAGCGGCCGACATGATGAGCTTGACCCGGCGGTCGTACAGCACATCGATCAACCAAGTGAAACGCCGCGCCTCAGACGCCATGCTCACGGGCATGTGCGGCACGTTGCTGAGCAGCACGGTGTGGTACTGCGTGGCAATTTCCAGGTAGTCGTTTTGCGAACGCGGTCCGCCGCAAATGGCGCGGAAGTCAAACCAGACCACATCCCCGGCACGGCGTTTGGCGGTGATGTCGCGCGCTTCGATGTGCAGCACCGGGTCTTCGTCGGGGCCGGTGGCCAAGCGGTTGAAGGCGTCGTTCATCTCGGCGTCGGCCTGCTCACCCAGTGGCGAATGGTAAAGCTGGACCATCTCCAGCGTGCGCCGGCGGTAGTCGGTGCCATTGTCCACACTGAGCACCTGCATGCGCGCATTCAGCAAGGCAATGGCGGGCAAGATGCGGTCACGGTGCAGGCCGTCGGGGTAAAGGCCGTCAGGCTGGAAGTTGGAAGTGGTGACAAAACCCACGCCGTTGTCAAACAGGGCCACCAGCAAGCGGTGCAAGATCATCGCATCGGTGATGTCGGCCACATGAAATTCGTCAAAGCAAATCAGCTGGTAACGCTTGGCCATGCGTTTGCCCAATTCGTCCAGTGGGTTCACGGTGCCTTGAATGGCGGCCAGTTCGCGGTGCACCTCGCGCATGAACTCGTGAAAGTGCAAACGGGTCTTGCGTTCAATGGGCACAGCCGCAAAAAAGCAGTCCATCAAAAAGCTCTTGCCGCGGCCCACCCCGCCAAACATGTAAACCCCTTGGGGGATCTCCGGGCGGCTCAGAAATTGACCCAGAAACCCCGAACGCTTGGACTTGTAAGCCGTCCACTCGCTGGCGCAGCGCTCCAGCGCTTCAATCGCGCGCAATTGCGCGGGGTCGCTTTGATAGCCCTTTTTTTGGAGTTCTTCTTCGTAAACTTCACGAACGGACATGGGTGGCTTGCTCTTCAATTCAAATGACAAAACCCGGGACCAAGCCCGGGTTCTCAGGGATGCGGAACTTTAACCCAACTCCCCCGAAACCGCAGTTCCGGGGGTGTCAAGGACTCAGAAGTTCAGCGTGCGCTTGTCCACCGCCAAAGCGGCCTCTTTGGTGGACTCGCTCAAGGACGGGTGCGCGTGGCAAATGCGGGCAATGTCTTCTGCGCTGGCGCGGAATTCCATGGCCACCACAGCCTCAGCAATCAGTTCGCTGGCCTGAGGTCCCACGATGTGCACGCCCAGAATTTCGTCGGTGCTCGCATCGGCCAGCATTTTCACCATGCCGGTCGTGTCGCCCAATGCGCGGGCACGGCCGTTGGCCAAGAACGGGAACGAGCCGGCCTTGTACGCCACGCCATCGGCTTTGAGCTGTTGCTCGGTGCGGCCCACCCAAGCGATTTCGGGGCTGGTGTAGATGACCCAAGGGATGGTGTTGAAGTTGACGTGACCATGTTGACCGGCAATGCGCTCGGCCACGGCAACGCCTTCTTCTTCGGCTTTGTGCGCCAGCATCGGGCCGCGCACCACGTCACCCAACGCCCAAACACCGGGCAGGTTGGTTTTGCAATCCGCATCCACCACAACCGCGCCGCGCTCGTCCAGCTGCAAGCCCACGGCTTCGGTGTTCAGACCGATGGTGTTGGGCACACGGCCGATCGAGATGATCAGCTTGTCGGCGTCCAGCACCACGGCTTCGCCCTTGGCGTTGGTGTAGTTGACCGTGACGCCCTTCTTGCCATTCACGATCTCGCCGACTTTCACGCCCAGCTCAATCTTCAAACCCTGCTTGTCGAATGCCTTCTTGGCTTCTTTGGCGATTTGTTCGTCCACCGCGCCAAGAAAGGTGGGCAAGCCTTCAAGAATGGTGACTTCTGCACCCAGGCGACGCCAAACCGAACCCATCTCCAAACCAATCACACCCGAACCGATCAAGGCCAGCTTCTTGGGCACAGCGCCCACGCGCAATGCGCCGTCGTTCGACAACACATTGACTTCGTCAAACGGGGTCCCAGGCAAAACACGGGCGTTCGAGCCGGTGGCGATGATGATGTTTTTGCCGGTGATCGACTCTTCGGTCTTGCCTGCCACGTTGAGGGTGTAGCCGCCTTCGGCCTTGCTCGCAAAGCTGCCGCGACCGTGGAAAAACGCGACCTTGTTCTTTTTCAGCAAGTACAAGATGCCATCGTTGTTTTGCTTCACGACGGTGTCTTTGCGGGCCAGCATCTTGGCCACGTCCATCTTCACGCCCGTGGCGCTGATGCCGTGCTCGGCGAAGTGGTGGTTGGCATGGTCAAAGTGCTCGCTGGACTGCAGCAAGGCCTTGGAGGGAATGCAACCCACGTTGGTGCAGGTGCCTCCAGGGGCTGGGCCACCGGCTGCGTTTTTCCACTCGTCGATGCAAGCGACCTGGAAGCCGAGTTGGGCAGCGCGGATGGCAGCGATGTAGCCACCGGGACCACCGCCGATGACAACGACGTCGAATTGTTTGCTCATGGTATTTGTCTTCTCAGTGGACAACGCCCCCCAACGAGGGGCATTGCAGATTCAAGGGCATCAGATGTCGAACAGCAGACGCGCCGGATCTTCCAGCGCTTCCTTCATCGCCACCAGACCCAAGACAGCTTCGCGGCCGTCGATGATGCGGTGGTCGTAGGACATGGCGAAGTAGTTCATGGGGCGAACCACGACTTGGCCGTTTTCCACCATGGCGCGGTCTTTGGTCGCGTGGACACCCAAAATCGCCGACTGGGGTGGGTTGATGATGGGGGTGGACATCATCGAGCCGAAAGTGCCGCCGTTGGAGATGGAGAAGGTGCCGCCGGTCATCTCCTCGATGCCCAACTTGCCGTCCTTGGCTTTTTGGCCAAATTCAGCGATCTTTTTTTCAATGTCAGCAAAGCTCATCTGGTCGGCATTGCGCAGGATGGGCACCACCAGACCACGGGGCGAACCCACCGCGATGCCGATGTCAAAGTAGCCGTGGTAAACGATGTCGTTGCCGTCGACCGAGGCATTGAGGACCGGGAATTTCTTCAAGGCATGCACCGCGGCCTTGACGAAGAAGCTCATGAAGCCCAACTTGCAGCCATGCTCCTTCTCAAAACGCTCTTGCATGCGTTTGCGCATGTCCATGACCGGGGCCATGTTGATTTCGTTGAACGTCGTCAAGATGGCGTTGGTCGACTGCGATTGCAGCAAACGCTCGGCCACGCGGGCACGCAGACGGGTCATGGGCACGCGCTGCTCTGGACGTTCGCCCAGATTCACGGCAGGTGCGGCCACTTGGGCCAGTGTCTTGGTGGGCACGCCGGTGGGGATCACGGCAGCCGTCGACTTGACGCCGCCTTGCACAGCGGCCAGCACGTCACCCTTGGTCACACGGCCGTCTTTGCCAGAACCGGCCACTGAGCCGGCGGCCAGGCTGTTGTCGGCCATGAGCTTGGCAGCAGCCGGCATGGGCACACCCGCCATGCTGCCGCCTGTGGGCGCTGCTGCGACGACTGCAGGGGCTGCGGTTGACACGGCAGACGAAGCAGGTGCGGCGCCGATGGCAGGCGCGGCGGCAGCACCAACTTTGCCGTCGGTGTCGATGCGGGCGATCAGTTGCTCGGCTGCCACGGTGCCACCATCGGCCACCAGGATTTCACAAATCACACCCGCCGAAGGGGCAGGCACTTCCAGCACGACTTTGTCGGTCTCGATGTCGATCAGGATTTCGTCGGCTGCGACAGCTTCGCCGACTTTCTTTTTCCATTGCAGCATGGTGGCTTCGGCCACAGACTCGGAAAGTTGGGGGACTTTGACTTCTACGATAGCCATTTTGAATTCTCTTTAAAGGTTAAGCGCAAGGTTGTTCAGTTCGATCACTTGTTCAGCACGAAGCCCTTGAGCTTCGAGAAAGCCGCTTCAAGGAGTGCTTTTTGCTGGTCTTGGTGCAGGTGTGAGTAACCCACCGCTGGCGATGCGGACGCTGCGCGACCAGCGTAGCCGAGCTTTTGACCTTCCAGCATGTTCTCGTGGATGTTGTGCTGAATGAAGAACCAGGCACCCTGATTTTGTGGCTCGTCCTGGCACCACACGATGTCGCTGGCGTTGGGGTATTTCTTGATCTCGGTCGCAAACGCTTTGTGCGGGAAGGGGTAGAGCTGTTCCACGCGGATGATCGCCACGTCCTCAGTGCCCTTGGCTTCGCGTTGTTTGACCAAATCGTAATAAACCTTGCCCGAGCAGGCAATGACGCGCTTGACCTTGTCGGCCTTGAGCGCCTTGTTCTCGGGGATCACCGTCTGAAAGCTGCCTTTGGTGAACTCGGACACCGGGCTGGTGGCATCTTTGTTGCGCAGCAAGGATTTGGGCGTGAAGATGACCAGCGGCTTGCGCAGGTCGCGCACCATCTGGCGACGCAGCACGTGGAAAATCTGGCTGGCTGTGGTGGGCTGCACGAGCTGCATATTGGTGTCGGCCGCCAGCTGCAAAAAGCGTTCCACGCGTGCCGAACTGTGCTCGGGGCCTTGACCTTCGTAGCCGTGTGGCAGCATCAAAGTCAGTCCGTTCACGCGGCCCCACTTGACTTCACCCGATGCAATGAACTGGTCAATCACCACTTGGGCGCCGTTGGCGAAGTCGCCAAACTGCGCTTCCCAAATCACCAAAGTATGAGGGTCGTTCGATGCGTAACCGTACTCGAAAGCCAAAACAGCCTCCTCAGACAGGATCGAATCGATGACCACAAACGGCGCCTGCTTGTCCGAGACGTTTTGCAAGGCCACGTAGGTGCCGATGTCCCATTTCTCTCGCTTTTGGTCATGGATGACCGCATGGCGGTGGGTGAAAGTGCCGCGGCCGCTGTCTTCACCGGATAAACGCACAGGGTAGCCGCTGGCCACCAAGGACGCGAAAGCCATGTGTTCGCCCATGCCCCAATCCACGGGGGTGTCGCCGCGGCCCATGGCCGCGCGGTCGTCGTACACCTTTTTAACCAACGGGTGCGGCGTGACCGTGTCGGGGATGGTGGTGATTTTCTCGGCCAGACGTTTCCAGTCAGCCAAAGGAATCGAGGTGTCACCCGCATCGGTCCACTTCTTGCCCATGTAAGGCGCCCAGTCCACGGTGAATTGGGTCTTGAAGTTGGTCAGCACCGGCTCGGTCGTGTTCACGCCAGCGTCCAGCGCAGCACGGTAAGCCTTGGCCATGTCGTCACCCAGGGTCTCGCCCAAGCCTTGCGCGGCCAACTTGTCGGCAAACAGCTTGCGGGTGCCGGGGTGGGCCGTGATTTTTTTGTACATCAAAGGTTGGGTCAAGGCCGGTGTGTCCTGCTCGTTGTGGCCCAACTTGCGAAAGCACACCACATCCAGAACCACGTCCTTTTGGAAGGTCATCCGGTATTCGAGCGCCAATTGCGTGGCCAACACCACCGCCTCAGGGTCATCGCCGTTGACGTGCAAGACCGGCGCCTCGACCATCTTGACGATGTCGGTACAGAACACGCTGGAGCGCATGTCGCGCGGGTCCGAGGTGGTGAAACCGATCTGGTTGTTGATGATGATGTGGACCGTGCCACCTGTGGTGTACCCACGGGTTTGGGCCAAAGCGAATGTTTCCTGGTTGACCCCTTGGCCACCAAAGGCGGCGTCACCATGTACCAACACGGGCAGCACTTGCTTGCCCAAAGGGTCATCGCGCCGGTCCATGCGTGCGCGCACCGAACCTTCGACCACGGGGTTCACGATTTCCAGATGCGAAGGGTTGAACGCCAAAGACAAGTGAACGGGACCACCGGCGGTGTTCACGTCAGAGCTGAAACCCTGGTGGTATTTCACGTCACCCGCAGGAAGTTCTTCGGGGGCGGTGTGGTCGAACTCGGCAAACAGATCGGCCGGCAACTTGCCCATGGTGTTGACCAAGACGTTAAGTCGGCCACGGTGGGCCATGCCAATCACAACTTCCTGCACGCCTTTGGCGCCAGCTTGCTGGATCAGCTCGTCCATGGCGGCGATGAAGCTTTCGCCACCTTCGAGCGAAAAGCGCTTTTGCCCCACGTATTTGGTGTGCAAATAGCGCTCAAGACCTTCTGCGGCTGTCAGGCGGTCCAAGATCTGCTTTTTCTTGTCCGATGTGAAGTTGGGCTTGCTGCGGATACTTTCGAGTTTTTGCTGCCACCAGCGCTTTTCAGCCTGCTCGGTGGTGTACATGTATTCGGCACCCAAGGTGCCGCAGTAGGTTTCGCGCAGCGCATTGATCAGCTCGCGCAAAGACATGCGGTTCTTGCCGAAGAAGGTGTTGCTGGTGTCGAACACGGTTTCTTGGTCGGCGTCGGTGAAGCCGAAGAAAGCGGGATCAAGGTCAGGAATATTGGGGCGCTCAGTGCGCTTGAGCGGGTCCAAGTCGGCCCAGCGCTGGCCCACGTTGCGGTAAGCGGCGATCAGCTGTTGAACCGCGGTGCGCTTGCGACCCATTTCAACGTCGGCACTGGCCAAAACGACTTTGGTGCCACCGGCTTTGGCGCGTTCGGCAAATGCGTTGATGACCGGCTGGTGTGGCACGTCCTTGGCGTTGGAACCATCGAGGGCGGGAACGTGCTGGAGGGCGTCAAAGTAATCACGCCAAGAATCGGGCACGCTGCCAGGATTGGCCAAATAATTTTCATACATCTCTTCGACGTAAGGGGTGTTGCCCCCGAAGAGATGGGTATTGCCTGAATAGGCGGAGTAGACGGAATTAGTCTCGCTCATGGTTCGCTGACCTCCGTTTCCCTCTGGGAAACATTAGTTGGTGGATTGTTACCTTCCGCGACACGGCTGGACCGGTTGGCGGATGCGACTGTGGCAGTGGAAGGGCCTAAGTACGGTTTGCATTGTGCCACGGCTTGTCCGATATCAAACTTACACGCAAGCCCAAGCAAGCCGGCGCAAGGCTTTCGGTCTAAAAAAAGACCTCGCCAAAGCGAGGTCCTGCTTCATGACTTGGGGATCATCCCTTGATCTGCTCAACGATCTGCTGCAGTGCGGCTGGATCGTCCATGGTGGTCAGGTCACCGGGGTCGCGGCCCTCAGCCACGGCCTGAATAGCCCGGCGCAGCAGTTTGCCGCTGCGCGTCTTGGGCAATGCCGTGACAAAAAACACGCGCGAGGGGCGCGCCACCGCGCCCAGCTGGGTGTCCACCACTTTCATGACTTCGCCTTCGAGCTTCAATCGCGCGGTCGCATCGGTCAAGCCCGAAGTGTCTTTGGCAATGGCAAAGGCCATGGCTACCTGCCCTTTGAGCGGGTCGGCCACACCCACCACCGCCACTTCGGCGATGTTGGGGTGGCTGGAAATGCTTTCTTCGATCTCACGGGTCCCCAAGCGGTGACCGGCCACGTTGATCACGTCGTCGGTGCGACCCAGGATGAAAAAGTAACCGTCTTCGTCGCGCACCGCCCAGTCAAAAGTGCTGTAGACCAGCTTGCCCGGCACGGTCTTCCAGTAGGTCTTGACGAAGCGCTCGTCGTCACCCCAAATGGTTTGCAGGTTGCCAGGGGGCAGTGGGCCATCGATGGTCAAGACGCCCTTCTGGTTGGCGCCGGTCAGCTCTTCGCCTGTTTGGTCATCGACCAGTTTGACGTTGTAGCCATAAATGGCCTTGCCGGGCGAGCCGAACTTGCTGGGCGCTTTTTCCACGCCGTTGCAAATGCTCAGGATCGGCCAGCCGGTCTCGGTCTGCCAGTAGTTGTCAATGATGGCCTTGCCGTTGAGGCCTTCTGAAATCCACTTGGCAGTGGGCTCGTCCAGCGGTTCCCCGGCCAGAAACAGTGCTTGAAGGCTGGACAAATCGTATTTGGTGAGCAGCGCAGGGTCTTGCTTTTTCAGCACACGAATCGCCGTGGGCGCGCTGAACATGACGTTGACCTTGTACCTCTCGACCAGGCGCCACCAGATGCCGCCGTCGGGTCGGATCGGCAGGCCTTCGTAAAGAATGGTGGCCATGCCGCCGATCAGCGGGCCATAAATGATGTAACTGTGGCCCACCACCCAACCGATGTCGCTGGTGCAGAAGAAGGTGCCGCCGGGCTTGCCTTCAAAGACATAAGGCATGCTGGCCGCCAGGGCCACGGTGTAGCCCCCGGTGTCGCGTTGCACGCCTTTGGGTTTGCCGGTGGTGCCCGAGGTGTAAAGGGTGTAGCTGGGGTGGGTAGATTCGACCCACACACAGGGTACGAGCGCATCCATGTGCTTGGCGCGTTCGGTGGCGTAGTCCACATCGCGGCCAGCTGCGGGGGTGAAATCGGCCAGATGGCGGTCCACCATGAGCACCTTGGCGGGCTTGTGGGCCGACAGCGCAATCGCTTCGTCGAGCAGCGGCTTGTAAGCCACGACTTTGCCGCCGCGCGAACCGGCGTCTGCGCTGATGATGACTTTGGGCGACGCGTCTTCGATGCGGGTGGCCAGCGAGTGCGAAGCAAAGCCACCAAAGACCACCGAATGGACAGCCCCCAGGCGCACGCAGGCCAGCATGGCGAACGCCGCTTCAGCGATCATGGGCATGTAAATCAGCACACGGTCGCCCTTGACCACGCCCAAATCCTGCAGGATGGCGGCCATGCGTTGCACTTCGGCGTGCAGTTCCCGGTAGGTGTAGGTTTTTTCATGATCGGTCTCGGTCGAGACGAAGATCAAAGCGGGCTGGTCAGCCCGCTCGGCCAAGTGCCTGTCCACCGCGTTGTGGCAGAGGTTGGTTTCGCCGCCCACAAACCATTTGGCAAACGGCGGCTTGCTGTAGTCGCAGATTTGCTGGGGCTTGACTTTCCAGTCCACCAATTGCGCCTGCTCGGCCCAAAAAGCGTCTCGGTCCTGGATCGACCGAGCGTGAAAATCAGCAAAATTGCCCATGAAAAATCTCCTGAAGTCTCAACATGAAGTAACAAGGGCCGTCTGTGACCAAGGCTTGCTTCGTTCTTCTGAATTCATAATTATGAGCAATGGACTTGCAAGAAGCTGACTCACTGCCACCTTGAACTGAGTGATGCCACCCCGGACGCCTTCCCGGCGGGGTCATCCGGAAGAAGACCGGGGTCCCTAGGCTGCACAAACCATGGATCCCGGATCAGGTCCGGGATGACAAATCTGTGATGCGGGCAAAACGACCGCCAACTGATTCCGCCTGAACAACAGCCCAGCAGTGAGTCAGCAACAAAGGCCGGGGGATCAACCCATGCGAAATACACTGCATCCAATGCGGGCCAAGCCAAGCAAAACCAGTGCCCGCTGACTGGCTCAAGCCTCACTTGAACAAGCTTTGCAGCAACTTGAAATCCGGGTGCTCGGCCGAGCGAATCCACTCAAAAGCCACCATTTCGGTGGTCACCAGTTCAGCCCCCGCACCGGCCAAACGATCGTAGGCGGCATCGCGGTTGCGCTCGGTGCGCGAACTGCAGGCATCGGTCACCACCCACACCTCCAATTCATCCTCCAGCAAATCGAGCGCGGTTTGCATCAGGCAAATGTGGGCTTCGCAGCCAGCCAGCACAATGGTGTTGCGTTCTTGTGGGCCCCCTTGTGGCTTTTGCAAGTGCCGGGGCAAGCTGCGCGCATTGCCCTTGAGGGCCTGGGGTGGCTCGGGCTTGAGCCATTCCACCAAGCCTTCCTCCACCGCGCTGAACTGCATCTTGGCCATCACTTGGCGGCAATGGCTGCGCAACTCTGGGGGCATTTCACCCAAGCGCGAGGGGTTCTGTTCGGTCCCCCAAACAGGCAAAGCCAATGCTGCAGCCAGTTGGGACAGTTTGGCCGCATTGGACCAAACAGCTTCGGCATCGAGCATCACCGGTTTCAGTTTGGCCTGGAAATCCACCAAAACCAACTGACTCTCTTCAGCATTGATCAACATGAGTTAGCCCTGTATGTGTGCACCACCCCATTGTGGCAGGCATCAACCCCTTCAACGGACCGATCAGATGGAATGATTTCGGATGCCATTCAGCCCGGCCATCAGTTATGCTCAAAGGTTATGCGCCATGTGTTGATTTTATTTTGCTGCTTGCTCTGCGTTTTGCGGGCCATGGCTGCGCCCGCTGACGAGGAGGCGCTGAGGCCTTGGGTCGACAAAGGCCTGAGGACACAATTGGCAGACCAACTGAGCAGCGCCAAAGACAAAGCCAGCAACCAAGCCACGGGATTGATCACACAAGCCATGGATTTGCTCGGTGTTCCTTACCGCAGAGGGGGCAACACGGAAGCATCCGGTTTCGATTGCAGCGGATTTGTTCGGCACCTCTACGAAAAATCTGTCGGTCAACTTCTGCCCCGGCGGGCAGAAGAACAAGCCAAGAACACCGAAGTGATTGAACGCAACGAACTCCAGCCGGGTGACCTGGTTTTCTTCAACACCATGAAGCGGGCTTTCAGCCACGTGGGCATTTATGTGGGAGACGGCAAATTCATCCATGCCCCACGCACAGGCAAGGCGGTTAAAGTCGACGACATGCGCAGCGCTTATTGGCAAAAACGGTTCAATGGTGCCAGGCGCGTGCCCCTGGACTTCGAGTCAAACAAACCATGAAATCTCAAATTGACCACTTGGTGGTCATGGCCGCTACCCTTGAGGCAGGCGTAGCCTGGTGCGAAGCCACCCTGGGGATCACCCCTGGTGCAGGGGGCGAGCACGACAAATATGGCACCCACAACCGCCTGTTCAAAATAGCCTCGCCCAAGCACCCGCTCGCCTATTTTGAAATCATTGCCATCAATCCCGATGCTGAAAAAGCCAAACGCACCAACCTGGCCCGGTGGTTTGACATGGACAACATGGCATTGCAAAAAACGGTGGCCCAAGAGCCTCGCCTGATCACTTTTGTGGCCAGCACCGACGACGTCAAATCAGCCCGGCATGCGCTTCGAACCCAAGAGATTGACCGCGGTCAGATCGTGCATGCCAGCCGCAAACTCAACAAAGGCACGCTCAACTGGCAAATCACCGTGCGTGAAGACGGTGAGCGTCTGTTCCATGGTTGTCTGCCCACCCTGATCCAATGGGGCAAACCGGAGGCCGCCGACCCGCTGCGCCTGCACCCGCGCAACAGCCTGCCCCGCTCGGGGGTGACGCTGCAGAGCATCACCATCCAGCACCCCAGTGCGCCCAAACTGCAAGCCGCTTATGAGGCCATCGGCCTCGAAGGGGTGGCCATCGAGACCGGTGAGGCCAACATCATCGCCCACTTGCAAACCCCCAAAGGCTTGGTACAGGTTCAAAGCTTGGGCGTTTGAAACCTTGGTCTCAGGGCGCTGCTTGTGGTGTTGCTGGCTCTCGTGGCAATGTGCCCAACAAGGCCATGCCCGCCGCCATGATGGCGACCGTGAGCCACAAGGCCCCTTTGAAGCTGCCCGTCGCCTGCGCCATGGCCCCGGCCACCACGGGGGCGATGACCTGGGCGGCGCCATAGCTCAAAGTCAAGCGGGCCATGGCTTTGCCGGGGTTGTGGGGTGCACGCCGCCCCACCAAGGCCAGCGTCAAACTCACGATGCCAATGAAGGTGGCGCCGTAGCCAATGGCTCCGCCCAAAGCCGCAAGCAAAGATCCGGATAAAGCAGGCCACATCACCGACACTGTCTGCAAGCCAAAGGCCATCAGCAAAGCCCGCGTGTCACCCCAGCGCCGCGCCACTTTGTCCCATAAAAACACCGCTGGCATGGCCGCCAAACCCACCAAGGCCCAGGCCCATGTGCCCTGCCCGGCCAAAGCCGGTTCGCGCTCGACGATGGCCACCGTGAACGTGGCACTGATGACAAAGCCCCAACCGGCGGCAAAGTAACTGCCCACCATGGTCAGCATCCAACGGCGCGAGACCTTGGTGCTCACCTCAGCTGCAGTGACCGCCACCGGCGCCGGTGGCACAGGTGGCCGCCAAAGCCAAGCGGGGACAAAAAACACCAGCCCCAAGGCGGCCATGGCCAGCCACTGGTCTGACCAAGCCTGCCACACCTGAGACACCGCCCAGCTGCCCAAGGCCGACACCACGATGCCCAGTCCCAAACCAATGAAATGCACACCCAACTCAGGTCGACGCCCCTGACGCATCAGCCAGCCCAGCACCAAGCCCGCCCCCAGTAGCATGCCGGTCGCACCGCACAAGCCCCCCAGATAACGCCAAACCGCCCATGCCGGCAGCCAAGGGGACAAGGCCATGCCACCGACCGTTAGGACCGACAGCCACAAGCCCATGCTGTAGAGCCGATGGCGCCAACGCACGTCATCGATCCAGGCCGCCGCCAAGGCGCCGGAAATATAGCCCGCGTAATTGATCGCAGCCAAAGCGCCCGCACTGGCGTCGTTCAGGCCGGTTTGCAATTGCAAAGCGGGCAGCAAAGGGGTGTAAGCAAAACGGGCCAAGCCAATGCTGAGCACCAAGCCGCAGATGCCTCCGATGATGACCTGCCAAGGCCGAAGCTGCTTTGTGCTGGACGTCATGACACAGCTTCAGCCGAAGGCCTGTGCGCCAGCCATGGCCCCCAAACGGGCCGTGATGGTGTGGAACTCGTGCACCGTTTCTTCGATGATTTGCTGCGCCGATTTGACGCCGTGGATCAAACCTGCCGACTGACCGGCCAGCGCGGGAGCGGCATTCATGTCGCCTCCGAAATACAAGCCCTGAATGCCTTGAAAGGTCTCAGGCCCCATCACGCCGGCCGCGTGGATGGTTTCAGTGAAAGGTGTCTTCAAGGCCCGGATACAAGGAGACGATTGGGTATTGAGCATCCAAGTGCCCGTGGTGGGCGCGTCCACGATCGCCGCTTTGAAATGGGCATGGACCGGGCTTTCGGCACTGGCCACAAAACGCGTGCCCATCTGAACCGCCTCGGCCCCCAGGGCAAACGCAGCGGCCATCCCTCGGCCATCGACAATACCGCCGGCGGCAATCAAGGGAACACCGACTTTTTCACGGATCGCCTGCAACAACACCAAGGTGCTGACCTCTTCGGGGTTCTTGAAGCCTCCGCCCTCGGAGCCCTCGACCACCAGACCGTCTACCCCAGCTTCGACGCACTTGATGGCCGCCTCCACTGTGGGTACCGCGTGGTACACCACGATGCCCGCCGCCTTCAGCGGCGCGATGAACTTGGCCGGACTGCCCGCCGAGGTGGTCACAAAACGCACCCCCGAGTCGCAGACAAAACGCAGCATGGCCTCGTCTTTCAAAAAACGGATGGGCAGATTCACACCAAAAGGCAAACCGCTGTCCACCATGGTCTGGATTTCGCGCTGGCAATTGGCGGTCTCGCCGGACGATGTCTCGATGATGCCCAAGCCCCCTGCACGCGAGACCGCCGAGGCCAAGGTACTGCGGGCAATCCAGCCCATGGGGGCTTGCAAAATAGGATAACGGACGCCGGTGTGGGCCAAAACTCGGTTCATCGTTGGTCTCCTGAGGTTTTTCAATCTCCCATTGTGGTCTCGGGTGAATGCCAGTGCTGTTACAGCCATGACAGCGCATTCAGCCGTTGGATCGCATCAGCGCCGACCGATTCCCGGCTCGGCCATGTCAGCATCCACCCAGGCCTGGGCTGTCAGGCGGTTGAGTTTGAAACCAGCATCCACTTTCACTTCGGCCAGCACATCGCCGCCTTCGTCCTGCGCACTCAGCACCGCATAGGGGTTGTCCTCATCGGGCACGATGCGCAGCAGCACCGTGACACGGCTGTCCTTGCCGTTCACGATCACGCTTTGGTTGAGTTGGGCGTGTAATTGCTGCTCGCTGCGGCGCACAAACTCACTGGCGGTTTTGACCAAGGTGATGAAAGCCGTGCCATCCAGCGGCTTGGGGTTCTTTTTGTCGCGGCCCATGGTCCAGGGGCCGACCAGCGCAGGTTCGGACTCGCCCGTCTTGAACATGGCCACCGCCCACCCATCGTCGTCCTCGTTTTTGATGACCTGGGCGGTCCAGTTTTCGTCTTGCCAAAGTCGGGCTTCTTGCTGCAGGGGGCTGTCTGGTGTGTCGTCGTTCATCGTTTCATCGTTCAAAAGTTGGTGATGATCATGCCTCAAGGCTGCAAATGCAAAGCCAGCAAGAGCACCTGAGGGGCCCCTTGCTCGCGCAACAGCGCCGCGGCCACGGTGGCGGCCCAGCGGGTGCGCACGATGCTGGCGACCAGCAGCACCGGCCCTGCAGGCAACGCGGCATCGGCGGCCAGGCGGATGGACGACTCCAGGTGTGCCACCACGGGCGTGGAGGCACTGTCTTCGGGCGCGGGGGCGCCACGCCAGCTCAAAACGTCGTGCAGGGGCAAGCGCCCTTTTTGGGCGATATACGCCGCCAATTGCCGGTTGGCAGCCATGTTCGGTGCAGGCAAGGGCACCACACACACGGGCCGCGACGGCCAGCTTTTGGCCCAACGGCTCAGTGTGGCCAAGGCACCGGCCAGCAGTTCAGTGGGCACGTCGCCGGAACCTGTGCCATCTGCGCGTGTGGCGATGCGCAAAGCCTGCAGCTCAGCCACCCAACCGGGATCGTCTGCAAAAGCCACAGCGCGGCCCACATCAAAGCCGCGTATCGCGCCCTTGCGCCCGACCCCACTAGGCCAGCGCTTGCGCGGTTCAATGTCCACGTCCATGCCGCGCAAAAAATCACGCGCCGCGATCAGTTTGTCTTGTGAAGGCGTGAGGCCCGGAAACGGCAGCTGCCCCGTGCACACCGAGCAGCGCCCACAAGGCGCAGGCGACGGGTCGTCCAACGCGGTTTGCAAATACGCCATCAGGCAACCCGCGCCATGGGCGTATTGCCGCATGATGCCCGCTTCTTGCTGGCGCACCTGGGCCAGCGCCGTCCACTTGGCCGTGTCGTGCACATAGGGCACGCCCGTGGCGCGCCATGCCGTGCCGTCTTTGTCCACCACACCCTCGACCGCCAAAATTTTCAGCAGCGCCTCCAACCGACCCCGGCGCACGCCCGTGTCGGCTTCGATCTCGAGCAAACTGCGCCCATCACTGCCCATACTTTCCAAAACCTTGGCGGCTGTCGCGGCATCTGGAATTGACGCGGTGGCAAAGTAATCCCAAATGCGCTCATCGGCATCCGACGGCAACAACACCCCTTCGGCATGCGCCACCGCCCTGCCCGCCCGCCCCACTTGCTGGTAGTAGGCCACCGGAGTCGAGGGCGAACCCACATGCACGCAAAACCCCAGGTCCGGCTTGTCGTAACCCATGCCCAGCGCCGAGGTGGCCACCACCGCCTTGACCTGGTTGTGGCGCAAACGGTCTTCCACCTTCAGCCGCGTGTCGGCGTCTATCTGGCCTGAGTACGCATCCACCGCGTGACCGCAACTGCGCAAAAAAGCCGTGAGCCGCTCGGCCTCGGCCACCGTCAGCACATACACAATGCCCGAGCCGGGCAGTTGCTCCAGCGCGTCGGCAATCCAGGCATAGCGCTGCAAGGGCGACAAACCCGGCACCACCGACAGCGTGAGCGAGGTGCGGGCCAACGTGCCGCGAAACGTCACCGTGTTCGCGCCCAACTGTTTGCCAATGTCGAACGTCACCCGCTCGTTGGCCGTGGCGGTGGTGGCCAGCACGCTGGTGGTGGGTGTCGAGAGCAGTGCCCGCGCCAGCCGCTGGTAGTCGGGACGAAAGTCAAAACCCCAATCGCTGATGCAATGCGCTTCGTCGATCACGATCAAGCCCACCCGGGCCAGCAAAGCGCCCAGCCGCGCCGCAAAGCGCGGGTTGCCCAGCCGCTCAGGCGAAACCAGCAGCACGTCGATGGCGTCCTCGTCCAGCCGCTGGAACACCTCATCCCAATCGTCGAGGTTGGTGGAATTCACCGTGGCCGCCTTCAGCCCCGCCCGCTCGGCCGCGCTCACCTGGTCGCGCATGAGGGCCAGCAAGGGCGACACCACCAGCGTAGGGCCAGCGCCCGTGCTGCGAATCGCGTGTGTGGCCGCCCAGTAAACCGCCGACTTGCCCCAGCCCGTGGCCTGCACCACGAGCACCCGCGATGACGGTTGCAGCACGGCATGCACCGCGTCCACCTGATCAGCACGCGGCACAGCGCCTGCCCCGGCCAAACGGGCCAGAACGGTGTGCATGTGCTGTTCGGCCTGTTCTCTGGAAGCATCGCGGCTGGGCGAGGCTGGTACTGGCAAATGGGTCGGTGTGTTCATGGCCCCCTTTTTGATGCCCGGTCAAGCGGGTATTTGAAGGGCCATTGTCGGGCAAAGGCCTCAGCCCTGATCAATGCTTGGACCGGGCATTTGGCTGGGCATCAAGCCTTGGCCAAATGCGCCTCCAAACCCCGGCGTGGCGAAGGCCCAATGGCTGGGCCATAGCCCAGACGCGTCCACATTTGAACCGTGTGGCCGCGCTCAGTGGCCCCCAGCAATTGGTGCACCGCTTGGTGATGCGCTGCCTGCTCGGGGTATTCCTGCAAGGCCTGAGACAGCGGATGCATCGACAAACCCTGTGCTGTGGCCGTCAGTTGGGCCCGGACATAAGCACGCCCGGTCAACAGCTGCGTCCGGCGGTCGTTTTGCGTGGTGCTCAGCCAAAAGTAAGCGGGCGTGCTTGCAATCGCCGCGTTGAACCGCTCCAGTTGACCTTTGATCTCGGAACTGTCAGGGGCCGAAGCCTGGGTGCGGTCAAACAAACCCAAACTGTCGACCACGCGCACCATGCGCGTGTTCAAGGCAATGCCATCGCGGTGCTGAACGATCTCTTTGGGCCCAATGCGCAGCACATGGTAGGACTCCAGCAGCGTGCGCGGCGTGACCAACTCGGTGCGCCAAGCGTCCATGGCAATCTGGGCATGGCGAACCATGGCGGCATCCTCGCCACGGGTGACCAGGCCCACATGGACCGGCAATCCCTTCACACTCTCTCGCAAAGCCTGCAAAGCGGCGGCATCGGGCGTGCGCTGCTCGTACACCCCTCGATGGGTGTGGCGTTTGAAAACCTGGCCAAACAAGGGATCGGGCTGCACCGCCGCATCGCGCACCAACAAGATGCGGGCTGTGGGCCGGGTGTCAGGGGCTTTGGCGCTGTACTCGCCCTCCGGGAACATCGTGATCTAGGTCCGGTAACTCCTTTGGCAGGCGGCCATGTCCAGCAGCTCGATGAATGTGCCTTGGCTGATGACCAACTGGCGCGACAGCGGATCGGTTGCTGGCAGCAATCGCTTCAGGTCCAAGCGCAGGACGATGGTGTCAGCCGTGTCCAAGTCCACTGACCACGACTGCAGGTTGTGCGCGTTCGGTGCCAACAAGGCATGCGAAAGCACCCAGCGACGAATGTCCAAACTGTCGGCTGGTGGCTGCCAAGCCACGATCGCCTCCGGCGGCATGTCGGTGCTGCAACCGCTCAACATGGTCACGGAGGCGGCGGCAATGAAGCCGCCTCCGGCGATGCGCAAAATCTGTCGCCTGTTCAGGGTCTGGCTCATGATGGGGCTCCGAGGGTTTCAAAAAATGAGTTCAAAAGAACTGGTTTTGATTGTGAGTGGATTCAAGCCAATTCACAATGACTTAAAACCGACCACCAGCCATTCACTTGTGAACACACCGAACTTCAGTTGGGCTTTGAAGCCATGGGATGACTGGCCAGCGCACTGCACTTTGGGCTGCGGACCGACGACATGAACGTGCAATGGGCCGCTGTGCGGGCCGGTCTGGGCATCGGCTTCATGGGCGAATACGCGCTAGAACGGGACGCCAACGTCACCGCCTTACTGCCTATGAAAGCCCTGCCAGGGCTGCTTGTTTGGCACACCGTACACCGCGAACTGCGGACCAGTGCCCGCATCCGAGCGGTGTATGACTTTTTAGCCGACGCGGTAGGGACGGTCTTGAAAGACTGACGCCGACACCCACCGCGACCTCGCAACTGCCCGACAATCACCCCTTTGGCTCTTTCTCCATCAGCGGTAATTTATGGCGATTCAATGGTTCCCCGGACACATGCACCTCACGCGCAAGGCGATCGGGGAGCGGATCAAAGACATCGACGTCGTCATCGAGATGCTGGATGCCCGACTGCCCGGCTCGAGTGCCAACCCCATGCTGGCCGAACTGATCAAAGGCAAGCCCGCACTCAAGATCCTGAGCAAACAAGACCTGGCCGATCCGGCCCGCACCGCGCAGTGGCTGGCCCACTACAACGCACAGCCCGGCGTGAGCGCCATCGGCCTGGACACCAGCATGGTTTCGCCCACCAAAGCTTTGATCGACGCCAGCCGCCAGTTGGCCCCCAACCGGGGCGGCATGGTCAAGCCCTTGCGCGTTCTCATCTGCGGCATCCCCAACGTGGGCAAGTCCACCCTGATCAACACCCTCAAGGGCAAGCGCGCTGCCAAAACCGGCGACGAAGCCGGCGTGACCAAACAAGAGTTGCGCATCGCGCTGGCCGATGACTTTTACCTCTACGACACGCCCGGCGTGCTGTGGCCGCGCATCATCGTCGAGCAAAGCGGCTACAACCTGGCGGCCAGCGGCGCGATCGGGGTGAACGCGTTTGACGAAGAGGTCGTGGCGCTGGAGCTGCTGAACTACCTGATCCCGCACTACCCCCAGGCCTTGGCGGATCGCTACAAAATCGCGGATGTGGCCGAGCACAGCGACGAAACCCTGCTCGCAGCCATCGGCCGCGTGCGCGGGGCCATGCAAAGCGGCGGTCGCGTCAACACCACCAAGGCCGCGCACTTGGTGATCCACGACTTCCGGTCTGGCGCCCTGGGTCGCGTGAGCATCGAAACCCCCGAACAATTTGCCCAATGGCTGGCCGAAGGCAAAAAAGCCGATGCCGAACGGGCCGTGCGCAAAGTAGCCATTGAAAAATCCAAAAAGCCTCAACGCAAGTGATGGTGTGGTGTGTGGATGGAGCAGGCACAGCCCGGGTGCCCGGGTACTGGCTCCGCGAGCTTTGGATCAGCCTCCAGCGTGACACATCACATACGCCTTCCCCACTAAGATCTACCAAGGCAGATGCTCTGCCCAGGAGAACGCTTGTGAAAACTTCACTCAAAACTTGGCTGGCCTGTCTGGGCTGTCTGGTCTTAGCAGCCACCACGGCCCACGCCGCTTACCCGGACAAACCCATCAAGATCGTGGTGGCCTTCCCACCCGGCAGTTCCACCGACATCGTGGCCCGCGCATTGAGCCAGCCCCTCGCAGAAGCCCTGGGCCAGCCCGTGGTGATTGAAAACCGCCCCGGCGCTGGCGGCAACATCGGCACCGTGGGCGTTGCCCGCTCGGCCGCCGATGGCTACACCCTGCTCATGCACAGCGTGGCCTATTCGGTGAACCCGTCGCTCTACAGCAAAGCGGGTTACGAGGTCGGCAAAGAACTCACCGGTGTGGCCATGGCCGCTGTCTCGCCCAACATCATTTTTGTGCACCCCTCGGTCAAGGCCAACAACCTCAAAGAGCTGCTGGCCCTGGCACCCACCGACAAACTCAGCTATGCCTCGTCGGGCAATGGCACGACCACCCACTTGGGGGCTGAATTGTTGTTCCGCAATTTGGCCAAGGTGGACATCTTGCACGCGCCTTACAGCCCGGCCGCCGCGGCCAACGCCGTGGTCAGTGGGCAGGTGCCGGTGGGCTCCACCTCCATCCCGCCCGTGGTGCAACTGGCCAAAGCAGGCAAAGTGCGCCCACTGGCCGTGACCAGCAGCAAGCGCAGCAGCGCCCTGCCCGATGTGCCCACCGTGGCCGAGCTGGGCTACCCCGGCTTTGAAGCCAACACCTGGTTTGCCATGCTGGCCCCCGCAGGCACACCCCGTGAAGTGTTGGACCGCCTGAACACCGAGGTCAACAAAATCCTGCAAAACAAGGCCTTGAACGAAGGCTTTGCCGCGCAATCGCTCGAAACCGTCCGCATGGACCGGCCCACGCTCGACAACTATCTGGGCGCAGAGGCCAAGAAATGGGGCCTGGTCGTGCAACAAACCGGCGCCAAGGTGGACTGACCCCGCCCACTACAAGACACCTGCAAGAAGAAAGAGCCCATGAAACTGATCAGTTACACGCACGACAACGGCACCCGTTATGGGGTTTTGAACGCGCAAGGCGTGGTGGACATGCGCCACTGCATGGATGCAGCACCGGCCAGCATCAACGACTTCTTTGCCCAGGCCATTGGCAATGCAGCCCTGATGGCCAGCATCGCCCAACACGCCGCCAGCGCGCAGGCCACGCCGCTGGACCAGGTCAGCTTGTTGCCCTGCGTGCCTCGCCCGAGCAAGATCATTTGCCTGGGCGTTAACTACCACGACCACGCGGCCGAAGGCGGCAACAAGGTGGCCGACTACCCCACCATCTTTTTCCGTGGCCCATCCTCGCTGCTGGCACACGGCGGCACCATCCCGATCCCGCCGATTTCCACTTCGCTCGACTACGAAGCCGAACTGGCCCTGGTGATTGGCAAGACCACCCGCAACGTGAGCGAAACCGAAGCGCTGGATTCGGTGTTTGCTTACGCCTGCTTCAACGACGGGACTTTCCGCGACTTCCAGCGCAAAACCACCCAGTGGACCGTGGGCAAGAACTTTGACCAAACCGGCGGCTTTGGTCCCCACCTGGTCACCGCCGACGAGTTGCCACCCGGCTGCGTGGGCCTGCACATCGAGTCGCGCCTGAACGGCCAGGTCATGCAAAGCGCCAGCACCACCGACATGGTGTTCCATGTGGCCCCCACGATTGCCATGATGTCGGCCTGCATGACCCTGGAGCCCGGCGACGTGATCTTGATGGGCACGCCCGCAGGCGTCGGCTACGCGCGCAAGCCCCCGGTGTGGATGCAGCCAGGCGACACCATCGAGATCGAGATCGAAGGCATCGGCATTTTGAGCAACCCCATCGGCCTGCTGGCTGCTTGAACCAGACACACCTCTTCATGACGCCAACCCTTAAGGTCGACGTTTTGATTGCGGGCGGTGGGCCTTGCGGCCTGATGCTGGCCATTGAACTGGGCCGGCGCAAGATCCGCTGCTTGCTGGTGGACGCCAAGCCTGGCACCGCCTTCAATCCGCAAGCCAATGCCACGCAGGCGAGGACCATGGAGCATTTCCGCCGTCTGGGTTTTGCGCGTGACATCCGCAGCATGGGTTTGCCGCCCGATCACCCGACCGACATCGCTTACCTGACCCGCTTTGCCGGCACCGAGCTGGCCCGCTTGCGCCTGCCCACGGCCGCGGCGGCGCCACAAGCGATCAAAAACATGTCGGGCTCGTGGAGCGCGGCCGAGCTGCCCCACCGGGTCTCGCAAAAGTTTGTCGAGGTCCAGCTGCACCAGCACGCCCAAGCACAAGCCAGTGTCGAGATGCGCTTTGGCTGGCGGCTTCAGGCGTTCAAAGACACTGGCGCGGGCATTGAGGCAAGAGTGCAAGCCGTGGATGGCGGCGAGTCACTGAACGTGCAGGCCGCCTACATGGTGGGGGCCGATGGTGCACGCAGTTTTGTGCGCCACGAACTGGGCATTGCCTGGGGCGGTGCCACCGGCTTCAAGCGCAACTTCATGGGCGGCAAGATGCTGGCCGTGTACCTCAAAGCGCCCCAGTTCTATGCCCAGAACCCCAATGACCGGTCCTGGATGTATGTGGTGGTCAATCCCGAGCTGCGCGCCTTCATCATGTCCGTCGACGGGGTGAGCGAGTTTGCCTTTCACATCCAGATGGCCGATGACGCCGCCACCGAGGCCCTGACCGAAGCCGATGCCCGGCGTTTGTTTGCCCTGGCCTATGGGCAAGCCGTCGAGATCGAGATTTTGTCCATGGCCACTTGGATGGCCGGGCACGCGCTGGTGGCCGAGTTGTTCCAGAAAGGTCGTGTCTTTTTGGGCGGGGATGCCGCACACCTGTTCACCCCCACCGGTGGCCTCGGTTACAACACGGCGGTCGAGGACGCGGTCAACCTGAGCTGGAAGCTCGCCAGCGTGCTCAAGGGACTGGCCCCACCCGCCTTGCTGGACAGTTATCACCTGGAGCGCCACCCGCTGGCGGTGCGCAACACCGGCTATGCCCGTCAATTTGCGGACTCCATCGGTTTGTTCGACGCGGCCCCCGAGCTGGAAGACGACAGCCCACAGGGGCAATCCGCGCGGACACTGGCCTCGGAATACCTGAACGGCCATGTACGGCGCGAATTCAACATCCCGGGCGTGACCTTTGGTGGGCGCTACGACGGCAGCCCCATCATCGTGGGCGATGGCACTTTGGCCCCGCCCGATGCGGCCAACAGCTATGTGCCATGCGCCACGCCCGGCGGACGCCCCCCCCATGCCTGGTTGTCCGATGGCCGCTCGCTTTACGACAGTTTCAATTTTGAATGGACCTTGTTGGTGCTGGGCCCTGAGCCCCCCGACGCGCAAGCATTCATGCAGACCGCCTTGGCCATGGGACTGGACCTGAATGTGGTGCACCATCCCGATCCGGCACTGTTGGCGCTTTACGAAGCGCCTTTGGCCCTGATCCGCCCGGACCAGATCCTGGCCTGGCGGGGTCACCAGGCTGACCAAGCCAAGGCCGTCCTGGCGAAAGTGCTGGGTTTTGGCGATACAGTCCTAGGCTGCACCCTGGACTGAACCGCCCCCCTGCATGAACACCCGTCACGCCACGCCGGACAAAGACGCCATCGCCCTGCTGCCCCCCTTTGAACGGCTGGGTCTGGACCGCGTGACCTTGGTCAGCACCGGGGCCCAAGCGCAAGAGGCCCAGGCCCAACTCCTCAAAGCCACGGTCTGGGGCTTTGACACCGAGTCCAAACCCACCTTTCGCGTCGGTGAACAGTCTGACGGCCCACACGTCCTGCAACTGTCCACCGCTGAGCGGGCTTGGGTCTTCCAGCTGCACGACCCTGCCTGTCGTGCCATTGCCGCCCAATTGCTGGCCGCACCCGACATTGTCAAAGCCGGCTTTGGCTTGGGCGACGACCGCAAACGCATCGTTCACAAATTGGGCATTGAGCCCCAAGGCATCCTGGAGCTCAATGCGATTTTTCACCAACGCGGCTACCGCAAAGACATGGGTGTCAAGGGCGCTGTGGCCGTGCTGTTCCATCAGCGCTTCATCAAGTCCAAAAAAGCGGCCACCAGCAATTGGGCCAACGCGCAACTGAGCGAATCACAACTCGTTTACGCGGCCAATGACGCCTATGCTGCGCTGCGCGTTTGCGCCGCTTTGGGCATCTGATCTCAGCACAGCGCTGTCTTGGCGCAAGGCACCCTGTGCAACGCCGCCACTGGAGGCCACGGGCCTGTTAAGTTGGCGTCAAGGAGAATGGGCTTTTTTCTCTATGATGCTTTGACTGTTGGGCACCAGACCCTTTTCATGACCCATGAGCGGCTCAGCCCCTCTGCCCCCAGGAGAACACTTTGCGCATCGCCACTTTTGTCCACAACGGAAAACGCCACGTCGGTCAGGTCACGGCCGACGGCCTGCAGGTCACGCCTTTTGCTTTGAGCGAAGCCCAAGCCCAACACGGTGCCCAAGTGCTGATCAACGCCCTGGTGGCCGGCCAGCCTTTGCCCGCCCTGAGCGGTTCAGCCCTGGCGGTTTCGTCGGTCAAGCTCGAATCCCCCCTGCCCGTGCCGCGCCGCAACGTGTGGTGCGTGGGTCGCAATTACCATGCCCACGCCAAAGAGCTGCAGGCATCGGTCTTCAAGGACAGCAACACCGATACCCAGGCTTGGCCGATTGTCTTCACCAAAGTGCCCGAATGCGTGGTCGGCCCGACCGACGATGTGCATTTGCCCGGCGCTGCCGTGTCTGACCAAATCGACTACGAAGCCGAGTTGGCCGTGGTCATCGGCCACGGCGGTAAAAACATCCGCCAAGCCGACGCGATGAAACATGTGTTTGGCTACACGGTCGTCAACGATGTGACCGCCCGCGATGTGCAGATGCGGCACCAGCAGTGGGACATGGGCAAGTCTTTTGACACCTTTTGTCCCATGGGACCGTGGATTGTGACCGCCGATGAACTCGACGGTCGACACACCCGCGTGCGCTGCTGGGTCAACGGCGAATTGCGCCAAGACGGTCCGACCGAGAACATGATCTTTGACATCCCCACTTTGATCGAAACCATCTCACGCGGCATCACGCTCTACCCTGGCGACATCATTGCCACCGGCACGCCTGCGGGTGTGGGCATGGGCCTGAATCCACCGCGCTACATCGCCAAGGGCGATGTGATCCGCGTCGAGATCGATGGCCTGGGCCAGATCGAAAACCGCTTCGTTTAAACCCACCACAATCAGGCAGGCTGGCGCCTGACCTGCACCCTTAGAGGAGACACAACATGACCCCAAGCCCATTTTTTGAACACACCTGGCGTGCAGCACGACGTGCCAGTTTGGGTGCAGCGCTGGCTTGCAGCACAGCGCTTTCTCTGGCGCAATACCCCACCAAACCCATCACCATGGTGGTGCCCTTCCCACCCGGCGGTGTGGCCGACACGGTAGGCCGTCCAGTGGCCGAAGCCATGTCGCGCCACCTGAAGCAAAGCATCGTGGTCGAGAACAAAGGCGGCGCAGGTGGCGGCATTGGCATGGCGCAAGTGGCCAAGTCCAAGGCCGATGGCTACACGGTGCTGATGTCCTTGTCTTCGCTGGTGGTCTTGCCAGAAGCCGACAAAATCTTGCAGCGCGCGCCCATGTTCCAGGTCAATCAGCTCAAACCGATTGCCCGATTCACCGCCGACCCCACCGTGTTGGTGGTGCGCAGCGAAAGCCCCTGGAAGACCTATGCCGAATTCATGGCCTACGTGAAATCCAACCCCGGAAAAATTTCTTTTGGCTCTTCGGGCAACTACGGCACCATGCATGTGCCCATGGAGCAACTCAAGGCCGCCACATCGACCTTCATGCTGCATGTGCCTTACACCGGCGCGGGGCCTGCTGTCCTGTCCTTGCTCAGCGGTCAGATCGAAGCTTTGTCCACCGGACCTGCCAGTGTGAAGCAACACATCGCATCGGGCCGTTTGCGCGCTCTGGCGCATTGGGGTGAAGGCCGCTTGGCCAGCCTGCCCCATGTGCCCAGTCTGAAAGAGCTGGGCGTGCCTGTTCAATACTCTCAATGGGCGGGTCTGTTTGTGCCCGCCGACACCCCGGCTGAAGTGGTGGACAGTTTGCGCCAAGCGGCCAAGTTTGCCGTGCAGGACAGCCGCGCAACAAGCGCTTTGACGGCAGCAGGTACCTCGTTCATGTACCAAGATGCGCCCGAGTTCGAACGCTTTGTTCAGACCGACGCCAAAGAAATGAGCGCCCTCGTCACCCGCATCGGCAAAGTGGATTGATCCACAAACAGCCAAGCAACACCCCAAAACAACACCCATTTTCGAACCCACGGAGACAGACATGCTGAACTTGAGCCGCACCCTGAAATTCACCGCATTGACTTTGGCACTGGCTTGTGGCCTGGCCCAAGCCCAAAGCTACCCCAACCGCCCCGTGAAAATCGTGGTGCCGTTTGCTGCGGGCGGCCCTGCTGACAACTACGCCCGTTTCATGGCGCAGCGTTTGGGCGATGAGCTCAAACAGACCTTTGTGATTGACAACAAACCGGGTGCAGGTTCCATCATCGGCACCGATCTGGTGGCCAAATCACCCGCCGATGGCTACACCTTGCTCATGATGTCGAACACGCACACCGTGAACGAATCCCTGATCGCGACCAAACCTTTTGGCTTGATGAAAGACTTTGTCGGCATCGCGCCAGTCAATTACTCGAATTTGCTCTTGGTGGTGCACCCCTCGGTGCCGGTCAAGACCGTGGGGGAACTGTTGGCGCTGGCCAAGTCCAAGCCCGGCAAGTTGAACTACGCCTCTTCGGGCAATGGCACGCCTTACCACATGGCTGGCGAATTGTTCAAGTACATGGCGGGCATTGACATGACCCATGTGCCCTACAAAGGCAGTTCGGGCGCACGCACTGACATCGTGGGTGGCCAGGTGGACGTGATGTTTGACGCGGAAACCACCATGGCCGCCATGTCGCGCGACAACAAGGTGCGCGCCTTGGCCGGCACGGGTCTGACCCGATCGGCCAACTTGCAGGACCTGCCCACCGTGGCCGAAACGGTGCCCAAGTTTGAAGCCACCATTTGGCTGGGCCTGATGGCACCCAAAGGCACCCCCTCGGACGTGGTGAACAGGCTCAACGCAGAAGTGCGCAAAATCGTGAACAACCCCGAAGTGAAAGCCGCTTGGGCCAAACAAGGCGCGGTGCCGATGTCGATGAACGTGGCCGAATTTGACCAATACCTGAATGCCGACATTGCCAAGTGGGCCAACATTGTGAAGGTCTCAGGCGCCAAGCCCGACTGACATCGGACTGACGAATGACCCAGACGGTGGCATTTCGATTGAACGGACAAAGCGTGTCCGTGCCCAGCGACAACGGGCAAACCTTGCTGGACCTTTTGCGCAACACGCTGCAACTCAAAGCCACACGCATGGGTTGCGGACAAGGCCAATGCGGGGCCTGCCGCGTCATGCTGGACGGCCATGCCGTGGCCGCTTGCGAAACGCCCCTCTGGGCGATCGAAGGCAAAAGCGTGACCACGGTGGAGGGCTTGGGCAGCCGATCCGCACCGCATGCCCTTCAAACCGCATTCATCGAAGAGCAAGCCATGCAGTGCGGCTTTTGCACCAGCGGCATTTTGATGTCGGCGGCGGCCTTGCTACAAGGACAGCCTCAGCCCACCCGGGCGCAAATTGTGCAAGCCATCGACGGGCATTTGTGCCGCTGCGGGGCGCACAACCGGGTGGTGCGGGCGATTCAAAAAGCCGCTGCAAGGCTGGCCGCGCCATGACCCCCGAATCCCTCAAAGCCCAGCCGCTGCTGCGCCAATGGCTGGCCTTGGGGCCAGATGGGCGGGTGCAGGCGTTTTCGGGCAAGGTCGATTTGGGCCAAGGCATCTCCCATGCGTTGAGGCTGATCGTGGCCGAAGAATTGAGGCTGACCCCTGAGCAAATCGACATGGTGCCTGCCAGTACCCGGTTCAGCCCGGATGAAGCTGTGACTTCGGGCAGTTTGTCGGTGCAGCACTCCGGCTCAGCCTTGCGCTGTGCGGCAGCGCATTGGCGCGAGGCTTGCAGGCAGGCCATGGCCGACCGCTTGGGGGTGACGCTGTCCAAAGTGCGCTGCCAGGACGGGCATTTTTTTGCGGCCAAGCAGGGGGCGAATGACGCTTGCGAACCCATGCCGCGGGCCTCTTACGCCGCACTGTCAAGCCCTGCCCTGTGGGACTGTCCGATTGCGCCTTGGCATGCGCAGGCTGCACATGCCGCGCTGGACCTGAGCCGCGCGGCAGGGTCTGACCTCAGTCCCCCTGCTCTTCGCCCCGATGTAGCGGCCAAAGTGTTTGGCGAATTTGAATACATCCATGACCGCGTGATGCCGGGTGTGTCGCAGCCCATGTGCCACGGCATGGTGTTTCGCCCAAGCACCCTCAGCGCCGAAGTGATCGAGCACGAGTTGCAAGACCTGGCCAAGCGCTTGCAGGCCACAGCAGGCGTCCTGCAAGTCATCCGGAGCGGTTTGTTGCTGGGCGTCCTGACCGAGACCGAACGTGTCTTGGGACAAATCGCTCAAACCATCGAAGAGGGCCAAGCGCAAGGTCAGTTTTGGCGCTGCGGTGCGCCAGTGCCAGACCCGCTCGACTTGGCAGGCTGGCTGAAACAACAAGACTTGGACACCACAAAGGTGATCGACACCTCGCCCCAAGCGGATGTGGACGTGGGTGAGATCCACTCCGAACACTTCCGGGTGCTGGCAGAATTTCAACGGCCCTACGTACAGCATGCCTCGATTGGCCTGTGCTGCGCCTTGGCGCAATGGACCGATCAGCCGTATGGCACCCGTCTGGAAGTCTGGAGCCACAGTCAAGGCATTTACAACCTGAGGCGAGACTTGGCGCTGGCCTTTGATGTGCCTGGCGAACAGGTGCAGGTTTCCCATGTGGAAGGCGCAGGCTGCTACGGCCACAACGGCGCCGACGATGTGGCCTGGGATGCCGCATGGCTGGCGCGGCAGGTGCCCGGCAGGCCCGTGCGGGTGCAGTGGACGCGTCAAGCCGAGTTGAGCCACGCTCCCTTGGCCCCGGCCATGGCCGTGCGCATCGACGCGGCTGTGGGCAAAAACGGCCAATTGCGCGAGTGGACACAAACCGTGTGGGGTCAAGGCCACGGTACCCGCCCCGGCCGGGGCCAAACACCGGCCTTGCTGGGTGCATGGCAAACCGCCGATCCCGCACCCGTGACACTGGCCGTGAATGCAGCGATGGCAGTCGGTGGCGGCTCCGAACGGAACGCCCAACCCCCTTACAACATCCCATCGGTGAAAGTCGTCAACCACCGCGTGCTGAACATGCCGTTTCGCGTCTCAGCCATGCGGGCCTTGGGCGCACCGGGGAATGTGCTGGCGGCCGAGTCGGTCATGGACGAATTGGCCCATGGGCTGTCGCAAGACCCTCTGGCGTTTCGGCTGGCGCACCTGCAGGGTGCTGAGCCAGCGCGTGCCAGGGCGGTGCTTCAAACAGCAGCCGACATGGCGGGCTGGGCAATCACACAAACCACAAACCAAGCCACTGACAAGCCCGAAGGCTGGGGCCGTGGCCTGGCCTATGCCCGTTACAAAAACACCGGGGCCTTTTGCGCGGTGGTGGTGGAGTTGGTGGTGGCCGAAAAAGTGAAACTGCACAAGCTCTGGATCGCCGCCGATCTGGGCCATGTGGTGGACGCCGATGGGGCCATCAACCAACTCGAAGGCGGCGCCTTGCAAGCGGCCAGTTGGGCGCTGAGTGAAGCTGCACAACTCAGCCCACAAGGCATCACGTCCAACGACTGGACACGCTACCCGATTTTGAAATTCAGCGACATGCCCGAGGTGACTGTGGCCTTGATGCCCGGTGCCGACAACGCCTCGCTGGGCGCAGGCGAATGCAGTTCCGGCCCGACTTGCGCGGCCATCGCCAACGCCATTTTTGATGCCATCGGCGTGCGCGTACGCAGCATGCCTTTCACCCCCGATAACTTGATGCGTGCCATCGACAGCGAAGAAGCACGCTCCCCTTCAACCCGTTCCTAAACCGAGAGAAAAACATGCATGTATTGAGTGGCGGCGCAGCCGCAGCCGTGGTCCAAGGCGTTCAGGCCGAGTTCGAACAAACCACGGGGGGCCGTATCGACGGCACATTCAGCGCCGTGGGCATGATGCGCGACAAACTGCTGGGCGGCGCTCCCTGCGATGTCATCATCCTGACCAAGCCTTTGATCGAACAACTGATCGCCTCGGGCCATGTGGTGCCCGGCAGTGCCCGTTCGCTGGGTTTGGTCAAAACGGGGGTCGCCGTGCGCAGCGGTCAAGCGCACCCCAGTGTCAAAACACGCGCCGAATTGCTAGCCGCCATGCGTGCAGCACAAGGCATCTACTTTCCAGACCCCGACAAAGCCACAGCAGGTATCCATTTTCTCAACGTGCTCAAGGCGCTCGGCTTGAACGAAAGCCTGCAAAACCGTTTTCGCGTGTTCCCCAATGGGGCCACGGCGATGGGCGAGATGGCCAAGAGCACAGAGACCGGCTTGATCGGCTGCACCCAAGTCACCGAAATCAACTACACCGAAGGCGTGGACCTGGTCGATGTCCTGCCTGCCGAGTTCGAGTTGAGCACGGATTACACCTTGGGCATTTGCACCGGCTCGCAAAATCCTGAGCAAGCGCAACGGCTGTCCGATTTGTTGAGCGGCACCGCCTCAGAAGCGGTCCGCAAACAAGGTGGATTCGAGTTCTGAGATCGAATCCGTCAGCTCAATAGACGGTGCAAGCCTGCTCAAAGCTCAGCCGTGGGTTGCGCGGGAACAACTTGCTGTTGTCTCCGTAACCCAAGTTGATCAGGAAGTTGGCGGTCAATCGGCCGTCCGGGAAAAACTCGGCATTGACTTTGGCCAAGTCCACACCGCTCATGGGACCACAGTCCAAGCCCACAGCACGGGCTGCCACCATGAAATACGCACCGCCCAAAGTACCGTTGCGGGTGGCAGTGCCTTGGGCCAAGGCTGCGTTGCCCTCGAACAGCGCTTTGGCTCCGGGGTTGTTGGGGAACACCAGGGGCATGTGCTCATAAAACTGGGTGTCGGTGGCCACGATCACACAAACCGGTGCCGATTGGGTTTTGACCACATTGCCCGGGCTCAAGGCCGGCATGAGGCGTTGCTTGGCGGCTTCATTGGTCAAAAACACATAGCGGGTCGGCTGCGCATTCATCGACGTGGCACCCATCTTGGCGATGTCGTAAACCTCTTGCAGCAAAGCCTCAGGCACAGGCGTGTCCAGAAAGCCATTGGCCGTGCGGCCGTCCAGAAACAGTTGTTGGATGGCGGCGTTGTCAATTTTCATAAAAAAATCCAGGTAAAAGAAGAAGAAACTTATTCGGCTTTGATGCCGATGTCCCGCACCAGCTTGGTCCAGCGCTCAACATCGCGGCGCACCAAGGCACGGGTCTGTTCTGCGTTCAGGGTCAAGGGTTTGCCGCCAGCTTTGCGAAAGTTGTCTTGCAAATCGGGCTGCGCAATCACCTTGGCCAATTCACTGCGCAAGCGTTCTTGCACGTCAAGCGGCGTCTTTTTGGGCACGAAGTAACCAAACCACGACTCCAAGTCCAGCTGCGCCACGCCACTTTCGGTGATGGTCTGTACCTCTGGATGCATCGGGTTGCGCTCGGCACCCGAGACCGCCAAGGCTTTCACGGTCCCGGCGTTCACTTGCACGCGGGCCGTGGACGAAAGGTCAAAGAACACATCCACACGTCCACCCAGCAAATCCTGGTACGCCGCTTGTGCACCTCGGTAAGGCACATGCACCAGGTTCACCCCGGCCAAATGCCACAAGGCGGCGGCCAGCACATGCTGACCCGAACCGTTACCAGCCGAGGCATAGGTCAGCTTGCCGGGGTTGGCCTTGGCATAAGCCACCACGTCTTTGAGCGAGTTGAAGGGCAGGTCCTTGCGGGCCATGAGGGTGTAGCTGTAACTGACGGCCAAGCCCACCGGCTCGAAATCGCGCAAGCTGTCGTAAGAGAGCTTGTCATACAGGCCCATGTTCAATGCGATGTTGGAGACCGAACCCAAAAGCAGGGAATAACCATCGGGGTCGGCTTTGGCAGCGGCATCGGTGCCCACCAAAGTCCCCGAGCCGGGTTTGTTTTCCACCACCACACTTTGCCCCAGTGACTTGCTCAGTCGCTCGGCCAGAGCCCGTGCCACAAAGTCGAATCCGCCACCTGGCGGCTGCGGCACGATCACACGCAAAGCGCGGTTGGGGTAAGCGCTCTGTCCCCAGGCGCCAGGCACCATGCCCAGCAAGCCGGCGGCAGGCAGTGCACGCAAAATCGCGCGGCGATCCGCATTCAAAAAAGGTATCCGATTTTTGTCCATGGTGTCTCCTCAAAAAATGGGAATCCGGTTTCCGGAAATCAGCGCTCCAAGGCCCCACCGGTCAGCCAACGCGCGCCCCGCTTGTACAGCTCGTCGACCACCGGGCCTTTGAGCATGGGCATGTCCATCTTGACGGTGTAACCAATGCGGGTCTGGATGTAGGCCAAGTGGCGGTAGCCCTCGGGGAAAGTGGCCAGCGCAGTGGTATCGAGCTTGAGGACAGCTGTGGAGTCCACCGGGTCAATGAGGTCTTTTTCGTAAATAGGTTGGCGGTGCAGCAGTTTCCACTGGCCTTCGTGACGGATCACAAAATCGTAAAAACGACCGGTACACACCACATCACACAGAACAGGACCGTTTTCGCCTTCGACCATGCCGCGTTGCGAGATGGTCATTTTGGTTTGTGCAATCGCACGGTCGCCCACCACCTCGATGGCCGAGCCGCCCAGGAAATGCAAGATGCTCACGCCCTTGGCCCAGCCTTCCTGGGTCACCCGGATGAACTCGCTGAAAGGACCCTGGAACCAGGTGGCCATCATCACCCCCTCGGGGTGCCAAACCGTGGCGAAGCGCTCCCAGTCACCGGCATCGCGCCAAACCGCCCAGCGCTCCACCATTTGGCGAACCAACAGTTCGTCATTGAAAGAATTGTTCATGTGTTGGCTCCTAAAAATCAGTTGGTGTGTAGTCCACTTGGTGGCGCGCGATGCGCAAATCTGCCACCTCGCCCTTCACACGCATGTGCTCCGGGTGACTGGCATAGGCGTTCAAAGACGCCTGAGAATCGAACTCTGTGTACAGCACCACATCACAGGCATAGTCAATGCGGCTGCTGTCAACGCCCACCTCGAGGTGCAAAAGTCCGGGAATACGCCCCCGAAGGCTTTCGAAACTGCGCTGAATTTGAGCCATCGCCGCCGCTTTCTCGGTTGGAGAATCTCCGCGCACATTCCACATCACAATGTGTTTGACCATGAATACTCTTTCTTCAGACCGAAGGGGGGAAACCCGTCTTTTGCGGCCAGAGGTTGACAAAAGCATGCACGCTCATGCTGGCGTACAAGCCGGCCAAGGTGAAGGGCTCTTGGGCCATCCAGGCCTGCGCGGCATCACGGCTTGGAAAATCGATCACCAACAAACTGCCCAGCATGGTCTGGCCATCGTCGTGGGTCAAGGGCCCGGCAAAGGCGATGCGATCGGCCATGGTGGCCAAGTAATCCTTGTGCGCAGGCCGCATCCGCTGGCGCAACGCGGCAGTGTCCGGTTTATCGATCAGGATGAAGGTGAACAACAAGCCTTCAGTTCCTCAAAGACAGTGGCTGCAATGGCGGCTGCACGCCCTGCGGCAAGGGGTAAATGTCGACATTGAGGGCCATGCACACCAAGGTGTAGTAGCCCATGGTCGCCATCAAATCGACCACGCCGCGTTCCTCAAAATGCAAGACCACGTCGGCGTAGACCGCGTCGCTGACTTGCCGATACCGGATCAAATCACGGCAAAAACGGTGCACCGCTTGGACCGCATCCGACAAATCTTCGGGGGCATCACGCCCCGTGGCGATGGCCTCGATCAAGGCGATGGGCAAGCCCGCCTCTTGGGCCATGGGGCGATGAGCCCACCAAACAAACTGCGCCGTCCAGTCGCGTGCCACCATCAAAATGGCCAGCTCATTCAGGGCCAAGGGCAGCGACGATTCAAACCGTGTGTGGGCCCCAAACTGCTGAGCCAACTGCCCGACTTCGGGGCTTCGCAACAACACGTTGTAAGGCCCCTGCATGGCACCACGCTTGCCCTGAAGCACCGCACTGACCATGGCCTGCTGCGTGGCACTCATGCCCTTCCAAGTCAGAGGCGGGAAACGGTGACCGCGCAACTCAAAGTCAGGGGGGCTGTTCATGGCGAGAGCGTGTTCGAGAATCAGCGGCAGTCGGGGGCTTAAACCGGGCGATCGCCTCGGAGCGTGATGCGGTTCAACACCCGACGATAGCCGTGGTAATCGTTGATGGGGTTGTGCTGCGCGCACCGGTTGTCCCAAAACGTCAAGTCGTTCGGTGCCCACGCCCAGCGGCAAGTGAACTCGGGTTTGACTTGGTGCTGGAACAGGAAATTCAACAAAGGCGCGCTTTCACTGTCGCTCAAGCCCTCAATGCCCGCGGTGTGCGCCACATTGACATACAAGGCTTTGCGACCCGTTTCGGGGTGCGTTCGAACCAGCGGGTGGATGCTCGTAAAACTTTGCGGCGCCGAATCATTGCCATCGCTTTTCAAACGGTCCTCCCGTGTTTTGGACACGTCCGCTTTGGCCGAGGTGTTAACGCCCTTGAGCCCCTGCAACAGGCGTTGCATGGTGTCCGACAAGGCTTCATAAGCCGCACATTGGCTGGCAAACAAGGTGTCACCGCCAAAGGGCGGAATCTCGCGGGCCAACAACATGGAGCCCATCGGGGGCAAGTCGAGGTAAGTGGTGTCGGAATGCCAAACGCCACCAAAGTTGACCGTTTCATGCTCGAGCTTCTTGACTTCGATGATGTGGGGAAAATCGGCCAAGCCTTTGACAAAAGGGTACGCCACAGGTTCCCCCATGGCGTGCGCAAAGTCCATGAACTGCTGGGCACTCAGGACTTGTTGTCGCATGAAGATGACCTCATGGGCCAAAAAAACTTCACGGATGTCTTGAGCCTGGGACTGGGACAGAGGCTGGCTCAGGTCCACGCCCGAAATCTCCGCGCCCAAGGCCCCTGCAATGCGTCTGACTTTCATGCCGATGATCCCTTCAGCGCCGCCATCAATCGGCCGTTGCGCCGGAACTTTTCACCACGGCGGCCCAGGTCTTGATGTCAGACTGGAGCATGGCCTGCAGCTCTTGAGGTGTGCTTTCAAAAGGCTCTGCGCCCAAGGTCGCAAACCTGTCCTGGACGTCTTTTTCTTGCAAGATTTTGTTGACATCCGCGTTGATTTGCCGAGCCAGGGCCATGGGCGTGCCTTTGGAAGCAAACAATCCAAACCAAGGGTTGATGACAAAGCCAGGAAAACCCGACTCGGCAATGGTCGGGATGTCCTTGAATGCCGCAGCACGCTTAGAGCCCGTGACGGCCAAGCCTTTGACCGTTGCACCGCGGATATGTTGTGCGACAGACGGCAAGCTGGTGAAGACCACTTGAATTTGACCCGAGATCAAATCGGTCAGCGCAGGCGCAGCCCCTTTGTAAGGGATGTGTTGCATCTTGGCACCGCTGGCGGTGTTGAACATTTCACCGAGCAGGTGGTTGACCGATCCATTGCCGGCCGAACCAAAAGACACAGGCTTGCTCGCGGCATAGCTGACCAAACCCTTGATGTTGTTCACGGGCACCGACGCATTGACCACGGCCACAAAGGGCACGTTCGCCAAGGTGGCCACCGCCACAAAGTCAGCCTCTGGATCAAACGGCAGTTTGCTGTAGATGCTCGGGTTGATCGCGTGTGAGCCCACATACGACATCAGCAGGGTGTAACCATCCCCGGGCGCTTTGGCCACCGCGTCCATGCCGATGTTGCCACCCGCACCAGGGCGGTTTTCAACCACCACCGCTTGGCCCCATTTTTCTGAAAGCTTTTGCCCCACGATGCGCGCCAAAGCGTCTGAAGCCCCGCCCGGTGTTTGGGGCACGATGAGCCGAACCGGCTTGTTAGGGAAAGCACCCGCTGCCGTTTGCGCTGCAGCGCTGCCCAGCACCAACAAGGACGCCAGCAAACCCAAGACACAACGGGTGCGAAATCGGTCAGCTGTCAAAGATGAATCGTTCATGGCCATGGCTCCTTCAATGATGGGCGATTGTTCCATGCCGCACCCAGGATGCCAGTCTTCAAGATGACATGCCAAAACCCACAAAATTCGCCAAACCTACAGGGCACCTCCTCTTGTTCATCCAAATTGTTTGTGCTACGGTGAAAAGTAGAAAAAATGCGGGCAACGCCATGACCACCGAAAGACTTTTGACATGCCTTTGATGTCCGTCCGCGATGTCCAGATCCATTACCGTGTGCTGGGAGACCACGGCCCATGGCTGGCCTTGATCACCGGGGGACGCCGTGGATTCAACGAGTTCGTGGCCTTTGCCGAGAAAATAGCGGCCAAAGGTTTTCGCGTCCTGCTCCACGACCGCCGCAACACCGGATCGTCCGATGTTCTGATTGCGGGCGAGGATGGCGAAGAAGAAATCTGGGCTGACGATTTGGCGGTGCTGTTGCAAAAACTCCAAGCCAGGCCCGCATTCATAGGCGGCACCTCATCCGGTGCGCGCTTGTCGATGCTGTTCAACCAGCGCCATCCTCAAGCCGTCCAAGGTCTGTTGCTGATGCGGATCACAGGGGGCGCATTTGCGGCTGACCGTCTGCCTGAAACCTATTACCAGCAGTTCATCCGAGCCGCTGAGCAAGGTGGCATGCAAGCTGTGTGTGAAACCGAGCAATACCGCGAACGCATACAGGCCAACCCGGCCAATTTGCAGCGCCTCATGGCCATGGAGCCTGCGCAATACACCCAAGTGATGAACCATTGGCTGCGCATCTTTCTCAAAGGTCCGCGCGAACCCGTTTTAGGCATGGAAGAAGATGTGATGCGTGCCATACGCGTGCCCACCATCGTCGTGCCAGGCAACGACAAAACCCATGCCTCGGTCAACGGGCGTGCAACTGCTGCCTTGATTCCGGGGAGCATCTTGTATGAGTTGCCCCTGCAAGACCAAGATGTGCCGGTGTTGCCGTTCTCCGACTGGGCACCCCATGAAGACACTCTGGCCGAGGTCTTTGCCGAATTCATGCACAGCCATGAGAAAGCCGCTGTTTAGGAGTCTCGTGAGCTGGATCAGCGCTTTGGTGATGCTGAGCTGCTGTGGCGTCGTCCTGACCCAAGCCTAGCCCAGACCCCCACCATGCCCAGGCCGTCCCAAGCTGTGTTTCAGGCCGCTGGGGGAGGCACTAAAATCCAAAGCCCAGCGAACTCGCTTTTCAAGCTCGGCTGTCATCGAATCGCACACCATGTCTGACCCTTTGCTCGCCTGCTCCAAGCCCCCCTGTTCTCACTCGCCCGCTGTGCTGGCCTTGGCCAACCGCCATTGGCGGGTGCGACGACCCAAAGCTTTTGTGTTGGTGATCGAGGGTGAAGTGGGGCATGAAGCCGCTGCGCCCACCGACTACTTGCACGAGCACTTGCTTTTGCCCGAATGGCGCGAGGCCTTTTACCAATTGGTCGATGCCACCGGCTTGGTGGTGTGCCTCAATGTGCACACTGAACACCTCACTTACCGTGACGTGCGCGGACGCTCCAGCAAGGGGCGTCTCAGCCAAGGCGAGTATTACCACCACGACGGCTGCACCGGGCCAGTGAAACCGCGTTTGGTGGAAATACGCTGCCCCATTCAACCGCAAACACGCGGCGTGGCCACCGCTGTGGCACCCCACCGCGATGTGGTGAAAGCCATGGTGCAAGTGCTGCCCGCCGAATTGGCCGCCACGCCGGCCTTGGCGGAGCAAGACATGCGCCTGGCCACCCTCAGCCAAATGGACTTTGCGGCACTGGACCACTTGCAAGGCCTGATCACCCGCACCGTGCGCAAAAAACTCCATGCCGAGGGGGCACGCAGCTATTTTCGCCAAGTGGACGCGGCAGCCAATGCCTACTTTGAGCCTTGGGCCTTGGGCGAAAGCCGCTTCATCGCCAACGCCAACGTCGGCAACACCCTGCAACACCGACGCGCCTACCAAGCTCCGCACACGGGCGGGGTGGCCAATGGCCACTTGGTCAAGCGCTGGACACATGAAGAACTGCCGCTACCCGGTCAGGTGGTGGACCCCCAACTCATCGCTGCGCTGTGCAGCGATGAAGGTGAAGAAACCCAAGATAGCTGCTATTTGGTTCAGCACTGAATGGCTGTTTGCGCCAGCCCAGTGCCCAAGCCAAGTTGACAAAAACCCTTACAAGCCGATCACACCACCATCTTGGCGTGTGATCACGATCGTGGCCGAACGTGGGCGGCCTTGGGGGCCATAGCCTTGGTTACCGGGCCAAACGCTTTGCGGGGCTTCGCCTGAAGCCAGTGGCTTGGACAATTCGCCGGGGTGCTGAATGTTCACGAACAAGGTGCGGCCGTCGGCGGTTTCGGTGATGCCGGTGACCTCAGCGCCCTTGGGGGCCACCAAGAAGCGGCGCAGTTTGGCATCCCCCAAAGCGGCGCCCAAAAAGGTCTCTTGGGTGCCGTTTTGCTCCACCCCACCGACCACCATTTTGTTTTTCACGGTGACCTTGCCGCCGTCGCCCACTTGGCCCGGGATGGCGGCCAGCATCATGCAGTTGGTCTCGTCGGTCATGGCACCGTCGTCGGTCTGAATCCAGCAAATGCCCGTGGCCTTGCTGAACCACAGGCCGTCAGGCGATGAAAACGCGTTTTTGGCCGTGAGCCCGGACAGGTTGGCGTCCCCTGCATCCTCTTCTGCACCAAACAAGAAGATGTCCCAGGCAAAAGCCTTGGCTGTGGATTTGCTGTCCGCCTCTTTGAAACGGATGATGTGGCCGTTGGGGTTGCCCATGCCTTTGTTGCCATCCATGTCCATGTAAGCGCGGGGGTTGGCCGCATCGACTTTGGTGGGGGTGCGGTTGACGGCGTTGTTGTTGGTCAGGGCAAAGTAGATTTCACCGTTGCGGTGGTTGACCGCACCCCACTCAGGTCGGTCCATTTTGGTGGCACCCGCTGCGTCCGCCGCCAGGCGGGGGTTGACCAACACATCGGCTTGGTTGGCAAATCTGTAAGACGCAAAGTTGGCGATGCGCGGATCGGCAATGGTCAACTCCAACCATTCGCCTTGGCCTGTGGCGTCAAAACGGGCCGCATACAGCTTGCCTTCGCTCAGGTACTTGTCACCGGCCAGCATGCCGCCGCCCACATCGCGGGGGTCCCATACGGCGGTGCTCACGAACTTGTAGATGTATTCGTTGCGCGAATCGCAACCCATGTAAAAAGCCAAGGGCTCGCCCGCTTTGGGGATGCCGCAAACGGCCGCTTCGTGGGCAAAACGGCCCATGGCCACGCGCTTGGCGGGCGTGGAAGATGGCGCGAGCGGATCGATCTCGAAGTTGTAGCCAAAGGTGTTGGCTTCGTTGCGGAAGTCACGCTCGGCATTGGCACCTGTGGCCGCCAAATTCCAGCGGGCAAAGCGGTCGTCGGTGGCGGACACGGTGTGCCAGCCTTGGCTGATGGCTTTTTGCACCCCGGCAGCAGGCGCTGCAGCAGCCACGCCATAGCGGCGGCGTGCAGCGACTTCTTTGGGAGAAAGGCCGGTGCCCGTGCCCGTGGCCTGAAAGTAAAAGGCCCAGTTTTCTTCGCAGCCCAAATAAGTGCCCCAAGGGGTTTTGCCGTGGCCGCAATTGTTCAAAGTGCCACGCGACATGGCACCCGCTGTGTCCCACCGGGTCACCATGAAGCTGCGGATGTTCTCGATTTCAGCGCGTGGGCCGCTGATGCGGGCCGGTGTTTGGGCGGTGAAGCGGCGGTTCAAAGGCGAGTCTTGCTTGATGCGCCAGCCTTGTGGGGTTTTGACCATCTCGACCACAGAAATACCGTGGTGGTTGATTTCCTTGAGCACTTCCAATTCGGGGCGTGAACCCAAGTCCCAAGTGCCAAATTGGTCAAACCGCTTGCCGCTCACGCCGTTCGACGTTTGACCGTTGGGGTGCATGAAGTGTGCATCGGCTGAACTTTCGTGGTTCACGCACAGCACGGCGCGGCCAGTCTCTTTCTCGGTGTAGCGGCCATTGGCATCGATGTAGTAAATGTCCATGCCATCGTGGTGGTCACCAATCCGGCGCGACCAGTCATCGGTCTCCAAGCCTTTGTTGGAGTAAGCAGGCAGCGTTGAATCCAGCGCATCGCCCGTGGCGTGCAACACCGTGTACTGGTAACCGGGCGGCAAGATCACGTTGTCCAGCAGACTTTTTTGCAAAGAAGGAAAACCCAGCGCCGAAGGGGCTGCGGCCAAGCCCGACAACACACTGGCGCAACCGGGCAGCATGGCCAGGCCGGCCAAACCCAAGCCACCGCGCAGCAAGCCACGGCGTGCAGGGTTTTGCAGCGATTGGGCCAAGATGTCTTGAAAGTGGGGGTTTTGGGAGGGATTGAAGTCGGTATCTTGATCGTGGGTTGACATGGTTATCTCCTTGTTGGGAGTCATTTGAACCTGCAATGATGACCTTTTGATGTCTAAACACCGACTTCGGCAGGCCAAGGTTGACGGGATTTCCACATTGCCTGACCTTGGACATCCTCGGTTTGCTGCACAAGTGACAGGCCTGTAAAGGGCTCATGCGTAGAGTGAGGAACAGTTTAACCACAGAAAGTCAGACCATGTCGCCCGCCAACGCCAATGCCTGCGCCCCCGCTCCAGCGCCTGCCGCAGACGATCCCGTTTGGCAAGCCAAGGTGCATTTGGCCGCCGCATTGCGATTGGCAGTGCTGCACGACTTTGATGAAGGCATCGACAACCACTTCACCGTCGCCGTACCGGGGCGCGAAGACCAATATTTGATCTCGCCCTTTGGCGTGCATTGGTCCGAAGCCCGTGCCAGCACCATGATGGTTTTCAACGAAGCGGGCGAAACGCTGGAAGGCTCAGGCCTGGTGGAGCTGTCGGCGCAATCGATCCACGCCCCGGTGCACCGCCTCACGGGGGCCAAAGTGGTGCTGCACACTCACCAGCCCTGGGCGCTGGCTTTGAACATGCTCAAAGCCAACCGCTTGTTGCCCGCCACCCAAACTGCCGCCTTTTTTGACGGCGCCATCGCCTACGACGACCATTACACCGGGCTGGCGGCTGACTTGTCAGAGGGTGAGCGTTTGTCGCAGCTCATGAGCGGCGGCAAGACCGTGCTTTTCATGAAAAACCATGGTGTGATGACGGTGGGCGACACCGTGGCGCAAGCCTACCGGCGCTTGTACAAACTCGAGAAAGCCTGCCGAACGCAAATGCTGGCCATGGGCAGCGGCCAGCCCTTGAATGTGCTGACCGAATCGGTGATCCAGCGCATCAAAACCCCCAGCCCGCAAGACCGCCACCCCCGCAGCGAACGAGAACGCCTGTTTTTTGAAGCCATGATGCGGGTGATTGACCGGGTGAACCCGGGTTATGCCGATTGAACCGAAAGCCGGCCGCTGAACACCGAAACACGAAAGCAAAGCTGCCGTTGGCTCCAAATTCCTAGACAATGCAATTTCTAACCGTCTTAAGGGGTTTTCATGACTTGGTTGATCTTGGGCTTGGTTCTTTTTTTAGGCGCGCATTCAACGCGCACTTTCGCCGATGGTTGGCGAACCAGAACCATTGCGGCTTGGGGAGAAAAACCCTTCAAAGGGGCCATCGCCTTGGTGTCCTTATTGGGTTTTTATGCACTGATCGTGGGCTATGGCGAAACGCGACTGCAGCCGGTTCTCCTTTGGCAACCCCCCCTTGCGACACGGCATGTCAGTGTGTTGCTGATGTTGTTGGCCAGTATCTTGCTGGTTGCGGCGTACATTCCTGCCAACCATTTCAAAGTGCGTCTGGGACACCCCATGGTGTTGTCTGTCAAGGTGTGGGCCTTGGCCCATTTGTTGTCCAACGGCAATTTGGCCGATGTCATTTTGTTCGGTGCGTTTTTGGCGTGGTCCGTCTTGAACTTCAAATCTGCCCGTGCACGCGACCGGGCCAACAGGCAAGCCCAGGTCTTGGGTGAAACTGCGCCATCGACTTCCCCCAAACCATCCGCCACGCTCATCGCGGTCGTTGCGGGTACAGGTCTTTGGGGACTGATCACCTTTGTTTTGCATGCGAAGGTGGTGGGCGTTTCGCCGCTGGCCTGAGCAGGCAGGCCCTGCCCGGGTCGGGCTGCGTTGGCGCAGCGTTTGCTGTGCTGATTCCGCAGCTTAAGCACCCCTCCAGATGGACGGACTGTGGATCGTGCCAAGGTCATGATCATGCACACACGGCAGTACACGCCGATGGCCATGAACCAAAGTGGGGCAGTCGTTTCTGGACATTTGGCGCTGTTGGACAGCGCGAACGTTTTCTGAGCAGCATGGTGCTTCGCGTCTCAAGACGGTCAGGGACTGTCAGGGACTGTCAGGGCAAGGTTTTCCCGAGTAGCGGTCAAATTGATTTCTTCTCACAATGGGCGAGCTGTTTTTATCCGGAGATCTTTAAATGACCCAAGTTCATGACCCTCGCCGCCGACAAATTGGCCTTGCTGCCGTGTCGAGCATGGCACTCGGCGCCTTTGGCACAGCGCAGGCCCAAAGCGCCTGGCCAGCAGCCAAACCCATCCGCATGATCGTGAATTTCCCTGCGGGCGGTTCACCAGATCTGGTGGCGCGTGCCGTTTCTTCTACGGTGTCACAAGCGCTGGGTCAACAAATCGTGGTGGACAACCGAGGCGGTGCCGGTGGCATCATTGGTTCTGACTTGGCCGCCAAAAGCGCGCCGGATGGCTACACCATTTTGTGCAGCTCGGGCAGTGGCGCCGCCATCGTGCCTTACGTCACGCCCAAGATGCCTTTCGACCATGACAAGGACCTCACGCCGGTGGCGGCAGGTGCGCGGTTGCAATTGTTCTTGGTCGTGCGCAGCGATGCCCCTTACAAGACTTTTGCCGAATTCATCGCCTTCGCCAAGGGCAACCCGGGCAAGTTGAGCTATGGCTCGCCAGGCAACGGCACCAGCCCGCACATTGCCGGCGAGATGCTCAAGTCCCAAGCCGGTATTTTTACTTTGCACATCCCTTACCGCGGTTCGGGTGCAGCCTTGCAAGACTTGCTGGGCGGCAACGTGGACTATCTGCTGGATCCGGGGATTGCTTTTTCGCATGTGCGGTCGGGGCGTTTGCGCTTGTTGGCAGTCACCTCGCCACAGCGCTTGTCGATGTTCCCCGATGCGCCCACGCTCAATGAGCTGGGGCTCAAGAATTTTGACGCCGGTACATCGCACGGTTTCTGGGCGCCTGCGGGCACACCTGCGGCCATCGTTGACCGCCTGAACCGCGAGATCAACCGGGCCTTGATGTTGCCCAGCGCCGTTGAATCCATTCGTGGCATCGGTGCCGAACCTACCCCCATGTCGCCCGCCGAGTTCGGTGCGGTCACCAAGGCCGATGCACGGCGATTTGCCCAAATCATCAAAGAACGCAAAATCGTGCACGATTGAGACCAGCTGGGCTGCTGGGAGTCAAGGTCGGGGGTCGTGGCCGCCTTGAAACTGCCCCGAAAAGACCCACAGCAGTCCTGCCGGCTATGCGCTTAGCGCTTACTCGGCGGCACGTCCGTGCAACTCCCGTGCGCCACCTCTGCCGCCATGCCGATGCTTTCGCCCAGCGTGGGGTGGGGGTGGATGGTTTTGCCGATGTCCACGGCGTCTGCGCCCATTTCAATAGCCAGTGCGATCTCACCAATCATGTCGCCCGCGTGCGTGCCCACCATGCCGCCGCCCAAGATCTTGCCGTGGCCCCCATTCGCATGCACCTCGGGTGAATCGTCAAACAGCAGCTTGGTCACGCCTTCGTCGCGGCCGTTGGCAATAGCGCGGCCTGATGCCGACCAAGGGAACAAGCCCTTTTTGACCTTGATGCCTTGCGCTTTGGCTTCGGTCTCGGTCAAGCCCACCCAGGCCACTTCGGGGTCGGTGTAGGCCACGCTGGGGATGACGCGTGCGTTAAAAGCAGCGGCTGCCAGCTCTTTGTTGCCTTGCAGTTCGCCCGCAATCACTTCGGCCGCCACGTGGGCTTCGTGCACCGCTTTGTGCGCCAACATGGGCTGGCCCACGATGTCGCCAATCGCAAAGATGTGCGGCACGTTGGTGCGCATTTGGATGTCGACGTTGATAAAGCCGCGATCGGTCACGGCCACGCCGGCTTTTTCAGCGGCGAGTTTTTTGCCGTTGGGCGTACGGCCCACAGCTTGCAACACGAGGTCGTACACCTGCGGCGCGGGGGCTGTGCCGCCGGGTTCGGCGCTCTCGAACGTGACTTCGATGCCTTCGGGCAAGGCGCGTGCAGACACGGTCTTGGTCTTGAGCATGATGTAGTCAAAGCGCTTGGCGTTCATCTTTTGCCAGACTTTGACCAAGTCGCGGTCAGCGCCTTGCATGAGGCCGTCCATCATTTCCACCACGTCCAGGCGTGCGCCCAGCGTGCTGTAAACCGTGCCCATTTCCAGGCCGATGATGCCGCCGCCCAAAATCAGCATGCGTTTGGGCACTTCTTTGAGTTCCAAAGCGCCGGTGCTGTCGACCACGCGCGGGTCGTTGGGCATGAACGGCAAACGGACAGCTTGAGAGCCTGCAGCAATGATGGCGCGTTTGAACGCGATCACTTTTTTGCTGCCGTTTTGTTCTTGCGCGGTGCCGGTGGTCTCCGACACTTCGAGGTGGTTGGCCCCCACGAACTGGCCCAAGCCGCGCACGGTGGTGACCTTGCGCATCTTGGCCATGGCCGCCAAGCCGCCGGTGAGCTTGCCAATGACTTTTTCTTTGTGGCCGCGCAGCTTGTCGATGTTGACCACCGGCTTGCCAAAGTCCACACCGAGGTCGGCCATGTGGGCCACTTCGTCCATGACGGCGGCGACGTGCAGCAGCGCTTTGGACGGGATGCAACCCACATTCAAACACACGCCGCCCAAGGTGGCGTAGCGCTCGACGATGACGACGTTCAAGCCGAGGTCAGCCGCACGGAATGCTGCTGAGTAACCGCCGGGGCCACCGCCCAACACGAGCACATCGCACTCGATGTCGGCGGAGCCGCCGAAGCTGGAAGCCACGAGTGCGGGGGCGGCAGCCACTGGGGCTGCTGCAGGAGCGGCCGCTGGCGCTGGCGCGGCAGCAGGGGCCGCCGCAGCGCCCTCACCTTCCAACACCAACACCACCGAGCCTTGCTTGACCTTGTCGCCCAGCTTGACCTTGAGTTCTTTGACCACGCCACCGTGGCTGCAAGGAATTTCCATGGAGGCTTTGTCGCTCTCCACGGTGATCAGACTTTGGTCGGATTTGACGGTGTCGCCCACCTTGACCATCAACTCGATCACGGTGACTTCGTCGAAGTCGCCAATGTCAGGGACTTGAATATCTATGAGTGCCATGTTCTTCTCAAGAGGTTGGGGGCCGAGCAAAGCTGCGCTATGGTCCGCCCCCAAGGTTCAAAGTAATACGCGACGGAAGTCGCTGAGGATTTGACCGAGGAACGCGTTGAAGCGTGCCGCTGCGGCACCGTCGATGACGCGGTGGTCCCATGTCAAAGACAAGGGCAGCATCAGGCGCGGCACAAACTGTTTGCCGTCCCAGACGGGTTCCATGGTGCTCTTGCACACGCCCAAAATGGCCACTTCGGGCGCGTTGATGATGGGTGTGAAGTACTTGCCACCAATGCCGCCGAGGCTGGAGATGGTGAAGGTTGCGCCGGTCATTTCTGCGGGACCCAACTTGCCGTCGCGCGCCTTCTTGGCCAGCTCGCCCATTTCTTGGCTGATCTGCAGCACGCCTTTTTTGTCGCAATCGCGAATCACCGGAACCATCAAACCGTTGGGCGTGTCGGCGGCAAAGCCAATGTGCCAGTAGTTTTTGTAGACCAGTGCATCGCCACCATTCGAACTGTCTAGCGAGCTGTTGAACTCGGGGTATTTCTTGAGCGCGGCCACGCAGGCCTTGATCAAGAAGGCCAGCATCGTCACCTTCACGCCGCTCTTCTCGTTCTCTTTGTTGGTCGAGACGCGGAAGGCTTCGAGGTCGGTGATGTCGGCGTCGTCGTGGTTGGTGACGGCCGGGATCATGATGGCGTTGCGCAGCAAGTTGGCACCGCTGATCTTCTTGATGCGGCCCATCTCTTTGCGCTCGATGGGGCCGAACTTGGCAAAGTCCACCTTGGGCCATGGGATGAGTCCCAGCTCCGAACCACCACCGCCCGTGGCCGCAGGGGCTTTGGCCGCTTGCGCCTTGGTTTGTGCAGCACCCGACATGACGGCCTGGGTGAAGGCTTGCACATCGGCCTCGGTGATCCGGCCTTTGAGGCCAGAGCCTTTGACTTCTGCGAGCGGCACACCCAGCTCGCGGGCGAACTTGCGCACCGAGGGCGACGCATGGGGCAAGCCCACCGTGTTGCCGCCGGGGGCGTGGGCAGGCGCTGACACGGCAGCGACGGCTGCGGCCACTGGGGTGGGCGCGGCAGCGGGTGCAGAGGCAACCGCCACAACAGCAGCAGATGTTGCCGCTACAGGTGCCGCTGCAGCCAAGGTGCCTTCCAGAATGGCCAGCAGGTCACCGATGTTGACCGTGTCGCCCACTTTGACTTTGAGCTCTTTGAGCACGCCCGCGTGTGAGGACGGGATTTCCATCGAGGCCTTGTCGGACTCAACGGTGATCAGCGATTGCTCGACCTTGATGGTGTCGCCGGGCTTGACCATGACCTCAATGACGGCCACGTCTTTGAAGTCACCGATGTCAGGCACAAACACTTGCACGGGGCCAGATGCAACTGGGACCGCAGCAGCGGCAACAGTCACAGGGGCTGCGGCAGGGGCTGCAGCGACAGGTGTAGCTACAGCAGGCGCAGCCGCTGAGGCTGAAGCCGCACCAGCGGCTTCCACCACCAACAACACCGAGCCTTGTTTGACTTTGTCGCCCATCGCCACGCGCATGGCTGTGACCACACCCGCTGTGCTCGACGGGATTTCCATCGAGGCTTTGTCGGATTCCACGGTGATCAACGATTGCTCGGCTTTCACGGTGTCGCCCACTTTGACCATCAACTCAATGACAGTCACTTCATCGAAATCCCCGATGTCCGGGACTTGAACTTCTACCAATGCCATGTTTGTCTCACTTTCATGATGAGTGAATCTTGTCGCTTCGACATCACATCGCTGCGCGATATGAGTCTTCGCTGAAAAATGAATCCCGTTTTCCGCTTACGCGTAGAGAGGATTCACTTTTTCGGTGTTGATGCCGTACTTTTTAATCGCCTCGCCCACTTGAGCGACCGGCACTTTGCCCTCTTCACTCAGCGCCTTCAGGGCCGCGACCACGATGTAGTGGCGGTTGACCTCGAAGTGCTCCCGCAGCTTGCTGCGAAAGTCGGAGCGGCCAAAACCGTCGGTGCCCAGCACTTTGTAGGTGCGGCCAGAACCATCCGAATTTTTTGGAATGAAAGGACGAATCTGCTCGGCATAGGCCTTCATGTAATCGGTCGATGCGACCACGGGGCCGCTGTGCTTGGCCAGCTGTTGGCCCACAAAAGACACGCGGGGTGTTTCCATCGGGTGCAACATGTTGTGGCGCTCAACGTCCTGACCGTCGCGGGTCAGTTCGTTGAAGCTGGGGCAGCTCCACACGTCGGCCTGGATGCCCCAGTCGGTGGCCAGCAGGCTTTGCGCAGCAATCGATTCGCGAAGAATGGTGCCCGAACCCAACAGTTGCACGCGCTTGTCGCCCGCGCCGGAGGTGCCTTCAGCGGACGCGCCGGGCTTGCACAAATACATGCCCTTGATGATCTGCTCTTCGGTGCCGGGCGTCAGGCCTGGCATGGCGTAGTTTTCGTTGAGCAAGGTGATGTAATAAAACACGTTGTCCTGCTTCTCGACCATGCGCTTCAAGCCATGGTGCAGGATGACGCCGACTTCGTGTGCGAAGGTGGGGTCATACGACACGCAGTTGGGGATGGTGTTGGCCATGATGTGGCTGTGACCGTCTTCATGCTGCAGGCCTTCACCGTTCAAAGTGGTACGGCCCGAGGTGCCGCCGAGCAAGAAACCGCGAGCCTGCATGTCGCCCGCCGCCCAAGCCAAGTCGCCAATGCGCTGGAAGCCGAACATCGAGTAGTACACGTAGAACGGCACCATGATGCGGTTGGATGTGCTGTAGCTGGTGGCCGCAGCGATCCAGCTGGACATGCCGCCGGCTTCGTTGATGCCTTCTTGCAGGATCTGACCGGCAATATCCTCCTTGTAGTACATGACCTGGTCTTTGTCGACCGGGGTGTACTGCTGGCCTGCGGGGTTGTAAATACCAATCTGGCGGAACAGGCCTTCCATACCAAAAGTACGGGCCTCGTCCACCAGAATCGGCACCACGCGGGGGCCCAAGGCCTGGTCGCGCAGCAACTGGGTCAAAAAGCGCACATAGGCTTGGGTGGTCGAAATTTCACGGCCTTCGGCAGTGGGCTCCATCACGGCTTTGAAGGTGTCGAGCGAAGGCACGGTGAAGCTCTCTTCGGCCTTGGCGCGGCGCTTGGGCAGGTAGCCACCCAAGGCTTGGCGGCGCTCATGCAGGTAACGCATTTCTGGCGTGTCTTCTGCAGGCTTGTAAAAAGGGATGTTGGCCAACTCGCTGTCCGGGATCGGGATGTTGAAACGGTCGCGCATGTACTTGATGTCGTCATCCGTCAGCTTCTTGGTCTGGTGAACCGTGTTCTTGCCCTCGCCCGCTTTGCCCATGCCAAAGCCCTTGACGGTCTTGATCAGCAGCACTGTGGGCTGACCCTTGGTGTTGACCGCCTGGTGGTAAGCGGCATAGACCTTTTGGGGGTCGTGACCGCCACGCTTGAGGTTCCAGATGTCGTTGTCCGACAGGTGCGACACCATCTCCAAGGTGCGCGGGTCGCGGCCAAAGAAATGCTTGCGCACATAAGCGCCGTCGTTGGCCTTGAAAGCTTGGTAGTCGCCATCCAAGGTTTCCATCATCAGCTTGCGCAAGGCGCCGTCTTTGTCGCGGGCCAGCAGGCTGTCCCACTCGCTGCCCCACAGCAACTTGATGACGTTCCAGCCGGAGCCGCGGAACTCGCCTTCGAGTTCTTGCACGATCTTGCCGTTGCCGCGCACCGGGCCGTCCAAACGCTGCAAGTTGCAGTTGACGACAAAAATCAGGTTGTCCAAGTTTTCGCGGGCGGCCAAGCCAATCGCGCCCAATGATTCGACTTCGTCCATCTCGCCGTCGCCGCAGAACACCCAGACCTTGCGGTTTTCGGTGTTGGCAATGCCACGGGCGTGCAGGTACTTCAAAAAGCGGGCTTGGTAAATCGCCATCAATGGACCGAGGCCCATGGACACGGTGGGGAACTGCCAAAACTCGGGCATCAGCTTGGGGTGTGGGTAGCTGGACAGGCCTTTGCCGTCCACTTCTTGGCGGAAGTTGAGCAACTGCTCTTCGGTCAGGCGGCCTTCCAAGTAGGCGCGGGCATAGACACCGGGCGAGACGTGGCCCTGGATGTAGAGGCAGTCGCCGCCGTGGTTTTCATTCTCGGCATGCCAAAAATGGTTGAAACCGGCACCAAACATGTGGGCCAGCGATGCGAAGGAGCCGATGTGGCCGCCCAGATCGCCACCATCTGCCGGGTTGTGGCGGTTGGCCTTGACCACCATGGCCATGGCGTTCCAGCGCATGTAGGCGCGCAGGCGCTCTTCGATCTCGATGTTGCCGGGGCAACGGGCTTCTTCGGTGGGCTCGATCGTGTTGACGTAACCCGTCGTGGCCGAAAACGGCAAATCGATGCTGTGCTGGCGGGCTTCTTCCAGCAGCTCTTCGAGCAAAAAGTGGGCGCGCTCGGGGCCAGCTTTCTCAATCACGGCGGACAGGGCGTCCATCCATTCACGGGTTTCCTGTGTGTCCAAATCAGGCTTGGGCTGTTGTGGGTTGGCCGCTGTCATGCGTGTCTCCTGTTGTAGTGGCTGAATGATATGTCTCAAATTTTCTCATAATTCTCCAAATATTTCAAATTGTGCCTTATGATTTCTTAATATGAAATAAAATGAGGCGTCACTGGGATTCCAGCAATGACCCGGATCGGTGTTCAAACCTTGTTCTCCCCTAAACTCAAGCCATGGAATTGAACAAAGCAGTATTGGTGGTGAAAGTGGTGGGACCTTGGGCTTGGTGGCGGTCTTGGTGGGTCAAGCAGTCCCCCAACAAGCAAGACCGGTTTGCCAACCTTGCACCCGTGGCATCTGTCTTGTTGTTCTTGGCCGCGATCGCCAGTGCTTTTTGGTATCTGCGCATTGAAGAAGTCGAACGTGAACAAGAGGCCATCAAACGCGATGTGGAATATGCACAACAACGCTTGCGGCTTCGCCTGATCGAGCGCCAAGAGCAAGTCATGCGCTTGGCACGAGATGTCTCGAATCGGGAAATCAAAACCGATCAGTTTTTATCCCGCGCTGAAACGCTGGTTCAGCAATACCCCGAATACCAATCACTGACCTGGGTGGACGACCGCCGCCGCATCATTTCCAGCCAGAGCGTCTCCAGTTTGTTACCCAGCCAACGCATGCGCCCGGGCAGCGTGCTCAAAATCCAGGCAAGCGAGGACCATTTCAGTCTCGCCCGCGATTTGATGCAGCCGATCTATGGCCGCAACGATGTTGACGAAGACAAAACCGACTCGGTCCTGCAGTTGCACACCCCTTTGAGCGACAACCAGGGCCGCTTCAATGGCGTGATCTTGGCCGAATACTCCATGGAAGGACTGCTGCGCTATGGCATACCCACCGAAGTACTGTCTAAATACGCCGTGGCCTTGCAAGACAGTGCCGGACAGTTGCTGGCCGGACAAACCATCCCGAAACGCGAGCGCTTGATCAACCTGCTGCCGTTCACGCAGCGGCTGGACAACGATTACGAAATCCCCGTCACTCCGGTGGGCAATGACCTGATCTTGCGTGCGCAAGCCTGGCGCACCTCGCAAGGCTTGGTGGGCAGCGGTTTGTTCTGGTTGGTGAGCGTGCTCAGCGTGATGACCGCCTGGATGTTGATTGGCAATTGGCGACACACGCGCAGACGTCTTCAGGCCCAAAAAGCATTGGTCGCCGAAACAAACTTCCGCCGGGCCATGGAAAACTCCATGCTGACCGGCATGCGGGCGCTCGATTTGCATGGGCGCATCACTTATGTGAACCCAGCCTTTTGTCAAATGACGGGCTGGAGCGAAGCCGAATTGGTGGGAGCCACAGCCCCCTTTCCGTATTGGCCAGACCAAGACCGGGAAGTGTTGATGAAACGGCTGGAAGAAGAAATCAGCGGCCAACACTCGGCAGGCGGGTTTCAAGTTCGCGTCAAGCGCAAGAGCGGGCGCTTGTTCGATGCGCGCATGTACGTCTCGCCGCTGATCGACGCTGTGGGCAAACAGACCGGGTGGATGACCTCGATGACCGACATCACCGAGCCCAACCGCATCCGAGAACAACTGGCCAGCGCCCACGATCGGTTCACCATCGTGCTCGAAGCCTTGGACGCCTCGGTCTCTGTGGCGCCCCTGGGCAGTCAGGAGCTCTTGTTTGCCAACAAGCTCTACCGCTTGTGGTTTGACCAAAACACCCAAGGCCACTTGGGTTTGGTGGCACAAGCCGGGGCCTACCAAGGCGCACTCGATTCCGCAGATGTCGATGAAATGGCTGGATTGCCCACCGAAAGCCTCACCGTGTCCAGCTCTGAGAACGCCGAGATCTATGTACCGGAATTGGGTAAATGGCTGGAAGTGCGTTCACGCTACATCAATTGGGCCGACGGACGTTTGGCGCAAATGGTAATTGCCACCGACATCACCCCGCGCCGTCAAGCCGAAGAGTTGGCGGCACAACAAGCCGAACGCGCCCAGAACGCCAGCCGCCTCATCACCATGGGCGAGATGGCTTCCAGCGTGGCCCATGAATTGAACCAACCGCTGACCGCCATCAGCAATTACTGCAGCGGCATGATTTCGCGCATCAAAGCCCAGCAGGTCGATGAAAAAGATCTGCTTTGGGCCTTGGACAAAACCGCTCACCAAGCCCAGCGTGCGGGGCAAATCATTTTGCGTATCCGCAGTTTTGTCAAACGCAGCGAACCCAACCGCGCCCTGTCGGATGTGACGGCCATGGTGAACGAATCGCTGGAACTGGCGGAGATTGAACTGCGCCGGCGCAACGTTCGGCTGAGTCACCATGTGGCAGCGCGCTTGCCGAAACTGATGGTAGACCCGATCCTGATCGAGCAAGTGCTGATCAATCTGATGAAGAACGCGGCCGAATCCATTGACAATGCCAACCGTCCCGTCAGCCAACGCCATGTTGAGTTGTCGGTGCTGCCCAGCCAAGTGGAACAGCAAGCGGTGGTCGAATTTTCTGTCACCGACAGTGGCAAAGGATTGCCCCCCGAAGCCATCGACCGCGTGTATGAGGCCTTTTTCTCTACAAAGGTCGAAGGCATGGGCATCGGACTGAACTTGTGCCGCACCATCGTAGAGTCCCATCAAGGCCGCATCACCGCTGAGAACCTCTACAATGCCGGCGAGACCATCGGTTGCCGATTTTCTTTTTGGATTCCCGTCGACGTCACTTTGACCACACTACAACCCACTGGGGCACACGAATGAGTTTGATTCCAAAAAAAGGCACGGTTTATGTCGTCGACGACGATGAGGCGGTGCGCGACTCCCTTCAGTGGTTGCTTGAAGGCAAAGACTACCGCGTCCGCTGCTTTGACAGCGCAGAGACCTTCATCAGCCGTTATGACCCCCGTGAAGTGGCCTGCTTGATTGCGGACATCCGCATGGGGGGCATGACAGGCTTGGAACTCCAAGACCGCTTGATCGAGCGCAAATCACCTTTGCCCATCGTCTTCATCACAGGCCACGGTGACGTGCCGATGGTGGTCACGACCATGAAAAAAGGCGCCATGGACTTCATCCAAAAGCCATTCAAGGAAGAGGATCTTTTGAGCCTGGTTGAGCGCATGTTGGAAGAAGCACGAGATGCCTTCGCTGGCCACCAACAAGCGGCCAGCAGAGATGCCTTGATGTCCAAACTCACCGGCCGCGAAGCCCAGGTGCTCGAGCGCATCGTGGCAGGACGACTGAACAAACAAATCGCCGACGATCTGGGCATCAGCATCAAGACGGTGGAAGCGCACCGCGCCAACATCATGGAAAAGCTCAATGCCAACACCGTGGCCGATTTGCTCAAGATCGCGCTCGGGCAGAACGCACCCAAGGCCTGATCTGATCCATCCCAACTGAAACGCCCGCACCTGCCGGGCGTTTTGCATTTTTTCTCTGGTTTTTTTGATTTTTCACACATGACCGCCCAATTGATCGACGGCAACCTGCTCTCCAAACAACTGCGCTCCGAAGTCACCAGCCGCGCCCAAGCCCTCAAAGCCCAGGGCGTGACGCCGGGCCTGGCCGTGCTGCTGGTGGGTGACAACCCGGCCAGCCAGGTGTATGTGCGCAACAAGGTCAAGGCCTGCGAAGACAGTGGCTTGCACTCGGTGCTGGAGAAGTACGAAGTGACCATGACCGAGGCCGATTTGTTGAGCCGTGTCGAAGCGCTGAACAACAACCCGGCCATCCACGGCATCTTGGTGCAGCTGCCTTTGCCAGCGCACATCGACGCACAAAAGGTGATTGAAGCCATCAGCCCTGCCAAAGATGTGGACGGTTTCCACATCGCGAGTGCCGGTGCCTTGATGACCGGCATGCCTGGTTTTTGGCCTTGCACGCCTTACGGCTGCATGAAGATGCTCGAAAGCATTGGCTACGACCTGCGCGGCAAACACGCTGTGGTCATTGGCCGCAGCAACATTGTGGGCAAGCCCATGGCGCTGATGCTTTTGCAAAAAGACGCTACGGTGACGGTGGCGCATTCGCGCACCCAAAACCTCAAAGCCCTGACCTTGCAGGCCGACGTGATCGTGGCCGCCGTGGGCAAGCGCAACGTGCTGACGGCCGACATGGTCAAGCCCGGCGCGGTGGTGCTGGACGTGGGCATGAACCGCAACGACGAAGGCAAACTGTGCGGCGACGTCGACTTTGAAAGGGTCAAACAAGTCGCCAGCCACATCTCCCCCGTGCCCGGCGGCGTCGGCCCCATGACCATCACCATGCTGCTGGTCAACACCCTTGAAGCAGCCGAACGCGCCACCAAGTAAACAGCCTGCCCTGATTCAACCGGGGCCTCACTCTCTTTTTTCTGCCACCACAGGATTCCCCATGACCAACCCTTTGCTCGAGACCTCTGGCCTGCCCTTGTTTGACCGCATTGCCCCCGAGCATGTGGCACCGGCCATGGACGAATTGCTGGCCGCCGCCGAAAAAGCCTTGGACACCGTGACCGCCAATGACTTCCCCGCTGAATGGAAAGCCATTGCCCAAACCCTGGACGTGAGCACCGAAAAACTGGGCATGGCCTGGGGTGCAGTGAGCCACCTCAACAGCGTGGCCGATACGCCCGAGCTGCGCGCCGCCTACAACGCCGCCCTGCCCCGCGTGACGGAGTTTTGGACACGCTTGGGCAGCGACGAACGCCTCTACGCCAAATACAAAGCCATTGACGCTGCCAGCCTGAATGCCGAGCAAACCCAGGCCCGCAAGAACTCCCTGCGCGGTTTTGTCCTCGGCGGTGCCGAACTGCAAGGCTCGTCCAAAAAACGCTACGCCGCTATCCAGGAACGGCTGGCTGAAATCACGCAAAAGTTCAGCGAAAACACGTTGGACGCCACCGACAAGTTTGCCCTGTACGTGAGCGAAGACCAGCTCAAAGGTGTGCCCGCCGACGTGGTGCAAGCCACCCGCGATGCAGCCCAAAAAGAAGGCCAAGAAGGCCACCGCCTGTCGCTCAAGATGCCGGTGTATTTGCCCGTGATGCAGTTCGCCGACAGTGGTGCACTGCGCGAGCAGCTCTACAAAGCCTATGTGACCCGCGCCTCGGACCAAGCCCCTGAAGACTTCAAGCATTTCGACAACACGCCTTTGATGCTGGAAATTTTGGCGCTGCGCCAAGAAGAAGCCCGCCTGCTGGGTTTTGACAACTACGCCCAAGTGTCGTTGGTGCCCAAGATGGCCGAGTCGCCCGAAAAAGTCACCAGCTTCTTGCGCGACCTGGCGGCCAAAGCCCGCCCTTTTGCCGACAAAGATCTGGCCGACCTGCGCGAATTTGCCGCCGATGCACTGGACAGCACCGGCCCACTGAACGCCTGGGATGTGCCCTATTTGTCTGAAAAGCTCAAAGAAGCCCGCTACAGCTTCAGCGAGCAAGAGGTCAAGCAGTACTTCACAGCGCCCAAGGTGCTGGCAGGTCTGTTCAAGATCATCGAAACGCTGTTTGAAGTCAGCATCCGCGCCGACCAAGCGCCCGTGTGGCACCCAGCCGTGGGCTTCTACCGCATCGAGCGTGAAGGCCAACTGGTCGGTCAGTTTTACCTCGACCCACCCGCCCGCGCGGGCAAGCGCGGCGGCGCCTGGATGGACGATGTGCGCGGCCGCTGGCAGCGCCCCGACACCGGCGTGCTGCAAACGCCCGTGGCGCACCTGGTGTGCAACTTTGCCGAAGGCGTGAACGGACAGCCTGCTTTGCTCACGCACGACGACGTGATCACCCTCTTCCACGAATTTGGCCACGGCCTGCACCACATGCTCACGCAAGTGAACGAGCGCGATGTCTCGGGCATCAGCGGCGTGGAGTGGGACGCGGTCGAGTTGCCCAGCCAGTTCATGGAAAACTTTTGCTGGGAATGGTCGGTGCTGCGCCACATGACCGCCCATGTGGAAACCGGCGAGCCCCTGCCCCGCGCCCTGTTCGACAAGATGCTGGCCGCCAAAAACTTCCAAAGCGGCTTGCAAACCCTGCGCCAAATCGAGTTTTCGCTGTTCGACATGCTGGTGCATTCCGAGCACGACCCGGCGCAAGACTTCATGCCGCTGCTGCAGCAGGTGCGTGACGAAGTGGCGTTGATGCGCCCACCCGCGTTTAACCGCATGGCCCACACTTTCAGCCATATCTTTGCAGGCGGTTACGCCGCCGGTTACTACAGCTACAAATGGGCGGAAGTGCTGAGCGCCGACGCCTACGCCGCGTTTGAAGAAACCGCTGCAGCCGATGGCACGCCCAGCGTGGAAACCGGACGCCTGTACCGCCAAGCCATTCTGGAAGCCGGTGGCAGCCGCCCAGCGCTGGAATCGTTCAAAGCCTTCCGCGGCCGCGAGCCGAACTTGGATGCTTTGCTCCGGCATCAGGGCATGGTGGCAGCATGAGTCACACGCCCTTGAATGTTTTAGGGACGGCTTTGATTCCGTGCTCCTATGACCCGCTCACGGGTTATTACCGTGACGGCTGCTGCAACACCGATGAGCACGACCAGGGCAGCCATGTGGTTTGCGCCAAAGTGACTCAAGCCTTCTTGGATTTTTCATCCGCGCGTGGCAACGACTTGGTTACACCTCGACCGGAGCACCGATTTGCAGGGTTGAAAGCAGGCGATCGCTGGTGTTTGTGTGCCATGCGCTGGCATGAAGCCTTGAACGCGGGCGTAGCCCCCCCGGTGCATTTGGCCCGTACCCATGAGCGGGCACTTTTGCATGTCACTCTGGCACAACTGCAATCCTTGTCGGTGGAGGACAAAGTTGGGGATTGAGACCGCCCCTGGCCTCATGAACAAAGCCCTGAGCGTCATACCGACAAAAAAATAAGCACCGAGCGTTTCCGCCAAGTGCTTGTTTTTCCTACCCAATTTGGTAGGCGCGACTAGATTCGAACTAGCGACCCCCACCATGTCAAGGTGGTGCTCTAACCAACTGAGCTACGCGCCTGCTAAGCCAATAATTATAGGGGCAAAAAGCTCATTTTGCTGCGCTTTCGAATTTGAGACTGACTAACGCCTTTTGGCCGCCCGCACCCCTTTGACGCCCCGCACGCTGCCCAGCACCTTGCTCAAATGAAGAGCGTCTGCGATCTCCACGGTGAATGTCATCCAGGCCATGCCTTTGACCGACTGGGTTTGGACGCCGATCACATTCATCTTTTCCTTGGCAAAGACTTCTGAAATATCCCGCAGCAGGCCTTGCCGGTCCATGGCCTCGACCGACACATCCACGGGATAAAAAGCGCCTTCGGCGCCCTTGCCCTCGCCCCAACGGACATCGATGACCCGTTCGCCATGGCGCAAAGCCAATTCACGGAAGTTGCTGCAGTCATGGCGGTGAATGCTCACGCCCTTGCCCCTGGTGACAAATCCGCCAATCACATCGGGCGGTGCAGGTTTGCAGCAGCGGGACAGTTGGGTCAGCAGAGAATCCACCCCCACGACCAACACCCCGGAAGGCGTGTTGCGGGCGGCCGCACTTTTGAACTTCTTTTGAAAGAACTCGTCTGGCTCGAGCGCTGGCTCCGGCGGATTGAGCAAGACCTCGATGTTGCGCAACGAAAATTCATCTTTGCCGACCACCTCAAACAAGCCGTCCGCCGATTTAAACCCCAGTTGGCTGGCCAAGTCTTCCAAGCGAATGGCCGTGCGCCCCAAGCGCTGCAAGGATTTCTCGACCGCCTCACGGCCCTTGGCGATGGTTTCCGCGCTGACTTGCGCGTTGAACCAGGCCCGTACCTTGGAACGTGCGCGGGGGCTGGCCAAGAAACCCAGCTCAGGATTGAGCCAGTCGCGTGAGGGCCCGCCCTCCTTGATGGCCGTGATCTCTACCGTTTGGCCATTGGCCAAAGGCGTGTTCAGGGGAACCATCGCGCCATCCACTTTGGCACCACGGCAGCGATGGCCCAGGTTGGTGTGTACCGTGTAGGCAAAGTCGATTGCGGTGGCACCTTGCGGCAACTCCACCACGGCGGCATCAGGGGTCAGCACATAAATGCGGTCTTCAAACAAGGCGCGGCCGGGCTCTTTTTCTTGCGCAGCGCCTGACAAATCGCGTTCCCAAGCCAGCAGTTGGCGCAGCACAGCGATTTTGCTGTCGTAAACGCTGTTGGCCGACACCCCGGTGTAGCCTTTGGCGCCTGCTTCTTTGTAGGCCCAATGTGCGGCCACTCCGCTTTCAGCGTCCGCATGCATGGCTTGGGTGCGTATTTGCACCTCAATCGGTCCCCCATCGGCACCGCGCACAACGGTGTGCAGTGACTGGTAACCATTGGCCTTGGGTTTGGCGATGTAATCGTCAAACTCCTCTGTGATGGGCGCAAAGTGCTCATGCACCCAACTGAGCACCTGGTAACAATCGGCCACTTGAGGCACCACCACGCGCAAGGCCCGAATGTCAAAAATCCGATCAAAGGCTAGCGACTTGCCACGCATTTTTCGCACGATGCTGTAGATGTGTTTGGGCCGCCCATCCACTTGCGCAGCTATGCCTTGGCCGGCCAAGGCTTGCTGAAAACGTGCTTGCAAGGCCCACATGTAGCGCTCACGCTCTGTGCGCTTTTCATCGATCAAGCGGGCAATGTCTTTGTAGGTGGCGGGCTCCAAAAAGCGGAAAGACAGGTCTTCGATCTCCCACTTGAGTTGCCAAATGCCCAAGCGGTTGGCCAAGGGCGCAAACACTTGCAAGGATTCACTGGCCAATGCAGGTGGCACCGGCAATTTGGTGGCGGCGTAATGGCGCAGGGTTTGCAATCGTGAGGCCAATCGCAGCATGACCACGCGCAAATCCCGGCTGAAAGCCAGCAACATCTTGCGCACATTTTCGGTTTGTACCCGCGGGCTCAGGGGCGTGTTGTCGGGCCCGGGCACTGGGGACTCGGCTGCCCGAGACAGCTTTTGCACACGCACCAATTGATGGGTCTGTATGGCCAACTCAGCCAGATTGGGGCCGAACGCCTTGGACAACACCTCCTCGGGCTTGTTCAGGTGCGGGCAGGTGTAAAGCAAATAACTGGCCGCTTGCATGGGCGTGGAGCCCCCAATCTCGCCCAAGATGGCCGCCACCGCATCGGCATGGATCAAGGTGTTTTCGCCAGTGTCCAAGCTTTCGCCGGCAATCAAGGGCTCGGCAAAGACCCGAGCCCGGGCCAAGGTGTCGGCAGGCGCGGCGGCATCGGCCGTGGCCAGCATGACGGGGGGCACCGTCCCATGCACATGGGCGGACACTCTGGATGGATTGGCCGCATGGCTGGTGTTGGGGCTGACCATGGTCTCAATCGCCAAGCAAGAAATCGGCCACCACCTGGATTTGGTCGGCGCTGGTGAGGGTGGGGGCATGGCCACAATCGTCCCAAATCTCCAACTGGGCCAGAGGCCCCCGCTGGGTCATGGCCAAAGCGGTCTCGGGCGTGAGCAAATTTGAGTCAGCACCCCGAATGAGCAGGGTTTGGGCCCGAATCTGGTCATACACCGACCACAAAGCGGCTTCACCCAGGGCGGCCGCCTCGGGCGTCAAAGCCCTCAAAGGCGAACCAATGGCCGGGTCGTAATGCAAAGTGAGCGCACCATCTGCGCCAGGCCGCACCATGTGAGAGGACATCTCGCGCCAAACGTCGGCGGGCACCGGCCCAAAACCCTGCGACAGCACCCACATGGCTGCGGCAGCCTCTTCCAAGTCACGGTACTGACCGTATTGGCCCACATAAGACTGCATGAACTGAACCGAGGCCCAGGTGATGGCCGGCCCCACGTCGTTGAGCACCAACCGCCGCACAGGGGCTGGCATCGGCAAACCCGGCTGACCGGCCAACACCATGCCAATCAGTCCCCCCATGCTAGTGCCCACCCCATCGAGGCGCTCGATGCCCACCCCTGTTGAAGCAGCGATTTGGTGCAACAAGGCCAACATGTCAGCAGCGTATTGTGGAATTTGGTAACTCGCGGGATCAGCCAACCAGTCACTGCGGCCGCGGCCCACCACGTCTGGACAAATCACCTGCAAGGGTGTGGAGCTTCGCAGCACCAGGGCTTGCGCCAAGCGGTCAAAGTCCCGACCTTGTCGGGTCAATCCGTGTACGCAGACGACCACCCGGCTCGCCCGGGCATCACCCCAGTGCCAATAGGCCATGCGGTGCTGCCCCCCAGGGTGAGGGCAAGACACAAATTCAAGTGAAGGGGGAACGCTCATGGGGTTCATGACAATCGGACACAATCAAATTGGACCCATCCCAAATGAAGGATCAAGCAGCGCGATAATGGAACATTAAGCATCCTAATTCATCTGGAGTACACATCATGTTGAACGGTAAAACAGCGCTGGTCACAGGTTCCACCAGCGGTATCGGCTTGGGCATTGCCAAGGCCTTGGCCAAGCAAGGCGCCAACATCGTTTTGAATGGCTTTGGCGATGCCGAGGGTCCGCAAAAAGAGATCGCAGCGCTGGGTGTCAAAGTCGCCTACCACGGTGCCGACATGAGCAAGCCCATCGAGATCGAGGCCATGATGCAGTTTGCCGCTGACAAATTTGGACACATCGACATTTTGGTCAACAACGCGGGTATCCAACACGTGGCCAAGGTCGAAGACTTTCCGGTAGAGCGCTGGGACGCCATCATCGCCATCAACCTGACCAGTGCATTTCACGCCACCCGCCTCGCTTTGCCCGCCATGAAAGCCCGCAATTGGGGGCGCATCATCAATGTGGCTTCGATCCATGGCTTGGTGGGTTCGGCAGAAAAGTCTGCCTACGTCGCCGCCAAGCACGGTTTGGTGGGCCTGACCAAAGTCACGGCGCTCGAAAACGCCACCACCGGTGTGACGTGCAACGCCATTTGTCCAGGCTGGGTGCTCACCCCCTTGGTGCAGAAACAAGTCGACGCGAAAGCCCTTGCTTTGGGTCTGTCCAACGAAGAAGCCAAAAAACTGTTGCTCCAGGAAAAAGAGCCTTCCATGCAGTTCACCACGCCTGAAGAGTTGGGTGAGTTGGCCGTGTTCTTCTGCTCAGCTGCCGGCAACAACGTGCGCGGCGTGGCCTGGAACATGGACGGCGGCTGGACGGCCCAGTGAACACATCGCCTTCAAAATTCAACACCCAAAGACCATGACAGCACCTAACTCCCGACTCGACAAGATCATCATCGTTGATGACGACGCCCGCATCCGCGATTTGCTGCGCCGTTTTTTGTCTCAAGAGGGTTTTGACGTGTTGGTGGCCGAAGACGGTCGTGCACTGGACCGGATCTTGCAACGCGAGACGATTGACCTGCTGGTTCTGGACCTGATGCTGCCTGGCGAAGACGGCTTGAGCATTTGCAAACGTCTGCGCGCCAATGGCACCAAAATTCCCGTGATCATGCTGACTGCCAAGGGCGAAGATGTGGACCGCATCAACGGCCTGGAGATCGGCGCCGATGACTACCTGGGCAAACCCTTCAACCCCCGCGAGTTGCTCGCACGCATCCATGCGGTTTTGCGCCGCCGTCCGCAAGCCGAAATCCCGGGCGCGCCTGCCAGCGACAAAGAGGTGATCACCTTCAGCGAATTCACATTGGATCTGGGCATGCGCTCTCTGAGCAAAAATGGCCAGGACATTCCCCTGACCACGGGTGAGTTTGCGATGCTCAAAGCCCTTGTACGTCACCCACGTCAAGCCCTCAGCCGTGACAAGCTGGCCCAGCTTGCGCGTGGCCGTGAATTTGAACCCTTTGACCGCAGCCTCGATGTCCAAGTCTCGCGATTGCGCAAGATGCTTGAAATAGATCCCGCCTCGCCCAAAATCATCCAAACCGTGTGGGGTGTAGGGTATGTATTTGTCCCCGATGGCCAATCGTGAATGCCCCTGACATTGCCCTGCATGGCCACCCTTCGATCAAGCCCTCTGCGCGAAGGCCCAATGTCAGCCTGTTTTGGCGCACCTTTTTTTTGCTGGCCTTGCTCATTTTGTGCAGCAGCCTGGCTTGGTTACAACTCTTTCGCAAGCAAGAATACGAACCACGGATCCTGCGCAACGCGCACCAAATCGCCACCGTCGTCAACCTGACCCGGACAGCATTGATGCACAGCGATGCCATCGCGCGTGTGTCCCTGCTGAAGACCTTGGCAGATGAAGAGGCCGTCAACATCCAGACCCGCGAACCGGGTGACCAGATCGAGCCATTTGGTGCAAGCGCCATTGAAAAGCAACTGGCCTCAGAAATGGTCAAGCGCTTGGGCAAAGGCACGGTGGTGGCAGCCAGCGTCAATGGCGTAGCGGGCTTGTGGGTGGGCTTTGCGATTGAAAAAGACAGCTACTGGTTACAGATGGACCCCGAGCGGCTCAGGCCCTTGAGTGACAAAGGCTGGCTGGTGTGGCTGAGCATTGCCGCAGTCTTGTCTTTGTCGGGCGCCGCCGTCATGGCCGGCCTGATCAACCGCCCTCTCAAGCGCCTGTCTTATGCGGCAAGCCAAGTGCGTGAGGGCCATTTCAATACCTCCACCCTGGATGAATTTGCTGCCACCAGCGAGATCCGGGAGGTCAATATTGGCTTCAACCGCATGGCCGAGCGATTGGCCAAAATTGAGGCCGAGCGGGCATTGATGTTGGCGGGCATTTCACACGACTTGCGCACGCCCTTGGCCCGTTTGCGTCTGGAGACCGAGTTGAGTGTGTCCGATGCCGAGACCCGTGAACTGATGGCAGGCGACATTGCACAACTTGACCAGATCATCGATAAATTCCTCGACTACGCCCGCCCCGAACCCACCCATCTCGGTCCTGTGCTTTTATCGGGTGTACTGAGCCGCTGCATCGCGCCCTGGCGCCATAACCCGCGGTTCGAGATCTCGGTCGACGTGGCCGAAGACTTGCACGTCAAAGCCGAAACCGTAGAACTGGGCCGTGTGCTGTCCAACCTGCTGGAAAACGCACGGCGTTATGGTCAAAGCCCCAGCGATGGCGTGACCCGTGTCGAGATCGTGGCGCGGGTGCACGAAGGCTGGGTGCTTTTGCGCGTCAGAGACCAAGGCCCTGGCGTGTCGGAAGAAACCTTGAAAAATCTGACCCAACCTTTTTACCGCGGCGACACCGCCCGCACCTCGGCCACAGGCTCGGGCCTGGGCTTGGCCATTGTCGAGCGATCAGTACAGCGCATGGGCGGCACTTTTTCGGTCTTCAACAACAGCGCAGGTGGCCTGATGGCCTTGATGAAATTCAAGCAAACCGAGCCGGGTTAAAGCCGCAGCCGCTTTGGCCCCGGTTCAAGCCCAAGGTGACAAGCAAGCCTCTGTCATGCCGGACTTGATCCGGCGTCCATCTCCCGGTAAGGTCCAGCCGCACCAGTGAAATCCAAAGATAAGAGCACCCCATCAGCGCTTTTGCAGCAACACCACGGCCCGCGCTTCCATGCTTTGACCCATGCCCACTGGCCCCAGCTTCTCGGCCGTTTTGGCTTTCACATTGACCTGATCGGCTTGCACATCCAGCGCTTTGGCCACCGAGGCGTTCATCGCGGCCATGTGCGGTGCCAGCTTGGGGGCTTGAGCGATCACGGTGCTGTCCACGTTGACCAGCTCATAACCGGCCGCACGCACCCGGCGCATGGCCTCGGCCAGCAAGACCAACGAGTCAGCCCCCTTGAACTGCGCATCCGTGTCCGGAAAATGCCGCCCGATATCGCCCAGCCCCGCCGCGCCCAACACCGCATCGGTGATGGCGTGCAAGAGCACATCGGCATCTGAATGGCCCAGCAGCCCTGCTGTGTGGGGGATTTGCACCCCACCCAGAATCAGCTTGCGCCCCGGCACCAGGGCATGCACGTCCCAGCCTTCTCCGATTCTGAAACTCATGCTCTGCTCCCCAAAATGGCTTCGGCCATGGCGAAATCGGCCGGGTAAGTGACTTTGAAATTCTGCGCCGTGCCTTCGACCAGCCGGGGCTTCAAGCCCAAACGCTCCATCGCGCTGGCCTCGTCGGTGATGCCCGCAAACCCACTGGCAGCCACCGCCGCCAGCGCATCGTGCAAGGCTTGCAGGCGAAACATCTGCGGCGTTTGCGCCAACCATTTGTGCTCACGCGGCACCGTGGCCAGCACGCGACCGCCTTCTTCGCTTTTGAGCGTGTCAGGCAAAGGCAGGGCCAACAAACCGCCGACCGAGTCGCCCTGGCAAGTCTCGATCAAGCGGGTCACCGACTCGGGCGACACCAGACAACGTGCGGCGTCATGAACCAGCACCCAGTCCCGTGGGTCAAGGCCTGCGGCCAACATGGCTTGCAGGCCGTTGAACACGCTCGAGGCTCGGCTGGCACCTCCGCAGGCCACGCGCTTGAAATGTCTGGGCCAGCCTTGCTCTGCCCAAATGTGCCCATCCTCAGGCGACAAAACCACCCAACCACTGCTCAGTTGAGGCACCTGCGCCAAAGCCTGCACGGTGTGCATGACCAGGGGCTGCCCAGCCACCTGCTGGTATTGCTTGGGTTGCACCGTGCCCGCACGGCTGCCCTTACCCGCACAAGGGATCAGGGCGTGAAAACGGGTCGAAGAGGTGCGGTCGGTCATGGGTTCACATTGTAGATTTGTAAGTCGGCGGCTTCAGCACTGACAAATGCTGACGGTCCATCAAGCCCTGTCGGGGCAAAACCCGTCGACCAGCCGAAGACTGTGCCCAATAAGCGGGCCGCCTTCATGAACATCGCAAAGCTTCTAAAATGCTTACCACTTTGAATTTTCCACACCCCCCTCCTTTTCGGCGGGGGGTGTTTCGCTTTTCTCATCGCCACCATGCAACTGCCCAGCCTGATTTCCGGCAAACGATTCACCCTGCCCCGCCCTCTCGGATCGGCCGATGCCGTGCTGCTGGCCCAGTTGGCCGAGCGCGAGAAAAAAGCCGGCAAGCTCACCGCCATCGTCACTGCCGATGCGGCCGATGCCCAGCGCCTGATGGACGAGCTGGTATTTTTTGCGCCCAACCTGCGCTGCGTGATGTTCCCCGACTGGGAAACCCTGCCCTACGACACGTTTTCGCCGCACCAGGATTTGATTTCTGAGCGCTTGGCCACGCTGTGGCGCATCAAGCAGCGCAACCATCTTGAGAGCGCCGACGTGGTGCTGGTACCCGCCACCACCGCACTGTATCGGCTGGCCCCGCCGTCTTTTCTAGCGGGCTACACCTTCGAGTTCAAGGTCAAGCAAAAACTCGATGAAGCCCAGCTCAAAGCCCAGCTCACGCTGGCGGGTTACTCGCATGTGAGCCAGGTGGTGAGCCCCGGTGAGTACGCGGTGCGCGGCGGCCTGATCGATTTGTTCCCCATGGGCTCGTTGGTGCCTTACCGGGTGGATTTGTTCGACGACGAGATCGACTCCATCCGCACCTTTGACCCTGACAGCCAGCGCAGCCTCTACCCCGTGCCTGAAGTGCGCTTGTTGCCGGGACGCGAGTTCCCTATGGACGAGGCGGCCCGTGGCCGATTCCGAAGCCGTTGGCGCGAACTGCTCGAAGGCGACCCGACCAAAAGCCGCATCTACAAAGACATGGGAAATGGCGTGGCCACGGCGGGCATCGAGTACTACCTGCCGCTGTTTTTCGAGCAGACCGCCACCGTGTTCGATTACCTGGGCGCTGGACAAGCGGATGCGGCCACCGTGGTGCTGCACGGCGATCTGGAACCCGCCTTCCAGCGTTTTTGGCAAGACACCAAAGACCGCTACCGCCTGGTGCAAGGCGACCCCGAGCGGCCGGTCTTGCCGCCCGAATCGCTGTTTTTGAGCGCCGAGCAGTTCTACACCTTGACCAATGGCCATGCGCAACTGGCACTGCGTCCAGGCACAGCCGATGTGGTCGACAACACCCTGGCCCAGCCCCTGCCCGAGCTCACCGTGGTGCGCGGCGCCGAAGACCCGCTGGCCCGATTGCAAGCGCACATCCGCAGTAGCGCCAGCCGCGTACTGATCCTGGCCGAAAGCGATGGCCGCCGCGAAAGCCTGCTCGACTTTGTGCGCTCCAGCGGCCTCACGCCCCCGGTGTTCGACAGCCTGCAAGCTTTTTTGGACAGCAACGAAAAAGTCGGCATGGCCACGGCGGCTTTGGTCAGCGGTTTCCATTGGTTTGAGCACGGCATTGACCTGGTCACCGAAACCGAACTCTTTGCCGCAGGGGCTACCACGCGCCGCCGTAAAAAGCAAGAGCAGGTCAGCGATGTTGAAGCGCTGATCAAAGACCTGAGCGAGCTGAATGTGGGTGACCCGGTGGTGCACAGCCAGCACGGCATCGGCCGATACCGCGGCCTGATCAACATGGACATGGGGCAAAAAAACGAGGACGGCACGCCCGCCCTGCAGGAGTTCTTGCACCTCGAATATGCCGACCAAGCCACGCTCTATGTGCCCGTGAGCCAGCTGCAGCTGATTGGCCGCTACACGGGCGTGAGCGCCGACGAAGCGCCGCTGCACAAACTCGGCTCGGGCCAGTGGGAAAAAGCCAAACGCAAGGCGGCTGAGCAGGTGCGCGACTCGGCCGCCGAGTTGCTCAACATCTACGCCCGCCGCGCTGCACGCGAAGGTCACCCTTTCCGCTACAGCCCGCAAGACTACGAGACCTTTGCCAACGACTTTGGCTTTGAAGAAACGGCCGACCAAAAGGCCGCCATCCACTGCGTCATTCAAGACATGATCAGCCCCCGCCCCATGGACCGCCTGGTGTGTGGCGACGTGGGATTTGGCAAGACCGAGGTGGCGCTGCGCGCTGCCTTTGTGGCCGTCACCGGCGGCAAGCAGGTTGCCCTGCTGGCCCCGACAACCTTGTTGGCCGAGCAGCACTACCAAACACTCAAAGACCGCTTTGCCAAATGGCCCGTCAAGGTGGCCGAGGTCTCGCGCTTCAGGTCGGGCAAAGAAGTCACTGCGGCCCTGAAGGGCATTGCAGATGGCACCGTGGACATCGTGGTCGGCACACACAAGCTGCTGAGCGAATCGACCAAGTTCCACGACCTGGGCCTGCTCATCATCGACGAAGAACACCGCTTTGGCGTGCGCCACAAAGAGGCCATGAAAGCCCTGCGCGCCGAGGTCGATGTGCTCACGCTCACGGCCACACCCATCCCCCGCACCATGGGCATGGCGCTGGAAGGCCTGCGCGATTTGAGCGTGATCGCCACCGCGCCCCAGCGCCGTCTGGCCATCAAGACCTTTGTGCGCAACGAAGGCACGGGCGTGATCCGCGAAGCGGTGCTGCGCGAACTCAAACGCGGCGGTCAGTGCTACTTTTTGCACAACGAGGTCGAGACCATCGAAAACCGCCGCCAAAAGCTCGAAGAAATCCTGCCCGAAGCCCGCATTGCTGTGGCCCACGGCCAAATGCCCGAACGCGAACTCGAGCGTGTGATGCGCGACTTTGTGGCGCAACGCTACAACATTCTGCTGTGCTCGACCATCATCGAGACCGGCATCGACGTGCCCACGGCCAACACCATTGTGATCTCTCGCGCCGACAAATTCGGCCTGGCCCAGTTGCACCAGCTGCGCGGGCGCGTGGGCCGCTCGCACCACCAAGCCTATGCCTATTTGACGGTGCCCGAAATCGAAGGCCTGACCAAACAAGCCGCCCAGCGGCTGGACGCGATCCAGCAAATGGAAGAACTGGGCAGCGGCTTTTACCTGGCCATGCACGACCTGGAGATTCGCGGCGCGGGCGAGGTGCTGGGCGAAAACCAGAGCGGCAACATGCTCGAAGTGGGCTTTCAGCTTTACAACGAAATGTTGTCCGAAGCCGTGCGCTGCTTGAAGTTGGGCAAAGAGCCCGACCTGCTAAGCCCCCTGTCGGTCACGACCGACATCAACCTGCACGCCCCCGCCCTGCTGCCCAACGACTACTGCGGCGACGTGCACCTGCGCCTGAGCTTCTACAAAAAATTGGCCACCGCCAAAACCAGCGACCAGATCGACGCCCTGCTCGAAGAGCTGGTGGACCGCTTTGGCAAACTGCCCCCGCAAGCGCAAACGCTGGTCGACGTGCACCGCCTGCGTGTGCTGACCCAGCCCTATGGCGTCATCAAGGTCGACGCCGCGCCGGGCGTCATCCAGATCACCTTCAAGGCCAACCCGCCCATAGACCCCATGGCCATCATCGGCCTGATCCAGAAGAACAAACACATCAAGCTGGCGGGCAACGACAAAATTCGCATCGAGCGCGAACTGCCCGACCCCAAAGCACGGGCGCAGATGGTGCGGGACATCTTGCGGAGTTTGGGGCAGCCCAATACCGAAGCCGCCACGGTCTGAACCGCTTCCACGATCTTCGATAATCCTGATTTATGACCACCGCCGCCACAGAATTCGCCCCCGGCCTTGCCATTCAGGGCTTCTCCGCTCCCCTTTCGCTGTCCCAGTTCAAGCTGATCGCCTTTGACATGGATTCGACGCTCATCAGCATCGAGTGCATCGACGAGATCGCCGATGCCGTGGGCCGCAAGGCCGAGGTGGCTGCGATCACCGAAGCGGCCATGCGCGGCGAGATCCCCGACTTCAAAGAGAGCCTGCGCCGCCGCCTGGCCCTGCTCAAGGGCGTGACGCTGGCCGACATGGAGCGTGTGTACACCGAGCGGCTGAAGATCAACCCCGGCGCGGCGGAGCTGATCACCGCTTGCCAAAAGGTGGGCATGAAGGTCTTGCTGGTGTCGGGTGGTTTCACCTTCTTTGCCGACCGCATCAAAGCGCGCTTGAACATCGACTTTGCGCGCTCGAACCGGTTGGAGGTGGTCAATAGCGAACTGACCGGCGGTTTGGTCATGCAAAGCTGGGGCGATATTTGTGACGGCGCAGAAAAACGCCGCACCTTGCTGGAAGTCGCCTCGCTGTTGGGCATTGAGCCGCACGAGTGCATCGCCATGGGCGACGGCGCCAACGACTTGCCCATGATGGGGGTGTGTTCGGATGCGGGTGGTTTGTCGGTGGCCTACCACGCCAAACCCAAGGTGCGAGAGCAGGCCATGGTCGCCATCCAATCGGGTGGTCTGGATCGTTTGCTGGAAGTGGTGCACCCCTAAGAAGGATGGCACTCGCCATATCGCGACGGAGGCGTCGCTCCTACAGTGGACATCAGCGGCGCAGTGGGCGCAGCAGGTCTTTCAGGCCGTTGTGGTCGATCTCTTGCATCAGGCGCAGCAACTGACCGATCTCGCCTTTCGGAAACCCTTCACGGGCAAACCAATTGAGGTAGTTGCCGGGCAAATCGGCGATCAGCACGCCCTTGTGTTTGCCATAAGGCATGGGGGTGTTGACGAGTTTGAGCAGGTCTTGGGCTTGCATGGCTGCGCCCTCAAGCGCCGCCCCAGAGCCATTCACGCACGCACGCATGAAACCCCTCGGGCCGTGAAATCATCACCCAATGCCCGCAGGGCAGGCCTTGCACCGCTCTGCCGGGTGCGGCGGCGACTTTCTCCAACCATTGGGCCGAGTGGAACATGAAGGGTTTGCGCTCGCCGTAGACAAACAAGAGCGGCATGGGCAAATTGATTTGCGCCGCCTGCTTGAAGCCGCCCGCCGTGCCGAACCATTGCATGGCGTAGGGGTAGTTCATCTGGTGGGTGATCGAGGCAGGGTCGGTCGGGCAACGCAGCCAGCGGGCCATGGCGCGGGTCATGCGGGTGCCCAGACTGCCCCCGATTTTCCAGGCCAGGGCGAGCCAAACCTGGTAACCCATCACCGACAACTTTTCTTTGGCACCCCAGCTGCGCAGCAAGGCCCCCGAGTTGTGGTCGCCCACGTCCACCGCCACCACGCGGGCCACGCGCTCGGCGTGCCGCATGGCGAATTCGTAGCCAAAAATGCAGCCCCAGTCATGCAGCATCAGCGTCACAGGCTGGTTGGGGCTGATTTGGTCAACGACTTGGCGCAGCAGCTGGCACATGTCGTCCAAGCTGGTGACCGCAGGGCCGGCCTCAAACCCAGGCAGCGTCATGCGGGCGCAGGTGGCGCGGTCCTGCAGGGCAGCCACGGTGCCGTCCCACAGGGCCCGGGTGTCGGGCCAGCCGTGCAACATCAGGATGATTTCCTCGCCCTCTCCTTGCAACCAGACTTCAGTGCCATGGACCGTGATGCACCGTTCTGTGCGCGTTGGGGTGTTGGAAGCCATGCCTCAAAGCGACTTGGCCAGGCGCGAAACGCCTTCAAGGATTTTGTCTTCGCCCACGGTGGCAAAGCTCAGGCGGAAGGTGGCGTGATCGGGGTTGGCGCAAAAGAACGGCGTGCCCGGCACAAAGGCCACGCCATTGTCGATGGCGCGTTTAGCAAACACGTTGCCATCGGCCACTTTGCCGCCTGCGCCCGTGAGGCGCGCCCACACAAAAAGACCGCCTTGGGGTTGCACAAACTCGACCGCATCACTCAACTCTTTTCGCAACGCATCGCCCATGGTTTGGGCGCGCTGGGCATACACCGCGCGCACCTTGTCCAGCGTGGCGGGCATGCGGCCCGCCATGAGGTATTGCGCAGCCGTGGCCTGGGCAAAGGTGCTGGTGTGGGCGTCGCTGAACTGCTTGCACATGGTGGCGCGGGCCAGCAGCTCCGCAGGCGCCACCATCCAGCCCACACGCAAACCGGGCGACAACACTTTGGACAGCGAGCCGCAGTGCACCAACAGTTCTCGGCTGCCGGGCACCGATGCGCTCATGGCCAGCAGGCTGGGCGGCGGCGCTTCGCCAAAATACAAATCGCCATACGGGTCGTCTTCCACGATCAGGGTCTGGTGTTTGACGGCCATCTCCAGCACCTGTTGGCGGCGTTCGGCGCTGAGCAAGGCACCGCTCGGATTGCCAAAGGTGGGGATCAAATAAACGAACTTGGGTTTGTGCTCGGCGATCAGTTTTTCCAGCTCGTCGGTCTTGACGCCGCGGCCATCCACCGGGGCGCTGATGAGTTCTGCGCCATAAAGGCGGAAACACTGGATGGTGGCCAAAAAGGTCGGACCTTCCACGATCACCTTGTCGCCGGGGCTGATCATGGTTTTGCCGATCAAATCCAGACCTTGCTGGCTGCCGGTGGTCACGATCAGCTGCTCGGCGCTCACGTCTTGGGCGCCCTTTTGGCCCATGAAGTGGGCCAGTTGCTCGCGCAGCGGGCCAAAGCCTTCGGTTGCGCCGTACTGCAGGGCCGCGCCGGGGTCTTGGCTCAGCGCAGCGTTGCTGGCTTCGCGGATGCCGTCCACGTCAAACATGGCACTGTCAGGGAATCCACCAGCAAAGCTGATGATGCCGGGTTTGCCCAAGAGCTTGAACAGCTCGCGGATGGCGGAGGTTTCGACGTTGTTCAGGCGATCGGCGAATTGCAAAGGCATGGTGTATCTTCCAATATTGACTTGGCCGACATTTTGCCAACATCTGCACACCTACTTTTTATCCCGATGAAACCCGCACAGATCGAATCTTTTTTTGCCACGCTGCAAGCGGCCAACCCCCTGCCCGTGACCGAGCTGGAATACACCAGCGTCTTTGAGTTGCTGGCCGCCGTGCTGTTGTCGGCGCAGGCCACCGATGTGGGCGTGAACAAGGCCACGCGCAAGCTGTTCCCGGTGGCGGGCTCGCCGCAAAAGATCCTGGACCTCGGGCTACCGGGGCTGGAGGGTTACATCAAGACGATTGGCCTGTACCGCAGCAAAGCCAAGCACCTGATGGAAACCTGCCGCATTTTGGTGGAGCAGCACGGCGGCCAAGTGCCCCGCAGCCGTGAAGCGCTGGAAGCTCTGCCCGGCGTGGGCCGCAAAACGGCCAATGTGGTGCTCAACTCCGCTTATGGCGAGGCGACCATGGCGGTGGACACACACATCTTTCGCATGGGCAATCGCACGGGCCTGGCACCGGGCAAAACGCCTTTGGCCGTGGAGCTCAAGTTGCTCAAACGCATTCCACCCCAATATTTGGTGGATGCACACCACTGGCTGATCCTGCATGGGCGCTATGTGTGCCAAGCCCGCAAACCGCTCTGCGGGCAATGCGCGGTGGCGGCATTTTGCGACTTCAAGGCCAAAACGACTTGAACTTCAGGCTTCCAGGGTCATGGAGACCCGGTCAAGCCGGGTGTGACACATTCGGATTGCCGAGCTCGAGCGCCAGCCCCCTCGCCACCCTGGCCCATCACATGACCCCCAATTTGATCGGAGGCCCATACCTTCGGCGGGTGAGGTGGTTATTTTTTGTACTGGCATCACCAAGCCTTGCGCTCCGAGAGCGTCCGTACAACGGCCAACTGCTCTGTTTTGGCTGGAAGCCAAAAAGTGTGCTTCAGCGGCCGAGCTGCGACAAAGCAGCTTGCAAACCAGCCAGACCACCCACGCGCTGGTCGTTGATGAAAACTTGCGGCATCTGGCGAACCGACGGACCGCATTTTTCATAAAAAGCCATGCGCTCTTCTTCGCTGTCGATCTTGATTTCTTCAAAAGCCAGCGACTTGGTCTTGAGCACCATCTTGGCGGACTCGCATTGGGGGCATGCGGACTTGGAGTAAACGACGATTTTGAGTTCCATGGACCGAATTCTAGCGGCCCCTCATGACACTGCCAAACGGGGGGAAACGACCCTTTGGCCTTCCAGCACATGGATGCGGATGCGGTACTTGAACACCGCTTCGATGGCCGCGTGGGTGGCCAGATCGCTGCAAGCACCGTGGTGAAGCACGCGGCCTTGGTCCATGACAATGACTTCATCGGCGTGCAAGGCCATGCCAATCTCATGCAACACACTCACCACCGTGGTGCCTTGCGCGATCAGGCAATGCACCTGCTCCAGCCAGTCCACCTGGTGCGGCGGGTCGAGGTTGGCCAAGGGCTCGTCCATCAGCATCACCGGCGCATTGCCCGCCATGGCGCGGGCCAGCAACACGCGCTGGCGCTCACCGCCTGAAAGCTCGCCCAGCGTGCGTTCACGCCAATCCCAGGCCTGGGTGGCTTTCAGGGCGGCCTCCACCATCTTGGCGTCTTGGTCGGTGGGCACGCCCAGCCAGCCTTGGTGTGGCAAGCGGCCCAACATGGCCACATCCCACACACGCAAATCCATCGTGCTCGCTTCGCCCTGCCCCAACCAAGACAATTGCAAAGCACGGTCACGACGAGACACGTCTTCAAGCGCGTGGCCTTTCCAGAACACCTGCCCGCTGTATGGCAACAAACCGGCCAGCGCTCTGAGCAAGGTGGACTTGCCTGCACCATTGGGGCCGACCACGCAAGTCCAGCGTCCCGCAGCGATCTGAAGGTCAAGGCCGTTCAGCACGCTTCGACCACCCAGGTCCACCTGCAGTTGTCGGGTTTCCAGGGCGAAGCTCATGGCGCGGTTCCTGCACTGCGGTGCGTGTCCCGGTAAACGCGCCACAACAGGTAGCCACCGCCCAGCACCGCCGTGAGCACGCCCACCGGCAACTCTTGTGGCGCAAACAGAACGCGGGCCAACACATCGGCCACGGCCAACAAAGCACCGCCCATGAGCCCAGCCAAGAGCAGGTGCCACGCGTGGGTGCAGCGCACCAAAGAACGCACCAGGTGCGGCGCCGCCAGACCCACAAACGCCACCAGCCCGATGTGCGCCACGGCAGCCCCCGTGGCCAGAGAAATCACGCCCACCAAAACCAGGCGCGCAGAACGCAGCGGCACGCCCAATGTTTGCGCCGTGGACTCGCCCAGCGTCAAGGCATCCAGCACGCGGGCAAAGGTCCACGCCAGACCCACACACAAGCCCAGCACAAGGGCCATGGTGATGCAAGCCGTCCAGCTGACAAATGCGGTGGAGCCGAGCATGAAGCCCTGCATGGCTTGCAGCACTTGCGGCTGCAGCAAAGACAGCATCGAGGTGAATGCACCCAAAACCACCCCCACCACCACACCGGCGAGCAACAAGCGCAGGGTCTGCTGCACGCCACGCGCCAAGAGCAAAGTCAGGATGACGGCCAACACGGCCCCCAAAAAGGCCGCGCCCGTGAGGCCCAAGCCCATCCACCCGGTCATGGCCCAGGCGCTGCCGCCAAACAAGCTCAAATAAACGCCCACGCCCAGCGACGCGCCTGAGGCACTGCCCAACAAATACGGATCGGCCAGCGGGTTGCGAAACAACCCCTGCGCCACGGCACCGGCCAGGCCCAGCAAGCCACCGCCTAACCATGCACCCAGGCTGCGCGGCAAGCGGATGTCAAAAACAATTTGCTGCGATGCTGCATCGGCCTGCGCAGACCACCAAGCCTGCCAGCCCTGGCTGCCTGCCGACGTGCCCAGCAACACCGTGGCAGCGCCCAGCACAGTCAAAATCAAGGTCCAGCGCAGCGCGTGTGTTGAAGGGCTCATCGTCCCATCCCAGGGCTTGTGCTTGCAGCGCGGTTCAGGCATTCGGCCATGAGGCGAGCACCCTCGGCCATGCGCGGGCCGGCGCGCACCAGCATGTCGGACTCTGCTTGCTTGAACACGCAAATGCGTTGTGCTTTGATGGCTCGCAGAGCCGACCAACCGGGGCGCTGCACCATGCTGACGCGGCTGCTGTCGCCCGCCATGATCACATCGGGTTGCGCACGCACCACAAATTCAGGGTTGACCTGCGGGAACGGGCCCATCGTTGCGGGCAAGATGTTGCCCACCCCCATGCCCGTGAGTGTTTCGCCAATGAAGGACGATGCACTGGCCCCGAAAGGTGTGGGGCTGACCTCAACATACACGGTTTGCTGCCGAGCCATGGGACTGAGCGACTGAGCCGCCGCTTGCACACCGGACTGGATGTCACGCCAAACGCGCTCGCTGTCAGCCTCTGGAATGAACAAAGCCTGCGCCACCGTGCGCAACACCCGCTGCACATCGGCATGGCTGCGGGGCTCCAGGCGCAAGACTTTCAAGCCCAGCGATTCCAGGCGTTCAACGCCTCGGGTGGAGCCTGCTGAAAGTACCAAATCGGGCTTGAGCGCCACAATGCTTTCGATGTTGGGGTCCAGACCACCACCCAAACGGGGCAAGGCTTTGAGTGAATCAGGCCAATTGGAATAACGGTCCAGACCCACCAAGCGTTGGCAGGCGCCCAAGGCGCAGACGGTTTCAGTGAGCGATGGCAGCAAGCTGACGATGCGTTGCGGCGCTTGGGCAATCTCCATTTTTTGGGGGCCGTCACCTTGCACGGTGACGGCCTGCGCTTGCAGGACCAGCCCACACAAGACCAGCGCCAGGCAAGGAAGAACGTCACGCATATTGCGCCTCCCATTGGCACATGATCCTGTGCAATTGCCTCACCCCATCGGTGAGTGCTGCCGGACCCGGTTGCAAGATATCGGCCGACTTGATCTCAAAAATCTGACCGTTGCGCACCGCAGGCACGTCGTGCCAGCCTGCACGGGCCGCTACTTTTTCGGGCCGAAACTTCTTACCGCACAAAGAGCCAATGACGATGTCAGGCGCACGATCAACGATGGCTTGGCCGCTGGCGATGATGCGGTCGCGCCCCATGGATTGCACCGCCAGCTCAGGAAAGACATCGTCCCCACCTGCCATGGCCATCAATTCAGACACCCAGCGAATGGTGCTCATGTGCGGTTCGTCCCATTCCTCAAAATACACACGGGGCCGGCGCTTGAAACCCGCCGCCTTTTGGGCAATGGCATCCAGTTCAGCGCGCATGCGGGACAACCGGGCCAGGCCTTGCTCGGCTTCGCCCACCATGGACGCGACTTGGAAGAGCATCGAAAAAATCTCATCCACAGAACGTTGGTTGAAGATGGTGACCTGTACACCGGCCTTGATGAGCAAAGACGCAATGTCAGCCTGCAGATCAGAAAATCCGAAAACACAATCGGGCTTGAGCGCCAGGATCTTGTCAATTTTGGCGCTCAAAAAAGCACTGACTTTGGGTTTTTCCTCGCGGGCCCGGCGCGGGCGCACCGTGTAGCCCGAGATGCCCACGATGCGGTGCTCTTGTCCCAAGAGGTAAAGCCACTCGGTCGTTTCCTCGGTGAGGCAAACGATGCGTTGGGGAGCAAGTGCAGCGGGGGTCATCAGAAGCGCGTTTGAAGCGTGACCAATAAGGTACGACCCACCTCAGGGTAAATCGACCTCTTGGTCGGATCACAACGCGTACGCAGGTTGTAATAACGCTTGTCAAACAGATTGTTCACCCCCGCCGACAAAGTCCAGCTGTCAATTCTTTGGCTGTATCGCGCATTCACCAAGGCGTAGCTGGCAATATCGTCCCGGCAAGTATTGCCAAAATCACCTGCAATTTTCTGGCGTGAAACCCATTGCGTCATCAGCGACACATTTTGCGTATCACTCATCAGATAAGACAGTCGCGCGGTGAAAACATTTTTGGGTGCTAACGGTACTTGTTTGCCGGCATAACTGCCTTCAGTGAAGGCAGATTCGCGATAAGCGTACTGAACGGCAGCATCAAGCCTCGATCTGATGTGTGCTCTGCCATCCAACTCAAGACCTTGGCGGCGAGTTGGTTCATAGTTGACGTTGGAGAACTGATCTGCACCCATGCCAATTTCATTCATCAAGGCATAGCGGTAAGCACGCACGGACCATTGGCCCCAAAGATTGCGCTGCTTGTATCCCACTTCATGGTCACGCGATTGCTGGGGCTTCAGAAGATTCAGTGTGTTGCCTGGGCAATAGTAGGTGTAGCAACTGAACTCATCGGCATTAGCCAAACGAAAGCTCGTTCCAAGTCGGGCAAACACCTCAGCACCGTCTGCAACGCTTTTTGCAAAACCAATATCCCAACTTTGGTTGTTGACATCCAATTGACCAGAGTAATCACCCTGTGCTTCCCGCTTCGACTGCGTTCTTCTGATCCCAACATACCCACTGGTACCTTGTTGTTGTGACAACAGTTCGTAACGACCGAATACTGCATCCGAAGATTGATCAACCGCAGTGTTGCCGTAGTTGGTGTTGCGATCCTGACGCCAGCGCTCTGCGTCCATGCCCACCAGAAATTTATGCGTCAATCCCTGATCAGAAAAGTTACGCCAAGTACGAACGCCTGCGCGCGTTGAACGCGTCTTGTTTTGGCTGTAGAAATCATCGACGACGTAGTTGGAGTCAATCTTCACATTTTTGTGTGTCAAGTCGAAGGCGGTACGCCAATCGCCGATTCCAAACTCGCCATTGACTCCGAGGTGACTGGAATCGTTGCTTCCGTTATCACGTGGTTTGTACGTCTTTCTGGGGTTGGTCACAAAGTCCTGAACCGTGATCCCGCCAGGCAATCCGCCTTGACCGGATTCACCACCCCAACGGAAAGACAACAAATTGACACCTTCTGTCCATGTAGCTCTGAGCAAACCATTCGTCTGACGGTTGTGGAAATTATCCCTGTGGTTGTTGGTTTCGTGATTGGCACCAGAAACCAGGAAACGCCACGATTCCACGCGCGTGCCCAATGATGCCTTTATCTCGCGCGTGGCATTGGATCCCATACTCACGCCCACTGTGCCACCGGGCTCGGTCAGTCCTTTGTTGGTAATAATGTTGATGACGCCGGCCGTAGCTCCCTCGCCATGCATCACCGCCCCACTGCCCCTGACGATTTCGATTTTTTCAATGCTCTCCAGTGGAATCCAAGACAAACTGGTCCCGCCTTGGTCCCCTTCGTTTTGTCGAACGCCATCCACCAACAAAACGGTGTTGTTGGCAGACGCCTCACCAAATCCGCGAATGTCCAATGTTTGATCTCGCCCACCGGAGGAGTCGACACGCCCTGAAATGCCCCCCAACCAACGAATGGCCTCATTGGCCGTTCTCGCGCCGCTGGAACGGATCTCTTCGGAAGTAATCACCCAAACACCTTGTGGCATCAAGATGGGATCCTGAGGAACACGCGAGGCCGAAATCACGGCATCGGGGAGTTGACCAATTTCTTGGGGTTTAGCGAGCAAACCGACAGGCGCAAACGCACATGCCCCCCACACAAACAAATTGCGCAGCAAAGGTGCACAGAACACAGAAGATGTCATTTGAAACTAACAAGTCAAAACGCCCTCACCGCCATCCCCGACAGTGCATGGGCTTCACGACCGGTCTTGCGACAGGTCACCTTGTTGGCCGGTATCCGGGCTGACAGAGCGACCTTCACCACCTTCCCAGCCGCCTGTTTCAGGGCGGCCAGTGGTTTGAGATGAAAGCTGGTTGTGGGCGTGAAGCCAAAACCGTCTGTTTACCGTTGCGGGGGCAGCGCAGGTTAGGTGGGCCGAGATGGCTTCTCCCTCCTGCTTCCCGTTGAACTGCGGGCCTTGAACAGGCTTCGCGAGCACCAACATGGGGCTATTTTAAGCACTGCGCTGTCAGACAGCCTACCAGGACGGCCAAGGCCTACAATGACGTCAATTTTGACAACTTGATTGCCATGGCCGAACACGACATCATCGATCAGATTGCCGAGCGTGTAGATCACTTGTTGCTTCGTCATGAAGAGTTGCAACGCACACACGTTTTGCTGACCCGACAAGTCCAAGCCCTGACGGCAGAACGCGACCAACTCAAGTCTCGCCTGTCCGCAGCCCGGGCACGGGTGGATGCCCTGATCGAGCGCTTGCCGCAAGCCGCTGCTTCCGATGCACCAGAGGCTTCACCATGAGCGCCAAACAAATCGATGTCCAGATCATGGGACAAAGCTACATTTTGGGCTGCCCTGAGGGCGGTGAGGTCAAGCTGCAAGCGGCGGTTTATAAAGTGGATGCGGCCATGTGCAAAATCCGTGATGCCGGCAAGATCAAAGCCCGTGACCGGATCGCCGTGCTGGCCGCACTCAATCTGGCTTTCGACCTGAGCCAAGACCCACAACCTGTCAACCTCGAAGCCACCAAAAGCCCAGGCAACTCGTTGGCTCAAAGCCAAGAGAGACTGAGCCAATTGCTGCGCCGCTTGGACAAAGCGATTGAATCCGACGGTCAATTGATCTGAGTTCCTCAAAAAGCCCTGCATGGGCCTACAATCCGCTGGTCTGCGGTGCACGCTGGGCCTTATATTTCCTTGAACCAATGCTCATAGAGCCCGGGCTTGGTACATTGGCTGGTGAGCGTGATCATCTCGCGTCAGATGAACCCAACGCCAGTCTGCCCTCGCCCACCTGAACCCCGGTTCAGGATGAGGGTCCGGTGGCACTTGCAGACACCTTCTTCACTCCCTCCGAATTGCACCATGCCCCTTGAACCAATGCTGCTGGCCGAACTGGCCGTTCTGGGCCTTTGCTCGGGCTTTCTGGCCGGCCTGCTCGGCATTGGCGGCGGCTTGGTCATGGTGCCCTTCATCACCTTCTTGCTGGGACAACGCGGCGTGAGCCCTGATCTGGCCGTGAAAATGGCCATCGCCACCTCAATGGCCAGCATCATCTTCACCTCGATCTCGAGTGTGCGTGCACAGCACAAAAAGAAAGCTGTGCGCTGGGACTTGGTCATAGGACTGGCACCGGGCATAGTGATCGGCAGCCTGATCGGTAGCTTGGGCATTTTTGCTTTTGTCAAAGGCACTTCGCTGGCTTTGTTTTTTGCTGCTTTCGTTGGCTTTTCTGCCACGCAAATGTTTCTGGACAAGAAGCCCACCCCAACGCGTCAAGTCCCCGGCCTCGCCGGTCTATTGGGTGTGGGCAGCTTCATCGGTTTGCTCTCGGGTTTGGTCGGAGCAGGCGGTGGCTTCATCAGCGTGCCCTTCATGACTTGGTGCAATGTGGCCATTCACAACGCTGTGGCCACCAGCGCAGCATTGGGCTTTCCGATTGCCTTGGCCAACGTGGTCGGTTATGTCCTCAGCGGACAAAGCGTGCCGAACTTGCCCGAATACTCGCTGGGTTTCCTGTGGCTGCCCGCATTGGGCGTGATTGCGGTGTGCAGCATGGCCATGGCTCCCGTGGGCGTGGCCACCGCTCACAAGTTGCCCGTCAAACGGCTCAAACGCGTGTTCGCCAGCATGCTGTATCTGCTGGCCGCCTACATGCTTTACAAGGGACTGAGCGCCTGATGGTGCTCAGGCATCTGCTCAGATGAGCCGGATACAGACCGACACGGTGACCACCACGCGGGCCTGACCGGCCTGCGCACGGATGGATGTTGGTGCTGGTGCTGCATTCCGCCAAGTCCGCGGCCATGCGCACCTTTAGCGGCTGACCTGCAGTCTGCGGAGTCGTGACACGAACTGCGCGCAAGTCATAAGAGCCAAAGCTGGAGGCCGGAGCACTGGCGCGCGGCCAGTTGCGTTGTGAACTGCTTTTACAAAGCGGAGGCATCGGGCTCTTTTTTTTGCACCGCCAAGTTCATGACCAGCCAATCCCGGGTGACCTGCGTGGAAGCCGATGCATTCAAATGCACAATTTTGGAGCGCAGCGCAGAGAAATCTTGCACCCCTGAATTTTGGGCCTGGACCGCTGCAATGGACAAAGCCACCAGGAGTGCGGCCGACGAGATATTGAAGCATCGCATGAACACCTCGCAAAAATGAGGTGGCCGTTGTCAGGGCCCCTGTGGCTTACCTGGTCTTTAGACGGCGCGATGTGTCTTCAGGGTGTCACGCACCAAGGCGCTTGGTCATGCACCAAGCCCATCCACAACACCCAAGACGACAAGCTCACCAAGGCCATGCCCGCCAACCGCACACCCCAAGCGCCATCGCCCAGCGACTGCAAGCGCAAGAACAGCCATGGGCCGGTCCACAAGCTCAAACTCGATCCCGCAGCAAAGAATCCCATGCTGGTGGCACCCTTCGAAGGATCACCCGTCAAAGCCGCGACCATCAAGGCGGAGTAGAGCAAGCCGCAAGGCATCAATGCCCACAAAAGGCCCAGCAACAAGGGGGCGACTGAGCCGGAGCGTTGATGAAAAGGACGAACCCACGCCCAAAGACGGCGGGCCCCTGCATCAAGCCAAATCGGCTGACGCGCTTGCAGCACCAACACCAAGCCCAAAACGATGGCTGACAGGTGAAACAAAGTCCACAGTGGTCGCAAAGCTGCAGACTGTGTGGTGAGCCAGCCGAGGCCTTGCACACTGTAAGCGGCGACTGCTCCCAACGATGAATACCCCACCATCCGACCGATCTGAAAAGTCCAAAGTACACGCAGCCGGTGCTCCCCGGCCACTTTCCCCAGCCCTGCACAGGCTGCACCGCACATGGCAAGGCAATGAGGGCCCCCCAGAACCCCCATCATCAAAGCCGTGATGGCCAAAGAACTTTGCATGTGCTTTCCTTGTGCACGCTGGTGCAGGCCCTGGGACTGAACCCAATGCAAATGGTTTTAACTCGATCTGATCGTGCGCATGTAACTGGACTTGACTTTGCCGATTGGTACGTGAGCCGTTTATGACCTGTGTCAATTCTTCTGCGGATTTGTCCGCATTTCTACGCAATAACTACATTTCTTGACAATTAACAAGTACGCGCAACATGGCGCTGGTGATATCGCATTAAGCTTAAACCTTGATCCAAGGCAAGAAGCATTTGTTATCCACGAGACAACACCATGAACCCACAAGCCATCAAAGTCGCCTGCTCCAATTGCAACCTGCGCGAGCTGTGCATGCCCTTGGGTTTGAACGCCCAGGAACTCCAACGGATTGATGAGTTGGTGGCGGTACGCCGCAAAGTCAAACGCGGGGACACCTTGTTCACCAACGGTGAAAAATTCACCTCCCTGTACGCGATCCGAACCGGATTTTTCAAAACTTGTTTGGCTACCGAAGACGGACGCGACCAAGTGACCGGTTTTCAGATGGCGGGCGAAATCATTGGGCTCGATGGCATCGTCAACGACCATCACACCTGTGATGCAGTGGCGCTGGAAGATGCTGAAATTTGTGTCATGCCATTTGACCGGATTGAAGAAATTTCCCGTGAAGTGACGGCTTTGCAACACCATGTTCACAAAATCATGAGCCGAGAAATCGTGCGCGAACATGGGGTCATGTTGATGTTGGGAAGCATGCGCGCAGAGGAACGTTTGGCCGCCTTTTTGCTCAACTTGGTACAGCGCTTGCACGCACGAGGCTTCTCGCAGTCGGAGCTGGTCTTGCGCATGACGCGTGAGGAGATTGGCAGCTATTTGGGACTGCAACTGGAAACTGTGAGTCGAACCTTCTCCAAATTTGTGGAAGAAGGCATTGTCGAAGTCAAGCAACGTCATGTGCGGATTTTGAGCGCCGAAGATTTGCAACGATTGGTGAACAACGCGGCCGAATGCCATTGAGCCAGGGATGGCCGCTGTGGTACCCGCCTTGCACCATCAGTCCATGACTTCGGCAGATGATTTGGCCAGTAAGGTGGTGAGCCCACTGGACAGCATGGCTAAGCCCCAAAAAGCAAAAAAGGCCAAGGTGTAAATCGCCTGCCCGGACAAGTCCAAATCTCGACTGAACCAGTGCAGATCTTGCGGATCGACAAAAGCAAAAACCACCGCTTCCAACAAGCCTGCGACCAAAAAAGCAGGCCAGATGATCAACATCCAAGGTTTAGCGCGCATGGGTTGGTCCTGAAAAATCAAGGTTTGGCAGGCATGGCCGCTGGCCCGTTGACGTTCTCAGCTTGGCCCAAATCATCCTTGGCACTGGGCAATTGGGCTGTGGCGGAATGGTTGCGCCCTTGCATTGCGGGCGCATGCGAGATGCCTTGGCGTTCTCGCAGGGCGGTTCGGGGGGGGTCAGTGATCACTGGATCGGGATTGCTCACGGCGAGGTAAAAGGTGGTCAAACTGGCCACCACCACCACCGCGGGCCCTGCCACCACCATCCAAGCCATGCCAAAACGCCACCATGGCTGTCCCGCTTGTTTCGATTTCAGAGTGTTGCTCATGGGTGTCTTTCTGCAATGACGGGCTGCTCAACGGGGGATCAAGAACACGGTTTTTTCACTCAGATGCCCCATGGAGGGGCCTATTGAAGGACCTGTGGATTGCCGCGCATGCACGTGGAACTGAATGGGATGTGCACCAGAAAGGGCCGCATCCTGGGGGACCTGCAATTGCACCGAAATCCAGCGTGATTCGGTGGCATTGACCTGAACTTCTGGCTCACTCGTCAAAACCAATCCCGGCAAACCGGCAACCTCCAAACGAAACGTCAGCGCCTGTTCGGCAGCGTTCATGATCTGCAATCGGTACACGTTTTCAATCTGGCCACCGCCCACGGAGCGGGCCAGCATGGTGCGGTCACGGACGATGTCCACCTTGAAGGGCAGACGCAACCACAAGGACACGCCAACGCCCAGGATGATGGCCAACAGCACAGCGCTGTAAATCAGCACACGGGGCCGAAAAATACGTCGCACCATTTGGGCACCACTCCAGCCATGGTCCAACGCGTTTTGCGTCGAGAACTTGACCAGACCACGCGCATAGCCGACCTTATCCATCACGCTGTCGCAGACATCGGCGCAAGCCCCGCAACCAATGCACTCGTATTGCAGGCCCTGACGGATGTCGATGCCCGTGGGACAGACCTGAACACACAAAGTGCAGTCCACGCATGCGCCCAGACCCAACGCTTGCGGGTCTGCTTTTTTGGAACGGGCACCGCGCGGCTCACCACGCGCTTCGTTGTAAGTGACGATCAAAGTGTCCCTGTCGAACATGGCGCTTTGAAAGCGCGCATAGGGACACATGTATTTACACACCTGTTCGCGCATGAAGCCCGCATTGCCATACGTGGCGAAGCTGTAAAACAGGATCCAGAAAACTTCCCAAGGGCCAAAACCCAGTGACAAGATGGACGCCGTCAACTCGCGGATAGGCGTGAAGTAACCCACAAAGCTCAAACCCGTCCAGAGCGATAGGACGGCCCAGGTCAATTGCTTGCCCGTTTTGCGCCAGACTTTGTTGAAGCTCAAGGGCGCGGCATCCAGGCGCATTCGAGCCGACCGGTCGCCCTCAAAGTGGTGTTCGATCCAGGTGAAAATTTCGGTGTAAACGGTTTGCGGGCAGGCGAAGCCACACCACAAGCGTCCGGCCACGGCCGTGAACAAAAACAGTGTCAGAGCAGAGATGACCAGCAAGGCTGTGAGGTAAATGAAGTCTTGCGGATAAAGCACCAAGCCAAAGATGTAAAAACGCCGGGCACCCAAATCAAACAAAACCGCTTGACGCTGCCCCCACTCCAGCCAAGGCAAGCCATAAAAGACCCCTTGGGTGAGGGCCACCATGAGCCAGCGCCCTTGGGCAAAATTGCCCTGCACACTGCGGGGGTAGATTTTGGGCTGCCTTTGGTACAAGGACACCATCTCCACCCCGTCCTCCACGGGCACGGGGGTGATCGGGATCACACTGGGAGGCGAGCGGTCTTTGCGGGTGGACAAAATAGGAACTCTGGTTCAAATCCAACAACGGGACCAAGCCGTCCCTTGGAGAATGACATCACTTGGCAGGGCTGACTGCAACGCTGGAGATGGGCTTGTTGGACAAACCCCAGACATACGAAGCCAGGACATGGATTTGACCTTCGGTCAACTTGTCGGCCTGCGCCGGCATCTGGTTGACCTTGCCCTGGGTGATGATGCTCACGATGGCGTTCTCACCCCAGCCGTGTAACCAAATGGCGTCGGTCAAATTGGGCGCACCCAAAGCGAAGTTACCCTTGCCGTCCATGCCGTGGCAAGCCGCGCAAGCGCCATATTTAGACTTGCCGAGTTGTGCGCGCAAAGAGTCATGCGGACTGCCCGACATGCTGAGCACATAGTGCGCCAAGTTGCGCACATCTTCAGGCGTGCCTACCGAAGCGGCCATGGGGGGCATATTGCCCGCGCGGCCTTGTAACAAGCTGGTTTTGATGGCGTCGGTTGTGCCTCCGTAGAGCCAATCTGCATCGGTCAAATTGGGAAAGCCTTTGCTGCCGCGTGCGTCAGAGCCGTGGCACTGGGCGCAGTTGTTCATGAACAAGCTCTCGCCGATGGCCAAAGCCTGCGGGTCTTTGGACAAGTCTTCGGCGGGCATGCCCAAGAACTTGGCGAACAAGGGGGCCACTTCCGCCTTGCCTTTGGCCACTTCCGCATCATATTGACTCGCCGAAGACCAGCCCAATTGGCCGGCCAAACGGCCTGCACCCGGGTACAGAGCCAGGTAAAACAAGGAAAAGACAATGGTGATCACGAACAAGCCCACCCACCACCGCGGCAGTGGATTGTTCATCTCGCGCAGGTCACCGTCCCAGACGTGCCCAGTGGTGTTGTCTTGGGCTGTCATGGCCTTGGCCTTGCCACTGAACCACAGCAAAAGCAAACAGGCCACGATGCTGACCAAGGTGATACCGGCCACATACAGGTGCCAAAAGTTGCTGACAAAGTCACTCATGGGGATTCCTTTGTTTTTTCTGAACTCAAAGACCGCTCAGTCGTCCTGGCGAAACGGCAGTTGTGCCGCTTCGTCGAAACTGGCCTGGTTACGGCGCGACCAAGCCCACACCACGATGCCCACAAAGGCGGCAAAAGCGAGCAAGGTCACGATGGATCGCAATGTATTGATGTCCATGGCTGTTCATTGTTTGCGGTGGATGCCCAAGACTTGCAGGTAGGCGATCACCGCGTCCAACTCGGTTTTGTCCTTCACATCGGCAGCGGCTTTGGCAATCTCGGCTTCGCTGTAAGGAGCCCCCAAAGTGCGCAGGCCGGACATGTGCGCGGTGATGGTGCTGGCATCGGCCTGGCTTTTCGCCAGCCATGGGTAGGCGGGCATGTTGGACTCAGGCACCAGATCGCGCGGGTTGGTCAAGTGAATGCGGTGCCATTCGTCGCTGTAGCGGCCACCCACGCGGGCCAAATCAGGACCGGTGCGTTTGCTGCCCCACTGAAAAGGACGATCATAGATGAACTCCCCAGCCAGAGAATAAGGGCCGTATCGCAGGGTCTCGGCGCGCAAGGGGCGGATCATTTGAGAGTGACAGTTGTAACAACCTTCGCGAACGTAGATGTCGCGCCCCACCACTTGCAAGGCGGTGTAGGGCTTGAGACCTGGCACAGGCTCTGTGGTGGACTTCTGGAAGAACAAGGGCACGATCTCGACCATACCGCCGACCAGCAGCACCAGCAAAATCAGCACGATCATCAGGAAGTTGTTGGTCTCGACCTTTTCGTGCGAAAAACCGCCTGTTTTTGGAGTTTCAGCCATGTTGCATTCCTTTTCAGGCGTAAGCCGCGAGGCCGGGGATACGGACTTCAACCGAACGGCCTTGGGCCACGGTCTTGAGGGTGTTCCAGAGCATGATGAGCATGCCGCCGAAGTACAGCAATCCGCCCAACAAACGCAACACATAAAACGGGTAAGTGGCTTTGACCGACTCGACGAAGGTGTAGGTCAAGGTGCCGTCCGCGTTGATGGCTCGCCACATCAGGCCCTGCATCACACCTGCAATCCACATGGCGGCGATGTAGATCACGATGCCAATGGTGGCGACCCAGAAGTGAACTTCAATGGCTTTGAGGCTGTACATCTGTTTTTGGCCAAACAGACGGGGGATCAGGTAATACATGGAGCCCATGGTCACGAGACCCACCCAGCCCAAGGCCCCTGAGTGCACATGGCCCACGGTCCAGTCGGTGTAATGGCTCAAGGCATTGACGGTTTTGATGGACATCATCGGGCCTTCGAAGGTCGACATGCCATAAAAAGACAGGGATACGATCAAAAAGCGAAGGATCGGGTCGTCGCGCAGTTTGTGCCAGGCCCCCGATAAAGTCATGATGCCGTTGATCATGCCGCCCCAACTGGGAGCCAACAAAATGAGTGAGAACACCATGCCCAGAGATTGGGTCCAATCAGGCAAGGCGGTGTAGTGAAGGTGGTGCGGACCCGCCCACATGTAGGTGAAGATCAAGGCCCAGAAGTGCACGATCGACAGGCGATACGAGTACACAGGGCGCTCGGCTTGCTTGGGAACGAAGTAATACATCATGCCCAAAAAGCCTGCCGTCAAAAAGAAGCCCACGGCGTTGTGGCCGTACCACCACTGCACCATGGCGTCCTGCACACCGGCATAGGCCGAATACGACTTCATCATGCCCACCGGCAGTGCGGCCCCGTTGACCAAGTGAAGCAAGGCCACGGCAATGATGAAGGCACCAAAAAACCAGTTGGCCACATAAATGTGACGCACTTTTCGCGTGCCTATGGTGCCAAAGAAAACAATGGCGAACGACACCCAAACCAGGGTGATCAGGATGTCAATCGGCCATTCCAGCTCGGCATATTCTTTGCCTTGGGTAAAACCCAGCGGCAATGAGACAGCGGCCGAAACGATGACCAGTTGCCAGCCCCAAAAAGTGAAAGCAGCCAACCGGTCGTTGAACAAGCGCACATTGCAGGTGCGCTGCACCACGTAATAAGCCGCTGCGAACAAGCCGCAGCCACCAAACGCAAAAATCACCGCGTTGGTGTGCAATGGGCGTAAGCGGCCGTAGCTGAGCCAAGAAATGCCAAAGTTGAGCTCGGGCCAGGCCAGCTGAGCCGCGATGACCACGCCCACCAGCATGCCGACTACACCCCAGACCACCGTCATGAGGGTGAACTGCCGGACCACCTTGTCGTTGTATGTCGTCGCCTGCGTGTTGGAAAATTTCATTTGTGTCTCTTTTAAAAAGTCCCATGCAAGTTTGCTGCGGTGCATCCCTTGAGCCCTTGATCAAAATCAATCCTTGCGCAAAATGCGTTCACCTTCGGCCTCCATGTCTTCAAATTGGCCGCGGTGAATCGCCCACCACAAACCCGCCAAGATGAAAAACACCAAAGTAACGGACAAAGGAATCAACAGGTAAAGGATGTCCATGCGAGATCTTTTCTGCTCAAGGGCTTGTTACCACCAATGCTTTGGACAAGCGAAGGGCATTGAGCACGACCAGCAAAGAGCTCAAGGCCATTCCCAAACCCGCTGCCCAAGCAGGCAAATAGCCCAACGCAGCCAAAGGGATACAAGCGGCGTTGTACAGAGCTGCCCACACCAGGTTCTGTTTGACGATGCGCAATGTTTGGCGACTGCGCAAAAGGGTCGGTACCAACAAGGACAATGGCCCCCCCATCAAGACGAAATCGGCCTTGGATTGCGCCAATGGCAAGGCCTGCCCCAGTGCGAAAGACACGTCCGCGCCCGCCAACACCGGCCCGTCGTTCAAGCCATCGCCCACCATGGCCACGCGATGGCCTTGGGCCTGCCACGCTTGGACCGCATCCAATTTATCCATGGGGCTGCAGGCACCCCGGGCATCGTCAATACCCACCCAAGAAGCCACTTGGGTGACGGCGCTTTGCGCATCACCCGAGAGCACCTTGAGCTGCAAACCCAGTTGCTTGAGCTGTGCGACCACCGCTCTCGCCTCTGGCCGAACTTCCTCCGCCAGCTCAAACGTAGCGATCCAACCGGCATCATCGGCCAAACTCACCTGCAAATGTGCGCCTGCATAAACGGGTGCCCTGCAATAAGCACTTGAGCCCAAACGCACTTTCATGGCTTGCCCCCCTAGAGATAACACCCCGGATACGCCCTGCCCCGCCTGCTCTGTCACAAATTGGGCAGTTGCAGACTCCAGGGCCGACAAACAGCCTATTGCCAATGCGCATCGGCGCGCTTGTGACCAAAGGGTCCGAGAAACCGGGTGCAAGGAGTGGCGTGCCAAAGTGGCGGCCCACTGCAACGCTTGTTCGGGTGTCACGCCTTCGCGGGTGTGAATGCGCACGACTTCGAACGCATCGAGGGTCAACGTGCCTGTTTTGTCAAACACCACGGTGTCGATCGACGACAGATTTTGCAAAGCCTCGAGACGGCGCACCAACACCCCACTGCGCGCCAATGCCCCAGCACAAGCCAACATGGCTGCAGGCGTGGCCAAAGACAAAGCGCAGGGACAGGTCACGATCAAGACAGCCACAGCCACCATCACGGCGTGTGCAGGATCGGACGGCCACCAGTAAATGGCCGAAAGCAAAGAGGCCAGCAAGACGGCGACCAAAAAGGTCTTGGCCCATCGGTCCACCAGCAAGGCCATCGCAGGCTTGGAAAAGGAAGCCGTTTCCATCAAAGACACGATCTGGGCATAGCGGGTCGAGGCCCCCACTTGTTCGATCTGTACCTCGATCCTGCCACTCAGGTTGTGACTGCCTGCAATCACACGATCGCCCGCTTGCCGCGAAAGGGGGATCGACTCCCCCGTGAGCAAGGCTTCATCGACCTGTGTTTGCCCTGCAAGCACCAAGCCATCACCCGCCAATGCTTCACCGGGCAAGACCTCGATCACATCGCCGACAGCCAGACGGCGAATCGAGATCGCCTCCCATTGCCCATCCGGCATGCGCTTACGCACGTTGTCGGGCAGACGGTTGAGCACGGCCTCCAGAGCACCTGCCGTGCGGTCACGCATGCGCAACTCCAGCCAACGGCCCATCAGCAAAAAGAAAACAAACATGGTCAGCGAGTCGAAATAAACCTCGGCACCCAAAGACCCGGTGGGCTCAAAGGTACCGATGCTGCTGACCACAAAAGTGACCGTCATGCCCAAAGCCACGGGCAAATCCATGCTCAATTGCCGCTGGCTCAAATCGCGCCAAGCGCTGCGCAAAAAAGGAGTGCACGAGAAGAAGACCACCGGCAATGACAAGACCCATGAGGCCCAGCGCAACAGATGCACCATCTCGTCTGAGATGCCGCCCGGCTCCGTCAGATAGACCGGCGTGGCGTACATCATCACTTGCATCATGCACAGCGCGGCCACGGCCAAGCGCCAGCCCATGCGCCGACCTTCTTGGCGGCGTCTTTCATGGGCGTGCGCGTCATTGGCGGGAATGGCCTTGTAGCCAAAGCGCTCCACAGAATTCATCCACTCGGATGGCCGGGTCACATCCGGCGACCACACAATGCGCCCGCGGTGGCTGGCAGCACTGATTTGCACAGAATGGACGCCCGGAACGGAACGCAGGGCATCCTCCAAAGTGATGGCACAGGCGTTGCAATGCATGCCCTCGAACACCACACTGGAACTCCAACAACCCGACAGACCCTTTTCCACAAGGCTGAATGCGGCCCACTCCTGCGGATCGTCCAGCAACTTCAGACGCTGCTCTCCGTCCACGACATCCCGATGTGCCATGGCGACAGACGGGGACGGCAAAACACGGGCTTGGGTCATGTCTGAACGATAAGACAAGGGCCAGACACAAAGCTTGACGCACATCAAAAAGAGGGGCGGCCTCAAGAATTAAGCTGAAGTTTTCAACGACACTCAGGAGCACCTTATGTACAAAATTGTCCTTGTGGCCACCGATGGCTCCACCCTCTCGAAAAAAGCCGTGACCCACGCGACAGCCTTGGCGGCTTCCTGCGGTGCCGAAATGGTTGCTCTCAAAGTGGTCCCTCGTTATCCACAAGCCTACTTTGAAGGGAGCATTCCTTTGTCGGTCCCAGAAATTGCCCGTGTCGAGGGGCAATGGACCGAAGCGGCCAAGGCCGCCCTGGACACGGTGCAAAAAACCGCCCATGCCAAAGGCGTGGTCACCAAAACCGTCACCGTCAAATCCGACGTGGTCTCAGACGCCATCATTGCCACAGCCAAAAAATACAAGGCCGACCTGATCGTGATGGCCTCGCACGGCCGAAAAGGTATCAAGCGGCTGCTCTTGGGCAGCGAAACGCAACAAGTGCTCACGCACTCGCACATCCCTGTGCTGGTCTTGCGCTGACCTCGAGTCAAGCCGCTCCAGACTTTTGAGCATCCGTGGTCGCTCCAGGCTGAGGCGCGCAATGATCTCCAACATCAGGAACGATCTTCATTTTGAAAACATCTCTTTTCTCAATCGTCCATCAGATGCAGGCGATGAACCAGGCACTGAAATGCGCACTGACGCTGTGCTTGTTCAGTCTGAGCTTCAGTTGATGAATTTCAATGCGCCCGGCCTCTGAAAAACCCAAGCGGGTCTGGCCGTCTCTGGAGGAAGAGCCCTGTGACAACAAATTGAAGGTCATCAACCCAAAAAGTGCCGAGCAAGCCGCAGAGCACCTCCAGCGCGGCCATGAAAAAATGCACACCCGAAAAGTGAAGCATTTTTTGACCAAAAAAGACCGCCATCGGCGGTCTTTGAATGGCAGGCTTCGGCCTCCTCAAGCAAACAATTCCCTGTATTGATCTCGCAGCAAATTCTTTTGCACCTTGCTCATGGTGTTGCGCGGCAGTTCGGTCACGACAAAACATTTTTTCGGGATCTTGAAATTGGCCAACTTGGCTTTCAACGCCGCAATGATGGCCTCGGCATGGAGCGCAACGCCAGCTTTTGCAATCACCACGGCCACACCAACCTCCCCAAAGTCCGGATGCGGTACACCCACCACAGCGCTTTCGGCCACACCAGGCATCTCGTTGATGTAGCCCTCGATCTCGGCCGGATAAACGTTGTAACCGCCACTGATGATCAGGTCTTTGCTGCGGCCCACGATGGTCACATAACCGCGTTGATCCACCTTGCCCACATCGCCCGTCTTGAAGTACCCATCCGAGGTGAACTCTTCAGCGGTCTTGTCCGGCATGCGCCAGTAGCCCTTGAACACGTTGGGGCCCTTGACTTCAATGCCGCCGATTTCACCCGTCGGCAAATCCTGGCCATCCTCACCACGCACGCGCAGCAAAACACCCGGCAAGGGAAAGCCCACCGTGCCGCCCCGGCGCTCGGACTGCTGGCCATAGCGCATGTCAGGTGCATAGGGGTTGGAGGTGAGCATGGCGGTCTCGCTCATGCCGTAGCGCTCCAGGATGGTCTGACCGGTCAGCGCCTGCCATTGGTCGAAGGTCTCGATCAGCAAAGGCGCTGAACCAGCCACGAACAAGCGCATGTTTTTCACCGCCGCCTTGCTCAAGCTGGGTTCGGCCAACATGCGCACATACAGGGTCGGCACCCCCATGAACACCGTGGCCTGGCGCATGTGTGCGATGGCACGCTTGGGATCGAACTTGGACAGCCAAATCATTTTGCTGCCATTGATCAAGGCGCCATGGATGGCCACAAACAAGCCGTGCACATGGAAAATCGGCAAGGCATGGATCAGCACATCCCCACGCCCTTCGGGTCCGCCTTTCTTTGTCCAGCCCCAATAATCCCTCAGCGCGAGCGCGTTGCTGAGCATGTTGCCGTGCGTGAGCATGGCACCCTTGCTGCGTCCGGTGGTGCCACTGGTGTAAAGGATGGCCGCCAGGTCATCGGCCTGGCGGGGCACCGCTGGGTGCAGATCGCTGTGGCTCGCAGCGCGGTCGAGCAAACTGCCCGTCCGGTCATCGTTCAGGGTGAAAACATGCTGGGTGCCGGCTTTGAAAGCGATTTTGCTGACCCAACCGAAATTGGCAGCACTGCAGACCACCACGGCAGGCTCGGCATTGCCGATGAAGTACCCGATCTCGGCGCTTTGGTAGGCCGTGTTCAAAGGCAAAAACACATAGCCGGCGCGCAGTGTGGCCAGGTACAACATCATCGCTTCGACCGATTTTTCGACTTGCACCGCCACCCGACTGCCATCGGGCAAATCGAGTGACTTGAGCAAGTTGGCCATCATGGCCGTGGCGCGGTCCAGGTCGTCCCAGCTGTAATGCAGGCCCTCGTCAGTCTCAACGGCTGTGGCTTGGAGGTCAGTCGGGAATGCGGCACGCAGGGCCGTGAACAAATTTTGAGAACTCATGGGTGTGCAATTCACATGCTGATAAAGAGAAAGCCCGATCTCTTGTCACGGGCTTTCGAACAGGAAGCTCAGTCCAGTTTGGCGCCCGAGGCCTTGACCACTTGCGACCACTTGGCCAACTCCTTCTTGATGAAGGCATCGAATTGGGCACCGGTCAGGTTCGGGAATTCAGCGCCTTGGCTGGCCCACACCGCTTTGGCATCGTCGGCTTGGCAGGCACGGCGAACTTCTTCGATCATCCGGGTTTGTGCGTCGGAGGGTGTGCCTTTGGGCGCCCAAATACCGTACCAAGTGGAAACGGTGTAGTCGGGCAAGCCCAGTTCCAATGAGCACGGCACATCCGGAAAGGCGGGGTTGCGCTTGCTGCCTGACACCATCAAAGCCTTGATGCGGCCCCCTTTGATGTGAGCAGCCGAAGAACCCAAACCATCAAACATCATGTCCACATTGCCCGCGATCAAATCCTGTAAGGCAGGGCCTGCACCGCGGTAAGGGATGTGCGTGATGAAGGTTTTTGTCTGCAGCTTGAACAGTTCGCCCGCCAAATGGTGCGAGGTGCCCCCGCCCGCCGAGCCATAGTTGAAGCGTCCGGGACTCTTTTTGACTTCGTCCAAAAATGCTTTGAAGTCGGCGCCCTGGAACTTCTTGGGATTGACCACCAACACCTGCGGCACATTGGCCACCAGGATCAAGGGCACCAGATCGCGCTCCAGGTCATAGTCCAGCCGAGGGTACATGTAAGGCGCAATGGTGTGATGGACTGCGCCCATGAAATAGTTGTAGCCATCGGGCGCCGACTTGGCAGCCACCCCAGCACCCAAGGTTCCCCCTGCACCGCCTCGGTTGTCGATGATGAGCTGTTTGCCTGTCAATTTGGAGAACTGGGCTGACAAGGGTCGTGCAAACGCGTCCGTACCACCACCGGCAGGAAAGGGCACGACCAAGTTCACAGGCTTGCTCGGCCATGCGCTTTGTGCGTGCACGGAACCCGCGCCAGCCACTGCGGCTGAAGCCGCCCATTTCAGAACGCCTCGGCGATCCATTTGATAATTCAATGAGGTCATTTTTGTCTCCTTTTGGTGGGTTATTTGAAACAGGCAAAGCTTAATGGCAAAGTCGCATTGGATTGTCAGACGCATTTGCGGCTGGCGAAGACACTTTATGGCAAACGGCGACGTCCACACCAAATCCAGAGCACAGCACCGCCCACGATCATTGGGACGCAAAGCCACTGTCCCATGCTCATGCCCAAGCTCAAGAGGCCCAAGTGCGCATCAGGTTCGCGGAAATACTCCGCCACAAAGCGGAATACGCCGTAACCGAACAGGAAGGCAAAGGCCACTTGCCCTTGCGGTCGGGGCCTGCGGGCATAGAGCCACAGAAGCACAAACAGCAAGAGACCTTCCAGCAAGAACTGGTAAATTTGCGACGGGTGACGCGTCACATCGCCTGCGCCACGGAACAACATGGCCCAAGGCAAAGAAGGATCCGCCACGCGGCCCCAGAGTTCACCGTTGATGAAGTTACCCACCCGGCCTGCGGCCAACCCAGTCGGCACGCAAGGGGCCACAAAGTCCATGACCTGCAAAAACGGGCGTTGTCGGGTGCGCCCAAACCAGACCATGGCCACCATCACGCCCAGCATACCGCCGTGAAAGCTCATCCCCCCTTGCCAAATGGCCAAGATTTCCAGCGGGTGTCCCGCGTAATAAGCCGGCTTGTAAAACAGGCAGTAGCCGATTCGTCCGCCCAGCACCACTCCCATCACGCCAAGAAAAAGGATGTCTTCAATGTCGCGGCGCGTCCATGCGGGCAGCCCGGCAAAAGGCTGGTGCTTGAGACGTTGGGTGCCCAGCCAGTAAAACAGGGCAAAGGCGGCCAAATAGGTCAAGCCATACCAATGGACGGCCAAAGGGCCCAGCTGCAGGGCAACGGGATCGATTTGAGGGTGAGTCATCATCCCCGGATTGTGCACTGGCCGCAGTTCAAACCTCCAGGGGGCGTCTCTGTCCCCCCGTTAGAATCTCTCGACCATCTTTTGGGCTTTTACTGAGACACCACCATGAGCGACAAAATCATCCCGATCACCCCCATCAACAGCCGCAGTGCCAACATCACCGAGGGCAAATCCCGCGCCCCCAACCGTTCGATGTACTACGCCATGGGCTATGAACAGAGCGATTTCGTCAAACCCATGGTGGGCGTGGCCAACGGTCACAGCACCATCACCCCCTGCAACAGCGGTCTGCAAAAATTGGCCGATGCCGCCATTGAGGGCATCGAAGCCGCCGGTGGCAACGCCCAAGTCTTTGGCACCCCCACCATTTCGGACGGCATGGCCATGGGCACCGAAGGCATGAAGTACTCGCTGGTTTCACGCGAGGTGATCGCCGACTGCGTGGAAACCTGCGTGCAAGGCCAGTGGATGGACGGTGTGCTGGTGGTGGGCGGTTGCGACAAGAACATGCCCGGCGGCCTGATGGGCATGCTTCGCGCCAATGTGCCTGCCATTTACGTGTACGGCGGCACCATTTTGCCGGGCCGCTACCAAAACAAAGACCTGAACATCGTGAGCGTGTTTGAAGCCGTGGGCGAGAACGCCGCAGGCAAGTTGAGCGACGAAGACCTGCTCGAAATCGAAAAGCGCGCCATCCCCGGCACCGGTTCTTGCGGCGGCATGTACACCGCCAACACCATGTCCTCGGCTTTCGAGGCGCTGGGCATTTCCTTGCCCTACTCGTCCACCATGGCCAACGTGCACGATGAAAAAGTCGAATCGGCCAAAGAATCGGCCCGCGTTTTGGTCGAAGCCATCCGCAAAGGCATCAAGCCGCGCGACATCGTGACCCGCAAGTCCATTGAGAACGCTGTGGCTGTGATCATGGCCACCGGCGGCTCCACCAATGCGGTGCTGCACTTTTTGGCCATCGCCCATTGCGCAGGCGTGGAGTGGAGCATTGACGATTTCGAACGCATTCGCGAACGCACGCCCGTGTTGTGCGACCTGAAACCCAGCGGCAAGGCTTTGGCTGTGGACCTGCATGTGGCCGGCGGCATTCCGCAAGTCATGAAGATTTTGCTCAACGCCGGTTTGCTGCACGGTGACTGCATCACCATCACCGGCCAGACCATTGCCGAAGTGCTCAAGGATGTGCCTGATGCGCCACCCGAGCAAAGCGTCATCCACACCATCGACAACGCCATGTACAAGCAAGGCCACCTGGCGATCCTCAAGGGCAACCTGTCTCCCGAAGGCGCTGTGGCCAAGATCACTGGCCTGAAAAACCCGGTCATCACCGGCCCAGCGCGCGTGTTCGACGACGAACAATCGGCCCTGGAAGCCATCTTGGCAGGCAAGATCAAGGCCGGCGACGTGATGGTCTTGCGCTACCTCGGCCCCAAAGGCGGCCCCGGCATGCCCGAAATGCTGGCCCCCACGGGCGCGCTGATCGGTGCTGGCTTGGGTGAAAGCGTGGGCCTGATCACCGACGGCCGTTTCTCCGGTGGTACCTGGGGCATGGTGGTGGGCCACGTCGCCCCCGAAGCGGCTGCCGGCGGCACCATCGCGTTTGTGAATGAAGGCGACAGCATCACCATTGACGCGCACAAGCTGGTGCTTGAGTTGAACGTGCCCGAGGCCGAAATTGCCAAGCGCCGTGAAGGCTGGACAGCCCCCGAGCCCCGTTACACCCGTGGCGTGCAAGCCAAGTTTGCGTTCAACGCCTCAAGCGCCAGCAAAGGCGCTGTGCTCGACCTGTATTGATCGAAGGCCAATCTGTTCCAGCAGCGTCCCCCCAAAAAGCCCGCTCGACTCAGCGGGCTTTTTTTTCATCCCAGCGGCTGCCAAGCAGCCACGGGTTCGTGCGAGATCACAGACCGATGGCGGCGATTCCGGCTTTGGCGATCTGCGCGTCTTCGGTCGATTTGACACCGCTGACACCCACTGCGCCCAGGCAAAAGCCGTCTTTCATGATCGGCACACCCCCTTCGAGCATGCCCTGAATGGTCGGTGCCGACAAAAAGGACATGCGACCGCCATTGACAACGTCTTCGTAGACCTTGGTTTCACGCCGACCCAAAGCAGCCGTGTGGGCTTTGGCAGGTGCAATGTGCGAGGAAACAGGTGCTGCGCCATCTAAACGGGCAAAGTGCAACAAATGCCCCCCCGCATCAACGATGGCGATGCTGACCGCCCAGTTGTTTTTGAGGGCTTCGGCTTCGGCCGCAGCGGCAATGGCTTTCACGTCGGAGAGTTCAAGGGTGGCTTGTGTTTGCATCAAAAGACTCCGTCTCATTCAAAAATCCACGAGCATACACGGGCCGGATCAGGCCATTGCGCACTTCACAGCAAAACGGATGCACCCGGATAACCCCATCAACAGACGGAAATTCAGCGTCACAAGACCCGGCCCATGAGCACCCTCTACAATGGTTTTACCTACAACAGGCATGACAGGAGAAACTCATGAGCGATCTTCAAACCCTCAATTCCACAGGCTGGGGCCAAGTTGATTTGGCCGCACGCAACCGCGTCCTGCGCAACACTTACTGGCTGCTGGCCCTGAGCTTGTTGCCCACCGTTTTGGGCGCTTGGCTTGGCGTGGCCACTGGCATTACCCAATCCTTGTCAGGCGGTCTAGGCCTGGTCGTCTTCTTGGCGGGTGCCTTTGGTTTCATGTTCGCGATCGAAAAAACCAAAAACTCCGCAGCCGGCATTCCCGTGTTGTTGGGCTTCACCTTCTTTATGGGTTTGATGCTCTCTCGCATGATCGCCATGGTGCTGGGCTTTAAAAACGGTTCCGACCTGATCATGACCGCCTTTGCAGGCACCGCAGGGGTGTTCTTTGTGATGGCCAGTTTGGCCAGCACCATCAAGCGCGACATCTCGGGCATGTCGAAATGGCTGTTTGTTGGCGCATTGGCCATCATGATCGGTGGCATCATCAATGTGTTCATCGGCTCCACCGTTGGCATGATGGTGATTTCGGTCATGGCCATCGGCATCTTCAGTGCCTACATGCTGTACGACTTGAAGCAAATCATCGATGGCGGTGAGACCAATTACATCAGCGCCACCTTGGCTTTGTACTTGGACATCTTCAATGTGTTCCAAAGCCTGCTGGCCTTGTTGGGCATCATGGGCGGCGAAAAAGACTGACGCCAGATTGCTTCAAACACCAAAAAGGCTCCCTTGGGAGCCTTTTTCTTGAGCGCTCAATATGAACCGCTCAAACCAGTTCGAAGACCGCCATGCTCTCTACGTGCGCCGTGTGGGCAAACATATTGATCACGCCCGCACTCACGCAGCGGTAGCCGGCAAGGTGCACCAGGACACCGGCGTCGCGGGCCAAGGTGGCGGGGTTGCAGCTCACGTACACAATGCGTTGGGGCGGGATCCAGCCGTTTCTGAGTTCATGGTTTTCGTGCAGTTCGGCCAGTGCCTTGAACAAAGCGAAGGCACCTTCACGCGGCGGGTCCACCAGCCATTTGTCGGCCGTTCCGTCGGCCACCAGCATCTCGGGTGTCATCTCAAACAAGTTACGGGCCACAAAGCGGGTTGGTGCCAAGGCTTGCCCCTGAGGACGAAGGGCCTGATTGAGGCTGTAGTTGTCCTGCGAACGGGTCACCAGGGTCTGCGCGCCTTCAATGCCCAAAACTTCGCAGGCCTGCGTGGCGATGGGCAAGGTGAAGTTGCCCAAGCCACAAAACCAATCGATCACGCGCTCACTCTTTTGTGCTTGCAGCAAACGCAAGGCTCGGGCCACCAGCACGCGGTTGATGAAGGGGTTCACTTGGGTGAAGTCGGTGGGACGGAACGGCATGGTGATGCCATAGTCAGGCAAGCCATAGCTCAACTGAGGCCCCCCCTCCTCCAACAGATGCACCGTGTCCGGGCCTTTGGGCTGCAGCCACCATTGCACTTGGTATTGCTCGCCAAAAGCGCGCAGTTTGGTCAGATCGCCCTCGCTCAAAGGCGCCATGTGGCGCAAGACCATGGCGGTGACTTCATCGCCACAGGCCAGCTCAATCTGGGGCAAGGTCTCGCGGGCCTCCATTTGAGCGATCAGAGCGCGCAAAGGCATCAGCATGGCACTGACATGCGGCGGCAGGATGCGGCACACCTTCATGTCGGCGATATAGCGGCTCTTGCGTTCGTGAAAACCAATCAGAACTTCGCCCTTTTTGATCACATAGCGCACCGACATGCGGGCACGGTAGCGGTAACCCCATGACGGCCCTTCAATGGGGCGCAGCAGGGTCTCGGCTTTGACTTTGCCCAGATGCCAGAGGTTGTCCTCAAGCACCCGCTGCTTGATGGCCACCTGCGCCGAAGCTTCCAGGTGCTGCATTTTGCAGCCGCCACAAGCGCCGCCATGCAGACCAAAATGCGGGCAACCAGGCGTGACGCGCTGAGAGGATTCCAAGTGGATTTGGGTGACCGTGCCCTGCTCCCAGTTGTTTTTCTTGCGACCCACCTGGACAGAGACCACCTCAAAAGGCAAGGCGCCTTCAATGAAAACCACTTTGCCGTCAGGACGGCGGGCGATGCCTTGGGCATCCATGTCCAGAGAGCCAACGCGCAGCCAACCGTCTGGCAAATCATCGCTGCAGGGGGCTTCGTGGGGGGGAATGGAATGTTCTTGTTTTTCGCTCATCGCCCCATTGTCTCACTGGGCCAAGCGCCAATTCAGACCCAGGCTTGCAGGTATTCCTGCCAATGGGGCTCTTGACCGGCCAGAGCGGCCACATTGTCTTGGATGAACTGAATTTCACGATCGTATTCGGCTTCGGTGAAGCCTCCGCGCATTTTCTGAAAACGGCAGTACAACAAATACGTGTTCATGACATCGGTTTCACAATACCGCCTCACATCATCTGTTTGCCCGGCCAGAAACTGCTCGTACACCTGCGAGCCGTCCATGCCCAACTTGCCCGGGAAACCGCACAACTTGGCCATGGCATCCATGGGCGCGTTGTTTTTAGGGGTGTATTTGGCCAGCAGGTCCATCAAATCAAGGTGGCGCATGTGGTAACGCGAGATGTAGTTGTTCCACTTGTAATCGCGATCATCATCGCCCATGTCCCAGTACTTGTCGGACACCACACCACGCTGCAAGCCACGGTAGTGCAGCACTGGCAGGTCAAAGCCACTGCCGTTCCAGCTCACCAGCTGCGGTTCATGCTTCTCGATGGCGTTGAAAAACGTCTGGATGATGCGGCCTTCGCTTTGGCCATCTCTGTCCACAAAGGAATGGACGCGCAAGCCCTCGGCATTGCGAAAGACGCAGCTGATGGCCAACACTTTTTGCAGGTACAGGGGCATGAAGTCGCTTTGGCCATTGGACGCGCGATCGGCCTTCCACTGGGCATGCACTGGGCGTCGGTCAACTCGGGGAATGCAGCATTCAAACGCCGCCAACCCGCCATGTCGGGAATGGTCTCAATGTCAAAGACCAGGACAGGCCACACCATGGGACTTTCAGCGGGCTGGCAAAAACTTGGCCGGATCGACCGGTTTGCCCTGACGGCGCACCTCGAAGTGCAGCTTGACGCGGTCGGCGTCGGTGCTGCCCATCTCGGCAATCTTTTCACCCTTGCGAACTTTTTGGTCTTCTTTGACCAGCAACTTCTGGTTATGGGCATAAGCCGTCAAGAAGGTGTTGTTGTGCTTGAGGATGATCAGGTTGCCGTAGCCACGCAGGCCTGAACCGGCATACACCACCTGGCCGTCGGCCGAAGCCAGTATGGCGTCACCCGCTTTGCCTGCGAAGTCCAGTCCTTTGTTTTTGGCTTCGTCGAAACCACCGATCAATGCACCACTCGATGGCCAGATGAAACCCAGACCTTCATCGGCGATGACCGCTGTGTTGGCCGGGTTGGCCGGTGCAAGCTTGACGGGCTGAGCAGTCGTCGCCGCTTCGCCGCTCGGAATGACCGGCCGAACAACCACACCGGAGGCTTCAAGCCCTGCGCCCGGAGGGGCGACCCTCAAAACCTGACCCACCTCAATGAGATCGGGGTTGCTCAGATTGTTCCAGCGCGCCAAGTCACGCCGAGACTGTCCGTTATCCAATGCAATGCGAGTCAAGGTTTCACCGCGTTGCACGGTATAAAAGCCTGGTTTCCCCGCATTTTCAGCTCCTGGCAAGACTTTGCTTTGCCCCCCAGATGCCTCGACCACGCCTGCAAGTGGCCGCGAAGCAGAAGCCCGATCTTCCACGGGAGCCATCACACGGGGAGCGGAGGCGCAGCCGAACAAAACAGCAGCACCGATTGTCAAAGCGGCCAAAGATGAAATGCGTTGAACGTCAATCATGAGATCTTTCAATTAGGCGACGCCGGATTTTAGAGGCACAAAATGCACAGCTTCCAAAACATGGCGTTCAAATCCTTTGGCTGTGCGAACCATCACCACCAAGGCCTGCTGGCCAGTCGCAGTGACCGTTGGGGCGACCAAACGACCACCCGGCGCCAACTGATCCAACCAAGCCTGAGGCACACTCTCGCCGCCCGCTGCCGAAATGATGCCTGCATAAGGACCGCCTTTGGGGTAGCCCAACATGCCATCCCCAAAAATCAGATGCACATTGTGCAAGCGCAAGGGACGCAGGTTCTCACGTGCTTTTTCGTGCAGGCTCCGCAAGCGCTCAATGCTGTAGACCTCACTCGCCACATGGCTCAGCACCGCAGCTTGGTAGCCACAACCGGTACCGATTTCCAGAATGCGGCCCAATTTGCCCAAAACCCCCTCACGCATCAACTCGATCATGCGCGCCACCACATTGGGCTTGGAGATGGTTTGTCCCAAACCAATGGGCAAACTGGTGTCTTCGTAGGCCTGAACGGCCAAAGCCGTTTCTACAAACAGGTGTCGCTCCACCGAACCCATGGCTTGCAAGACCATCGGGTCCTGCAAGCCCTGCGCGGCCAACTTGCTCACCATGCGGGCACGCAAAGGCGCTGATCCCGAAGCCGCCACAGCGGCAGACACCGGCCGTCTCCCCGCTTGATCGCCTTGGGCGGCGATCGAGGCCTTGGCTCCACCCCCCAAGGGCGGGCGCGGGCTGCGAGTCACACCCGTTGCGGGCAATTTGGCGGGAAAACCAGGGCGCTCAGTCACACAGACTCCGAGAGATGCCAACGCTCAAAGGCACGCGACCAAGTTTCCAGGGTCTGGTGTTCGGTCAAATCAACCTTCAAAGGCGTGACCACCATGTGTCCTTGCCTGGCCGCATGAAAATCCGTCCCCTCACTGTCGTCCATGGCAGGCCCCGCATTGCCAATCCAATACATGGTTTGGCCACGGGGGTCCACTTGCGTGATCACGGGTTCTGCCGCGTGACGACGACCCAAACGACACAACTGAGGCGCGCGGATTTTCTCAAGCGGCAAATTGGGAATGTTCACATTGAGCAACCAGGGCTGCGCATGGATCAAATCGCCAGATTGCATTTGGGCAATCAGTTGCTTGACTTTCTGAGCTGCGGCATCCACATGCGCCCAGCCTTTTTCAATTTGTGACACGGCCATGGCCGGAATGCCAAACAAGTAACCCTCCATGGCCGCGCCCACGGTGCCTGAGTAAAGGGTGTCATCGCCCATGTTGGCACCGTTGTTGATGCCCGAGACCACCAAATCTGGCCGGTAACCCAGCAAGCCTGTCAAGGCAATGTGGACACAATCGGCCGGCGTGCCATTGACGTAGCGAAAGCCATTGTCAGCGCGGTTCACGTACAAAGGGGTGTGCAAGGTCAAGGCGTTGGACTTGGCACTGTTGTTGTGCTCTGGGGCAACCACTTCCACATCGGCGAGGGTTTTCAGCGCATCGTAAAGAGCCACAATGCCTTCGGCGCGAAAGCCGTCGTCGTTCGAAATGAGAATTTTCATGGCGCTTCCAATAGAAGTTTTGATTGTAGGGCTGCGACCGCTTGTCACACCGGTCCAAGGGCTGGATCTGCAGGTCGCACGGGGGACATAAATCACCCTAGGCCTTGCCTACCATCCACCGCAATTGAAACACGCATGACAGGAGAATCCGATGCACGCATGGCTTTGTGAAAACCCCACCGGCGTTGACGCGCTGACGTGGACAGAAATGCCCACTCCCGTGCCTGCAGCCGGTCAGGTTTTGCTCAAAATTGAGGCCGCCAGCTTAAACTTCCCGGACCTGTTGATTGTCCAGAACAAATACCAAATGAAGCCCGAGTTGCCCTTTGTGCCCGGCAGCGAATATGCCGGCGTGGTGGAAGCCGTGGGCGAAGGCGTGACGCACCTCAAAATCGGTCAAGCCGTCGCATGCTTGTCGGGCACCGGGGGCTTTGGCACCCACACCCTGGCCCCGGCCAAGTTGTGCATGCCGCTGCCCGAGGGCTTTCCTGCCGTGGATGCCGCAGCATTCATCATGACCTACGCCACCTCGCACCATGCCTTGGTGGATCGCGCAGCCCTCAAGGCCGGTGAAACCGTGTTGGTGCTCGGCGCTGCCGGCGGCGTGGGCACGGCCGCCATCCAGATCGCCAAGGCCATGGGCGCCAGAGTGATTGCGGCCGCATCGACCGATGAGAAATGTGCACTGTGCAAATCTTTGGGTGCGGATGCCACCATCAACTACAGCACCGAGAACCTGCGCGAAGCTCTGAAAACCTTGACCGAAGGACGGGGTCCCGACGTGATTTATGACCCCGTCGGCGGCGAGTTTGCCGAGCCTGCTTTTCGCTCCATCGCCTGGCGGGGCCGTTACCTGGTGGTCGGTTTTGCCGGAGGCCCCATCCCTGCCCTGCCACTGAACCTGCCTTTGCTCAAAGGCGCGTCCCTGGTGGGCGTTTTCTGGGGTGACTTTGCTCGCCGCGAACCGCAAGCCAACGCGGCCATGATGGCCGAACTGGCGCATTGGTACGGCCAAGGCAAAATCAAGCCCGTCATCGACAGAACCATGCCCATGGCGGACCTGAAAGCCGCTTATGCCCACATGGGTTCGCGTGGCGTGATGGGCAAATTGGTGATGGTCAACTGAACCGATCGAAGCAATAAAAAAAGCCCTCGCAGGACTGCGTGGGCTTTTTTTATTGGGGGTGACTGTTGGGGTTCTAAGTTGGCCCCCTGAAACACAGTCCCGTCGGTTTTCCTTTGAATGAACAGGGGTCAATTTTGGAGACAAATTCCTGGGTTGAGTGCTTCACGGTGGGATGCAATTGAGCAAGTGGTCAATCAGAAGTCGCATTGACATCGTTGAGCAAGGCCATCAGCAGAGCAGCCGATTGCTCTGGGCTGCTGCCCGTTTCAATGGCCAGATCTGGATCCAGCGGCGCCTCATAGGGGGCAGAAATGCCAGTGAAATCTGGTATCAAACCTGCTCTGGCTTGACTGTACAAACCTTTGGGGTCGCGCTGCTCACACACCGCCACCGGCGTGTTTAAATAAATCTCACGAAAACGGTTCATACCGATGATGGCTTTGGCAACAGCTCGGTGGACTCGCAAAGGAGAAATCAAAGCTACCACCACGACCAAGCCAGCCGAATTCATGAGTTTGGCCACTTCAGCCACGCGGCGAATGTTTTCTGCACGGTCTGCCTCGTTAAAACCCAAGTCTGAACAGAGCCCATGCCGCATGTTGTCACCATCGAGCACAAATACCGATACATTCGTTTGCAGCAACATTTCTTCTAGTTGATACGCTAACGTCGACTTGCCTGCACCGCTCAATCCCGTCAACCAAAAGGTCAGCGGAAGAACCGTATTTAAACCCTGGCGATGTCTTGTATCGAACAGGCTCTTGTGCAGCGTGGTGTTGGGTGAGGACATCAAAATAAATGGTCAAAAGATTTTGGTTGGTGCTGAGCTTAACCCAGAGCGTTGACTTGGAGACCACTGGTCCAACCACCATCCAACCGGCTTTGCAGATTTTCTCAATCGCGTTGGACGCCACAAGCCTCTCGGTCCACTCACCCCCCCATGGGTTCGGGCGGCAGCGTCAAACTGCGCTTTTCAAAGTGTTTACAGGTGTGGGGGAAGGCCACATGTTGGCGATCCCCAAAGCTCAAATTGGCTTTGGTGGAGTCCTGCACATTAAAAAAACGCAGGGTGCAGGCTTACACTGACAGCATGAACATCCATGCAAGAGCTCAAAAATGCTCTTGAAGCAAACCCGTGTTTCATCGCTGGCTACATACAATTTAGCAAATTTTGATCTGAAAAAAGAGACTGTTGTGAAAGCTGTGATCTTGGCTGGGGGTCTGGGAACCCGAATTTCAGAAGAAACCCACCTCAAGCCCAAGCCCATGTTGGAGGTGGGCGGCTTGCCCATTTTGTGGCACATCATGAAGATCTACTCCCACCACGGCATCAACGACTTCATCATTTGCTGCGGGTACAAGGGTTACATCATCAAAGAGTATTTCGCCAACTACTTTTTGCACATGAGGGACGTCACCTTCGACTTGGCCAACAACAATATGAAAGTGCACCACCGCTCTGCCGAATCGTGGAAGGTGACCTTGGTAGATACCGGCCTGGACACCATGACGGGTGGACGCCTCAAGCGCGTGGCGGATCACATTTCCGACGAGCCTTTTTGCATGACGTATGGCGACGGTGTGAGCAATGTGGACATCGCGGCCAGCGTGGCTTTTCACAAAGCCCATGGCCTGCAAGCTACGCTCACTGCCACCTACCCCCCGGGGCGCTTTGGTGCGCTGGAACTTCAGGGCGACAAGGTCAGCTCCTTCAGGGAAAAGCCAAGGGGAGATGGCAGCATGATCAACGGTGGCTTCTTCGTACTCTCGCCCCAAGTGCTCGAACTCATCGAAGGCGATCACACCGTGTGGGAACAAAAACCACTTGAGCGTTTGGCCGAAAGAGGACAACTGGCGGCCTTTCAACACCACGGTTTTTGGCAACCCATGGACACCCTGCGCGACCGCACCTACCTAGAAAACCTGTGGGCCAGCGGCAAGGCCCCATGGAAGGTGTGGCCATGAAGCCAGAGTTTTGGCGGGATAAGCGGGTTTTTTTAATCGGGCACACCGGCTTCAAAGGCAGTTGGGCCTCCCTGTGGTTGCAACAACTGGGGGCAGATGTCACCGGCTATGCGCTGGCCCCACCCACCCGGCCCAGCCTGTTTGAAGTAGCCCGTGTGGCCACGGGCATGCGCTCCATTACCGGCGACGTACGCGACTTGGCAGCACTGCAAATGGCCATGCGCCAGGCCAATCCAGACATCGTCATCCACATGGCAGCCCAGCCACTGGTGCGCTACTCTTACCAAAACCCGGTGGAAACCTACTCCACCAACGTCATGGGCACTGTGCATGTGCTGGAGGCCGTACGCGCCACTCCAAGCGTCAAAGCCGTGGTCAATATCACCACCGACAAGTGCTACGAAAACCGCGAGTGGGCCTGGGGCTACCGCGAAAACGAACCCATGGGCGGCTACGACCCCTACAGCAACAGCAAAGGTTGCGCAGAATTGGTAAGCGCCGCCTACCGCTCCTCCTTCTTCAACCCCGCGCAACACAGCCAACACGGCGTGACGCTGGCGACGGTGCGCGCGGGCAACGTGATAGGCGGGGGCGACTGGGCGCAAGACCGGCTTATCCCCGACATACTGGCCGCCTTTGAGCAGGGCCAGCCGGCGCGCATTCGCAACCCCCATGCCATTCGCCCCTGGCAGCATGTGCTGGAGCCCCTGCGGGGTTACTTCACGTTAGCCGAACGCATGTTTGAACAAGGCCCGGCCTTTGGCGAAGCCTGGAACTTTGGCCCCCATGACGACGATGCCAAGCCGGTGAGTTGGATCGTCCAGCAAATGGCACAAATGTGGGGCCTCTCTGCCAAATGGGACATCGATGCCACAGAGCAACCGCACGAGGCCCATTACTTGAAGCTCGATATTTCAAAAGCCCGCAGCCGCCTCGACTGGCACCCCAAGCTGCGTTTGACTGAGGCACTGCGCCACATCATTGACTGGTCTCAGCAACACCAAAGTGGCGGCGATATGCGCAGCCTCACCCTGCAACAAATCAAAACCTACCAAACCCTTACCCAAAGTTAAGCTGCGACATGGAAAACGCCAAGACCCAAGCCATCAGAGAGCAAATCGCTGCGCTGGTGGACGAATACGCTGCCATCAGTTTGGTCACCCAACCATTTTTGCCAGGCCTGACCATGGTGCCGCCTTCTGGCAAAGCCATGGGTCCGCAGGAGCTCAAAAACATGGTGGACGCCTCTCTGGACGGCTGGCTCACCACCGGGCGCTTTAACGCCGAGTTTGAGAGAAAACTGGCCACCTTTATTGGCATCAAACACCTTATCACCGTCAACTCGGGCTCGTCGGCCAATTTGGTGGCGTTCAACACGCTCACGTCTCCCAAGCTGGGAGAGCGGGCCATTCAAAAAGGGGACGAAGTCATTGGCGTGGCAGCAGGCTTTCCCACCACGGTCAACCCCATCTTGCAGTTTGGCGCGGTGCCAGTGTTTGTAGATGTAGACCGCCTCACCCACAACATTGACCCAGCCAAGATAGAAGACGCCATTAGCCCCAAGACCAAGGCCATCATGCTGGCGCACTCGATGGGCAATCCTTTTAACCTGGATGTGGTCACCGCCCTGTGCAAAAAGTACAACTTGTGGCTGATAGAAGACTGCTGCGACGCGCTGGGCACCACCTACCGTGGCCAAATGGTTGGCACTTTTGGTGACATGGCTACGCTGAGCTTTTACCCGGCCCACCACATCACCATGGGCGAAGGCGGCGCGGTGTTTACCAAGCACGATGAGCTCAAAACCATCGCCGAGAGCTTTCGTGACTGGGGCCGGGACTGCTATTGCCAAGGCGGCAAAGACAACACCTGCGGCAAACGCTTTTGCCAGCAATTGGGCAGCCTACCCCACGGCTACGACCACAAGTACACCTACAGCCACTTGGGCTACAACCTCAAGATTACCGACATGCAGGCCGCCTGCGGCCTGGCGCAGTTGGAGCGCGCACCCCAGTTCATCCAGGCGCGCAAAGACAACTTTGCTTTTTTGAAAACCCGCCTGAAAGACTGCGAAGCGTTTGTGCACCTGCCACAAGCCACGGAACACTCTGACCCCTCTTGGTTTGGCTTTCCCATCACGATGAAAGAAAACTGCCCCGTGACCCGGCTAGACCTCTTAACCTACCTGGACCAAAACAAGGTGGGCACACGGTTGCTGTTCGCGGGCAACCTGACTCGCCAGCCCTGCATGGCCAGTGCCCATTACCGCGTCAGTGGTGACCTGACCAACACCGACAACGTGATGAACAACACCTTTTGGATCGGCGTGCAGCCCGCGCTTACCCCTGACATGCTGGAGTTTGCGGCCAGCAAAATTGAAAACTATTTGGGTGTGAACTTCTAAACGCCACGACCGCCCACCATGCCCACCATGCCCACCATGCCCACCACACTCCCCGCCTTCAGCGCCCACACCTTGCGCAAGACCGTGCTGGACATGGCCTACGCGGGCTCAACGGTGCACATAGCCTCCGCGTTTTCCATTGTTGAACTGTTGGCCGTGCTGTACCGCAGCCATCTGCACTACCCGGGCAATGACCCGCGTGCTGTCGGGCGAGACTATTTGGTACTCAGCAAAGGCCACGGCGTGATGGCCCAGTACGCCTGCATGCGTGAACTGGAATGGTTGAATGATGCCGTGTTGGCCAACTACTTTTCCGACGGCAGCGACCTCAAGGGCTTGTCAGACTCACGCATACCGGGCTTGGAGGTCACCTCCGGCTCTTTGGGCCACGGCTTCTCGGTGGGTGTAGGTTTGGCCATGGGTGCCAAGCTCAACGCCACCACACAAAAAACCTACGCCTTGGTGGGCGATGGCGAAATCAACGAAGGCGCCATTTGGGAAGGCGCACTGTTTGCCGCCCACAACGCCCTGCGCAATTTCATGGTCATCGTCGATAAAAACGGATTCCAAGCCATGGGCAGTACCGAAGAGGTGCTCAAGCTGGGCTCCATTCAGGCCAAGTTTGAGAGCTTCGGGTTTGAGGCTCGCACCATTGACGGTCATAACGAGGCCGCCATCCACAGCGCCATTACGCAGCTGTGGGCCAGCGGCTCAACATCACCCAAAGCCCTTATTGCGAACACCATCAAAGGCAAAGGCGTGCCGTTTATGGAAAACAACAATGCTTGGCACTACACCCGGCTAGACCCCAGCACCTACGCTCAGGCGCTTGCCGCAGTGAAAGAAAGTGCAATGGGGGGTGTTGGATGAGAGCCGCCTTTTCCGCCGCGCTGGTGCGCTTGGCCCAAGCCGACCCCAAAGTGCTGCTGCTCACGGGGGACCACGGCTATGCGCTGTTCAACGACTTTCGTAAGCACTGCCCCGCGCAGTACATCAACGCGGGCATTGCTGAGCAAAACATGGTGGGCATGGCCGCAGGCTTGGCCCGCGCCGGCTTTCGGCCTTTTGTATACGGACTGGCCGCCTTCATACCCGTGCGGGTGGTGGAGCAAATCAAACTCGACGTCGCCCACGACCAATTGCCCGTGGTATTTGTAGGCGATGGTGCGGGCTTCGTCTACAGCACATTGGGCAGCAGCCACCAGTCAGCCGAAGACATTGCTTGCACCCGCGCCATTCCCCACTTGTCTGTCTTCTCCCCGGCAGACCGCTTTGAGGTAACAGCGAGTATGGACATGGCCTACGCCGCCAAGTCAGCCGTGTATTTGCGCATGGGAAAGTCTGATCTAGGCGATGTGCATACTGAAGTGCCCACGGCCGGCGTGGGCAGCCTGATCCCTGTGCGAGAGGGCCGTTCGCACGACATCAGCTTCATCGCAACCGGCTCTATGGTGCGCGTGGCTGTAGATGTGGCCGCACAGTCTTACCCTGGTGCGGCGGTGTGGAGTGCGCCCTTCATCAAGCCTCTGGACAGCCAACAGGTGAGCACCATTTGCCGAAACAGCCGAGTGGTGGTGGTCATGGAAGAGCATTCGGTCTTGGGTGGGCTGGGCTCAGCCATTACCGAGATAGCGTGTGAATTGGCACCCGTGCGGGTTTTTCGCATTGGTGTGAACGACCGCTTCTCACACCACTGCGGCAGCTACGAGTATTTGCGCAAAGAACATGGACTGGACCGAGCGACCATCGAACTACGCATCCGCGCTTTCTTAGGCCAGAGCTGAGCCATGCACATTGCCATTCTTGGGGCCACCAGCCAAATCGCCAAAGACTTGGTGCAATCCTTCATGGCGCAGAGCGAGCATCAATTAAGTCTGTTTGCGCGCAGCCCGCAGGTAGTCACGCAATGGCTGAAACAGTCGGTTTTTGAAGACTTGGAAAAGCGCCACCAGGTATTGGACTTCACCCAGTTTTCTGCAGAGGCCCACTTTGACGCCCTCATCAACTTCGTTGGCGTAGGCAACCCGGCCCAAGCGGTCGCGATGGGGGCTTCCATTTTTGACGTCATTCTGCAATACGACACATTGGCGCTGGACTATGTTCGCAGCCGCCCGCAGTGCAAATACATCTTTCTCAGCAGCGGTGCCGTCTATGGTGCGAACTTCAATGAGCCCGCCAGCCACTCTGTGCAGGCCAGCATCGCCATTAACCACCTGCAGCCGCAAGACTGGTACGGCGCAGCCAAACTGCATGCCGAATGCCGACACCGCGCACTGGCCCATTTACCCATTGTGGACATTCGCGTGTTCAACTACATCAGTGCGAGCACAGACGCCTCGGCCGCGTTTTTCACATCCGAAATGCTGCGTGCCATTCAAACCAGGACCACACTTGCTGCCAGCAGCAGTTCCATGGTGCGCGACTATTTGGGGCCGGAGGATTTTCATCAACTGGTGCAAAAAATTTTGACCGCCCCCGCCACCAACGCGGTGGTGGACTGCTACACCCTGGCGCCGGTAGAAAAAATGGCCCTGCTCGCCGCCGCACAAGAGCGCTACGGCTTGGTCTACACCCTCAGTGACGCAGGGACTGGTACCAATGCAACTGGCCTGAAAAAAAACTACTTTTCTACCCACCCTGGAGCCCAAGCGTTTGGCTACGCGCCCACCAAAACGGCGCTAGCCAATGTGCTCCACGCATTTGATGTTTGCTTAGGGAAATAGCGCCATGCTGGGCACACTAACCATCCAAACCAACGGCAGTTGCCAAGCGGCGGCTGGAACTCTGCCAGGCAATTGGGGCTCAAACCGTTGCCTAGGCTTCTGAGTGTGTCATCGCGCACAGAGCAGACCTCCCGTTTAACCACGCCAAGTCAGATGTAAGTGCGCTCGAGGCCTCCCTTGTCGACGCTAAATCTGTCCATAATGGCCTAAGCGAGATCGCCGCCCTGCCAGCAGTAAGCAAACCACGCTGGTTATTTGAAGTTAATGCTATCCGTCCAGCTACGATTAGGAGTTTGTCATGGTATTCACCATTTTCTGCCCCAATTATGTGGCTTACTCAGCTGGGGCGAGGGTCCTTTGGCGCTTAGGCAACCTCCTCGGCGTGCTGGGTCACAAGGTGTATTACATCAACTATCAAGCCAACTCCCAACCCGCCCCAGCATGGTCTACCATGGAGCCCGCACCGGGTAATGCTACACAGGGAACTGTGATTGCCCCCGAAACCTTTCCAGAACTGCCCATTCCACACGTCCGCTGGGCTTTAAACAAACCGGGACTCATAGGGGGCCCTGCCAATTACCAGAAGGACGTACAAGTATTTTATTATTGCGACCTGTTTGAGGAGTCTGCCAAAGCTGCCAGCCACAATGGCATATCCAGGGAGTTACTGATAGGCAGTATTGACCCTCCCAAACCCACACCAACCAGCCCTAAGCCCCTGTGGTTATGGTACAGGGGCAAATATACGGGCCCAGTTAAACTCAACAGCCACCACAACCAAATAGAGTTAACCAGACATTGGCCCCCTACCAAGCAGCAATACTGGGAACTCTTGAATCAATCCCATACTCTGTCTAGTTATGATGATTGCTCAGGCACTAACTTTGAGGCGTACCTCTGGGGACTTCAAGTAGAGGTGTGGGATGGTGAGAAATTCATATCATTCAAACCGCCGACCTACATTCATGACCTCATTATTGATGAGGATAAAGACTTGGTTAGAGTCCAAGCGTTTGTAGAGGCATTGCAATGCTCATAAATCTCCGCTGTGAAATTTGCTGGCTTGTGGGCAATAGTGTCCTATAGGTTTTTACAATTTTGGATTAAATCAATTATTTGATTTTTTCATTCCGAATAATAGAAAAATAATTAAATTAAATAAGATGTAAAGCTTGCCATGGCAGTGGCTTTGATCCCGTAACCCAGTATCGCCGGCCTCTTTAACTTAATGTGCCTCATTTACAGAAAATCTTGGCGGGCATATTGAATCTCCCCGCGAATTGTGCGATGGGTACGATCAGAAGTCGTAGAATCACAAGCGCAATTGAGCCAACGTCTAGGCCTTGGCCAAGCAGACCCCGCGATTGCTGTGCTTCACAACTTTCTCGACGGGTTTGTTCGACTTGACCTTTGGGTCTGTTAACTTGTTGGTGGCCATTGTGGGTATCGGTTGGTTGCAGGGGGGTGCGCAACCAGCAGAAATGCCATCAATGAAGTGTGCACATCGGTGTTTTTGTGTGCAACTCGGAAAGACCCAATTGGAGGTAACGCTCGTCACCCCTTGATTTTGTATCCGAAAACGAGCAAACCCCACCTAATCGTGCAACTCGGTGGGGTTTGTTTTTGGTGTCTTGGGGTGGCTGATGGGGCTCGAACCCACGACAACAGGAATCACAATCCTGGACTCTACCAACTGAGCTACAGCCACCGCAACTTTGAATTATAACCGCGACTTCAGCGATTTTCTGAGGTGTCTTCGCTCTTGCTTTGTGGTTTCTTGACCAAAAGCTCTACTTTGAGTTGTTGTTTCAAATGGTTCAAGTACGCTTGCGTTTCCGCTTGTGACCACAGCTGGGTCAGCTGTTGGCGGCTTTGCGCCACTTGCTGCGCCGAGGAGGCGTCTCGGGCGACCAAACGAATGATTCGGGCGACCCCATAGCCCTGCGCACCCAAGTCCACACCGACCCAGCTGGGCAAGCTGGCGGGATCAACACGCAGCACGGCCTCCAGCAATGCCTGCGGCTGTGACTGGGTTTGGTCCCGCGAAACGACCATGGGTTCACCCACTTGGGCTTGGGCGGCTTGGCTTTTCCACAATGCCAGTTTGGCCTGACCTTCGAGCTTGGCCAAATCGGCCGATTTTTCCAGCACATACTGGCGACGGACTTCGTCTTTCACTTCAGCGAAGGGGCGCACAGTTTGAGGCTTGTACGACACGATGCGGGCAGACACCAAGGTGTTGGGCAAGACCTCGATCGCGGCCGTGTTGCGGCGTTTGCTCACCGAGTCATCTGAAAACACGGCCTGCAGCAATTTAGGATCGGCCACCAGCCCCTGAGTGCCAGGCGCGGGAATCCGAGTGACCCCTTTGGCTGTCTGAACAGTCAACATGAGACGGTCGGCAATGGGCTTGAAACTGTCGGCTTGCTCATAAACGCTGTTGCTGAAGGTTTCTGCCAATTCAGCGAATTGACGCTGGGCCTGTTGTTTGCGCAGGTCGGCCTCCAATTGCGGGCGCATGGCTTCAAAGCTGGGCGCCTTGGGGGACTTGATGTCTGTCAATTGAATGATGTGAAAACCGAAGTCGGACTCCACAACAGCGCTGACATCACCTTTTTGAAGGGCAAAGGCGGCATCTTCAAAAGGCTTGACCATGGCGCCGCGCGCAAAGAAATCGAGGTCACCGCCCTTGACGGCAGAGCCGGGGTCCTGTGAATTCTTGCGGGCCAAGTCTGCAAAACCCTTTGGATTTTTGCGCACGTTGACCAACAACTCATCGGCTTTTGCTCGTGCCGCGGCACGCTCAGCCGCAGGAGCATCTTTGGCGGACGTGATCAAAATGTGGCTGGCGCGTCGCTGCTCCTGACCGGCCAATCGCTGCAGATTTTGTTCGTAATAGTTCTTCAGGTCCTGCTCGGGCAATTGGATATTCTTTTGCAGGGCCGCGGTGTCCAAGACCAGGTATTCGATGTCTGCAGACTCCACCGAGCGAAAGCGATCGGCCTGTGACTGGTAAAACTTTTCCAGATCAGCGTCCGCAGTCGACACCTGGCTGGCGAAATCGGCTGGACGCCATTTTTGAATCTGAACCTCACGCCGCTGCAAAAAAGCGTCCAAAGCTGTGTCGGTTTGCTTTTGTGAAACCAAAGCCGAGTTTTGCAATCCGTTCAAGACCTGCTGTGCAGACAAGTCGTTGCGCACTTTGGCTTCCAGCATTTCGGGAGTCATGCCTTGGCTGGCGGCCAACTGTCGGTATCGCTCCATGTCCAGCTTGCCATCCGCGCCTCGCAGGCTCGCAATGGAGGGATCTTGCTGAAGATACCGGGCCAAGCGCTGATCGCTGGTGGTGAGCAACTGCTGAGAAGCCGCCTCGGAAACCACCCGATCGTTGACGAGCCGCTCCAAAGTCGCGTAACGGGCTTCAGGAGAATCAAACAACTTCAAGTCCAAATTGGGAACAGAAGCGCGAACGCGCTCCACCTCACGCTGGTGGGCTGCGTCCCAGTCGGCTTGCGTGATTTTGTTGCCGGCCACTTTGGCAACGGGGACCGATTGGCCCGACATACCGCTGTAACCGTCAATGCCGAACAAGACAAAGGAAGGAATGACCAGCAAAAACAACAATCCCATCAAAATTTTGGAGTGATTGCGGATGGAATCAAACATGTTCGAAGTCTCGGTTTGTCAACAAAAAAGGCGAACAACCTGTTCGCCTTGACTTTTAGGGGTGGTGGGCGCTGACGGTCTCGAACCGCCGACCTACTCCGTGTAAAGGAGCCGCTCTACCAACTGAGCTAAGCGCCCCACCTGAAAAAAGTGAAATCAGTTCAAAGCGTCTTTGAGCGCTTTGCCTGGACGGAACTTTGGCACCCTGGCGGATTTGATTTTAATCTCAGCGCCAGTGCGGGGGTTGCGACCCGTGCGGGCCGCGCGTTTTCCTACGGCAAATGTGCCAAATCCGACCAAGGACACCGTGCCCCCTTTTTTGAGGGTGATTCGAACGGCACCGAGGGTGGCTTCGAGAGCGCGGCCAGCGGCTGCCTTGGACAGGTCAGCTTGCTTGGCTATGTGTTCGACCAGTTCTGTTTTGTTCACAAAAAACCTCTTGGAGAGCGCGCACCGAGGATTCGGTCCGTAGAAAAGACATAAGAGAAAGAATTCTAGCCTTGAAAGTACTGACGGCCTCTGCGCTGCTCGTATTTTTCCTGAACGCAAACCTTGAACGAAAAAAGTGAACGTCCATTCATGATCAAAGCGCCTCGGCAATGGCCCTGCCCACATCGGCTGTCTTACCTGTGCCGCCCAGGTCGGGCGTGCGAGGGGCGCCACTGCCAGGGGCCAACACCTTCTCGATGGCGGCCAACACCGCATCGTGGGCGTCCTTGTGGCCCAGGAACTCCAGCATCATGGCGCCGCACCAGATCTGGCCAATCGGGTTGGCAATGCCTTGACCCGCAATGTCAGGTGCCGAGCCATGGACGGGCTCGAACAGCGATGGGAACTTGCGATCGGGGTTGAGGTTGGCGCTCGGTGCAATGCCAATCGTGCCGGTGCAGGCTGGACCCAGATCGCTCAGGATGTCGCCAAACAGGTTGCTGGCCACCACCACATCAAAAAAGTCGGGGCGCTGCACAAAGTGCGCCGTGAGGATGTCGATGTGGAACTTGTCCACGTTGATGCCGGGGTAAGCCTTGGCCATCTCGGCCACACGCTCATCCCAATAAGGCATGGTGATGGCGATGCCGTTGGACTTGGTGGCGCTGGTGAGGTGCTTTTTGGGACGGGTTTGGGCCAATTCAAATGCAAACTTGAGCACGCGGTCCACACCGATGCGGGTCATGATGGATTCCTGCATCACGATCTCGCGCTCGGTGCCCGGGAACATGCGCCCACCCACGCTGGAGTATTCGCCCTCGGTGTTTTCACGCACGATGTACATGTCGATCTCGCCAGGTTCGCGGCGACTGCCGTCCTTGCGCACCACGGGGGCGATGATGCCGGGCATCAAACGGGCTGGGCGCAGGTTGATGTACTGGTCAAACTCGCGGCGGAACAAGAGCAGGGAACCCCATAAAGAGACATGGTCGGCGATTTTCTCGGGCCAACCCACCGCCCCAAAGTAGATGGCGTCGTGCCCACCAATCTGGTCCTTCCAGTTGTCAGGCAGCATCTGGCCGTGCTTTTCGCAATAGTCCCAGCTTGAAAAATCAAAATGGTCAAACTGCAAATTGATGCCAAATTTGCGGGCGGCAGCGTCCATCACACGCAGGCCCTCTGGCATGACTTCCTTGCCTATGCCATCGCCCGGGATGACGGCGACGCGGTGTTTTTTGCTCATGGGGTACTCCTTGTCAATGAGGCGGTTCAGTGTGTGAAAAAAGATTGTGCTTGGGCAATGACTTGGTCTGGTGCTTCTTCGGCCAAATAGTGACCGCAATCGATCGCATGGCCTGTCACCTGAGCAGCGCGTTCGCGCCACAGAGCCAGCACATCAAAACAACGACCGACCGCGCCATGCTGGCCCCAAAGCACATGCAAAGGTTGCCTCAATTGGCGGCCTGCGGCCACATCGGCGCGGTCGTGTGCCAAATCCAGCGAGGCACTGGCCCGGTAATCTTCGGCAATCGATTGGGCGGTGCCCGGCAAAGCGGCGCAGCGCTCGTACTCGGCCAGCGCCTCGGGGGTAAACGGGGCCAGACCCGCATGGCGTCCACCCATCACACTGCGCACATAACGGGCGGGGTTGGACTCGATCAAGGCTTCAGGCAGTGGCGAAGCTTGGATCATGAAAAACCAATGCCAATAGGCCCTGGCAAAAGCTTCACTGGTGTTTTGGTACATGGCCAATGTGGGCGCGATGTCCAACAGCAGCAGGCGGTTCACCGCGTCGGGCGCATCGACCGCCAAGCGGTGCGCTACACGGGCTCCCCGGTCGTGGGCCAGCACATCAAAGCGCTCAAAACCATGGGCCTTCATCACCGCCAGCGCGTCCAGCGCCATCTCGCGCTTGCTGTGGTTGGCATGGTCAGCATCCGCAGCAGGTCGCGAGGAGTCCCCGTAGCCGCGCAAGTCCATCAACACCACCCGACGCTCAAGGGCCAGAGCAGGTGCGACACGGTGCCACATGGCCATGCTTTGGGGGTGGCCGTGCAACAACAGCAAAGGCGCCCCCTCTCCTGCTGCGCGGCTGTGCAGTTGCACGTCTTGGCGCATGACCGCAAGGGATTTGAAACTTTCCAACATGCGCACAGCTTACCCGTCAAAACAGCCATATTCAGGTCATTGGTTTTTTCAGTTTGAGAAAAATTGGGCAGATTCGATCTTGAATTGGCCATGGCCATGAGGCAGTACAGCAGCTTCGTCCAATCCGCTTGAGCCCAGGACTCAAGGTCATGCCCTAAGTGATCACGCCCCAGTCATGGCAAGGCTTTGCTGGGATTGATCAGGGGCTGCACGAACAAGGGCATGGAAGCCGCCATGCTCTGGCAAGCGCTCAGCGCCGAGCGGGCCGAACCACGAGGCTGACCCCCCATGCGGTCAAAGCAGTACCGGCCACCGTCGCGGCAGTGATGGTCTCGCCAAACAAGAGCCAGGCCAGAATGGCCGTGGTCGGCGGCACCATGAACATCAGGCTGGTGACCGATGCCGCTGCGCCGCGTTGGATCAGGATAAACAGCAAGGAGCTGCCGCCCAAGGTCAAGCCCAACACGGCCCAGGCCATTGCACCCATCGATTCAAGGTTCCACTCAATGGCGTCGGGCTCAGACCAAGCCAAGGGCAATGTCACGGCCAAAGCCGCCAACAACTGCACCGTGTTGGCGGTGCGCACATCGCAAGGCTGCACAAAACGCTTCTGGTACAAGGTACCGACGGTGATGCTGAACAAAGCACCCATGGCCAAAGCCATGTTGACAGGTGTCACATGGTCCATGGCCGAGCCCAGGGTCAACTTGCGCCAAACCACCCACAACAAACCGACAAAACCCAGCAACAAACCGGTCCACTGGCGCGATGTCACGCCCGCTTGCTCAGAGCCGCGCAGACTCCAAGACAACCAGATCGCCGTGAGCACCGGCTGAAAACCCACGATCAAGGAGGACAGGCCAGAGCCCATGCCCGCCTTGACCGCAGCCCACACGCCCCCCAAATAGCCCGCATGCATCAGCACACCGGCAAGCCCCAGATGCAGCCATTGCGCTCGGTCACGCGGCCAAGGGACACGGGCACAAGCAATCCAGATCAAAAAGCAGAAGACGGACAGGGCGTATCGAACCAGCAAAAAACTGAAAGGCGGGGCATGGGGCATGCCGTACCGGGCGACGATGAAGCCTGTGCTCCAAATCAGCACAAAGACCACCGGCATCGCCTTGATCCACGGCGACGACGGGGACAAGAGGCTCATTTGACCCGTGCCCGGATTTCAGGCAGGGCCTTTTGCATGTAGTAAACCATGGACCAGATGGTCAAGACGGACGCGATCAAGATGAGCACAGCGCCCCAATCACGGGTGTCGATCAAGCCAAACAGCATGCCGTCGTAAAGCAAAAAGGGGATCGCGACCATCTGGACCGTGGTCTTGAGTTTGCCCACCAAATGAACCGCCACGCTTTTGCTGGCACCGATTTGAGCCATCCATTCGCGCAGCGAAGAAATGGCAATTTCGCGGCCAATGATGACCAAGGCGATCAGCACATGGACACGGTTCATGTGCACCAACATCAGCAGTGCGGCACACACCAGAAACTTGTCGGCCACCGGGTCCAAAAAGGCCCCGAACGCCGAGGTCTGATTGAGCTTGCGGGCCAAAAAGCCGTCGAGCCAATCGGTGAAAGCGAACAAAACAAACAGACCGGTGGCGATCTGGTTTTGCATCTCGATCTTCAAGTTGTCGAGGTAATACACGCCGATGATCAAAGGGATCGCGACAATGCGCGTCCAGGTCATGAGGGTGGGGATTGTGAAAAACATAAGGGCCATTGTGGCATGCACATCCGAAAGCCCTGTGACAAGCGGGTTCAGTCTCAGTGCAGCGCGTTGTAAATGGTCTCGGCCAATTCACGCGAAATCCCCTCCACGCCCAGCAAGTCTTCCACGCTGGCGCTTTCCACACCTCGCACACCACCAAAGCGCTGGAGCAATTTGGCGCGCTTGCGCGGCCCAATGCCGGGAATCTCTTCGATCTTGCTGCCGCCCATGCGCACTTTGGCGCGCTGCGCCCGCATGCCCGTGATGGCAAAGCGGTGCGCCTCGTCGCGGATCTGGGCCACCAGCATCAAGGCGGCCGAATCCTTGCCCAAGTAGACTTTTTCTCGGCCATCGGCAAAGACCAGTTCTTCAAGCCCGACCTTGCGGCCCTCGCCTTTTTCAACGCCGACGATGCGCGACAGGTCCAGCCCCAAGTCGGTGAACACCTCCCGGGCCATGCTGACCTGGCCCTTGCCGCCATCAATCAGCACCAGGTCGGGCAGCCTGGCCGTGCCTTCGCCTGAGCGCAAGGCCTCGGCCAATTTGCCGTAGCGGCGCAGCAACACTTGGCGCATGGCGGCGTAATCGTCGCCCGGCGTGATGCCTTCGATGTTGTAGCGGCGGTATTCGCTGCTTTGCATCTTGTGCTGACGAAACACCACGCAAGAAGCTTGGGTGTTTTCACCCGCCGTGTGCGAGATGTCAAAACACTCGATGTGCAGCGCATCCAAATCGTCCGGGGCCAAATCCAGCGCATCGGCCAGCGCTCGGGTGCGGGCTTGTTGCGAGCCTTCTTCGGCCAAGAGACGGGCCAACTTGATGTCGGCGTTTTTCTCGCTCATCTCCAGCCACACCCGGCGCTGCTCGCGGGGGTTGTGCACGGCCGCAATTTTGTAGCCTGCTTGCTGCGACAAAGCCGCGACCAAGATTTTGTCCACCGCCACGCTGGTGATCAGCGCCGCCGGAACCGGAATGCCAATGTAGTGCTGCGCCATGAAGGCTTCCAGCACCTGCACCTCAACCGCAACCGGTGTTTGTTCATCGTTTTCGATGCCCAGCAAAGCATGGGCATCTTCCACATGCGCCGGAAAATAAGCCCGATCCCCCAAATGCCGTCCGCCGCGCACCATGGCCAGGTTCACACACGCACGCCCGCCGAGCACCCGCACCGCCAAAATGTCCACGTCGGTGTCGGTGCCCGTGTCCACCGACTGCTGGTGCAGCACCCGCGACAAGGCGGTCATTTGGTTGCGCACCTCCGCCGCTTGCTCAAAGGCCAAGCGGTCGGCGTGCGCCATCATCCGCGCCTCCATTTCTTGCAACAGCGCTTGGGTCTCGCCCTTTAAAAAACGCTCGGCGTGTTGCACATCGTCGGCATAGGCTTCAGGGGAGATGAGGTTCACGCAGGGACCTGAGCAGCGCTTGATTTGAAACAGCAAACAGGGCCGGGTGCGGTTGGCAAACACCGTGTCTTCGCAAGTGCGCAGGCGAAACACTTTCTGCAAGAGCTGAATCGACTCTTTCACCGCCCAGGCGCTGGGAAATGGGCCAAAGTAGCGGTGCTTTTTTTCAACCGCACCACGGTAATAGGCCACCCGGGGGAAAGTTTGCGGCTCAGGCGCCACCGAAGCCCCTGGCGCAGCCTTGAAAAACAGTGTCCCGTTGCCCGTGAGCTTGAGGTAGGGGTAAGTTTTGTCGTCCCTGAACAGGATGTTGAAACGCGGGCTCAGCGACTTGATCAGGTTGTTTTCGAGCAGCAGCGCCTCGGCCTCGGAGCGCACCACCGTGGTTTCCAGGCGGGCGATTTTGCTGACCATGTGGCCAATGCGCGAGCCGCCGTGGTCTTTCTGGAAATAGCTCGAGACCCGCTTTTTGAGTTGCTTGGCCTTGCCCACATACAGCACCTGGCCTTGTGCATCGAAGTAACGGTAAACCCCCGGCAAAGCCGGGAGGGCAGCCACCTGGGCCAGCAAAGATTCGTCGTGTGCCGCTGTCATGGCGCGTATTGTCGCGGCAAACCCCTGCCCCGACCGGACCTGTTGAACATTGCCACCTGTCTCAAGTGGGAGCGAGGTCCTGCTCGCGGATGCAAGCGCCCAGCCAAGCGACAATTCAAACCATGAACAAGCGCCACCCCGAAAAACTGTGGGATATTTTTTGCACCGTCATCGACAACCACGGCGATTTGGGCGTGTGCTGGCGTCTGGCCCGCCAATTGCTGACGCAAGGCCAATCGGTGCGTTTGTGGGTGGACGATGCATCGGCCCTTTCATGGATGGCACCAGACGCACACTCACAGCCCCATCTGCGAGTGCTGCCCTGGGCTGACGCCAGCCAAAGCGACGTGTTGAAAAGCTTGAAGCCCGCTGACGTGTGGATCGAAGCGTTTGGCTGCACCCTGCCCGAACTTTTTGTCGCCCACGGTGTCGCCACCCACACGCAGCAGCCCACCTGGATCAGCCTCGAATACCTCAGCGCCGAAGACTGGGTGCCCCGCATGCACGGCCTGCCCTCGCCCGTGATGAGCGGCCCCGCCAAAGGCTGGACCAAGCATTTCTTTTACCCTGGCTTCACACCCGACACCGGCGGCCTGCTGCGCGAAACCGACTTCATCGAAAGACAAGAACGCTTTGACCGCGCTACCTGGCGCAACAAACACGCCCCCAACTTGGTCCCGGACGGCCTGCTGATCAGCTTGTTCTGCTACGAACCCGCCACCCTGCCCCAACTGCTGGCCCAGCTGGTGGGCACGCCCCACCACCTGCTTGTCACCCCCGGCCGCCCACTGGCAGCAGTGCAGCAAGCGCTGGCAGGCATGCTGGTGCACCCCAGCTGGAGCGCCCTGCCCTACACAGATCAAGACGGCTTCGACGAAATGCTCTGGGCCTGCGACCTCAACTTGGTGCGGGGCGAAGACTCGCTGGTGCGGGCGCTTTGGGCGGGCCAGCCCTTGGTCTGGCACATCTACCCGCAGAACGACAACGCGCACCACGCGAAACTGGAAGCGTTTTTGCAGTGGATGCAGGCCCCGGACAGCCTGCGGCAGTTTCATCGCGTTTGGAACGGCGTGGACAATCAGGACTTGCCCAGATTGACTCAGGAAGCCTCATTTCATTGGGCCGATTGCGTCAAATCTGCGCGTTCGCGTCTGCTGACGCAAGGTGACTTGCTTGCACAGATTCAGGCCTTTGCCCCTGTCTGCGGACGCTCAGCCTGGCATCCATGACCCCAAAATGACGGTCATGCGCCTTTGAACAAGGCCTCTTACCCCCCAGCTTTCAGCATGCGCCAAGGATGCTCATGAGGCATGCCCAGTGCGCTCGTGATGGATTCAAAGCCTCCCATCGCCCCAGAAAACCAAGCCCCACAGGTTAGAATAAAGGGCTTGGCTTTGTGCCACCCTTTTTTCATTTCAGACTCAATTCCTATGAAAACCGCTCAAGAAATCCGCGTCGGCAACGTCATCATGCACGGCAAAGACCCCATGGTCGTGCTGCGTACCGAATACCAACGCGGCGGCCGTGGCTCGTCCACCGTGCGCATGAAGCTCAAAAGCCTGATCGCCAACTTCGGCACCGAAGTCGTGTTCCGCGCCGACGACAAGATGGACCAGGTCATCTTGGACAAAAAAGAGTGCACCTACTCTTACTTCGCGGACCCCATGTACGTGTGCATGGACACCGAGTTCAACCAGTACGAAGTCGAAGCCACCAACATGGGCGACGCTTTGAACTACCTCGAAGACGGCATGGAACTCGAAGTGGTGTTCTACAACGAGAAAGCCATCTCGGTCGAATTGCCCACCAGCGTGGTGCGCGAGATCACTTGGACCGAACCCGCCGTCAAAGGCGACACCTCCGGCAAAGTCCTCAAACCCGCCAAGATCGCCACCGGCATGGAAGTGCCCGTGCCTTTGTTCGTGAGCCAAGGCGACAAGATTGAAATCGACACCCGCACCGGCGAGTACCGCAAGCGCGTCTGATCTTCAGATCTGAGCCCATCAAAAGCCCCGCAAGGGGCTTTTTTTTATGGCCATGCACAATCGGCGCATGCCCAAAACACCCAACACACCCAACACACCCAAGCTTCAAGACGCCACCTTGGCCCACGCTTGGACTGATTTGCAAAACGAAGCCACTGCCAGCGATTGGCTGCTGCCCGAGGCGCACCGATTGGCATTCGCCGACCCGGAATTTTTGTTGCGCCGCGAAACCCGGGGCATTCGCTTCCAGTTGGAAATGCTCAAGCCCGATCTGGCCCAAACCGAGGCGGGTATTGAACACACCATCGTGGTGTTTGGCAGTGCCCGATTTGTCGACCGATCCACCGCAACAGAACGCTTGCAAACAGCGCTGGAAAGTGGCCAGGCCCACGCCATTGCCAAGGCGCAAGCTTGGGTGCGCAATGCCGAGCATTATGAAAACGCCCGGGTTTTTGCCCAAATGGTCGCGCGTTCATGCGATTGTTTGCCCTCTCATGAAAAGCTCTTCATTTGCACAGGTGGCGGTCCCGGCATCATGGAAGCTGCCAACCGGGGGGCTTCCGAGGCAGGTGCGCTGTCGGTGGCCTTGAACATCGCCCTGCCCCATGAACAACATCCCAACCCCTATGTGACGCCGAATTTGAGTTTCAAATTCCATTACTTTGCGCTGCGCAAAATGCACTTCATGATGCGTGCCAAAGCCTTGGTGGCGTTCCCGGGCGGTTTTGGCACGCTGGACGAGTTGTTTGAGGTGATGACTTTGGTCCAAACACGCAAATCCAAACAAGTGCCCATTTTGTTGTTTGGCAGCGCTTATTGGCAGCGATTGCTCAACTTGGACATGCTGGTAGAAGAAGGCATGATTTCTGCGACCGACCTGAGTCTGATCCGTTACGTGGACACACCCGAAGCGGCTTGGCAGGCCATTTGCGCGTTTTATCAGCTCAAGGTGTCTTAGGGCTTGGACGCCTGGGCATGGCTTGGCCGCAAAAACCAAGCGGCGCGAGAACCCGCACCCACCGCTGCACCCACCACCCAAAACACCGGGGCCACGCCTGCGATGGCCCCCGCAGCACCAAACAGCATGGGCATGAGGACGCTGGACGCGTTGATGCTCATCAGGCGCAAACCCAGCGCCTCACCTTGCCGATGCGGCGGGGTGATTTGGTGCAAGGTGCTCATGATCATGGGCTGAACGGTACCCAAAACCAAGCCCAACAGCACCGAGCACACCAGCATGCTGCCCGCAGTGGGCATCAGCGGGTAAACCGCGAACAAGGCCCCGGTGCACAGCATCGCGCCGGTGATGATCTGGTGCTCTTTGAGACGGCGTGAAACAAAGGGCAAACACACACGAATGAAGGCCGCCGCCAAGGCAAAAGCCCCCAATATGCCACCAACCTCCGACGCGCTGTATCCGCGCTCATGCCCCAGCACCGGCACCACAAAGGTGTGCACGTCCCAGCACGAAGACAGCAACCCATTGACACCGAGCAAGCGCCGCATCAAGGGTTCGGCCAGCAAATCCAGCGCACGTCGGGGTGATTCGTTGGCCAACTCGGGTGACAGCGGCAACTCGGGCACCGGGCGCACCCAGACCCAAGTGAGCAAGGGAAAAACCGCCATCAGCAAAAATGCCCATCTGAAACCCAGCTCGTCGGCGGCGACCGGGCCCGCATAGTCGATCAACAAACCTGCGGCGACCGGACCCACAAAATTGGACACTGCGGGGCCCAGCGACAACCAACTGAAAGCCACCTTGAGCGCCGCCGCGTCTTTGGCCATGCGCCCCACATGGCGCTGCAAGGCAATCACGGCCATGCCTGTGGCACCGCCAGCCGCCAAAGCGCTCAGACACATCACCGGAAAAATCGGCCACAGCGCAGACAACAAAACCCCAGACGCGGCCACAAGCACGCTGATGCGCATGAGTTTTTGCAAACCTCGGCGGTCGCTGTACCGGCCGGCCGGCAGGGCCAAAAACAGGGGTGCCAAAGCAAACAATGCCAACAACGCGCCCACCGCGACAGGGCTGAAGCCTTGCTTGAGGGCCATCAAGGGAATGGCCATTCGAGTCCCTGCCATGCAGGCGTGCAAGAACATTTGGCCTGCGATCAAGCGGGCCAAGTCTGGCGTCACTCGGTCCCCTCTTCGGGCAAATCCAAGCCGCCGGGCAACAGCGCCTGGGCCTGTGACTCGGGCAGCGCGTCCACCTGCCGCAAAGCGCGGTTCATCACGTTGCTGCGGGTCTGGGCCTGGTCCAGGGTGTTGAGCACGGTTTGCGTCTGGTTGCGCACCTTGTCCAGCACGTCGCCAAACTTGCCAAACTCGGTCTTGACCGCGCCCAGCACCTGCCAGACTTCGCTGGAGCGCTTTTCCAGAGCCAGCGTTCGGAAGCCCATTTGCAAGGCGTTGAGCATGGCCATCAGGTTGGTCGGCCCTGCCAGTGTCACGCGGTGGTCACGCTGCAGGGTCTCCATCAGGCCGGGGCGACGCAGCACTTCGGCGTACAAACCTTCGGTGGGCAAGAACATGACCGCAAAGTCGGTGGTGTGCGGTGGCTCCAGGTATTTTTCGGCAATCGACTTGGCTTCGAGCTTGATGCGCGTCTCCAGCGCCTTGGCGCACAGCTCAGCTTGCAGCGGGTCGGCGCGGCCTTGGGCTTCCAGCAGTCGCTCGTAATCTTCGTTGGGGAACTTCGCATCGATCGGCAACCACACGGGTTGCCCACTGTCGGATCGGCCTGGCAGTCGGATCGCAAAGTCCACCCGGTTTTTGTCGCCGGGCCGCGTGGCCACTTGCACCGCGTATTGCTCGGGGGTCAGCACCTGCTCCAGCAGCGAAGCCAATTGCGCCTCGCCAAACATGCCACGGGTTTTGACGTTGGTCAGCAAATGCTTGAGGTCGCCCACCCCTTGCGCCAAGGTGTGCATTTCGCCCAGGCCTTTGTGCACCTGCTCTAAGCGCTCGGCCACTTGCTTGAAGCTCTCGCCCAGGCGGGCTTGCAGCGTGGCTTGCAATTTTTCGTCCACGGTCTGGCGCATTTCGTCGAGCTTGGCGGCGTTGCTTTGCTGCAGCTGGGCCAGCTGGGTTTCCATGGTGCCGCGCATCTCGGTCAGGCGCCGGGCATTGGCCTCAGACAGCGCATTGACCTGCTGGGCCAGGCTGTCGGTCAGGCTTTTTTGCAACAAGGCCAGTTGCTGGGCGAGTGCGTCAATTTGCTGGTTTTGCGTGCGCGTGGCCTCGGCGCTTTGCTGCAACAGCGATTGCTGGAACAGCGTGAGGTTGTGCATGGCCTCTTGCCGGCCTTGCACCCCAGACTGGCTGATTTCGGTGCGCAGCTCGCGCTCTAATCGCTCCGTTTGCGCCTGCGCGGCCGCAAACTGTTGCTGCTGCCACGCGGTCTGCACCGATGCCTGTGTGGCGCTCTGTTCGGAGATTTTTTCTGCCAATAGTTCTGCGATTCGGTCGGCCTGCGCCTCGGGCGACAAACGGAATCGCAACAGAAAAAACACCAGCACCAGCAGGTTCAGACCACCCAGTGCCCACAAGACCCATTCGTTCATGCGGCAGAGCCAGTCACCGTGTTCAGCGGCGTCAAAGCTTGGCCACGGGTGAGGTAGGCCACCAAATTGTCAGCGGCCAGCTGGGCCATGGCCAAGCGTGTTTTGACCGTGCTGCTGGCGATGTGGGGGGTCAAGACCACGTTGGGAACTTTCAGCAAGTCGGGGTGAACAGAAGGCTCACCCTCGAAGACATCCAAACCTGCTGCGGCGATTTGGCGCGCCGCCAGCGCTTTGGCCAAGGCCGCATCGTCCACAATGCCGCCGCGGGCAATGTTGACCAAGGTGGCCGTGGGCTTCATCTGCGCCAACTCGGCCGCGCCGATGGTGTGGTGGGACTCGGCGCTGTAAGGCACGACCAGCATCACATGGTCTGCTGACTGAAGAAGCGCTTGCTTGGACACATAGCGGGCTTTGCACTCGGCTTCCAACTCGGCGCTCAGGCGGCTGCGGTTGTGATACAACACGTTCATGCCAAAACCATGCGCCGCACGGCGGGCAATGCCCTGCCCGATGCGGCCCATGCCGATGATGCCAATCGTCGAGCCATGCACTTCGGCCCCGGCAAACATGTCATAGCTCCACTTGGTCCACAAACCGGCACGCAAATAGTGCTCGCTCTCGGTGATGCGCCTGGCCGTGGCCATGAGCAAGGCAAAGCCAAAGTCGGCCGTGGTTTCGGTCAACACATCGGGCGTGTTGCTGGCCTGCACGCCGGCAGCGGTCATGGCGGGCACGTCAAAGTTGTTGAAGCCCACGGCCATGTTGGCCACGATGCGCAGCTGCGGGTTGGCCTGCAAAAGCGCAGCGTCGATGCGCTCGCTGCCAGTGGTCAAAGCGCCCACTTTGCCTTGCATGCGGCGGGTGAGTTCGGCGGGTGACCAAACCTCATCGGACTGGTTGCTCTCGACTTCAAACACCTGCGCCAAAGACTGCAGGACCTCGGGGAAGATGGCGCGGGCCACCAAAATGGAAGGTTTGGACATCATTGGAACCAAATAAAACTCATGACCACGAACAAAGGAATCAGGACAGCGCCCGACCACAACATGTAAGCAAAGAAGCTGGGCATTTTCACGCCACGGTCTTCCGCAATGGCCTTGACCATCAGGTTGGGCGCATTGCCAATGTAGGTGTTGGCACCCATGAACACGGCACCGGCCGAAATGGCCGCCAGCGTTGGGGCCAGTGTGGTCATCAAGACCTGGGGGTCCCCGCCAGCGGTATTGAAGAAGACCAAGTAAGTCGGGGCGTTGTCGAGGAATGAACTCAACGCACCGGTGATCCAGAAGTACATCATCACGTCAGGGCTGCCATCGGGTTGGGTCACCGCTTGAACCACTGCACCGAATGGGCCATTGACGCCCGCCTTGAGCATGGCGATGACCGGGATGATGGTCAAGAAAATACCGGCAAACAACTTGGCCACTTCGGCCATGGGGGCCCAGCCAAATTGGTTGTCCTCATGCACCTTGGCAGGGGTGATCTTGAGGGACAAGAAAGTCACGGCCACCAGACCCAAATCGCGCACCACACCCGGCAAACCGACTTCGGTGCCGTAGATGTTGAAGGAAATCGGAGACTTCCAGAAACCGCTCATCAAGACCAAGCCCACCACGACGGCCAAGAGCCAAAAGTTGATGGCACCGTCAAAACCAATCGTTTTGGAATCGGGTGTTGGGTCTTGCGGCAACAAATCTTCACGGCGGTAGAACCAGGAATCCAGGACAAAGGAGATGGTGAGCAAACTGCCCACCAAGAACAGGGTCTCCGGGAAGATGGTTTTGAGGGTCCAGAAGAAGTCCACCCCCTTCAGAAAACCCAAAAACAGTGGAGGGTCGCCCAAGGGGGTCAGAGAACCACCGGCATTCGAGACGATGAAGATGAAAAACACCACCACATGCGCCACATGCTTGCGGTGGTCGTTGGCTCGGATCAAGGGGCGGATCAACAACATGGACGCACCCGTGGTGCCCATGAAGCTGGCCAGTACCGCACCAATGGCCAGGATGGCCGTGTTCAGGCCGGGGCTCCCATGCAAATTGCCCCGAATGTAAATGCCACCCGACACGGTGAACAAGGCCGTGAGCAAAATGATGAAGGGGATGTATTCGGCAAACAGCGCATGCACCATGTTCACGCCCGCCATCGCTGGGCCAAACACCACGGCAAAAGGCAGCAAAAATGCCAGCCCCCAAGCAGCAGCGACTTTGCCGTAATGGTGGTGCCAAAACTGGGGCACCAGCAAAGGCATCAGGGCAATCGACAACAAAATGCCGGCGAATGGCACACCCCAAATCACCGTCAACTGCGAACCGTCAAAATCGGCGGCCCAAGCCCCCCCTGGCATGGCCAACAACATTGGCAAAGCCAGCCAAACGACCCACCGTGCCCCCAAAAGCTTCATCATGCAAATCTCCAATTGAGTAAAACGGATATCAACGGCGAAAAGTCCCGCCTCAGTCGCCGGATGCGACCTCAAACACCTGACGCAAGTAAGCCAGGTATTTTTCATCATCACACATGCCCTTGCCTGGAGAGTCAGAGAGTTTGGCGACGGGCTGACCGTTGCAACGGGTCATTTTGATGACGATTTGCAGCGGCTCATAACCCAGGTCGTTGGTCAGGTTGGTGCCCACGCCAAAGGCCAGTTGGCAGCGCCCCCGGAACTGTTCAAACAACTCGATCGTGCGCGGAATCGTCAGGCCGTCACTGTAAATCAGCGTCTTGGTTTTCGGGTCGACGCGGTTCAACTGGTAGTGCGCAATCATGCGCTCGCCCCAGCTGAAAGGGTCGCCGCTGTCGTGACGGGCGCCGTCAAACAGCTTGCAAAAATACAAATCAAAGTCGCGCAAAAAGGCGTTGAAACCGTACACGTCGCTCAGCGCAATGCCCAAGTCGCCCCGGTACTCTTTGGCCCAAGACTCGAAGGCAAAAATCTGGCTGTCGCGCAATCGTGGCCCCAAGGCTTGCGCCGCTTGCAAATACTCGTGCGCCATGGTGCCCAGTGGGGTCAAGCCCAGCAGGAAGGCGTAATACACATTGCTGGTGCCGGCAAACTGGCCTTTGGGCCCGGTGCCCAAACGGGCCGACAAGACGCGCAACACCTCTTCGTGCCAAGCCCGCGAGAAACGGCGGCGTGTGCCGTAGTCGGCAATTCTGAGGGTATCAAGGCCGGGTGCCTTGAGCTGGGCGATCTTGGTGTCCAGCCGCCTGCGCCCTTCCATCAGGTCAGGCACCTTTTGGGTGTTGCGAAAGTACACCTCATTGACGATGGCCAGCACCGGGATCTCAAAAAGAATCGTGTGCAGCCAAGGCCCCTGAATGGTGATGTCGATCTCCCCGGAGGGCTGGGCCGTGACCTGGATGCATTTTTCGTTGAGCTTGAAAAGCCCCAAAAAATCCACAAAATCGCTCTTGATGAAACGCAGAGACCGCAGGTATTGCAGTTCGGTTTCCTTGAAGCTCAAAGCGCACAGTGAACGGATTTCTTGGCGAATCTCTTCAACCCAGGGCGCCAAGGGCACGCCCGGGTTGCGGCACTTGAACTTGTATTCAACCTGCGCCCCCGGAAACTGGTGCAGCACGACCTGCATCATGGTGAATTTGTACAGGTCGGTGTCGAGCAGACTGGTGATGATCATGGTGTGTTGTCTCTGGCGGCTGGAGCCGCTCATTGTTGTGGGGCAGTGTAAGGGATGCCCGTGCCCTTCAAGCGCTGCTCATGCAGGCGCGTTCACATGCCCACTGGTCAACACCAGCACCCGTTGCGCATGCCCGGCCAGAATGTTGTTTTGCTCGGCCACCAGCATGGCCACGCCCTCGCGGGCCAACTGCAACAGCGCGTCGCGCATGGCCGCCACCAGCACCGGGGCGATGCCCTCGCAAGGCTCGTCCAGCAGCAACAGACGCGGGCCGGTCATGAGGGTTCGGGCCAATGCCAGCATTTGTTGCTCCCCACCGCTCATCTGGCTGGCAGGGCGGTGCAGCATGGTTTGCAGCTGGGGAAACAAAGCCATGACGCGGTCAAAGCGCTGCGCAGGCGTGGCCTGAGCGCTGGGCGATGCGCCCGAGGGCGATGCGATCCAGAGGTTTTCTTTCACCGACAAAGCCGTGAACAAGCGCCGGTCTTCGGCCACAAAACCCAAGCCGGCTTTGGCACGGCGGTGCGCGGGCCAGGCTTGGATGGGCTCGTTATGCCAAGTGATGCGGCCTTGCGCCCGAGGGCCGATGCCGATCAGACTTTGCAACAAGGTCGATTTGCCCGCGCCGTTCAGGCCCTGAATGACCACCAACTCGCCCTCGCCCACCGTCAGACTCACGTCGAACAAGGCTTGGGCTTGGCCATACCAAGCGTTGAGTCCTTCAACGTTGAGCATCCAGCAGGCCTTTCGCATCGGGTTTCACCTTGGCGTTCAGTTCGAAATCCAGACCCAGGTAGCGTTCGCGCACCTGCGGGTCTTGCGCCACCACCTCGGGCGCACCATCGGCCACCAAGCGGCCTTGCATCAGCACCAGCACCCTGTCTGCCACGCCAAACACGGCGTCCATGTTGTGCTCGGTGTAAAGCACCGTCACGCCTTGGGATGCCACTTGGCGCACCAGCGCCATCATGTCGGCCCGCTCGGCCAAGGCCAGCCCGGCGGCGGGCTCGTCCAGCAGCAGCAAAGCGCCCGCTGGGTCGGCGCCTGTTGCCGGCAAACCTGCCAGCGCCATCGCCAGCTCCAGCCGTTTTTTCGCGCCGTAAGCCAAATCGGCCACCGTGTGGTGGGCCATCAGCTGCAGGCCCGCTTGTGTGGCCAAGTGCATGGCGCGCACGGGCTGCCGCCGGTCCAGCCGGTCCCACCAGGCCAGAGGCGCAGCACCGCGCAACACGAGCTGGATGTTTTGCAACACCGTCAGCGCCTCGAAGGTTTGCGCCACCTGAAAGGTGCGCGCCAGGCCCAGGCGCTGCCGCTCTGCGGGCGCTTTGCCCAACAGTGACTGGCCTTGCCACAGCACCACGCCCGCCGTGGGCACCTGTTGGCCCGCCAGGCAGGCAAAGCAGGTCGATTTGCCCGCCCCATTGGGGCCGATCAAGGCCACACACTGGCCTGCAGGCACCTCAAAATCCACGCCATCCAGCGCACGCACCCCGCCAAAATGCTTGGCGAGCCCCTGCACCTGCAAAGCCGACGTGCTCATCCGGACCCCTTGGATGGTGTGGCTGAGGCATTGGGGGACGTTGTGCGACGCGCCAGCCATTGCTGCACCGCGCCCAGCACACCACTGGGGGCCAGCACCATGACGAGCATGATCACCAAGCCCAACACCCCGCGCCAATAATCCAGGCCCTGCCCCAACTCGGCCCCGCCCCAAACCAGCAGGGCACTGCCCACGGCCGAGCCCCACAACTGGTGCACACCGCCGAGCAAAATGACCAACAAGGCATCGACCGACATGGCCACCGACGCCACAGACGGGAACACCGCGCCTTTGAAGGCGGCCCAAAGCCCCCCGGCAAAACCCGCCAAGGTGGCGCTGCCCACAAACACCTGGTAGCGCAGCGCCTGCACCGGCAAGCCACTGGCCGCAGCGCGCAGCGGCGCATCGCGCACAGCCTGCAAAGCCGCGCCCCGGCTGGACCGTGCCACACGGGCCATGCCCGCCAAAGCCAAAAGCATGAAGCCACACAGCGCGGCGTCCCACAAGGCACGCGACTCGGGAGCGATCAAACGCAGACCGATCAGACCGTTGTCGCCGCCCGTCAAGCCCACCCATTGCGTGGCCCCAGCCCAAATCATTTGCGCCAGCGCCAGCGACAGCATGGCCAGGTATACGCCGCTGCTGCGCACCACCAAAGCGCCAAAGGCCAAGGCCACAGCCAGCGCCAGCGCCATGCCCGCGGCCAAAGCGGCTGGCAAACCCGCGCCCCAGTGCAGGTGCGACAGCGATGCGCCATAAGCACCCAGCGCAAAAAACGCCGCATGGCCAAAGCTGACCAAGCCGCCCAAAGCCATCATCCACTGCAGGCTCAGGCCAAACAACATCATGACCATGACGTCCTCGGCCAGGCTGCGACCGTAGTCGCCCTGCCCCCAGGCCAGCAGCGTCAACCCCACAAAGGCCAGGGCAAAGACCCCCTGGCCCCCACCCGACACCGGCCACAGCGCAAACACCGGCACGCTTTCGCGCAGCTCACCGTGCACGGCCGACCCGGCCAGACCTTGCGGTCGCCACACCAGCACCACCGCCATGGTCAAAAACACCAGCACCAAGGTCGCTTGCGGGAAAAAACTCAGGCCCAAGGCGTGGATCACCCCGATCAGTACCGCCGCTGCAAATGCCCCACCGATGCTGCCCAAGCCCCCGGTGACCACCACCACAAAGGTCTCGACCACCACATTCACGTCCATCTGCAAATGCGCCGGCTCACGGGGCAACTGCAGCGCCCCGGCCAGCCCCGCCAAACCGCAGCCCAGCATGACCACCCCGAGCATCAGGGGCGCAGGATTGACACCCAGGGCGCCCAACATCTCGCGGTCTTGTGTGGCGGCTTTCACGCGCAGGCCCCACAGTGTGCGCGTGAGCAAAAGGTGCAAGCCCAGCCAAACCAATGGGCCCAGCGCCAGGGTAAAAAGCTGCCAGGTCGGGAAATACGACTCGCCCAACTGAATCGCCCCCTTGAGGCCCGGAAAGCGCGGCGCAAAGACCTCTTCCGGCCCAAAATACCAGCGCATGGCGTCATGCAGCGCCAGCGTCAGACCAAAAGTGGCCACCAGTTGGTACAGCTGCGGCGCGTGGCGCATGCGCATGAGCAAAAGCACCTCGGTCACGGCTCCCAGCAAGGCGGCCACACACGCGCCCATCAAAATGACCGCGCCATAGCCCCAAGCGGTGCCTGCCATGTCGGGCCACCAATGGGTCACCGCGTGCGCCGACCACAAAGCACCCAGCATGAAAAAACTGCCGTGCGCAAAGTTGACGATCCGGGTCACGCCAAAAATCAGCGTCAACCCGGAAGCCATCAAAAACAAGGTGGTGGCGTGGCTCAGCCCGTTGAGCAGTTGCAGCGCCAGTGCTTCGAATCCCAAATCAGGCCCTTGTCTTTAAAAAAGCGAGTTTGGATAAAAAGTCAGTCCACCCAGTGGGTGAAGTCTTGCGAAGGCACCCGTGTGGTCTGGAAGGTGTTGACCAGGGCCGATTCGTCGGCATAGCCCAGCGACATGCCGCAGACCACCATTTCGTTCTCACCTGCGCCCACCAGCGGCAAGATGATTTTGGAAAAGCCGTTCCAAGCCGCTTGCGGGCAGGTGTGCAGGCCACGCGAGCGGGCAGCCACCATGATGCTTTGCAAGAACATGCCGTAGTCGAGCAAACTGCCCCGGCCCATGACCTTGTCGATGGTGAACATCAAGCCCACAGGTGCATCGAAAAAGCGGAAGTTTTTCTGGTGCTGCGCGTGCATCAAAGCCTTGTCGCCCTTGCCAATGCCCAGCACGCCGTACAAACCAAAACCGCACTCGCGGCGACGGTCAATGTAGGGGCTGACCCATTTTTCGGGGTAATAGTCATACGACTCAGCGTATTCCGCAGCCAGAGCGGGGTTGGCGCTGATCGCGTCGTGTGCGGCACAGGTCTTGGCCACCAGCTCGTCGCGCTTGGCGCCTTGCAGCACATACACCTTCCAGGGCTGTGTGTTGGTGCCGCTGGGTGAGCGGGCCGCAACGCCCAGCACCTCTTGCAGCACGGCGCGGTCCACCGGCTTTTGCAAATAAGCGCGGGCTGAAAAGCGGCTCAAGATGGCCGCGTCCACGCTGGCCGGGTCGTTCACGCGGGTGCTGACTTGGGGTCCGATGTCCAAAATGCTCATGTCAATGTCTCCAAAAATGCTTTGAGTGGGGCGGGCAAGGGCACGGGGCGGCGGGTTTCGCGGTCCACGTACACATGCACAAAGTGGCCACGGGCGGCGGTAAGGTCTTCGCCTTGGGCAAACAGGCCGACCTCGTAGCGCACGCTGGACGTGCCCAGCTTGGCCACGCGGATGCCCGCGTCGATGGTTTGGGGAAAGGCCAGTGGCACGAAGTAAAAACACTGGGTTTCCACCACCAGGCCAATGGTGCTGCCCCCGTGGATGTCGAGCACGCCCTGCTCGATCAGGGTGGCGTTCACGGCCGTGTCGAACCAGCTGTAGTAGACGACGTTGTTCACATGGCCATACACATCGTTGTCCATCCAGCGGGTGCTGATGGCGCGAAACGTCTTGTAGCTGCTGCGGGCGTCGGCTTGGGGCTTGGTTATGGGTGAAACTGGGGTGTTCATCGCCCGAGATTGTGCCAGCGTTGCCAGTAGCCCAGAGCCACATCCCAGGTCTGCATTTGCACCTGCACCGTGGTCTCGATGTCATGGCCATAACCGCCGCCCATGCACAGCACCACCGGCAGCCTGCGTTGCCAGGCCCAGTCCATCACCACCCGGTCGCGCGCTTGCATGCCGTCCATCGTCAGTTTGAGACGCCCCAACCGATCCCCCTCGTGCGGATCGGCCCCGGCCAAGTAAATGACCAACTGCGGATCGAACCGGTCTTGCAGCGTTTGCAGCGCTTGGTGGAGCGCCGCCAAATAAGGCTCATCGGTACACCCATCGGGCAGGCCCACGTCCAGGTCGCTGGGCTCCTTGCGGAAGGGGAAGTTCTTTTCTCCGTGCAGCGACAAGGTGAACACCGTGGGGTCTGTTGAAAAAATGGCCGCTGTGCCGTTGCCCTGGTGCACATCCAGATCGATCACCGCCACTTGCATCTTCTGGCGCCGATGCCGCCAGGCCTCAGCCTGCATGAGCCGAGCGGTCACAGCGATGTCATTGAACACACAAAAGCCGCCGCCCTTGTCGGCGAAGGCATGGTGGGTGCCCCCGGCCAAGTTGCCCGCCACGCCTTGCACCAAGGCGTCTCGGGCGGCCGCCACACTGGCGCCCACCGAGCGGCGAGCCCGCTCGGCCATCGCCGGACTCCAAGGAAAACCGATTTCCCGTTGAGTGCCCGGGTTCAGGCTGCCCGAGGCCACGCCCTGGATGTAGCCCGGTGTGTGGACCAAGGCCAGCTCACCGTCTGAGGCAGCGGGTGCCTCACACAAGAGCACAGCGGTCAGCTCTTGCGAGAGCCGGTCACGCAATCGGCTGTATTTGCGCATCGGAAAGCGGTGACCCTCGGGCAAGGGGAGGACAAAATGGTCGGTGTAATAAGCGTGCATGCAATAAACAAGGCTCAAGCGGCGGAGGGTTCCCAGCAGGTCCAATTCTAGAAAGCACTCTCTAATCTGCGTGGCGTCATCCCCAAACCCCTTGCAATGCCCTCGGCACTCTTTAAAATTGGACGCATGCTGCACTGCAACAAAGTTGTACGGCCCTGGCCAGTTACAGCGCAGTCTTCTTGAACCACACTTTTTATCTGGAGATTCTCATGATGACCGCTGAACAAATCGTCGCCTCGCACAAAGCCAATGTGGAAACCCTGTTTGGCTTGACCGCCAAAGCCTTTGAAGGCGTGGAAAAAATGGTTGAACTGAACCTGAGCGTGGCCAAGGCCGCTCTGGACGAGTCTTCCAACAACACGCAAGCCGCTTTGAGCGTCAAAGATGCGCAAGAACTGCTGGCCATGCAAGCCAACCTGTTCCAGCCTTTGGCTGAAAAGACCGCTGCTTACAGCCGTCACCTGTACGACATCGCTTCCGGCACAGGTGGCGAGTTCACCAAGGCCTTCGAAGCCCAAACCGCTGCTGCTCAAAAGCAGTTTGCAGCCTTGGTCGACAGCGCTGCAGCCAATGCACCCGCTGGCTCTGAGCAAGCCGTGGCCATGATGAAGGGTGCCATGACCACAGCCAACACCGCTTTCGAGTCCGTGCAAAAAGCCGTCAAGCAAGCCACCGACATGGCCGAATCCAGTCTGGCTGCCGTTTCGGCTGCTGCCCCTAAAGCTGGCAAGAAGAAGTGATTTTTCAGAGGCGGCCGGTTGTTCTAGGTCCGGCCTCCCGATTCAGGGCTGATCATCGGATCGGCCCTTTTTTTTGACCCGCTGATCACCGCCCTGATTCGAATGCCGCCAAGCGCTCTTTCAGGCGCGGCAGCTGCGCCAACATGGCCACCCGGCCCGCTTCGATCGAGCGACGGCGAGCGCTGAAGTCCGCACTTTTGACACCCGACAGCGCCGGACGGACCACGATGTCCGCCTCCTTGAGCGCCAAAGTGTTGATGCTCTTGCCCATGATGGTGAAGGTTTGCAGCAAGATCTGGAAAGTGTCGCCCGCCGGATTGCCCTCCGGGTCGCTGGAAATGTCCACCGCAATCACGAAGTTGGCCCCCATTTCGCGCACCTGATGCACTGGCACCGGGGCCACCAAACCGCCGTCGACATACTCCCGATCGCCTATGCGCACCGGTTGAAAGACGGCGGGCACGGCACTCGATGCACGCACCGCCGAGCCCGTGTTGCCCCGACGGAAGGTGATGGCCTCGCCGCTGCGCAGATCGGTGGCCACAATGCCCAGCGGGATCTTCATCTGTTCCAGATTGCGCCCGCCCACCTGGGCATTCACGTATTTGGCCAAGGCCTCACCCCGCAAGGCCCCCCGGTTGAGCAAAGGCACCATCCAGTCGGTGATCTCGGCCTCTTCCATGGTTTCAGCGGCTTTGCGCAACTCGGGCACGCTCTTGCCACTGGCATACAAGGCGGCCACCAATGAACCCGCCGAAGTGCCCACCACATGGCTGGGCCTGATCCCGGCCTCTTCCAACACCTGAATCACGCCCACATGGGCAAAGCCCCGCGCGGCACCACCGCCCAGCGCCAGCCCCAGTTGCACCTCGCGCCGCTCGGCCGTGGGCGCCGTGGGCGGTACGCCAGCTTCTTGCGGCTGGCTGGGCTGCAAGCTGCCGCAGGCCGTCAAGAGCAGCAATGTCGACACCCATGCCAGCCGCTGCAATGCGCGCCGGACTCCGCGCCCCGAGGCTTGTCCTGTGAGTCTGGCGCTCAAGCTGTCGCTAATCCCTTGCACTTTTTGCATGTATTCCTCAATCTTATTGATAATTATTCGCATTTGACTTACACTTTGACGGTTTCCTGTTTAGTCTGAGAAAAACCATGACACCGTCCCAATCCCTGTTGAGCATCGCCTGCCTCATGAGCGCCGCATCGGCCCTGGCACAAGAAAAAGTGCTGAACATCTACTCGGCCCGGCATTACCCCACCGATGAAGTCATGTACAGCGACTTCAGCAAAGCCACGGGCATCAAAATCAACCGGGTGGACGCCGACGATGCCGGTATTCTCGCCCGTCTGAAGGCCGAAGGTGCGGCCTCACCAGCGGACGTGATTCTGCTGGTGGACGCCGCCCGCCTGTGGCGCGCCGAGGTCGATGGCCTTTTTCTGCCCATCCAATCCAAGGTGCTGGAAGAGGCCATCCCAGCCAACTTGCGGGCCAAAACCGCAGACAAGGGCGGCACGGCCTGGTTTGGCCTGTCCACCCGCGCGCGCGTGGTGGTGTTTGACAAACTCCGACACAACAAAACCGACTTTGACAGCTATGAAAAACTGGCCGACCCCAAATTCAAGGGTCAGTTGTGCATCCGCTCTGGCTCGCACCCCTATAACCTGAGCCTCTTTGGCGCCATGACCGAGCACTTGGGCCCGCAAAAAACCGAAGTCTGGCTCAAAGGCTTGGTGGAAAACATGGCCCGCAGCCCGAAAGGCGGTGACACCGACCAGATCAAAGGGGTGGCCGCAGGGGAATGTGGCGTGGCCGTGACCAATACCTATTACCTGGCCCGCATGATGCGATCGACCAACCCGGCCGACAAAGCCGTGACCGAGAAAATCGGCGTGGTCTTTCCCAACCAAAGCAGCTGGGGCACCCATGTCAACGTGGCAGGAGGCGCTGTGGCCCGCCATGCCAAGAACACCGACAACGCGGTCAAGTTCCTGGAGTATCTGGCCAGCCCTGCCGCTCAAAACCACTTTGCCAACGGCAACAACGAGTGGCCCGTGGCCAAGGGCGTGAGCTTTGACAACCCCGCCCTCAAAGCCATGACCGGTGGCAGCTTCAAAAGTGAGTTGCTCCCGATCAGCGCGGTGGGCATGAACCAAATCAAGGTGCAGCAGATGCTGGACCGCGTCGGCTTCAAATAAAACGACACCCCAAATCGTCTGCCATCAGTGGGGTCCCAACCACCAAGCTTGGTACACCAAAGGCCTGTTAGGGATCTGCTCCGACAGGATTTCTTTGACAAAAACGGCATTCGGAAAGGCTTTTTTGACCTGCGCTGGACCGGCGCTTGTGATCAACAAGACAGCTTGCTGGGGGTTTTCAGGCAATGGAAAGTGCTGGTCAAAGTGGTTATCGGGCTGACCCCCAAGGGCCCAGCCCAAAGCGCTGTGGGGCGGCAAATTCAAAACAGCCTGCACTTGCGCCAAAACAGCGCGGTCCTCTGAAGCCACGCGCCACTCAGGCCGATCCGAATCGGCCGCCAAAAGCATCTGAACCTCCTGCACAAACGATGGCCAGTTGCGCAAGGTCCAATAGGGATCAGAGTGGTTGTTGACCTTCATCCCCAAAGGTTTGGCCACCAGGGTCTGAAAGTGATAAAGCCCCGCGGCAAAAGTCAAATTCAACACCAAGGCCAAGACCACCCATTTGAGGCTGAACCGCTCCCACAAATAAGCCGCCCCCAGCAGTCCCAAACCCAGGTAAGCCGGTGCGGCCCAATTGGCGTTGGCTTTGGCCAGCAGGGCCTGGGCAGCGATCACAGCCAAAATCGGGAGCCCTGAAGCCATCAAAAACCAGTTGCTGCGCTCTGGCTTATGAGCGAATTGACGCAGCGCCAGCAAACACGCGCCCACCAAGACCGGGTTGCCAATGAGCCATTGTTCGGCCAAAAATTTGCCCAGGGCCCCCCACTTCAATTGCATGTCAGCGCCGTGTGAATAACTTGCCGTGTGTGCAAAGGTGGGCATTTGGTGGGTCAAATTCCACACCACGTTGGGAGAAAACACCAGCAGCGCCGCCCCCAAAGCCCAGTAGGGCCCGGCAGTTTTCCAATGGTGTCGCCACGCAGGATGCAGCAAAACCAGCAAAGCACTCACCCCGAAAACCAGCATGTTGTATTTGGCCAGCAAACCCAGGCCAAAGGCCAAGCCCAAGAGCGGCCAGGCCCACCTTTTGCCCTCCAGCGCCAGCCACAAACACAGCATGGCCGATGACCAGCACGCCAGCAACAAGGCATCGGTGGTGGCCGCCACGCCGTAAAAAGCACTCAGCGGCAAGGTGGCAAACAGCAATGCGGCCGTGCAAGCAGCCCGGACAGAGCCACCCATGCGGTATACCAAAAGCATCAACACCGAGCTGGTGTAAGCAAAAGCCCACAAAGTGACGGCACGCACAGCGCCCGGCGACTCCCCAAACAGCCCGCGGGCCAAGGCAATGGCCCAAGCGATCAAGGGCGGCTTGGTCCAGTAGCCCCAATCCAGGCTTTTGGACCAGGCCACGTAATAGGCCTCGTCCACCGACAAGGGCAAGCTGCTGGTGATTTGGTAGCGCCAAAGGGCAATCAGCACCAAACAGACCATGAACAAGCCAAGGGGCACCACCCCTTGCCATGGCGTTGGCACTGAAGAGGCAGTGCCCTCTGCATTGCAGCGGATGTCTGGGCCCTGTTTACTGTCGGTTCGCTTCACGGTCTTTTTTCTGGGGGTCGAGGGCTGCAATCGCCATGGCGATCAAAGCCCAAAATAATGAATTCAGCAACATGATGAAGTGCACTTGTGTGGCCGCCTGAAGCCCAGCCATCCAAGGCACCCCTTGTGCCTGAAGGGCCAACGCCCCACTGGCCTCAAAAGTGCCCAAACCAGCCACGCCCTGAATGGGCGAAAAAGCAGCGATCTCGGTGCTCAAGGTGGCAAAGACAGCTGCGGCCCATTCTGTGTGCAGCCAATGGGCGTACAACAATGCCTGAACGCTGATTTTGATGCTCCAATTGGCACAGGTGATCAGCCAACTCCAGCCCGCCTGGGGGTTGCCTTGGCGCAACGCCTCCCGCAAGGCCTGCCATTGCCGCATCAGCGCCCATTGCGTCCAACGCGCTTGAGAGGTCGAAGATCGGAGCCAAACGTGAAGGGCCAAGGCCGCCAGGATCAGCGCCAAAGCCAAAGCCAGCCGAAGGGGTGTGGGCAGCCCGGGCCAAAAGGCCAGGCACAGCATCAGCACCACACAGGCATCCTGAAACCTCAGCACCAAAAGCGACGAAACCGAGCGAACAAGGGGCACTTGCGCCACCCTTTGCAACAAAAAGGGGAAGGCCAGTTCACCGCTGCGAAAGGGCAAAAAGTTCACCGCCGCGTTGTGCAAAAAGATGATCTGAAGCGACTTGAAAAAAGTCAGCGCTGGGAAGGCGCGAAACTCAAACGCGACCCTGGCCCCGCGCAAGGCATACGATGCAAACAGCCCCGTCAAGACCACCGTCCAAAGCCAATAGGGCAAGGACGCCAAAGCGTTCAACAGTTTGCTGAAAAGTTGAGGCTCGCGCCACACCAGCCAAGCCACAAACAGCAGACTGAGCCCAAGGGCGGCCAGATTTTTAACAAAACGAAAAGGCACCCTCAAACTCATGATGCGGTTGTTCTTTCAAGGCGTGCAGATGCGCCATTGTAAGAGGCCCATGATTGGCACATCGCGTTCTCCTCCGCCCTGCCTTTGCCGCTTTCGCCTGATGCCAAGCTGTCATTTGGCTCCTGCGCAGCCCGGGCACTGCTGTTTCGCCATGACCGAATTTGCAGCGTCCTCACCCAGGGTCCAAAGTGTGAACCCAGTACCTGTTGCTCCCAGACAGTTCAAGAACGGATCAGGTGGTCAAAAGCGCTGAGTGCGGCCTTCGAACCTTCACCCGCCGCAATCACGATCTGTTTGAACGGTATGGTGGTGCAGTCCCCCGCCGCGAACACGCCGGGCAGATTGGTGTGGCCCTTGGCATCGATCATGATTTCGCCGAATTGGCTCAACTCGACCGTGCCTTTCAAAAACTCGGTGTTGGGCACCAAGCCGATTTGCACGAACACACCCGCCAAATCGACGTGGTGCTCGGTACCGGTGGCGCGGTCTTTGTAACGGATGCCATTGACCTTGCTGCCGTCGCCGGTGATTTCGGTGGTTTGGGCATGGGTGTGCACCGTCACGTTGGGCAAGCTGTTGAGCTTGTTCACCAACACCGCGTCGGCCTTGAGTTGCTCGGCAAATTCGATCACCGTGACGTGTTCCACGATGCCCGCCAAGTCAATCGCGGCCTCGATGCCGGAGTTGCCACCACCGATCACAGCGGTGCGCTTGCCCTTGAAGAGCGGGCCGTCGCAATGCGGGCAGTAAGCCACGCCCTTGTTTTTGTACTCGGACTCGCCGGGCACGTTCACATTGCGCCAGCGGGCGCCGGTGGACAAGATCACGGTCTTGGCCTTGAGCGTGGCGCCGTTTTCCATCTGCACATGGACCAAGCCATCGGCGCCTGCGGGCGTCAACTTGTCGGCGCGTTGCAGGTTCATGATGTCCACCCCGTATTGGCGCACTTGCGCTTCGAGTGCGGCTGCGAACTTGGGGCCGTCGGTCTCCAAAACCGAGATGTAATTCTCAATCGCCATGGTGTCGTTGGTCTGACCGCCAAAACGCTCGGCCGCCAAGCCCACGCGGATGCCTTTGCGGGCCGCGTACACGGCCGCGGCCGCACCCGCAGGGCCGCCGCCCACGATCAGCACTTCATAAGGGGCTTTGGCGTCCAGCTTGGCCGCTTCGCGGGTGGCAGCGCCCGTGTCGAGCTTGGCCACGATTTCTTCGACACTCATGCGGCCTGAACCAAAGACTTGACCGTTCAAGAAGACCATGGGCACGGCCATGATCTGGCGCTCTTCGACTTCCTTCTGGAAAGCGCCGCCTTCGATCACCACGGTTTTGACCTTTGGGTTGAAGATGGCCATGAGCGACAGGGCCTGCACCACGTCGGGGCAGTTGTGGCAGCTCAGCGACATGTAAACCTCAAATCTGAAGTCGCCGTCCAGACCTTTGATGGATTCGATGATTTCGGACTCGACTTTGGGCGGGTGACCGCCGGTCCAGAGCAAGGCCAAGACCAAGGAAGTGAATTCGTGGCCCAGCGGCAAACCGGCAAAGCGCACGCCTTGGGTTTCACCCTCTCGCACCACCACAAATGAAGGCTTTCGCGCATCGTTGCCCGAAGTGTCCAGCGTGACCTGGTCCGACAGGCCCACGATGGTCTCCAGCAGTTCTTTCATCTCTGTGCCGGTTTCGCTGTCATCGAGCGATGCGACCAAGCGGATCGGCTGGCGCAGCAAGGCCAAGTATTGCTGCAATTGGGCTTTGAGGGTGTCGTCGAGCATGGTTTTCTCCAGTTTCAAGGTGCAAACGTTCAGGGCCCTGCTTGTGGCGAGGCCTCGAAAAAAGGTTTTTTTGGGGGAATCGTTGAGGACACCGCAAACCAAGCTTGTGGCCTAGTTGCGCTGTGCTCAACGCCCTGCACTGCAGGGTGTTGAGGCCCCTGAAAAACAGGGGCTGCGTTCCAAAATCAGATCTTGCCGACCAGGTCGATGGAAGGCGCCAAAGTCTTGGCGCCTTCTTTCCACTTGGCGGGGCACACTTGGCCTGGGTTGGCGGCGGTGTACTGGGCAGCGGTCAGCTTGCGCAGGGTTTCCGACACGTCACGGGCGATTTCGTTGGAGTGGACTTCCATGGTCTTGATCATGCCGTCTGGGTTGATCACAAAAGTGCCGCGCAATGCCAAGCCGTCTTCTTCGATGTGCACGCCAAAAGCGCGTGTCAGCTTGTGTGTCGGGTCGCCGATCAATGGGAACTTGGCTTTGCCCACAGCCGGTGAAGTCTCGTGCCACACTTTGTGCGAGAAGTGGGTGTCGGTGGTGATGATGTACACCTCAGCGCCAACTTTTTGGAATGCTGCGTAGTTGTCCGCTGCGTCTTCAATTTCTGTGGGGCAGTTGAAGGTGAAAGCGGCTGGCATGAAGATGAACACATTCCACTTGCCCTTGAGGCTGGCTTCTGTGATCTCGATGAACTTGCCGTTGTGGAAGGCTTGGTTTTTGAATGGCTGAACTTGCGTGTTGATCAGGGACATGGTTGTTTCCTTGGGGTTTGGTTTAAAAAAACTATCGAATGAGAAAACTCATTGGTTGCGATGATAAAGCAACCTAGGGTTTCTACTGATGAGTAGTTTCTATCGACCCCATAGGAAAAAGCTTTCAGCTTAAGCCTGCCGATTTAATCCGCGACACCCCTGAGCGAACCCCACGGCCAAAACCAGCCAGGCCGAAATCAAGGACACCCCGCCCCAAGGCACCAGGGCCCGCAGAGCATCCCAAGCCCACACGTGCCGTGCGTAAAGATTGAAGCTGAACAAGAGCAAGCCCAGCAGCATGAGACAGCCCGCCGCGAACAGCCAACGCGACGCCCCGATGGCCCGCAACGCCAGCCCCGTGAGCAACAAGCCCAGTGAGTGAAATTGCTGTTGGCTCAGAGCGGTTTGCACCGCCGTGGGCACGCTCCCGGCAAACACCGGCAAGTGCGCGAAGGCGGCACTGAACACCACACTGCTGCAGGCACTGAGCGCACCCAAGATCAGAAACCACCGGGCCGACACGGGCCAAGCGGGTTGGGCGCGTGCAGGCGTGTCATTGACAGACGAACTGGACATGTGGGGCTGGGCTCAAGGCCTGAATGGAAGCCCCGCATTGGAGCACGACTGTGTGCTCAGCTTCGTGAGCAGGGTGAAACAACCCCACCCAAGGGCTAAGCCACCAAGCCCTCACAACAGCGGCCTGCGGTACCCCCCGGTCTGGCCATTTGGCGAGAACACCACTTGCCAAAGTTGGTTGTCACGGGCGCGAAAAGTGCCTGCGCAACACAAGAGGTAGTAACGCCACATGCGGTAAAAGCGCTCGCCGTAGCGTTCTTTCAGCATGGGCCAGGCCGCCTCAAAGCGTTCGTGCCAAGCCATCAACGTTTTGTCGTAATCCTCGCCCAAGTTGTGCCAGTCCTCCATCACGAACTGGTCTTCGCTGTAAAAGGCAATTTCCGATGCTGCGGGGATCGCGCCGTTGGGGAAAATGTATTTTTCGATCCAGGGGTCGATCCCGGCACCCGCGCGTTTTTTGCCGATGGTGTGCAGCAAAAACAAACCCTCATCTCGCAGGCTGCGCCGGACCATGTCGAAATAGGCGCGGTAGTTTTTATGGCCCACATGCTCAAACATGCCGATCGAAGCCACACGGTCAAAGCGTTGCGCACCCTGCGGGTTGAATTGCCGGTAATCGGTCAACTCAAAACGCACGGGCAAGCCCTGTGCCTTTCGCGCACCCAAGCGGGCTTGCTCTTTGGAAATGGTCAGCCCCACACACTGCACCCGGTAATGTCGGGCCGCAAACAGCATCAGGCTGCCCCAGCCACAACCAATGTCCAGCAGTTGCATACCGGCTCGCAATTGCAGTTTTTGGCAGATCAGGTCCAACTTGGCCTCTTGCGCCTGCGACAGGGTCAGCGCCTCGGGCCAGTAGCCACAGCTGTAAGCCAGGGACGGATCCAGCATCGCTTCGTACAAATCGTTGCCCAAGTCGTAATGCATCTGGCCCACTTGCCAAGCCCGGTCAGGTGATTGCAAATTGGTCAGCCTGGCCTTGAACGATGCCCACAACCAGCCGGCCCGTCCCACCTGCTCGTCCAGCCGCGCCCGCAACATCCGGCTGATCAGCTCATCCAACTGGTCGCAGTCCCACCAACCATCCATGTAACTCTCTCCCAAGCCCAGACTGCCGTGGGTCAGGATGCGATCCAAGGTGGCGGGGTGGTGCACCCGCATGTCCCAGGGCCTGCTGCCACCGACCCGAATATCGGCGCTGGCCAGCAAATCGCCAGCACGCCGCCAATTGTCGTCAGTGCGCACCAACACGGTTTCGTTCTTGTCCCATGTGAGGTCTGTCGCCATGCATTCTCCTGTTCAATCCACCGATAGGACCGATGGCCCGTGACAGTGTTCATGTTAGGCCCGCATTTGGGCCAGAGTCCATTCATCAAAGCCGGTAGCCACGTACCGAATAAACGGTAAGAACAATTTCAATGGGGCGGGTGAATGGCAGCCCTTGGCGCAGGGCATCTGTGCATAATTGACGTTGACGTAACGTCAACCACATTCAGGAGCAAAACATGGACATTCAAGGCAAGGTTTTCATCGTCACCGGCGGCGCATCGGGCTTGGGCGAAGGCACAGCGCGCATGCTGGTGGCCAAGGGTGGCAAGGTGGTGATTGCCGACATGCAAGCTGAAAAAGGCGAGGCCATCGCCAAAGAACTGGGCGGCGCATTCGTCAAGTGCGACGTGAGCAACGAGGCCGACGGTCAGGCAGTGGTGGCCAAGGCGGTGTCCATGGGCAAACTGATGGGCCTGGTCAACTGCGCAGGCATTGCCCCGGCCGAAAAAACCGTGGGCAAGAACGGCGCGCACAACTTGGCCGTTTACACCAAGACCATCATGGTCAACCTGGTCGGCACCTTCAACATGATCCGCCTGGCTTCCGAGGCCATGTGCCAAAACGAGCCCGAAGCCACCGGCGAGCGCGGCGTGCTGATCAGCACCGCCAGCGTGGCCGCTTATGACGGCCAAATTGGCCAGGCCGCTTACGCGGCATCCAAAGGCGGCGTGGTCGGCATGACCTTGCCCATTGCCCGCGATCTGGCGCGCAACGGCATCCGCAACATGACGATTGCCCCCGGCATCTTCGGCACCCCCATGCTGTTTGGCATGCCGCAAGAAGTGCAAGACGCGCTGGCCGCAGGCGTGCCCTTCCCCAGCCGTTTGGGCACGCCGCAAGACTATGCCAAACTGGCTCAGCACATCATCGAAAACGACATGCTCAACGGCGAAGTGATTCGACTCGATGGCGCGATCCGCTTGACCCCGAAGTGATTGGATGCGCCGACACTGAACCTTGACAGCACCGCAGGGCCTGTCATTTTGAGGCCTGAAGCGGGTGGCACGGATCGCTGGCATCATCTCGCCACGGAGGACCCATGAACATCCCATTGCCATTGAGCCTGACGGTCATGGCGCTCTTGAGCGCCTGCACAACGCAGCCCCCCAGCCAAGTCTTGCGCTACAGCGCGCCTGATCAAGCCGCGCCTCCCGAAGCCGCCAGCGGCAACACCGCCAAACCCGGCTGGACTTTCACTCGCCAAGCCGTAGCCGCGGCCAATCCCTTGGCCACCGATGCCGGGCATCAGGTGCTGCGCGCAGGCGGCTCGGCACTCGATGCCGCCATCGCGGTGCAAATGGTGCTGGGCTTGGTGGAGCCGCAATCGAGTGGCATCGGGGGAGGTGCGTTTTTGCTGCACTATGACGGCGTCAAAGTCTCAGCGCACGATGGACGCGAGACCGCTCCGGCTGGAGCACACAGTGACATGTTCATGAACCAGGGTAAGCCGCTGACTTTTGATGAAGCCTTGCAAAGCGGGCATTCGGTGGGCGTGCCCGGTGCAGTGCGCATGCTCGAAGCGGCGCACCGCCAACACGGCCGACTGCCTTGGTTGCAGTTGCTGCAACCCGCCATCACGCTGGCCGAACAAGGCTTTCGGGTCAGCCCTCGCCTGCACAGCCTGTTGCAAGCCGATCCTCACTTGAAAAAAGACCCTTTGGCTTTGCGTTTCTTCTACGATGCCCAAGGCCGAGCGTGGCCCGTGGGCCATGTGCTGCGCAACCCCGAATATGCCCATGTGTTGCGGGGGATTGCCGTGCAAGGCAGCCGCGCCCTGCACGAAGGACCTGTGGCTCAAGCCATGGTGGCGCGCACAGCGCAAGCGCCACGCCCGGGCACTTTGAGCCTGCAAGACCTGGCCAACTACCAGCCGCGCCAACGCGAAGCCCTGTGTTTTGACCACGCTGCACAGGCCAAGGCGCAACGCATTTGTGGCTTTCCCCCACCCTCATCGGGGCAACTGGCCATTGGGCAAATCCTGGGTTTGTTGAGTCACACCCAGCCCCAAGGCGCTGAGTTGGTCAGTGGCAAGCCATCTCCCGACTTTTTACACCGCTACACCGAAGCCTCACGCTTGGCCTTTGCAGACCGGGCGCAATTTGTGGCCGACCCCGACTTTGTAAGCGCTCCCGCCGGTGAATGGCGCAGCCTGCTGGCCCCCACCTACCTGCGCGAACGCAGCCAGCGCATCGGCGCGCAGTCCATGCAAGTGGCCACGCCAGGGCAACCCGGCGGCGTCCAAAGCACCTGGGCCCCCATGCCCGCACAAACCGAATACGGCACCAGCCACATCAGCGTGATCGATGCGCAAGGCCATGCCGTGGCCTTGACCACCACCATCGAAGCCGCCTTTGGCTCGCGCCGCATGGTGACCACCGACCCGTCTCGCCCCGGCGGTTTTTTGCTCAACAACGAATTGACCGATTTCAGCCTGGCCCCTTCGGACGCTCAAGGTCGCCCTGTTGCCAACCGGGTCGAGCCCGGCAAAAGGCCCCGCTCTTCCATGTCGCCCAGCTTGGTGTTTGACAAGGCCACGGGCCAACTGCTCATGAGCGTCGGCAGCCCCGGCGGTGCGCTGATCATCCACTACACCGCCAAGCTGCTCACGGGAACGCTGCACTGGGGCCTGAATGCCCAGCAAGCCATTGATTTGCCCAACTTCGGCTCACTCAATGGCCCCACCCTGCTCGAAGCCAAAGGCTTTCCCGCCAGCACCATCGATGCACTCAAAGCCCGTGGACACGACGTGCGCGAAATGGACATGACCAGCGGACTGCAAGCGATCGAGCGCACCCCCACAGGCTGGTTTGGCGGCGCTGATCCACGGCGTGAAGGTGTCGTCTTGGGTGATTGAACACTGATCAGGACGCTGCCACCAAGGACTTCAGGTTCAACAGCATCTCATGGGCTTGTTGCTGCTCGAGTGAAAGTTGCGTCCAGCGTTTCTCAAAATCCATGACGCGGTCTTGAACCACCTGCCGCTGGTGCTTTGATGCCTGCAAGTGCCCTTCCAGTTCAGCGCGGCTGTGGCTGAGCTGCTGGATCTGTTCTTGCAGGCCGGTCAATTCGTTTTGTGAACGGGCCTGCTCTTTTTGTTGCAGCTGGACCAGCCCCTGCATTTTTTCCATCCAGGCATTTTCCAGCGCTTCACGCTCACTGGCCGCTCTCGAAAGCCCTTGCGCCAAGGCATTGTGGTGATCCTCCTGCAGGGCCTGCAGTTGCAGTTTGTGTGCCGATTGTTGTTGATCCAGCTGCTGGTCCCAAGCCGACTTGTCTTGCTGCCAAGCCTGATGCGCTTGCTGATGGGCCTGCTGAGCTTGCTGCAACTCTGACTGCAATTGCGAAATTCGGGCTTGAGACTGCATCAGGGCTTGTTCCGATTGCCGAGCCTGGTTTGCAGCTTGCTGCGTCAAGGTCAATTGATCTTTCAAACGCAGTTCTTCTTCATGCAGGGTCCTCTCCAGTTGCACCACCTTGCGCTGCAAATCCTCGGCCAATTGAAGCCCCACAGCCCGGTCTTTTTTCGCCATTTGCAAAGCCGCTTGCGCCTGTTGCAAATCCGTGCCGAGTTCGGCTGCGTGTTGACTCAAATGGCCCATCCTTGCCTCTGTCTGTGCCAAGTGGGCCTGATGGCGCTGCGCAGATTGGGCATCCTTGTCTTTCAAGGCCTGTTCATGGGCCAGTTTCAGTGTTTGCAATTGGTTTTCAACATCGCTTTTTGCGCTTGTCGTGTGCAACAACGATTGCGCCAAATGCTGAGCCTCCCCTTGCGCGCTGAGCAATTGAGACGTCTGCTCGGTGAACTCTCGCTGCAACGTATCCAGACTGTGCAAAGTCACGCCGTGTTTGCCATTCTGAAGCCGGGTGTCTTCTTCATGCAGGGTGATCCGGTCTTGCAACTCCACTTGCAATCGAGCCATGTCACGAAGCCGAGACCGGTCCGCAAACAACTGTTGATGGGCCGACAGCAACTGAAAATGCTGGGCGATGATCCACAAAATCAGAATGGCCCAAATCAAGTCAATCAACACATTCAGAGGAGGGAGGTTCATGGACAAAGGTTCAGCGCGTGAAGAGAGAGGCAATTCGAACATGAGAAATGATATTTTATAACTTTATAATTTAATTTATAAATTTTTTAGTTAAATTAACCCTTTTCCAAAAGAGAGCCCCGCATCAGCCTGCCTGTTCAGCCTAGGGGCTGTCGGCATCCCCATCGAATGGCGCAAGCAAAACGGCAGCCTTGGCTGCCGTTGTGCATGGATGCCGGACCCAGTCCGGCATGACCCGTCAGTAAGCCTGACCCAACTGGCCCAGAATCGCGGGGTTTTCCAACGTCGAGATGTCCTGCGTGATCGCTTCACCCTTGGCCAGTGAGCGCAGGAGACGGCGCATGATCTTGCCCGAACGGGTCTTGGGCAAGTTCTCGCCAAAACGGATGTCCTTGGGTTTGGCGATCGGGCCAATTTCTTTGGCGATGTGGTCGCGCAGTTGCTTGGCAATCGCCTTGCCTTCGTCGGTGTTGGGCAGCGAACGCTTGAGCACCACAAAGGCGCAAATCGCCTCACCGGTGGTGTCGTCGGGGCGGCCCACCACGGCGGCTTCGGCCACCAACTCGGTGCAACTGACCAAGGCCGATTCGATTTCCATCGTGCCCATGCGGTGACCCGACACGTTCAGCACGTCGTCGATGCGGCCGGTGATGGTGAAGTAACCGGTTTTCTCGTCGCGGATCGCACCGTCACCTGCCAAGTAATACTTGCCCTTGAAGTCTTCCGGGTAGTAGCTTTTCTTGAAGCGCTCGGGGTCGCCCCAAATGTTGCGGATCATGGACGGCCAGGGTCGCTTGACCACCAAAATGCCGCCTTGGCCGTTGGGCATGTCTTTGCCGGTCTCGTCCACGATGGCGGCGTGGATACCCGGGAAGGGCAAGGTGCAAGAGCCGGGCACCATGGGCGTGACGCCAGGCAATGGGGTGATCATGTGGCCACCGGTTTCGGTCTGCCAGAAGGTGTCGACGATGGGGCAATGGCCGCCACCGACGTGCTGGTGGTACCACTCCCACGCAGCGGGGTTGATCGGCTCACCGACCGAGCCCAACAAACGCAGACTCGACAGGTCATAGCTCTTGGGGTGCACGGCATCGTTGGCTTCAGCGGCCTTGATCAGCGAGCGGATGGCGGTCGGTGCGGTGTAAAAGATCGAGACCTTGTGGTCCTGGATCATCTTCCAGAAACGGCCCGCATCGGGGTAAGTGGGCACGCCCTCGAACACGATTTCGGTGCCGCCCAAAGCCAAGGGGCCATAGGTGATGTAGGTGTGGCCCGTGACCCAGCCGATATCGGCCGTGCACCAGAACACGTCGTCGGCCTTCAGGTCAAAAGTCCATTGGGTGGTCAAGGCCGCGTGCAGCAAATAGCCGCCGGTGCTGTGTTGCACGCCCTTGGGCTTGCCGGTGGAGCCCGAGGTGTAAAGCAAGAACAGGGGGTGCTCGGCACCGACCCACTCGGGCTCGCAGGTGGTGGCTTGTTGGTCAGCCAGCTCGGCCATCCAATGGTCGCGGCCAGCGGTCATGGCGATGTCAGCGCCCGAGCGCTTGACGACCAAAACATTCTGGATGGAGCCGCAACCGCCCAGGTTGATGGCGTCGTCCACGATGGCTTTGAGGGGCAGCAACTTGCCGCCGCGCACCTGGTTGTCGGCGGTGATCACGGCGACAGCGCCAGTGTCTTCGATGCGGTCGCGCAGCGACTGGGCCGAGAAGCCACCGAACACCACCGAGTGGGTCGCGCCAATGCGGGCACAGGCCTGCATAGCGGCCACGCCGTCGATCGACATGGAGATGTAGATGACCACGCGGTCACCCTTTTTGATGCCGAGGCTCTTCAAGGCATTGGCGTATTGGCAGGTCTTGGCCAGCAGTTGGCTGTAGGTGACTTTGCTGACTTCGCCGCCGTCGGCTTCAAAAATGATGGCGGTCTTGTCGCCCAGGCCTTTTTCGACGTTGCGGTCCAGGCAGTTGTAAGACGCGTTCAGGGTGCCGTCTTCAAACCATTTGAAGAAAGGCGCATTGGACTCGTCCAGCACCTTGGTGAAGGGGGTTTTCCAAGTGATCAGCTCTTTAGCCAGACGGGCCCAATAGCCTTCGTAATCGGTTTCGGCTTCTTTGCACAAGGCTTCGTAAGCGGGCATCCCGGAAAGGTGGGCTTTTTTCACGAAATCGGCGCTGGGTTGGTAAACAGTTGAACTCATCAGATTTGTCTCCTCAATGACATGGCGTTTTTGAAAACTGCTGCAAATGTCGGCTTTCGCTCTTACAAAGCACTGACGGACAGTTGGCTTGCACATTCTCAGGCCAGAAACAGGGCCGGACAGCCTAAAATTGGCCGCAAGAGAAGAACCCTTCGCACTTTGAAAACAACCAGGAACCCCATGTCCAAACCCGCGTCCACCACAAAACCCGCCTTGAGCCCCCTGAGCGGCTTCATCTTTGCCAGCCGTTGGCTGCAGTTGCCTCTGTATTTGGGACTGATAGCCGCACAGGCCGTGTACGTCTTCCATTTCTGGGTGGAGCTGGTGCACTTGCTGGAAGCTGCTTTTGGCAGCCAAACTGCTCTGCAAGCCCTGGTCAGCAGCATTGGTTACAAAGCCGATGCACCGCTCACGGCCCTGAATGAAACGGTGATCATGCTGGTCGTGCTGGCCCTGATTGACGTGGTCATGATTTCGAATTTGTTGATCATGGTCATTGTGGGCGGTTACGAAACCTTTGTCTCGCGCCTGAACCTCGACGGTCACCCTGACCAGCCCGAGTGGTTGAGCCATGTCAACGCCTCGGTGCTCAAGGTCAAGCTGGGCACGGCCATCATCGGCATAAGCTCGATTCACCTGCTCAAAACCTTCATCAATGCCGCCAACTACGACGAAAAAGTGCTGATGTGGCAAACCCTGATCCACATGGCTTTCTTGCTCAGCGCGATTGCCATCGCTTATGCCGACAAACTGATGTCGCACCACGACAAGTCCGAACATTGACCCCCTGACCCACGACTCTCCATTGGACCGACCCATGACCACCCTGATCCGACAAGACGACCTGATCGAATCCGTCGCCGCCGCCCTGCAGTACATCAGCTACTACCACCCGGCCGATTTCATCTCGCACCTGGCCCGCGCTTACGCCCGTGAGCAAAGTCCCGCCGCCAAGGACGCCATTGCGCAGATCTTGACCAACAGCAAGATGAGCGCCTTCGGCCACCGCCCGATTTGCCAGGACACCGGCATCGTCAACGTCTTTCTCGAAGTCGGCATGGAGGTGAAATTCGACGGCTTCACCGGCAGCCTGGAAGACGCTGTCAACGAAGGTGTGCGCCGAGGCTACAACTATGCTGACAACATGCTGCGCGCGTCCGTCGTGTCTGATCCGCACTTCAACCGCAAAAACACCAAGGACAACACGCCCGCCGTGATCTTCACCAGGATCGTGCCCGGCCACCATGTGCATTTGACCGTGGCGGCCAAAGGCGGCGGCAGCGAGAACAAGTCCAAGCTGATCATGCTCAACCCCGGCGACAGCATCGTGGACTGGGTTTTGAAGACCGTGCCCACCATGGGCGCGGGTTGGTGCCCGCCCGGCATGCTGGGCATCGGCATTGGCGGCACAGCCGAAAAAGCCGTGCTCTTGGCCAAGGAAAGCCTGATGGACGACCTGGACATGTACCAGCTGCTCGAAAAATCCAGCCAAGGCGAGAAGCTCGACCCCGTCGAAGAGATGCGCCTGGAGCTGTACCACAAGGTCAACGCCCTGGGCATTGGCGCGCAGGGCCTGGGCGGCCTCACCACCGTGCTGGACATCAAGATCAAGATGTACCCCACGCACGCGGCCAGCAAGCCCGTGGCCATGATCCCGAACTGCGCGGCCACGCGCCACGCGCACTTCGTGCTGGACGGCTCCGGCCCCTCCTACCTTGAAGCGCCATCGCTTGACCTGTGGCCCAACGTGAACTGGACGGCCGATACCGAAAAGAGCCAGCGCGTGGACCTGAACACCCTGACCCCCGAGCAGGTCGCCGCCTGGAAACCCGGCCAGACCCTGTTGCTCAACGGCAAGATGCTGACGGGCCGCGACGCTGCGCACAAACGCATCCAGGACATGCTGGCCAAGGGCGAGCCGCTGCCCGTGGACTTCAAAAACCGCGTGATTTATTACGTGGGCCCTGTTGACCCGGTGGGCGACGAAGCCGTGGGCCCTGCCGGCCCAACCACGGCCACCCGCATGGACGGCTTCACCGAAATGATGCTGGCCAACACCGGCCTGATCGCCATGATCGGCAAGGCCGAACGCGGCCCAGTGGCCATCGAAGCCATCAAGAAGCACAAGAGCGCCTACCTGATGGCCGTGGGTGGTGCAGCTTACCTCGTGTCCAAAGCCATCAAACACGCCCAAGTGGTGGGCTTTGCCGACATGGGCATGGAAGCCATCTACGAATTCGACGTGGTGGACATGCCCGTGACGGTGGCTGTGGACGCGGGCGGCACCAGCGCCCACATCACGGGCCCGGCCGAATGGCAAAAACGCATCGCCACCGGCGAGTTCAAGGGCATTGGCGTCAACGCTGCTTGACCAGCGACATGCCCTCGACCCCGTCACCGATGGCACAGCCTGGCAGTTCCTTCTGGGACTTTCGCGCCGATGTCCCCGTGGACGGGACAGCAGCCATCCTTTTCTCTGTGGCCTGATGAGCGCATTTCCCATTGGCGTTTTTGACAGTGGCATGGGTGGACTGAGCGTGCTGCAGGCCCTCCAAACGGAATTGCCTGCCGAGCATTTTGTGTACTGGGCGGACAGCAGACATGCCCCTTATGGTGAGAAAAACGATGCCTTTGTGCGCCAACGCAGCTTGGCCATTGCGCAGCATTTGATCGATCATCACCACATCAAAGCCTTGGTGGTCGCCTGCAACACCGCCACAGCGGCGGCCATTCACGAACTGCGCACGCAATACCCACACCTGCCCGTGATCGGGGTCGAACCCGCTTTGAAACCCGCCCTCGCCTTGTCCAAAACCCGGCGCATCGGCGTGATCGGCACCCGCGGCACGCTGGGCAGCGACAAGTTCTACCGCCTGCTCAACAGTCTCCAAGACCAAGCCGAATTCATTGTTCAGCCCTGCAATGGCCTGGCACTGGCCATCGAAGAAAGCACCCAAGTGGCCATCTCAGAGTCTTCGCCAAAAATAAAGGCGTTGCTGCAAGACTACACGGCACAAATGGGCGAATTTGGAGATGCACCGGGCCAGATGGACACCTTGGTACTGGGCTGCACGCACTATGTGTTTGCGCAACCAACGTTACAGGAGTTGCTGGGCAAGCATGTGCAACTGGTCTCGACCGGCGAGCCCGTGGCCCGCCAAACACGGCGCTTGTTGGCCGCAGCAGCTCAGTTGCGTGTGGGACCCGGTTTGCGCCCTTCGGCGCGTCTGCAATTGTTGACCAATGGCGCACTCCAGGGTCTGCAAGCCGCAAGCACGCGTTGGCTGCAACTGCCGCACACGGTCTGTCATCCGGCAGACCCAAGCGTGTGATCATGCGTCAGATGCGGCCAAGGCCATGCGACGGCCTCGCTCCATGTTCACAGGCATGAGCAAGGCCAGACCCAACACAAACAGCAAAGAGGTTGCGCCTATCGCCAAGCGTTGGTTGCCCCCACTGAGCCAAGTGATGAAGCCGTAACTCAAGGGCCCCAGAATGCTGGCCAAGCGGATCGCAAAGGTCCACAAGCCGAAAAATTCACCCAATCGCGCTGAGGGCACCATCAATCCGGCCATGGCACGGCCCGCGGATTGGCTTGAGCCCATGCACAAGCCAGCCAAACCGGCCGCCCACCAGAAAACTTCTTTGGTACTTGAAAAAGCGGCCAACACACAAGTCAACATCCAACCTATCAGGGTCAAGGCCAAGACCGATTTGTGCCCCATACGGTCTTGCGCATAGCCAGCAGCAAAGGCGCCGACAAAAGCCGCTATGTTGAGGGCGAAAATCAAAAACATGGTTTCTTGTGGCTGGAATCCAATCACCTGTTCGGCATAAATGGCGGCCAATGAAATCGCCACAGCCACACCGCCTTGGTAAGCCACAGCGCAAGCCATCAATTGGGTGAAGTCTCGGTATGGCCGAGCGTCGATGAAGGTTTGTTTGAGCTGTCGCAGGCTTTGCAGCATGCTCACCACCGGTGCCTCCCGGTTCGGCAGCGCGTGTTCTTTCATCAATGCAAAAGTGACGCAAGCGGCTGCCCCGTAGATCAGCGCCGTGATCAGCATCGTGACCGGGACAAATTGGCTGCCACTTTCACCACGCGATTGCGCCGACAAGACGTAAGCCAGGCAAATCCCCAAAGTCAACATGCCGCCGACATACCCCATCGCCCAACCCCATCCACTGACACGCCCCATGGCGTCAGGATTGGCCAGCTCGGGCAGAAAAGAGGCGGTCAAGGACTCGCCATACGAAAAGAAGGTGTTGGAAATGATCAGCAAACACAGCCCAAGGACCACTTGCCCCGGCCCGACCCAGGCCAGCGCTGCCGTGCTGAGCACACAAGCAGCAGTGACCACGATCAACATGCGCTTTTTGCTCGCTGTGCGATCCGCCCAAGCACCCAAACCGGGCATGGTGAACATCACAATCGCATAAGAAATGCTCAGACCCAGGGTCCACACCAAAGTCGCCCAAGAGGCACTCTGAGCCACACCGCCGACAAAGTAAGCGGCAAATACAGCCGTGATGACCACGGTGGTGTAACCCGAATTGGCGAAGTCGTACATTGCCCAGCCAAATACCTCTCGCATGCGAACACCGGGCTTGAGTGCGTCTTTGGCAAACAGGGCTTTCATGGTGCGCCTTTCAATGCAAGTGTCTGGGCCGGCGATTACCCCCACCATGGCCATTGCCACCCGAGCCTTTGGGGGGCTTGCCGATGTCAAGCGAACTCACCAAACTGTCAAATCGTTGGCTGAAGAGTTTGTCAATTTCAGACACCACTCCACCCAATTCAGCACCTTCAAAATGACGCTCCATCATGTTGATGACGTCATGCACCAACAAATCGCGCTGGGCTTGCATGATGGCGGCCGGATCCGGCCCCACAAAAAGCATCACAAAATCATCACGTGACTCACCGCCATGCGCCTCGTCTTCGTCATCAAATTCGGTGTCGTAGAAAGTGACTTCAATCTGTGTGCCTGAGGCAGACAACTCATTGAGGTTCATGCAAAAGTCCTCGAGCACCACTCGAAAATCATCATCGCCACGCACCGTCCAACACAGGTGCAAACGGTGCGCATTGGTGTCAAAACGGATACCCGGCTCTTCTTCGTAAATGCTCGTTGCGCCCTCATTCAAGGAACGCGCGCCCACGTAAAGCCAAAGTGGTTTGAGCGCTTCTTGCACGGCTGGCAAGTCTGTGCCGGGTTTGATCGGCACTTCACCATGCACGTGGATCTCAAACGGAGCGTTGTCGTGTTTCATGATGATGCTTTGCTACTGTGGTGCCCCGAACCGGAATCGAACCGGTACGCCCGCTATGAACGAAGCAACGGATTTTAAGTCCGGTGTGTCTACCAGTTTCACCACCGGGGCCGAATCCGTATTGTGCCTTGATATAACGAATTTTTCGGTCTCAACCGATCTGTAAATTCAGCATGGCCAAGACAAACAAAGCGATCACACAGAGGTAAGCGACAGCCCAGAAAATGGACCTGAACAAGGCCTTGTCTTTGAGATAACACGCCACATAAACCACGCGTGCTGCTGTGAACAAGATGCAAAGCCCATCGACCACAAAAGGGTCTACACCCGTCAACAGCGCCAGCACAGCGCCCACAGCAAAAAAAGGAAAGGCTTCCAGGCTGTTGGCTTGTGCCGCATTGGCACGTGCACGGTAACCTGTTTGCTGTGCCAACCACTCGCGCGGATTGTGGTTGTCATAGCTTTTGGCCCCGGCCTTGGCAATGCCTGCACACACCATCGGCGTCAAACCCGCTATCAAAATTGCCGCATATGAAATGATCATGCTTATCCCCGACGATGAAACCCACAACACTGGCGCACAGAAGCACACCAACAAAAAAGCCACTGATGACTCAGTGGCCTGCGCAAAAGTTGGACATTTGGCCCAGGTTTGGAGGGTCAACCGCCTTTTTTGGAGCGCTTACCCGGATTTTTCTTGCTGCGCGTCGCCACGCCGCGCTCCAAACTGACGCGCTGACCACGGCCGTGGGTGCGCAGATTCACGCCGGGCAAGGCTGGCAGGGGCGGGGTGAATTTACGGTCTGCTTCGGTAACGATTTTGTTGCCCATCAATGGCTCCAGAGAAATAATGCAAAACGATATTAAGCCACAAGAATGTGGTTTTTCAAGGACCCTCAGGATCAATCTGAAGAACGTCAAGCCCTTGACCCGGGGTGGCAGTCACCTGCTTGCTGGACAACACCGACCTTGCGGCAGCAAGATCGCACCATCATTTGACAACCGATGCCGAGGAATTTGATGACAACACCCACATTTGAAGCGTTTTGCGACCAAGCCATGTCTGAGGGGTTTGATGAAATGATCGTCCGCGAATGGGCACCTGACCTGCAACTGGCAACCCACACCCACCCATTTGATGTGAGTGCTTATGTGGCCCAAGGCGAATACTGGCTGACCGTGGGACAAGAAGTGCAACACCTGAAAGCAGGTGACACTTTTCGCCTGAAACGAGACGTCCCTCACGCCGAGCTTTATGGGCCACAAGGGGCAACAGTCTGGGTGGCCCGCGCAAATTGACGCACTGAGGGCCTACAAAAAAGCCGCTTCAGCGCAGCTGCAGCGGCTTTTTGAGTTGGAGGCGCGACCCAGAGTCGAACTGGGCTAGACGGATTTGCAATCCGTTGCATAACCGCTTTGCTATCGCGCCAAATTCGCCAAAACTGACAAAAAAGGGAAGCTGAAGACTTCCCTTTTTTCAAGTAAATACAACAGCATTCACCTCTGTTTGGAGCGGGAAACGAGATTCGAACTCGCGACCTCAACCTTGGCAAGGTTGCGCTCTACCAACTGAGCTATTCCCGCGCTGAAAAGTAATTATACATCGCCGAACTGCCCTTTGAACAAGGCGAGCGAGTTAACTTGAATTTCTGGAGGCGCGGGCCGGAGTCGAACCGACCTACACGGATTTGCAATCCGGTGCATAACCGCTTTGCTACCGCGCCCATTCGGACATCGCTTGCTCTGAGAAAAGCTGACAAAAAAGGGAAGCTGTGGCTTCCCTTTGGATTTGACAAAAATCAGAGCAGATGTCTCTTATTTGGAGCGGGAAACGAGATTCGAACTCGCGACCTCAACCTTGGCAAGGTTGCGCTCTACCAACTGAGCTATTCCCGCATATCTGAGGACTCGGCACTGTCAGCTTTGTACTCAACCAAGCCTAAATTGTAGCGTCATTTCCAAGCGAATTTGGGGAAACTCTGGAAATTTCGCATCAATGTTTCACCGCATCGACCTTAGGGGTTGCCGACACAGCAGTCACAGCGGCGGCGGCCACTTCTTCATCGCTCAAAGGCACGGGCTTGGCTTCAAGCGCCACCTCCAGCACTTGGTCGATCCACTTGACAGGCACGATCTCGAGACCATTTTTGACGTTTTCAGGAATATCCTGCAAGTCCTTGATGTTGTCCTCAGGAATCAGCACTGTTTTGATGCCCCCACGCAATGCCGCGAGCAATTTCTCCTTCAACCCCCCGATCGCGGTAACTTCCCCACGCAAAGTGATCTCACCGGTCATGGCCACGTCGGCGCGTACCGGAATACCGGTCATGGCCGACACCATGGCGGTCGTCATGGCCGCCCCGGCACTGGGGCCGTCTTTGGGCGTTGCACCATCAGGCACGTGGATGTGAAGGTCTTTCTTTTCAAAGACTTCATCCTTGATGCCCAGCAGTCGTGAACGGCTGCGCACCACGGTGCGAGCAGCTTCCACCGACTCTTTCATGACATCACCCAGCGAACCGGTGCGTGTGATAACGCCCTTGCCTGGCATCAAAGCAGCCTCAATGGTCAACAGGTCGCCGCCCACTTCGGTCCAAGCCAAGCCCACAACCTGACCCACTTGGTTCTTTTGCTCAGCCCGGCCATAGGTGTACTTGCGCACACCAAGGAATTCGTTGAGGTTGTCCACCGTCACCTGCACTTGAGGCTTCATTTGTTTGAGCAACAAGGCCTTGACGACTTTTCGGCAGATTTTGCCCAACTCGCGTTCCAGCGATCGCACACCGGCTTCGCGGGTGTAGTAACGGACCACATCGCGCACCGCCTCTTCGGTCAGGTTCAGCTCTTCGGGTTTGACGCCGTTGTTGGCCAATTGCTTGGGCAACAGGTACTTCATGGCGATGCTGGTCTTTTCGTCTTCGGTGTAACCCGACAAACGAATCACCTCCATCCGGTCCAGCAAAGCCGAAGGGATGTTCATCGAGTTGGAGGTCGCCACAAACATCACGTCGCTCAGATCGAAATCAACCTCGACGTAGTGATCACCAAAGGTGTGGTTCTGCTCAGGGTCCAGCACCTCGAGCAAGGCGCTCGATGGATCGCCGCGAAAGTCTGTGCCCAGCTTGTCAATTTCGTCCAGCAAGAACAAGGGGTTCTTGGTGCCGACCTTGTTGAGGTTTTGCAACACTTTGCCAGGCAAAGCGCCAATGTAGGTGCGGCGGTGGCCGCGAATTTCGGCTTCATCGCGCATGCCACCCAAGGCCATGCGCACGTATTTGCGACCCGTGGCCTTGGCGATCGACTGACCCAAAGACGTTTTGCCCACGCCGGGTGGACCGACCAAACACAGGATAGGCGCTTTGACTTTGTCCACACGCTGCTGCACTGCGAGGTATTCCAAAATGCGGTCTTTGACTTTGTCCAAGCCAAAGTGGTCTTGGTTCAACACCTCTTCGGCATTGCCCAGATCGTGTTTGAGCTTGGTCTTTTTGCTCCAAGGCAAACCAATCAAGACGTCCAAATAATTGCGCACCACAGAGGCCTCAGCAGACATCGGGGACATGAGCCGGAGTTTCTTGAGCTCACCCTCGGCTTTTTTACGGGCCTCGGCAGACATTTTGGCGCTCTTGATTTTCTTTTCAATCTCTTCGATGTCCGCGCCCTCTTCGCCATCGCCCAGTTCCTTCTGGATGGCTTTGACCTGTTCGTTCAGGTAAAAGTCTCGCTGGTTCTTTTCCATCTGGCGCTTGACTCGGCCACGGATACGCTTGTCGACGTTGAGAATATCCACCTCATGCTCAAGCTGCGCGAAGAGATTTTCCAGGCGCCCTTTGATGCTCGACAAATCCAAAACTTGTTGCTTGTTCTCCAGCTTGAGGGGCAGGTGCGCCGCAATGGTGTCGGCCAGGCGACCCGCATCGTCGATGCTGGAGATGGAGGTCAGGATCTCGGGCGGTATTTTCTTGTTGAGTTTGACGTATTGGTCGAACTGCTGCATCACCGCACGGCGCAAAGCCTCGATTTCACTGCTCGGCTCGGACAGCTCTGCCGATGCATCCACAGGCGTCACGGTGGCCACAAAATGGGACTCCCCGTCCACGATGCCCTGAACTGTGGCCCGTTGTTGGCCTTCCACCAAGACTTTGACGGTACCATCGGGCAATTTCAACATTTGCAAAATGGTGGAGACGCAACCCACATCGAACATGTCGTCGATGGCGGGTTCGTCCTTGGCGGCTGTTTTTTGAGCCACCAGCATGATGCGGCGCTCGGTCGCCATGGCCGATTCCAGAGCTTTGATGCTTTTGGGCCGTCCGACAAACAGCGGAATCACCATGTGCGGAAAGACGACCACATCGCGCAAAGGCAACATGGGCAGATCCAACGGGGTGGGCGGCAAAGGTGTGTGTCCAGACATGGTGTGTCCCTTGGTTCTATTCAGCTACACGTGGATACTGCGCCGGCAATTTCAACCCATCCGACTGAAGGGTTAATGAAGGCCTTGCCAAGCATGAAGGTCAGGCCTGTTTGGCCGACTCGCGGTAAACCAGAAGCGGTGGCTTGTTGTCATCGATCGTGGACTCGTCCACCACCACTTTTTCAACATTGGCCTCATTGGGCAATTCGAACATCGTGTCGATCAAGGCTTGCTCCATGATGGAGCGCAAACCACGCGCACCGGTCTTGCGGGCCAAGGCTTTGCGGGCAATCGCAGCCAAGGCGTTGGGGCGTACTTCCAGCTCAACACCTTCCATCGCCAACAGCTTGGTGAACTGTTTGACCACCGCATTCTTGGGCTCGGTCAGGATTTGCACCAAGGCGTCCTCGGTCAGCTCCGCCAATGTGGCGACCACGGGCAGACGACCGACCAACTCGGGGATCAAACCAAACTTGATCAGATCTTCCGGCTCGACTTCATTGAACACATCGGTCAGAGACCGCTGCTTTTTGCTCTTGACGGAGGCACCAAAACCAATGCCACCCGACTCGGTACGGCTTTCAATCACCTTTTCGAGGCCCGCAAAAGCGCCACCGCAGATGAACAGGATGTTGGTCGTGTCGATCTGCAAAAAGTCCTGGTTGGGGTGCTTGCGCCCGCCTTGCGGAGGAACGCTGGCCATGGTGCCCTCGACCAGCTTGAGCAGGGCCTGTTGCACCCCCTCGCCCGACACGTCGCGGGTGATCGAGGGGTTGTCGGATTTGCGGGTGATTTTGTCGATCTCGTCGATGTAGACAATGCCGCGCTGAGCGCGCTCGACATCGTAATTGCAGGTCTGCAACAACTTGGCAACGATGTTTTCCACGTCTTCACCCACATACCCCGCTTCGGTCAGGGTGGTGGCGTCTGCCATGACAAAGGGCACATCCAACATCCTGGCCATGGTCTGGGCCAGCAAGGTCTTGCCCGAGCCGGTAGGGCCGATCAGCAAAATATTGCTTTTGGCCAGCTCCACATCGTCTTTTTTGGCGCCTTCCTTGTGCTTGAGTCGTTTGTAGTGGTTGTAAACCGCCACTGCCAAGCTGCGCTTGGCTTTGTCCTGGCCAATCACGTAATTGTCCAAATTGTGTTTGATGTCCAGGGGGGTGGGCAAGCCCTCTTTGGCGGCATCGGCCACGGTGGTGGTGGCCAGCTCATCGCGCACGATGTCGTTGCACAAATCGATGCATTCGTCGCAAATGAAAACCGATGGACCTGCGATCAGCTTTTTGACCTCGTGCTGGCTCTTGCCGCAGAAGGAGCAGTACAGGTTTTTCTCAGTGGTAGAGCCTTTTTTGTCGGCCATAAAAGTTGCCTCGGAATCCGGATATTCGCAATGATAGCGAAAGAAAAACGGCGCTCACCCTGAAAGGTAAACGCCGTCAGATTTTGAGCCGGTTGAACCGGCTTGCATCAGCTGCGCTTGGAGATCACCTGATCGACCAAACCGTAGTCTTTGGCCTCGTCGGCAGACAGGTAATAGTCCCGTTCGGTGTCCAGCTCGATCTTCGACAGGGGCTGACCGGTGTTTTCGGCCAGGATTCGATTGAGATGCGCACGGGTTTTGACGATCTCGCGCGCCGCGATTTCGATCTCGGTGGCCTGACCCCGTGCACCACCCAAGGGCTGGTGAATCATGATCTTGGAGTTGGGCAGCGAAAAACGCTTGCCCTTGGCACCCGAAGACAGCAAAAAAGCACCCATGCTGGCGGCCATGCCGTTGCACAGCGTGGACACATCGGGCTTGATGAAATTCATGGTGTCGTAAATCGCCATGCCCGCACTCACCGAACCGCCGGGCGAATTGATGTACAAGGAAATGTCCTTTTCGGGGTTTTCGCTCTCCAGGAACAGCAACTGGGCCACGATCAGGTTGGCCATGTGGTCATTGACCTCTCCCACCAAAAAGATCACGCGCTCCTTGAGCAAACGCGAATAGATGTCATAGGCGCGCTCGCCACGCCCCGATTGCTCGACGACCATGGGCACCATGCCCAAATTTGTGATGTCCAGTGCGCTCATCTTTTCTCCAAGAGTTTCCAGGTTGACTTTAACCCGAGTTTCAAACCTAGCAATGAGATGGGGCTTGAATGCCAGACTGCAAGCCCGGCACAAGCCCCATTCTTCAGAGATTCAAACCTGATCAGCCTTGTTGACCCATCAGCTCTTCGAAAGAGATGGCTTTTTGAGTGACTTGGGCTTGCGCCAGCACGAAATCGGACACATTGCTTTCAATGACCACCGCTTCGACTTCGGCCATGCGCTGGTTATCGCTGTTGTACCAACGCACCACGTCATCCGGACGCTCATAACTGGCAGCGAGCTCTGCAATGTGGGCCTTGATCTGCTCAGGCTTGGCGTGCAAGGTGTTGCCACGCACGACTTCGGCCACCACGAGGCCCAAGCGCACGCGCTGCTCGGCTTGTGGGCGGAAGATGTCGTCAGGAATCGGGGCCTTGTCTGCGTCCTTGATGCCGCGTTGCTTCAGGTCAGCGCGAGCACCTTCTTTCAGGCGCTCGATTTCGTTTTGCACAATGGCCTGGGGCAGGTCCAGTTCGGCCTTGGCCACCAAAGCGTCCATGGCCGCTTGCTTGTTGCGGGCCAACAGGCGGAATTTCACTTCGCGCTCAAGGTTTTTGCGGATGTCCGCGCGCAGGCCTTCGACAGTGCCGTCGGCAATGCCCAAGGACTTGGCCAGGGCTTCGTTGACTTCGGGCAGATGCGCGGCTTCGAGTTTCTTCACGGTGACCAGGAAATCGGCGGTTTTGCCCGCCACATCCTGACCATGGTAGTCGGCGGGGAACGCCAAGGGGAAGGTCTTGCTTTCGCCAGACTTCATGCCACGCACGGCTTCTTCAAATTCCTTGAGCATTTGGCCATCACCCAGAATGAATTGGAAGTCTTCGGCTTTGCCACCCGAGAACACTTCACCGTCGATCTTGCCTTCAAAGTCGATGGTGGCGCGGTCGCCTTCTTGCGCCGCAAGGTCTTGCGCACGCTGGGCGAAGGTGCGGCGCTGCTTGCGCAGGATGTCCAGGGTCTTGTCGATGGCGGCATCCGACACTTCAGCGGTCAACTTCTCGACCACGGTATCAGACAGGTTGCCCAGCTTGACTTCGGGGTACACCTCGAAGATGGCTTCAAAGTTCAACTCGCCTTCGGGCGCGCCTTCTTTTTCTGAAATGCGTGGCTGACCGGCCACGCGCACTTGGGCTTCATTGGCAGCCACAGAGAATGCTTCGCCCACTTTGTCGTTCAGAACTTCGTACTGCACCGAATAGCCATAGCGCTGAGTCACCACGTTCATGGGCACTTTGCCGGGACGAAAACCGTCCATCTTGACCGTGCGGGCCATTTTCTTCAGGCGTGCATCGACCTCGGACTGAATGGCCGTCACAGGCACAGTCAGGGTGATCTTGCGTTCCAGCTTTTCAAGGGTTTCAACAGTCACAGTCATCGTGGTTCTCGGTTAATGAATATCTACCATGCCGCCGGGTTGCCCCTTTGGCCACAAGTCGGTTGGTGCGCGGGGCGGGACTCGAACCCGCACAGTGTTGCCACCGTCAGGACCTAAACCTGGTGCGTCTACCAATTTCGCCACCCGCGCGGGTCCAAACAAAAAGGGCGCACAGGTCAGGATGGATGCCTATCGCTGACCTGACCGCCCGTTTGAAATCGGTCAACTGTCTATTTTAGCCGTTCCGGACCTTGTTTTCGGGTCCGGGCAGTGCTGGTTTGTCCCTGTCCAAATGCGTTTTCAAAGGGCGTCAGGCGCGCCGGACGGACGCGGCACTCGGAACCAAGCGGCGTACATCGCAGGCAGCGCCAGCAAAGTCAGCGCTGTGGCCACGATCAACCCCCCCATGATGGCCACGGCCATCGGGCCCCAGAACACGCTGCGCGAGAGCGGGATCATGGCCAGCACCGCTGCCGCCGCCGTCAGGACAATGGGGCGCAAACGGCGAACCGCCGATTCGACGATCGCCAGCCAAGGCTCAACACCTGCGGCGCGGTCCTGCTCGATCTGGTCGATCAGAATGACCGAATTGCGCTGGATCATGCCCATGAGCGCGATCACGCCCAGCAATGCCACGAAGCCAAAGGGCCGGTTCAGCGCCAGCAAAGCCGCCGCCACACCCACCATGCCCATGGGCCCGGTCAGAAACACCAGCACCGAGCGGCTGAAGCTTTGCAATTGCAGCATCAGCAGCGTGAAGGTGATGAACAGCATGATCGGGACGCCCGCTGCTATCGATGCCGAGCCCTTGGAGCTTTGTTCCACAGCGCCCGCCACTTCGATGCGGTAATCGGATTGGCCCTGAGCCAACCACTGCGCCTGCAGTTTTTGAAGCTCGGGCTGCAACTGCGCCGTCACAGTGGCGCCCTGCACACCTTCGGAGATGTCGGACTGCACCGTGATGGCGTACTGACGGCTTTCGCGCCACATCACACCCGGCTCCCAGGCCAGCACAGGCCGGGCAATTTGCAGCAGGGGAATCGACTTGCCAGAGGCGGTGGGCACATAGGCTTGGCCCAAGTCCGACAAAGCGTCTCGTTCATTGAGCGGCTGGCGCAGCACGATGTCGATCAACTTGTCACCATCGCGGTATTGCCCCACCGGCATGCCCGACAACAAGGTGCGCGATGCCTGCGCGATCGACTGGCTGGTCACCCCCAAAGCCCGGGCCTTGGCTTGGTCGACTTCCAGACGCACCGACTTGACCGATTCATTCCAGTTGTCGTTGACGCCCCGGGTGCTGGCGTTTTGGCGCATCACGGCCTTGACCTCCTCGGCCTTTTGGCGCAAGGCGGCAGGCTCGGTGCCCACCACGCGGAACTGCACCGGATAAGGCACAGGCGGGCCATTGGGCAGCAACTTCACCCGCCCTCTCACCTCGGGAAACTCTTGGGCCAGCAAGGCAGGCAACTTCACGCGCAGGGTTTCACGCGTCTTCAAGTCCTGGGGCAAAACGATCAGTTGCGAGACATTGGTCTGCGGGAAGACCTGGTCCAGCGGCAAGTAAAAACGCGGCACACCCGAGCCCACCCAGGTGGTCACCGAGCTCACGCCCTCCTCTTGTGCGAGGCGCTTTTCCACGCGCTTGGCCACCTCTTCGCTGGCCAGAAAGGGCGAGCCTTCGGGCAACCACAGGTCCACCAAAATTTCCGGACGGCTGGAGTCGGGGAAGAACTGTTGCTGCACCTTGCCCATGCCCACAATGCCCAGCACAAACAAGGCGATGGTGATGCCAATCGTCTTCCAGCGGTGGGTCACGCACCAAGTGACCCACCGACGGAAGTGCCGGTAAAACGGGGTGTCGAACATTTCGGCCGAATCAGGGTGGGCCCCCCCCACCACATGCGCCGGGGGCTTGAGCAACCACGCGCCCAAGTAAGGCACGAAATAAACCGAAGCCACCCAACTCACGATCAGGGCGATCACGGTGACCGCAAAAATGGCGAAGGTGTATTCACCGGTGACCGACTTGGCCAAGCCAATGGGCAAAAAGCCCGCCGCCGTGATCAGCGTGCCGGTGAGCATGGGCATCGCCGTGAGTTCATAGGCAAAGGTGGCCGCGCGGAACTTGTCGTAGCCCTCTTCCATTTTGCGCACCATCATCTCGACTGCGATGATGGCGTCGTCCACCAGCAAGCCCAGCGCAATGATGAGCGAGCCCAGCGAAATTTTGTGCAGGCCAATGCCAAAGTAATTCATGGCTAAAAAGGTCACCGCCAGCACCAGCGGGATGGTGATGCCCACCACCAAACCCGGCCGGATGTCCAAGGTCCAACGCTTCCACAAGGGGTGGTGGCCGGGCCGCTTGTGCAAACCCAAGGCCAAAAAGCTGACCGCCAGCACGATCACCACGGCCTCGATCAGCACCTGGATGAATTCGTTGACGGATTTTGACACCGCAGTGGGCTGGTCCTGGATCTGAGACAGCACCAAACCCGCTGGCAAGCCGGCCTCCGCGTCCTTGATGCTGGCCTGCAGCGCTTTCCCCAAGGCGATGATGTCACCGCCCTTGGCCATGCTCACGCCCAAGCCAATGACCTCTTGCCCTTGGTGGCGCACCTTGACCATGGGCGGGTCAACATAGCCACGGCTGACCTGCGCAATGTCCGACAGGCGCAACTGCGCCCCCGAGGTGCCCCGGATGGGCATGGCGCGCAGATCGTCCAGATTCTGGAACTGCCCCCCCACACGCACCTGCACCACATCCTGTGGCGACTGCAAACTGCCCGCCGACTCCACCGCGTTTTGCTGCCCCAGTTGTGCCAGCACCGCGCCGATGTCCAGGCTCATCTGGGCGAGTTTTTTCTGCGAAATGTCGATGAACACTTTTTCGTCTTGCACGCCAAACAGTTCCACCTTGGCCACATCGCGCACACGCAGCAGCGTTTGTCGCACGCGATCGGCCTGGAACTTGACCTCGGCCGGGCTGAAGCCATCACCGCTCAAGGCGTAAATCACACCGTAAACATCGCCAAAGTCGTCGTTGAAAAACGGCCCTTGCACCCCTTGCGGCAAGGTGGAACGGATGTCGCCCACCTTCTTGCGCACGGTGTACCAAACCTGCGGCACCTCGCCGGGCTTGGAATAGTCTTTCAGCTCCAGAATGATCTGCGACTCACCGGGCTTGGAATAGCTGCGGATCTTGTCGGCATAAGGCACCTCTTGCAGGGTGCGCTCCAATTTGTCGGTCACTTGCTCGGCCACCTGTTGCGCCGTGGCGCCAGGCCAATAGGTGCGCACCACCATGGCACGGAAGGTGAAGGGCGGGTCTTCGTCCTGCCCCAACTGGAAGTAAGAAGCCATGCCCAGCACCATCAGCGCGACCATCAGGTAGCGCGTCAGGGCCGGGTGCTCCAGCGCCCAGCGCGAGAGGTTGAAACGGGTGTTGTCGGACTCTTGCATGGCCATCACCGCTGCGCCGTGTTGGCTGCTGAAGGCGCCGCAGGCTTGGCCAACGCACCATACTCAGAAACTTTCTGACCTGCCGTCAACACATGCACACCGGCAGTGACCACCTTCTGTCCGGCTTTCAGGCCAGAAGCAATGACCACCTGGTTGCCATCGATGGGACCCATTTGCACAGCCTGCGAGCGCACCGTCATGCTTGTCTCGTCCAGCACCCAGACCGCTGTGGCTGCACCATCTTGGCGCAAAGCGCTGGTGGGCAATTTGATCGCTGCAGCCAGGCTGCCCGGCAGCTGGCCTGCCAGCACATTCACCGTGGCGCCCAAGGGCAATTGCTCGGCTTTTTCCAGCGCCAGCTTGACCTGGTAGGTGCGCGTCACCGGGTCGGCACTGGCCGCCACTTCGCGGACACGGCCTGTCACCACCTGCCCTGTGCTGCCCAGCTGCGCCTGCATCTCTTGCCCCACCTTGAAGACCAAAGCCGATTGCTCGGGCACCGAGAAAACGGCGTCACGCGGGCCGTCGTGTGCCAAGCGCACCACCGGCTGCCCGGCCGACACGACCTGACCGATTTCGGCTTCTACCGCAGTGACCACGCCTGGTGCTGTTGCGCTCAAACGGGTGTAGGTCGCCTGGTTGGTCTGGCCCTGAGCTTGCGCTTTGGCTTGGCTCAAGGTGGCTTCGGCCGCTTTGAGCGTGGTCTCGCGGCGCTCCAGTTCGGCGCCGCTGATGAAGTTCTGAGCTTTGAGGGATTCGTAGCGCTGGAAGTCGGACAAAGCCAAATCGCGCTGCGTTTGCGCAAGCGCCACTTGGGCGAGCGCGGCTTGTGCACCCAACTGGTAGTCCTGTGCATCGATTTGTACGAGCACCTGCCCGGCGCTCACCCTTTGGCCCACTTCGGCTTGTCGCTGCACCAGCTTGCCCCCGACCCGAAAGCCCAGGCGCGACTCCACACGGGCACGCACTTCGGCTGCGTATTCAAACTGCACATTCAAGGTCGATCCGCCCACGGTCAAAACTTTCACCGCACGAACAGGCTCCTGCTGGGCCTCCTGCCGGGAGCAGCCCGACAACACCATCACGGCGCTGATGGCCGAAACGGCGCACAGGTACGCGGCCCTGCGCCCTGCCTCTGAGGGCAAACTGAAATAAAGCATGAAAACACCCCTGAAATTAATGACTGCTTGGTTAGTAATCTAAGCAAAGACATGGCATCTGTCAAGCGACAATAGCCCACACCATGCCCGAGAATGCCCTTTTGTCCTCCGCAATCACGCCTGTTTTGACACCCCGTCAGCTGGGGCTGTTGCGCGGGGTGTCACGCTCTTTTTACCTGTCCATCCGGCTGCTGCCTGGCCCTTTGCGCGGCCCCGTCGCCGTTGGCTACTTGCTGGCTCGCGCCACCGACACCGTGGCCGACACCACCGCCCTGCCCCGCGCTGAACGGCAAGCCCTGCTGGCCCAGCTGCTGACCGCCATCGACACACCGCCAAGCGACCCCAGCGCATTGAACCAGGCACTCAGCCGCTTTGCCGCCCAACAAAACGATCCGCACGAACGCGACTTGATGTGGGCCCTGCCCGAGGCTCTGGGTCTGCTGCAAGCCCTGTCACCACCTGACCAGGCCAGCGTGCGCTGGGTGCTGGGCCACATCACCCAAGGTCAGACCCTGGATGTGGGCCGATTTGGCGCTGGACCCCAGGCCTTGGACACCGAGGCCGAGCTGCAGGACTACACCTGGCTGGTGGCCGGCTGCGTGGGCGAGTTCTGGACCGCGCTGTGTGCACGCCACCTGCCCGGCTTCGCCACCCTGCCCACCGATGAGATGCACGCGCTGGGCCGCGCTTATGGAATGGGCCTGCAGCGCCTGAACATCGTGCGCGATGCCAGAGCCGATCTGGCCCAAGGTCGCTGCTACTGGCCCGCCGAGCAGCTGAGCGCTCTGGGCTTGAATCCTGAAAGCCTGACCCAAGCCGTCCTCGAGGGTGACAGCCACACCCTGGCCCACCTGACGCCGCTGTACCAAAGCTACCTGCAACAAATCCGGGGACAGCTGGCCGCAGGCTTGCGGTACAGCTGCGCTGTGCAAAGCCGTCGCTTGCGACTGGCCAGCGCCTTGCCTGCCTTGATCGGGGCCCGCACTGTGGCGCTGCTGGGGCAAGCCGGACCGGCATCCCTGACCCAGCGCCTCAAAATGCCCCGCCGGGAAGTGCAAGGCCTGCTGTGGCGTCTGGTGCTGCGCGGGGTGTCCGTGCAAGCGCTGAACCGCGAATTTGTTCGGCTGTCTGCACAGACAAGCCCCTCTGGCATTGAACACCAATGCGAGAATCCCACACCATGAGCCCGCAAGACTACGTCCAGCAAAAAGCCGCCGCCTCAGGCAGCAGCTTTTATTACGCCTTCCTGTTCCTGCCACCCGAACGCCGTGCGGCCATCACAGCCTTTTATGCTTTTTGCCGCGAAGTGGACGACGTGGTCGATGAAATCAAAGACCCCAGCGTAGCCGCCGTCAAGCTCGCTTGGTGGCAAAAAGAAGTGCAACAAGCTTTTGCCGGGCAAACGACCCACCCGGTCATGCACGCCCTCATGCCCCACACCTTGCCCTTTGGCATTGAAAGCCGCCACCTGATGGCCGTGATCGAAGGCTGCCAGATGGACCTGAACCAGACCCGGTATCTGGACTTTACGGGTCTCACCCACTATTGCCACCTCGTGGCCGGCGTGGTGGGGGAAGTCGCCGCCCGCATCTTTGGCCAGACCGACGAAACGACAAGGGCATACGCCCACAAGCTGGGACTGGCCTTTCAAATGACCAACATCATCCGTGACGTGGGCGAAGACGCCCTGCGCGGGCGCATCTACCTGCCGCTGGACGAGCAACAACGCTTTGGCGTCAAGGCGCAAGACCTGATCCAGCGCGTCTATTCAGACCGATTCACCGCGTTGATGAAGTTCCAGACCGAGCGCGCCCACGCTTTGTATGACGAGGCCTTGGCCCTGCTGCCTGCGGCCGACCGCCGCGCCCAAAAGCCCGGCCTCATGATGGCCAGCATCTACCGCACCCTGCTGCGCGAGATCGAGGCCTCGAGCTTTCAGGTATTGCACCAGCGCATTGCACTCACGCCGCTGCGCAAGCTGTGGCTGGCTTGGAAGATGCAGGCGCTGGGGCGTTTTTGAATTCTCCAAACACCAACAAGTCCCTGGGCGAGCGCGTTTGAACATTTCAAACTTGATTTCACAGGCCTGCGTGTCTCAGGCATCGGTGCGTCGACCTGAAATCACGCAGCCATGACCGTGAAGGGCCCAAACCTCCCTGCCAAAACCCCGAGATCCACTTGCTCGTTTGTATTCCGTACACGCACAGCCAGGATGGATTCACACAGACCTGGCTGCGCCGTGCCCAGTTCGCTTGGACCCCCAAAAACCCGCACCACCACTCGGGTTGTTATTGACCTTCCGTGTGAATGAACCAATAATCAAATTACGTTTCAAATTGGAAACGTTGTTTTACCAAAGAAACATTATGAGCATCACCGGCATCGATGAAATCACCTTCGGGGCACAAGACATCCCCCGCTGCCGACAGTTTTTTCTCGATTGGGGCCTGGACCTGATCGAAGAAACGCCCACACGATTGGTGTACGAATCCCTCAATGCGTGCCGGGTGATCGTGGCGCAATCCGACACACCCGGTTTGCCCCCAGGGGTTGAGCCTGACCCCACACTCAGAGAGGTGGTGTGGGGGGTGGCATCCGAGGCGGACATCACCCATCACGCCAAGGCCATGGCCAATTGGCCAGGCTTTGCACAAAAAGACCAAAGCGTGGCTTGCACCGACCCGAGCGGCTTGGCCATTCGCTTGCAAGTCAGCCGTAAAAAACACCTCGAGCTGACCTGTGCGCAGGTCAACACATGGGCCGATCGATCGCGCATCGATCAAGCCAGCCCCGCTTACGACCGGGCCCATCCGATCGAAGTCGGTCATGTGGTGTTTTTTGTCAAGGAGCTCGAAAAGGTCTCGAAGTTTTACCAGGATGTGCTGGGCTTCATCGTGTCTGACCGTTACCCCGGTCGCGGCCATTTCTTGCGTTGCACGCAACGGGGCGGTCACCACGACCTGTTCTTGCTGCAGCTGCCCGAAGCCCGCAATGGCTTGAACCATGTGGCCTTCACCGTGCGCGATCACCACGAGGTGTTTGGGGGTGGACTGCACATGTCACGCTGCGGCTGGGACACCGAGCTGGGCCCTGGACGGCATCCAATTTCATCGGCCATCTTCTGGTATTTCGTGAGTCCAGCGGGCGCCTTGATCGAGTACTGCGCGGACGAGGACGAATTGACCGAAGCTTGGCAAGCACGCGACTTCACACCCGGGCCCACGGTTTTTGCGGAATGGGCCATCACAGGCGGCATCGATGGCGAAACCCGCCGCCAGAAAAACGCACAAGCCCCCAGCGGCCGATTCATGACCGACAAACCCAAAGCCTGATCTCGCTGGGGTGCCCCTTGTATGGGCAACTGGATGAAGCGGGTGCATCGCCCGATTTGCACGGCCTGCTGGCAAGGCGCACGCCTCACGGCAAGACATCAGAGGTCACGTCTGGCAAAAACTGCTCAAGCAGTCGATCGCCTTGGCAGTGAATGTGCCCTTCCGTGGGGTGCTGGAGCTCTGAGCGTTCAAGCCGAGGCCAGCGGGTAGGGGCTGGTGTTGGACTGGCGCAGCATGGCATAAGCCAATTCGGCCATGAGCTGCGAGCGCAGCGCCTGACTGGCCGGGTCGTTCCACAGGTTGCGCAACTCCAAGGGGTCCGCGCGTAAATCACACAATTCTCCCCAAGGCTGGCCGTCGTAAATGCTGATGCGGTGGTCACCGGTGCGCAAGGTGCGCATCCGGATGCGTTGGCCCAAGCCGAAATCCAATCGCTGCCCCTCCTCCTCAATCAACACACTGGAACGCAGCGCATTGGCTTGACCGCTCACCAGTGGCAGCAATGACTGCCCTTGCATGCCATGGGCTGGCTGAAGGCCCGCGCGCGCCAGCACGGTGGCGGCAATGTCGATGGTCTGGGCCAATGCCGAGGTTTCGCGTGGCGCATGGGATGCCGATGCACCGGATGTCATGGGGTCAGACCAAATGAAGGGGACCCGGGTGAGCCCCCCGTAATGCAAGCCGCCTTTGAACATCAGGCCTCGGTCACCCAGCAAATCGCCATGGTCGCTGGTGAACATGAGCACCGTGTTGTCGGCCAAGCCCAGGCGGTCCAACTCGGCCATGACCTGGCCAATGGCATCGTCAATGCAGGCGATGCTGCCGCAGTTGAGGGCGAGGGCTTCACGCGCCTCCTGATGGGTGACGGCAAATGCGCCATGCCCCGGCTTGAAGTGGTCGGGTCGCTTGGCGCGCTGCGCGTGCAGAAAAGCCACAGGCGGCGGTGCATCGACCAGTTCAGCATCAAAGCTGTGCGGCAAATCGACCTCGTCTGGACGGTACAGGTCCCAATAGCGGCCGGGTGGCGTGAACGGGTGGTGAGGGTCCGGAAAAGAGCATTGCAAAAAGAAGGGCGCATCACCCGCAGCAAAACCCCGGAGCATCTTGCAACTTTGCTCGGCGATGTAAGCCGTGGGGTACAAGTCCTCGGGCACGCGCGTGCGCCAGGCCTGGCGCAAACGGGTCAACGCCCAATCTGGCGTGGGCAGCGCGTTGTCAGGACCGATCAGGCGGTCGGCATCGGGCACTTGCCGACGCAACCAGCGCCGCCAATGGCCACTTTGCTCATCCGCATGGCCCATCGTCAGCGCCACCTGCTCAAAGCCGTAGTAAGGCAACTCGAGTTCAAAGTCGTCGTCCTCGTCCCAACGGCGAGCCACTTCCTGACCATAGCGGCCGGGAAACAAGGCTTTGGATTCATGCGCCAAACGCTCTGCCGCTTGTGGCCAAAAGGGCGGCACGGCGGTGATGTTCTGCAAATGGCTCTTGCCGGCCAAAGCGGTGCGGTAGCCGGCATCGCGCAAGCCCTGCACGAAGGTACGCTCGCCATGCGACAGTTCTCGGCCATTCAGTTGCAGGCCGTGGGCGCTGGGCAAACGCCCTGTCATGAGCGAGGCGCGATTGGGCTGGCAGATGGGCGTGGCCACATGGAAATCCGTGAAGCGACACCCCCGCGCGGCCAGCGCATCGATGTGGGGCGTGCGCAACCAAGGGTGACCTGCGCAGCCCAAATGGTCTGCACGGTGCTGGTCGGTGATGAACAGCAGGAAGTTGGGCCGCGCAGACCGGACCATCAGTCGGCTTTGATGTTCAGTTCTTTGGCCAGCAGACCATAGCGTTGACGATCGGCTTTCATGAAGTCGCCCAGGACCTGGGACGATCCGCCCAACACATCCAGGCCTGCGGCCGCCAGTTTTTCGCGTACATCGGGCAATTTGAGCAACTCGTTGATATCGGCGTTGATTTTGAGGCGCACCGCATCGGGCGTACCGGTTGGCGCAAAAACGCCGTACCAGGCATTGACCTCGACACCGCGCACACCTTGCTCACCCGCCGTTGGCACCTCGGGCAAAAGCGGTGAGCGATTTTTCTCGGTCAAGGCCAAGGGAACCAACTTGCCGGATTTGATGTGCGGCAAAGCGCCCCCCAAACCGACGAACAGAAACTTGATCTCTCCACCCAGCGCCGCCATGACCGACGGGTTGACCCCTTTGTAAGGCACGTGGAGCAAATCCACGCCTGCAGCGCGTTTGAGCATCTCTCCAGCAAAGTGCATGGGTGAGCCATTGCCGGCACTGCCATAAGGCATACCGGCTTGTTTTTTGGCCAGCGCCAAGGCCGATGGAAGATCTTTGACGTTCAGGGTGGGGCTGGCCAACAAGGCCATGGGCGTGGTGGCTGGCGCCACAACCGGCATCAGATCGGCGTGCACATCGATGCCCCCCCCGGCCCCGGGGGCCAGCACATGGGGTGAGATCACCATGGTGTTGGTGGTCAGCAGCAAGGTGTGGCCATCGGCAGGCGACTTGGCCACGGCCTGTGCGCCAAGCAAAGCACCGGCACCAGGCCGGTTTTCCACCACCACAGGTTTGCCCCATTGCGCAGCGAGTTTTTCGGCGAACACGCGCGCCATCAAGTCGGGTCCACCACCCGGCGGGAAAGGCACCACCAAACTGACGTTTTTGGATGGAAAGGACTGCGCCCAAGCGGGTTGAAGCCCCGCCATCGTGATGCAGGCCACGCTCACCAAACAAGCACCCAAACCCCATTTATGTCGCATGAAAAGTCTCCTGATCGTAGTTTTCAAACATTGAGCGCTGGGCTCAGCCTTGCGGGCCCAGGGCAACGCCCCAAGCATCGTAACCATAAACCCCGTCGGCATTGCCCTGGGTTTTCATCCATTGATTGCCACGCGAGCCGATCTGAATTTCAGCCGTGCGCGCTTGACGGGCGGCGGCATAACGCTGCAAGGCCGGGGCCACATCCGACCGTTCTTGCACTTGCCCAAGGCAACGGGACACGACCACACCGTCTTCAATCGACATGCCCGCACCTTGCGCCATGAAGGGCAGCATCGGGTGGCAGGCATCGCCCAGCAAGCTCACATGGTTCACCGACCATTGCGGCAAGGGCTCCCGTTCGTACAAGGCGCTTTTGAGCACGCTGTCACACGCGTCCAGCAAGGCACGCGCATCAGGGTGGTAGTCGCGGTAGAAACTGCGCAATTCGTTCACGTCGCCCGGACGGGTCCAGGATTCTTCTTGCCAGGAATCCTGCCCCGTGGTGGCAAAGATGAAAGTGTCCTGCCCCCGATTCAAGGGGAAGGTCACGATCTGGCTTTGCAGGCTGGGGCCCCACCATTTGGTGAAGGCCTCGATCTCGGGCACCTGCCGCACCTTGTCGGTCGGCACCACCGCGCGAAAAGACACCACCCCTGTAAAGCGTGGTTGCTCTTCACCAAACAAGGCCGTGCGCACCTTGGAGTGGATGCCATCGGCGCCCAACACCACCTCATGCAAGGCTTGCTGACCGTCTTCGAACTCCAGCGCTACACCCGCCTCGCTTTGGCTCAGCGAGCGCAGACGCTTGGAAAACTTCACCGCCTCGGCGGGCACCACCGCGGCCATGACCGCCAGCACGTCAGCACGGTGAATGGTCAGCTGCGGGGCACCGTAACGCTGTTCGGCCGTGTCCCCCATGGGTAAACGAGAAGTTTCCAAGCCCGTGTCCCAGTCGCGGCTGATCCGAAACGTGGGGCGTGCACCGCTGGCGCGTATGCCTTGGGCCACGGCATCGCCCAAACCGTCCAGAGCGCGCACGGCATTGGGCGTGAGGTTGATGTCGGCCCCCACACGCATGAATTGCGCTGCCTGCTCGTACACAGTGACCTGGTGCCCTTGCGCGCGCAAGGCAATGGCCGCAGTCAAACCACCAATGCCCGCGCCCACGATGGCGATGTTGAGTGAAATCGTCATTTGAAATCCTCGAAAGTGAAAAAAAACATGGCATACCAAGGGTTCACAAGACCCCCGGAAAAGAGCCGCCATCCAGCAAGATGTTCTGGCCATTGATGTAGCCTGCATGCATGCTGCACAAATAAGCACAGGTGTTGCCCAGTTCATCGGGCTGACCGAAACGGTGCGCTGGGTGTTTGGCCAGCCGTGCCGCTATGGCTTGCTCGGTGCTGATCCCTTGCCTTGCAGCCTGCGCGGCAAAGTTGCCCGCCAAACGCGCGGTATCGAAAGTGCCGGGCAACAAATTGTTGATGGTGACGCCATGGGCCACCGTGGTGCGGGCCAAACCTGCGACAAAACCCGTCAAGCCGCTTCGCGCGCCGTTGGACAAGCCCAAACCATCGACCGGGGATTTCACCGCACTCGAGGTGATGTTGACGATGCGGCCAAAGCCGCGCGCCATCATGCTGTCCAGCGTGGCCTGGATCAGGGCGATCGGCGCCAGCATATTGGCCTCCAGCGCCCGAACCCAAATGTCACGGTCCCAGTCCCGGAAATCACCGGGGGGCGGTCCTGCAGCATTGGTCACCACGATGTCAAAATTTTGCTGTGCTTGCCAAATCAGCGCTCGGCCAGTCTCGGTGGTCACATCGGCGGCCACGCTCGACACCGCGCCTGCGCCCAGCAGGCGCAAGCGTTCGGCAGCGGCCAACAAAGGCGCTGGTGTGCGCGCCACCATCAGCACATCGACCCCCTCGCGCACCAAGGCTTGCGCACAGGCGTAACCCAGCCCTGCACTGGCGCCACACACCAGTGCTTTTTTTCCGGCAATGCCCAAGTTCATGTCTCAATGCCTCATTCGGCCACGATGCCTCGGGCCTTGATGGTGCGCGCCCAGGTCTGGGTTTCTGCCTTGATGTGGGCGGCAAATTCAGCCGGTTTTTGGGTGGCGTCGCTCAAGCCCTGCGCACGCAATTGCTCGCGCACGGCCGGCTGGGCCAAGATCTCGGCCGCGTCTTTGGCCATTTGCTCGGCCACCGCTGCGGGCGTGCCGGCCGGTGCCAGGATCCCATACCAAGAAGTGACCACCACCCCGCTCACACCTTGCTCGGCGAGGGTCGGAATGTCGGGTGCGACAGCAGTGCGAACGCTGTCGGTCAGGCCCAGCGCCAACAATTTGCCGCTCTTGATGTGTCCCAGGGTTGCCGGCAGATTGCTGAACATCAAGGGCACGGTTCCCCCCAGCACATCGTTCAGCGCAGGCCCAGTTCCCTTGTAGGGCACGTGCAGCAGATCGGTGTCGGTTTGCAATTTGAACAATTCACCGGCCAGATGCAAGCCGCTGCCAATGCCCGGAGAGGCATAAGACAAAGACCCGGGTCGGGCCTTGGCTTGGGCCATCAATTCGCGCAAACTGCCCAACTTGGCCGCGGCGGAAGCCACCAACACATTCGGCGCCTTGGCCAACATCGTCACAGGCACAAAGTCCCGTTCAATGTTGAACGGGAAATTGGGCATCAAGGTCGGGTTGATCGTCAGGTTGCCGGCGGGCACCACCAACCAAGTTTTGCCATCGGGTTTAGCGCGCTTGACTTTGTCGATGCCCAAATTGCCCGCCGCTCCGGGCAAGTTTTCGACCACCACGGTCTGGCCTGTTTTCTTTTGCAAGCCATCGGCCAGGATGCGCGACAACAGATCGACCGGCCCACCCGGCGGGAACGGCGCGACCAAGGTCAAGCGTTCTTGCGCAGCGGCGGCCATGGACACGGCCAACAAAACCGCAGCCCCCATGTGAAGAAAGAGTTTTTTCATGATGCAGCCCAAGCCATGGGGGCCATGTTCAGGCCCCAGTAGAAACTTTTCTGTGTGGTGTATTCCAAAATGCCTTGGCGGCCTTTTTCACGGCCTGTGCCACTGAGCTTGACCCCGCCAAAGGGCGTGCTCACCGAGAACAGTTTGTAGGTGTTGATCCACACCGTGCCGGTTTGCAAAGCACGACCGATGCGCCAAGCGGCTTTGTAGTCGCGCGTCCAGATGCCCGAAGCCAGGCCGTATTCGTTGTCATTGCACTGCGCGATCAGGTCGGCCTCATCGGTCCAGGGCAACAGCGCCAACACCGGGCCGAAGATTTCCTCGCGGCACATGCGGGCGGTGTTGGGCAGGCCTTCGATCACGGTAGGCAAGTAGTAGCTGCCGTGGTCGTGATAACCGCCCTTGGGACGGTCCCCGCCCCACAAAACACGGCCGCCTTCGTCACGGCCCAGTTGCACATAGCGCTCGACCGAGTCGCGATGCGCTCTGTTGACCAGCGGACCCATGTGGGTACTCTCCAGTGCCGGGTCCGCCACACGCAAGCCTTTGACCAAGGCCAGCAAGCGTGATTTGAATTCCCCATACACCGAAGCGTGCACAAAGGCCCGCGAGCCCGCAATGCAGGACTCACCCGAGGAGCTGAAGATGCCGTAAATCACCCCGGCAACCGCGTGGTCAAGGTCGGCATCGGCACACACGATGGTGGGCGATTTGCCGCCCAGCTCCAAAGACGTGGGCATCAGTTTTTCTGCAGCCAGGCGCTGGATGCCCATGCCGACGGTGGTGCCGCCGGTGAAGGCGATCCGCTTGACCAAAGGGTGGCGCACCAGCGCGTCCCCCACCACCGAGCCTTTGCCCGGCAAGACGCTCACAATGCCGTCCGGGACCCCCGCTTGCTGCGCGATGCGGGCCAGCTCGATGGCCATGCGGGGGGTGATCTCGGCCGGTTTGATGACGATGGCGCAACCCGCCGCCAAAGCAGGGGCCATTTTTTGCGCCTCACTGGCGATGGGCGAATTCCAGGGCGTGATGGCGCCCACCACACCCAGTGGTTCGTGCACGCTCATGGTCAGAAAGTCACCACGCGCCGGCGTGACCGCGTCCTCCCACGTTTCGGCCGCAGCCGCAAAGTACTGGAAGGTGCCCGCCGCGCTGCCCACCAGAGCACGGCACTCCTTGATGGGTTTGCCATTGTCCAAGCGCTGCAGTTGCGCCAAAGTTTCCGATTGTTCACGGATGTCTTGGGCGATGCGGTACAGCATGCCCGCGCGCTCGTGGGGCATGAGGCGTGACCACGCGGGCTGCAGGCGCGCTTGTTCGGCCGTCTGAACAGCCTCGTCCACATCGCCGGGCGTGGCCGCATGCAACAGGGCCACAGCCGAGCCATCGTGCGGGTATTCGGTCACATAGGCAAGCCCTGAAGCATCACGCCAGCGGCCCGCAAGCAAGGTCTGTATTTTTTCGGTCATCTGGAAGGCTCCGGGTCAGATGGTCACGCTGGCCGTGCGGTTGTGTAAAAAACGCAGCGCCGACAAGACCGTGAGTGCCGACGTTTTCGGATTCTCGGCCAGGGGCTTGCCGCGCATGCGCACATGCATTTCCCCAAAAGCGCCCTTGGCCTCGAATTCGTGGATGTTGTCGGTCACTCCCGGGTCGGCGATCAGGCGCACGCGGGTGTGGTCCAAGCCCAAACCGGCCAATGACAGGGTGGCGGCCACATTGGCGTTCTTGGGGTACAGGCGGGCCGCTTCGCGGGCCGTGGCCTCCAAAATCACCGTCGGCTCGCTCAATGCATCCAGGTTGAGCAACTGCTCGGCGGGCGAGCCACGCCAGCCCGCTGGCGGCTTGCGGCCGGTGTAGGTCACGCTGTCCAAGCCAGCTTGTCGTGCTGCCGAGATCGCATCGATGCCGCCCATGGCACCGGCCAGCAGGTGCAGTTGTGTGCCGCCCTGCTCCGCAGCTGCTTGGAGCTGTTCGGGCAAGCCGGGCTCAGACAAGGCCCCGATCGACAGCACGGCGCATGCCGTTCCCCGCTGCAATGCGGGCAAGACGTGCGCGGTCAAGGCGGTGTGCCCAGCGCACTCCAGCACCAGGGGTGTGCTGACAGGAACGAAGTGCGTCACCGTCACGCCCGGGCCCAGTTCGGCTTGCAGCGCCGCCACTTTGGCCTGAGACACCACGATGTGCGTGATGCGCACTGCCGCATGCGTCTGCATGCGCTGGTAAACCGCGCGGCCAATCGCACCAAAGCCAATCAGGGTCAGTTCCTGGGTGCGCATGGCTCAGTCCGTCTTTTTGGGCGGACCGGCGAACTTGACCGGGAACGCGCCCCACGCGGCCATGTCCACCTCGACCACCACCGGCCCGGGGGTCTGCAAGGCTTGGCGCAAGACGGCATCGGTCTGCGCCGGATCGCTGAGTTTGTGGTGCGCCACCTGCAAACTGGCACAAAACTGCGCAAAGTCCGGGTTGTGCAATTCCACGTAGCAATGGCGGCTGCCATAGACCGCGTCCTGAATGTTCTTGATCACGCCGTAGCGGCTGTCGTTCATCAGCAAAACCAGCATATCGGCGCGCTCTTGCGCCGCGCAGGCCAACTCACCCACGTTGAGCATGAAGCCGCCGTCACCCGCCATCACCACGGTCTTGCGGCCCAAAGCGTGCTCCTGGTTGGCCAAAGCCACGCCAATGCCCATCGCCAAACCTTGCCCGATGCCGCCACCCAAGGCGTGTACGCCCGCACGTGGGTGATCCAGCACCGGTGCGCGGTTGCCCCACATGGTGTTGGACAAAGTGATGTCTCGCACCCACCACAGGGCTTTTCCGGTCGCCGCTTGCAGGCTGTTTTTGAGCCGGACGTAAGGCCCCAAAGTGCTGTCCACCAAGGCTTCCGCTTCGGTGCGGGCTTTTTTCAGATCGGTCAAGAAGGCCGGGTCGGTCTGCATGCGACCTTCCAGTGCATCGGCCAAGGCATGCAGGGTCAAGGCAGCATCGCCTTGCACAAAATACGCGCTCTCATAAGCCCGGTTCTGGGTGAGTGCGTGGGCGTCAATCCGGAAACGGTGCGCAGGCAATTGCAGTTTGTAGGTCAGCGTTTCGTTGCTGCGCAAACGCGAGCCCACGACCAATAAGGCATCCACGCTTTGGTAGAAAGCCTCACTGGGTTTTTGCAGGTTGTAGGACCCCAGACTGGCCGGGTGGTCTTCGGGCAACACGCCCCGGCCTTGCACCGAAGTGACCACACCCCAGCCCATGGCCACCAAGCGCTGCACAGCAGGCCCGGCACCGCGGGCACCGCCGCCCAACCACAGCAAGGGGCGTTTTTTGGAAGCCAGCAAGTCGGCCAAGGTTTGCACCGCCGTGGGAGAAGGCGCCAGTGGGGCCACCGGCAAGGGCGCCAGATCAGCGGGCAATGGCAAGTGCATGGCCTGCACATCGATCGGAATCTCGATGCTGACCGGACCACAGGGCGGCGTGAAAGCCACACGCACGGCTTCGCGCAAAGTGGCCAACGCAGTCTCGGGGTTGCGGATCCGATACGCCTCTTTGCCCACCGACTTGAGCATGGCCAACTGCGCAGGATGCTCGTGGATGAAACCCAAATCGCGGTCCAAAAATTCAGATTCGATTTGACCGGTCAGGTGCAGCAAGGGCGTGCCTGCAGTGATGGCTTCCACCATGGCCCCTGCCGCATTGCCGCAGCCGGTGCCGGTGCTGGTGACGCACACGCCCAGCACACCACTGACGCGGGCGGCGGCATCGGCCATGTTGCAAGCTCCGGCCTCGCCACGCGCCGAGACAAAACGGATCTGCCCACGCGTGTGGAAAGCGTCCAGAATCGGCATGTTGTGGATGGAGATCACGCCGTAGGCGGTTTTCACACCACAAGTTTCCAGGAAACGGGCGACCAGTTCGCCCACAGTGATGGTGACGGCAGAAGTGTTCATGAGGGTTTCTTGTCTTTGTTTGGGGCTGGCCTCGTGCGGCGTTGCGGCCCATGACTCAGGCGCTCTGTCAACTGGGCGGAAGCCGCTTTGACCAACTCGACGAGCGGCATGAGCGCTTGGTCTTCGATGCGTTGGGAGGGCACCGAGATGCTGATGGCCGCCGTGACCCGTCCTTGCTCGTTGAATACCGGCGCGGCAATGGTGGAGATGCCGGTTTCGTAGCCGCCCATGCTCACGCCATAACCCTTGTCACGGTCCTGATCGATCAACAGCTTCAGCGCTGGCAAACTGGTTGGGGTCTTGGGGGTGTAGGCCGGCAGTGTTTGTTCGGGGTAGAGCGCCATCAAGTCTTGCATGCTCACGTCGGACAGCAGGGTTCGGCCCAACACGGTGGCATGCGCAGGCAAACGCGCGCCGACCTGGATCGAGTGGAACATGGCATTGCCGCCGGCCGCCTTGCCGATGAACACCACATCGCGGGCATCGCGCACCACCAAATGGGCCGAGAAACCGCTGCGATCTCGCAAGGCTTCGATCACGGGGCGCCCCACTTCGGTCAGCTCCATGGAGGCGAGCCATTCAAAGCCCAGCCTCAACACGGCCAAACCCAACTTGTAACTCACACCATCGGGGCAGCGCTCCAGAAATCCGCTTTGCTCCAAAGTGAAGAGCATGCGAAACACCGAGGCCCTGGGCAAACCCAAGCGGCGCGACAGCTCTGCACCACTGAGCTCCCGTTCATTCCGGTTGAATTGCATCAACAACTGCAAGCCCCGTGCCAATCCGGGCACGGTGTAGCGGTCGTCTGGCGTGGGTTTATCGCTCATGTCCATGTCAGTTCAGTCCGCCCAAAGCGGGCAGGCCCAGCAAAGCGTTCACGGCATTTGCCGCCTCCAGCGGGCATGCATGGCCGACAAGACCCAGGCTGATGCGTTGGGAGGCCAGCGCTTGGGCTACCAAGTCGCAACTGGCGGGCGGTGTCACCGTGTCGGCTTCGCCACTGGCCACGACCACCGGACAACGCAGTGTTTTCAGGTCTTGTGCCAAGTCGGCCTGACCCAACATCTGCACCGCTTGGGCATAGCCTGCCGGGTCAATTTGGGCCATGGTCTCGCGCACGGCTGCTTGCAACACAGAAGAGGCATCGGGCGAGAGCATGGCCGCCCCTCGGGCCAAGGCCATGCCATGAGGGCCCAGCTGCTGCAAATTGTTCAAACGACCCTGAACCACACGTTCGCGCTCAGCCAAAGGCGCAGCGCCGTAGCCTCGGGCAGGTGCCAATAAAACCAAGCGGCTGACGGCCTGAGGGCGCAAACGGGCAGCACTGGCCACCATCAAGGCACCCAATGAATGCCCCGCCAGCACCACTGGCTGCGACACAGACAAGGCATCCAACCAGGACCACAAGCGTTCGGCGTAGTCTTGAGCGCAGGGCATGTCGATGGGCAGATGCGCACTGCGGCCATAGCCCGGGGCGTCCCAAGCCAATACCCGCACATCGCTGCGCCCGACCGCCGACCCCAGCTGAAAAGCCCAACTGACCGAGGCCGAGCCGATGCCATGCAGCAAGACGTGGGTCACCTGCGGGGCCATGCCGGCACTGCGAAACTGGACCTTGCCGTGCGCGGTGTCCACCATGGAACGCACCACGCCCGACAAAGCATCCGAAGGGGTGAGCTCCATGTCAGCGCTTGATTTTGGACAAGGGCGAATCGGGCGGATACACCGGGGTGATGGGCTTGGGCGTGCCCAGCATCACACACATCAGTGCGTCTTCATCGCCGATGTTTTGTTCTTCGCGGTACACGCCAGGTGGCACCGAAATCAAGTCTCGCTCGCCGAGGGTGGCTTCCCAGCGCTCACCGTCTTTTTCACACACAACTTTCATGGTCCCGCGCAACACAAAGAAAATTTCTTCCACGTCGTAATGGATGTGCGACGGCCCAATGCCACCGGCCGGAATCAACATGGTCGAAAAAGTGAAGTGGGCCGAGGGCACGGTGTTGCCATCTTTGGCCACACCCGTCGCACCGGTGCCGACATACCGCATTTGGGCGCGACGGTATTTGGGGTCAAAGTCCGCTTGGAATTTCAAAGCATCCCAGTCGTAACGACGGGTGGATTTGAGCGCGACGCGGCTTTGCATCCACTCAGCAAAAGACTGGCCACTTTGTTGCAGCATGCCCGCCTGGATTTGAAGCTCCGGCGGAATCTGGGCATTGAGCAAACCGTTTTCATTGAAGTGCGGCTGATTCGCGGCCTCCAAAACTTTTCTCGCGTGTGCGTCCATGGTGTTTCCTTGTGTTCAATGCATGACAAAGCCGCCGTTGACCGGCGGCAACTGACCGGTGATGAAGCCACTGCCCTGGGTCAACAGGAACAAAGCGACGGCATTCAAGTCCTCGGGAATTTGTGGGCACTGGGCGGCGCGCCTTGGCGGGTCATGCCCGTGCCAGGCTTGGGGCACGTACTCGCTGGCCTCGACCCGGGTCAGCAAAGTCGCGATGGCGTTCACGGCCCCTTTGCTAGCCGCATCAGCAAGAAAGCCCGCACCCCACAATGCCGTGTCCGAGGCCCAATTGACCACCCGACCGCGGCCCAGAGCCGCCGGCACAGCCGTTGAACCACCTCGGGCTTCAAAACGCTTTTCAAGCTCGGTGAATTCCTTCACGGCGGTCACGGACGCTTGGCTCATTCTTTGATTTTTGTTTCACCATAGAAACGTTGGTTTATCAAAGAATCAATAATACACGTTTACAAACAATCCGCAATACCGGATCTTCCACAAGAAGAAAAGCCAAAAGGGTGCGCTTGTGCGAGCCCAAACGCGGTGCCACCGACCACCTTGGATGGCCCTTATTTCAGGGCCCGAGACTGTGCCTGCGCTGGCCTGTCCAAACATGCTTTCAGCCAAGCGGCCACCGCCGGGTACTGCGCAAGCAAGTCCGCCGCCGGGCGCACCCAACTGGCCACACTGGCCACACACACATCGGCCACGGTGAATCGATGGGCGGCCAAATAGGCCTCGCCTTGGGCGTTTTGGGCTTGGAGGTGAGCTTGCAGCACGGCCAGCGGCACTTTCAACCGGTTTTCCGCCTGTTCGGCCAAACCGGGCTTGCGCTGGTCTTCGGGCAGGGCCATGCGGTGCATCAGCACAGTGAGCGCGTCTTTTTCGAGTTCCGACACCGTCCAGAAACTCCAGCGCAGGGCCTCGGCGTCTTCGCGGGGCGTGGCGGGCGTGATGGACACACCATCGGCTTTGCCGTGCACACGGGCGATGTACAGGGCACAGGCCATGCTTTCCCACACGGTGAGGTTGCCCTCGGGACGCTCGTCCACCACCACTGGAATGTGGCCATTGGGGTTGAGCGCCAAAAACGCGGGCGTGCGGGTGGCACCGCCTTGGTAAGGCGTGGCGATGTGTTCAAAAGGCACGCCCAACTCCAGCGCGGTCCACAAGGGGCGAGCAGTGCGAGAAGCGCCAATGCCGTATATCTTCAAAGTCAAGCCAGTCTCCTCAAGGTGTGTATTCGGGCCAGCAGGCACACAGGGCGTGCAAGTCCCGGACGACCACATGCGGCCGGGTCTCGCCATGGCTCCAGTCGTGGCCTTCGCGGTTGAGCCAAGCCACCTGCATACCTGCAGCCAGTGCGCCCACGCAGTCGGCGTGTGCATCGTCGCCAATGTGCAGCACCTCGTGTGGCGCAACGCCTGCGGCGTCGGCCCCGGCGACAAAAATGCGCACATCGGGTTTGGCCACGCCCAGCGACTGGGCACTCACGCTGGCATGAAAGTGCTGGCCAATGCCAACGCGGTGCACATCGGCATTGCCATTGGACAGTGCCACCACCGGCATGCGCTGACTCCAGAAGGCCAAGGCGGGCAAGGCGTCGTCAAACAAATCCACCCGCTGACGTTCGGCAAAAAACACCTCAAAGGCCGCTTCGGCCAGATGCGTGGGCTCCCCCGCTTGCAGCAAAAGAGCGCGAATCGCCTCCAGGCGCAAAAACGACAAATCATGGGCCCGATCGGCATGGCGGGCATTGACCTCGGCACGCACGGCTTTTTTGACCTCGTCTTGCGCTGACAAAGCGGCCGTGGCCGGCGCATGCTGGCTCAGCCAGCCGTTGAGGGCCAGATCTGCACGAACAATGGTGGGCCAAACAGGCCACAAGGTGTCGTCGAGATCGAGGGTTATCGCTTTGATTCGGGAAATGTCAATCATGGTGGTGGGAGAATACCGCATGGCATTCCAAAAAGAACCCTCCTTCCAGCATGGTCAGGCTGCCCGCACGGCGGTGCTGTATTGCAACCTGGGCACCCCCAGCGCCCCCACAGCCCCCGCCTTGCGCAAGTACCTTGCCGAGTTTCTGGGCGACAGCCGCGTGGTCGAAATCCCGAGACCCATTTGGTTGCTGATCTTGCACGGCATCATCTTGCGCGTGCGCCCGAAAAAGTCGGCCGCCAAATACGCCAGCATCTGGACCGAGGGGGGGTCGCCCCTCAAAGTTTTCACCGAGCAACAAGCCCATTCGCTGGGCACCGAACTGCAAGAGCGCGGTCTCAGCGTCTCGGTTCGCTACGCCATGCGCTACGGCCAGCCGTCCATTCCCGAGCAACTCGATGCGCTCAAAGCCGAGGGCGTGCAGCGCGTGCTGATCGTGCCCGCTTACCCCCAATACAGCGGCACCACCACGGCCAGCGTGTTCGATGCGGTCTACCGCTGGGGCCTGAGAACCCGGCTCATCCCCGAGATGCGCTTTGTCAACCGCTACCACGACGATTCACGCTACATCGCCGCGCTGGCGCAAACGGTGCGTGAACACTGGGCCACCCATGGCCAGGCCGAGCAACTGGTCATGAGCTTTCACGGTGTGCCCGAGCGCACCCTTCATTTGGGCGACCCCTACCACTGTGAATGCATGAAGACCGGCCGCCTGCTGGCCGAGGCGCTGGGCCTGAGCAAGGACCAATACAAGCTCACTTTCCAATCGCGCTTTGGCAAAGCCAAGTGGCTGGAGCCCTACACCGAACCCACACTGATCGCCATGGCGCAGCAGGGCGTCAAAAAAGTCGATGTGATCTGCCCGGGTTTCACAGGCGACTGCCTGGAAACGCTGGAAGAGATCCAGCAAGAAGCACAAGAAGCCTTCCTGCACGCGGGCGGCGAAAGCTTCAACTACATCCCCTGCCTCAACAGCAGTGCGCAGTGGATCGGGGCCCTCGCGGACATCAGCCTCCACCACATGCAGGGCTGGGACTTGTCGGCCCCAGACGAAACCGCCCTGGCCGCAAGCCGGGCCCGCGCCTTGGGGCACGGCGCCAAAGATTAAAAGCACGGCTGGGCAAAAGCCCCTCACACAAGCCCCGGCTTCGGCCCGAAAGCATCCCAGTCAGCGCACAAGCGGTCTGGCCAAGTGCCGCCCTCGCGCTCCGCGCCAGACCAAGGCTGGCCTGTTGGCAAGTCATGGTCGGCAACGGCACTGCGCTGAATTCGACCTCCGGGAGGATCGCGCCCCGTACGCCAAATGGCGTATCGCAGAAAGGACTAAAAGTTTTACGATGGACCCATGAATTTTGATGATTTCAGAGGCCACATCTATTTGATCGATGACGACCCGTCGATCTGTCGCAGTCTTGCATTCACTCTGAGCTCATCCCACTATTCCGTCCAGACCTTTGATGGTCCACGCGCCTTTTTGAAAGACTCTTTGCCCATCTCTCCGGCGGTGATCTTGCTGGACATGCGCATGCCCGAAATCAGTGGCACAGAACTTCAAAACCAACTGCTCCAAAACGGTCGTGAAACGCCGATCATTTTCATCAGCGGAGAAAGCCAGCACACAGAAATCGTTGAGGCCATGAAACAAGGTGCCATCGACTTCTTGCTCAAGCCATTCAGCATGCAGTCCTTGATGACTGCCATTGAGAACGGTTTGAACAAAGACCGATCACGACAAAATGACCTGGTCAAGGATCTGAACATCCGCCAACGTTTCGGCCGTCTGACCGAGAAAGAACAGGAAGTTTGTCGCCTGATGATCAAAGGCTATGGGAACAAGGAAATCGGAGAGCTCAATGGCTCTGCCCATCCACGGTCAAGCTTCACCGCAGCCGAGTGCTCGAAAAAATGGGCTGCGAGACATTGCCTGAGTTGATCGACTTGACGATTGACGACCACCGCAGGATCTTTGAAGTTTTCATCTAGACATGGCGTGGCCAACCCGGCTTCGGCTCACGTCGTAGCCAAACCACTTGTGCGAAATCCTCTTGAATGCTCCCTCATTGAGCATGGTTTTCACAGCGTCAGACAATTTCGCTTGAACGGCGCTTTGCCCCTTGCGCACTGGCAAACCCACGGGCATTGGCGAAGCAAAGGGCGCCGTCACCTTGACTGGCAATGCAAGGCGCTCGATGTGATACTCCGCGATCAGGTTCTCTTCAATCACGACATCCAGCCTCTGATTGGCAAGATCCTTCAAAGCCTCTTCAATGTGTGTGTAGGCTTGCACTGATTTGCCCAGAGCCCCGCGGGCTTGATTTTCCACACCGGTTTGCGCCAAAACCCCCAATTTTTTACCCACCAAATCGTCCAGACTCAAAAAGTCACGGTTGTCGTCTTCATGCTGCACACTGGTCAACTGGATATGGGCATAGGCAGGACGAACAAAATCAAACTCGCGTCGGTTCTCTGGCGTAGCCAAGAGCTGATTACCGATCCAGGCAATCTCGCCGGCACGCAACTTTTTTGTCAAAGAGGGCATGTCACTTGAAACCTGCACCCACTGCACACCCAAGATCGTGCACAAAAGCTGCGTCACGTCCACATCAAAGCCTTTCAAAACGCCATCCCGATCGCGAAAGCTGAAAGGAGCATAGTGGCTGAGAAAACCGACAGACACCGGATCGACCGACTGCGCAAAGGCTTGCGAAAAACCCCCGCTGGCCAAGCAGGCCAGCCCTTGAGACAAACAAGCACGGCGGGTCATCCCTGGCTGTTCAAGAATTTTTTCATGTTCAGTCATGAAAATTCCCCTCAAAACAGTGCCTCAACTCGTGCCCTAAATAGTTGTACCCCGTCTCTTCAGGCGTCACGATCGAGCACTCGCGGCGACGCGTGTTCCAAAAGGCGCAAGCCATGGGTCTGGACGTGGGTGTCACGGGAATGCCCGTGATGCGGGCACAGTATTCGTGAGCATCGGGCCTGACCAGATATTTCACTTTCGGCTCAGGAATGTTGCGCTCAGACAGTTGTGCGGGTGTGAAACGCACAGTGTCCACGGCGGGTGGTTGAATGGTCTGGCAAGCCGATAAAGACAGCGTCCACAAAAGCGCCAGGCAGCGCCAGGCATGGAGACAGCCAACCCGCCAGCGGGCCAGAAGACAGACTGGCCAGAGCGCCCATACAAATGTCATTCCGCTTTGATGCACTGCAAAAACAAATGCCCCAACTGCGAATGGGTGGTGCTGCCGGTCGTCACGATGGTGCAACGCGAATCTTTGCGCAGCCAAAACACACATCCCTCAGGCCGCGTCGCCATGCCATCTTTGGGCTGAGCCGCGTCGCAAAATGCTTGGGGATCTGCCTGAACCACCCAACTGGTCAGCGGTTCAGTAATTTTGCGCTGAGCGGCTGGGGGTGGGTTGAACATGGTGAAGTCAAGGAGGGGGTCGGCTTGGGCCTGAGCCGAGACCCCAATGGCAAGTCCCAGGATCCACAATCCGAAACAAGGGGTACCCAAAGACACGCTCATGGGATCCAGGTGGCCTGAAAATTGGTCAAGGTCAATCTTTGATTGGAATGGGTATGCAATTGGACATACCGAACACGCACACCTCAAACCATAAAAGTGGTGTTGGACGTCACTGTGAACGGCGTCGTCGCAACCGCATCAACCAAATACGTCAGGCTGGCATTACCTGCAACATCCCAATGCTCAAAGAAAATATCTTTGGCCTGTAAAGCAGTGTCGGTATTGACGAGCGGCTTACCTCCCGTGGGCAGTGTTAATTCAGTGAATACAAGTTGGCCGATGTGGAGCTTGTAGGTTCCTCCTGTTTCATTGGGGTCAAAGCCGACCATGGAAATGACAGAATTCGTCACCTGGATGTTTTTGGTAACGGTGGCGGCTGTGGTGTCAATTTTTGCAGTGTCTGTCGCTGGATTGGACACATTGCCAGCCGCATCTCTGAGAACGGCTGTCACGTTGAGCGTGCCATTTTCCGCCGGCAAATTCCACTCTGAGCTGGTTGCACTGCCCGCATCGACCATGCTTTTGTCCAGCGTAACTGTTTTAGTGGTGGTGCCGTCGCTGAACGTGATCACATCGCCAGTTGAAACTTTACTGGAATCAAATCTGGCGGTTAAATGACTTGCCGCTGCGCTACCTTTTTCTGACTTGTTGATGAACCCATCGTTCAGGTATTGGGGCGTGTTACCACCATGATCAAGATCAATGGTCAATGCAAGGTTGCTGGGCACTGAGGTGTCCACACCATAATCTTGCAAGGCTTTTGCAAAAGTGCCTCCAGTCCCGGTCACAGACGCATCGATGCTGGTGTCAATGTCTGCGAATAAATCGCTGATTTTCACGGTACTGCTGTACTTGCCATCCAGTCCAACGGAACCGTAGTATTCGGAGCCATTGACCTTCAACGTGACCTGATCACCTGCAGCAAATTTACCCGTCACTTTGCCTGTGACGTTCAGGCTGGCCACAGAAGTTTCTGACAAATTCAGCAGGTTGTCAGGGGTGATCGCATCCATGAACAATGCCGTCGTTTTAGCCGTGTTCTGGCTCGTCTCCACCACGTAACTTTGTGCCGCTGCCCCTGCGCTGCCGTTGGTGCCCGTCACCTTCCCTTCGATCAGAGCGTCTGTATCGGCTTTGAAATCTGCCATGGAGATGTCTTTGCTGTAGGTTCCTGTCGAGTCCACTTGGGCGGTGAAATTTTTGCCATTGACCAACAAGTTGACCGTGTCTCCCGAAAAGAAAGTCCCGGTCACTTGACCGGTGACGGTCAAGCTGCTGGCTGCACCTTCGCTTATGGTGATGATGTTGTCGGTGCTGATAGGGTGGATGGTCAATGCTGTTTTCAAACTGTCAATGGCTGTTGTGACCATGTCTTTGACAGCAACGGACAGGTTGCCAGCCAAGTCCCTCAAAACAGCGGTGATCGTCAAGGCGAGACCTTCCCCGGGAATTTTCCAAGCAGAAGTGTTGACTTGACCATTTGTGATGTCCGTGTCTTTCAGCGTGACGGTTTGGGTGTTGGTCCCGTCGCTGAAAGTGACCACATCGCCCGCGACCACTTTGGTTTTGTCCAATTGAGCGCTCACAGACGTGGTGGTCGCTGTGCCTTTTTCAGCGGTAGAAATGAAACCATCGTTGTTGGTGTCTGCATGGATCGCCACTGAAAGTACAGGCACAGCTTTGGTGTCAACGACAAAAGGCGTAGAGCCAGGCGCTTTATCGACAATGCTGCTGTTGCCGGACGCGTCTGTCACTTTGATCACTGGCGTGTATTGCGTGCCCTTGGTGTCGGCAGAATTGTCTGCCAAGTTGTCAGGCACTACCAAGCTGTAATTGCCACTGGCGTCGGCTGTTGTTTTGTAGGGCCCTGTGACTTTGCCCGCTGGGTCCACGAAGGAAATCTCCACGGTCGCGCCAGCCTCGGCTTTGCCCGTGATCGTTGGCTTGGTCACGTTGGTCTTGTTGTCGCCCAGGGTCGCAGAGTCACTGTCCTGAACAGGCGACAAAGCGCCAGTTTGTCCCGTTGGCGCAGTCGTGTCCGTGGAACCAGAACCGCCACCACCCCCCCCTGCAGCGGCCAAACCCAGGGCGCCGGCACCCAAAAGCCAAGGGCTGAACAAGCCTGCGGCCAGCACACCAACGGCAGCGCCCGATGCAGCCACTTCAGACCCCCCCAAGGCCATGCCCACCACTTGTCCCGAATGGGTCAACAAGGGCACGCTTGCCAAGCCCGATGCGTTCTCCGGAATGTATTCGTAGAACTTGCCCGTTTCGGCTTCTCCGATCAGGCCATTGAAGCCCTCAGGCATGGCTTGGTAGTAATCCTCGATCACCACATCGGTGGTGTTGCTGCCCTCGAAGCTGATGTGGAGATCTTTGCCAATTCGACTGGTCCGGATGTTCTCGGGGCCGTAGGTGGTCTCTTGGTCCACCAATTGATAGCGGGCACCCGCGACGGCTTTGAGGGTCAGGGCTTGGCCCTTGACGCCCCCCTGCACGATGTCAAAGGTTTGGGATTCCTTGCCTTGGTTGATCTTGATTTGGTATGTTTTTTTCATCGTGTGGGCTTTCAGGGGGTGTCATTCATACAAAGTTGTGGACAGGGCAATGCTTCAGCGGCGAGCACCGAGCACCACCACCTCGACACGGCGATTGGGCGCATGGCATTTTTTGTTCTCCGGAGTGGGTTTGTTGGCGCATTCGGTTTTAGCCAACTCCAGCGCGCCTCGGCCTTCGGTTTGAATGCCCTTGCTGGGAAAGATGCCGCTGGCTCGAATTTGTTCGGCCACTGTGAGCGCACGCTCTTTCGAGAGTTTCAAATTGAGTTTCTGTGGGCCGATCGCATCGGTGTATCCGACCACCCGAATGCGCTCAACAGACTGGTATTCGCTCTTGACCTTGTGGGTCAAGGTTTCGATGGCGTTGTAGCCCGTTGCACGCAATTCCGCCTTGCCAAATTCAAACAAAGCATCGGCTTCCAATGCAAATTTGCGCTCGGGTGCCAGTTTGGGCAAGACGGGCGCAGCCAAGGCCGTCAAGACCGGGGGTTCCACGCCGTTTTCACATTCACGAACCGCTTTGGCTCTGGAGACCGTGTGGATCTGGCGTCGGGTACTTTTCATTTCGGCTTGCGCAGCACCCGCGTTGACAGTTTGCAAACTGGGGGCCGCGCTGGGGTTTTCTTGCAGGCGCAAATAAAGGGTTTTGCCTGGTTCAAACTGCAAAACTTGTCCTGGCTCTTGTTTGCCCAAGTGTTGTCGACCGGCATCGTCAAGAATGGCTTGAACTGACACGGCACCAGGCAGTGCACAAAACTCAGAAAAGCCGCCTTTGAGCAAAGAGGTGTGGTAGCGACCCTCCAAGTAAATGTTGATTGGCTGGGGCAATTGAACCGCGTTGGCCCGGTAAACAAAGATTTTGCTCAGATGGTTGGCCACTGGCGTCGCCTTGGCAAACGGTTCACCGAAGGCTTCGATGGTGCCGCTGGCCACTGAAGGCGTCGATCCCTCTTGGGCTGGCTGAGCCAGCAGGGCAGTGGCCGAAAAACACGCGATTGCCAACACCCCGTCTACTTTGAGACTGCGCGACCGAAGGAAAGACCATTTTCTGTACCCTTTTTCCATGCCGTAATTCCCCATCATTTGTTGACGCTCAAAGCCTCAAAGCGCTTTGTTCTAAATTGGTGCGGCAGTATTGATTGGATATTTAAGTTTTAAAATCCACCATTGGGCGTACTTCAAATCATCAAATTCAATGAATCATTTGGAATTGCGGTGTTTCCAGTTCTTTTATAGTTGCGCGCATGGATTCAAAAAACACGTCAAAACTGGGGCCCTTGCAGGGATTGAAGGTCATCGAACTGGGACAGCTGATCGCCGGGCCCTTTGCCGCCAAGACCTTGGCCGACTTTGGGGCAGAGGTCGTGAAAATTGAGCCGCCAGGCGCAGGAGACCCTTTGCGCAAATGGCGTTTGCTCAAAGACGGCACTTCGGTTTGGTGGCAAATTCAGTCGCGCAACAAGCGTTCTGTGGCACTGGACCTGAAAGAGCCCGAGGCCCAGGACATCGTGCGGCACCTGGCCCGGGATGCGGATGTGTTGATTGAAAACTTCAGACCCGGCGCCATGGAAGCGTGGGGCTTGGGACCGGATACGCTGCAGGCGCTCAACCCACGCCTGATCATGTTGCGCATCAGTGGCTACGGCCAAACGGGCCCTTACCGCGACAAGCCGGGCTTTGGTGTGGTGGCCGAGGCCATGAGTGGCCTGCGCCACTTGACGGCTGAGCCCGGTCGAGTGCCCGTGCGTGTGGGGGTCAGCATCGGCGATACCTTGGCCTCGCTGCACGGTGTGATCGGTATTTTGATGGCCTTGCACGAACGCCAGCGCAGCGGCTTGGGCCAGGTGATCGATGTGGCGCTCTACGAAGCCGTCTTCAATTGCATGGAAAGCCTGCTGCCAGAATACAGTGCCTTTGGCGCTGTGCGGCAAGCCGCCGGCAGTGCACTGCCCGGCATTGCACCCAGCAATGCCTACCGTTGCCGGGGCGACGCTTACGTGCTGATCGCCGGCAATGGCGACAGCATTTTCAAACGTTTGATGCACAGCATCGGGCGAGATGATTTAGGTCAAGACCCTGAACTCAAGGACAACAGCGGCCGCGTGCAGGGCGTTGCAAAGATCGATGCGGCCATTGGCGCATGGACCGCCGAACGTGACATCCTTGATGTGCTGCATTCACTGGATGCAGCAGGTGTTCCGGCGGGCAGGATCTACACCGTGGCAGACATCGCGGCCGACCCGCATTACCAAGCCAGGGGCATGATCGAGCCGATCGAGTTGGACGATGGCTCCTGCCTGTCACTGCCGGGCATCGTCCCCAAACTGTCACGCACGCCGGGTGGCCATGTGCGCAATGCGCCGGCCATTGGGCAAGACACCGAGTCGGTCTTACAAGAGATCGGTTTGAGCGCGGAACAAATTCAAGCGCTCAAAGCCAGAGGCATCGTGGCCTGATCAGCGAGCGACAAAGGGCATGGCGCGCTCGAAATAACCAAGGTCCAAATACCGATCAGGCGCGGGTGCGACGCCACCCCACTGCCCCTCGATCTCGGCGCGCAGGGCCAAGGCATTGCGAAAACCTGCCATGTCCAACCGGCAGTCGCGGGACAGGCCGTATCCAGGCTCGATCAAGCCCGCATAGCTTCGGCTGGCGACGTCGGCCGTCAAGTTCAAGCGCTTGCGAAGCACCGCAATCACCTGCTCGCGATTGGCAGGATCAACGGTCAAGCGGCAGCCCTCGATATAGGCCGCCAAATAACGCTCCAGTGCCCCTTGGTTGGCCTGGGCCCAGGGTCGCATTACGATCGTGGAGATGCCTTGATAGGGTCCGAAAAGATCCTTGACCTTTCCAAAACTGCGGGCACCTTGACTTGCTGCGATGAAAGTCCAGGGCGGGTTCAGCATGCCCACCGCGTTGTCAGGACTTTGCGTGAACGCATTGACGCGGCTCTCGGTTCCCCCAATGGGCAACAGTCGGTAATCGCGACCGTCGATCAGGCCGGCATTCTTCAACATCTTGCGGGCGACCAGCGCATAGGCCGTGTTGGGGGCATCGACCACCATCGCCTTGCCACGCACATCCGAGAGGCTCTTGATTTCAGGTCGCACAAAGAGCTCCAACAACCCGCTGTCGCCACCGCTCACGATCACGGCATCCACCTTGGCCACCTCGACCATGGCGACGGCATTGTCAGCGGCCGTGTGAACAATGTCGCTGCGACCCGCAGCAAGTCCAGCACGCTGCTCGGTGGAGTTGGGGGTGAACTGCAGATCAATGCGAAGGTTGCGCTTGGTGAAGGCCCCCATTTCTTCGGCCATGTAGATGGGAATATTCGTCGCACTGCGAAAGACATTCACGCGAAGCGTTTGGGGATCGTTCGCAGGGGGCTGGACCGGTGTTCCAGCACAACCGGCCAGAAATACGGCGCTCGCCATGATCAAAAAAGATGTGGACTTGGATGAAATCATGTTGCCTCTGAGTGTTGAGTTGCGCCCAATGTGTTGATGACACACGGTTGGAATCATTGATCACACGCTGCTCGGACGCATTCAGGGATACCCTGATCGTCCGCAGAAGCGGCTTGAACGGCCATTGAATCTGAATAGGTGCCCTCACTTGCCATGAAAAAGCCCGCGAAACAACCCTCATGGGCTTGATTCAGGTTCACGCAATCAAGTAACCACCATCCACCGGCAACACCACCCCCGTCACGAACTTGGCCTGCGGACTGGCCAAGAACATCACGGGCCCCACCAGGTCATCGGGCGTGCCCCAGCGCCTCATGGGCGTTCTGGCCAAGATGGGCGCAGAACGCTCTGGATCGTCTTGCAGGGCTTGGGTCAGTGGTGTGGCGATCCAGCCTGGCGCGATCGCATTGACGCGAATGCCCTGCTCCGCGTAGGCGATGGCCAAGGATTTGGTCAGCTGGGCGATGCCGCCTTTGCTGGCGCTGTAAGCGGGCACGAGCCCGCCGCCAAAAAAGGACAGCATCGAGGCCGTGTTGATGATGCAGCCTCCCTGCCTGGCCAAGCCCTGGCGGGCTGCCGCGCAAAGCCGCAGGGTTCCCACGAGGTTGATGTCGAGCACCTGTTGAAACACCTCCGGCTCATGCTCTTGCCCGCGGCGGATGATGCCAGCGCAGTTGACCAGCACATCCAGATCGCCAATTTCTGACACCAATTGGGTCACTGCGGGCCCCTCACGCACATCCAGCTGGACAAATCGCACCGATGGGCCATGTCGGTCCAGCGCTGCATTCACCTCAGCCTCGGTCGCTCCTGTTGCGGTGACGGTATCGCCTTGGGCGGCAAACGCCAAGGCGATGGCCTCCCCGATGCCGCTGCTGGCACCTGCGACCAATACATTGCGGGACGTCTTCATGGTGGGATGGTAAAAGTTGAGCTCAAACGCTATTCAAGGCGGGTTGTGGGCCTCACGCCCAAGAGAAAACCGCGTTCGTCTTGGGCATCTTGGACCCGGCCCCATGCCGGCTCCCGCCCAGGCGTCGCGAGGCTTTGGGCGCCAGCGTGGTTTGATGGCAGAGGCTGCGCGCACGCTCTGTCAGTCTGGACAAAAGGCTGTCCAGGGTTTGCATTTCACTGAGCGTCAGTTCGCTGAGCACCGATTGGTGAATCCCCACCGAAATCGGAAACAGCTCGTCGTAAAGACTGCGCCCCCTTGGCGTCAGACTGACAAGGGCCCGGCGTCGGTCCTGCGGGTCGGGCACCCGACCCACCAGCTGCTTTTCTTGGAGAGAGCTGAACAGTCTGGGAATTCGATCGGGCGCCAAACTGGCGCGTTCCGAGAGCCTGCCCATGGAGACCGGCCCATCCACAGCGAGCAAGGCGATGATTCGCCACTCCCGACGTGTGATGCCAAAGCGGCCCTCGCACCAGCGCGTGGTCAAGGCACCGCTTTGCGCCAACAAGACATTCAGTCGGTAGTTGAGGAGCTCATCAACCGCCGAGGGTAAGGCCATAGACATTCAAGAATTCCTTTGACACCATATTCTTGCAAAAGGCATCAGGATACTTGTATTTTTCAAGCATGGGTCGCCAACCTATACTGAAAACATGACAAACGCCATCCACGCAGAACTTGAGTCCGGGACGCGCATCGGCGGCGCGCTGGTCTTCGATTTGCACCAGTCTTGGCGTGGTCTGCGCATCAACACGATGTGCCATGCGCTGTCCGCAGCGCAAGAGCGCGAGTCCTTCAAGTCTGACGAAGACGGCATGGGGATGATCACCCTGGAGGAATGCCCGTGATTCGGACACAAGTTGGCATCATTGGCGCGGGCCCCGCGGGCTTGATGCTTTCGCACCTGCTGCACCTGGAGGGCATCGAGTCGGTCATCCTTGAACGCTCACAGAAAGACCATGTGCGCGCCCGACTTCGCGCCGGGGTCCTCGAACAGGGTACGGTTGAAATGATGCGCGATGTCGGCCTGGGTGAACGCATGGACCGACTGGCGCTTGAACAACACGCGCTGGATTTTCGTTTCAACAACCGTTCTCACAGGCTGGACTTCCACGAGGCCTCGGGCGGTAAAAGCGCTTGGGTCTATCCACAGCACGAAGTGGTGGCCGATCTGATGCGCGTCCGCGACAAGGCAGGTGCCCAGATTTTCTATGACGCGCCCGTGCGCCACATCGAGGGCCTGGAAGGCAGCCAAGCCGTCATCCATTTCGAGGCCGAAGGCCAGCCACTCGCCTTGTCCTGCGATTTTGTAGCCGGTTGTGACGGCTTTCGGGGCGTCAGCCGCAGCGCCATCCCTCACGACAGGCAGCGGCTTTATGACCGTGTTTACCCCTTTGGATGGCTGGGCATTTTGGCGGACGCCCCCCCGGCCATCCAAGACATCACCTGGGGTTACCATCCCGAGGGCTTTGCCATGATGAGCATTCGCACGCCCGAGGTCACCCGCTTGTATCTGCAGTGCGAACCTGACGACAACCCCGACAATTGGTCAGACGATCGCATCTGGACGGCGCTGCACAAGCGGCTGGATGTCGATGGACAGCCCCCCATCAACGAAGGTCGCATCACGCAAAAAGCCGTCACCGCCATGCGCAGCTTCATCTGCGAACCCATGCGCTTTGGCCGCCTGTTCCTCGCTGGCGATGCCGCCCACATTGTTCCCCCCACCGGCGCCAAAGGTTTGAACGCTGCGATGGCGGACATCAAGGTGCTGGGCCGCGCGCTGGTGGAACACTACAAACGCCATGATCCACGCTGGCTGGACCGCTACGCCGACACCTGCCTGGAACGCATGTGGTTGGTCCAGCGCTTCTCGGCGGGCCTGTGCACCATGGTCCACCAATTTCCTGGGCAGAGCGCCTTCGAACGCGGGATGCAACTGGCAGAGTTGAACTACATGACCGGTACTCGGGAAGGGCGAGCGGTCTTTGCGCACAATTTCACAGGCCTCCCCGTTCTCGCCTGATGGGCAGGCCCATCAGGCCACAGGACTCGCTTGATCGTTCTAAATGTCGAGACTGATTTCCACTGCATCCATCCTCGGACCTCTGTCTTGACGACACGGCGGTATTCACCCACGTTGATGCCGTATGAAGCAACAATACTGCTGAATCGTTTCGTGTATGGGCCGAACGGCGAGGCACTTTAGGCTGCTCATTGTCAGATCGCAACGCCGACATAGAATAGTCACATATTTCCAATAAAATTGAATCATGGAAGACAAATACGTCATCAAAGCACTGGCAGCCTTGGCTCAGCCCAACCGCCTCCAGATTTTTCGCTCCTTGGTGGTGAAAGGCAACGATGGACTGACGCCAGCATTGATGGCTGAGGCATTGGGTATGCCTGCCAACACGCTTTCCTTTCATTTGAAAGAGTTGATGCATGCTGATTTGATCTCCCAGGAACGCAGTGGCCGCAACCTGATTTACCGCGCTCAGTACGACCGCATGAATGCCGTTCTTGCGTATCTGTCCCAAAACTGTTGCCAAGGGGAGGCCTGCGAGCTGAGCCCCGAGGAAATCTGTAAAACCTGTTGAACCCAAGGAATCCCAAATGACTGACGCAAAACCATTGAACATACTGTTTCTTTGCACCCACAACTCTGCTCGCAGTATCCTGGCTGAGGCATTGCTCAACCACATGGGGCAAGGTCTGTTCAAAGCCTACTCTGCTGGCAGCAGCCCTAAAGACAATCAAAAACCCAATCCTATGGCCATTGCAACGCTTGAAAGAGCAGGGATTTCAACTGCAGGGTTAAGCAGTAAAAGCTGGGATGTTTTCGCGACGCCGGATGCACCGCACATGGACTTGGTCATCACTGTTTGCGACAACGCGGCAGGCGAAGTTTGCCCCTATTGGCCCGGCCAGCCTGCAAGCGCTCACTGGGGCTATGCAGACCCTTCAGAGACAGTTGGAACTTATGAGCAAAAACTAGAAGCATTCAAGCAAACGCTGCTTCAAATCAAAAAGCGTCTCGACATCTTCACCAGCCTGCCCTCCACAAGCCTCGGCAAGATGGCTTTGGAAAACACCGCTCGTGAGCTGGCCAAAAAATGAGCCATTGGCGACGATACCTTGCGGAGCTGGTTGGCACAGCGGCTTTGTTGTGTGCAGTGATCGGCTCAGGCATCATGGCGGAGCAATTGTCAGGTGGGAACGCAGCCATCGCTCTTTTGGCAAATACCCTCGCCACGGTCTTTGCGCTTTACGCATTGATTGAAACACTCGGCCCAATCAGTGGTGCTCATTTCAATCCAGTTGTTTCAATGGTTCTTGCTTTTCGCAAAGATTTGGCACGTCATCATTTGATGGGTTATGTGATTGCTCAGCTCACAGGTGCTGCGTTGGGCGCCTGGGCGGCACATGCGATGTTTGAGCTTGAAATTTTTCAATGGTCTGCAAAAGTAAGAACCGGGCCCGCACAATGGTTCGCGGAAGCAGTCGCCACATGTGGTTTGCTGTTCGTGATCTTGCGCTCCCCTGAAGGCAAGGCATCTTCTATCGTCGCATGCTATATCGGTGCGGCCTATTGGTTCACTGCAAGTACCTCCTTTGCCAACCCTGCGGCTGCATTCGGTCGCATGCTCTCCAACAGCTTTGCCGGAATCTCACCATCCGATGTGCCTGCCTTTGTCGGTGCGCAGACCGTTGGCGGCTTCTTGGGTCTGATGCTTTATTTGCTTTTGAAGCCCGATCATCACAATCAAAGTCATTGAGAAAAGCAGATGGAGAAGCTGTTAGAAATGAATAAGGCTTACGTGTCTGACATCACCGATGACTTGCCCAATGTGAGTGAAGCTTTTTTCAAGTTGCCCCAACAGGCCTTGTTAACGCCACAACCTGCATCAACCCATCCGCCAAGAATTTTGATGCTCTATGGCTCTTTGCGCGAGCGTTCCTACAGCAAGCTTTTGACGCTAGAGGCGGCAAGGATGCTGGAGGCGATGGGTGCAGAAGTAAAGGTGTTTGATCCCTTGCATCTTCCACAACCAGACACTGCACCTGATACACATGCAAAAGTAAAAGAGTTGCGAGACCTGGCCGCTTGGTCTGAAGGCATGGTGTGGTGCTCACCCGAGCGTCACGGAGCCATGACGGGCATCATGAAAAGCCAGATCGACTGGATTCCTTTGTCAGTAGGCGCTGTTCGACCAACCCAGGGGAAAACCTTGGCAGTGATGGAAGTCAGTGGGGGCTCCCAATCTTTCAATGCCGTGAATCAAATGCGCATCTTGGGACGTTGGATGCGGATGCTGACGATTCCAAATCAAAGTTCTGTTGCCAAAGCATTCTTGGAGTTCAAAGAAGATGGTCGAATGAAGCCATCGGCTTATTACGACAGGGTGGTTGACGTGATGGAAGAGTTGGTGAAGTTCACACTTTTAACGCGAGATGTTGCGCCCTATCTGGTTGACCGTTACAGCGAGCGGAAAGAGTCAACTGATGAGCTTTCCCAAAGAGTCAATCAGAAATCAATCTAGATCACTTTGAGCCGAAAAGTCCGATCGATGCTTGACGCCAACTGTCCTGACCACGCGGCGACAACTGTCCTGGCCAGATGATCAATGGGCTGTACAAGACTGAATTGATCCACCGCCGTAGCCTTGGAAAACCAAGGAGGCACTGGAACCGGCAACGATGGCTTGGTTCTGCCATGACGGACTGCGCACAGCCAGATTGGGCATACACCGCCGGCTGTAGCTGAGGTGAACAACCACCTGCGGTCAGCCGGGTAAGCGAGACCGAGGTCACAATTCAAATCAACCAGCCTCCACGAAACACGAGGCTATTCATAAAGGGCATCACTGCATCTCTTGACCTGCACCCTTTGGCCGTACCAATCAAATGGACGTAGTCTGAGGTTTCAAGGTTAATCCAAAACTTGATGTTTGAGATTTGCAGCGGCACTGGACTCAATCCTTTGCTGCTGCGCGAACTGAGCCGGGGTAATCCGACCCAGGCTGCTGTGGAGCCTGACTTCGTTGTAGTCCTGCCTCCATTCAGCAATGCACTGCCTGGCTTGGGCAAACTCAAGAACCACTGCTCGTTCAAGCACTCGTCCCGGAATTTGCCGTTGAAACTCTCGATGTAGCCGTTTTGCATGGGCCTGCCTGGCTGCGTCAAGATGTGCCTCACGCCGTGTGCGCTGGCCAAGGCCACGAAGGCCTGGCTTGTGAACTCCGGTCCGTTGTCCGTTCTCACGGCCAGTGGGTAGCCTCTGAAGGTGGCCGCTTGGTCGAGCAAGCGTGTGACGTATTGCCCCGAGATCCCGTAGTCCACGGCAATGTCCACGCACTCGTGGCTGAAGTCATCGGCCACCGTCAGGCACTTGATGCGCCTGCCATTGGTCAGGCTGTCCGATACAAAATCCATGCTCCACACATCGTTGGCCTTTTGCGCCAGCTGCAAGGGCACCCGCTCGCTTGACCTTCTTGCGCCTGCGCACGGCCAAATTGGCATCTTTGTACAAGCGGTAGACCCGCTTGTGGTTGACGCCCGGAAACTCCGGGCGCAGCAGATCGTGGATGCGCCGATAGCCAAATCTTCGGCGTACGTGGGCAATGTCCACGATGCGTTCGCTCAAGGTTTGCGTCAGCTCATCACGCTTAGGCGGGTGGCGAAAGCTGTCTCGGCTTAGCCCCTCAAGGCAGCACGCGCGGCGCTCAGACAGAAGATGGACTTGGATCATCTGGGTGATGGCTTCGCGTTTGACCTGCGGGGCTAGCGCTTGACACCGAAGACGCTTTTGAGCGCATGGATGTCCAGGTGCGCCTCGGCCAGGAGTTTTTTGAGCTTGTTGTTCTCGGCCCCCAAGTCACGCAGCTTGGCCGCATCGGAGGCCTCCATGCCGCCAAAGCGTGAGCGCCAATTGAAAAGGTCGGTTGGCTAAAGCGGCCAAAGCGGCAAATGTCCTTGATGGACATGCCCGCTTCAGCTTGCTTGAAGAATCCGATGATCTGCTCGTCGGTAAATCGTGTGGTCTTCATATCCGCCATTCTCCAAAATTAGCGGACTTTGTTCCATCGATTTGGTACGGCTCAGAGGGGGCAGGTCACCTCGGTTTTCCAGGGTGCCCGGCCGCCCGCAGCGGCGGCCGGGCCGCGCTTGACTTCTGGGATGCCGAATGTGGCATTGCGAGCGGTCAACACGAGATCACAAGCCAGCAAGGCCTCGAAGCTGCCAGCCACGCAGTCGCCTTCGACAGCGGCAATGAGCGGCTTCTTGGGAGGCTTCATGACCATGCCAAAAAGGCCGCCCCCTGCCACGCGAGGCGATTCCCCGCGCAGGAAGGCCTGAGGTCCATGCCCGAGCAGAAGATGCCCTCAGCGCCAGTCAGGACTGGACGGCCACATCCACAGCAGGGTTACGCTCCATCTGGTCGATGGCCTCGCCCCCCCCTATGAGTCGGCGCGGGTGATGGCATTTTCTTGCTCAGGCCGGTTGATCGAGATGATCACCGCGCCGTCTGCGTGTTTGACCAGGACTTCTGGCGTGTTCATGTCGGTGCCAATATGTCATGAAGCGCTAAAAGGTGTAGCACCAGTCACTGTGAGTGACCCGCTGGCTCAGGTGGTTCCGTTGCGGGCGAGATCGGCGATGCGGCCCGCGTCGTAACCGAGCCCCGAGAGGACATCGCCGGTGTGCTGGCCCAGCGAAGGCGGCGGCGAGTTGATGCTGGCCGGCGTCCCGGAGAACTTCACCGGGAAACCGAGCTGCGGAATACGGCCCTCGACCGGATGGTCCACATGCAACAACATCTGGCGCGCACGCATGTGCGGGTCATCGAACGCCTCGTGCATGGTGTTCACTGGCCCACCGGGGATGTCGTTGGCAAAAAACAGCGCCACCCATTCCTGACGCGTGCGCTGGCGAAACACCTCCTCCATCAAGCGGAATTGACTTTCTCGGGCTTCTCCCTCGGGGAACTGGTCTTGCTTGAGCTGCGGCACGCCTGCGATGTCGCAAAAGCGGGCCCAGAAGTGCTCCTCCAGCGCGCCCAAAGTCACATAGTGCCCGTCCTGACAGCGGAAAATGCCGTAACAAGGCGCGCCGCCGGTGTTGCGGTATTCCCCACCCTTGGGCTCGACCGTGCCAAACAAGGGCTCCGCGGCGTGGTAAGTCAAGAACGCCACGGCGGCGTCCATCATGGAGACGTCGACGAATTGGCCGGTTCCAGTGTTCTGCCGCGCAAGCACGGCCGCCAGAATGCCCCATGCGCCGATCATGGACGCACCAATATCGGCGGCAAGCAGTCCCGGGACCATGGGCCCTTCACCCGCCTTGCCAAACAGTGGCAGAGCGCCGATGACACCGAGGTAGTTCAAATCATGCCCAGCAAGGCGCTGGTAGGGGCCGTCCTGCCCATACCCAGAGATGGCGCAATAAACCAAGCGGGGATTGATCTTCTTCAGTTCCTCGTAGCCCAAGCCGAGGCGGTCCATCACCCCCGGCCGAAAGCCTTCGACCACCACATCGGACTGCGCTGCGAGTTCCCGGAAGATGCGCTTGCCTTCTTCATGCTTGAGGTTCAAGGTCATGCTGCGCTTGTTTCGGTTGCATAGCAGGAATGTGCCTGAATCCACCTTGCCCATCGGCGGGAAGCTGCGCTGGTAGTCGCCGCGCCCAGGCTCCTCCACCTTCAGGATGTCAGCACCCAAATCGCCCAGCAACTGGGTGCACAGGGCGGCGGGCAGCAGACGGCTGGCGTCCAGCACTTTCAGGCCGTCGAGCGCCCCGCGAGCGCCTACTGGGGCGGTCGTATTGCGGTCATTGTTTGTCATGTCGAAGACCTCTTGTTTGCGCCGCCATGCTCGTGGCCCAACTGCTTGTCAATCTGCTCGACGCAGGCACGCGCCTGCGTCAATATCTTGCGCTCGTGCGCTTTGGTAGCACGGGTAGACAGCACCGACACGTGCAGCGCCGCGACGGCGCTGCCATTGCCATCGCGTATGGGCAAGGCATAGCCAACCACGCCTTCGATCGCTTCTTGGTCACTCCTCGAGAAGCCAGCCATACGGATGCTGTTGTACTCCTTGTGCAAGAGCTGCGGGTCGGTGATGGTCTGGGGCGTCATTTTGGGCAGTTTGCCGGCCAGCACATGTGCTTCGAGCCGCCCATCGAGGGCGGCGAAAAGCTTTCCTGTGGCGGTGCAGTGCATCATCAGCGGCTCGCCCAGCCGAATGTCCAGAGAGATCCGCTGGTTGCCCAGGACACGGTCCACATAGATGACCCGTTGCCCTACCCTCAGGGCCAGGTAAACGTCGTCCCCAAGCTCGCGGGCGAGGTCTTGCAGCGGCCGCCGGGCCACCGTTCGCAAGTCCAGCGATTGGACGGTGCGCAAGGCCAGGGACACCGTGCGCGGGCCGACGGCATAGCGCAGATCGTCATCGACCGTCACGACCTCGGCGCTCACCATGGTTTGCAGCATATTGTGCAGGCTGCTCAAGGGCAGGTCCAGCGCCTGTTTGATTTCCGTCAGTCGCAAAGGGGTGTTGCGCTCGGCCAGCAGCTTGAGGATGTCGAAGGTTCTCAGGTAACGCTCAGGGCTCATGGTCTGTCTATGCTCGCGAGAAAATTCGTAAACTCGAAAATAATTTCATTGGATTAAACCATTCGAACTCAGCCAATCCGTCAAGCTGGCATGAAAAAACAACTTGCCCAGCCAAGCATTGCACGTTAACATTTCCTAATTATGGAATAGTTTTCCAAATTTCGAAATATCGAGACCACGCGACACCGCCATGAGCATGCCCGAAACCCGGACCATCCCGCTGCTGATGCAGGAGCAAGCCAAGCGCTTTGCCGCCCGTGAAGCGCTGGTGGACGGGGCGCGCCGCTACACCTATGCGCAGCTGCTGGATGAGGCAAACAACGTGGCGCGGGGCCTCGCCTCGCTCGGTTTGGGGCGCGGCGATCGCGTGGCCATTCTCATGGGCAACCGGGCAGAGTGGCTGCTGACATTCCTCGCGATCCAGCAAATTGGTGCCGTTTCTGTCGGCCTCAACACCTGGTCCACCGCCCGCGAACTCGAGTACACACTGTCTCATGCCGAAGTCAGCTGTCTCGTGGCAACTGACCGGCTGCGGCGCCAGGATTTCCGCAGCACGATGGCCGGCATCCGTGGCAGCGGTGGCATGACTTCATTGCGAAACATTGTCTGGCTCCATGCTGACCTGACATCGCCCGTGAAGGACGACGTCAACAGAGTCTTGGGCCCTGGCGAGATCACCTGGAACGAGTTGCTTCAAAGGGGCGAGGGCATTGCCCAAGCCCAGGTGGATGCGGCGGCGCGGGCCGTGCAGCCGGACGACGACGCCATGTTGTTGTACACCTCCGGCTCCACGGCAGCGCCCAAGGGCATCCTGCTGCAGCACGGGCATTGGGTCAGCAACTCATTCCACATCGGCGAGCGCCAGCGCGTCACCCAGCACGACAGGCTTTGGCTGGCGGTGTCGCTCTTTTGGAGTTTCGGCATCGTCAATGCGGCTCCCAACCTGCTCACCCACGGGGGCTGTGTGGTGCTGCAAGAAAGTTTTGACGCCAGCGAGGCGCTGGCGCTGATCGAGCGCGAGCGCTGCTCGATCTTTTACGGCACGCCGAACATCGTGCAAGCCCTGTGGGAGCACCCGAAACGAGCGCAGCACGATCTGTCATCACTGCGCAGCGGTGCCACCATCGGCACACCCGAACAGGTGCAACGGGCCGTAGACCTGGGTGTTCGGGAAATCTGCAACATCTACGGCTTGAGCGAAACCTACGGCAATTGCGCGGTGACCGATGCGCACGATCCTCTCGCGGTGCGGCTGCAATCGGTCGGTCGTCCGCTTCCCGGAGTCACGCTGCGCATTTGCCACATCGACTCGGGCGAAATGCAGCCGGCGGGCGAGGTTGGCGAGATCAGGGTCAAGGGACCGGTGGTCAGGGAGTACCTCAAGGAACCGGCAAAAACCGCCGAGTCTTTCGACGAAAATGGATTTTTTCGCACGGGAGACTTGGGCCTTCTCGACGCCGACGGCCGGCTGTACTTCAAGGGCCGCATCAAGGAAATGGTCAAGAGCGGGGGCATCAACATTGCCCCTGCTGAAATCGAGGAGGTGCTGATGCGCCACCCTGCGGTTCGCACAGCCTACGTGATCGGCGTGCCTCACCCGGCATTGGACGAAGCGCTCGTGGCCATCATCATCGCTGAGGCTGGTGCGATACCGGGCCGCGACGAACTGCTGGCCTTCTGCAAAAACGAGATGGCCGCCTACAAAGTACCGCACCAGTTCCACTTCACGACGGAAAACGAACTGCCCCTGACCACCACCGGCAAGTTGCAGAAGGCCAGGTTGCATACGCTGCTGCCAACAAGCGGAGAGCCCAAGACATGAGCGAAGACAGCTTCCTGAATGAAAGACCGAACGCCTGGGGCCGCTGGGGCGCAGACGACGAGGCCGGGGCGCTCAACCTGATCGGCCCCGAGCAGGTCAAGCGCGCAGCCAGCCTGGTGCGAACCGGCCAGGTGGTGCGGCTCGCGCAGCTGCTCTCGCACAAAACCCCGGTGCCACGCCACCGCGCAGGACTGCAACATTTCATGGGGCGCGACGGGGGCGACTACGCGGCAGGCGCCAAGCGCCCCGGTGGTTTCCAGTTCGCCGAAGACACTGTGGTCATGCCCCTGCACATCGGCACCCACATCGACGCGCTGTGCCACGCGTGGTGCGACAGTCGCTTGTTCAACAACTACCGCGAAGACACCCTGCGCAGCACCAGCGGTGCGACCCGACTCGGGGTGGAGAAAATGCCGCCAGCGGTCACGCGCGGCCTGCTGCTGGACCTGGTCGGCTTGCGTGGTCGCCCGTTACGCGGGGGAGAAGTGGTCTCTCGAGCCGACCTTGAGGCTTGCCTGAGCGCCGCGCAGCTTGAGATCGAGCCCGGCGACGCGGTGCTGCTGCACACCGGCTGGTTGGCCGCCCAACAAGGCGTGAGCGACGTGGATTTCAATACCGAGCCCGGCATCGACCACGAAGCGGGCCTTTGGCTGGCACAGCACGACGTTGCCCTCATAGGCGCCGACAACTACGCGGTCGAAGTGCTGCCCTTCGCAGAGGGCACCGTGTTCCCGGTGCACCAGTGCGTGATCCGCGATTTTGGCATCCCGTTGCTCGAAGGCCTGATGCTGGAGCCACTGGTGCGCACCGGCCGACGCGAATTTCTTTTTGTCGCCGCTGCGCTGCCCATTGTTGGCGCCACCGGCAGCCCGCTCACACCCCTGGCAATTCTCTGAAACACACAGCCATGAAACCCGACACCACCCGCCCCGGTCCCCTGACAGGCATCCGCGTCCTCGAGATTGCTTCGATGATTCTTGGACCGCTGGCAGGCCAATATCTGGGCGACCTCGGTGCGGACGTGATCAAGCTCGAGCCCCCCGAAGGTGACCTGACACGCTCGATCGGCCCGCGACGTTCACCGCTGATGGGCTCGTTCTTTCTTTCCAGCAATCGCAGCAAGCGCAGCATTGTTGTTGACCTGAAGAAGGCTGAAGGACAGGCCATCTTGCGCAGTTTGTTGAAAGACACCGATGTGCTGCTGCACTCCCTGCGAACGCCAGCCGCCAACAAACTGGGCCTCGACTATGCGACGCTCAAGCAGCTCAACCCGCGCCTTGTCTATTGCCACGTCACAGGCTACAGCGACGAAGGCGCTTATGCGGGGCGACCTGCCTACGACGACATCGGCCAGGCCGCCTCGGGCCTTGCGCAATTGCAGACCACGGTGGCTGGGCAGCCGCGTTTCATGCCCTCGATTTTCGCGGACAAGATTGGCGCGCTGCACGCCAGCATCGGCATGCTCGCCGCTATTGCGCACCGGTCTGCCACAGGGCAAGGCCAGCAGGTCGAGGTACCGATGTTTGAAAGCCTGGTGGCGTTCAACATGGCCGAACACCAATGGGGCTTCTGCTTCGACCCACCCATCGGGCCGATGGGCTACCAGCCCGTCAGCACGGCTGTACGACGACCCTACAAAACGAAGGACGGCTACCTCGCGCTGCTGCCATATTCGGATGCGAACTGGCGCAGCCTGTTCGAAATCGCAGGCGAGCCACAGATCATGGAGGACCCGCGCTTTTCTAACTTTGCCGCGCGGCAGGAACACTTTCGCGAGGTCTGGGACGAGGTCGAGCGGCAGGCGGCACGAAAGACCAATGCCGAATGGCTGGCACTGCTGTCGACTGCAGACATCCCGTTTTCGGTCGTTAACTCGCTCGAAGACCTGACCCGGGACCCGCACCTCGAGAGCGTCGGGTTCTGGACCATTGCCGAGCACCCCAGCGAAGGTCCGCTGCGTTTTGCCGCCAGCCCCGTGGACCTTCGCGAATCGCCGATGCGCATGACGCGCATGCAACCCCGCTTGGGCGAGCACAGCGCAGAGATCCTGCGCGAATGCGGATACGACGAACCACACATAGCACACCTGACCGCTGTCGGCGGCACCTGCCGAGGCCAAGAAACATGATCCCACGCACCATTTTCACACCCGAGCACGAAGCGTTCCGCGACACCGTGCGCCGCTTCATCGAAACGGAAGTCACCCCGCACCATGCGGACTGGGAAAAGGCCGGCCAGGTGCCCCGTTCACTCTGGACAAAAGCTGGCGAACTCGGTCTGTTGTGTGTCAATGCGCCGGAGGCCTACGGCGGTCAGGGCGCCGACTTTCTTTACAGCGCCATCCTCATCGAAGAGATGGCGCGCGCGGGCGCAACGGGTCCGACCTTCTACCTGCACTCGGACATCGTCGCACCTTACCTCGTGGACTTCGGCACCGAAGCACAAAAAAGCAAATGGTTGCCGAGGATGGCCACCGGCGAAGTGGTGGTGGCGCTGGGCATGAGCGAGCCGTCTGGCGGCAGCGATGTGCAGAACATCCGCACCCAGGCCATCCGCGATGGCGACGAATACGTGATCAATGGCCAGAAGGTCTTCACCACCAACGGCCACAGCGCAGACCTTTTGCTGTTGGCCTGCAAGACCGACCCCACGCAAAAAGCCAAAGGAGTGAGCATGATCCTGGTTGAAACCGACAGCCCCGGCTTTAGCCGTGGTCGCAAGCTTGAGAAGATCGGCTGCAAGGCCCAAGACACCTCGGAGCTGTTCTTCTCCGACTTGCGCGTGCCGGCGTCTAACCTGCTCGGCACCGAAGGCGGCGGCTTCGCCATCCTGATGACCCAGCTGGCGCAGGAGCGTTTGATCCAGGCCATCCGTGCAGTCTCAGCATCGGAGGCCGCGCTCGAATGGACGCTGGCTTACGCGGTCGAGCGCAAGATGTTCGGCCAGACCCTGGCCGACTTCCAAAATACCCGCTTCAGCCTGGCCAACCTTCACGCGCAGGTCCTCGCACAACGCGTATTCGTCGACCGCTGCATGCTATTGCATGCAGAAGGCAAACTCGATGCAGTTGACGCTGCTTCTTGCAAGCTGGTCACAACTGACTTGCAGTTCAAGGTCATGGACGAATGCCTGCAATTCTTTGGCGGCTGGGGCTATATGTGGGAATACCCGATTGCCCGGGCCTTCGCCGATGCGCGCATGTGCCGCATTGGCGGCGGCACCGCCGAAGTGATGAAGCAGATCATCGCCAATTCACTGCTGCCCCGTGTGCGCAAGGTTTGATCCGATCAAGCCCCCAGATTTCACCGTACTTTACAAAGCCCTTTTCCTGAACCCCAACCTTCACATCTGGAGACCAGCCCATGCAAACCTCACTGCACATCCTGCTCAAATCGACCATCGTTGTGGCCAGCATCGCCACTGGCGTCTTCGCGCAAGCGCAGACGAGCTGGCCAGGCACTTCAAACATCAAGGTCGTCGTCCCGTTCTCTTCTGGCGGCGCCTCCGACGTGCTGACTCGCACGCTGGCCCAACGCTTACAAGACAAGATCGGTGGCAGTTGGGTCATCGAAAACAAAACCGGTGCAGGCGGCAACATCGGCATGGAAGCCGTCAAGGCCGCAGCGCCGGACGGCACCACCATCTCTTCGGCCACCATCGGCACGCTGTCGATCAACCAGTTCCTGTTCGCCAAACTGCCCTACGACCCGGCTGTGGATTTCGAATACGTCTCGAAGATCTGGGAGAACTGCAACGCATTTGTCGTGTCACCCTCGAACCCCGCTCGTAACGTCAAGGAATTTCTGGACTGGGCCAAGCAGCGGCCCAAAGGCGTGAACTTCGGCTCGGCCGGCGTTGGCACGACCCCCCACTTGGCGGGAGAGTTGTTCCGGGTGCGCACCGGGATCCAGGCGGTGCACATTCCCTTCCGCGGTGCAGCACAATCGATGCCGGCGCTCATGTCAGGCGAAACGGATTTCGCCATCGACAACATCGCCAGCTACACACCCCTGATCAAATCTGGCAAGGTGCGCGCACTTGCCGTGACCTGCCCCGAGCGCTGGCCAACCATGCCAGAGGTGCCCACCATGGCCGAAGCGGGCGTGGCAGACTTTGTGGTCACATCCTGGGGCGCTTTCGTTTTGCCAAAGGGCACGCCTGCGGCCATCTCCAGCAAACTTTCACAGGCGATCACCGAATTGGCGGCTGACCCAGCACTCAAGGCCAAGTACCTGGAGATCGGCGCCATCATCAAGCCCACGACACCCAAGGAGACTGCCGACTTCGCCGCCAACGAGCGGGTGAAGTGGCGCGAAGTGGTCAGGATCTCCGGCGCCAAGTTGGACTGACAGCCTATGGGAATGAGAGTCGCCGTCATTGGCGCAGGTGCGGCCGGCCTGTGCTCGGCGAAGTACTTGCTGGCCCACAATGTGGACACCGTGGTCTATGAGATGGGCAGCTGCATTGGCGGCCTCTGGGTATTTGGCAACGACAACGGCCTGTCTCCGGCGTACGACTCGCTGCACCTGAACTCCGAAGCCCGGGTGACGGCGTACAAGGACTTCCCCTTCCCACAGGGCAGCCCACTCTATCCGGACCACCGTCAGGTTCGTGCGTACTTGGAGGCTTATGCAGAGCAGTTCGGCATCACGCCGCACATCCGCTTCCGTTCACGAGTGACGGAAGTGGCGCCTGCGGGCGTAGGGCGCTGGCGTGTCTCGCTGCAAGACGGCAGCAGCAGCGAGTTTGATGCGGTGGTGGTTGGCAGCGGCCACCAGGGTTTGCCGGCCCACCCGAACTGGCGCCATCATTTCACCGGCGACTATCAGCATGCTCACAGCTACCGCATTCCCGAGCCGTTCCGCGGCAAGCGCGTGCTGGTCGTCGGCATGGGCAACAGCGCGGTCGACATCGCGGCTGACATCTGTGTCGTCACACAGTCCACCACCCTCTCGGCGCGCTCACCCGTTCTGATGATGCCGCGCATGATGTTTGGCGTGCCGACCTCACGCGTGCTGGGCCGCCTGGAAAAGCCTTGGATGCCCTGGCCTGTGCGGCGCACCATCCGCGAAACGCTCACGCGCATCGTGCATGGCCGCATGGAGCAATGGGGCTTTGTCACACCCAAGAGCCGCACCCACCCGACCAGCCACCCGAGCCTGATCTCGCATTTCGTTTGGGACCGCATCAAAGCCAAGCCCGGTATCGCTTCGGTCAACGGGCAGCAAGTGACTTTTGTCGACGGCACGAACGAGACCTATGACAGCGTCATCGTCGCGACCGGCTACCACGTGGACCTGCCCTTCCTCGCGCCTCAGATGCGGCCGCTGGACGGGCACAAGCTGGAGCTGTTCCTGCGGGTTGTTCACCCGTCTCATCCGGGCCTGTATTTTTTGGGCCTGTTCAACGTGGCTGGCGGGGGCAACATCCGCATGATGGACGACCAGGCCGAATGGGTGGCCAAGCTCGTGACGGGAGAACTTGCACGACCAGACCAAGCCACCATCCTTGCCGGTATGGGCGAGGAACAGGCTTTCCTGCGCAAGCACTTCCCGGCCGCGCCACGTTATGCGCTGGAACTCGACCCCGTGTTTTACCGCCAACAACTGCAGCGCGAGTTCCAGCGCGCACGCAGTGCTCGCAACAACCCACCAAGGAACTCGAAGTGACGCTCAGAGACAAGGCCTGCGTGACGGGCATCGGCGAGACAAGCTACATGCGAGGCTCGACCCAGACCGCATTCGAGCTGCAAATCGAGGCTTCGCTGAAGGCGATTGCCGACGCCGGACTCGACCCCAAACAAATCGACGGCGTCATCCCCATTGGTATCGTCAGCGCGACGGCCGAGGACTTCATCGACAACTTCGGCATCCCGGACTTGCGCTTTTCGGCCATTGTCCCGCATGGCGGTGCCAGCCCGGTCATGGCCTTGCAGTGCGCGGCAGCCGCAGTTGCCGCAGGCGTGTGTAATCACGTGCTGATTGCCTTTGGCCGAAACGTCACCGGGGCCGCTGCGACCAAGGCAGGAGCGCGCATCCACACGATGCCCCAGTTCCACTATGTCACCGAGTTTGAATACCCAATTGGCAACGCCGCACCGGCCCAGATTTATGCCCCGATGGCACAGCGGCACATGGCACTGTACGGCACCAAGGTCTCGCACTTCGGCGAGGTGGCGGTGGCGCACCGGCAGCATGCGCTGCTCAACGACAACGCAGTGATGAAAAAGCCGATGACCCTGGAAGATCACGCCAATTCCCGCATGATTGCCGACCCATTCCGGCTGTTCGATTGCAGTTTGGAAAGCGATGGCGGCGCGGCCTGCATCGTCAGCTCCGCTGAACGCGCGAACGACCTGAAGCACCGGCGCGTGTTTATTTCAGGCACAGCAGCAGGACACCCAGACCAGCCTGGCGCGATCACCCAGCGGCCGGACATGACGAGCTTGGGCATTGCCAAGGCCGCCCAGCGAGCCTTTCAGATGGCCGGTGTGAGCCATGCCGACATTGACGTTGCCGAGATTTACGACTGTTTCACCTATGCGGTCATCCGCCAACTTGAAGATCTCGGGTTCTGCAAGAAAGGTGAAGGCGGGCCGTTCGTCGAGGGTGGTCGTCTGAGGCTTGACGGAGCGCTGCCCACCAACACCCACGGCGGCCTGCTGTCGCAGGCCCATGTCTGGGGCCTGAACCACATCGTAGAGCTTGTGCGTCAGCTGCGTGGAGATGCTGGCAGGGCCCAGGTCAAGCACGCCGAAATCGGGCTCGTCACGGGCTACGGCGACCTCGGCGACGGCGCTGTTGCCATCATGCGAAGGGGCTGAACGATGACACACGCCAAGAATCTCGCCCAGCCCGACACGCCAGCAAGGCCGTCACCCAAGATCACACCAGTCTCAGCCCCTTACTGGGAAGCCGCCGCGCAAGGTCGCTTGCTGTTGCAACAGTGCGCCAGCTGCGGCAAAGTTCGCCACTACCCCCGCATGTTGTGTGACGCTTGCTACTCAGCGCAAACGGACTGGTTTCAGGCCTGTGGCCGTGGCAAGGTCCACAGTTGGACGGTCTGTCACCACGCCTTTCATCCGTCCTTCGTTGCAGATCTGCCTTACACCTTGGTCACCGTTGACCTTGAAGAAGGCGTGCGGGCGCTGGGCCGATGGCGCGGCACAAACCTCGCCATCGACGATGCTGTCGTCGCCCAATTCGAACAGCGCAGCGAAGGGCCTGAGCTGTTCTTCACTGCCGCACCAAGCACCGAGTGATGAAAGCAACAGCCATGTCGCGCACGCAAGCTGATGTTCACGCTGTTGACATCGATGACCCGGTGGCGCAAGTCGCCGACGGCATGCGCAGCCTGATCGCAGCAGCCATCCCCTCGGCACGCGAGATTGTGCTGAAAGATCTGGTGCGAAGCGCAGGCGGTCTTTCACGCGAAAACTGGTCTTTTGACGTCACCTGGACCGACGACTCAGGAGTTCACACATTCCCTCTGATGCTCATGCGCGATGCTGCTGGCACGCTGCTGAACACTGAGCGCCAGCGCGAGTTTTCCGTACTCAAGGCGCTGGCCAACACCGATGTGCCTGCACCCCAGGTGTTCTGGATCGACAAGCCTGGTCGCTGGCTGGGCTCACCTTCCATCGTGATGACACGCATGCCCGGGCAATGCGACTACATGGTCCTCAACAATTCGAGTCCGCTAGACGTGCGCCTGGCATTGGCGCGAGCCTTTACCGGCCTGATGGCCAAGCTGCACGCTGTTGACTGGCAAAAGCATGGTCTCGCCAGCAGCCTGGGACTGCCTGAAGGCAAGCCCTCGCTGCACGAGCTGGCTCACTGGGAGGCTGAGTACCAAAAGGCGCAACTCGAGCCACACCCCGAACTCGATTACATTCTGGCTTGGCTTAAGCGCCGAGCCCCAAAGGCCGAAGCCATTGTGCTGGTGCATGGTGACTTCAAGCCGGGCAACGCGCTGGTGGAGGGCAAGCGCATCACTGCCAAGTTGGATTGGGAGACCGTTCACTTGGGCGATCCGCTGGAAGACCTTGGCTGGGTGACCAACCCGGTGCGCAAGCGCGAGCACCAGATCCCAGGCCACTGGGAGCGGCAAGAAATCGTTGCGGCCTACCGCGATCTGACCGGTCGAACTGTGCGCGAGGCCGACCTGCTGTGGTGGAACGTGTTCTCTTGTTGGAAGTTGTCGGTCATTCAGTTAACGGCTGTGGCCGAGTTTGTGGCAGGCCGCTACAACCGAGTGTTCCAAACCCCGACTTGGTTGTACCGGCCAATGTTCCAAATGATGGCGACTGCAGAAAGCGCGCACAGCGCAGTCAGCATTGATGGCGCAGTGAGCGCAGGGAGTCAGTCATGAGGCCGAGCATAGAAGAGCAATTGCAGGGCACCTGCCGAGTCCTTGAAACCGTCGTCGCACCATGCGTCAGCGACCCGATGGCCCGCACCATGCTGGATGGGCTCATCGCCAACCTGCGCATGCTCACTGTTGCCTTGCCCGCTGTGCCGGCCTTCCTGCGCCAAGACAACGCCAACACTGTGCAACTGCTGTTGGCGCTGGCCGGTTCGCTGCCTGTCGAACTCACAGCCCGGTTGGCCGACACCTTGAACAAGCCTGAGCCGGACCCTGCCGATGTGGCGGCCCTCGACGAACGCAACCAGAGTCTGCGCGAGCTTCTTGCACAGGCCGTTTGCGCCGAGCGCCTCACAGATGACCAACACCGCACCATCGTGAAGCACATGAGCGAGCGCGCGTCGCGCGTACCCATGCGTTACGTGGCAACAACGCCCAGCCCGCCCCCTACCGCGAAAACCTGAACCATGCTCACTCCTCTTGACGACACACTCAGCCACCAGCTGCCAACCACTTTCGACCATGTTTGGACCAGTGATCCGCGCTGGTTCGACCGCTACTGGTTCGCGATTTATTCGCAAGATGGCAGCGTCGCCATACAAATCACCATGGGTGCCTACCGCAACATGAATGTGCTGGACGGCGGGGCTGTGATGGTGGTCGACAACAAACAGTACAACGTGCGGGTCTCCCGCTCCCTGGGCAGCAGCGTCGAGACCGCCTGTGGTCCGCTGCGGGTGCGTCCCATTGAACCGCTCAAATCGTTCGAGATCAGCATTGCCCCCGGCGAGCACGCGCTGCACGGTGAACTGCGGTGGGAATGCGTCGAGCCTGCGCACGAGGAACACCCGCACTACACGCGTCTTCAATCGCGCACCGTGGAGGACTACCGACGCTTCGACCAGATCGGCGTGGCCAGCGGCTGGCTGGAGGCAGGCGGCCGCCGCATCGAGATCGACCGCTGGTGGGCCTGCCGTGACCATTCCTGGGGTGTGCGCCGCGGCATGGGGGTGCCAGAGCCCGTCACGGGGCCCAAGGTGACGCTGGCCGAGAAAGGGCACGTGATGTCCTTCCTGTTTTTCTCGACTGACACCATGAGCGGTTCACTGCTGTTTTCCGGCCGCGGCGACGACACACCTTACACCACCGGCGTCGTCACGGACCGCCGCACACAAGAGCGGTACCACGCCTCAAAGATCGAGCTCAGCGTCGATCTGCATGAAGGGACGCGGCGCTTCAGTCAGGCCAGCGTCGACGTTACCCTGGAGGATGGCCGTCGCTTGCACATCGCCGTCCAGGCGCGTGGCTCGTCGATCGCCATGCAGGGTCTGGGCTACAGCGGCGGCTACAACGACGGAAAAGGTCTGGGCGCTTGGCGTGCGGAGAACCATTTGGAGACGGACGTCTGGGATGTCTCGCATCCGTCAAAAGTCATCTACCCCGATGGCACCCAGAAGGAACACTGGCACCGGATTCAGCCGGTAGGACTTAGTGCCAATCTCAACGGTGAGTCCAGTACAGGGATGGGCAGCATGACACTCACCATCGCCGGCAAGCTACCGCAACACCTGCAACTGCAGTCGCAACAAGCTGGCGTGAACAAGCAGGCATGACCGACATGACCTCCTCCGTGCTCGCTGATTGCCTTCGTCCCGGTGATTGCGTCGTCATCGGTCAGGCCTGCGGCGAACCCGTCGGCCTGGTCTCGGACCTTTTCGCACAGGCGACGCGGCTCGGCCATATTGACGCGTTCTGCGGTTACTCGCTCAACCCGACCTGGGAGGGTCCTCTGCCGGACGCCCTGCGCGTGACGACCTATTGCGGTCTGGGCACGATGGGCAAGCTGCTCGCGCGCCAAGCTGCCAGGCTCATCCCTTCGTCACTCTCACAATTGTCTGCCCAACTGCGCTCGCGCAAGCTTGCAGCCGACGTTGTGCTGCTGCAGGTGGCGCCGGCCGATGCCGAGGGCTACCACAGCCTGGGCTGCGCCGTGGACTACACCTGGGATGCTGTCCAGATGGCGCGCCAGGTGGTGGTCGAGGTGAACCTCAACATGCCGGTGACGCGCGGTGCCCCCCGCTTACATCGCAGCCAGGTACTTGTGGCACGGCAGGGCGATGCACCCCTGCTCGAATCGCTGGTCGAGGAACCCAACGCCTTGCAGCGGCAATTGGCCCGCAACGTGGCCAGTCTGGTGCCGGACGGTGCCACGCTGCAGTTGGGCATTGGCAGCCTCGCCGCGGCGATCGCTGGCGAACTTCAGACGCGGCGTAGGCTGAAAGTGCGTTCGGGCATGGTGGGAGACTGGTTCCTGGGCTTGGTCGCCAGCGGCGCAATTGACACCACGGTGCCAGACGCCTGCATGGGGTCGTTGGCTGTGGGAAGTCAGCGCCTTTACCAGACACTGTTGCCCAAGGGGCCCCTCGGGTTCGCGCAGCCGGCCCAACTCGCCGTGCCGGTGGCGGGATCGCCGTTCATGGCCATCAACTCAGCGATCGAAGTGGATCTTGCTGGGCAGGTGAACGCCGAGTGGCTGGGTGAGCGCTACGTCGGCACCGTTGGCGGCCAGACCGACTACTTTCGTGCAGCACGAGCCTCAGCGGGCGGACTTGCGATTTTGGCGCTGACATCCAGCACAGCGCGCGGTAAGAGCCGGATTGTCCCGCACTGCAACCGCGTCACCTCGACTTATTGCGACGTTGATGTGATTGTGACGGAGCATGGCGTGGCAGACATCCGTGCCACCACTCTTCAGGAACGTTGCGAGCTGATTGCCGCCATTGCGTCGCCCGACCATCGAGACCCGCTCTTGCAGTCAGGACGATCCTGAGTCTGGCCTGTCTATCAGGGTCTAACAAATTGGCGGGGTGTCATGCTCCTCAACACAAACTGCCTAAGTTTTTGAAGGACAAGCAGATCGAACGAAATTGAAGAAGATGCCAAAGAGGCTGCGCGCTCTAAGCGCGCGTACGACTCACTGGCCGCGCCACTGGGGCGGCCGGCGCTGTGCAAACGCTGCAGCACCCTCGCGGGCGTCTTGGCTGGCCAGCACGGGGGCGGTGATGGGCTCTTGGCGCTCAAACATCTGGTCTATCGGCCAGTCTCGCTGCTCCACGATGACACGCTTGCTCGCGGCCACCGACATGGGCGCATTGACCATGATGCGCCGCGCCAGTTGACGCGCTTCATGGAGCGCCTCTCCGGGTTCCACCACCGCATTGAACAGGCCGTAAGCGGCCAGCCGCTCGGCGCTGTAAAAGTCGCCGGTCAATGCCATCTCCATGGCGATGCGCTGGGGCAACAGGCGGGGCAGCCGCATCAGGCCGCCGGCAGCGGCAGCCAGGCCGCGCTTGGCTTCAGGCAGGCCAAACTGTGCATTGCGCGCCACCACCGCCAAGTCGCAGCACAGCATGGACTCAAAGCCCCCGGCCAGGCAGTAGCCCTCCACGGCGGCAATCAAAGGTTTGACAGGCGGCGTACGCGCCAAGCCCAAAATGCCGCGACCTTCCACACGCGTGACCTCACCACGCAAAAAAGCCTTGAGGTCCATGCCCGCACAAAAGTGACCGCCTGCCCCGGTCAGAATGCCGACGCGCAGGGCAGGGTTACGGTCCATCTCGTCAATCGCCGCGCACACCGCGTACGAGACAGCGCGGTTCACCGCGTTGCGCTGCTCAGGGCGGTTGATGGTGACGATCACCAAGCCATCGTCGTGTTCGACCAGCACTTCATCGGTCATGGGCTGCTCTTTTCAATCGTGGGAATCGTTGAGCCGTTGCAGGCGCTCGACAGCTTCCAGGTATTCGGTCTGCATTCGGTACATCAACTCACGCACGCTGGTTTCTTCATTGATCATGCCCACCACCTGTCCGGCTGGCGCGGAGTAAAGGTCTTTGCGCTGGGCCCGTACCACGCGTGCGTGGGCTTCGTTGTAAAGAATGCCCTGCAAAGGTGTGGGCAGGTAAGAGGGCGCGCCTGGCTGCTCCCAAGCCTCAGACAGTTGACTTTTGATCATCCGCACAGTTTTGCCTGTGCGGGCCTTGCGTCTGACGGCATCGTCCGCGCGGGCTTCAAAGAGCACCCCTTTTTCAAATGGGTTGAGCTCGCTCTCACGCGTGCCCAGCCACACCGTGCCGCACCACACACCTTGTGCACCCAGCGCCAGAGCGGCTGCAATTTGGCTGCCACGGGCGATGCCGCCGGCGGCCAGCACGGCCACGCCCTCGCCACAGGCCTCGACCACCTGGGGCACCAACACCATGGTGGCAATCTCGCCAGTGTGACCGCCCGCCTCGGTGCCTTGGGCCACGATCACATCGACGCCTGCTGCGATGTGGCGCACCGCGTGCTCGGCTTTGCCACACAGGGCGCCAATCAAGATGCCGCGATCACGCAACTCGGCCACCACGTCAGGCGGCGGAGAGCCTAAGGCGCTGACCACAAAATTCACCTGCGGATGGGTCAGTGCGACCGCCAGCAGCCGCCTGGCACCGTCGGGGGTCATGTTGCCACGCCCATCGACAATTTCTTGTTCGATCCTTTCTTTCTCACCAGCGGGCAAGGCTGGCACGCCCGCCTGAGACAGCAGGTTTTCCATGAATTCCTTGTGGACCTGTGGAATCAGCGCGCGCAAGTCTTCGGTGCTGTCTTCTGAAGCCTGGTCGTAGCGCGTGGGGATGATCACATCTACGCCATACGGCCGGCCCTCGACATGTTGGTCGATCCAGCGCAGTTCGGCCTCGAGCTGCTGGGGTGAAAAGGTGGACGCGCCCAATACCCCGAATCCGCCAGCGCGGGTGACGGCGACCACCACGTCGCGGCAGTGAGAAAAAGCAAAAATCGGCAGCTCGCAGCCCAGCCGTTGGCACAAAGGGGTTTTCATGGGACTTTCAGGTTCAAAATAAATGGTCAGCAGGCGCGTTGTGTTCGGGCGGGTTGACGGCTGGCCCATCGGGTCGCCAAACCATCAGAGCGTCAAGCGCTTCCACCTGATCGCCGCGCACCCACAGCGGATTGATGTCGAGTTCAAGCAGATCCGGCCCCAGTCCAGTAATGGCCTCACTGATGCGCGCAATCACCGTCGCCAGCACGTTCAGATCGGCGGCAGGCAAGCCGCGGTGGCCTTGCAGCAGTGGCAGCCCCCGCAAGCTTTTCAGCATTCGGAGTGCTTCCTTGGCGCTGACGGGCAGGGGTCGCAAAGCCACGTCCTGCAGCACCTCAACCCAGACGCCGCCCAAGCCGACGGCCATCACAGGCCCCCACAGTGAATCGCGACTGAATCCGACCAGCAGCTCGGTGCCCGGCGCCCGCATGGGGGCCACCAGCACCCCATTGAGCTTGGCCTCAGGCGCATGCAGTCGGGCTGCGTTGGTGATTTGTGCAAAGGCTTCTCTGACGGCACGTTCACCGAGCAGGTTCAAAATCACCCCGCCCATGTCGCTTTTGTGGGCAATATCGGCGCTGGCCACCTTGAGCGCCACTGGTCCGTTCCAGGTCTGCGCGCACTGCACCGCCTGTTCGGCCGTCGTGGCCATGCGGCCGGGGACCACTGGTACGCCCCAAGAGGCCAGCGCGTCCAGTGCCTCGCGCTCAGAGCGTGGTCGCCCGGTTGGCTTGTACTTTTTAAAAGTAGGCGGCGGCATGGAGGCAGGCAACGGCTCGGCTGAGTCATTGGATTCTTCTAAATAACGCTGTGACCATCGCGCCGCACCGGCCAAGCCGGCCAGCGCTCGGTCCATCCCGCAAGCCAGGTAATTGGCGCCTATTGCGGCAATCGTCTGGCGTGCCATGTCGTTCACCACTGCCGGCGTGTAGCTGACCAAGAAACCCGGCACACCAGCCTCACGCAGCCCTCGCACAAGGTGCAGGTGCAATGCGGTCAATCGTTCACTGGCCTGTTGGGGCTCGCTGGGAATGTCGTACCAGGGGCACACAAGTGCAGCACAACCGACCACGCTCGCCATGGCCCGCACTGCGCCCTCGCATTGTTCGGGGGTGACGGTACCGGTAAGATCGAGCGGGTTTTGGGCCGTGGCCACAGACGGAATGGTGCACACCATCGCTGCTGATGCGGCGTCATTGAGTGGTGGCAGTACCAAGCCATGGCGGTGTGCGGTGTCGGCTGCAATCTCGCCCACCCCCCCCGAATTGGTCACGATGCCCACCCCCCTGCCGCGCAACACGCCGCAGCGGCCTGCGATGTCGGCGGTGGCCAGCAACTCCTCCATGGCGTAGGTGCGCAGGATTCCAAACTGCTGGCAAATGCCGTCAAACACCCTGTCATCCCCGACCAAGGCACCTGTATGCGCCAAGGCAGATTGGGCGGTCACCTCACTGGAGCCGACCTTCAACACCACCAAGGGTTTGCCAGCCCGCAAGGCCCGCGCGGCCACCCGTAAAAAGCGCTCCGGCTCCCGCACTGTCTCGGCGAAAACTGCAATAGAACGTGCTTGCGGCTCTTCAATCAAACAGTCGATAAAGCTCGTGATGTCCAGGTCTGCCTCGTTACCGGTTGAGATGACATGGCTCAGCCCCACGTCCTGCTGATGCGCCAATTGAGCAAGAAAATGCGCAGTGGCGCCGCTTTGTGACACGATCCCCACGCCATGTGTTCGCGAAGGCGCCTGAACGGGCGTGGTCCAGGCGATGGCGTTTTGCGTGAAGTTGATGAAGCCCAGGCAGTTGGGGCCCAGCAGCCGAATGCCGCGCCGCTTGGCCAAACCCAAAATAGCGTCTTGTTCGTCACGGCCTCTGGGGCCAAGCTCGGCATAGCCCGCGCTCAAGATGACGGCAGAGCGCCCACCAGCGTCAGCCAAGTCAGCCAGCGCCTGAGGCACGGCTTCACGGGGCACCATGATGAGCCCCAAGTCCAGTTGCTCACCCACGGCTGCGCAGTGGGTGGCGCAAACGCGGCCATGCGCTATCGCACCGCGCGGGTTGACCAGATGGAGGCTGCCCGCATAAGCGTGGCGAACCAAGTTGTCGTGCACGCTGGTCGACCAGCGGGATTTGTCAGAGGCACCTATGAGGACCACGCATTGCGGTGCCAACAAGGCCCGGGCGGCATCGGCCAACTGGCTGTCGTGAAAGACATCCACGGGCCTTGACATCTCAGAGTGCGATGCCAAGTTTTTTGACCACCGCAGACCAGCGGTTGACCTCGGCAGTCACGTACTGGCGCGCCAACTCAGGGCTTGACTTGGGAAAGGCTTGAATGCCGAGTTGGTCCAGCCGTTGCTGGACCGATGGTTTTTGCATGGCACGCAATGTGGACCTCGCCAAAAAATCCACCACGTCGGCCGGAGTGCCTTGGGGAGCGGCCAACAAGTTTGAGGTTCCAGCAATCAGGTCGTAACCAGCTTCTCGCGCGGTAGGAATGTCGGGTGAAATTTTCTCTCGCGCCTCGGCCATGCTGCTGATGATGCGCAATTTGCCGCTCTTATGGTGGGGCAGCAAGGTGCCTGATGTTTCCACGATAAATTGCACATTGCCCGCGATGGTGTCAGTGATCGCGCCAGCACTGCCGGCGTAGGGCACGTCCAGCACCTGCAGGCCGGCGCGGTCCTTGAACAGCTCGGCTGCCAAGTGCACCGTGGTCCCCAAACCGGCATGCCCATAAGACAGTTTGCCCGCATTGGCTTTACAGTGGGCCACCAACCCTTGCAAGTCGGTCACGGGCAGGGCCGGGTTGACCGCAATGACAAAGGGCGCATTGGTGAGCAGTGCCACCCACTGAAAGTCATCAATCGGGTTGTACGGCGGCTTGGCCCGAGAGATGGGTGCCGACACCGCGGTAGAGCCAGTGGCCAACATGAGGTGGCTGCCGTCTTTGGGGGCTCGCAGAAAATTCACCGCCACCGTCAGACCGCCCGCGCCAGGGCGGTTCTCCACCACCACGGGTCGACTGAGCTCCTCGCGCAGGGCGTCGGCCAAGATGCGTGCAAACAAGTCTCCGGAGCCGCCCGGAGGAAAGCCTACAAACAGCCTGGCCACCCCTTCGCTGGCGGGCATTTGCGCCGTGGCGCTCAGGCTGCTCATGCACAGGCCGGCTGCGGCGCTGAGGATGTGGCGGCGTTGCAAAAAACCGGCGGTACCTTGGCTCATAGAAAGTCTTTCTGTTGGCTATAAAAAAGTGGACGGTTTCAAAATCTCAGCCGATGCGGAAAAAAAATGTAGCAATGACCAGACCCAGCATTAAGGCGGTGTTTTCCCTCTGCCTGTCTTTTGCAGGCTTTGATCGGTTGCTGTTCAGGCTACCCCGAGGATTTGTATTATGCTACCATTTTCGAAATTGAAGATTAAATTTCGAAAATAGGAATTTTAAGATCGATTTACTTGGCCTACTCGCACAAACCGATGGTGAAGGCGCCACCGCCTGACCACCACCTTAGGAGACACATCGCATGAATCTCGGCTTCTTCACCATGCCCATGCACCCCATCGGCAAGGATTGGCAGCAATCTTTGCGTGAGGACAGGGAGGCATTCATCTTGGCCGACGAGTTGGGCTTCGTCGAGGGTTACTGTGGCGAGCATTCCACCGACCCCGAAGAAAACATCACCTCCAGCGCGATTTTCATGGCCACGCTGGCCCATGCCACGCACCGCATCAAGTTGGGCACGGGCACGCTCAACATGCCCAACCACCACCCGGCGGCGGTGGCCAGCGAAATTGCCATGCTCGACCACCTCTTGGGCGGGCGATTCATCTTGGGTATCAGCCCGGGCGCTCTGCCGTCAGATTCCGAGGTCTTTGGCAACATGCACATGGCCAGGCCGGCCATGTTTTTGGAGGCCATCAACCAGGTCTTGCAAATTTGGGCGAGCGAGCCGCCCTACAACATACAGGGCCAGTTCTGGAACATCAGCTCTGCGCGAACGCACATTCCTGAAACAGGCATGGGCACCATCCCCAAGCCGCTTCAGCGCCCGCACCCGCCCATTGTGGTGACGGCGGTGGCCCCCTTCTCTCAGGGCATTGCCGAGGCCGCTGCTCGCGGGTGGGAGCCGATTTCCGCCAACTTTTTGCTGCCCAAGTGGGTGCGCACGCACTGGACTAAGTACGTCGAAGGCTGCGAGCGCAGTGGCCGCATGGCCGATGCGGCAAACTGGCGCGTGGCCAAAACGGTGTTTGTGGCCAAAGACGACACCACCGCCAAGGCCTACGCGATGGACCCTGCAGGCCCTTACCACTACTACTACAACACCTTGTTCAAAAAGCTCAAACGGCGTGGCGCCCTGGGGGTGTTCAAGTCAGACCCTCAAATGCCGGACGACCAGGTCACGCTCGAAGGCGTCATGGAACAATTGGTCATCCATGGTTCACCAGACCGGGTGGTCGATAAGCTCCATGAATTCCGAGAAGTCACAGGCGATTTCGGCACCCTGCTTTATGCGGGTGTGGACTGGAAAGATCCGGCGCTGGCCCGTCAGTCCATGACACTGATGGCCGAAAAGGTGGCTCCCCTCGTGGGCCGCTGAGCTGGCGCAGCACCTCTACACAAGATCGAGCTGCGCACCCAGCAGACCATTGCCGAGCTCGGCGGTGCTAGAGGATTGAGAGATAGCCCTTTTTCATTGTGCGTCGATACTGCCACGAGCATGCACTGGAAATTGCAAAACCAAGAGTTCTGCACCTTCACTTCCAGCTTGCATCAGGAAGTCTTCTTCATGCGAGCCGAAGGCGACAGTCATGGTGTGTGCCTCGGCGTCGTTGAGTTTGACTGAACCGCTTGTCACAATGTAATAACGCCCACCGTAAGGACTTTGCGTCGGCATTTGTTGACGGCTGCCCGGCGGCAGACGAACAAAGTGTGCCGCCAAGCCATCCGCGCGGGGGCCAATTAAATTTTCGACGCTGGGTGCCATGAGTGCAGGCAAGTCACTGGTGCCAACCGAACCAGCCGGTACGCCATACGTTTGTTCGCGTTTTTGTCGGACGCCCGATCTGAGTCGTTCCAGTGATCCAGGCTTGTGAATGTACCAAGCCCCCGTGTCGCCCGACATGCGCAAGGTCAGGTACGAGACGCCTTCTGGCCCTGCGCTGATAGGGCCATACGCCGTTTCTGGCGCCGAGTAATGGACGTTGAGCCGATTAACACCATGTTTTCCGATCGACCCGCTGCCGGCCATGATGACCTGAAATTGGTGCTCTAAGTGGAAGTGCGTCGGAGTCACCCAGAAAGGATCTTGCTCAACTAAAAAAGCCTGTGCGCCCGGATGTCTTTGCGTATGGGTGCCGATGATGTCGGTGATTTGTCCTTCAAAAGTGTCTTTTTTAAGGACTTTTCTTCCGAGTTGTGCGGTTTCCCAGTTTTGAATTTTGAGCATCTGGAGCCTCCCAAAGGGTCGTGAACTTGAAAGGCTAGCCCTGCTTGGGGGCGGGGATACCCGTTGGTTCAATTTGAGGTCTTTGTACTGGCGGAAACGGAGGGATTCGAACCCTCGATGAGGCTCTACACCCCATACTCCCTTAGCAGGGGAGCACCTTCGGCCACTCGGTCACGTTTCCAGTGGGTCAAATTATAACTTAGGCTTGGTCCAGATCGAAGGCTTTGTGCAATGCACGCACGGCCAGTTCCATGTATTTCTCGTCGATCACAACCGAGGTCTTGATTTCGGAAGTGGAGATCATCTGGATGTTGATGCCCTCTTCACTCAAGCTGCGGAACATCTTGCTGGCCACACCCACATGGCTGCGCATGCCGATGCCGACAATCGACACTTTGCAGATCTTGGCGTCGCCCAACACTTCGGCCGCGCCCAATGCGGGCAGCACTTTGTCTTTGAGCAAATCGATGGTCTTGGCGTAGTCGTTGCGGTGCACAGTGAAGCTGAAGTCGGTCTTGCCGTCTTTGCTCAGGTTCTGGATGATCACGTCCACTTCGATGTTGGCATCGGCCACTGCGCCCAAAATTTGGTAGGCGATACCGGGCTTGTCGGGCACGCCCAACACGGAGATTTTGGCTTCGTCGCGGTTGAAAGCGATGCCGGAAACGACGGCTTGTTCCATTTGTTCGTCTTCCTCAAAAGTGATCAGGGTGCCAGAAGCGGCTTCTTCGTGGATGTCAATGTCCCAGGGCGTGAAGCTCGAGAGCACGCGCATGGGCACTTTGTATTTGCCGGCAAATTCCACCGAGCGGATTTGCAAGACCTTGGAGCCCAATGAGGCCATCTCGAGCATTTCTTCAAAGCTCACGGTGTGAAGGCGACGGGCCTCGGGCACCACGCGGGGGTCGGTGGTGTAGACGCCGTCCACGTCGGTGTAGATCAGGCATTCGGCGGCTTTCAGGGCGGCAGCCACGGCCACGGCCGAGGTGTCCGAGCCGCCACGGCCCAAGGTGGTGATGTTGCCTTGCTCGTCCACGCCCTGAAAGCCGGTGATGATCACGACTTTGCCGGCGTTCAAGTCACCACGCACACGCACATCGTCGATCGATTCGATGCGCGCTTTGGTGAAGGCGTTGTTGGTTCTGATGGGCACTTGCCAGCCGGCGTAGCTGACCGAAGGCTGGCCTTCGGCTTGCAAGGCAATGGCCAGCAGGGCCGATGACGCTTGTTCGCCGGTGGAGGCCAGCATGTCGAGTTCGCGGCTGTAAGAAGCGTCGGGTTTGGCAGGAGCCAACTCTTTGGCCAATCCAAGCAAACGGTTGGTTTCGCCGCTCATGGCGCTGGGCACGACCACGATCTGGTGGCCGGCACGCGTCCATTTGGCCACGCGCTTGGCGACATTGCGGATGCGCTCGGTCGAGCCCATCGAGGTGCCGCCGTATTTGTGAACGATCAAAGCCATGTGTAGATCTGATGAGAGGAAAATGGCGCTGAAACAACTTTCAGCAAAGCCTTGGATTCTAACAATGCCGAAATGCCACGGTGAAGGCGAGCAGGCTGCCGATGTTGAGGCCTAGCAGGCTTGCTGCTGGGAGGCCTTTGTAGGAGCCGAACTGCGTTCGGTGATTGCCCGTGGACCGCAAACACCCCATCGCGCAGCACAGTTGTGGTCCTAATGCGGACCAATTTGATCGCACATTACAGGCCAGACCAAATCAGAGCAGGTCCTGCTCGCTGAACAAACCCCTGCCCCACCTTGATGTGAAGGCGGTGCCCTCGTGTGGTGCAGGCGGCCAACTGGCCCAACAGCTCATTGAGTTGCGCCGTTGAGGGCGTGGCGCCATGCTGCAAGCGCAGCCAGTGCCGCAAAACCAAGGCTTGCCGAGCGCGGCTCAGGGTTTGCAATGCGCGAATTTGCGGCGGATTACCCACCTGCGCGAGGTCCTGCGCGGCCACCTCGTCGAGCACCTCTTGCGCCTGGGCTGCGTGGCTTGCACTGCGGGCAAAAGTGTCCCTGAAAGCCGGAAAAGCATCGGCCAACACGGGCAGCAGGCGGGCGCGGATGCGGTTGCGGGTGAATTGCTGGTCGATGTTGCTCGGGTCTTCCGCCCAAGATTGACCGCGCTCGCGCAACCAGTCCCGCAAAGCCGCACCGGGCACCGTCAAAAAGGGGCGATGCCAAGTCAGTCCCGATCGCCGCCACTGCGAAGGCATGCAGGCCAGCCCAGGCAAGCCCGCACCCCGCGACAGAGCAATGAGCAAGGTTTCCACCTGATCGTCGGCATGCTGGGCCACGGCCACATCGTGCACGTCAAGCCAGTCGGTTTGCACCGCCTCGGCCAAAGCGGCATAACGGACCTGGCGGGCCGCGTCTTCGGGGCTTTGACCGGGCGCGTGGAAGGCCTGCACACGGCGCACCAGCAAGGGCACACCCAACGCTTCACACAAGCCCCGACAAGCCGCTTCAAAGCCATCTGCGTCTACTTGCAAGCCGTGGTGGATGTGCACCGCCCTCACCTGTCCGGGCCACCGCTGGGCGCAAGCCACCAGCAAAGCGGTGGAGTCGGCGCCGCCACTGAAGGCCACTGCAAAAGGAAGGCCCGGGCTGAAATCAGCCAGGGCCTGGTCGAGGGTTTGAGACATGTGCGAAAGCCAGACGGCTCGCCCGGAAGGTTTACTTGCCCACTTTGGTGTCGGTGAAACGCCCGTAGCTGTTCAGGCGCTCATAACGGCGGTCTTGCAACTCTTTGGGTTTGAGGTCGGCCAATTGTCGCCAAGCGTCACCCAAGGCACGCTTGAGCAGGGTGATCATTTGTTCAGGATCACGGTGTGCACCACCCACAGGTTCGCTGACGATCTTGTCGATCACATTCAAAGCCTTCAGGCGGTGAGCGGTGATGCCCAAGGCTTCAGCAGCGATTTCGGCTTTCTCGCCGGTTTTCCACAAAATGGAAGCGCAACCCTCGGGGCTGATGACCGAATACACCGAGTACTGGAGCATCAGCACCTGATCGGCCACCGAGATGGCCAAGGCACCGCCAGAGCCTCCCTCACCAATGATGGTGGTGATGATGGGCACTTCGAGTTGGGCCATTTCAAAAATATTGCGACCAATGGCTTCGGACTGGCCACGCTCTTCGGCGTCAATCCCAGGATAAGCGCCGGGCGTGTCAACAAAGGTGAACACGGGCAGTTTGAATTTTTCGGCCGTTTTCATCAGGCGCAGCGCCTTGCGGTAGCCCTCAGGCTTGCTCATGCCAAAGTTGCGCAGGGTGCGCTCTTTGGTGTCGCGCCCTTTTTGTTGGCCCAGCACCATGCAGGCCTGGCCATTGAAGCGGGCCAAGCCGCCCACGATGGACAGGTCGTCTGCGAAGTGCCGGTCACCGTGCATTTCAACGAAGTCGGTGAAGATGCCGTGGATGTAGTCCAGCGTGTAAGGGCGCTCAGGATGGCGCGAGATTTTGGTGACTTGCCAAGGGGTCAGATCGCTGTAGATGTCTTTGGTCAGTTGCTGGCTTTTTTTGCTCAACTGATCAATTTCCAAGGTGATGTCCACTGCGGATTCGCTTTGCACATAGCGCAGCTCTTCAATCTTGGCTTCGAGTTCGGCAACGGGTTGCTCAAAGTCGAGAAATGTTTTTTTGGCCAAGTTTTGCTCCTCTGTTCATCAGCGGGCGGACAGTTGTCCAGCCCTCAATACGCCACCGGAACCGGGTCCAGCGAGCGCCAAATATACCAAGTTGCCACCGTGCAATACGGGCTCCAGGCTTGGGCCACCTCACGGGCATCGTTGCGGCTGACCGGCTCGCCCGAGAAATAGTTGCGGCTGATGCCATTGATCAAACCCACATCGTCAAGGGGCAGCACATTGGGCCGCAAGAGGTGAAAGATCAAAAACATCTCGGCTGTCCAGCGGCCAATGCCGCGAATGGCCACCAATTGTTCAATGATGGCCTCGTCGTCCATGGCTTGCCAGTCCTTGACGTGCACTGTTCCGTTGCTGAAGTGCAGGGCCAGATCGACCAAATACTCCACCTTGCGCAAGGACAAACCCGCGGCACGCATGTCGTCCACCTTGAGCTTGAGCACCCCAGAGGGGGTGGGCTTTTTGATCAATGCTGAAAATTTGTCCCACACCGATTGAGCGGCTTTGACCGAGATTTGCTGGCCCACGATGGAGCGGGCCAAAGTGACGAAGGCATCGCCGCGCGTCTCCAGGCTGGCGTCGCCAAATTGGGGAATCAGCTTTTTCATGACCCGGTCTTTTTTGGCCAGGTGAGAGCAGGCCTGCGCCCAGTATTCGGGCGTGATGGGCACCACGTCCTTGGGCAAATCATTGGACTCCTTGCTCACTGAGCCGCCTCCCAAGTGGTGCCGGTGGCCGAGTCCTTGAGCACGATGCCTTGCGCCAAAAGGTGGTTGCGGATGCGATCGGCCTCGGCAAAGTTCTTGGCTTTTTTGGCGTCAGCGCGGGCTTGAATTTGGATTTGAATGGCCGTTTCGTCCAAACCCGCCCCTGACTGCAAGTAAGTGGTGGGATCGGTTTGCAACAAACCGAGCAAGCCGCCCAGCGCCTTGAGCAAGCCTGCACGCTCGCCTGACGGGTGGCGGTTGATTTCGCTGGCCAGCTCGAACAAGACCGCCACCGCATCGGGTGTGCCAAAGTCTTCGTCCATGGCCGCTTTGAAGCGGGCGGCCATCGGGTCGACCCAATCGATGGTCACATCGGCGGGCGGCACGGCTTGAAGCGCGGTGTACAGACGCTTCAAAGCGCCCTTGGCATCGTTCAAATGCACATCGCTGTAGTTCAGCGGGCTGCGGTAATGGCTGCGCACCACAAAGAAACGCACGGTCTCGGCGTCAAATTCCTTGAGCACATCACGGATCGTGAAAAAATTACCTAGGCTCTTGGACATTTTTTCGTTGTCCACATTGATGAAGCCGTTGTGCATCCAGGTGCGGGCAAACGGCTGGCCGTTGGCACCTTCGCTCTGGGCGATTTCGTTTTCGTGGTGGGGAAACTGCAAGTCGGCACCACCGCCGTGGATGTCAAAGGTCTGACCCAGGAACTCGCAGGCCATGGCCGAGCACTCGATGTGCCAGCCGGGGCGGCCCGAGCCAAAAGCGCTGTCCCATTTGCAGTCGGCGGGCTCGGTGGGTTTGGCGCTTTTCCACAGCACAAAGTCCAGCGGGTCATGCTTGCCGCCTGCTTCGGTGTTCACGGCCACACGCTCACCGGCGTTCAGCTCGTCCAGCGATTTGCCGGACAACTTGCCGTAGCCCACAAACTTGCGCACCGAATAGTTCACATCGCCGTTGCCTGCACGGTAGGCCAGACCTTTTTGCTCCAGCGTGCCGATCATCGACAGCATGTGCGGCACGTAGTCGGTGGCACGGGGTTCATGCTGCGGGCGCTCAATGCCCAAGGCATCGGCATCCTGGTGCAGCGCATCGATCATGCGGTCGGTCAGGTGGCGGATGGTCTCGCCGTTGTCCAGGGCCCGTTGGATGATCTTGTCATCGATGTCGGTGATGTTGCGCACATAGGTCACCTTCAGGCCGCTGGCCCGGAGCCAGCGTTGCACCACATCGAACGCGATCATCGAGCGGGCATGGCCCAGATGGCACAGGTCGTACACCGTCATGCCACACACGTACATGCGCACATGGCCTGGCTCGAAGGGCGTGAACTCGGACACCGCACGGGTGAGTGTGTTGTAAATACGCAGACTCATGACAAATCGGAGAACAGTCAGAAAACAAAAAAACGCCCTAGAGCACCCATGGCGCGGAGCCAAATCCGGGCAGAAAATCAGGACCCAAGGCGTCTGTCAACCACATGGACAGCAGGTCGAGATGACGAGGCCGAAAAAAACAAGGCCTCCGCTACAATCCGATTCAGTATAGCCTTGGTGGGTCCTCCATGTGGGCCAACGCATCCCCCACAACCGACATTCATTGCTGCATGCGCTTTCTCATTTCGTTCGCTTTGTCTTGCGCCCTGATGGCCCTCAGTGCCGCTGCGCGGGCAGACCTTTACAACGATGTGAACCGCATGATCCAAAACGGACAACTGGAAAAAGCCCAACGACAGGTTGACCAGCGGCTGCAAACCGCCCCCACCGATCCCCAAATGCGCATGCTGCTCAGCCGCATCCAGGACGCACAAGGCCAGCCCCAGGCCGCCATGGACACCTTGCAAGCCCTGACACAATCGTTCCCCGAACTGGCCGAGCCACACAACAACTTGGCGGCCCTTTTGGTCCGAGACAATCGCCATGCCGATGCCTTGGTCTCGCTGCAAGCGGCCATCAAGGCGCGGCCTGACTACGCCATCGCCCTGGAAAACATGGGCGATGTCTATGCCGCACTGGCCAGTGCTTCCTACGGCAAAGCGCTTCAAGTCACACCGAATCAACGCCGCATCCAAGACAAGCAAATGAGCATTGAGCAGATGCTCAAAGCTGCGCCCTGAGTCACCAAGATGGCCAAACCATGAAAACATCACGCTTTTTTGTCGCATGCGTTTTGGGCGCATCTTTGTTCACAGGGCTGCTCTTGCCTCTGAGCGGACAGGCCCAAGGCCATGGCACCAGCAAAGTGCGCATCAGCACCTCCATGGGCGACATCGAAGCGGAACTTTACGCGGACAAGGCGCCGCGCACCGTGGCCAATTTTTTGCAATACGTCAAGGACAAGCACTACGATGGGACGGTCTTTCACCGGGTCATTTCCAGCTTCATGGTGCAAGGCGGTGGCTTTGATGCCCGGTATCAGCAAAAGCCCACCCGGGCGCCGATAGAACACGAAGGCCGCAAGGCCCTGGCCGCTGGCCTGAAAAACACCACGGGCACTTTGGCCATGGCCCGCACTGGTGACCCGAACTCGGCGTCTTCGCAGTTCTTCATCAACGTGGTGGACAACGCTTTTCTGGACCCCATCCCCATCCCCGATGGCGATCCGGTGGCCAAGTTTGAATACCAGGGCCGCGTCTATGAAAACGTCGCCCGTTCACAATTGGTCACCGCCCCCCAACTGTTTGGCTACACCGTTTTTGGGAAAGTCACGTCCGGCATGGACGTGGTCCAAAAAATCAGGAACACCCCCACTGGCGCGGGTGGTCCTTTTCCTTCCGACGTTCCCAAAACGCCGGTCCTCATTCAATCCGTCACTTTGTTGAAATAAACCATGAGCAAGCCCCAAGTAGAACTGCACATCACCGGCTACGGCGTCATCACACTCGAGCTCGACGCTGAAAAAGCCCCCAAGTCCACCGCCAACTTTTTGGCTTATGTGAACAAGGGCCACTACAACAACACGATTTTTCACCGTGTGATTCCCGGCTTCATGGTCCAGGGCGGCGGCTTTGAGCCCGGCATGAACCAAAAGCCCACCGACGCCACCATCGAAAACGAGGCCAACAACGGCCTGAAAAACATGGAATACACCGTGGCCATGGCCCGCACCTCGGCCCCTCACTCCGCATCGTCACAGTTTTTCATCAACGTGGCGGACAACGGCTTTTTGAACCACACCGCGCCCTCAATGCAAGGCTGGGGTTATGCCGTGTTCGGCAAAGTGGTCAAGGGCACCGAAGTGGTGGACCAGATCAAGGGCGTGAAAACCGGCAACAAAGGGGGCCACGGAGACGTTCCCCAAACAGACGTGGTCATCGAAAAGGCTGTGGCCCTCTGAGGCCAACGCCCTGCCATGCCCGCGCTGCCTCAGTCCCCGCCCATCGGACAACTGCAAGCAGCCGCGTCATGGCAAACCGTAGACCTGATGTCGGACCTGCACCTGCAACTGTCCGAACAGGCCACTTTTGAGGCTTGGCGCCATCACATGGCCACCACACCCGCCCAAGCTGTGCTGATTTTGGGTGATCTGTTTGAGGTCTGGGTGGGCGACGATGCCGTGGCCCTTGACCCTTTTTTGCAGCAATGCGCAGACGTCTTGCGCCAGACTGCGCAACGCTGCCATGTGGCCTTCATGCCCGGCAACAGGGACTTCCTGTTGGGCACTGATTTTTTGACCAGCTGCGGTGTTCAAGCACTCGTCGACCCGACCGTTTTGAACTGGGGCCAGCAACGCATTTTGCTCAGCCACGGTGACGCCCTGTGCTTGGACGACAGGGACTACCAACTCTTTCGCCAACGGGTGCGATCGACCCCGTGGCAAAAAGAATTCTTGTCCAAACCTTTGAACGAGAGACTCGCCTTGGCCCGCGCGATGCGTGCGCAAAGCGAAGCGCAACAGCAGACCGGCAGGCCTTATGCCGATGCCGACAGCGCGCTCAGCCTGCAGTGGCTGCGAGCGGCCCAGGCCGATCGGCTGGTCCACGGCCATACCCACCGCCCAGCGGATCACCCTCTGGGATCGGCCACACGGCAGGTGCTCAGCGATTGGTCGCTGGACCATGCGCCTGTGCGGGCCGAAGTGCTGCGTCTGCATGCCGATGGCTTTTCGGAGCGCGTGGCTGTCAAGCCTGTGGCATCGGCCCCCTGAATTGCCCATGTCACCCTGACACTCCGATGACCGATGACACCCGGACGTGATCCGGGGTCCGTGACGGCTCTGTCGTTCCGCTCAGCGGCGTAACAAGTTCTTGAGCACGTTTTGCAAACGACGGGCGGTGTTGGCCTCGTGGGGGCCGGACAAGACTTGCGCCACATCCTGCGCCCAGGTTTCAGCGGGACCCGGCTGGTTGCGCTGGGTGAGCAGCTGCAATTGCAATGCGCGGCGCTCGCTGAGGTGCTCGGCCGGAGTAGGCACTTCGGCAGCCATTTCCAGGCGCAGCAAAGCGGTAGCCGCAGGCGCCTTGGCTTCGTGACCGACGGCTTGCGTCCAGGCCTGCCGGGCCAATGCGTTGACGGCTTTGCCCAACTCTTGTGCACTGGGCAGCGCATCGGCTTGGCGGTCTTGCCAGGCAGACATCAAACGGGTCAGGGTCTCGCCATGGGCTTGAGCAGCCAGTTTGCGCAGCGACATCTCGGCGCGCTCCATGGCCTCGCGTTGCGCGCGGAAGGCGGTATCGCCCAAGCGCGGTGCGCGATCCCCACGGTCTGCAAAATCACCCCGAGGGAAGCGGTCGCCTCGCTCGCCAAAGCCGGGTCCTCTATCGCCAGTGCGGCCCGGGCGATCGCCTGCGCGATCACCAGGGCGAGCGTTGCGATCGCCAGGACGGCCATCGCGCCGGCCATCGCGGCCTGCCGGCACTTCGGTTTTCTTTTGGCCAGGTCGGTCATCGCCCCGCACAGCCACCACCGGCTTGGCGGGCTTGGGGGGCACAGGCGCTGCAGGGCTTGTCTCTGGCTCTGGTGATGTTTCGCCTTCGACAGCTTCCTGAGTAGCTTGAGGCTGGGCGTTTTGTGCCGACGCGTCAGCTGACGCGGCGGCTGCCGCATCGGGACTGACAGCATCCGGGACAGCCACCGCGGCTGCGGCGTTCGCTGAAGGCGCTTGAACGCTTGCCAGTTCAGCCGCTTCTTGGGCCTGTCCACGCAAAGCGGCATCGAGCGCGGCCATGGCAGAACGGATCTTGGCGGCGTCGCCGCTGGCATTGGCCGCGTCCAGTGCTTTGGAGGCGTCGATCACCACCCGGTCGCGGGCACTCAGATGGGTTTCAAATTGCTGCCGTTCTGAGCCCTTGCGCTGGAAGGCCTCGTCCAAGGGCGCACGGAAAATTTCCCACAGTTTTTGTTCGGTTTTGCGGTCCAGCGGTACGGCCTGGGCTTCGGCTTGCCAGCGCAGCTGCAAGGCCTTCACGGCATCCACACGCAACGGCGCTGAGGACATGTCCTTGGCTTCGGCGATCATGGCTTGGCGTCGCTCGATGCTCGCTTTTTGTGCCGCATCGACACGCGCGGCCGCAGCCTTGATGAGCGCTTTCCATTGCAACTGCATTTCGGTGAAGGATTTTTCACTCAAATGACCCGCATTGCGCCAGCGTTCGCCAAACTGATGGAGTGCACGCAAATGGTTGCGCCAGTCGCTGTTGTTGGCATTTTCAACCGTCCAGGCCTTCACTTCTTCCATCAAGGCCATGCGTTGGGCACGGTGCGCAGCCGATTCCTGCTTGATCTGGTCCAGCCAGGCTTGCACGTTTTTGTAGGCCTCGTTGCAAGCGGCATCAAAACGCTTCCACAGGCCGTGATTGGGCAATCCACCCTGGTCGGTTTGCTTCCAGCCCTCACGCAATTGGCGCAGGTTTTCCTGCATTTTTCGCCCGCCCATGGCGGGCGCTTTGTCGGCACCCAACAAGGCTTCGGCCTTGGACACCAATTCCAGGCGAAGTTGGTCAGCACGCCAGCGCTGCCAGCCCTCCATCTCGCCGGCGGCGGTCAGGGCTTCGTGCACGCGGGCGTCCAGCGCCGTGTCCAGATTTTTGCCGTGCGTTTTGAGCACAGCGCGCAAAGCGGCAGCAGCCTCTGCGCTGGCTTTACCGTGGCCTTCTGTGACCTCTTTTTCAACCGCCTCCAGCACCTCAGAGACGGCCGCCGTGGCCTGTTCACGCAGGGCTTGGCGTTGTGCGGGATCCATTTTGGGTTTGGCCGGTTTGGGTGCTTCGGCAGGCGCAGCCATGGAGGCCGCTGCTTCGCCACGCAGGCGTCGAATTTCATCGGCCCACACGGGCACAGTGGGCAAGGCTGCGGCTGTGTCGGCTTGAGCCAAAGTTGCCACTGACAAGGCGGCAAGGAAACTGTCCCACACCGCTTGCATCTGGGTTCGCGCAGAGTCCAGTTGTGCGGGGTATTTCTGATCGACGCTGAGCCAAACGGCATTTTTCGTGAGCGACTCGGCTTGGGCTTGCCACTGGGCCACATCCGATTGCAAGCCGGTTTGACCCACAAGCGCTTCCGACAAGGGTTTGGTCGACAGCACTTCAATGCGCTGCGCCAACAAAACGGCAGCTTCTCGCTGAACCATCACTTGGTGCTGCAAGTCTTCAAGACCCTTGACCACCTCGGCCAAGCGCACTTTGAAACTTGCCAAGGGCTCCCGGGACAAAGGCGCTCCTGCCTTGGCCGCATCACGCAGCCAAGCCAAAGCGTCAGCGATGTTCAAGCGTGGGGCTTGCAGCATCTGCTCGGCCTTTTGCGCCCACTCGCTGGCCAGTGCGTCCTGGCCATGGGCACGTTTGATCTCGTCCAGCTTTTCCTTGAGGACCTTGGCCGCGCCCTTGTCACGCGATGACATCTCGCGAAAAACCTCATGCATCTGGGCTTCTGAGGGCTCGGTCAGCAGCCACTCACGCAAACGGGCACTGCGCTCGCCCGATGTGGCGGCATTGAAAGCCCCCCCGGTCAATTGGTCAAGGGCGGCGAGGTCAAGGGGCTTAGAAGAAGTCACGGTCAAAACGCTTTAAAACACGGTCCATGCCAAACACGGCATCCAGATCAACCCAAGCCATGAACCTGGTGGGCTGAACAACAAACGTCTATTTTCGCCGGTAATTCGTCGAGCCAGGGCCCGCGATGACAGTTCGGTCCGAATCTCACCTGAACAAGCGGAGAAAGACCGTTTTTAATATTACCAAAAAGATGAATTAATCCAATCAATATCCTTGACGGGTTATGAAAGATTCCTAGAATCCGAAAGCATCTTGGACATTTTGTTCTTGGACACGGTGCACCACCCAAGACCGCCTCGCCTGCGCGGGCCCGATTCGGCCTGTAGCAATGGCGACTGCCGCCCGATTCCCCCGCTGGATTTGTCACCCTTGGCCATGACCGCCCCCATCAAAATCGCACACCTTTGGAAGGTTCTTCGGACCCTGAGCAGGGACGTGCGCGATGGCTTTATGGAAATCAGCCGGCACAGCTTGGCCCTGATCGGGCTCGTGGTCGTGGCCATCTTGTTGACCTTCATGGCTCGCCCCGGTTTGCAAATGAACGTCAACGACAGACTCATGAGTTGGCTTGAAATGCGCCAAGCCGGAAGCTTGGAGTCTCCCTCTCCCAACGACGCGAATTACCGCGCGACAGCCACATCCCTCAAAGGCCTGAGCAAAGAACAGTTGGCTGTGACTTACTGGCTCAGTCGCCGATACCGGGTATCGCCGGAGCCTTTGGCAGCCTTGGTCACAGAAGCGTGGTCGGTGGGTGAGCGCAGCCAAATACCACCCTCCCTGATCTTGGCCATCATGGCGATCGAGTCCAAGTTCAACCCCTTCACCGCAGGGACACAAGGGGCCATGGGCTTGATGCAAATCGACCCCACTGCCCATGTGGCTGCCCTGGCCCCTTTTGGCGGCCGCTTGGCCGTATTTGACCCGCTGACCAACCTGCGTGTCGGTACGCGGCACCTTCAAGACCTGATCTTGCAAAGTGAAACCATGCATGAAGCCTTGCGCCAATACGCCACGAGCTCGGGCCAAAGTGAAGAAGGTCTTTATGTCGAACGGGTTCTTAACGAACAAAAACTCCTTGAAAAGCTGATTTAAAAAAGTTCTGCGCGCTTGCGCGAACCCCCAAACGTACTGACGAGGCGTCAGCGGGGGCGCCCTCGGCTACACTTCACAGGTGCGCGACTGGCGATAAGGGAACTGTCTTTTCAATGGAGAGATTCAGCAAACCCTGACGTGGACCGCGGTGGTTCTGACCAAGAGAATCACCCCAAACCACTGGGAAGCGCACAACCCCAAGGGGAGCGTGAAGCCACCCTCGGGGTTTTCAGCCGTTCGCCTGGGCAGCCCTTGACACAACAATGCTGTTGTTGGAGCCAAGGTTCCATCTCTTTTGAAGGACTGCCATGTACGACCGTAACATTCTGATTGAACAAACCGACCCCGAAATTTTTGCTGCCATCCAGGCCGAAAACGCGCGCCAAGAGCACCACATCGAGCTGATCGCCAGCGAGAACTACGCCTCGCCCGCCGTGATGGCCGCTCAAGGCAGCCAGCTCACCAACAAATACGCCGAAGGCTACCCCGGCAAGCGCTACTACGGTGGCTGCGAGCATGTGGACGTGGCCGAACAACTGGCCATCGACCGCATCAAACAAATTTATGGCGCAGAAGCCGCCAACGTGCAGCCGCACTGCGGCGCATCGGCCAACGAAGCCGTGTTTTTGGCTTTCCTGAAGCCAGGCGACACCATTTTGGGCATGAGCTTGGCCGAAGGCGGTCACCTGACCCACGGCATGCCGCTCAACATGTCGGGCAAATGGTTCAATGCCGTGTCTTACGGTCTGGATGCCAACGAAGCCATCGATTACGAGGCCATGGAAGCCCAGGCCCGCAAACACAAACCCAAATTGATCATTGCCGGTGCTTCTGCTTATTCATTGCACATTGACTTTGAGCGCTTTGCCAAAATCGCCAAAGAGGTCGGCGCGATCTTTTTGGTCGACATGGCCCACTACTCGGGTTTGATTGCTGCGGGCGTTTACCCCAACCCCGTGCCGCACGCCGATGTGGTGACCTCGACCACCCACAAGAGCTTGCGCGGCCCGCGTGGCGGCATCATCTTGATGAAGGCCGAACACGAAAAAGCCATCAACAGCGCCATCTTCCCGGGCTTGCAAGGCGGCCCGCTGATGCACGTGATCGCGGCCAAAGCCGTGGCTTTCAAAGAAGCGATGGCCCCTGAATTCAAGGCTTACCAAGCCCAGGTGATCAAGAACGCGCAAATCATCGCTGAAGTGCTGACCCAACGTGGCCTGCGCATCGTGAGCGGTGGCACCCAAAGCCACGTCATGCTGGTGGACCTGCGCGCCAAGGGCATCACCGGCAAAGTGGCCGAAGCCGCTTTGGGCAACGCCCACATGACGATCAACAAAAACGCCATCCCGAACGACCCTGAAAAGCCGTTCGTGACCAGCGGCGTGCGCATCGGCACCCCAGCCATGACGACCCGCGGCTTCAAGGACGAAGAAGCCCGCGCCACAGCGCACCTGATCGCCGACGTGCTGGACAACCCGCTGGACGAGGCCAACCTGGCCGCCGTGCGTGCCAAGGTCAACGCTTTGACCGCTCGCTTTCCGGTCTACAAGTAAGCCCCGAGCCATGAAATGCCCCTTCTGCGCTCACCTCGAAACCCAAGTGGTGGAAACCCGGCTGGCCGAAGAAGGGGGCTTCATCAGGCGTCGTCGCCAATGCGGTGCCTGTGAAAAACGTTTCACCACTTACGAAAAGCCTGAAGTGAGCTTTCCGGCCATCGTCAAAAAAGACGGTCGGCGCATCGAATACCAGCGCGACAAACTGCGCGCCAGCCTGAACCTGGCCCTGCGCAAACGTCCCGTCAGCATCGAGCAGGTGGACGGCGCGATCGAGCGCATCGAAGAAAACCTGCTCAACCAGCCCCACCGGGAAGTCGCCTCCAACCGTTTGGGTGAATTGGTCATGCGCGAGCTGAAGAAACTCGACAAGGTGGCCTACGTGCGCTTTGCCAGCGTTTACCGCAGCTTTGAAGACATCGACGAGTTCAAGACCTTGGTCGACGAGGTGCGCTGAGCACGAAGTCCTCAGTTGCAGCCCTCTTCGGCTTTTTCAAGCCTGGGCTTGCCCAAAGCATTGATGACCAGGCGCCACGCCTCGCTTGTGCCCAGTTGACACAGGCTCAGGGTGCCCGCCTGAAAGGCGCCTGAGATCGTTTGACTGCGGCCCTCCAAGCCATATGACACGTAGCGGCTGACGAAACTGTTGCCTTCGAGTGCCAAACCTGCAGGCAAGGCCTCGTGCTTTTGGAGCAGCTTTTCTTGAGGGTCCAGCTGTGCATTGGCATTGGCATCCACAAAAACCAGCCAGCCCTGCGACCAAGGGCCGGCTGCAGCGCAGCGGTCGTTGGGGGTTTTAGCGCACACCGTGACCCTGCTCTGTCGGCGCAGGGCCTCCACTCTGGCGAGCATCAAGCTGTTGAAAAGGTCTTCCGCCTGGGCTCGCATGCGGTGCTGCTGCCGCATGCGCCCCATCGATGGGGCTGCCAGACCGGCCAGCACCGCCAAAAGCGTCATGGCCACCAAAGCCTCCAACAAGGTGAAACCCGCGGTCTTTGTCCGAAATTTCATCGCCGCCGCTCCCTTGTTCAATTCTTGCCTTTACAAAGAATACCCAAGTATTCAAAATAATCAAACCAAGAATTCGCAGAGAGACAAGATGAATACCCCAGCGCGGCACCGACCCCCATGCGCATCGTCCCGGCACACAGCAGGTTGGACCTTGGGCGAGATGATGGTTGCATTGGCGTTGATGAGCATCCTTGCGGCTTTGGCGATTCCCAGCTTCAACAGCCAGCAACGCCAAGCGCGCCGGGCTGACGCGCGCCAGGCCTTGCTGCAAGTGCAGCTCGAACAAGCCCGCTGGCGAGGGCAGCACTTGCAGCATGCCGAGCAACTCAGCAGCCTGGGTTGGCCCAGCGAGCGGTCTGCGCTGGGCCACTACCACATCACGATCGACGCAGCCAGCAGCGAGGGCTACACCCTGACGGCAACCGCGTTGGGCCATCAAGCGCAGGACACGGACTGCAACCCGATGCGCTTGCAATTGTTGGACAGTGCGCTGGTGGTCTTTTCCAGCGGTGCTGACCTCCAAGCCGATGCGGCCAAATGCTGGCGACCATGAGCCAGAGAAGCCAAAACGGTGAAACCCTGGTGGGCTTGATGGTGGGCTTGGGTTTGGGCCTGCTGGTGCTGGCGGCCGGCTCGCAAATGCTGGCCCACCAATTGCGTGGGCACCGGTGGCTGCTGCAAGACAGCCACGTTCACCACGATTTACGAGCGGCCCTGAGCGCCATCGGCCGCGATCTGCGCCAAGCCCAAGCCACAGAGGACGCCTGGAAACTGCGGGTCAGCGACCATTGCCAAGATGTATTTTGCGATGGAGAAGAGGACTTCAAGGTGAGTGCGGACCGAATCCATTTCAGCTTCGACCGCAACCGCAATGGCCGGCAAGACAACAACGAATGCTTGGGCTTTCGTCTGACCAAGGGCGAGATCAAGGCGCGAACAGCCTGCGAACCGGAAGTCTGGACTGCGATCACCGATGTCGGCAGTCTGAACATCACACAACTCCAATGGCAGGTGGAGTGTGCCGCACAGGGCCGAATGTGGCAACGCTGGGTCACCGTGCGCCTGACCGCGGAATGGCCCGGCGACACCACACGGCAATGGCAAGGCACGCAGACCGTGGCTCTGCGCAATGCCGTGCCAGCCACACAAGCTCCGGCCTATTGCTGACCGCGTGTCCCACCAACACCATCCCCAACAGCAAGGCGCCATCACATTGATGGTGGTGAGCAGTCTTGTTCTGGTGGCAGCCTTGGCGGGTTTTTACAGCGTACAAAGTGTCTTCATCGATCGGCTGGCTGGCCAAGCCGACCTCCAGGCCACACAAGCCCGACTGACTGCAGAAGCGGCGCTGGCTTGGGCCCAAGCCGAAATTCAACGCGGCGCGCAAACCACCACGGCCGCCGATTTTTGGAACAGCATGCCCTCAACGCCCTGCCCGTCCCACCGGCAAGGTTTGCAGTGGCAATGTGTGCGCATGCAAGTGCCCGCACTGCCCGGTCAAGAAGTCGCCAGCGCCGAGGTGGTGGTCGTGCGAGATGTGTTGGGTTCACCCCATGTGGCCGAACTGCATGCCCGCAGCGTTCTGTCAGACCAGAACGGCCGGGCCGAGGTCAGGCAAAACCTGTTCATGCCCACCTGGTTGCCGGTGCCCGCCCTCGCCAGCACCGCCCCCGTGGTTTTGGTTACCAGCAACTCAAAGCCTTGTGCCCAAACGCCTTGGCAACAGTTGCTGGGCAGCGTGGGGCCTGAGCACCTGCGGTCTTGGTCACAAGCCCAAGAGCGGCAAGGACTGCACGCCACCAGCCAACCGCCGCGTTCGGTCTACTGGGTCGACAGCGCTGCGCCATGGGCCCAAAGCGTGGGCACATCGCATGCACCTGTGCTGGTGGTGTTTTCTGCTGCCGCCTGCACGCCCCGCTGCCCCAGCATGGTCAGCGGCGTTCAGATCCATGGCACGGTGGTGCTCGATACCCAATGCCAGGACGACAAAGCCCGCGCTTGGCAGGCAGGCCGTATCGATGGCCAACTCCTGATCAACTCGGCTTGGCCAGAGGCGTCCAACGCCGACGCCGTGACGGCTCAGCCCTACGCCCGCAAAGCCTATCAGCTGCCTTGGCCGCAAGGCATGGATGCCAGCCAGGTGCAAATCGTCAACGGCAGCTGGCGCGAAGGCACGCCATGACGCCGCGCACGCCGCCACAAAAAGGTTTGGCCCTGATCGAGGCCTTGGTCGCATCGGCGGTCTTAGGCATCGGCATGATGGGTGCAGTTCAAATGGGTTTGCAGGGCTTGCAAACCGCGACAGACACGCGCCAACGCGCCACGGCCCACGGTTTGGCGCTGGATGCCATGGATTGCCACCTGTCTCGGCGTCCAGTTTGTCCGATGAATGACAACACCACCGCTCAAGGCATCACCTTCACGCGGCAAGTGGAATTGGCGCCCCGAGTCGGTTTGGGCCTGGTGGACATCACCGTCACCGTGCATTGGCAAAGCGCTGCGCGGGCAGGCACAGCCGGCAAGTCCAAGCCCGTGGTGCTGCGCAGCAGCCGTTCCAGCGTGCCGCTTTGGGTTGGCGTATCCTTGCCCTGACTCTTTTTTCATTTTCTGACCGTGACCTCTTCCGCCCTTTTGAATTCCTGTGCAGCCCAGCCTCCCATGCAGGCAGCGCTCGAACTCGCTCGCCAGGCTCTGTGGCTGACCTCACCCAACCCGCGTGTGGGCTGCGTCATCACCGCGCCCGACGGCACCCTGCTGGGCCAAGGCCAGACACAACGCGCTGGTGGCCCGCACGCCGAGGTGATGGCTCTGCGCGATGCCACTGAACGCGGCCAAAGCGTGAGGGGTGCCACCGCCTGGGTCACGCTGGAGCCCTGTGCCCACCTGGGCCGCACGGGGCCGTGTTGCGATGCGCTCGCCTCGGCCGGCATTGGCCGTGTGGTCGCCGCCCTCACCGACCCCAACCCCCAAGTGGCGGGCCAAGGCCTGGCGCGCTTGGCCGCAGCAGGCGTGCAGACCACCTTGCTGGACCCCAACGCTCACGAAGCGATTCAAGCCCATGAACTGAACATCGGTTTTTTCAGCCGCATGGAACGCGGCCTGCCTTGGGTGCGCATGAAGATGGCCACCTCGCTCGACGGCCAAACCGCCTTGCAAAACGGCCAGAGCCAGTGGATCACTGGCCCCGAAGCGCGCGCTGACGGCCACGCCTGGCGCGCGCGCGCCTGCGCCATCCTGACGGGCATTGGCACCGTCCTCGAAGACGACCCTCAGCTGAACGTGCGGGGCTTGGCCGCCCCCCGCCAGCCGCACTTGGTGGTGGTCGACAGTCGCCTGGAGATGCCGCTCAAGGCAAAACTGCTGGACACTCAAGGCACAGGCGAGCAAGCCCGTCAGATCTGGATCTACACCGCCGCGGACCCGACCGAGTCGGAACAGGCGAACAAACGTGCGGCACTCAACACACTTGGCGCCCAAGTGATCGACATGCCAGGCCCTGGCGGCAAGGTCGATCTGGCGGCCATGCTGCGTGACTTGGCGAGGCGTGAGATCAACGAATTGCATGTGGAAGCCGGGCACAAGCTCAACGGGTCCTTCATCCGGGATGGCTTGGTGGACGAATACCTCATCTACATGGCCCCACTGCTGCTGGGCTCGGGACAAGGCATGGCCAATCTGCCCACGCTCTCGGTGCTCAGCGACGCTGTCAAGCTGGCCTTTCATACGGCAGACCGCATCGGCCCGGATCTGCGTTTGCTGCTGCGGCATGCCTGAGAACTTCAGGCGGCTTTGCAGCGGCAGGCTGCACCTTGGGATGGAACCGGGCTCATTGTCCCAACCGTGTGCAAGACTCTCCGGCGACAAATCGTGCGATGCCGTCGAAGCCACAATAGCGGCACTTTTGCCGGAGACATTGACTTGAACCTCGCCCACTTGCTGCAACGCCAAGCCCGCATGGCCCCCGAAAGCTCAGCCATTTTCAGCGGCACCCAATGTGTGGCCACCCATGCGCTGTGGGCGCGGCGCTGTCAGCACTTAGCGGCGCAGTTTCAGGCTGCTGGCCTGCAGCCCGGCGACCGTGTGGCGCTGTTCATGCGCAACCATGTGCGCTACTTGGAAGTGGTGTTTGCCGCCTGGTGGGCAGGCTTGGCTGTCGTGCCCATCAACGCCAAACTGCATGTGCGCGAAGCCCAGTGGATCATGGACAACGCGCAGGCGCGCTGGGCCTTTGTCACCGCCGACATCACCAGCGAGACGGGCGACAAGCTCACCGGCTTGGAGCGCGTGATCGATGTGGACAGTGCCGAGGCCCATGCGCTGTGGCAGCTGCCCACTTCGCCGACCGGTAGGCCGATCACCGAGCGCGCGGCCGATGATCTGGCCTGGCTCTTCTACACCAGCGGCACCACCGGCAGGCCCAAGGGCGTCATGATCACCCACCGCAACTTGCTCACCATGGGCCTGGCTTATTTCTGCGATGTGGATGCGATCACCGCGCAAGACACCATCGCCTACGCCGCCCCCATGTCGCACGGTGCAGGCATCTACGCCATCCCGCATCTGATGGCAGGCGCTCGGCACATGGTGCCGCCTTCGGGCGGATTTGACCCGGCCGAGTTGTTTGGCTTGGGCCAGCAAGTCGGGCCGCTGTCCATGTTTGCAGCGCCCACCATCGTCAAGCGACTGGTGGACCATGCGCACGCTGCGGGATTGTCTGCACAAGCTTGCGCCCGAGCCTTCAAAACCGTGGTCTATGGCGGCGCGCCCATGTACGCAGCCGACATCCAGCGGGCGCTGCGCGTGATGGGCCCGCGCTTTGTGCAGATTTACGGACAAGGCGAAAGCCCCATGGTGGGCACCGCTCTGTCGCGCCAACATTTGCAAGACACCCAGCACCCTCGCCATCTGGAGCGACTGGCTTCGATTGGCGTGGCGCAAACCCCGGTGAACATCCGCGTGACCGATGAACAAGGTCGCGACTTACCGCTGGGCAAAATTGGCGAAGTGCTCATCCAAGGTGACAGCGTGATGGCCGGTTACTGGCGCAACCCTGAGGCCACGGCCAAGGCCATCCAGAAAGGTTGGCTCTTCACCGGTGACCTGGGCTTTCTGGATGCCGACGGCTTTTTGACCCTGAAAGACCGCAGCAAGGACATGATCATCAGCGGCGGCTCCAACATTTACCCCCGCGAGATCGAAGAAGTCCTGCTGCACGCCCCGGGCGTGGCCGAAGTGGCCGTGGTGGGCGCACCCGATGCCGAATGGGGCGAGGTGGTGGTGGCCTTTGTGGTGCCGCAAGACGGGCACACCCTCGACACGGCGGCACTCGATGCGCTGTGCTTGCAAGAAATCGCCCGTTTCAAGCGACCCAAACGCTACGAGGTGGTGGGCAGTCTGCCCAAAAACAACTACGGCAAAGTGCTCAAAACCGCGCTGCGCCAACAGCTGGCCTCCAACAGCTGACCTGTGGCTCTGCCCTCTTGAAGTTTTGAACTGAGGGCGCAAGGGGCATCTTGGTTAGCAAGCCGCTTCCCGCTTCCCGCTCGCGCGCGTGTGCGGTTTGTGAATATCGCGCACGGGGTGCAGCGCCTACAAACCCCATGCCAAGACCTGTTCAGGAGCCGCGCCCTGCGCGCGAAGGCTGGGCAAACGCGACCTGAAACCATGAAGCGACCGGATCCACGAGATCAGTTTCTCCAGCCGCCGATCGAGGCCACAGCCCCCGAAGCACCCAAACTTCTCTTCTGGCCACTCTTCGGTCCAACTTACCCGCCTGTTGGGCGCCGACCGCTCAGAAATTCAAGGTCTTCACGCCTGCAGAGGTCCCCAACAAACACACTTGCGCTTTTTGCAGCGCAAACACCCCCACCGTGACCACACCAGGCCACTGACTGACTTGCGTCTCGAAAGCCACCGGGTCGGTGATTTTGAGGCCCTTCACGTCAACAATGTGCTGGCCGTTGTCGGTCACCAAAGGCTGGCCATCTTGAAGGCGCACCACGGCACTGCCGCCCATGGCCTCAAACTGGCGCATCACGCGGGCCGTGGCCATGGGGATGACTTCAACCGGCAATGGAAAGGCCCCCAAAGCATCGACCAGCTTGCTCTCGTCGGCAATGCAAACAAACTGCTTGGACTGGGCGGCCACGATTTTTTCACGGGTCAGGGCTGCACCGCCACCCTTGACCATGTGGCCTTGGTGGTCGATTTCGTCGGCGCCATCGATGTACACCGACAAGCGCTCGACCTCGTTGCTGTCGAACACCGGGATGCCCAAGGCTTTCAGGCGCAGGGTGGAGGCGTCGGAGCTGGACACCGCGCCCTTGATCTGGTCTTTCATCGTGGCCAAGGCGTCAATGAATTTGTTGACGGTGGAGCCGGTGCCTACGCCAACGATCTCGCCGGGAACAAGGTATTTCAGGGCGGCTTGGCCCACCAGGGCTTTGAGTTCGTCTTGGGTCATGGGGTCGGGTGTGGCTAATAAATGAAGTGCGCCGAGGTTTGAGACAATCGGGTGAATTGTTGTCAACGCCTTTGATGGCCGGAATTATCCAATGTCCCTGATCCCTTATGCCTTCGCCCGACCCTTTTTGTTCAAGATGGACCCCGAGGCGGCCCACGACCTGACCATCGAAGGCCTGGCCCGTACCCAAAACACCCCGCTCGACTGCGCTTACCGCCAACCCTTTGTGGCGCAACCCATCACGCTGGCGGGTCTGCATTTCCCCAACCGCGTCGGCCTGGCCGCAGGCCTGGACAAAAACGCCCGATGCATCGACGGTCTGGGCGCCATGGGTTTTGGTTTTGTCGAAGTCGGCACCGTCACGCCTAAGGCGCAAGCCGGCAACCCCAAACCCCGGATGTTCCGCCTGCCCGAAGCCAACGCGCTGATCAACCGCCTGGGTTTTAACAACGACGGGCTGGACGCCTTCATCGCCAACGTCAAGCGCGCCAAGTTCCGCCAGCAAGGTCGCCTGCTGGGCCTGAACATCGGCAAGAACGCCGCCACGCCCATGGAGAACGCCACCGACGACTATTTGATCGCCCTGGCCGGTGTGTACCCACATGCCGACTACGTGACGGTGAACATCTCGAGCCCCAACACCAAGAACCTGCGCGCCCTGCAAAGTGACGAAGCGCTCGACGGCCTGCTGGGCGCCCTGGTGGCGCGGCGCGCAGAACTGGCTGCAGAGCATGGCCGCCGCGTGCCCATGTTCCTGAAAATCGCACCCGATCTGGACGAAACCCAAGTGGGCGTGATCGCCGCCACGCTGCAAAAACACGGCATGGACGGCGTCATCGCCACCAACACCACCTTGGCCCGCGATGCCGTGAGCGGCCTGCCCCATGCCGAAGAAATGGGTGGCCTTTCAGGTTCGCCCGTGCTCGAAGGCAGCAACCGCGTGATCCGCAGCCTGCGCGCGGCCTTGGGCAAAGACTTCCCCATCATTGGCGTGGGGGGCATCCTGAGCGGGCACGACGCGATCTCGAAAATCGAGGCCGGGGCCGACGCGGTGCAGATTTATACCGGACTCATCTACAAGGGACCCGCTTTGGTGACCGAAGTGGCGAGTGCTTTACAACAGATGAAACGTTGATCACAACGCTTCCTGCTTCAGTCTTCACGACTGCGCTGGGTGTTCAGCCAGATAGCACCTCAAAGCCTGGTTGATGCGCGTTTGCCAGCCCTGCCCTTGGGCGCGAAAGGCCTCCAAGATGTCCTTGTCCAGGCGGATGGCCACCTGCTCCTTGACGCCACTGCCCGCAGGCCTGCCGCGTTTGCGGGCAAGTGCCAAACCGTGCGCCAACTCAACTGGCGTCGCAGGGCGTTCGTCCTCGTCTAGGCCGTCCCAGACATAAGGGGCTTCGCGATCTTTGGCCTTCAAAGCCGTGATCACGTCTTGACGGCTCATCGCATTCGTTTTCGATCCAGACAAGATAAGCCTCTCATTCTTCGCGGCTGGCACGGCGGAAACTGATGACCCGGATCGATGCATCGTGCGCCGTGTGCACCACCGTCAAAACAGCCAAAAATCCCATGGCATACGAGATGGACAAAGTTCTCGACTCGGTGCCGCGAACCACTTGGATGTCCAGCCCACAGCGTGAATCGAGGACAACACCTGCCAAGGGAACGTCCAGACTGTGCTTGCACAGGTTGATTTGCCTTTTGGTTTCATCCCAACTCAGCTTGGCATCCATTGAATTAATGCAGATGCGTTTAATGCGAATGTCAAGGCTTTTGAAGCCTGCGGTGAACCGCCCCTCGCGCTCAGTCCTTGTAATACACCAACTGGTGTGTGCTCGCAAGCAACTGCCCTTCGGGGCTCCACAGCTCGCCAGTCTGGTCAAAGTAGCCGTGGCGGTAATTCAGCGCCTTGGCCACACCCAGCACATGGCGTGTGCCGACTTGCACCAGCAAGGCGCTGTCGGCGTGAAAGTACGTGGTCAATGACACCGTGCCGATCATGGACCGGCGGCGACGGCGGACGTAAATGCGCGGAAAAAAGCTGTCACTCAAGGCGGCCAAAGAAGCGAAGTCCAGCACCCGCTCGGGCTCGTCGCGCACCCACAGGGTCGAACGGGAATGGGCTTGTTCTTGCTCATCGAAGGCAGCAGGAAAAGCGCCTTCGACAAAACGCATGTCGTAGCGTTGCGGCCAGGCGGGCATGCCTTTGACAGGCATGCGCGTCAAGGCGTCAGGCGCAGGCACATCGGCAGGCATCTCCGCCTCGACATCCGACCAGGTCTCGCGGCGCACGGCAAACACCGCCGTGGCGGTGGCCACCACGCCTTCAGCTTGGTGCGCTTCGATGATCCAATGCTGGGTGGATCGGTTGGTGCGCACGGGCCGCGCTACAAAACGGATCTCGCCATCGGCCACCGGGGCCGCAAAATTGACCGTCAGGGCCACGGGATCACCCAATCGGTCCGGGTGCAACAGGGCCGACTGCAGCAACTGCGCCGCCGTGGTGCCACCAAAGGGCCCGACCATGTTGGCGTAGGCCGGGTGGGTCGCGCCCGTGAATGCGTGGGGTGTGTCCTGAGGTGCTGAGGCGTGCAGGTCAATGGCTTCGTCAAAAGGATGCATGCGGGCCATGATAGGTGCGCCCTGACACCCTGCGCTGTCCCACAAGCGATAAAGCCCGCTGAGGACCTTCGACGTGCGCTGAGCCCAAAGTGCCAAGCCTATCGACCTGTGGCGAATTCCTTTCGGTACTGGGCCGGTGTCAATCCCACACGCTTTCGAAAGTCTCGGGTGAAATGCGCTTGGTCGGCGTAGCCGCTGAAGAAGCCAACTTCTGAAAGACTCGCTGGGCTTGTCAACAGGCGCCAAGCCGCCATGCGTCTTCTGGCCTCACCCAGCAGCTGGCTGTAACTCAGTCCCGCCTCAGAAAGGCGGCGTTGCAATGAACGGGGCGAGCTTGCCAGTCGGTGTGCCACCCCTGACAAGGTGGGTGTCGACATCAAATCTTTGACGCAGGCATTGCCCACTTGTTTGGCCACGAGGGGCCAATCACCCGCATCAAACAAATTGGAGGGGGTTGAATCTGCCCAACTTTCCGGTTTTTTCTGAACAGCTGACCACCTGAAAACCCACGCTGATTTTGGGTCAAGCCATACCGGTTCAGCCGCATCTTGCTCAAGAAGTTGGGGGTACACAGGTATTGCCCCTCTGTGCACCGTCACGTCCACAGCGCCCATGGCTTCGAGCAAACCAGCCAGAACGCCCACCACGACCAAACTTTCAGCCAAGTCAGGTTCCATGCCAGCGCATTTGGACCGATGCGCCACACTCAGGTGGTTTTCACTGCCCTCTAAGACTTCCACCCTGTGCAAAGAGTGAATGTACTTTTCCAACCTTTGCCAGCGTTGCAAAAGCTCAATCGGCGTGGACGCAGAGGTCATGGCACGGTGCGTCGGCTCGTCCGAAAAATGGTGGACCCCACGCCCGAGCCGTACCAAGCATGTCACGCCTCCTTCACGGATGGCGTGCGCCAAAAGTGCGCGCTTGACATCCAGGGCGACGGTTGCCTCCCCAGGTGTTTCGGGGACATCCTTGTTGTGAATCCGGTGGGATCGCATGCCCAGCTCAGACAAGCCGCGCTCGAGTACACGCACCATGGCCAAACTGGCGAATTCGCTCATGGTGCCTGGCTTGCGCCGCGAAATCGGTCCTTGCTCCAGACCCAAGCCTCGCGGGAAACGGTCACCACACCAACGCCCTTCAAATAGCTGGGGCTGCCAGCGGGGTCTTTGGTGGCTTCAAACTGCCCGGTCTGTCCAAGGAGCCGCGCACCGTCGGCGCTAAAGGTCAATTGGGTGGGGCTCAAAAAAAACCGCATGCCAAAGCTGCCGGGCAACAACTCCACGATCCGGGCACCGCTTTCAGCATCTGGCAGTCTCACGAACTTGACTGGCGCTACTTTCTTGGCTTTCAGGATCGGCACCACGCACGCCACGGCGGGCGCACCCACCTTCAAGTCGTTCCAATGGGCGCGAACGAATTCAGCGGTCAACTCGGGCAAACACAAGGGCGACTTCAGGGCCTCTGTCCACAGCAGTTTTCCTTGAGGATCTTTGGCAGTCAAAATGCCCTTTTCAATGCTGACGGCTCCCAGCTGTGCAGGGTGCCCGGCAGTCACCTCTATCACAAAACCGTCACGCGTGGCCCTGACTTGGCTTTGGTACAACAAAGATGCGCCCCGTTCAAACCGTCGAACGATGCGCCCTTCCGTCAAGACCTGATCCGTCATGACGACCTTTTCTCCGTTGGCGTCAATCGACGTGCTGCTGACCCCAGAGGAAGGGGCGGCCAAGCTGGAGACCGTGAGCATTGAAAACAAGGCGAATAAAAAAGAGGGAATGCGCATCATCAGCTTCCTTGTGCAGGTGCCATCCTTTGGTTCAAGCACCATGCTCGCCAACGGATTCGGCGGCAATAGGCCACGAAACGGCTCGCGCGGCGCTGCAACCACCTCACCCAGAATGGCCCTGCACCCCGCCATCGTCCAACCCTGGAGGGCAAGTGATGGATCAAAAACAGCAGCACAGCGTAAAGCATCAGTTTGCCGATGAACACCATCGCGCCGATCGACTCAGCCGATACGCCGCTCAAGGCGAACAGCGCGATGGAGGAACGCGGAGAGTCTGGAAAAACCGAGAAAAACACCATGCTGACCGGCCCCCAGTCCCGCAGCGTGGCCAAGACTTGCGGCCCTTGTGACCCCATCAGCTTTTGGCTCAGCGAATCGGCAGACGCCGTCAGCGTCCCCATGCCCAAGGCCAATAAAAAGGCACTCAATGCAGAAGCCAGTGCAAACACCAGCACAATGCGTTTGCCTTTTTGCGGCTGAAGAATGCACAAGGCCAGCACAAACATTTCTGCAGGCAACATGGGCAAGAAGCCATCCAACACCGAAAAAAGCGCCAAAAAAAGAATGGTTCTGGGCTCTGTGCCATGGCGCAAAAGCGCGGTTTCGACCCCTTGGAACAAGCGCTGAAGGATGGAAGGCGAAGTGGGCATAAAGGCCTAGCGCTTGATCATGATGGCCTCAGCCAAAGCAGGACTGATGCGGCTGATCACCCGCAGCAAGGCGGACGCCCCCACGTAAATCTCCGACTTGCCAGACTCAATGCCCCGCAGGATCTGACTTGCCGCAGCCTGGGGACTGATCTTGCCGCGTCCCCGCCCACGGGTCATGTCGGTGTCCACCAGCGGAGGCAAAGCTTCTGTGACGCCAATCGGCCATTTGGCATGGCGCAACTGGGCGCGGAGAGATTTGGCGAAGGAACGCAAACCTGCTTTGTTGGCGCAGTAAACCGGGCTGCTGCGCTTGGGGGCCAGCGCCAGACCCGAGGTGACAAAAACCACCCGGGCATTCGCCTGGGCACGCATGAGCGGCAGCATGCCCCGGGTCAACTCGACGGGGCCGACAAAATTGATGGCAGTCTCCAGTTCGGTACCGAAATGCAAGGTGTCACTCTCTTGGGTGAAGTCATGCAATTGCTGAACACCCGCGTTGTGAATCAGCAGGTTGACCCCCTGGCCCTGCAAACGCGCCACCATTTCGGCCCGTTGGTTTTCATCTGACTGGTCCAAGACCCTCCAATTGACTTTGGGGCAAGCTTGGCGGGCTTGGTCCACGCTGGCGCGGCTTCGCCCAGTGGCCGTGACTGCAGCACCCTTTTCTACCAAGAGATCCACCAGGGCACGGCCAATACCGCGTGTCCCCCCCGTCACCAAGGCGTGTGTCTGATGCCAATTCATATGTGGATTTCCCGGATGTCAGGCTTGCCTGGATAAACAACGGTGTTCATGGACTGGTGTCACTGCAACGCAGCGCGTGTGTGTCCATTTTCGGGGAAAAGGTCTTCTTGTATTGAACAATGGCGCCAAAAAAGCCTGGGTCGGAGAAAGTTTTCGCATGGCCTTGCGTTCAGCGAGGATCCCCAAGGAACCGACCGCAGGGAGCCCATCAAGCCATGAGGGGGGCCATCGGCGTCAACCCAGCCTGGCACAAACCTCGTCCGCCATCGCCAGCGAACTCGTCAAGCCCGGCGACTCGATGCCCAACAGGTTCACCAGACCCGGCACGCCATGTTCGGCCGGCCCCTGAAGCATGAAGTCGGCTGCTGCTTCGTGCGGGGCGTTGATCTTGGGGCGCATGCCCGCATAACCCGCCTGCAAAGCGCCATCGGCCAATCCCGGCCAATACTTGCGCACCTCGGCATAAAAGGCATCGCCCCGACGCGGATCGACCTGCAGGTCATTGGGGTCTTCGACCCACTGCACGTCTGGGCCGAACTTGGCTTGCCCACCCAGATCGAGCGTGAGGTGCACGCCCAAACCGGCTTTTTCGGGCACGGGGTAAATCAGTCGCGAAAACGGGGCCTTGCCTGCCAGCGTGAAGTAGTTGCCCTTGGCGTAATGGGCTTGGGGTAACCCGCTTTTGTCCAGCCCGTCCATGCGCTCGGCCAGCGCCACGGCGCTCAGCCCAGCAGCATTGACCAACACTTTGCACGCCAGCTCGGTGCCGTCTTGCGTGGTCACCCGAATTGGGTGCGTGGCGGTGCCCTGCCGCACGCCGATGTGCTGCACGGGCGAGACCAGCGCCAGCAAACCGCCTGCGTTTTCCATGTCGCCTTGCAAGGCGAGCATGTAACTGTGGCTATCAATCACCCCGGTGCTGGGCGAGAGCAACGCCGCTTCGCAAGCCAGCGCGGGCTCCAGCGCCTGGGCCTGCGCCGCCGTGAGTTTTTGCAAATCGTGCACGCCGTTGGCGGCGGCCTTGGCCATGATGCCGTCCAGCGCCAGCACTTGCTCAGGCGTTGTGGCCACGATCAGCTTGCCCAGCCGCTGGTGGGCCACGCCGCGCTCGGCGCAATAGGCGTAGAGCATTTGTTTGCCTTGCACACACAGCCGCGCCTTGAACGAGCCAGCAGGGTAATAAATGCCCGCGTGGATGACCTCGCTGTTGCGCGAACTGGTGCCCGTCCCGATGGCGTTTTCCGATTCGAGCACCAGCACCTCGCGGCCCGAAAGCGCGAGCGCCCGCCCCACAGCCAGCCCAACCACGCCGGCCCCGATCACAACTGCATCAACTTGTTCCATGGCCAGCATTGTGGCTCAGACTTGCCTGACTTAAGACCTGGAGTGGAAGCGTTTTGTAGGAGTTGCGCCCTGCGCGCGATTTGAATGTTTGCGTTTTGCAAGGCATCGCGCACGGGGTGCTGCTCCCACACCAACGCTCGTTTCGCGCACGGTTTACTGCCCCCACAGCAAGACACCCACTTGGCATTTTGGTGAGACGTCAAAAGGCCGGATCAATCAAAACAAAGGGCCACCACCAGAAACACCCCCCCACCCAGCTGACACCCGCAAGACAGACACGGGGACCGCGCACAGGCAGACTGCCAGACATTCCAACAAGGAGACCGTTTCATGTCGCTGTTCAATCTCAAAGGCAAAGTCGCCGTGGTCACCGGCTCCAGCCGTGGCATCGGCCGGTCGATTGCGCACCAGTTGGCCGCACAAGGCGCCCAAGTGGTGGTGTCCAGCCGCAAGCAAGACGCCTGCGAAGTGGTGGTCAAAGAGATCCAAGCCGCCGGCGGCGAAGCCATGGCGATTGCGGCCAGCATCTCCAGCAAAGAGCAGCTGCAAAACCTCATCGCGCAAACCCGTCAGACCTGGGGGGTGATCGACATTTTGGTGTGCAATGCGGCCACCAACCCATATTACGGTCCGGCCACGGGCATGAGTGACGAGGTGTTCGACAAGGTCATGCGCAACAACGTGCTGTCGAACGCCTGGTTGTGCAACCTGGTCTACCCCGACATGAAGGCCCAAAAAGACGGGGCCATCGTGATCGTGTCGTCGATTGGCGGGCTGCACGGCTCTTCGGTCATTGGGGCTTACAACCTGTCCAAAGCGGCCGACATGCAACTGGCGCGCAACCTGGCGGTGGAATGGGGCCCGGACAACATCCGCGTCAACTGCATTGCCCCAGGCTTGATCAAGACCGACTTTGCCAAGGCGCTGCACGAAGACCCGGTGCTCAGCGCCAAGTACAACAACGAGACGCCGCTGCGCCGCATGGGCGAGCCCGATGACATTGGTGGAATCGCAGTGTTTTTGGCCAGCCCGGCAGCCCAATACGTGACGGGTCAGACCGTGGTGGCCGATGGTGGGATGATGATTCGCTGACGCTCGCTCTTTGAAACACCGCAGCGAATCGTCCCACAGGCGTCAAAAAGCAAAAGGCCCGCACAGCGGGCTTTTTGACTTGGAGAAAACCTCGATCAGCCGAAGTTCTTCTCGGCGAACGACCAGTTCACCAAGTTGCTGAGGAAAGTCTCCACGAACTTGGGGCGCATGTTGCGGTAATCGATGTAATAAGCGTGCTCCCACACGTCCACAGTCAACAAGGCGGTGTCGCCCGTGGTCAGCGGGGTGCCGGCGGCGCCCATGTTGACGATGTCGACCGAACCGTCGGCTTTTTTGACCAGCCATGTCCAGCCGGAGCCGAAGTTGCCCACGGCGCTCTTGACGAAGGCTTCTTTGAAAGCGGCGTAGCTGCCGAACTTGGCGTTGATGGCTGTGGCCAACGCGCCTGCAGGCTCGCCGCCGCCGTTGGGCTTCATGCAGTTCCAGAAGAAGGTGTGGTTCCAAATCTGGGCCGAGTTGTTGTAGACGCCGCCGCTGGACTTCTTGATGATCTCTTCGAGGGACATGCTCTCGAATTCAGTGCCTTTTTGCAGGTTGTTCAGGTTCACCACATAAGCATTGTGGTGCTTGCCGTGGTGAAACTCCAAGGTTTCCTGGCTGTAATGAGGGGCCAAAGCGTCGATCGCGTAAGGCAGTGCGGGCAAGGTGTGTTCCATGAGGGGTCCTTTGGTTGTTGCAGGTTAAAAAAATAGTCAATGCATTTTAGGGGAGCGCGAGGCCCCTTACCGTATTCAGGGTCACTGCCGCGTTTGCGGTGCGTCCGAACGCGCTGCCTTCCTAAGGTTTCACGACCAAAGGCACCACGCCATCAGACAAAGTGGCCTGAACGCTTTGCCCGGGTTGAAACTGGCCTGCATGGGTCAGCGCCTGACCCTGGTGGTCACTGAGCCAGGCATACCCGCGCTCAAGCACCCGGTGCGGGTCCACCGACGACAAACGCAGAGCGGCCCGCTCCAGACGCTGGGCGCGTTGCGGCACCTGCTGAGCCCGGTTGAACCCCAAACGATCGCTCAAGCGCGCCAATGGGTGGCCCTGCGCCATGAATTGACTGCGCACCCCTGTCTGCAAACGACTGCCCAGACGGTCCAGCCACTGGCTGTGCTGACCCAACAATGCTTGGGGACGGCTCAAGCGGTTCGCGATGGCATTCAGGCGTTGGCTCTGTCGCTCTTGCTGACGGACCAAACCCACACCCAAACGGGCTGCCACAGCGTCCAGGCGTTGCGCTTGGCGGTCTTGCTGTCGCAGCAAACCCCGCCCCAAGCGTTGCTCAAGGACCGACAGTGCTTCAAGGCCCACACCCCGGTCGGTCGCGGCCATCTCCGCCGCCGCCGTAGGCGTTGGGGCACGCACATCGGCCACAAAATCGGCGATGGTGAAATCGGTCTCATGGCCCACGCCGCAAATCAGCGGCACCGGACTTTGGGCGATCACCCTGGCCAGGTTTTCGTCGTTGAAGGACCACAGGTCCTCCATCGAGCCACCACCGCGCACCAACAAGATCACGTCCACGGGCGGACACAGCGGGTTGTCCTCGGCGGTGAGGGTGTAGATGCTTTGCAAAGCCTGCACCAGCGTGGCCGCAGCGCCAGCGCCCTGCACCAAGGCTGGGGCCATGAGCACCGGGATGTGCGGCACGCGCCGCTGCAAGGCGGTCACCACGTCGTGCCAAGCGGCTGCGCCCAAAGATGTGACCACCCCAATGGCGCGGGGCTGGGCGGGCAAAGCGCGTTTGTGAGCGGGGTCAAACAAGCCCTCGGCTTCGAGCTGGGCCTTGAGGCGCAAAAACTGCTCAAACAGCGCGCCTTGCCCGGCCCGTTCCATGGATTCGACGATCAACTGCAAGTCGCCCCGGGCCTCGTACACCCCCAAACGGCCCCGCACCTCGACCAGTTCACCGTCGCGTGGAGCAAAGTCCATCAAACTGGCGGCACGCCGGAACATGGCGCAACGGATCTGGCCCGCTTCGTCCTTGATCGAGAAATAGCAATGCCCGCTGGCCGCGCGTGAAAAGCCAGTCAACTCGCCACGCACCGTGACCGGATTGAACCGGGCCTCCAAACTGTCAGCCACAGCTCGGCACAAGGCGGACACGGTCCATGCACGGGGTTTTAAATCGTCAAAATTAGCCATCAGTGTTGATTTCAGTTCCATTTTCAGTGCATTGTGCCCACCAAAACAGGCCAGCACCTGAGGAAGTACTCCACAAGTGCGGCGCAAGGTGGCCCGGGCATCGGCTGGTGTTGCATGAATCACGCAAAAAATGCAAGCTGTTGATTTTATTGAATTATTTTTCGTCCATCCGAAAAAACCCGAAGATTTTGAAAGAAACCCAAGTATTCAATTGGTTCCATCAAGCGAGTTCTTCACAAAGTTATCCACAGAAAAACAACGCGGCCAGGACGCTTCATGTCCATCCAAAATGTGAACTTGTCGTTCGTCCATAATCTCAAACGATTGAGACCGTTATTCTTCAGGAAGGAATCGTTTTGTTGTCCATCATTCAAGCCGCAGGTTGGCCCATTTGGCCTTTGATTGTGTGCTCCATCCTGGCCCTGGCGCTGATCATGGAACGTTTGTTTCAGTTGCGAACCCACAAAATCATGCCGCCCAAGATCATGGAGCAAGCCATGGACGCCGCCCGCCGCGGCTTTGCCAGTGAAGACAGCCTGGTCAAACTTGAAAACAATGGCCTGTTGGGGCCTGTCCTGGCCAGCGGTCTGCGTTGCCTGCAAAAAAATCCGCAAGCCAGTGACGATGAAGTCAAGTCCAGCATGGAAATGTCGGGGCGCATCGCGGCACACCATTTGGAGCGTTTTTTGCCAGCGTTGGCCACCATCGCCTCTGTCGCGCCCTTGCTGGGCTTGCTGGGCACCGTGGTGGGCATGATTGAAATTTTTGCGGCGACCAATGCCTCTGGCAGCCAACCTGCCCAATTGGCCCACGGCATCTCGATTGCGCTGTACAACACGGCATTCGGTCTGATCGTGGCCATACCGGCCTTGATGTTCTGGCGCTATTTTCGTGGCGTCGCTGACCGTCACCTGCTGGCACTGGAAGTGTCGGCCGAACGCTTTGCACGCCACCTGGCCAAGATCCGCAGCTGAACGAGTCGCCTGTGAATTTCAAAAAAAACCGGTCTACGCCGGAACCCGAAATCAACCTGATTGCCTTCATCGACGTGCTGTTGGTGGTGGTGATCTTTTTGATGCTGACCACCAGTTGGTCTCGGCTGACCGAAATCAATCTGACTTTGCCGACAGCCGATGCCGAAAAGCAAACCGAACGCCCAAAACAAATTATTTTGAGTGTGAGCGCTCAAGGCCAATATGCGATCAACAAATCCCCTGTCGGCGGCAACTCGGTGGGTGCACTGACAGCCGTTTTGACGCCCCTGGCTTCGAAAGAAGTCAGCTTGGTGATCAACGCCGATGCCCAGGCCAGCCACCAATCGGTGGTCAACGCCATGGAAGCTGCACGTCGCAGTGGCCTGTCACAGATCACCTTTGCGACCCAATCCACCGAGTCCCCTGGCTCCTGAACCTGCATGCAACTGTTCACATGGCTGCACCAGCGCCTGCCCGAGGTCTGGACGAAACGTGGCGCGGTGGCGATGGCTCTGCGACCCCTGGCCAGCATTTATGGTGCCCTGATGGCTGTGCGGCGCCTGAGCTACCGTTGGAAGATATCCCCCACACATCGGCTGCCGGCGCTGGTGGTGGTGGTGGGCAATGTGGTGGCGGGGGGCGCTGGCAAGACGCCCATGACCATGGCCTTGGTGAAACACCTGATGGCCCAAGGTCTTCGGGTGGGCGTGGTCTCTCGCGGTCACGGTCGAAAGACACGGGATGTCCGAGCTGTGCACGCCGACAGCCACCCCAACGATGTCGGCGACGAGCCCTTGTTGATCCTGCGCAGCACGGGCGTCCCCGTTTGGGTGGGGGCTTTGCGAGCGCAAGCCGGGGAACAGTTGCTCAAGGCACATCCTCAGGTCCAGATCATCGTTTGCGACGACGGTCTGCAACACCTGGCCTTGGCGCGCGACATCGAAATTTGCGTCATGGACGACCGTGGTCAAGGCAACGGCTGGCTGTTGCCTGCAGGCCCCCTGCGCGAGGCCTGGCCCCGACCGGTGGACCTTTTGGTTCATACCGGTCGCTCGGCTGTGGCGGGCGGTTTTCAGGCACCTCGCCAACTGGCCGAGCACGCTCTCACGCAAAAGGGTTTACAGATCCCACTGCTCAGTTTGCAAAACCAAATCCTTGACGCAGTGGCCGGTCTGGCCAGACCCCAAGCTTTTTTCGAGATGCTTCGGCGGGCGGGCTTGCAACTTGGCACAACGCTGGCCCTGCCCGACCACCACGATTACAAGGACTGGCAAGCCATGGGCACAGGTCGGGTTCTGGTTTGCACCGAAAAAGATGCAGCCAAGCTGTGGGTCCATGAACCCGAGGCACTGGCCGTGCCTTTGGAGTTAAGACCCGAACCTGCTTTCTGGACAGCTTTGGATGGGTTGGTGCAAAAACACCTGTCCGCCCGAAGGCAGTGAACGCACCCTCGAGGGGCCGTTATCATCTGCACATGGACATCAAAATGCTTGAACTGCTGGTCTGCCCAGTCACCAAGGGCCCTCTGAACTTTGACCGCGAACGCCAGGAGCTGCTGTCTCGCAGCGCCCGCTTGGCCTACCCCGTGCGCCAGGGCATCCCGATCATGCTGGAAAACGAAGCCCGCACCTTGAGCGATGATGAAATCGCTCGGCTGGCCGCTGAACGTCCCCCTCTTTGAGTTGGCACGATGACCCAAACGCCCATGCCCTCGGGTTTCACCGTGGTGATTCCGGCACGCATGGCCTCGAGTCGCCTGCCCAACAAACCACTGGCCGACATCGCTGGCCTGCCCATGGTGGTGCGCGTGGCCCAACGCGCCCTGCTGTCCCATGCCGGCCAAGTGGTGGTGGCCGCCGATGACCAACGCATCGTGCAGGCTTGCCAAGAACACGGCATCCACGCCTTGTTGACCCGGCAGGACCATGTCAGTGGCAGCGACCGCCTGGCCGAGGCCTGCCAATTGCTGGGCCTGGCCGACGAGGCGCTGGTGGTGAACGTTCAAGGTGACGAGCCATTGATCCACCCAAGCCTCATCAACGACGTGGCCGACTTGCTGGCGCAACGCCCACACGCCAGCATGAGCACGGCCGCACACGCGATCGTCGAATTGGAAGAGTTCACCAACCCCAATGTGGTCAAGGTCGTGCTCGATGCACGGCAAATGGCCCTGTACTTCAGCCGTGCCCCTGTTCCTTGGTGGCGTGATGGCCAGTCTGGCGACAGCTTCAAGGGCTTGCCCAGCCCGGCACCTCTGCGGCACGTCGGCATTTACGGCTACAGGGCTGGATTTTTGCGCCAGTTCCCCCAGTTGCCACCGTCGCCCCTGGAAGCGATGGAGTCATTGGAGCAACTGCGGGCTCTGTGGCACGGCCACCCGATCGCGGTGCACATCACCCAAGAAGCGCCCGGACCAGGCGTCGACACACCCGAAGATCTGGCACGCGTTCGAGCCCTTGTGGCGGTGTAAGCCAGCTTGGAGTATCGCGTGATATTCTCAAGAACAAAGGTCGGGTCCACCTGACCGCCATAACTCCAAGACATAAGGATTTCCCATGAGACTGATACTGTTGGGCGCGCCCGGCGCCGGCAAGGGCACACAAGCCGCCTTCATTTGCCAGAAATACAACATCCCTCAAATCTCCACCGGCGACATGCTGCGCGCCGCGGTCAAAGCAGGGACTCCGCTGGGACTGCAAGCCAAGGCCGTCATGGAGTCCGGCGGCCTCGTCAGCGACGACCTGATCATCAACTTGGTCCAGGAGCGCATCGCCCAAGCCGACTGCGCCATGGGCTTCCTGTTTGACGGCTTCCCCCGCACCATCCCCCAAGCCGATGCCATGAAGGCAGCAGGCGTCAAACTCGATTACGTGCTCGAAATCGACGTGCCCTTCGAGGCCATCATTGAGCGCATGAGCGGCCGCCGCTCGCACCCTGCCTCGGGTCGCACTTACCACGTCAAATTCAACCCTCCTCAAGTGGCAGGTGTGGACGATGTGACTGGCGAGCCCCTGGTGCAGCGCGCCGACGATCAGGAAGAAACCGTGAAAAAGCGCCTGCAGGTCTACAGCGACCTGACCCGCCCCTTGGTGGACTACTACTCGGGCTGGGCCAAGGCCGACGCTTCTTCTGCCCCCAAGTACCGCGCCATTCAAGGCACCGGCAGCGTGGAAGACATCACCGCTCGGGCGTTCGCTGCGCTGGCTGGCTGAGTTTTGGGTTTCCGCCGTTCAAAAAAGCCCGGTTCTTCCGGGCTTTTTCAATGACGCCCACCCCACTTCAGACTCCGGACTCGACCAGCAACTCCAACATCAAACTGATGCGGGCTTTTAAAGGACTCAAACCCTCCATATCGGGCCAAAGACGGCTCTTGCCCACCATTTGCCCCTCTTGGCAACGCGTGCTGAGCCGCACCCGAACACCTGCTTGTTCGGCCTCTTTCAAAGCCGCCTCCACCGCGTGGTGCACCGTGCCATTGCCGGAGCCTGCCACCACCAGGCCCGATACACCCGCTTGCACCAAAGCATCCACCACGCGGCGACCAGCACCTGCGTGGCTGAAGACCACTTCAACCACTGGCCACAGACGGGCATCGGATGACATGACTTGCTTGGCCAGCGCGGGCATCTGCAAGGCACTGCGGTCATAGACGGTTGACCACTGCACCTGCCCGCTCTGCATCCACCCCAAGGGCCCTGCATCGCCGGAGCTGAAAGCATCCAGCCGGTACGGGTGAACCTTTTGTACAAAGCGGGCGCTGTGGATCACGCCCGCGCAGACCACGCAAACACCTGTGGCCAAAGGCTGGGCACTGACAAGCAAAGCATCGCGCAAGTTCTGCGGGCCATCGGCCTCGCTCGAACTGGCTGGTCGCATGGCGCACACCATCACCAATGGCTTGCAAGGCTGCAACACCGATTGCAAAAACCAGGCGGTTTCTTCGAGGGTGTCGGTCCCATGGGTGATCACCAAGGCGCCAACATCCTCTTGCGCCAGCCAATGCGCGCAACGGTGTGTCAAGCGTTGCCAAGTGGCGTGGTCCATGTCCTTGCTGTCCAATTGGGCCACTTGCTCCACCACCAGCTGACGGCCCCCCAAGACGGCATCCAAACCCGGCACGGCCGCCGTCAGTTGATCCACACCCAGCTGCGCTGCGGTGTAAACCACCTGCTCAAAGGCGTTGGCGGCGGTGCCTGCGATGGTGCCGCCTGTCCCCAAAACCACCACTTTCTGAGTTTTTTTCACAGAAACCACTTGCACAGCCTTAAAAACTGGTTAAAAATACAGTCACTGGATGAAAAAACAGTTTCATCTGACTTCTCACGGAAGACGACATGACTGACAGTCCCAAACTCACCGCACGGCAGCAGGAAATCCTGGAACTCATCCAGAACACCATCGCCAACACCGGCGCGCCACCCACGCGTGCAGAAATCGCCAGCGTGCTGGGCTTCAAGTCGGCCAACGCTGCTGAAGAGCACCTCAAAGCGCTGGCCCGCAAAGGCGCCATCGAATTGGTCAGCGGCACCTCGCGCGGCATTCGCCTCAAAGGCAGTTCACGCAGCAGCCTGCGGGCACCGTCCGATCTGTTCAGCCTCACCCTGCCTGGCTTGGGCCAATTGAGTTTGCCTTTGGTCGGCCGTGTCGCGGCGGGCTCGCCCATTCTCGCCCAAGAGCATGTGGACCGGACCTACCAGGTCGAGAGCACCTTGTTCAGCGAGCAACCCGACTACCTGCTGCGGGTGCGCGGCATGTCCATGCGCGATGCAGGCATCATGGATGGTGACCTGTTGGCGGTCAAATCCACCAAAGACGTGCGCAACGGACAGATCGTGGTGGCCCGTCTGGGCGATGAAGTCACGGTCAAGCGCTTGCGCAAAACAGCGCAAGGCATTGAGTTGCTGCCCGAAAACCCGGACTACAAAACCATCTTGGTCAACCCCGAAGAGCCTTTCGACATCGAAGGCTTGGCCGTGGGTTTGATTCGCAACACCTTGCTGATGTAAGGCCACCCTTTTTGACATGCCCATTGCATCAGGTGGCGGGCGCTGAAGGTTCAAACCAACAGCCCTGATGCAATCGGTTTTTTCAGCAATCCTGCCTGTGTCCAACCTCCATGCTTTTGAAAGGTTTCACATGGGAATCGCTCTGCTTGCTCTTTCAAGTCTGATCCAAGGACTGACCTCGTTCAACCGTTCAGTCACCGCCCCTCGCTCAAGGCCATCCGGCCGTATCCACCCGGTTTGGACTGGCCGGCACCTTCCATGCTCACCGAAGGCGGCAACAACCATGACCATGCAAGGCCACTTGACGGCTCCAACGCTGAGGGTTGTGCGCGTTGCGGAGAATGGCCCACGTCCGGGTTGTGCAGGACGCATGGTGATTTCAGGTCGAATGGCCGACGTCTGTGCTGAGCTGGACCGCTTGGTCGCACTGGAATCCGCGCTGTCAGTTCATTGATCTCTTGTTTTCAAGACCACGCTCCGACTGAAATTCAGTCAAGGACAAGGCAGGGGCGGCCTCGGCTTGAGAACAGAACAGTTTGCAAGCAGGCGCCATCCTCCAGCGCCTCTCACCAAGGCACAATGGAGGCATGAACATTGTGATCCTCGACGACTATCAGGATGCTGTCCGCAAATTGGACTGCGCAGCCAAACTCGAACAATTCCCCGCCAAGGTCTACACCAACACGGTCAAGGGCTTGGGCCAACTCTCGGTTCGGCTCAAGGATGCCGATGTGATCGTGCTCAACCGCGAACGCACCGAAATCAACCGGGCTTTGATTGAGAAATTGCCCAAACTCAAATTGATTGCCCAAACAGGCAAGGTTGGCGGCCACATCGATGTTGCTGCTTGTACCGAGCGTGGCGTGGCCGTGGCCGAAGGCGTGGGTTCCCCCGTTGCGCCAGCCGAATTGACCTGGGCCTTGATCCTGGCAGCCTCGCGCCGCTTGCCGCAATACATCAGCAACCTCAAACACGGGGCATGGCAACAGTCGGGGCTCAAATCCAGCGCCATGCCACCCAATTTTGGTTTGGGCATCGTGCTCAGAGGTAAAACCCTGGGCATTTGGGGCTACGGCAAGATCGGTCAAATGGTGGCCGGCTATGGCAAAGCCTTTGGCATGAACATCCTGGTTTGGGGCAGTGAAGAATCTCGTGTACGCGCAGCCCAGGACGGCTTTGAAGCCGCCACAAGCCGTGAAGCGTTCTTTGAAGCTTCAGACGTGTTGACCATTCACTTGCGACTGAACGAGAGCACCAAGGGCATCGTGACGTCAGAGGACTTGAGCCGCATGAAACCCACCGCTTTGTTTGTGAACACTTCACGGGCAGAACTTTTGGAGTCCAATGCGCTCATCGGTGGGTTGAACCGGGGTCGTCCCGGCCTTGCGGCCATCGATGTTTTCGAGTCTGAGCCCATTTTGCAAGGCTCGGCCTTGATGCGTTTGGAAAACTGCATTTGCACGCCCCACATAGGTTATGTTGAAAAGGACAGCTACGAGTTGTATTTTGGCGCGGCCTTTGACAATGTGGTGAATTTCATCAAGGGCACACCCACCAACATCGTCAACCCCGGCGCCTTGCAAGTCCGGCGCTGAGGTGGTGATCGGTACGGTCGTCTTGATGACCGCCGGAATCCTGACCGATACCGAGTGGTCCTTGTCCGTGTGAAACCTGAGCGCGGCGATAATGTTGATTGACTCGCCGCTGACAGGATCAGCTGCACCACTTGACTCTGAAATGTTTTGAATGACCCTCGCTTTCTCCAAAATCGCCGTCATCGGCGCCGGCGCCATGGGCCGGGGCATCGCCCAAATCGCCGTGCAAGCAGGCAGCCAAGTTTGGCTGTATGACACCCAGCCCGAAGCCATTCAAAAAGCCCGCGATGCGGTATTCCAGCAATGGGACAAGTTGCAGGACAAAGGCCGCCTGAACGCTGAAGCCGTCGCAGCTCACAAAAGTCGCCTGCTGGGCGCCAGCAGCCTGCAAGACCTGGCCGATTGCGAGTTGGTGGTCGAAGCCATCGTCGAAAAGCTCGACATCAAGAAAAGCCTGTTCACCGATTTGGAAAAAGTGCTTTCACCCAGCGTTGTGCTGGTGACCAACACTTCCTCGCTCTCGGTCACGGCCATTGCCGCCGCCTTGCAACGGCCAGCCCAGTTTGCCGGCTACCACTTCTTCAACCCCGTGCCGCTGATGAAGGTGGTCGAGGTGATTGCGGGTCTCAAAACAGATCCCGCGGTGTGCCAACGCCTGACCGAGTTTGCACGCCAAATGGGCCACACACCCGTTCAAGCACAAGACACGCCGGGTTTCATCGTCAACCATGCGGGTCGCGGTTATGGTACCGAGGCGCTGCGCATTGTGAGCGAAGGCATTGCCGATTTCGCCACCATCGACCGCATCCTGCGCGATCAGGTGGGCTTCAAACTCGGTCCCTTCGAGCTGTTTGACCTGACGGCCCTGGATGTATCGCACCACGTCATCGAAGCGATCTACCACCAGTATTACGAAGAGCCACGCTACCGCCCCAACGTCATCACCGCCCAGCGCTTGGCGGGGGGTGTGGTTGGTAAAAAAGTGGGCGAAGGCTTTTACAAATATGTGGATGGCGCAGCGCAAGTGCCCGCCGAGCCACCGGTGCCTGTGGTGGACAGCATCCCGCCCGTGTGGGTCTCGCCTCGCGCAGCCCGCCGCATGGCACTGTTGCAACTGCTCAAAGACCTGGGCGCCAAGATCGAAACCGGTGCATCGCCCTCTCCCGATGCGCTGACGCTCGTCGCTCCACTGGGCTTTGACATTACCACCGTGGCCGTGGTCGAACGCCTGGACCCGGCCCGCACCGTGGGCATCGACATGCTGTTTGAGGACGCTGCCACCCAGCGCCGCGTGCTGGCCACCAACCCGGCCACGCGCATCGACATGCGCGATGCGGCCCATGCCTTGTTTGCCAGAGACGGCAAAGCCGTCTCGGTCATCCGCGACAGCGGGGGTTTTGTCACGCAACGCGTGGTGGCCTCCATCGTCAACATCGCGTCCGACATGTGCCAGCAACGCATCTGCAGCCCACAAGATCTGGAAATCGCCGTCACCTTGGGCCTGGCCTACCCCATGGGCCCCTTGGCCATGGGCAACCGCTTGGGTCCCGACAGCATCCTGGAAGTGCTGTTCAACTTGCAAACGGTTTATGGTGACCCCCGTTATCGCCCCAGTCCTTGGTTACGCCGCCGCGGTGCGATCGGCCTGTCCTTGATGCACACGGAAGAATAATGACTTTGCGGAACAGGTCTTTAGCTCTGTCCCCATCTGAATGACTTTGCGGGACAGATCTTCAGCTCTGTCCCCATCTGAATGACTTTGCGGGACAGATCTTCAGCTCTGTCCCCAACTGATTGACAAATATGACCGCCCAACTGCTCAGCACCAGCGAAGCCCGGACCCTGGTCCTGACCCTCAGCAACCCGGAGTTTCGCAACGCCCTCGGCCCCGAGATGTATGCCGCAGGCGTGGAAGCGCTGAGCGTGGCCGAATCGAACCCTGATGTGCGCAGTGTGGTGATCACCGGGGCCAACGGTATCTTCAGCGCAGGCGGCAATTTGCAGCGTTTGCAAAACAATCGGCAACTGCCGCCCGAACATCAGGCGCAAAGCATCGAAGGCCTGCACAACTGGATCGAAGCCATCCGCACCTTCCCCAAGCCTGTGATCGCAGCCGTGGAAGGCCCCGCGGCAGGTGCCGGTTTCTCACTGGCACTGGCTTGCGACATGATCGTGGCTGCGCGCAACAGCGTGTTCGTGATGGCCTACAGCTCGATTGCTTTATCGCCCGACGGGGGCGGAAGCTGGAGCCTGTCGCGTGCAGTGCCTCGCCAACTGGCCACAGAATTGCTCCTGTGCGGTGAGCGCATCGGCGCAGAGCGCCTGCAACAGTTGGGCGTGGTCAACCGCTTGGCCGAAGCAGGTCAGGCCAAGCTCAAAGCACTGGAACTCGCCGAACAAATCAATGCACGCGCGCCCAATGCCTTGAGCAGCATCAAGGAACTGCTGAGCGATGCGGACAGCAACACCCTCCACGCCCATCTGGCCCAAGAGCGAGACCACTTCGTCAAGAACCTGCACCACAGCAATGCAGGCATTGGCATCGCTGCGTTTTTAAACAAGCAAACACCGCAATACGACTAAGACGTCTGGTCCCCCAGGCGACAAAAACCCCCTCACCAGTCACTGAAAAGACAGCCCATGGACGAACCCATTCTGACAATGGAAGAAAGAGAAGCGATCAACAACGGTCGCTGGTTTTCGACCCTTTCACCATCACTTCGGCACGACATACTTCGATGCGCTTACGTCAAACGATTCAAGGACGGCGACATGCTCGCTGCGCGGGGAGACCCCCCCGAGCAGTGGATCGCCTGCGCCAAGGGTGCGGTGCGTGTGAGCTCGACTTCGGTGTCGGGCAAGCAAATCACCTTGACCTATGTGGAGCCAGGCATATGGTTCGGCGATGTGTCGATCTTCGACGGAGACCGGCGCACGCACGACTGCTACGCGCATGGCGAGACCACCACCTTGAACGTGGCCAAGGCCGACTTCAAAAAAATTCTGTCGCAGCACGTGGAGTTTTCCGAAGCCATGCTGCGATTGCAGTCACGTCGCATTCGCCAACTCTACGGCTTGGTGGAAGACCTCAACACTTTGCCCCTGCGTGCGCGCTTGGCCAAGCAACTCAACCACTTGGTGCGCAGTTACGGCACGCCCAGCTTGTCAGATGCGAAAGCCATTCGCATCAGTTTGCAACTGGCGCAAGAGGAACTGGCGCAGCTGTTGGGTGCTTCGCGTCAGCGCGTCAACCAGGAGCTCAAGCAAATGGAACGCGAGCACATCATCCGCATCGAGCCGGGTGGCCTGGTGGTGCTGGACCGCGAAGGCTTGCTGGCCATCGTGAACGCGGATCACTGAACCGCCCATCTTTTTTATCACCGCTGAAAGCGGCGGAAACGGTTGCCCCATGAGTGCTTTTGATCATTTCGTGGGAACCCGGCCTGTCACGGGATCCCACGCCTTCGACATCCCAGCTTTGGAGGCCTGGCTGGCTGCCAAGCTGCCCGGCTTTGCAGGCCCCTTGAGCGTGGAAATGTTCAAGGGCGGCCAATCCAACCCCACCTACAAACTCATCTCGCCATCGCGTCAATACGTGATGCGGGCCAAGCCCGGCCCCGTGGCCAAACTGCTGCCCTCGGCGCACGCCATCGAACGCGAGTTTGCCGTGATGCAAGGCCTGTACGGCACCGATGTGCCCGTGGCCCAAATGCATGTGCTGTGTGACGACGAGTCCATCATCGGTCGCGCCTTTTATGTGATGGAGTTTGTGCAAGGCCGTGTGCTGTGGGACCAATCCCTGCCCGGTTTCTTGGCCACTGAGCGCGGTGCCATCTACGATGAAATGAACCGCGTGCTGGCGGCGCTGCACAAAGTCGACTTTGCCAAGCAAGGCCTGGTCAGCTATGGCAAACCCGGCAACTACATCGAGCGCCAAATCGGCCGCTGGAGCAAGCAATACGCAGCGTCCATCACCCAGCCCATCCCCGAGATGGACCAATTGATCGCGTGGCTGCCGAACAACATTCCGGACAGCGCCAAAGACGAATCTCTGGTAGGCATCGTGCACGGCGACTACCGCCTGGACAACCTGATGTTCCACCCTTCGGAACCACGGGTATTGGCCGTCCTCGACTGGGAACTCTCCACATTGGGCCATCCCCTGGCCGACTTCAGCTACCACTGCATGGCCTGGCACATCAAGCCCGGCACCTTCCGCGGCATTGGTGGGCTGGACTTGGCGGATTTGGGCATTCCTTCAGAAACCGATTACATCCGTCGCTATTGCGAACGCACCGGCTTCACCACCCCTGAGGCACTGGCCAAGGATTGGAACTTCTACCTGGCCTACAACATGTTCAGGATCGCGGCCATTCTGCAAGGCATTGCCAAGCGCGTGGAAGACGGCACAGCTTCCAGCGATCAAGCCAAAACCTCTGGCGCAGGCGCGCGCCCCATGGCCGAACTGGCCTGGGAATTCGCCTGCAAAGCCTGACCCTTCGTTTTTCTTCACAACCCCCCTCACTTCAAGGAGACAGACCGTGGATTTTGAATACTCCCCCAAGGTCAAAGACATGCAGGCCCGTTTGCTGGCCTTCATGAACGAACACATTTACCCCAACGAAGCCCGTTTCTTCGACGAGATCGCCGAAAACCGTGCCAAAGGCAATGCCTGGGTGCCGACCAAAATCGTCGAGGAGCTCAAACCCAAAGCGCAAGCCGCAGGACTGTGGAACCTGTTCCTGCCCAAGTCGACACGCGCGCCACAAGGCCTGTCCAACCTCGAGTACGCACCGCTTTGCGAAATCATGGGCCGCGTGCCTTTTGCGGCCGAAGTCTTCAACTGCTCGGCCCCTGACACGGGCAACATGGAAACCTTGGAACGCTATGCCAGCGAAGCCCTCAAAGACGAATGGTTGGAACCCCTGCTCAAGGGCGAAATCCGCTCGGCTTTCTTGATGACCGAACCGGATGTGGCCTCGTCTGACGCGACCAACATCGAATGCGACATTCGCCGCGATGGCAACGATTACGTCATCAATGGCCGCAAGTGGTGGTCGTCTGGCGCGGGTGACCCACGCTGCGCGGTGTACATCGTCATGGGCAAGACCAACCCCGACGCGGGCCGTCACGAGCAGCAGTCCATGGTTGTGGTGCCAGCCAACAGCCCTGGCGTCACCGTGGTCCGAGCCCTGTCTGTGTTCGGCTACGACGATGCGCCGCATGGCCATATGGAAGTGGTGCTCAAAAACGTGCGCGTACCAGCCGCCAATTTGCTGCTGGGCGAAGGCCGTGGCTTCGAGATTGCCCAAGGCCGCTTGGGCCCTGGCCGCATTCACCACTGCATGCGCACCATCGGCATCGCTGAGCGCGCGCTCGAGTTGATGTGCAAGCGCCTGAACGAGCGTGTGGCCTTTGGCCGCGAAGTGGCTCGCCAAACCGTGTGGCAAGAGCGCATCGCCGAGTCGCGTTGCATGATCGAGCAAGCCCGCTTGTTGACCCTCAAAGCCGCATCCATGATGGACACCGTGGGCAACAAGATCGCCAAGGCCGAGATCGCCATGATCAAAATCGTGGCGCCCAATATGGCCTGCCAAATCATCGACTGGGCCATTCAGGCCCATGGCGGTGGCGGTGTGTCGCAAGACTTCCCGCTGGCCTATGCCTATGCCCACCAGCGCACGCTGCGCTTGGCCGATGGTCCTGACGAGGTGCACCGCAACTCGCTGGCCAAACTGGAATTGGCCAAACACCTGGCCATGCCTGGCGAAGTGGCCATGCCCATCACACGAGGCAGCTGAAACGCTCAGCGCTTGTCACCCACGGCCTGCTGCACGAATTGGCAGCAGGCCGTTTTTCATGATGCGTGCAACGATGAATCCAACGGAAAGAAGCCCCCATGATCGATTTGTACACCTGGCCCACACCCAACGGCCACAAAATTCACATCATGCTCGAGGAGTGCGGCCTGCCTTACAAGGTTCACGCCGTCAACATCGGCACGGGTGACCAATTCAAGCCCAAATTCCTCAAAATCAGCCCCAACAACAAAATTCCAGCCTTGGTGGACTCGGATGGCCCGGATGGCCAAGCGATCGCCTTGTTTGAGTCGGGCGCCATCTTGTTGTATTTGGCGAGCAAAACCGGCAAATTTTTACCGCAAACTGACCGCGCCAAGTTCGATGTCCTGCAGTGGCTGATGTTCCAAATGGGCGGCGTTGGCCCCATGCTGGGTCAAGCCCACCATTTTCGAATTTACGCGCCTGAGAAGATCGAGTACGGCATCCATCGCTACACCAACGAAGCCAAGCGTTTGTATGGCGTCATGAACAAACAGCTGCAAAATCACGACTGGATCGCCGGCGACGCGTACAGCGTGGCCGACATGGCCATATTCCCTTGGCTGCGCAGCTGGCAAAACCAGGGCATCGACTGGGCGGACTACCCTTTGCTGAAAGCCTGGTTTGACCGCATCGCTGCCCGTCCTGCCGTGCAAAAAGCCGTTTTGGTTCTGGCCGATGCCCGCAAGCCCCTGCTGGACGACAAAGCCACCAAGGCCTTGTTCGGTGCATCGCAATACAAAAAACGCTGAATGTTTTTTGCCCTCTCACTCAGAAAAGGTCATTTGCTGGTTAAAATAGTGGCAGTCGGAGCGTAGCGCAGCCTGGTAGCGCATCTGCTTTGGGAGCAGAGGGTCGCGAGTTCGAATCCCGCCGCTCCGACCATCTTTCAAGACCCACGTGGGCACTGAACATCTAAGGCCCTTTCGGGCCTTTTTTGTTTTTACAACTGTCCGTAGCTCAGTTGGATAGAGCAACAGCCTTCTAAGCTGTGGGTCACAGGTTCGATTCCTGTCGGACAGGCCAAATTCCTTCGGGCGCCACCAGCGAAACAGCGCTTTTTCCCGCACCTGCCACGCCGGTACTCGGGAATTCACCAAGGCTTGCTGGTGTCCCTTTCGCAACATAATCCAGCCAGTTCTTTGTTTTCCTCCGCTATGCTTGAACAGCGTGCACCGGGTGAGTGCCCGCAAACCCCTTCAAAAGAATGACCTGGAGACCTTCATGAGCCCATTGACATCCCGCCGCCAACTCCTCAGCCAAGGCGCTGCCCTGGTGGGCGCGACCTCCAGCGGCTTGCTGCTGCCCCAAAGCGCTCAGGCCCAGACCGGAAAAATCCGGGTCGGCCTGATGTTGCCTTACACAGGGACTTTTGCCCAAATGGGCTTCACCATCGAAAACGGCGTGCGCATGGCCATCAACGAGCAAGGCGGCAAACTGGGGGGCCGTGAAATCGAATGGTTCAAGGTGGATGACGAGTCCGAGCCGTCCAAAGCCATCGAGAACGCCAACAAATTGGTGCAACGCGACAAGGTCGACGTACTGATCGGCACCATCCACTCGGGCGTGCAAATGGGCATCCACAAAGTCGCTCGCGACAGCGGCGTGATCAACCTGATCCCCAACGCAGGTGTACACATCGCCACCCGCTCCCAGTGCGCCCCCAACGTGTTCCGCACCAGCTTTTCCAACAGCCAGCCCACCTTGGCACTGGGCGAAGTCATGGTCAAGCGCGGTCACAAAAAGGCGGTCTGGATCAGTTGGAAATACGCTGCAGGCGACGAAGCCTTTGAGGGTTTCAAAGAGAGTTACACCAAAGCGGGCGGCACCATCGTCAAAGAGTTGGGCTTGCCTTTCCCCAACGTCGAGTTCCAAGCGCTGTTGACCGAAATAGCGGCCATCAAACCCGACGCCGTGGCTTGTTTTTTTGCCGGCGGTGGCGCGGCCAAGTTCTTACGCGACTACGCCGCTGCAGGCCTCAAGGGCAAGATTCCACTGTACGGTTCGGGCTTTTTAACCGAAGGCGTGCTGGACGCAGCGGGCCCAGCCGCCGATGGCGTGCTGTCGACACTTCACTACGGTGACGGCATCGAAACGAAGCGCAACAACGAGTTCCGACTGAACTTCGCCAAGACTTTCAAGATGCAACCCGATGTGTACGCCGTGCAAGGCTACGACACCGGCTTGCTGTTGGTGCAAGGCGCCAACGCGGTCAAGGGCGATTTCAGCAAAAAAGCCGAGATGATCAAAGCCATGGAAGTGGCCGTGATCGACAGCCCGCGTGGCAAGTGGACCATGAGCAAGTCGCACAACCCGGTGCAAGACATCTACCTGCGCGAAGTCTCCAACAAAGAGAACAAAGTCATTGGCATCGCCGCCAAGGCCTTGGCCGATTCCGGCGCGGGCTGCCGCATGTGAGGCCACCCGCGCCCACGGGGATCTCCCTGCGCGCTTGCTGGATTTAAACCCCGCAAAAGCCAAGCCATTTGACGGGCTCTGCCTCTCAGGCGGAACAGCCGTCAAATGGGTTTTTCTTCGTCCGGCGTCTGGCCATCGCCAAACAGCACCCAAATGAACTGCCGCAACCACTGGTGACCCGGATCACGGTGCAAGCGGCTGTGCCAGAACTGGTGGATCGCACTCTCGTCCACGGCCACCGGTAGTTCTCGTTTGACGAGGGCGAACGGCCCCAAGGTCCGGTCAGCAAACCGTTCAGGCACTGTGGCAATCAAATCGGAATGGCTCAGCACGTCGCCCAGTGCCACGTAATGCTGAACCGTCAGGCGAAAGTGCCGGTGCAATTTTTGCTGCGCCAAAGCCACATCGACCCGACCGTGACCCGTGCCTGTGGCGACCACGCGCACGTGTTCGGCGGCGGTGAATGCAGCCAAATTCAGCTTGTTTTTGCCCGCCAGCGGGTGACCCTTGCGCATCAAACAAATGTATTTCTGCCGAAACAAAGCGCGTTGAAAAAACCCTGCCTGCAATTGCGGGAGCAAGCCCATGGCCAGATCGATGCGGCCAGTGGCCATGTCCTCTTTGAGCGATGCTTGGGTCACACTGACCACTTGCAAGGTCACGCCCGGGGCTGAGCGTGTCAAGGCATCCAACAACACAGGTAAAAAATACAGTTCACCCACATCGGTCATGGCGATGGTGAAACTGCGCTTGCTCTTTTCAGGATCAAAGGCTGCACGCACATTCAAGGCTTGCTGCAATCCATCCAAGGCCATCGCCACGGGTTCAGCCAATTGCAAGGCATAGGGCGTGGGCGCCATGCCCCCTTGCGTGCGCAAAAAAAGATCATCGCCCAAAGTGGCGCGCAAACGCCCCAAAGCGCTGCTGACGGCAGGCTGGCTCATGCCCAACAATTGAGCCACCGCCGAAACCCGTTTTTTCAACAGCAAATGGTGCAAGACCACCAGCAAGTTCAGGTCCAGTTTGGAAATGTCCATCTGGCAATTTCCTTTGTTATTCGCATTTCAAATATTGACTATACAAATAATCCGGTTTACTAATTTTTTTATTTTACGCATGATCTGGATCAAGTTTGATCAGGAGTCGACATGCAAGAACACCCCATCCACTGGGAAATGCAAGGCACGAGCCGCGTCCCCTTTGCCCTCTATGCCAACCAAGACATCCACAAAAAAGAGCTGGAACGCTTTTTTTACAAAGCCCACTGGAACTATGTCGGGCTGGCGGCCGAGATTCCCAAGCCGGGTGACTTCAAACGCAGCGCGATTGGCGAACGCTCGGTCATCATGACGCGCGGCTTGGATGGCCAAATTCACGTGGTTGAGAACGTCTGCGCGCACCGTGGTATGGCTTTTTGCCGCGAGCGCCATGGCAACAAAAAAGAGCTGGTCTGCCCCTATCACCAATGGAGCTACGCGCTGGACGGCCAATTGCAAGGCGTCCCTTTCCGGCGAGGCGTGCGTCAGGATGGCAAAGTCAATGGCGGCATGCCCGCAGACTTTGACCCCAAGGACCACAGCCTGACTTCACTCAAAGTAGCCACCCGAGGCGGCGTGGTGTTTGCCTCGTTTGACCACCAAGTGGAGTCGCTCGAAGCCTTTCTTGGCCCCACCATCCTCCCCTACTTTGACCGCCTGTTCAGCGGTCGAGAGTTGAAAATCCTGGGCTACAACCGACAGCGCATCCCGGGCAACTGGAAACTGATGCAGGAAAACATCAAAGACCCCTACCACCCTGGTCTGCTGCACACCTGGTTTGTCACCTTCGGCCTTTGGCGCGCGGACAACAAGTCAGAGCTGCGCACGGACGCGCACCAAAGGCACGGGGCCATGGTTTCCACACGCGGTACCGCCGGCCAGACCAGCGGAGACACCTCCCAGGTCACCCAAGTGAGCACTTTCAAAGAAAACATGCAGCTCAACGACCCCAGCTTTTTGGACATCGTGCCCGAGGCTTGGTGGCAACTGGGCGAGCAAATGCCCACGGCAGTGATGATGACGCTGTTCCCCAGTGTGATTTTTCAGCAACAGGTCAACAGCGTGTCCACTCGCCACATCCAGCCCGATGGCCATGGTGCGTTCGACTTTGTCTGGACGCACTTTGGCTTCGCAGACGACACGCCCGAGATGACCGAGCGCCGTTTGCGGCAGGCCAACCTGTTTGGGCCTGCAGGCTTTGTCTCCGCTGACGACGGCGAGGTGATCGAGTTGTCACAACAAGCTTTCGAGACCAAACCCGAGCACCGCATGCTGGTGGAGATGGGCGGCCGCGATGTGGGCGGGGCGGACCACATGGTGACCGAAGCCCTGATCCGTGGCATGTACCAATACTGGCGCAAAGTGATGGAGGACTGACGATGGCCAAAACCCTGATGGACCTGCAAACTTGGTTCGACATTCAACAGCTTTACGCCGATTACGCCGACGCCGTGGACAGCGGTGACTGGGACCGGTGGCCCGAATTTTTCACTGAGGCTTGCGTTTACAAATTGCAGCCGCGTGAAAATTTTGAGCGGGGCTTTCCGCTGTGCACACTGTCTTTCACCAGCAAGGGCATGCTCAAAGACCGTGTTTATGGGATCCAAGAGACACTCTTTCATGACCCCTACTACCAGCGGCATGTGGTGGGTACGCCGGTGCTGCGCAAGGTCGAAGAAGGCCGTATTCACACCGAAGCCAACTACGCGGTGTTTCGCACCAAGTTCGATAAAGAAAGCACCGTGTTCAATGTGGGCCGCTACATCGACACCATCGTGCAGACGCCTGAGGGGCTCAAGTTCGCCGAGCGCCTGTGCGTGTTCGACAGCGAGATGATCCCCAACTCCATCATTTACCCCATCTGACCGTGAGCCCAATGACATCGTGGATTGACGTGGCCGCCGAGGCCGATTTGTTTGAAGGTGCTGGCATCGCCGTGACCCCCGAAGGCCAGGACATTGCCCTCTTCAAACTCGAAGAGGGCGTGTACGCCATCAACAACCTGTGCACCCACGGCAACGCCAAACTGTGTGATGGCTTTGTGGAAGGCCACAACGTGGAATGTCCATTCCACCAAGCCCTGTTTGACCTGCGGGATGGCTCTGTCAGCTGCGGTCCCGCCACCGAGCCGGTGAAATCCTGGCCCGTCAAGCTTGAAAACGGCCGGGTCTATCTGGAACTGCGCCTGTGAACTCACACAAATGCAAGGCTTGGCCTTCAGCTTGGGCTGTCCCTTGGCCGGCCACTTGAGTGGGCCCGGTGAGGTTGGAGGGTCAACACAGCCCCTGATGGGTCATCCCTGGGAAGACCCGAGGGTCGGTTTGCAGCGCTGTTCTTTGGCAACACCAACAGTGCGCAATGGATCCTGGGACTGGTTCGGGATGACATAAATACAAAGGCATGCCGACATCAGCCATCTACAGCCCAGACCAAGCTATGCAAGCCACATCAGCCAACACTGGCCGCCATCCGGAGACCCCACAAGGACGACTCGGCAAAGGCCAAGCGCAAGCTGCCGTTAAACTGACCTGCCCTTTGCTGACTGCCCTTTTCCCCTGCCGTTTGGCCTCGTGCCCTTGGGACTTGGCTTTTTCGTTTGAACCGGATTGGTGACCCACCGATGGACTTTGTTAATTTCTTGATCCAGTTGCTCAACAGTGTCCAGTACGGGCTTCTGCTGTTCATGCTGGCTGCTGGCCTGACGCTGATCTTCGGCATCATGGGCGTGGTCAACTTGGCCCATGGCAGCTTCTACATGCTGGGCGCTTTTCTGGCCTGGTCCCTCACGAGCATGCTGGGCAGCTTCACGCTGGCCATCATCTTGGGCACGGTGCTGTCGGTGGTGTTTGGCCTGTTGCTCGAAAAACTGCTGTTCAAACATTTCTACCACCGCGACCACCTGGACCAGGTGCTGCTCACCTTTGGTCTGATTTATGTCTTTGAAGAAATGCGCTCCATGATCTGGGGTGACGATGTGCACGGGGTGCAAATTCCCGAAGCCCTGTCGGCGTCGGTTGCGCTGACCGACACGCTGTCTTATCCGGTGTACCGCCTGTTCATGTCGGGCGTCTGCCTGTTGCTGGCGCTGGGCCTGTACCTCTTGATCTCCCAAACTCGCCTGGGCATGAAGATCCGCGCTGGTGCCTTCAACCACGAAATGACCGAAGCGCTGGGTGTGAACATCGGCCGGATCCACGCCGTGGTCTTCGCGCTGGGCGTGGGCCTGGCGTCCATTGCCGGCATGATCGCTGCGCCCATTTCCAGCGTGTACCCGAACATGGGCTCGCAGGTTCTGATCATGTGCTTTGTGGTGGTGGTCATTGGCGGCATCGGCTCGGTGCGTGGCGCCTTGATTGCGGCCTTGTTGGTGGGCTTGGTGGACACCTTTGGGAAAGTCCTGCTGCCCCAGGTTTCAAGCATGCTGGTGTATGTGCTCATGGCCGCGGTGCTTTTGTACAAGCCCGAAGGCCTTTTCAAACAGTGAGATCGCCATGAGCGCACCCCAAACCCATCTGGAAATCCTGCCGCGCAGCGTGCAACTGCTGCTTGTGCTGGGCCTTGTGGCCTTGATCGCCTTCCCCTTTGTCGGCGCAAACTTCTACATCGACATGGTCAACCGCATGATGATCCTGGCCATCCTCGCGATGAGCCTGGACCTTTTGCAAGGCGTGACCGGCCTGGTCTCGTTGGGCCACGCGGCCTATTTCGGCATCGCCGGTTATGCGCTGGCTTTCTTGACGCCACAAGACACGCCGGTGAGCCTGTACACCAGCTTGCCACTGGCCGTCGGTGGCTCGGCGCTGGCAGCGCTGGTCATCGGCTTTTTGGTGGTGCGCACGCAAGGCATCTACTTCATCATGGTCACCATGGCATTTGCCCAAATGGTGTTTTTCCTGTTCTTTGACAACAAAGCGCTGGGCGGCTCGGACGGTTTGTTCATCAACTTCAAACCCGATGCCGTGCTGATCGACCTGGAAAACAAAAAGGTGTTTTACTTCTTCACCCTCGCCTGCCTGGTGGGCGTTTACGCCTTTTTGCGCCGCCTGCTGTGGAGCCCTTTTGGGCGGGTGCTGTCGGGCATCCGCGTGAACGAGCACCGCATGCGCGCTTTGGGCTTTGGCACTTTCAGGCACAAATTGTCCGCCTTCACGCTGGCAGGGGCCTTGGCGGGTTTGGCCGGCTACCTGTGGGCCGCGCAAAGCGGCTTTGTGAACCCCGAACTCATGGGTTTTCACATGAGTGCTCACGCCATCATGATGGTGATTTTGGGTGGCATGGGCAATTTTGCGGGGGCCATTGTGGGCGCCTTCAGCTTTGAGTATTTGCTGCATGTTTTCAAAGACTTGCCCGAGGTGGGCAGCTTCAAAACCGGTAAGCACTGGCAGATGTGGATGGGACTGTTCATCGTGGCCCTGATCGTTTTTGCGCCCAAAGGCATTTTGGGCCTGATCAACAAAGCTTTCGGTGGCCAAGCGACCAAGGGGTCGGGCCATGACTGATCGCCAAGTCTTGATGTCCGCCCGTGGCTTGACCAAGCGCTTTGGTGGCTTGTCAGCTGTCAACGATGTGTCGCTCGATCTGTGGCTGGGCCACATCCACGCCGTCATCGGTCCCAATGGCGCGGGCAAGTCCACGCTGGCCAATTTGCTCTCGGGTGACTTGCTGCCCACCAGCGGCAGCATCACTTTGGGCAAGCGCATCATCACCGGCTGGACGCCCGAAAAAATCTCTCGCCACGGCTTGGGCCGCAGTTACCAAAAGACCAACATCTTCAGCACTTTCACGGTCTGGGACAACGTGCGCCTGGCCGCGCAGTCGCGTGCGCAGCCCTCACCCTTCAACCCGCTGGGCTGGCTCATGGCCGCAGCCAGCATCAAGAGCGTGAACCAAGGGGCCGAACGCGCCATCGAGCTGGCTGGGCTGCAAGACCGCCGCCACGCACAAGCCGGGGCCACCAGCCACGGTGAACAACGCCAACTGGAAATCGCCATGACTTTGGCCACAGATCCGCAGGTCTTGTTGCTGGACGAACCGCTGGCCGGCATGGGCCAGGCCGAGGCCGAACGCATGGTGCAACTGCTGCTGCGCCTCAAAAATGAGCACGCGATTTTGCTGGTGGAACACGACATGGACGCCGTGTTCACCTTGGCCGACCACCTGACGGTGATGGTCAACGGGCAGGTGATTGCCAGCAACACACCTGCAGCGGTGCGGGCCGATGCGACTGTGCAAGCGGCCTACCTTGGCGAAGAATCGGCAGAAACTTTGGGCGAGGCGCATTGAAATGAGCGATTTGTTGATCCAGGCCCAGGAGCTGAACACCTATTACGGCGCCAGCCACATCCTGCGCGGCGTGAACTTTTCTGTCGGCCGTGGCGAGACCATTGGCCTCATGGGCCGCAACGGCATGGGCAAAAGCACCCTGCTCAAAACCCTCATGAACATCGTGCCCCCGCGCTCGGGCACGGTGGCCATCAAGGGTCAGCGCATGAATGGGCGCCCCACGTTTGAAGTGGCCCAAATGGGCATCGCCTATGTGCCCGAAGGACGCGGCATTTTTGGCAACCTGAGCGTGAAAGAAAACCTGGTGATGGCCGCCCGTGCCAGCAAAACCAGCGCAGGGGCCTCCAGCGGCGCGGGCCAGCGCGAGTGGACCTATGAGCGTGTGCTGGAGACTTTTCCGCGCCTGAAAGAACGCTTGGGCCACGGCGGCCAGCAACTGTCGGGTGGCGAGCAACAAATGCTGACCATTGGCCGTGCCTTGATGACCAACCCCGACGTGCTCATCCTCGACGAAGCCACCGAAGGCCTGGCCCCGCTGATCGCCCGCGACATCTGGCGCATCTGCAGCCTGATCAAGGAAAGTGGCATCAGCTCGATCATCGTCGACAAAAACTGGAAACATGTCACCCAGATCGCCGACCGCAACATCATCCTGGTCAAAGGCCAGGTGGTGTTCGAAGGCTCATCAACAACCCTGCTGAACGACACCAGCGTGTTGGCGCAACACCTCGGCGTCTGAACCCCTCACAACAAGGGGCGCAAGGCCCGAGCAGCCTCCTGCAAAAGCGGTAGCCATTGGCGCTGGACAGCCGCGTCAGTCAACTGCTCTGAGGTGCCCACCACATTGAGCGCAGCCAAAGTCTCGCCCTGCATATTGCGCAGCGGCACCGCCAAGGCGTGAATACCCAGCTCGTGCGCATCGCGCGCCAGGCAGTGGTCGGTTTGGCGCACCTGCGCAATCAGGGCTTTGAACGGGGCTGCCTCCACTTCGGTCTGCGGCGTGATGCGGGCCAGCTCACGACCCTTGAGCCAGGAGGTGAAATCGGCTTGGGGCAAGTTGGCCAGCAGCACCCGCCCGGTGGAGGTGGCGTGTGCCGGCAATCTTGCCCCCAAATGCAAGCCATAAGCCAAGTGACGCACCGGCTCGGCCACACCAGCGCTGCGGGCCACGATCACGCACTCATCGTCATCCAAAACCACGGCGCTGAAAGCCGCCTGCGTCTGAGCAGCCAAGCGGTTGAGCGTGGGCTGCAATGTGCGTGGCAAGCGGGATGTGGCCATGTAACTGCCCGCCAGGCGCAGCACCCTTGCGGACAACCAGTAATAACGGCCATCACTCACCAAATAACCCAGCTCGGCCAGCGTCAGCAAATGCCGCCGCGCCGCCGCCCGTGTGATGCCCGTGCGCTGTGCGGCCATGGTGGCGTTCAGGCGCTGGCGCTCGGTATCAAAAGCCTCCAGGACCGACAGGCCTTTGGCCAATCCTTCGATGTAATCTGCTTTGGCGATGGTCATGTTGCGATCTCATCCAAATCAATTTGCGCGATATTCGCACAACTCATCGAATCATCGCACAAAGTCTTTGTGCACGGGATCGCCCCTGGGGCACCAAAGTCTAAGCTCATACCTTTACTTAAATCACACGCGAGTCCTCCCATGTCCACCACCCGCACCCAAGTCGCCATCGTCGGCGGCGGCCCCTCTGGCTTGCTGCTGGGCCAATTGCTTTTCAAGGCCGGCATCGACGCCGTTGTCGTCGAACGCCAAAGCCCCGACTACGTGCTCTCTCGCATCCGAGCGGGCGTGCTGGAGCAAGTGACCATGGACCTGCTGGACGAAGCGGGTGTAGGCCAGCGCATGCACAAAGAAGGTTTGGTGCACACCGGCTTTGACCTCTTGTTCAAAGGCGCACGCCACCGCATCGACATGGACCGCCTAACAGGCGGCAGAAAAGTCATCGTGTACGGCCAAACCGAGGTGACCCGCGACCTGATGGACACCCGCCAGGCAGAAGGCTTGCCCACGGTTTACGAGGCAGAAAACGTGCAAGTGCACGAGTTCGACAGCCAAAAGCCCCGCGTGACTTACGAAAAAAATGGCCAGCTGCACACCATCGAATGCGACTTTATCGCCGGGTGCGACGGCTTTCACGGCGTGTGCCGCGCCAGCGCGCCCCAAAGCGCCATCAAGGAATACGAAAAGGTCTATCCGTTCGGCTGGTTGGGCGTGCTGTCTGACACCCCGCCCGTGCACCACGAACTGATTTACGCCAACAGCACCCGTGGCTTTGCCCTGTGCTCACAGCGCAGCGCCACCCGCAGCCGCTACTACCTGCAAGTGCCCACCACCGACAAGGTGGCGCAATGGTCGGACGACGCCTTTTGGGCCGAGTTGCGCAACCGCCTCGACCCCGAAGCACGCGAGCACTTGGTGACGGGCCCCAGCATCGAAAAAAGCATCGCCCCGCTGCGCAGCTTTGTGACCGAGCCCATGCGTTTTGGCCGCATGTTCCTGGCCGGTGACGCCGCGCACATCGTGCCACCCACAGGGGCCAAAGGCTTGAACTTGGCAGCCACCGATGTGAAGTATTTGTCCACTGCCATCATCGAGTTTTATGCCGACAAAACCGATGCAGGCATCGATGCCTATTCAGAGCGCTGCTTGCGCCGCGTTTGGCGTGCAGAGCGTTTCAGCTGGTGGTTCACCAGTTTGATGCACCACTTCCCAGAAAACGGCGACATGGGCCAAAAGTTCCAGGACGCGGAGCTGGACTACCTGATCCACAGCGAAGCGGGCTCGCGCACCATGGCCGAAAACTACGTGGGTTTGCCGCTGAATTTTGGGGAATAAACCCTCGCCATTTTCAATGCAGGGGCCACGTCCTCCTCGCGAGAGGACTTGAATTCGCGTTGATGGTCACCCATCGCGGCGAGTGCGTCGCTCCTGATCCAAGACGCTTGCTGTTTTGTATGGATGTGTGGGCGTTGCGCTCTGCGCGCGATTTGACTTCTGGTGGTTTGCGAGGCATCGCGCACAGGGTGCTGCTCCTACAATATGAACCCTATGAGCACCCACAAACCCCTGCGCGGCATCCGCGTCCTGAGCCTTGCGCTCAACCTGCCCGGCCCCGCCGCCCTGATGCGCTTGGCGCAAATGGGGGCCACCTGCACCAAGGTCAACCCGCCCGCTGGCGACCCCATGCAGCACTACACGCCCGACGGCTATGCACTGATGCACAAGGGCGTCAAGCACAAAACCCTCGACCTCAAGACCGTCACAGGCCAGACCGCGCTGCACAAACTGCTGGCAAAAACAGATGTGCTGCTCACCTCGTTTCGACCCTCGGCTTTGTCCAAACTGGGCCTGAGCTGGAAAAACCTGCGCCAACAATACCCTGCGCTCAGCCTGATCGAAGTGGTCGGTGCACCCGGCCAACTGGCCGAGATTCCCGGGCACGACTTGACTTACCAAGCCGAAGTCGGTCTGGTCAATGGCATGGACTTGCCACCCAGTTTGTTTGCCGACATGGGCGGTGCGCTCATGGCCAGTGAGGCCACGCTCAAAGCCCTGATCGGCCTCAAAACCAGTGGCAAAGGCTCGCACCACGAGGTGGCCCTGTCCAGCGCCGCCGAATGGCTGGCCCTGCCCCGTCAGCTGCGCATGACCACACCCGACGGCGCCGTGGGCGGCGCCCATGCGGGCTACCGCGTCTATGCCTGCAAAAACGGCCGTGTGGCCGTGGCCGCCCTGGAGCCCCACTTTGCCGTCAGCCTCTGCGAAGCTGCGGGCATCCAACTCACCCACCCTGTCAAAGACCTGTTCAAACCCGCCACACGCCAAGCCATCGAAGCCTTCCTGGCGAGCCAGACCCGGGCACAACTGGACAAACTGGCCACGGCCAAAGACATTCCCTTGCTCACGCTGCCGCGTTGACAGGCCGGTTGAGCCAGGGCGCCGTTTCATGCCCTTACAAAAAAATCGGTGCAAATCGGTGTCCAAGCCAGGCTTGAGGCTCCAATCAAGCCGTTCACACCGCTGGCTCGCCACAAGCACTGCACACCATGAAAACACGCCCTTTCCACAAAGCCCTTTGTGTCGGCCTGCTCGCCCTCGTCGGCTTGCTGGGCGACAGCGGAGCGATCGCCCAAATCTGCACCCGTGAATACGCACCCCTGTGCGGCCAAGTGGCCGGCGAGCCAGCGCCCCGTACATTTGCCAACCGCTGCCTGATGGACGCGGCCAAAGCCACTTTGGTCTCGCAAGCCGAGTGCGCCGCCCTGCCCGTGCCCATGGTCGGCGGCGATGTCGACGTGCATGGCTGCAAAGGTTCAGCCGGCTTTGTGTGGAACGCCGAGCTCCAGCAATGCGTGCGCCCCCTGGATGAGCAAGGCCTTCACGCTCGAAGTGGCCTCCAAACGCCAATCCTGCACCGGTGTGATTGACATGCAATGCCTCATGGTGCGCGAGCGCGTGCCCGGCCAAGCGCCCCCCAAATGGGCGCCTTTCTTTGGCAGCATTAAAGGCTTCACCTATGTCCCCGGCCAGCGCTACACACTGCGCGTGCGCAAAGACAAACTGAACAATCCGCCGGCCGATGTGTCCGACACCACCTACACCTTGATAAAGGTGCTGCCGTGAAGGCACGCTGAAGTTGTTGTTTGGCAGTCACTGGCTGCACTGGCGAAGCACTCAGGTCGGCCTGTTTTTTTGTGGGTACACAACTTCGCGGCCATGGACCGCTGCATGGACGCAGAAGGCGCTTACGACTTGGCGTGACAAGTCTGTGGCCAATCCACCGCCGAATCGCCCGGCCGGCAGGATGCAGAATCTGTTCAGGTTGAGGCGTTGAACGCTCAAAGCGTTCGCTGAAAGCCACGCCTGGCAAGCCCGATTGACCGGGCGAGCGCAATGGGGACAGAGCATTCACCCACTTGGGTTCGCTGCAGCACTGAAGTCCATGGGCAAGCCGTGCGCCAATGGTTCCTTTTGTCGCCCCCAGGAACCGCCATGACCCCACACCCCTCCCTGCGCCTTGCGCTCTTGTGCATGAGCTTGCTGGCTGTATCGGCCACGCAAGCCCAGACCATGAGCAAGCCCGACTACAAAGCGGGCAAAACCCGCATCAGCGAAACCTACAAGGCCGACAAAGCCGAATGCCAAAAACTGGCAGGCAACGCCGAAGACATTTGCAAAGAAGAAGCCAAAGGCAAAGAAAAAGTGGCCCGCGCTGAACTGGAGTTCAGTTACTCAGGCAAAGCGGCTGACGCCAACAAGGTGCATGTGGTCAAAGCCAAAGCCGCTTATGAAGTAGCCAAAGAAAAATGCGATGACTTCGCAGGCAATGCCAGGAGCGTGTGCGTGCAGGAAGCCAAAGCTGTCGAGCAAAAAGCCCTGGCCGAGGCCAAGATGGGCAAAGACATTGGCGAAGCCAAAAAAGACGCTGCCGCTGAAAAAATGGACGCCAACTACAAAGTCGCCCATGAAAAATGCGACGCACTCGCAGGCGACGCCAAGGCCAGCTGCGTGGCAGCCGCCAAGGGCAAGTTTGGCAAGAACTGATGGTTCTACACCCCAACGGCGCCCGAGAGCGCCGTCTATTTGGAGGCCGCCGCCCACTTGGCAGATTTAAACCAAGGACTGCCTCGCGGCCAACCTCGCCCGCGCCGCGTGCAGTTTTTCATAGCTGTCCAGCAAGCGCTGGTGCCGGTCCAAGCCTTCGAGCTGCAGGCTGGTGGGCGTCAGGCCATGAAAACGCACGCTGCCGTCCACAGAGCCGATGGCCGCGTTCATGCGCTCATCGCCGAACATGCGCCTGAAGTTCACCGCATAGTCTTCGAGAGACAAGTCCTCGCCCAGCGTCACCTCCAGCACCACGTTCAATGCTTGGTAAAACAAACGGCGCTCGACCGTGTTGTCGTTGTATTGCAAGAAGGCACCCACCAGGTCGTGGGCTTCTTCCAGTTGCTGCAAAGCCAGGTGGATCAAGAGCTTGAGCTCCATCACCGTCAGCTGGCCCCACACCGTGTTGTCGTCAAATTCGATGCCAATCAGCGTGGCGATGTCGAGGTAATCGTCGAGCTCGTTGTTCTCCAAGCGATCGAGCAAGGCCTCCAAAGCCTCGTCGTCCAATTTGTGCAGGTTAAGCACATCGGCACGGAACAAGAGCGCTTTGTTGGTGTTGTCCCAAATCAGGTCATCGACCGGGTACACCTCGGAATAGCCCGGCACCAAGATGCGGCAGGCGGTGGCACCCAGCTGGTCGTGCACCGTCACATAGGCTTCTTTGCCCATGGCGTGCAAGATGCCAAAGAGCGTGGCGGCCTCTTGCGCGGTGGCATTTTCGCCCGTCCCGGCAAAGTCCCACTCCACAAATTCATAGTCCGATTGCGCGCTGAAAAACCGCCACGACACAATGCCGCTGGAGTCGATGAAGTGCTCCACAAAGTTGTTGGGCTCGGTCACGGCGTTGCTGATGAAGGTGGGCGGGGGCAGGTCGTTCAGGCCCTCAAAACTGCGGCCCTGCAGCAGCTCGGTCAGGCTGCGCTCCAGCGCCACCTCCATACGAGGGTGTGCGCCAAAGGACGCGAACACACCGCCCGTGCGCGGGTTCATCAAGGTCACGCACATCACAGGGTACACCCCGCCCAGCGACGCGTCTTTGACCAAAACCGGAAAGCCCTGCGCCTCCAAAGCCTCGATGCCCGCCACGATGCCCAGGTACTTCGCGAGCACCGCCTGCGGCACGTCGGGCAAGGCCATTTCACCTTCCAAAATTTCTCGCTTGACGGCCCGCTCAAAAATTTCCGACAAGCACTGCACCTGCGCTTCCACCAGCGTGTTGCCCGCACTCATGCCGTTGCTCACGAACAGGTTTTCCACCAAGTTGGAAGGGAAGTACACCGTCTCACCATCGGACTGGCGCACATAGGGCAGCGCACAAATGCCGCGTTTGGTGTTTCCCGAGTTGGTGTCGAACAGGTGCGAGGCGCGCAGCTCGCCGTCGGGGTTGTAGATGGGCCAACAATGCGCGTCCAACAAGCCTTTGGGCAGCGCGTCGCGCTTGCCGGGCTGGAACCAACGCTCTTGGGGGTCGTGCACAAAGTCGGCCTGCGCGAGGTCTTCACCAAAAAACACGCCCGCGTAAAAGTGGTTGTTGTTCAGCCGCTCGATGTATTCACCCAGCGCCGAGGCCAAGGCGCTCTCTTTGGTCGAGCCCTTGCCGTTGGTGAAGCACATGGGCGAATGCGCGTCGCGGATGTGCAGCGACCAGACGTTGGGCACCAAATTGCGCCAGGACGCGATCTCGATCTTGATGCCCAAATCGGCCAAGACCCGCGTCATGTTGGCGATGGTTTGCTCCAGCGGCAAGTCCTTGCCCGCAATGAAGGTCTGCGCTTGCGCATCAGGGGTGAGCGTGAGCAAGGCCTGCGAGTCAGCGTCCAGGTTGTCCACCGCCTCAACGATGAAAGTGGGCCCCGCTTGGATCGCCTTTTTCACCGTGCACCGGTCAATCGACCGCAAAATGCCCAAGCGGTCTTTGTCGGACATGTCCGCCGGCAACTCCACCTGGATCTTGATGGTCTGCAAATAGCGGTTCTCGGGGTCCACGATGTTGTTTTGCGACAGTCGGATGTGCTCGGTGGAGATACCGCGCGTCTCGCAATACAGCTTCACAAAATAAGCCGCACACAAAGCCGACGAGGCCAAGAAGTAATCAAACGGCCCCGGTGCCGAGCCATCGCCCTTGTAACGAATGGGCTGATCGGCCAGCACGGTGAAGTCGTCGAACTTGGCCTCCAGGCGCAGTTTGTCGAGAAAATTGACTTTGATTTCCATGGGAAATTCCGAAATATTGTGTTGAGTGGTCGATGAATCAGAGGGTTGCTTGCCCTCGGACCACCGACCGTGTGCTGATCATGCCCTCAATGGCTCAACTGCCCCCAAGCCTTCTCCAGCCGCTTGATGCTGACCGGCTGCGGGGTGCGCAACTCTTGCGCGAAGAAACTCACGCGCAGCTCTTCCAGTAACCAGCGGAACTCCAGCATGCGGGCGTCTTGCGCGCCTTTGCGTTCGGCCACCAGACGCCAATAGCGCTGTTCTTGGGGCTTCAATTCCGCCAGGCGCTGGGCGTCTCGGGCGGGGTCGGCGCGGTATTTGTCCAAGCGCAGGGTGATGGCCTTCAGATAGCGGGCGTAGTGCTGCAACTGCGGCCATGGGGTGGCGGCCATGAAATTTTTGGGCATCAGGCGTTGCAGTTGCGCTGTGCAGTCGGCCGTGGCGTCGGGGGCGTTTTTGGTGTCCTTGATCTTGCGGGTGGCCGCGCCAAAGTCCCCCAAGATGGTGCCCGCCAGCCGGGCCACTTCGTTGGCAATCAGCGTTAAACGCCCCCGGCCTTCTTCGATGCGGCGCTTGAAAGTGACTTCGTCATTGGGCAGCGGGCCCTGCAAGAAGGCGCGGTCCAACGCCACGTCGATGATCTGGCTTTTCAGCTCGTCAGCGGTACCCAATGGCATGTAGGCCACGGCCATTTTTTGCAGCTCGGGGATGTTTTTCTCAAGGTACTTGAGCGCGTCTTTGATCTGCAGCGCAAACAGGCGGCGCAGGCCCGCGCGGTTTTTGGCGGCGGCTACATCGGGCTCGTCAAACACCTCGATGGTCACGGCGTCTTGCACGTCCACCAGCGCGGGAAAGCCAATCAGTGTCTGCCCACCTTTGCTGATTTCCATCAGCTCGGGCAGTTCGCCGAAGGTCCAAGCGGTGTAGCGCTGGGGGGTCAATGGCTTGGGGGCGGCTGGCTTCTCACCTCGTGGTTGATTGGCGCGCCCACCTGCATCGGGCTTGGACAAATGGGGGGCTGACCCCGATGGTTTGGACTCCCCAATTTGGGCAGCTTGAGTCACTGCGACGGGTGCAGCAGCGACTTTGAGCTGCGCCAGCGCCTGAAACGCGCCACGCGCTTTGGCACCCAGCTCGCCTTTGAGCGCGCCCAGGTTGCGGCCCATGCCCAGCTGGCGGCCGTGTTCGTCCACCACCAGCAGGTTCATGAACAGGTGCGGGCTGAGCATCTCGTGTTTGAAGTCGGTGCGCTTGATGTCCAGGCTGGTTTCGTCGCGGGCTTTTTTGAGCAGCACATCGGTGAGCGACCCAGCACCAAACAGCTCGGGCGCCGACAGCTCGGCGGCCAGGCGCGTGGCGGACTCGGGCAACGGCACAAAGCGGCTGCGCGGGCGCTGCGGCAGGCTTTTGAGCAGAGCTTGAATTTTGTCTTTGAGCAAGCCAGGCACCAGCCATTCGCAGCGGTCTTCGCTCACCTGGTTCAGCACAAACAGCGGCACCGTGACGGTGACGCCATCGCGGGCATCGCCCGGTTCGTGCAAATACGTCGCCGTGCAATCGGTGCCGCCCAAGCGAATCTGTTTGGGGAAGGCCTGCGTGGTGATGCCTGCCGCTTCGTGGCGCATCAGCTCTTCGCGGCTCAGCATCAACAGGCGCGGCTGCTTGGCGCTCTCGGCGCGGTACCAGTTTTCCAGCAGGCGACCGCTGCACACTTCGGGCGGGATCTGCTGGTCATAAAAGGCGTAGATCAGCTCCTCATGAACCAGCACGTCTTGACGGCGCGACTTGTGTTCCAACTCTTCGACCTTGGCGATCATCTTGTGGTTGGCGGCCAGGAACGGCAGCTGGGTCTCCCACTGCTCGCCCACCAGCGCTTCGCGGATGAAAATCTCGCGTGCGCCGTGCAGGTCCACCCGGCTGTAGGGCGTGCGGCGGCCGCTGTAGACCACCAGGCCATAGAGCGTGGCCCGCTCCAATGCCACCACTTCGGCGGATTTCTTTTCCCAGTGCGGGTCGAGCAGTTGCTTCTTGAGCAAGTGCGCGCCGACCTGCTCCAGCCACTGCGGCTCGATGGCCGCAATGCCCCGGCCAAACAGGCGCGTGGTTTCCACCAGCTCGGCCACCACGATCCAGCGGCCCGGTTTTTTGGAGAGGTGCGCGCCGGGGTGTTTGTGGAACTTGATGCTGCGTGCACCTAGATAGGCTTCTTCGTCTTCGAGCTTGTAGCCCACGTTGCCCAACAGGCCCGCCAGCATGGACAGGTGCAGCTGCTCGTAACTGGCAGGCTGCGTGTTGATGCGCCACTTGTGCTCGGCCACCACCGTGAGCAACTGGGTGTGGGTGTCGCGCCACTCGCGCACGCGCCGGATGTTGATGAAGTTCTGACGCAGCAACTGCTCGTATTGGCGGTTGCTCAGCTTGTGCTGCGGCGCTTCTTGCGCCGCCAGCTGTCGCCCTTTAATCGGGGTCAGATCCCGATTGTTTTGCCCCGACTGACCTGACGAATTTAATTGGGGTCTGACCCCGATTGTTTTACTGGGGCCGCCTCGGGCGTCGTGGATCCATTTCCACAGTTTCAGGTAGCCGGTGAACTCGCTCTTGTCGTCGTCAAACTTGGCGTGTTGTTGGTCGGCCTGGGCTTGCGCATCCATGGGGCGGTCACGCACGTCTTGCACGCTCATGGCGCTGGCGATCACCAGCACTTCGTCCAGCGCTTCGCGGCCACGGGCTTCCAAAATCATGCGTCCCACGCGGGGGTCCAACGGCAGGCGGGCCAGCTCTTTGCCAATCGGCGTCAGCTCGTTGTCGTCGTCCACCGCACCCAGCTCGGCCAGCAGCTGGTAGCCATCGGTGATGGCGCGTTTGGAAGGCGCTTCGATGAACGGGAAGTCTTCCACCACACCCAAGTGCAGCGACTTCATGCGCAAGATCACGCCCGCCAAAGACGAACGCAAAATTTCAGGGTCGGTGAAGCGCGGGCGGCCCTCAAAGTCTTTGTCGTCGTACAGGCGAATGCAGATGCCGTTCGCCACACGGCCGCAACGGCCTGCACGCTGGTTGGCCGCCGCTTGGCTGATGGGTTCGACCATGAGCTGCTCGACCTTGCTGCGCAGGCTGTAGCGTTTGACCCGCGCGGTGCCAGCGTCGATCACGTAACGGATGCCAGGCACCGTGAGCGAGGTTTCGGCCACGTTGGTGGCCAGCACAATGCGGCGGCCATTCGATGCTTCAAAAATCTGGTCTTGCTCGGCCTGCGAGAGGCGGGCAAACAGGGGCAGCACTTCGGCGTTGCGGGTCAGCGGCTGGTGCGCCAAGTGCTTGCGCAGGTGGTCGGCGGCTTCGCGGATCTCGCGCTCGCCGGGCAAAAAGATCAGGATGTCGCCCCCTGCCCCGCCTTGCCAGAGTTCGTCCACTCCGTCGGCCATCGCGTCGTTCAGGCCGTAGTCGCGCGTCTCTTCAAACGGGCGGTAGCGCTGCTCCACCGGAAAGGTGCGCCCAGAGACCATGATGACCGGCGCTGGGCCGTTGCGCGAGGCAAAGTGTTTGGCAAAGCGGTCGGCGTCGATGGTGGCCGAGGTGACGACGATCTTGAGGTCCGGCCTGCGCGGCAAGATCTGGCGCAGGTAGCCCAGCAAAAAGTCGATGTTCAGGCTGCGTTCGTGCGCCTCGTCGATGATGAGGGTGTCGTAGGCCTGCAGCAGCGGGTCGGTCTGGGTTTCGGCCAGCAAAATACCGTCGGTCATCAGTTTGACGGACGCGTTTTTGCTCAACCGGTCTTGAAACCGCACCTTGAAACCCACCACCTCGCCCAGCGGCGTCTTCAGTTCCTCGGCAATGCGCTTGGCCACCGAGCTGGCCGCAATGCGCCGGGGCTGGGTGTGGCCGATCATGCGGGCGCGTTCGCCGGGCTTGGCATTGAGCTTGCCGCGCCCCAGCGCCAGCGCGATTTTGGGCAGCTGCGTGGTTTTGCCCGAGCCGGTTTCGCCGCAGACGATGATGACCTGGTGCTGGTCCATGGCGGCCATGATTTCACCGCGGCGGGCCGAGACGGGCAGGCCTTCGGGGAAGTCGATTTGGAGGGGGGTGGGGTTGGCGGGCTCGGTCACGGGCTGGATTATCCCACGACACGTGTTCACGTGCTACACTGGTTCACGTGAACTTTCGGGACGGAGATTTTTCATGACCAACCTGACCATTTCCCTTGACGAAAACCTCGTCAAACAAGCCCGCATCAAGGCCATTCAAGAAGGCACATCCCTGAGCGCCAAGGTGCGCGAGATGCTGGCGGCCTATGTGCGGCAAGACATGCCGGCCACCCCGGTGGTGATTCCCAAACTGCCCACAGGCGGCAGCGGCGGTTTGCTGCCAGGAATCGACCCATGCAGCAACCGCTCCATGTTTGATGCCATAGACGCAGCAGAGTACAAATTTCCAATATGACCCCCGACGTCAATCTGCTGGTGGCGGCCATGCGGCTGGATCACCCGCACCATGCCCTTGCTTTTGCCCATTTACAAGGACAACTGGAACAGGCAACGAAATGGCCTATTCAGCCAAACGTCGTCTTGTTGGGAACAGTGGTCTCAGGCTTCATCAGAATAGTGACCAACGCACAAATCTTTTTCAAACCCAGCTCTTTGCAGCAGGCCATGGATTTTGTTGATGCGCTGCTGAGTTCACCCGGTGTGGTGTTCCAGGCCGCAGGCAGCCAGTGGCCTGGCTTCCGAGACATGTGCCTGCAAGCGGCTGTCACGCCCAACTTGGTCTCTGACGCTTGGATTGCAGCATCTGCTTTGCAGTTGGGCGAGGTTGTTCACACGTTCGACCGCGACTTCAAAAAACTCCTTCCTGCTGACAACCTTTATTTGCTGAGCCGCTAGCCCATGTCCACAGTTTTCAATTTCACCTTCGTGCCCTGGTTCCGCTCGGTGGCGCCCTACATCCACATGCACCGGGGCAAGACCTTTGTGGTGGGCATCGCGGGCGAGGCGATCGCGGCGGGCAAGCTGCAAAACCTGGCGCAAGATTTGGCGCTGATCCAAAGCATGGGCGTCAAGATCGTGTTGGTGCATGGCTTTCGCCCCCAAGTCAACGAGCAGCTGGCGGCCAAAGGCCACACGCCGAAATACGCCCAGGGCATCCGCATCACCGACAGCGTGGCCCTCGACTGCGCGCAGGAAGCCGCGGGCCAACTGCGCTATGAGATCGAGGCGGCCTTCAGCCAAGGCTTGCCCAACACGCCCATGGCGGGCTCCACGGTGCGGGTGATTTCGGGCAACTTCATCACCGCCCGACCCGTGGGCATTGTGGACGGTGTGGACTTCATCCACTCGGGCCTGGTGCGCAAGGTGGACGTGGACGGCATCATGCGCACGCTGGACATGGGCGCGATGGTGCTGCTCTCGCCCTTTGGCTTTTCGCCCACAGGCGAGGCCTTCAACTTGGCCATGGAAGAAGTGGCCACCAGTGTGGCCACCGAGTTGCAGGCTGACAAGTTGATTTTTGTGACCGAGGTGCCGGGCATCCGCATAGAGCCGCTCGCGCCCGCCAGTGACGACAACCCGATTGACACCGAATTGCCGCTGGCCGCTGCCAAACAATTGTTGGCCTCCCTGCCCATCCCCACCGAGCCAACCGACATTGGCTTCTATTTACAGCACTGCGTCAAAGCCTGCGAAGAGGGCGTGGAACGCTCGCACATCCTGCCCTTTGCGGTGGATGGCGCTTTGCTGTTGGAGGTCTATGTGCACGACGGCATTGGCACCATGGTCATCGACGAAAAACTCGAAGAGCTGCGCGAAGCCACGGCAGACGACGTGGGCGGCATCTTGCAACTGATCGAGCCGTTCGAGAAAGACGGCACGCTGGTCAAGCGTGACCGCACCGAGATCGAGCGCGACATCGACCACTACACCATCATCGACCACGACGGTGTGATCTTTGCCTGCGCGGCGCTTTACCCTTACCCCGAAGCCAAAACGGCCGAGATGGCGGCGCTCACCGTGTCGCCGCAGTCGCAAGGCCAGGGCGACGGCGAAAAGGTACTCAAGCGCATCGAGCAACGCGCCCGCGCCATGGGCATCAAAAGCATCTTCGTACTCACCACCCGCACCATGCACTGGTTCATCAAGCGCGGTTTTGTGCAAGTCGACCCAGAATGGCTGCCCGAAGCGCGCAAACGCAAATACAACTGGGATCGCAAGAGCCTGGTGCTGGTCAAGAAGCTTTGATCTGATGCATGCGACCGTGGCCCGCATTCATCGTGCATGAATGCAGCGCCTACAAATATCCAAGCCACCCGCACCTGAACGGAACCGCTGCGCAGGATCAGCAACCATGCGCGATGGGTTGATCAACGATTGCGCCAGGCCTGAACCAGGAAGCCCAGTCCAATCAGGGCAAAGCCGGCAAAGGCGATGAAAGACCAGTTGGCGATTGAGCCGCCTAAAAAAGTCCAGTCGACCTTGGTGCAGTCGCCGCTGCCCTTGAAAATCATGGGGATGGCGCGGTTGATCGGGAAGTTTTCGACCATGCCGTAAAAGTCACGCCCGCAGGTGACGATCTCGGGTGGGTACCACTGCAGCCAGCTTTGGCGGGCCGCCGTCAAGGCGCCAAAACCCGCCACCAGCGCCAGCAACAGCGCCGTCACAGCCAAGCCCCGGCCGCGCAGGCGCCAGCCGATCAAGCCGAGCACCACCACGCCGATCAGCGCGTAACGCTGCACGATGCACATTGGGCAAGGGTTCAGGCCCACCACATGCTGCAAATACAGGCCGAACGCCAGCATGCCGATGCCCGACAAGGCGATCAGGAACATGAGGCGATGGGGCGTGGTGAGGGGCAGGATCATGGTCAGTTTTCGAAAGCCAAGGGACAAATGGTGCACCTGTGTAGGAAGGATGTCAGCGGAGCTTGTCGCAAAGCCTCTGCCGAATCAGGACTCGGCAAACGCACGTTCAATGACAAAAGCGCCCGGGGTGCTGGTGTTGCCTTCTGTCAGACCGTTTTCTTCGCAGATGCGCTTGAGGTCTTTCAGCATGGCCGGACTGCCACAGATCATGATGCGGTCAGTTTCCGGGTCGAGCGTGGGCAAACCCAGATCGGCAAACAGCTTGCCGTTTTCGATCAAATCGGTCAGCCGGCCTTGGTTCTTGTAGGGCTCGCGGGTCACAGTGGGGTAATACAGCAGTTGCTGGGTGACCATTTCTCCCAAAAACTCGTTGGCTGGCAACTCTTGTGTGATGTAGTCGTGGTAGGCCAGTTCGTTGACTTGGCGCACGCCATGCACCAGGATCACCTTTTCGAAGCGCTCGTAGGTTTCGGGGTCACGGATGATGCTCATGAACGGGGCCAAACCAGTGCCGGTGGCCATGAGGTACAAGTTTTTGCCGGGCAAGAGGTAGTCGCACAGCAAAGTGCCCGTGGGTTTGCGACCCACCACGATGGTGTCGCCCACCTGGATGTGCTGAAGTTTGGAGGTCAACGGGCCGTCGGGCACTTTGATGCTCAAGAACTCGAGGTGCTCTTCGTAATTGGCGCTGGCAATCGAATAAGCACGCAGCAAGGGTTTGCCGTTCTCGCCGCGCAAGCCGATCATGGTGAAGTGGCCGTTGGAAAAGCGCAGGGCTTGGTCGCGGGTGGTGGTGAAGCTGAACAGGCGGTCGGTCCAGTGGTGAACGCTCAAAACGCGTTCTTCAAGAAAAGCACTCATGTTTTTTGAAGGGTGGTGTGGCCGGATCAAGAGACCCAAAGCCCATGGGGGATGCTGAAAGCTTGCTACAGTGGCGGCCTGCAAGACCACGAAAATGAAATTGCCTCTCAAGAAACAAGGTTCCATTTTCGTGCGATTCGTTCACAACTGGAAATATTGAAATTCTATATCCGTATAACCAGCGCTTTTTAAGACAGTTCAAGGTTCATCATCACCATGGCACGCACCGTTCAATGCATCAAACTCGGCAAAGAAGCCGAAGGTCTGGATTTCCCGCCCTACCCCGGCGATTTGGGCAAACGCATTTGGGAAGGCGTGAGCAAGCAAGCCTGGGCCGACTGGCTCAAGCACCAAACCATGCTGGTGAATGAAAACCGCCTGAACCTGGCCGACCTTCGGGCACGCCAATACCTGGCACGCCAGATGGAAAACCATTTCTTCGGCGACGGTGCTGACGCAGCGCAAGGCTACGTGCCCCCGACAGCCAACTGACGTTGGCTTCCCCCAGCGCCATCCCTGAACCCTTGCGCCACCCGCCTTCGAGAGGCCAAGCACTGGTCATTGGTGCGGGCCTGTCAGGCTCAGCCGTGGCGCACAGCTTGGCCTTGCGCGGTTGGGCCGTCACGGTCATCGACCGAGCGGGCGGTGTGGGCGCTGGCGCATCGGGCTTGCCGGCAGGTTTGGCCGCGCCCCATGTTTCCCCTGACGACAACGTGCTCTCCCGCATCACGCGTGCGGGGGTTGAAGCCACATTGCAACGCGCCCGGGCGCTGCTCCAAAGCGGTTCGGATTGGGCCCTGACAGGTGTTCTGGAACACAATCTGGCGGGCAAACGCAAACTCCCCAAGGCTGATCCAGGCACCCCGGACAATCCGCCGAATGGCAGCACCCAAGCCAGTCCAGCGCAAATTGCGGCCGCAGGACTTGCGCCCGGCACACCGGCCCTCTGGCACGGACAGGCGGGCTGGGTCAGACCCCGGCAACTGGTAGCGGCGCAATTGCAGACACCGGGCATTCAGGTGATTTGGGAGGGGAAAGCACAAGCCATTGAACGGCGCGGCGCGCTTTGGAATGTGACCGACGCCCAAGGCCAAACCCTGGGGCAAGCGCCCTTGCTGGTGGTGGCCAGTGCCTTTGACAGCTTGGCTTTGCTGAAGCCCCTGCCCGGTTTTGCCGTGCCGCTGAACCCCTTGCGTGGCCAAATCAGTTTTGGTCACATGCATGATTTGACGGATGCCCAGCGCCAGCTTCTGCCGCCGTTCCCGGTGAACGGCCACGGCAGCTTCATCAGCAACGTGCCCACACCAGACGGTCAGCTCGGCTGGTACATCGGCTCCACCTTTGAGCGCGACTGCGAACAGGCCCCTGTGCGCGAAGAAGACCACGCGGCCAACCAACAGCGATTGAGCACCTTGCTGCCCGACTTGGGGTCGGCCATGCAAAACCAATTCAGCCCGGCATACGTGAGCGGCTGGGCCGGTTTGCGCTGCACCCTGCCCAACCGCCTGCCCGCTGTGGGACCCATTGACAGCGAAGGGTTGCCCGGCCTGTGGTTGTGCGCAGGCATGGGTGCGCGCGGCATCAGCTTGGCGGTGCTGTGCGGCGAACTCTTGGCGGCTTGGCTCGACAAGGAAGTCCCGCCGCTGGCGCCTTCACTGGCCAAGCACTTGGCCGCAGAACGGTTCATCAAAAGACCTTGAACAGCTTGTGTCAGGTTTGTGCGCCATGTCACCCCGTACTGAATGCGGGGTCCATGCCTGAGCAAGAGGGATCCCGGCTCAAGCCCGGGATGACCAACTGGCCAGGAGTGACGAGTTAGCCGGGGATAAGGGCTTTACTTCATCGCCTCCGCCGGGCGGCGCGATTTCACATACGCGTCGGTCGGCTGGTAGCTTTTGCCGTCGGCATAACGCCACTGCACCATGGTGCCCTTGCCACCGCGCTGGTCGAGCTTGCCGACATACGCGCCCATGGTGGATTGCTGGTCAATGGCGCGGAATTCGGCCGGGCCAAATGGTGTGCTGAACTTCAGGCCACGCATGGCGGCGACCAGCTTTTCATTGTCTGTGGATTTGGCTTTTTGGATGGCCGCAAAGATGGCCTGCATCGTGGCGTATCCCACCACCGAGCCGACTTTGGGGTTCTCGTTGAACTTCTTGTAGTAGTTGGCGGCAAAGCTGGCGTGCTCTTTGTTGTCGAGCTGGTCCCAGGGGTAGCCGGTCACGATCCAGCCCTTGGGCGTTTCGTCTTTCAGCACTTCGAGGTATTCGGGCTCGCCCGACAGCAGCGACACCACGGGCGTCTTGGGGAAGACGTTGCGCTGGTTGCCTTCACGCACCAGCTTGGCCAAGTCCGCGCCAAAAGTCACGTTGAAGATCGCATCGGGTTTGCTGGCCATGGTGGCCGTGAGGGTGCTGCCCGCGTCGATCTTGCCCTGAGCGGGCCACTGCTCGCTCACAAATTCCACATCGGGGCGCTTGGCTTTGAGCAATTCTTTGAAGCTGGCCACGGCGCTTTGGCCGTATTCATAGTTGGGCGCAATCGTGGCCCAGCGTTTGGCGGGCAGTTGGGCCGCTTCTTCGACCAGCATGGCCGACTGCATGTAGGTGCTGGGGCGCAGGCGGAAGGTGTAGCGGTTGCCCTTGTCCCAGACGATGGCATCCGTGAGCGGCTCGCTGGCCACAAACAGGCGCTTGTTTTTGGCGGCATGGTCGGCCAGGGCCAAGCCCACGTTGGACAAAAAGCCACCAGCGAGCACATCCACCTTTTCTTTGGACGTCAGCTCGATGGCGTGGCGAAGGGCTTCTTCGGGCTTGCCCGCGTCGTCACGGGCAATGACTTCAACCTTGCGGCCCAGCAAACCGCCCTGGGCATTGACTTCTTCGATGGCCAGTTGCCAGCCTTGCTTGTAGGGTTGGGTGAACTGAGGGATGGCGGAATAGCTGTTGATCTCACCGATCTTGATCGGGGTCTGGGCCAAAACAGGGGCCATGGCAGAAAAAGTCAGCAGACCAATGGCAACAAGGCGGTTCATCAAAATAGTCCTCGGGGAAAGCACGGAACTTGGACTTTACCAGCCACTTTTTTGGCCGCTTGGGCATGGCCACACAGAAGGACGGGCATCAGGACCTTGCCACCCTCCATACGCGCTTGACCACCTGATGGCACACCCGCTTATAAGCGCTCAACATATATACCCAACTAAAAAATCGTTTGTTTAGGCATAAAGAGCACTTACAGTTCATTTCTGATGGGGCAAGGGCATGCCCGTTTTCAAGCTGGTTACCATCGTGGGTTTTCCCTTCGACTGAGGCGCCACCCACCAGAAAGTGCGATGCACACACTTCAGGCTGGGTTGATGGCAACGACGGGCATTCCAGCGGTTCTGATCTGAGTTTTTCAACATGTACCAATACACCGAATTCGACAAAGCCTTTGTGCGCGCCCGCGCTGCAGAGTTCCGCGACCAGCTGGGTCGTTGGCAAACGGGTCAATTGACCGAAGACCAGTTCCGCCCCCTGCGCCTGCAAAACGGCTGGTATGTGCAGCGCTACGCGCCCATGCTGCGTGTGGCCGTGCCTTATGGCGAGATCAACGCCGCCCAAATCAAGGTGCTGGCCCAAATCGCCCGCGAGTACGACACGCCCGATGCCGCCTTGCTGGCCGAAGCCCAGGCCACCCAAGACAAAATCGCCGGGCTGGCCCCCAAGCTGACCACCAACTACGGCCACTTCACCACCCGCCAGAACGTGCAGTTCAACTGGATTCCGCTCGACCAATCGGCCGATGTTATGGACCTGTTGGCCACCGTGAACATGCACGGCATCCAGACCAGCGGCAACTGCATCCGCAACACCACCACCGACGAGCTGGCCGGTGTGGCCGTGGACGAAGTGGTGGACCCTCGCCCCTATGCCGAACTCATCCGCCAATGGAGCACGCTGCACCCCGAGTTCGCGCACCTGCCGCGCAAGTTCAAGATCGCCATCACCGGTGCGCTTGAGGACCGCGCCGCGATTGGCTGGCACGACGTGGGCCTGCAGGTGACCCAGAACACGGCGGGCGAAGTCGGCTTCAAGGTGTTGGTGGGGGGCGGCATGGGCCGCACGCCAGTCAACGGTGTGGTGATCCGCGAATTCTTGCCCTGGCAAGACATCATGAATTACCTCGAAGCCGTGGTGCGCGTCTACAACCGCTGGGGCCGCCGCGACAACAAGTACAAAGCCCGCATCAAGATTTTGGTCAAAGCCGAAGGCCAGCGTTACTTTGACGAAGTCGAAACCGAGTTCCGTGAAATTCTGGAGCGCGACGGCGCCCCCCACACCCTGCCGCAAGCCGAGCTCGACCGCGTGAAAGCCGGTTTTGTGGACCCTGCCCTGAACTTGCCCGAGAACACCGATGCTTGGCTGGCCCAAGCCGAAGCGGCGGTCAGCATTGAAGCGGCCAAAACCCCCGCCTTTGCCCGCTGGCTGGCGCGCAATGTGCGCCCGCACCGCAACCCGCAGCTGCGCGCCGTGTCGCTGTCGTTCAAGCGCCCAGGCTACGCCCCGGGGGACGCCACCGCCGAGCAACTCGATGCCGCAGCGGCTCTGGTCGAGAAATACTCGGCGGGCGAGGCCCGCGTCTCGCACACCCAAAACCTGCTGCTGCCCTGGGTGCGCCTGGACCAGCTGCACGCCCTCTGGCGCGAAGCCCAGGCGCTGGGTGTGGCCCAGCCCAACATCGGCCTCTTGACCGACATGATCGCCTGCCCCGGCGGCGACTACTGCGCACTGGCCAATGCCCGCTCCATCCCCACGGCCAGCGCCATCACCGAGCGCTACCAGGACCTGGACGAGCTGGACGACCTGGGCCACATCGACTTCCACATCAGCGGCTGTATCAACTCCTGCGGTCACCACCACTCGGGCCACATCGGCATTTTGGGGGTCGACAAAGACGGCAAGGAGTGGTACCAAGTCACGCTGGGCGGCTCGGACGGCAAAGACCTGTCCGGCGCGGCCACGCCCGGCAAGGTGGTCGGTCCGTCTTTTTCTTCATTTGAAGTGCCGGACGTGATCGAAGCGATTTTGGACACCTACAAAGCACTGCGCCTGCCCGCCGCCGACGGCAAACAGGAAGCCTTCATCGAGACCGTGCGCCGCGTCGGCCAGGACCCGTTCAAAGCCGCTGCCCATGCGGCCCGCCATCCGTCCGAGGAACAAACGGCCTGAAGCTGCCTGCAGAAGCCCAACTGCGTTGGGCGATTGCCTGAAAGACAAAACAACCATGAAAATCATCTCTGCTCAAGAACACCAGGCGGCTGACGCCAGCGCCGTCCTGGCACTCGCCAACGACGTGGACCCTCGCACGCTCGACCTGTCGGGCGTCACCCGCATCGATTTGCAGTTCCCCGCTTTCACCGATGGCCGCGCTTACAGCCAAGCCTTTTTGCTGCGCCGCCGCCTGCGCTTTGCGGGCGAGTTGTGCGCCACGGGCGACGTGCTGATCGACCAGCTGGTGCAGATGCAGCGCACCGGCTTTGACGTGGCCGTGCTCAAAGAAGGTGTCGACGTCAGCGCCGCCCAGCGCCAGCTGGACCGCTACGCCGGTTTCTACCAAGGCTCGGCTGTCGGAACACAACCGCACTTTGCTGTGGGAGCGACGCCCCCGTCGCAATAAGGTCCGAACACCCCTCACTGCTTCATCGCCGCGAAGGCGCGGCTCCTGCACAACATGACCTCCTCTCTGATTTCTTCCCGCAACTCCCCGGCCAAAGCCACCGCGCAAAACGCCAAGGCCAGTCCTGATTTCGCCGCCAAGCTGGCCGAAACCCAGGCGCTGCTGCGCCGCGCTGCGGCCGAGTTCACCCCGGTCACCCAAGCTTCCAGCTTGGGCGCCGAAGACGTGGTGATCACCCACCTGATCAACAGCCTGCAGCTCGACATCCCGGTGTTCGTGCTGGAGACCGGTGCGCTGCACACCGAAACACTGGCCCTGCTGGAGCGCACGCAGGCCCATTCGCGTGCGGCCATCCATGTGTTTCGCCCCGTGCAGGAGTCGGTGATCGCGTTTGTGCGCGACCAAGGTCAGGACGCGATTTACAAGTCGATCGAGCTGCGCAAGGCCTGCTGCGGCATCCGCAAGATGGAGCCGCTGGCCCGCGCATTGACGGGCCAACGCGCCTGGATCACGGGTTTGCGCCAAGAGCAATCCACCGCCCGCGCCGAGGTGCCGCTGCAAGACGACAGCGAAGTCGCAGGCAAAGGCCTGTCCAAATTCAACCCGCTGGCCCAATGGACTTGGGGGGACGTGTGGCACTACATCGCCGAAAACCAGGTGGACTACAACCCGCTGCATGACCAGTTTTTTCCCAGCATTGGCTGTGCCCCTTGCACCCGCGCCATCAGCTTGGGCGAAGAGTTCCGCGCCGGGCGCTGGTGGTGGGAAGACGAGGCGGCCAAGGAATGTGGCTTGCACGTCAAGGCTTGAGGGTGTGATGTGTGACGGGCTCGGGGGCACAGTGGGCTCCTCAGAAGTCGCTGCGCGCCACACATCGTCGCCCCCTGCACCCCCGATCCCGCCACACATCACTTCGACCGACTTTGGATATGCCTGGGCACTCCTTGCCCTGATAGAGATGAGAGAAAAAGCATGAACGCCATGACACCAACCGAGTTGCACACCCTGAGCAACAGCCACTTGGACGCGCTGGAAGAGGAAACCATCTTCATCCTGCGCGAAGTCGCCGCCGCTTTCGAGCGCCCCACCCTGCTGTTTTCGGGCGGCAAGGATTCGCTGGTGATGCTCAAGTGCGCCGAGAAGGCTTTCGGAAGCAAAACAAGCCCCTCCGGTAGCGGCCGCATCCCCTACCCGCTCTTGATGATCGACACCGGCCACAACTTCACCGAAGTGACCGATTTTCGCGATTCACGCGCCAAAGAACTGGGCGCCGAGCTGATCGTGCGCAGCGTGGAAGACTCCATGAAGCGCGGCACCGTGCGCCTGGCCCACCCGGGCGAGAGCCGCAACGTGCACCAGTCGGTGACGCTGCTCGAAGCCATTGAAGAATTCCGCTTTGACGCGCTGATCGGTGGCGCCCGCCGTGACGAAGAAAAAGCCCGCGCCAAAGAGCGCATCTTTTCGCACCGCGACAGCTTTGGTCAGTGGCAGCCCAAGGCGCAGCGCCCTGAGCTGTGGACCCTGTTCAACACCCGTTTGCAACCAGGCGAGCACTTTCGTGTGTTCCCGATCAGCAACTGGACCGAGCTGGATGTGTGGCAGTACATCGCCCGCGAACAGATTGCCTTGCCCTCGATCTACTACACCCACAAACGCGAGGTGGTGGACCGCCGTGGTCTCTTGGTGCCGGTGACCGAGCTGACCCCGCCCAAAGATGGCGAAGAAGTCGTGGTGCGCGACGTGCGTTTTCGCACCGTGGGCGACATCACTTGCACCTGCCCAGTGGAGAGCACGGCATCGACACCTGAGCAGATCGTGATCGAGACGCTGGCGGCTGACGTGAGCGAGCGCGGCGCGACCCGCATGGACGACAAAACGTCCGAGGCTTCCATGGAAAAGCGCAAGAAAGACGGGTACTTTTAATGAACGCACTCAAATTCATCACCTGCGGCTCGGTCGACGACGGCAAGAGCACGCTGATTGGCCGCCTGCTGGTGGACACCAAGGCCGTGCTGCAAGACCACCTGGCGGGTGTTCAGCGCTCGGGTGAAACCGATCTGGCCCTGCTGACCGACGGTCTGAGCGCCGAGCGTGAGCAAGGCATCACCATCGACGTGGCTTACCGCTACTTCAACACCGAAGCGCGCAAGTTCATCATCGGCGACGCGCCCGGCCACGAGCAGTACACCCGCAACATGGTCACCGCCGCTTCCAGCGCCGACGCCGCCGTGGTGCTGGTGGACGCCATCAAACTCGACTGGGCCAACCCTGAGCTGCAACTTCTGCCGCAAACCCGCCGCCACTCGCTGCTGGTGAACCTGCTGCGCGTGCCCTCCATCGTGTTTGCCATCAACAAGCTCGACGCGGTGGCCGATGCCACTGTGGCCTACCAAAACATCGCGGGCGCTTTGAACAAGTTCGCCCACGAAGCGGGTATCCAGGCTGCCGCCATGGTGCCCTTATCGGCCCTCAAAGGCTGGAACGTGGTGAGCACCGAGAACAACGACCAAGCCGACTGGTGCGGCTACACCGGTCCCAGCCTGCTCAGCATCCTCGAAGACCTGCCGGTCACCCCGGCTGAGACCGATGTGGCGTTCAGCTTCCCGGTGCAGTGGGTCGAAAAGTTCCACGACTCCGGCGTGACCACCCAAGGCCGCCGGGTGTTCTGGGGCCACGTGGCCACAGGCAGCATCGAGCCGGGCCAGACCGTCAAGGTTTTTCCCAGCGGCCAGACCGCCGTGGTCTCGCAAGTGCTGTCGGCCACCCGCCAGCCGCAAAACAAGGCCGCTGGCCACAGCGCAGGCATCGTGCTGGACCGCGAGGTGGACGTGTCGCGCGGTGATTGGTTACTCGCCAGCGAAGGCGGATCCGAAGGCCAGCGCCAGCTCAGCACCACCATCGCATGGATGGACGACGAGCCTTTGGTGGCGGGTCGCCTGTACTGGGCGCTGCACGGCCACCGCTGGGTCAAAGTGAAGGTGCAGCGCGTGGTGCACCGCCTGAACGTGAACACCCTGGCCGAAGAGGAGGCCAGCGAGCTGGCCCCCAACGCGATTGGTCACGTCATCTTGGCCCTGCAAGAGCCTTTGGTCACCCTGCCGTTCACACAATCGCGTATTTTGGGCGCAATGGTGCTGGTGGACACGGCCAGTCACAAAACCTCAGGCGCCGTGCTGGTGAACTGAACTCCTTTAAAATCCTGACTCAGCGCAGCACTCGCGGCGCAGCCTAATTTCCAAGTCCACCATGACCCACGTTGTTTCCGAATCCTGCATCCAGTGCAAATACACCGACTGTGTGGATGTTTGCCCTGTGGATTGCTTCCGCGAAGGCCCCAACTTTCTGACCATCGATCCCGACGAGTGCATCGACTGTGCCGTGTGCATTCCCGAGTGCCCGGTCAATGCCATTTATGCAGAGGAAGATCTGCCGGCCGACCAACAGCACATGACCCAACTGAACGCAGAGTTGGCCTTGTTGCCCGGCTGGAAAAGCATCACCAAGCGAAAAGCCCCCTTGCCCACTGCGGACGATTGGAAAGACAAAACCGGCAAACTGGTCGAATTGGTGCGCTGATTCAACGTCTCATCGCTGAACAGGGCAAACCATTGACCGCCGGCCCTTCGAACAAGGTGCACATTTTTCGGCTGGTTTTTTTCCAACTCAAACCATGACCCTGGCACCGATCGACACCGAAGCGCTGGTCATTGGCGCGGGTCCCGTGGGCCTGTTTCAGGTGTTTCAGCTGGGCCTGCAGGGCATCCACTGCCATGTGGTCGATGCCCTGCGGCATGCAGGTGGCCAATGCGCCGAGCTGTATGCGGACAAACCGATTTACGACATCCCGGGCATTCCGTTTTGCACCGGCCAAGAATTGGTCGAGCGCTTGCAGCGCCAAATCGCCCCCTTCCAACCCACGCTGCACTTGGGCCAGCAAGTCACCCACATCGAACGTCAACCCGACCATCGCCTTGCCGTGAGCACCGATGCCGGTCAACGCTTTCTCACCCAGACCCTGTTCATCGCCGCGGGCGTGGGCGCATTTGTGCCGCGCCGCATGGCGCTGGACGGCCTCAGCGCATTTGATGGCACACAGGTTTTTGCCGAGCACCCCGCAGCCGAGCGCTGGGCAGGTCAGCACTTGGTGGTGGCAGGTGAAGGCGATGCCGCCTTGCAAACCTGCCTGACCGCAGCCCAAGGCCCTCAATCTGCCGCCAGCGTCACCCTGCTGCACCGCCGCGACCAGTTCAGCGCCGCGCCCGAATTGACGGCCCAAATGCGCCAAGCCTGCGAAGCAGGGCGCATGCGTTTTGTTCCGGGCCAGCCCACCGGTTTTCGCGCCAGTGAAGGACGTCTGCAAGCGCTGGAACTGCTCAACCCGCGGGGCGAGACCGAATGGCTGAGCCTGGATGTGCTGCAAACCTGCCTGGGTCTCTCGCCCAAATTAGGACCCCTGGCGCAATGGGGCTTGGACATGGAACGCAAACAATTGCTGGTGAACACTGAAAATTTTGGCACCTCCGAGCCCGGCATTTTTGCGGTGGGAGATATCAACACCTACCCCGGCAAAAAGAAGCTCATCCTTTGCGGCTTCCACGAAGCCACGCTGGCCGCTTTTGGTGCCGTGGCCTTGCTGCGGCCCGATGAAAAGACCCTGCTGCAGTACACGACAAGCTCCACACTGCTGCACCAGCGCTTGGGCATCGCCTAAAATGACACCTGCGTTGCCATCCTGCGGCGCATTCGCTAGGGGTGTTGAAGCCGTCATCGGCCTCGACTGAGAAAGTCCCTTTGAACCTGATTGAGGTAATCCTCGCGCAGGGAAGCTTGTCAAAAGAACCACGCCCCACCTCGTTGGCGATGCGTTCCCAGCCAGCCGACCTGCCATTGCGTTGAAGGAAAACGTCATGGCATTTTTTTCGCCATTCTCTCGCCGGTCATCTGACCGTTTTGTCGTCCGTGCCGCCTGCCCTGCGACACACATTGCCAGTGCTGTGGCATGGCTGGCTTGGGGCTTTGCGCAGGCACAAAGCCCGACCGAAATCACCATCACCGACACCGCACCCTCGCAGATCAGCGGCTTTGGTGATGTGCCCTTGAGCAAAGCGCCCTTCAGCGCCATCAGTTTTGATCGCCCATTGCTGCAGGACATTGGCGCGCAGCGCGTGTCAGAGGCCTTGCGCCTAGACGCCAGTGTCGCCGACAGCTACAACTCGCCGGCCTATTGGGACAGCTTGAGCGTGCGCGGCTACACGCTCGACAACCGCTACAACTACCGCCGCGAAGGCTTTCCCATCTCAGCCGAGACCATCATCGGCATGGACAACAAAGAGCGCATCGAATTGTTCAAAGGCACCAGCGGCATCCAGGCGGGCACCAGCGCACCGGGGGGATTGGTCAACTACGTGGTCAAGCGCCCCCCCGGCGGCAAGGACGACGTGGTCAGAAGCGTGTCTGCCAGTCACGGACCCGGCAAGAACAGCAGCATCGGCCTGGACCTGGGTGGCCGTTTTGGCGACAACAAAGACTTTGGTTACCGTTTCAACGCGGCCTATGAAGACTTGAACCCCTACATCCGCAACACCGAAGGCCACCGCAACCTGATCGCCCTCGCCATGGACTGGCGAATTTCACCCGACAGCAAGCTGGAGTGGGAGTTTGAAAAAAGCGAACGTCAGCAAATGGGGGTCAATGGCTACAGCTTGTTGGGCGACCAACTGCCAGCACCCGTGGATGGAAAAACCAACCTGACTCGCCAAAGCTGGTCGGTACCCGGCATGTTCGCGGGCACCACCGGCTCGGTGCGTTTTAAGCAAAGCCTTGGCGATGGTTGGCTGTGGACGACCAGTTATGGTGCGCAGCGATTGAAGACGGATGACCGACTGACGTTTGCACTGGGCCACAACTGCTATGACACGGTACCCAATGCGTCCATCTTGTGTGACCGCTACAGCTCTGGGGGCAAGTTCGACGTCTACGACTTCCGCAGTGACAACGAACGGCGCAAGCTCGATGCGGCGAAAAGCGAAATTACCGGCAGCAGCACATGGGGCAAAACCAAGCATGACTTCAGCGTATCGGTCATGCGGTTGAGGCAGCTCGACCGCATGCCGCCCTTGCAAGCCTACAACCTGGTCGGCGAAGGCACAACATCTGGCGGTTTCACCACTGTTTCAGATCCATCACTGACGTATCCCAACATCAACCGATCCGAGTACAGCACTGAATTGGCAGTGCACGATCGCATCACCTTACCCACGGCAACAGCGGTCTGGATGGGCGTGCGCCACACACGGTACAACCGACAAAGTTCGGAAAATGCCACCTGCGATGAGTTCTATGTCTGCAGACCTGCATCAGGCACGAACCCTACAGCCACGAACGGGCATGTCACAACGCCTTGGTTTGCGGTATCGCAACAGCTGTCTCCAGTACTTCAAGCCTATGCCAGTTATGGTCAAGGTGTCGAACTCGGCGTGACCCCCAACAAGCCAAGCTACACCAACGCCGGACAAGCACTTCCTGCCCTGCGAAGCAAACAATTCGAATTGGGCCTCAAAAGTCAAACGGCCTCCACACGTTGGCAAGCCACCGTCTTTGACATCACCCGTCCCCAATCCGCCGATGCTTGCAATGCAGAGGGTGACGTCTGCACACGTCAAATCGATGGCCAAGCACACCACCGCGGCTTAGAGCTGTCCGGTGGCATGACGCAAGGCCAGTGGACTGGGGATGTGAGTGCCGCCTGGATCGATGCCAAGCGTCAGAACGCTGAGATTGATCCGAACATCAATGGCCAAACCGCCTTGAATGTGCCGCGCATGACACTGCGAGCACTGGCCCAATACCGATTCACCGAGGTCCCCGGTCTGCGCTCCAGCCTGCGTGTGAGCCATGAAGGCGAACGCCGTGTGCTGGAAGATGGCAACCTCAAGCTGCCCAGTTGGACCACCGCAGATTTGGCCGTACATTACGACACCCGAATCGACGGCACCCGCACGCAATGGACACTGGCCATCGACAACCTGGCCGACCGCCGTTACTGGCGCGAATCACCCAAGCAATTTGGCCACCATTACCTTTATCCGGGTGCGCCCCGAACATTGCGAATCGGGGTCAGGGCCAGCTTCTGAAAATGAAGCCGCAGGTTTTTCCAATAAATCTGCGCCCCCCTCTCAAAACAGGGTAAAAACACCCCTATAATTTGAAGTTATTCCTCGATAGCTCAGTCGGTAGAGCGCCGGACTGTTAATCCGTAGGTCCCTGGTTCGAGCCCAGGTCGAGGAGCCAAAAAGACAAGCCCCTGCAAGCCATTGCAGGGGCTTTTTTTGTCTCTCCAGCGCCCTGCTTGATTTCAGGGGGTGTCAGCCTAGCAAATACCAAAACCGATGATTTATTCGTTTGGCAGTCTCTTGAAACACAAAAATTTATACAAAAATGACATTTCAAGCTTTGTTATTCTGCTTGCAACGTCAGGTGTTTTAAGACATTGACCGCACGCCCGCATTGAGACTTACCAACATGCGTTCGATCGACGCACCAACCGCGGGCTCTTGGACGCATCTGTCCAAATGGGAGCACTCGCGGTGATCTCTTGAGGATCAGGTTCACTGAACCCAATTAGATTCAAAAATGACATCGGTGGTATAAATTGTCATTCATGACAATTTCGACAAAATGATCAAAAGCTTGACAAGTGTCACGACAAAAAGCCGATCTGCAGGCGTCCACAACACAGTTCCTGGTTCAGCCGCGCTGTTCACTGGGCGTAGCAACTTGATGCGGCGCACAAAAACCGGCGTCATGTTGGCCTGGTTTTGGCTTGGCCTGCTCGGCGCTCAGTGTCAGGCGCTGACATTGGGTGACCTCGCCGTGTCATCCCGACCTTCGCCCAATTTCATCGCCAGCGTACCCCTGGTGGATCAATCGGGGATTCGTGTGTCAGATTTGATGACACGCCTCGCCACAGCTGCAGAATACGCCCAACGGGGTCTCCAAGCCCCTGAGGTCCTGCGTGAATTGCGCGTTCGCATCGTTCCCGCGTCACAGACCTTGGCTTACCTGGAGTTCTATTCAACGTCTACTTTGTCGCAAAGCAGCTTCGATTTGCTGGTCTGGGCATCGTATGCAGGCCAGACATCGCTGACCTCCTACAAGGTGGAACTGCAAGAACTGCCGTCTTTGATCAAGGGCAAAACATTCAACGCATCCCCATCCCTTTCACAAGGGTGGCGGCAGACGCAGCCAGGGTCGGAGTTGAAAGACACACATGCAAGCCCTCCACCGATCAACACGCCTTTGGCAGAAAGAAGCAGGACAGATGCAGCGCCTGATGTGGATTTTCAATCCACATCAGGCTCCAAGAGAGGCCAAGAACCCATGGCTCTGGCCATCGATCCACTTCCAGTTGAACGCCCCCTCGCAGACACCCCCACTGCCAAAACCTCAAAAGATGTGCTGCAGCCGAGTGACCCCATGGCGATCACTGGCTTGGCTGTCGTGTTGTCTCTGACTTTGTTTGTGGTCGGATTCTTGTTGGGGCGACTGCACAAAAGCCAAAAAATGCAGCGCCGTTCAACGCTGAACCCCCAAAGTGACTCGGCCAAGGCATTGGGCAAGTCGTCACTCTCCCCCAAACAGCCCACGGCTCTGTGGCCGCACGCCAAAGTGGCATCTGAGACAGTACCGGCAGCCAGCACTGCGTCATCTGTCAAAACACCTGTCTTCTTGACACCTTTGTCCAAGCAGCACCAGAAGGGGCAATCATCCTCCACGCCCCAGCCGCTCGCAAAAGTCACACCGCAAGCGATCGTCGCGACACCGCCACCCCAGGCAGTTGGAACCCTCGTCGACAGGCCGGCGCAAGAAGCCTTGGAGTCGTTGGTGCTTGATGAAAAAAATGCCGATCCTCACCACGAAATGCAGGCCCCGGTGGAGCCGATAACGGCCGAACTCGCACACCCAGCGGGCATGGGATTGAGAGCACCGGCCACCGCTTTGCCGACACCCGGCTTTCAAGCCTTCGTTGCACCCAGGAAAGTTAAAAAAGCCAAGTCTGCTGAGACCGAAAAAATCGACCTGGCCAAGATTTACCTCAGCATGGGTGACCCTGCGACCGCTCGCCTCTTGCTGGAACAGGCGTTTGACAGCGGCACAGACACCGAAAAAGCCAGCGCGCAAGAATTGATGAGGTCGATCAACTGAGGCGCCATTGGGCCTCTTGCCCCGCCAAAGACCCAGGTCAGAGGTGACCGTTATTGTTTGATTTTTCGGTACAGGGTGCGCAAAGTGACGCCAGCGATGTCCGCGGCTTTCTTCTTGTCACCCTGACAAAATTCAATCAATTTCAAAATGTAATCACGCTCTTGCGCCTTCAGGGCTGTGAACGGATTCACAACGTCACCCAAGCTGCTGGCGGCTGCCCGGGACATGGGGCCTACCGATGGTGCAGCGCTCACATTGAAATGTTGCGCCATAAAAGCCTGTCCATGGGCCTGCCCTGCCATTTGCGCCGCCAGAAATTCATCGTCAGCGACATCTTGTTCGGACAAGGTCTCCAAATCATCCTCGGCATTGGTTGCAAGGGGATTGATGTGGTAAGTGGTGCTGGCATAAGCCGCATTGATTGGAGACACAAAACTGGGCACAGTCAGCGAACCCTCTCCAGGCCATGAAGCAGTCGCAGCGTGGGTATGCGCGCGTGCCATGTAACCCTTGAAGTCCGGCAGCATCGACCTCTGGGATTTCTTTTCTATCACGCGTTCCGATTTGCTGGAGGGTGTCCCGGCATAGATCGATTGGATGACCTGGTGCTCAGAAAAGAGATCGGTCTCAAATGTCCCTACCAGGCGGTGGATGATGTTACGCAACTCCAGAATGTTGGCGGTGTATTTGTGCTGACACAGCACCTCCATCGCCTCTGGCGTCAATTGCTTGACAGAAGCCATTGACATTTCCATCAAAATCGATCGCACAAGATCCGGGATGTCATCCCTTCTCTCATTGAGCGAGGGTGCGCGGATGGTGAGTGTGTTGATGTGGTGCAACAAATCGTTGCGAAATTTGCCGTGCTCCACCATGGCCATCAAGTCCTGACTGGATGAAGCAATCAAACGGAAATCACTGTTGTAGGTATCGCTTGAATTGACAGGCGAATACGTGTTGCTTTCAACCAAGCGCAAAAGCAAGGTTTGACAAGCCGAGGTTAACTCGCCCACTTCGTGCAAATACAAAGTACCGCCTTCGGCCAAAGCCACGGCACCTTGCCTTAACTGATGGTTATGAGGGTTGAGCACCCCCAACATTTCATGCTCGAATTTGAGTTCCTTGATGCCCAAGCAATCAATCTGAACAAAGTTTCCTCCGCTGCGCGAGCCCACATTGTGGACAGTGGACGCAGACTGTCTTTTACCTGTGCCGACCTCCCCCGCCAGCAAAACCGGATCATCGGATTGGCTGGCCAAATGCAGTCGACGAACAAAGCCGTGGAATGCAGCACTCGTTGGGCTTTTGTGAATCGTCAAAGACGATTGATTGGATTGAAAAGTGGGCATATGGATCAAACGTTGAACACGTTGTCATTTTTGACACTCCGTTAATTTTAAGATCCAAGCTACACTTTTTCATATTTTTAAATATTTAATGGCTTATTTTTGGAAATTTTATTCATTTAAATTATTAAAAATGTTTAATTAAAACGTCATTCGATGCAATTGAATGGATCAAAAACCCAATAACTGATGGTTGAGGGGAAGAAAGACCGACAAACAAAAAACGGGTCACGCTTCGATGAAGCGTGACCCGTTGATTCGGAAAAAGATGGTCGGCGTGGCGGGATTCGAACTCGCAACCCCTTGCACCCCATGCAAGTTTTGGTATTTCCATCCATAACCTTCAAGAAGTACAGGACAGCAAAAATTTATTAAAAATCAAAGGGTTGCGTCAATCAACAACTGTGATGTTGTCCACTATAGTCCATCAAGGTAAACTGAGAGCCATCAAAAAAAGGGGGGCAATCAGGGGGGCAATTTCCCCCGGAGCTCTAGACGCATGGCAAAAATCACCACCAAAGCACTTGAAGCCCTTAGGCCCTCAGACAACGGCAAACGCATCGCAGACGGTGACCGCATGTTTGGGATCGTCCGGGCCGTGAAAAACGATCCTGATGCCGTTTCCGTGGATTTTGAGTGGCGCTACAACTTCAGCGGCAAGGTCAGGCAGGTGCGCATTGGCGTATGGCCACGAATGACCTTGAAAGCCATCCGAGACGAACGTGACACCCTCAAGGGCAAGATCAAAGACGGGATTGACCCTCTTGCCGAAAAAGAAGCCCAACGCCTGAAAAGACAAGCCGACCAGATAGAGGCCAAACAGACCCAAATCACCCGCCTGCAAGCACTTGCGGCCAAAGACGCCAGAATGACCGTCAGGGGCTTGTTTGAGCTATGGCAGCGCACAGACCTCAAGAAGCGCCAAGACGGCGGCAGCGAGGCACTGAGAGCGTTTGAAGCGGATGTTTTCCCCCTCATTGGTGACGTGGCAGCGGATGATGTGACTAAAGCGCACATTCAGCGCATCATCGACACCATGCTGAGTCGTGGGGTCAAACGCATGACAGAACGGGTTTTTAGCGACCTGCGCCAGCTGTTTGGCTTTGCACTGGATCGCGACCATATCGAGGTCGACCCAACAGCACGCATTAAAAAACACAAAATCGGCGGCAGCATGGAGCGTGACCGGTTTTTGTCTGAGGCTGAGTTGATCGAGTTTTTCCAGCGCCTGCCCGTGTCCGGTTTGGTGGAGTCATCTCAATGCGCCCTGACCATCCAGCTGGCCACCATCACCCGCATCGGTGAAGTATTGGGAGCACGATGGGAGCATGTGGATTTGGAGCGGCGTACCTGGACACTGCCCGAAACCAAAAATTGCAAGCGGCACACAGTCCAACTGAACGACATGGCCCTAAGACAATTTGAAGCGCTACGCCAGCACACGGGCCTAACGGAGTGGGTTTTCCCGGCATCACGCCTGAACGGTCCAGTTTGCCCCAAGACTGTCACGAAGCAAGTAGCCGACAGGCAGCGCGGTGATGGTGAACCCATGAGCGGCCGAACCAAACAGACTAACTCGCTGGCGCTGGCAGACGGCAAGTGGACACCGCACGACCTGCGGCGCACCGGGGCCACCCTAATGGCCGAATTGGGTGTTTTGCCAGAGGTAATCGAGCGGTGCCTGAACCACACGGAACAGACCAAGGTGAAGCGCATTTACCAACGAGCCCAATATGAAGCCCCAATGCGTGACGCGTGGCAGCGACTCGGTGACCGCTTAGACATATTGCAAAACAAGCCCACCAATGTGGTGACTCTTGGAAGAGCCGCGTAAATCTTTGCATTGTCCACACTGAACCACTAGAATACTTGCACGACCAAAAGTAGAACGGATTCACCACCGTTTACAGACTGGGCCCCAAGCCCCTAGTCAAATTTAAGAAGTGGATGGTGTCCGCTGTCCCCTATCAATTGAACTGATTAACCACGGTTAATGTCTTGGCTTTTTCACTAAGGCATTTTGGCGGCGAATGGTTTTCGCAATACCTTCAGGGTCCGGGCTTGCGTAGTCATGTGCTACGCGCTCGTCATGGTGCGTAGCGCATTTTCTAGGACCAGAAAATGTCGTTTTCACAACCAGAAACCAATGCAACCTCAGTAAAAAACACCGAAGCTCTTTTGTGGTCACTGCCCACTTTAAAAAATGAAATCGGGCTGAGTAGATCCAACATTTACCAACAAATTCAAGCTGGAAAATTTCCAGCGCCCCTAAAAATCGGTCGCAGCTCGCGATGGCTCCCCTCTGAGATACACGCATGGGTCAATGCTCAAGCCTGCGCACGCTCACCGAAAGCAACAGGGTGAATTATGTTCGAACATCAAACAAAAATGGCCGTGGGGCTGGACACCACCACGACCAAAAACATCAAACATTGTGATTCTAGGCAACCCAAAATCTTCAAGCTGGCCAAGCTGGAGCGCACGACATGAGCGGGGCCGCATTTATGAGGCTGGAAAAGCTCAAAGGGGGCGGCATATGGTCCAAGGCGGCACGGCATAACAGGCGCGCCATTCAGGCCGAATTGGGCGCATCAGGTCACATCGATGCGACACGGTCACACCTAAACATCACACTCATGGGGCCTGCAACGCCTGAGGAAGTGGCGAAGCTGGCCAAAGCCAAGATGACCGAGGCAGGCATCACCAAAGACCGAAAAAATGGGGTTTTGGGCGTGGAGTTAGTTTTCAGTTTGCCGACAAACCATGAGCTAGACGTGATCGAATATTTCACCGACTGCGCCCATTGGGCTGGCGCTGCCTTTGGGGGCCTGAACAACATCATCAGCGTAGACATTCACCGCGATGAAGCCCAAGACCATGCGCACGTTTTGTTGGTCCCTTTGATCGATGGCCGCTTGCGTGGGTCAGATGCTATTGGCGGCAAACGAAACATGAGCGAACTACAGGCCAAGTTTTACAAAAACGTGGCCTCTGGTTTTGGTTTCAGCAAACCACGCTCAAAGCTGAGCGGCCACCACAAAGCGCACATCACCCGGCAAGTGCTGGACAAACTGCGTTTTGACTCGGCCGCTAAATCGGCGGCGTGGGCGGTGATACGTGACAGCGTCGAGCTTGATCCCATGCCCTATGCTCTGGCGCTGGGCATCGACACCACGACACCAGCAAAACCCGGCAAAACGATGACGCACATTTTCACCAGCAAGGGCAAAGGAAGGAAGAAAGAAAACCCTATAGGGAATCACACCATCAAACCCGATAGGGTTTCAGCACCATCAGAACCACAAACCCTAGGTCCCTGTAGGGTTTCGATTTCACCACCACCGCCAAAAGCACCGCCAGCGCCAACAGCCTCAGACCGAAACGGGGCATCATTGGTGGCCGAACAACATGACCCCGAATACCTTAAAAAGCAAGCGGCCGATGCCATCCAAACAGTTAGGATTCGGGACTGTGATTTACCTGCTGACAGCTACGACGCAGAAACGGGCGAGTTTTACAAGCGACCATAGCAAGAACCATGGCACATCGGAGGGGGTGAATCGGAACCGTCACGATTCCGTGGCGGCGAGACCCCACCGGGTGGCCATCCCCCTAAACAGGGAAATGGAGTCCCTGTCTGATACGGATACTGTTTCGGTTAAACAGGCCTTTACGGTCTTGAAACAAGCGCAAGTTTGTGTGGCTTGCGTTTATGCCCCCCCATCACCATTTGTAGTGGGAGACCGGGGGGGCTATTTCCGGGCAGCGTGCCATCCCTGACAGCTTGCAATTTGCAATGGCATCTCGCTTCTTGAGTGCCATCTATCAAAGCGTTTTAACGATAACCACTCGCAATAGCCCGAATTAAATTGCCTTGAAGAATCAAAATCGCCACTGGCAAGAGCAGACCGTTTCATTTCCTTGTTTGACGCACACCCACTTTTCGTTGGGTTTGCATGATTGAGCAGTAGCAATTGAGCCAACCGAAGCAAGCGCAAGAGCTAGGACAATTTTTTTAGCGATCAACATATTTTTCCTTTTCAAAAACCACTCAAATAGTGGTTTGGGTATCTTATCCCGTGGTTCTTTGTCCGTCAAATTTAGAACATATGGTTATGGCAAAACCTTCACCCAAGCATGCCGGAAATGAGACGTTAGTCTCTTTGGGGCTTGCTATCAGAACAACTCGGCTTAACCTTGGCCTATCTCAAGAAGCGTTGGCAGTCGATGCCGAGTTTGACCGCTCGTACATGGGAGGGGTTGAACGCGGGGAACACAATTTGACACTGATGGGCCTGTCAAAAATAGCTGCCGCGTTGAACTTGAAGCCATCAGTTTTGCTTCAAAGAGCAGGTATTTAAATTTTCAGCAAACGCAAAATTGAACCGATGCGGCGACCGAGGATCGAACATGGTGTTGAAGTGATACCGTTCGTGCACCTCTTGCTATTTCAGCTGAACATTCCCAAAATTTTCCCAGCAGCGATAGCAGTTTGCAGTCGCAATCTGATTTCTTGACGCGTGAGTCGTTTAGCCCGTGTCTCGCGACCGTGCAAAGTTTTTGCCTGGGCGATACGGTCAACACCTTCTTGAGTCTTTGGCCCACCACGAGCGCCATGCATCCGGCAAACGGAGAAACCCGTGACTGCCGAGTTCTTGCATTGCTGCAGTGACCGCCTAGAACAGGCAGTGCAGCGCATGGCGGGGTGAATACCAAATGCAAAAACAACATTGGCTGTTGAGTTTTTTAACATGAAGTTTCTGCTCCTTCGGGGGCCGATTGATTTGATTCGCGCATTACCCCTTGCAAAGGCGTACTGGCAACCCGTATTGCAACAGACTGCATCAAGTTGAAGGTGCCATGTTTGTTCAGCGAAAAAAAGCGGCGGCGGGCATAACTCCTATCAGTTCCGAAAAAATGTCTGATGTTTTCGAAAAAAACGGGCTTTCGACCAAAGAGTCTTGCTAACGTTTCATTGTCCAGATGTGACCAGCGACCTTGAATCTCACTGATGCAATGTTTAAACACATGAAATCCGGCATGCCCACGAACCCGCAGCTTGTCTTTGATGTACCTTCGAGATGCTTCCTCTTGGCTTCCACGGTACACGACAACGTTGCAAAAGTGACTGAGAACTTCCAGTCGGTGATACCCGTCAAACAGCCAGTAGTTTTGGCCATCAAAGCAGACCCGAAGCGGCGCAATGGCTTGACCACGATCAATCTGATCGCGGTACGCCTTTGCAATCGCTGGCGATAGTGGCACCGCATGCGGCAGCTTGCTGATGCTGGCAACCTCGATGATCAATTCCTTGAGTCGCATTTTTAAAGGCCTCTCAACCAAAACGTTTTGGTTGCACCCCATCTAACGAGAGCAGTAGGAAATCAAAACAGGGGAGCAATTAGGGGGGCAATATCAAGAGCTTAACGCACAAAGAAAAACGAGTCACAGCCTTGTGAGCTGTAACCCGTTGATTTCATTAGGAATAAATGGTCGGCGTGGCGGGATTCGAACTCGCGACCCCTTGCACCCCATGCAAGTGCGCTACCAGGCTGCGCTACACGCCGACAAGCTATCAATTATAGCTTGAGAATAGCCCTCACCAACTCAACAGAGAACGAATCTCCGCCAACTCACGGCGCAAGGCACTGTAACCCACGTCCGTTTTATCCCACTCGAAAGTCGCGAAAGTTTGTGTTGGCTGATTTGAAAAATCCTCGTCTGAGGCCTCTGCAGCCACATCCTCTTGAACAGTGCGGCGTTCCTGTCGATCGGCCTGAACAAGCTCTTGAAGCTTGTTGCGCGCACCACTGATCGTGAAGCCCTGGTCGTACAGCAAATCTCGGATACGGCGAATCATCAACACTTCGTGGTGCTGGTAATAACGGCGGTTGCCCCGGCGCTTGACCGGTCGAAGCTGGGTAAATTCTTGCTCCCAATAGCGCAGAACATGCGGCTTGACACCACACAACTCGCCGACTTCACCGATGGTGAAGTAGCGCTTTGCAGGAATTGGAGGAAGCTGACTGTCCATGAACGACAACAAGTTACGCAGAAAACCTTGTAGCTTACTGCAACTGCTGAGCGCAAGTCCAGCAATTTCACCACGGTCGCAACGCCAGTGAACAGGCAGGACAGCCCGCCCCCCTGGCAGATCAAAGATAAACTTTGACGATGTCAATATTGGAGAGTCGCTTTGCCCGCCAACAGCCTTCCTGTCATCTGGATCGATGCGATTTTGCTTTTCACCTTGTGCGAGTGGCTCATCTTGGGCTTCAGAAGCAGCCAAACACAAAACGGCTTGAGGTTTTTTGACATCAGCTCAGGGCTGCTCCCCGGGTGGCTTTTGATGCTCGCTCTTCGATTGGCAGCGCCCCCTGACGTGTCAATAGAAGTGTTTGTTTGCCTTGCCTTGGCCGGACTGGCGCACGCTCTCGATTTTTACCGCAGATATAAGAAATTGTTGCCGTCACCGATGAATGAGCAAGCCAACGCATCGCAAAATCTGAGGAGGATAAGGCCATGAAGATCCGCACAGGCACCATCGTGTCTGTGGATGACACGCCTTTCAGAATCACTGCCGCAGAGTTGATCAGCAAGCGTGGCCCGATGTCATCAGCTCAGAAGCATGAACCGCATCGACTGTCAGCCATGTGTCTTGCGACTTTGGATCCCTGATCACAGGGATTGCCACTTGGAACTCACGACTCAAAAATTTTATGTTCGAAAAAAATTGAAGCTCAAGCCCAGCGCCACAAACAACCCCGTAGCAGCTCATTGTCCGGAATGCGCAAGCAGCGCAAATGGAACTTGTGTCTTTCATTCACCAACGCCCAAAACCCTGCTGAGCCTCAAGGTTCGCGATGTTCTGTTCCGACTTGATCCAATAATTTCAAATTCTCCAGCATACGGTGCATCATCGAGATCAAAAATGCTTTTTCCTCTTGGGAAAAACCATCCAGCAGCGCTTTCTCTCGTGCCATTGCAACCTTGAAGACGGCATTGTGTAACTTAACTCCAGATTCGGTTACTTTGTATTCAATTTTACGCAAGCCATGGGGACGGCTTGTGAGCCACCCGTTTTTCAACAGCATTGCTATCGAACGGCTGATAGAGGCTTTGTCCAGCCCCATGAGTTCGGCTGCTTTTGAAGCAGTCGACCATGGGTAAATCATGAAGTAGGCCATCAAACGCCAGTCCGTCACGGCGATCTGGAACTTTTCACGGTAAAGACTAGACGCGCTGCTGGACACTTTGTTGGAAAGCCAAAGCAGCAAACCCGGCAAATAGTTGTCGAGATCTAGTTTCATCTAGGGTCAGTTGAGAAGAATGCAGATGAATGGGCAAAGATCACCCGTTTATGACGCCGCCATCGACGGTGATCACTTGACCGGTGACATAAGCGCTATCGACGCTGCAAAGGAATGCCACAACCTGCGCAACATCTTCAGGTTGCCCGTAGCGACCCAAGGGTATTTCAGCCAGTCTTTGTTTGCCTAGGCGTGCGATCAAATCTTGGGTCATTTCGGTTTCAATCAGGCCAGGTGAAACAGCATTCACCAAAATTCCTGGGGCGAAGTCCACTGAAAATGATCGAACCAAGCCAACGATACCTCCTTTGGCCGCAGCGTAAGCAGCCCTGCCCGGAGTACCCCGCTGAAAGGCGCGTGAAGAGCACAGGACGATACGGCCGGTATGTTCAAGATCGTGCCAAGCATGGAAAGCAATCGCCATATCGTAGGCGCTGCTCAGGTTGGAAGAAACGGCTCGCTGCCAAACACCCGCGTTGCTGCCTTCAAGAAGGTCAACTTCGAAGAGACCGGCCATGTGGACGAGGGCATTGGGCAAATGTCGCCCTGCTTGGAGAGCAGCAGTGCAGGTTGCAAGGCTGGACAGGTCTGAGACCGCGTAAGTCACACCATCACCAGCATCAAGTTTTTCTGCTGCTTGCACCAGCCTTTGTTCGCTCTTGTCGATCAGATGGACGGTTGCGCCCTCTGAAAGAAACAGCTGCGCGCAAGCGGTACCAATCCCACCGCCACCGCCGGTGATCACCATGTGGCGATTCTGGAATTTTTGATGCGACATAAATTAGTTAAACCCCAAGATGCTCAACCCACCATTACAAGATTTTTGGTTGAGTTATCAACCTAGGGAATCCACCAATGAAATTAGGTTGGGATAACAACCAGTGTGGAGTACATTCCAATGTGTGCGAGCTGGAAAATCTTATGTGCCACACGATGGACGAACGGCACAGAAAATTTATTCTGCTGGCGGAAGTCGAAAAAAAGCCTTCGACATGGATTCAATACCAAGCGAAAAAAATGGAAGCTCAGAAATTCGACATGCTGATTGTGGGTGCCGGTTTTGCAGGCCTGTATCAGTTGTACCGCGCCCGAGAGATGGGCCTGAGTGTGCGTTTGCTTGAAGCTGGTGACGGTGTTGGGGGGACTTGGTTTTGGAATCGTTACCCGGGCGCACGTTGCGATGTGGAAAGCTTGGATTACTCCTATTCGTTCAGCCCTGAACTGGAGCAGGAATGGGCGTGGTCTGAGCGCTATGCACCACAAGCAGAAATACTGAAGTACATCAACCATGTGGCTGATCGTTTTGATCTTCGTCCTCACATTGCATTGAATGTGCGGGTGAAGACCGCCCATTTTGATGATCAGAACTTGTGCTGGAACGTGGGCACAGAAAAAAACCAATCCTTCAAAGCAACCTATTTGGTCATGGCGACTGGCGGGTTGTCTATTCCCCAGCAACCCGATTTGAAGGGTCTTCATCATTACCAGGGTAAGTGGTACCACAGTGCGCAGTGGCCCAAGGAAGGCGTTGACTTCAAAGGCAAACGGGTTGGACTGATCGGTACGGGCTCGAGTGGCGTTCAGATGGTCCCGGTGATTGCTGAACAAGCAAGCCACCTCACTGTGTTTCAACGATCAGCGAACTTCAGCGTACCTGCACACAATGTGGCCTTTACTGAGGTATCCCTCAAGGCCGCAAAGAGCCGCTACCCTGAGCGTCGCGCCATGGGTCGTGAGGCCGTGACCGGTCAGTTTCTCAATGCCAACACCAAGACGGCGGCCGAGATGACGCCCGAGGAACAGAGAGCCGAGTTGGAGTACCGCTGGAAGGGCGCTGGTGGGGGATTTCGGATGCTGCGCAACTTCGCAGATCAGATGAGCAATCCCCAAACCAACAAAATGGTGGCGGACTTTGTGAAAGACAAAATTCGTCAAGTCGTCAAAGACCCGGCCACGGCGGAAATGCTGTGCCCAAAGGATGATCTTCCGTTTGGTGGAAAGCGATTAAGTGTTGACTCAAACTTTTATGAGACGTTCAACCGAGACAACGTGAAGTTGGTTGACATCAAGGCCGACCCACTGTTGGAGGCCACTGAGCGCGGATTGCGAACGAGATCACATGATTTTGAATTTGACATGATTGTTTTTGCAACCGGCTTTGACGCATTGACGGGCGCACTCATGGCCATCGACATCAAGGGTGAAGGCGGCATCACCTTGCGCGACAAGTGGAAGCACGGTCCGGTGGCCTATCTGGGTCTGGGCATTGCAGGCTTTCCAAACATGTTCACCATAACGGGTCCTGGAAGTCCATCGGTGCTCAGCAATGTGGTGCATTCGATCGAGACCCACGTGGATTGGATCATGCGCTTTCTTCGCAAGGCCAAGGAAAAGGGTGTGCGTAAATTTCAGCCCACTGCGCAGGCAGAGGTCCACTGGGTGAAATTCTGTGCAGACGAAGCCAATAAAACGCTCTACCCATTAGCCAACTCTTGGTACATGGGAGCCAACATTGACGGCAAGCCTAGAGTCTTTCTGGCATTTGTCTCGGGTGTGCCTGTTTACCGGCGCTTCATCGAGAAGGTAGAAGCACAAGGGTATGAAGGATTTGAATTCAGCTGATCAATGAAACAAAGTCAGAGCCCATCAACTATTCATCATTAACAGGAGACAAGCATGATTCAACGTAGAAAGATTCTCAAAACCGCAGCCGCAGCAACCGTCGGAATGTCCTTGGTCGGGGCTCATGCCCAACAGACTTTCACGTTGAAATTTCAAACATTTGTGCCGGCCACTTCAAACATCTGGGTACGCGTCATCACACCATGGATGAAGAAAGTAGAAACCGAGTCTGGCGGACGTCTCAAGTTTGAGGGCTACACCTCCATGCAGTTTGGCGGCTCTCCCACCCAATTGATTGAGCAAGTACGTGACGGCGTGGTCGACATGGCTTGGACTCTGGCAGGCTATTCACCCGGACGTTTCCCACGCTCTGAAGTCTTTGAACTACCTTTTTTCACCTACGACGGTGAAGGCGCATCGCGTGCTGCTTGGGAGTACATGACGACGCAGGCTGCTGATGAGCTTAAAGACGTTCGCTACCTCGCCATACACACCAATGGCCTGAACGTTTTGCACACCAAAAAGGCTGTTGTGAAATCTGTGGCAGACCTCAAAGGCATGAAGATCCGTGGACCTTCACGGAAGGCCACCCAAATGCTCGGCGTCCTGGGTGCTATCCCCGTAGGCATGCCCTTGCCTCAAATTGCAGATGCGTTGTCCAAAGGTGTGATCGATGGCGCCATCATTCCCTGGGACACAGCGCCATCGGCCAAATTGGATGAGCTAACCCCATTTCACACCGAGTTTGCGAAGGGCGTGCCCGGATTTAACAACAACGTTCAGTTCATGATCATGAACAATGAAGCTTTCCAAAAATTGCCGGCTGACCTTCAGGCCGTGATCAACCGTAATTCCGGGTTGGAATTGTCGGGCTATTTTGGTCGGGGTATTGCTGAATACGATCCGGTGGTGCGTAAGAGTGTGGTCGACCGCGGCCAAACCGTGCACATTGTGGGTAAAGCAGAAACAGATGAATTCATTAGGCTTTCTGCACCCGTGATCGATGATTGGGTCAAAGACATGAACTCCAAAGGCTTTGACGGAAAGAAATTGCTGGACACCGCACGTGCTTTGATTCAGAAATACCGTCCCAAGTCCTGACCCCGTCGGTATTTGTTAAGCGCACCAAAGCTGTGAGCCATTTTGAATGGCTCATGGCTTTTTTGATTGAACAAACTGGCTATGGCTTTATACGGCCCAAGCAAAAAGGATAACCAGTGCGTATTTTGCAAAAGTTAGCTGATTTTTGTGCCAGTCTTGCGGGTGTTTTGTTAACAATCATCACCTTGATTACCTGCTCAAGTCTCATTGGCCGAAATACGGTCGGCGTGACCTTGGTTGGCGATTTCGAGCTAACAGGGATTGTGGCGGGGGCTGCAATTTCTTTGTTCTTACCCTGGTGTCAAGTTCGGCGAAGCAACATCATCGTTGACTTTTTCACGGCCAAGCTGGCAGAGTCGACCAACTCAAAACTTGATAGGTTGGGTGCATTCTTGTTGTTCTGTGTCATGGGTTTACTGATGTGGCGGGTCACTATCGGAGGACTGAATGCCTATCGATCGGGTTCGGTCACGATGTTGTTGAATTTCCCAGAATGGACTGTCTACGCGGTGATGGTCCCGGCATTCGGACTGACTGCAGCCATTGCATTTATGCAAGCGATTTTTGGTTTTGAAGAGGTCTCTAAATGAGTGGTATCACACTGGCTCTGGTGATTTTTGGTGTGATGCTGCTTTTCATGATGCTCAGAACCCCCATCTCTGTCTCAATGTTCATTGCGGGTATCACCGGATTCTTGCTGCAGTCGGGTTGGCCCTCTCTCAGCAATTTTCTCAATACGCAAACCTTTGCCCGTTTTGCAAGTTATGACTTGTCGGTCATTCCATTGTTTATCCTGATGGGCAACTTTGCCACCCAAGGCGGAATTTCCAGAGCACTTTTTGAATTTGCAAGTGTCGTGATGTCACGTTTTCGTGGCGGCTTGGCCATGGCTGCAGTTTTGGCCAGCGCGGCATTTGGGGCCATTTGCGGCTCTTCGGTCGCAACCGCTGCCACCATCACTTCAGTGGCGCTGCCAGAAATGAAACGGCACGGCTATTCTGATCGCCTCTCCACAGGGGTGCTGGCAGCCGGCGGAACGTTGGGCATATTGATCCCACCGTCTGTGCCACTGGTCATCTATGCCATTTTGGCTGAGCAGAACATTGCCAAGTTGTTTGCGGCCGCGATGCTGCCAGGCATCATCGCGATGGTGGGATACATGGTGGCCATTGGCATCTATGTTCGTGTTCAGCCAGGTCACGCGCCCGAACGTGATGAAGCTTCCCGCATGAACATGACAGCGATGTTGGGTATATTGCCAATTGCGGTGGTTTTTACCTTGGTGTTCGGCGGGATTTACGGCGGTCTTTTCACACCGACTGAGGGTGCTGCGGTAGGGGCGGCTTCAACATTTTTGGCCGCCTTGTTGAAACGTGAACTCACAATCGCCAAGATTCGAATGTGTTTTCGCGCTACGGCTGAAACTTCCGCGATGATTTTCATGATTTTTATCGGTGCAGACATCATGAACGCCTCGCTGGCCATGACCCAAGTGCCCACTCAATTGGGTGCTCTTGTGATGAGTTTAGGTTTGCATCCTCTGGTTTTTGTGTCTGGAATTTTGTTGTTGTACGTAGTCTTGGGTGCAGTGATGGATGAAATGTCCATGATTTTGCTGACTATTCCGATTTTCTTCCCCATCGTCATGGGCATGGACTTTGGAATGCCCAAGGAGTCGACCGCCATCTGGTTCGGCATCATGGTGCTGATGACTGTTGGTTTTGGCATGTTGGCACCGCCGGTCGGCCTGAATGTTTATGTCGTCAACAGCATGGCCAACAATGTACCTATATCTGAGAGCTACAAAGGCGTCATGCCTTTTCTCATCAGCGACACGATCAGAACCATCCTCCTGCTTTTCTTTCCTGGCATTTCTTTATGGTTGGTGAAATATTTGTCCTGAGAATTTGCGAAACTTGAATGTGCTGTGAAAATCTGCAGAAACCGCTCCTCGCTCGCGTTCAAGACCGCCAGATTCTTGGGGGTGGTTGCATCCGAAAGACCGTAGGGTCATTTTACGAATGAATGAGGATAAGAAGCTTTCCAGTTGCTCAGGGCTGGCCTCGAGGTTTCGCTCTTGAGTGCTGACTGGGTGGTTGATTTTTTTTCAAGGCTACTTCAGTCATGCGCTTTCGCTCCAAATCCTCACCGTTGGTGAATGGGTGCGATTGACTACATCTGCAATGCGCCCGTTGAATCCCTCCGCCGTACCATTGCTTCTGGGCGTGTGTGGTCTGGACATGCGGTGTTCAGTGCTCAGGGCCTGGCACAGTTGGTGAAATGCATGCCTGCATTTTTTTTCTACACTCAGGCGCAATCAAAGCTGACTTGTTCCATCAGTCAATGATGCCGTAGACGCCTGACGCCAGAGACACCAGGAAGAGACTTATGCAAAGTTTTCCTAGGTAAAAACCTCATCACCTAATCAACAAGAATAAAGCTACATTGCCAGCAACATAGGAGATCCCATGAGCCGTCGTTCAGTGCAATTTTTGAAGTGGTTTTCTGTTTTTTGCTTGGCCAGTCTGTTGTCATTCACAAGCTTTGGGCAGACACCTGAATACCCCACCCGGCCGATCAAAATGGTGGTCACTTTCCCGCCCGGTGGTGCCACTGACGCCATGGTTCGAATTTTGTCCACTCGGCTGAATGGAAAATTGGGTCAGCCCTTGGTCATTGACAACCGTCCCGGCGCAGGCGGCAACATTGGCTTGAATGTGGTTGCCAAGGCAGCGCCCGATGGTTATGTGTTGGGCGTGGGTGCAGCGGGTGGGCTGGCAGCCAACTCAAGCCTTTATCCGCAGATGCCATTTGATGTGGCCAAAGATTTTGTGCCCGTCACCATGTTGGCCGCCATTCCATTTGTGCTGGTCGGCCATCCTTCTGTCCCAGCGGACAACATACAGCAGCTTTTGGCTTTGGCCAAGTCGCAACCAGGCAAGTTGTCCATTGGCCACGGTGGTAACGGCACAGCCATGCATTTGTCAACGGCCTTGTTCACTCAAATGGCCAACATCAAATTGATCGAAGTGCCTTACAAAGGCTCGGGCCCTGCGGCCATGGACACCCTGTCTGGGCAAATCCAACTGTCCGTGACGGACTTGACTGCCGCACTTCCCCACATCAAAGCGGGCAAGCTCAAAGCATTTGCTGTCACCAGTCCCAAACGTTTGAGCAATTTGCCCGAGGTGCCCACACTGTCAGAAAGTGGCCTGACAGGTTATGACGCCACAGGCTGGTTTGGTTTGATGGCCCCGACCGGCACATCACCACAGATCATTCAAAGGCTCAATGCCGAATTCACGGCAACTTTGAATGATGAGGCGATCAGATCACAAATGCAGCAGAGCGGCATGGAGCCCATGACCTCCACCCCTGAAGGCCTGGCAAGCTACATCAGAAGCGAAACGCTGAAGTGGGCCAATGTGATCAAACAAGCGAACATCAAACTGAATTGACAACGGCCATGACTTTGAAATTCGACAGTGATGTCTTGGTGGTGGGCGCAGGACCTGTTGGCTTAACGCTGGCCACCGACTTGGCGCAAAGAGGCGTCCAAGTTTTGGTGGCTGAAATTCGTGAGTTTGGGCAAGCACCGAATGTGAAATGCAACCACGTGTCGGCGCGCAGCATGGAGCACTTCAGGCGGCTCGGCGTTGCGGCAAAGCTGCGTGACGCAGGACTGCCAGAGGACTTTCCCAACGATGTGGTTTTCAGAACCAGCATGACCGGCATGGAATTGACCCGAATTCCGATTCCAAGCCGAAAGCACCGTTACACCGAGAAGCAAGGACCCGACACGGGCTGGGCTACACCGGAACCACCCCACCGCATCAATCAAATCTACCTGGAACCCCTGCTTTTGAAGCACGCGGTCTCTCACGAAGGGGTCACGCTGCTCAACAGAACCCAAGTGACGGACATCGTGCAAGACGAAGACGGCGTGACGGTGACCTTGCTGAATTTGGACACACAAGCCAGCCAAACAGTGCGCGTTCGGTACTTGGCTGGATGCGATGGAGGCAGCTCATTTGTGCGTAAAAAAATAGGTGCCAAGTTAGAAGGCACTGAGATGATTCAACGTGTCCAGTCCACTTACATTCGGGCACCCGAGTTGGCCCGTCTGTTGCCCGGCAAACTCGCTTGGTGCTATTACTCGGTCAACACGCGAAGGTGTGGCACGGTGTTTGCCATCGATGGCCAAAAAGATTGGCTGGTGCACAACCATCTTCACCCCGATGAACCCGAATTTGACTCGGTCGACCGCGATCAATCCATCCGACATATTTTGGGGGTCGATGCCGATTTCAAATACGACATCATCACCAAAGAAGATTGGGTAGGCAGGCGATTGCTGTCCAACAGGTTCCGTGAAAAGCGTGTATTTTTGGCGGGTGATTCTGCTCACCTCTGGGTTCCATATGCTGGCTATGGCATGAATGCCGGCCTTGCCGATGCCACCAACTTGGCTTGGTTGTTGGATGCGGCCTTAAAGGGCTGGGCAGATCCTTCTATTTTGGACGCCTACGAAGCAGAACGGCATCCCATCACAGAGCAAGTCTCGCATTTCGTCATGAACCATGCGCAAAAGATGATCAAAGCCAGACGCGCCGTGCCGCAGAACATTGAGGCTTTGGATTCTGAGGGTGACGAGGCACGCGCTTTGATCGGCGCGGAAGCCTACGACCTGAACGTGCAGCAGTTTTGTTGCGAAGGTCTCAACTTTGGCTACTACTACGAAGACTCTCCGATCATCGCGCACGAAGCTGAACCCGCGCCGGTGTATTCAATGGGGTCGTTCACGCCCTCCACCCTTCCAGGCTGCCGTGCGCCGCACTTCTGGTTGGCCAATGGCCAATCGCTGTACGACTTGCTGGGCCAAGGCTACAGCTTGCTCAGATTTGATGCCCGAGTTGACGTACAACACCTGCTGAAGGCAGCAAAAGCGGACCACATTCCGGTGACGCTCATCGATCTGGCCGATCAAACCGACATTCCGGCGGCGTACGAACACAAGTTGGTCTTGTGCAGAACCGACCAACATGTGGTTTGGCGAGGAAACAGCCTGCCCAGTTCACTGCCAGAATTCACAGCCATGCTGCGTGGTGTCGCTTTGGCTTTGCATTGATACCGCCTACCCATTGAATTGCGCCATTGCAGGGCACTTCCGGGAAAAGTTTTCTGCCCGTCAAACCGCCTGTGAAAAATCCGGGCCACGCCCGGGTTTTTCATGCTGCCTGTTGCACTTTTTCCCAGACCAGACTGCGGATGCTCATCTTGCCGTCAAAGGGGTCCGGCGAGACAGGCGTTGAAAGCGAGACCCTGTCGCCATCGAACTTGAAGATGCGCACTTGTTTGGTTCCGGTCCAAGCCTCGTTCCACGAGATATCCACGTGATGGGTCACCTCATTGCCGGCGATCGTGTAGGTGCCTGCATAGCTGATGACAGTGCGAAACAAATCTTCAGCTTCGGCCGGCGTGGCGGTATTGCCAGCAGGCTTCTTGCGATCGCTTCGCGCGAGGATGGCCACCATGCGGCCATCTGCTGAATAGGTGATGAACCCCTGTGGATTCGACCCCATCAGGTCGATGGTCGCCCCCGAGGGGACTTCTTCACGGAGGACTGAAAGCAGCTTCCAGGTACCGAGCAGGCGGCCGGCTACAGGGTTGTTCTGCTGCATTAAATCTGTTTCACGGGTCATGGTATCGAGGAGATAAGTGCTGGAACGTGCAATGAGTTTGTCACAGCGGGATGGCCTTGAGGGGCATGGTGCGAGGTGTGCAAAGGGCAGGAACGCAGTGCCACCAGCGATTTGTCAACAGGCCAATGAATGTAGCAGAACGCTTTGATAACGAGCTGTGTTTTTATACTACTGGCATTTGCGTCAATAATATTTCTGATTTCTCCATCCCTCATTGAGTGCATCGATGCACCGCCCCGGTCAGAAAAGGTGGCGTGTTTCAAGTACGCCCCATGTCTGAGCCAAAACAGCGACAAAATACCCAGCCCATAGCAGTCACTTTGATGAGCCAACAGACCCTCCCTCCTCCTCTTTTGCCTGCTGCTGATGCAGTGCAGCGCCGCTTGGTGCAAGTGCTGTTTATCGGTGTCTTCATGGCCGCACTCGATTCAGCCATTGTGGGGCCGGTTCTGCCGGCATTGCGCGCAGCCTTTGGCATCGACAACCGAAGTGCCGGACTGCTGACGACTGTTTTTTCCTTGAGCTCGCTGTGCAGCACGGCGTTGATGGCTTACTTCAGCGACCGCCATGGCCGCCGTCCGGTGTATTTGGCCAGTGTGGCGCTTTTCGCCATCGGCTCTCTGTGCATCGCCGCTGCACCCAGTTTTGACCTGCTGCTGGTCGGTCGAGCCATCCAGGGCATCGGCGCAGGAGGCATTGCGCCGGTCGCCAGTGCCGTGATTGGTGATGTGTTCACCGCCGAGCGGCGGGGCCGTATTTTGGGGCTGATTGGTGCCACCCACGGCATGGCCTTTGTGCTTGGCCCGGCTCTGGCGACCGTGCTCACCTCCACGCTGGGCTGGCGCTGGCTGTTCCTGGTCAACCTGCCCGTCGCGCTGGTCGTGCTGTCATTGGGTGCCCGCAGCTTGCCGCGGCAGCACAGCGTGGTGGCACCTGGGCCCATTGACTTGGCGGGCATCACGGTGACTTTGTTGTTTCTGCTGTGTTTGGTGATGGGTATTTCGCGCCTGCCGGACTCGGCCAGCGGACTGCTGCTTTGGCCTTGGTTTCTGGCTGCCAGTGGGGCACTGCTGGCCGCTTTGGTGGTCATTGAAAAACGCCAAGCACAAGCGCTGATTCCCATCGAGCTTTTTGCAAACCGGCAACTGGCCTTTACCTATGTGCTGACGCTGGGTGTGGGGTTCTCCATGGGGGGCATTGTGTTTTTGACCTCCATCGCCACGCTGGCCTATGGGGTCAGCGTTGAATCTGCAGGGCTGGCACTGCTGCCTCTGGTGTTGTGCTCCATGGTGGGTTCCATGGCGGCAGGGCGCTTGCTCAACCGGCTGGGTGCCCGCAACATGGTGATCTTTGGTTTCGGACTGTTGACACTGGGCTACCTGCAAAGCGCCGTGCCGCAGACCGGCTTTGCCGCTTTCTTGATCGCGTCTGTTTTGATCGGGATTGGCGTGGGTGTGGTGGTCAGCGGCGCGCTGCGCACCATTGCGATTGATGAAGCGCCGCCGGCCCTGCGCGGCACAGCCCAAGGGCTGATCAATATTTTCAATGCCGTGGGCACACTGCTGGCGGTGACCTGCATCAGCGCCATCGCTGACTTGGATGGCGGCGAACTGACAGGCTTTGGACATGCTTATCTTGGCCTGGGCTTGAGCATGCTCGTGATGCTGTGGATGGCCTTCGGGCTGAAAAGAAAATCCACCGAGTCCGTGGTGGAGACGAGCTCTTCAGCAGGCCCACAGCACTAGCCGCGTTGGCGCTGGAGCAAAGCGCCATTTATTTCTTTTTTGGGGGTGCTGATTCTCAATAAAATTTGATTTTCCCCAGCACCTTCGGCCTGTCGCCTGGTTCAAACACCAAGGCCTCCCCTTCCTCTAAGAAAATTCTTAATTCAGAAAGTCCAAAATCACTGCTCAATACACCTTGGGTCAAGGTGACGCCGTGACCAATGTAGACATTATTTTTACCTGAAGACGTTTTACTGAAAAAGCCCTTGGTAGGAATCGATCTCAAAGCTCTGTCCAATTCTGGATTGAACACTCCGGGGCGAACAACCAGCCAATTTGTGATCGTATATTTATCAAAAGCCAATTTGGCCGTTTCTTCACACCGGCAAAAGCTGCTGGCGTAAACCTCCCCAATCGGTATATGGAGTTCTTTGACTCGAAGGGCTATTCGTTTGCTCTGCTCCCTTCCTTCATCGCTCAGTTGACGCGAACCAGGAGAGCAGTCGTAGGGGCGATCGCCAGGGGGATTAACTTTAAAGGGGTCCTTGCCTGGTGTGATCGCATGCCTCATGAATATGTTCAAACCACCATTCTGTAATTTATCGATCAATACTTGATCTTGCCCAGCAGCAGAGAAAGACAATAAATTAAATACAACTGTATATAAAAAATTTTTCATCTTCAATTATTTCATTTTTGAATAAGCCCGTTGGTTTTAAAAAATGGATGGCCGGTGCCAGATTAACCCGTACCATCGGTTTGAATGTCCCCAAAAAGTGGCTCAAAATTTTTACAAGGACTGGATTTTCACACCCCTTTTTGGGGAATCATTTTTCGGCACACTGGCTTAAATTTTAGTCGCCAGAAACGTCATGCTTGAATGGGTCTGCATCTTGGCACCAACTCGGTTTTTTGCAACCGTGAATGGGCAGCACGCTTGTGTGTCAAAAACCGAGCCCAGAGCCATGACTGTGGTCTGAGCGCCTGCAACCAACTGAGCCATGGAAAGTGCCGCCAGGTTCGGGGGAATGCCGACTTCCGTGGCAAGGTAATTGGCCAAAGGCCACGCCTGTTTTTTGGCTATGGCTCAAAATGTACGAGCATTAAAAATGATTTTTTTATTCTGTCCAAAACCAAATGCCAAAACTACGGGTTGACACCGATGACCGATAGCACCCTCCAGCAATCCACACAAAATGCCGTTTCGCAAGCCCCTGTGGCCTTGGTGATCGGCAGCGGTTTTGGTGGGTTGGCTGCAGCCATACGCCTGTCCGCCAAAGGTTACCGCGTGCAGGTGCTCGAGAAATTAAATGCGCCAGGAGGTCGAGCTCGCGTGATCCATGTCGACGGCTACACCTTCGATGCTGGCCCAACGATCGTCACCGTCCCCTTTTTGCTGGAAGAACTCTGGGCCTTGGCGGGACGCCAATTGGCCGATGATGTTGAACTGCGTTTGCTTGACCCGTTTTACCGAATCCGTTTCGATGACGGCGATCACTTCGATTACAGCGGAGACCCCGAGCGAATGCGCCAAGAGGTCCTGCGCATCGACCCCAACGCCGGACCTGGCTACGCCGCTTTCATGGCAGAAGCGGACCTTTGTTATGCGTTGGGCTTTGAAGCTTTAGGCTGCGAAGCATTTGTCCGCATGGGCGATCTGTTCAAGGCCATTCCCTCCATGATCCGGATGAAGGGCTGGCGAAGTCTGCACGCGATGGTTGCCACACACTTCAAACACCCCAAGTTGCGCCAAGCCATGAGCCTGCAGGCGCTTTTGATTGGCGGTAATCCGTTTTCTGTGACCTGCGTGTTCTCACTCATCAATGCGCTGGAGCGGCGCTTTGGCGTGCACTGGGCCATGGGCGGCACCGGGGCTTTGGTGAATGGCCTGGTGGATTTGATCGAAGGCATGGGCGGGAGTCTGCGCACTGGCGCTGAAGTTCGCCGCATCGAAGTCACCGATGGACGCGCTTGTGGCGTCATGTTGTCCACTGGCGAAACCATTTCTGCGGATATCGTGGTCTGCAATGCCGACACAGCATGGACGTACAAGAATCTGGTGGACCCGAAAGACAGAAAGGTTTGGACCGACGCCAAAATTGAAAACGGCAAGTATTCCATGGGTCTTTTTGTTTGGTACTTCGGCACCAACAAGCGTTTTGACGACGTGCCGCACCACATGATGCTGCTGGGCCCGCGCTATGAAGCGCTGTTGAAAGACATCTTCAAAAAACACCACCTGGCCGAAGATTTCAGCCTTTACCTGCATCGACCCACAGCCACTGATGCGGCCATGGCGCCTGAGGGCTGCGATACTTTTTATGTGCTGGCACCCGTCCCCAACCTGCAAAGCGGTACCGACTGGGCTGCTCATGCAGAGCCTTACCGCGCCGCCATTGCCAAGGCACTTGAAGAGACGGTTCTGCCCAACTTGAGCGAACATCTGACGGTATCGTTCATGACCACCCCGCAAGACTTTCAAGACAATCTGCTGTCTTTTCAAGGTGCCGCCTTTGGGCTGGAGCCACTTTTGTTGCAAAGCGCATGGTTCAGGCCGCACAACCTCAGCGAAGACATCGGAAACCTTTTCATGGTGGGGGCCAGCACCCACCCTGGTGCAGGCATACCGGGTGTGCTGATGTCGGCAAAAGCCCTGGAGACAGTGCTTCCAGATGCCGCTACCTTTAAAAGATCCTTGTGATGCACAGCGGCCAACTTTTGTGGGCACAAACCTTGGCGGTTGCTCATCGACTGTTGCTGGAGCAATGGCGGCAGAAACGCGGTCTGATTTTTTGGGCCGTTTTTCCGTCCACAATGATGCTGCTGTTCGGATTGGTTTATGCGCACAACGACAACATGCGCGCCGGCCTGGATGCCGCGGCAGCAGGTATTTTGGTCGGTGCTGCACTTTTTTTCAGCTGCCTTGGCGGCACCGTCGCGGTGATCGCTGCCGAACGTGAACGAGGCACCCTGCCCCGCCTGCTCACAACCCCGCTGCACCCCGCAGCGTATTTTCTGGGCGTTGTCATTGCCCAGTTGCTGTTGGCTTTGATGCAAGTGGTCATGCTCTACAGCATCGCTCTGTCCATTGGGGTCCAATACCATGGCAGCCTTTTATTGGGCGGATTGATTTTGCTGCTGTCCGTGTTTTCCTACGTGGGCATGGGATTTTTTCTGGGCGCACGGTTTGCTCGGCGCAGCGAAGAAGTGGTGGTGGCCTTGTCGGCGATTGGTGTGCCTTTGTTGGTGTTGGGTGGCACCTTTTTCCCGCTTGAAATCATGCCTCAAGGCATGCAAGCTTTTGCACAAATCAACCCCATGTTGCACATGAACCAGGCCTTCAAGGGTGTCGCTGCGTATGGCCTGGGCTTGACTGAACTGCGCTTTGAATTGGGTTTTCTGCTTGTTTTTTGCGGCCTGTCTCTGGCTTTGGGCATCCAGTCCTATCGACACCTGCTGCATGTGGAAAAATCCAAATGACAGTTGCTCTGCAAATCGATGATGTTCACAAGTGGTTTGGCAGCCACCATGTTCTGGACGGCTTGAGTCTGCGGGTAGACAGTGGCGAGGTGATGGGTCTGCTGGGCCCCAATGGCTGTGGCAAATCCACTGTCTTGAACATCGTCAGCAAATTACTGCCTTACGACCTTGGGCGAGTGCGGCTCATGGGCAAGCCATTGAGCGAAATGGGCCACCGCGAACGCGAACTGGTTGGCGTGTGCACTCAGCATTGCGCCCTGTACCCCGATTTATTTCCCGCCGAAAATCTGCACTTTTTTGCCCGCTTGTATGGCCTTTCTGAACAGGAACGCCATGAAAGAGTTGCAGAGCTGATGCACCGTTTTGGACTGGAAAATTTCGCTAGAACCCGTGTCGGTCAACTGTCGGGGGGCTGGCGACAAAGGTTGCACTTGGCCGTTTCCTTGATACACAAGCCCAAGTTGCTCCTGCTGGACGAGCCCACAGCTGCGGTGGATTTAGAAGCTCGGATGGACCTTTGGCGCCTCATCGAGGGTTTGCGTGACAGCGGCACGACCATTTTATTGACCAGTCATCACCTTGCCGAGGCACAACGGCTTTGCAGCCGCGTGGCCCTGATGCGAAACGGCCAAGTCATTGCTGTGGGCAGCGTACCTGAACTGTTGGCGCGCCTGCCCGGACAAGCGGTGGCCAAGGTGCAATCTGAAGACAGCGAGGCGGTCATGCAAAGGGCGCTTGATCTGGGTTGGCATGTTCGCCAACACACCGATGAGATGCGTCTTTTGCTCCCTCAGCATTTGAGTCTGCGGGAAATCGTTGACGCTTTAGACGGTACAAAAGTCAGCGCGGTCAGTGTTCTGGCCGTGACATTGGATGATGTCTACCTGGAACTCATGGGTGAGGGCCTCAGACCGTCACCGTTCATTTGACCCATTTCTCCCAACCTTGAATGGCCGGGGCGAAACGCATGGAGCTGCCCAAGCCATATTGATCCTGAACCCCCTTTTGTAAGGCCTCAAAATGAATTTGCCACTGCGCAAAATGCGCCGTTCGTTCTTGCTCATGGGCATCGGCTTGATGGCCAGCTTGGCAGCCCAAACCCAAACACCTGTTCGTGTGGGCTCCAAAATTGATACAGAAGGCAAACTGCTGGGGAACATCATGGTGCTGGCGCTCGAAGCCAATGGCATCAAGACTGAAAACAAGCTTGCGCTGGGCAACACCAAGATAGTTCGCACAGCGTTGCTTACCGGTGAGATTGATCTCTATCCCGAATACACAGGCAATGGCGCCTTCATGCTGGGCGCCGAAAAAAGTCCCGCTTGGAAAGACTTTCGTGCAGGCTACGAATTGGCCAAAAAATTGGATTTTGAAACAAACAAAATCATTTGGCTGGAGCCAGCCAATGCCAACAACACCTGGGTCATTGCGGTGCGCAAAGACCTGGCCACAGCCAATCAACTGCGCACCCTGGACGATGTGGGGCGCTACATCGCCAAGGGCGGTACTTTCAAACTGGCCGCCTCCGCCGAGTTCATGGAGCGTACCGATGCAATGCCTGCCATTCAAGCGGCCTACGGATTCAAATTGCGCGCTGCACAAGCCCTCGTTTTGGCGGGGGGCGATACAGCAGCCACCATCAAAGCGGCCGCAGAAAAAACATCGGGTGTGAACGCCGCGATGGCCTACGGTACCGACGGCCCTTTGGCCGCGCTGGGACTGGTGGTCATGGAAGATCCTAAGGGTGTGCAACCGGTCTATGCCCCAGCACCCTTGGTCCGCGAAGACGTGCTCAAGCGCCACCCCGCCATGGCCACCATCTTGGCGCCCATCTTCAAATCGCTCGACAGACCTACCTTGCAAATGCTGAATGCCCGCATACAACTGGAAGGACAAGACCCGCGCAAAGTGGCCAGCGGCTACCTCCAAAGCAAGGGGTTTCTGAAGTAATTCACGCCATGCCAGCATCGCTTGTCCAACGCTGCAACCCGGTACTGGCGCTCTTTGTGGCGCTGGCCATTGGCGCTGCCTGTGGCCTGCCCTTTTTGCGGGTTTCACCCAACCGGCTGTTGTCAGGTCAGCCCGTTTACTTGTGGGAGGTGTTGCAGCAACGAGGCAGCCCGCTGGTCTTTGCGCTGGTGTTGGCCATCGCCGCGTTGCTGTGCATTGCCATTTGGCAACCCCAAAGGCGCAACATTCAAGCAGGGGTTATTTTGGCCATGGCCGCTGGCCTTTGCGGCGGGTGGCTGCTGGCCAGCCACTTCGCCATGAGTGCCATCCCAGCAGAAAATCCGTTCAGCCGAACCGCGTTGGGTCCAGGCTTCTGGACGCTGGGCGCGATGGCCTGGATGATTGCCCTTGACGCCATAGACCGCTTGCAACTGACCACCCTCAGGCGCCTGCTTGCACAAAGTGCGCTGCTCCTGCCACTCTTGCTCTCGTTGAATGAGGGCCAGCACTTGTCCATCGGCAAAGAATATGCCAACCAAAGCGCTATTTTCTGGGCCGCTGTTTTGCGCCATCTGCAAATCGTGTTCTTAGCCGTGTTGCCAGCCTTGGTCATCGGCTTGCTGTTGGCCTGGCGCATGACCCAGACTCAAAGTTTGCGGCACGCTTTGTTTCCCGTACTCAATGTGATTCAGACCATTCCATCGATCGCATTGTTCGGCCTGCTGATGGCGCCCTTGGCGTGGATAGCCGTTCAATTGCCCGCACTGGGCCACGCCGGCATCAGCGGTGTGGGCATAGCGCCAGCCGTGATCGCGTTGTTCATGTATGCATTGCTGCCCATTGTTCGATCGGCGCTGGCGGGGTTGGAGCAAGTCCCTGCAGAGGCGGTCCATGCTGGGCGCGGGATGGGCATGTCAGCGCGCCAGTTGTTGTGGCGGGTCGAATTGCCATTGGCCTTGCCTGTGCTGCTCATCGGACTGCGCACAGCGGTTGTGCAAACCACAGGCTTGGCCGCGGTCAGCGCTCTGGTGGGCGCAGGCGGGCTGGGGCAAATCATGTTTGATGGACTTTTTAGCGCGGCCAATGAACTGGTGATTCTGGGCGTTATCCCCATCGTGTTGCTGGCCATGTTGGCAGACACTTTTTTCAAAGTGCTCAGTTCTTTGATCGAGACGCGTCCATGATGATCAAGTTTGAACACACCCGCAAACTCTACGATGGCGCAGCAGCCATCACGGACTTGAATCTGGACATACAACAAGGTGAGCTGCTGGTGCTGCTCGGACCCTCAGGCTCTGGCAAATCAACGGTGCTCAAAATGGTCAATCGCATGGTCAGCCACGACGGCGGCCACATTCATTTCAACGGCCAAGACATCAAGCGCTTCAACCTGCAAGACTTGCGTCGCCGCATGGGCTATGCCATCCAGTCGGTGGGCTTGTTTCCTCACAGAACCGTCGCGCAAAACATTGCCACAGTACCCCAACTGCTGGGCTGGAACGCCCATCGCGTTCAAGCCCGCGTGAACGATCTGTTGAGATTGCTGGCGTTGGACCCCCAGCCATACGCCAGTCGCTACCCGCACCAGCTCTCGGGCGGTCAGCAGCAGCGGGTGGGTGTGGCGCGCGCCATGGCCGCAGACCCGGATGTGCTTCTCATGGACGAGCCCTTTGGGGCAGTCGATCCTGTGAACCGTGCTGCCTTGCAACTGTTGCTGAAAAAGATTCACCGAACTACCGGAAAAACCATCCTGTTTGTCACCCACGACATCGATGAAGCTTTGTTGCTGGCCACCCGCATCGTGCTGCTCAACCAAGGGCGTATCGTGCAAGTGGGCACACCCCTTGAGTTGTTACAACAACCCGCCAACGACTTTGTCGCCGACTTTCTGGGGCGAGCCGACTTGGGCCTCAAACAGCTCTCAGTGCGTTCCATAGCGCCCCATATCCAAGCGGTTACGGGCACCAGGCCGATCCATGCCATCGCCCATACAGCCACATTGAGAGAAGCCATTTCGCAGATGGCAACTAGGCATGTGTCCGCCCTGAGCGTAACGGATGCAGCGGGCACGGTGCTCGGTCAGGTGCGGGCTGCTGATTTGCTGGAAAACCAAGATGCCTGATTCACACACGCGCCACATCCCAAAGCCAAGCTGTTGGGCTAAGCCCTGGGTCTGGAGTGTGGCAGCGCTGTTGTTGATGGCTTATGGTTTGCCCCACTCACAGCCGGTTTTTGCAGCACTGTTTCCGGCCCTGCCACGGCCGGTGTATTTGCAAGAACCCATGGCCACATTGATGTGGCAACACATGGAGCTGGTGGTGTTGTCCAGTGTGCTTGCAGTGATCGTTGCCACCTTGGCAGGATTGGCCACCAGCAGCGAAACGGGGCGTGCATTCAAGCCCTTGGTGGAAACGCTGGCCACCGTGGGGCAAACCTTTCCGCCTGTCGCCATTTTGGCAGTGGCTGTTCCAGCTGTAGGCTTTGGCGAGCTGCCCGCGCTCATGGCACTGTCCATTTTCGGGGTGCTGCCCGTGCTTCAGGGTACGCTGGCAGGACTCGCGTCCGTGCCCACGCCCGTTTTGGATTCTGCACGCGCCATGGGCATGTCACCGCGCCAAATACTCACCGAAGTGCAGATGCCATTGGCCCTGCCCCTTTGGCTGGCCGGTGTGCGAACTTCTGTTGTTGTGAACATTGGCACTGCCGCCATCGCGTCCACCGTGGGCGCCAAAACCCTTGGCTTGCCCATCATTGTCGGACTTTCTGGATTCAACACAGCCTACGTGTTGCAGGGGGCCATGATGGTGGGTCTGCTGGCCATCACTGCCGACTTGGCTTTTGACCGACTCGCACGCGTTCTTCGAGCCAATGGCACTTCAGCAGTTGACGATCAAGCGTGATCATCCGTTTTGAAGCTGTCGAGGATGGATGCCCAAGAAAGACAAATTCATCAGGAAATCTGGGCGCTGTGGCCCTTGATGTAGGTCTCTAAAAACCCGATTTGCTGACCCATTTGGCGAATGCTGTCTTTGACGACATCACCAATCGAAATCACACCCACAACCCGGCCCGCTTCCACGACCGGCAAATGGCGGAAGTTGCGCGTTGCCATCAAACCAGTGCATGCCTCAATGGGATCCTGAAGCCTGACCGAAATCGGATCGGCAGTCATGACTTCCCTGACCATGACTTGTTTGGCATCAAGGCCTGGGAGGAGCACCTTGATGGCGCAGTCGCCTTGAGTGAGGATGCCCACCAACTTGTCATCATGGATGACCAAGACCGCCCGCACACGGTTGTCACGCATGAGTTGCAAGGCGAGCACCACTTTGTCATCCGGACTGACGCTGATGACAATCACGGGTTGGGGCTTTTGCTCCAAACATGTTTTTACGCTGCTCATAAGTATTCCTGCTGAGAATGTCTGTACTTTGAAGGATCTTCACACACGAGTGGGATTTTGCACACGTTGCGGCGCCTATTCTAAGGACCCGAAGTCAATCGCGGTCTTGCAATTGACTGATGATCCAACAGGCAATGGCAATCAACAAAATAGAGCCGCTTTCATACAAAAGTATGGAAGGGTCTCCGTCCTTGCCTTGAAGGATGATCAGTCGGCTCAATGCCGTCATGGCAATGATCAAAGGTATGGTGATTGGAATTCGGTGGCTGCTGTAAAACGCCCCAAGCATGCCCAAAACTTCTGCATAAATGAACATCAGCAGCAAGTCCTTCAGTTCAACCCTGCGCTGCTCTATCAGCACCATGACCTCTTGAACCATCGCTCCGACTGTGAAAAGGGCGATAGTGACCAGAAAACACTTTTCAGTCACATCAATAATGCGTTTTATCGACACCACAGTCTCCTGCTTCAGTAGGTTAAGTTCGATATTAGACGTATTTCGAGGCGAAAAACCAAAAATTGGAGGCATTGATCCAAAGGTCAGTTATTCAGAAAACTTGGTTAAATGATTTTGTCAGCCTCATCAGCCTTCAAATGGAATCGGTCTGACAGTCAAAAAGGATGCAAACTCTCCATGCAATCGCACTGGTGCTACAACTGTCCAGATTGAATGCTGGCCCTCACCTTGTCATGAGTATGTGACAGTTGTTTCGCCACAGAGTTGCTCCTCAGCAAAAACCCAGCAAGCGTGCTTCCAAAAGCCAATTCCCAAGCCTCCATTGGGGGTATATACCGCAGCAAGCGACTGTGCTGGGTTCAGTTGAAATATCCTATGGTTTCAATTTTTCTGGAGATTGCTATGAAACAACTGGTTTTGGGCTCATTGATGGTGTGTTTTGCAAGCATGGCCTCAGCGCATGGTTGCCCTGGCGAGATGCGTGCCATCGACGCCAAAGTCCCCACTGCGAATTTGCCCGCTGCAGACCTTTCCAAAGTCAAAGCCTTGCGCGAAGAAGGCGAAAAATTGCACAAGGAAGGCAAGCACACCGAGTCGATGAAAGCCTTGGCTGAAGCCAAGAAGCTGCTGGGCGTCTGAACCTTCATCGCTTGTGATACCGCACCTGTCCCCTTTCCTTCTCCGCGAACTTCACTCTGACCACGCAGGTGAGACAGGTGCTGTTTACATTTACAAAGGCATTGCAGCTGTAGCGCAATGGCGCGGTGATGTTGAACTGCTCAACTTTGCCAAAGCCCATGGGGCCACTGAAGCCGACCATTTGTCAGAGGTCAACCGTTGGTTGCCGGCGTCACAAAAGAGCATGTTGCTTGGCCCTTGGCGCTTAGCGGGATGGCTGACAGGCGCATTGCCTGCACTGTTCGGTCGGCGTGCGGTGTACGCCACGATCGCTGCGGTAGAGACATTTGTAGACCAGCATTACCAGCAACAGATCGATCATCTGCATGAATTTGGTGGACCCGAAGGTTTATTGCCTCTCTTGATTCGGTGCCAAGCAGACGAGCAGCACCACCGAGATGAGTCTGCCGCGCTCGCCGGTCAAAGTCTTGGTGTTTTTGCAAGCGCTTGGTGTTGGACTGTCGGTCGGGGTTCTTCCGCAGCTGTGGTTTTGGCCAGACGTATCTGATTTTTCACAGAAAAGGACAGCTTCTGATCACCTGTACCTGCCGCTCAACCAAGGCGGGTTGCCTTAGTCGGAGTTGGCTGTCCACAACTGCGTGTGAGTGGCGCTCATGCAGAGGTGAAGGTCCAAATGTCAGCAGAGCAAATGGTGCTGTTGACCCTGAAGGCTCACACCAGTTTTTTGTATCCACCGATTGAATCAAACCTAAGGAAATTTTCATGAACAACACAAGACGCACATTTTTCTTCGCCCTCGCTGCGGGTGGCTCGATGCTGTCCACGGTTGCAAAAAGCCAAGCCAAATTAGACGAGAAAGATCCTCAAGCGCTTGCCCTTGGCTACTTCGCAGACGCCGCCAAAACGGACACCAAGAAGTTTCCGAAATATGCGGCTGGTCAGGTGTGCACAAACTGCGCGCTTTACCAAGGCAAAGCCAGTGACGCATGGGGAGGATGCCCCTTGTTTGCTGGCAAGCAAGTGGCAGGCAAAGGCTGGTGCAATGCGTGGGCCAAAAAAGGTTGATGAAGACACTGTTGCACTGTCATTTGAGCGGGTTTTGACTGGCCTGGTGGATGGTGCAACACATTGAGTACCTGCCTTTTTTTCCACATTCACTGACATGAACCATTCGAGAGCTTGGCTCCACCGCTTGTCTCTGTGCATCAGGCTCGCCATGGTTGCACTCCTCGGCTTGAGCTTCACAGCAAGAGCTCAAAGCATGGACAACGCTCCCGGGACAGACGCCTCAAGAATATTCCTGATGGGCGAAATCCACGACAACTCACATGGTCACACCTTGCGACTGAACCACGTCACGGCATTGATCAGTCAAGGGCACAGACCGGTTGTGGCGATGGAGCAATTTGATCGTGAAAACCAAGCCGTTTTGGACACGGCCCTGACCCGATGTCAAGATGCAGATTGTGTGCTTGCCGAAGCGGGAACAGCAGGTTGGGAGTGGCGTTTTTACCAACCCTTCGTGCAATTGGCCTTAGACAAAAAAATCACACTGCTAGCGGCAAATTTGTCCAATGCGGATGTGCGAAAAGTCATGACAAATGGCTTCAAGGCTGTTTTCAGTGAGCAAATGATCAACCGATACAAGCTCCACCAAATCGACCCGCAACTCCTCAAGCATCAAAACAAAGCCATCCAAGAAGGGCACTGCAACATGCTGCCACTCCAAGCCATTGGCCCCATGGTCCACGGTCAAATTGCTCGAGATGTTTGGATGGCCAGCGTTGTCAACAAGGTACAAAATCGAACGGTCCTGCTCATTGCTGGCAACGGCCATGTCAGAAAGGATGCTGGCGTATACCCATGGCTTTCACCTGAAAAGCAGGGCCACACCCAAGTGCTTGGTTATGTTGAACGTGCAAACACCAGTGATTCGAGCTGGTTTGACCAGGTGTACCTTGTTCCTGAAGTTGAACGTGAAGATCCCTGTCGGGTCTTTACCCAAAAACCAGGCCAAAAATAATCCGCTCTGTTACTGCGCTGAACAAACACGCAAGGCACTTTTAAAAATCAAAAGATGAATGACCTTGATTACAAAATATTGTTTGTCTGTATGGGCAACATCTCTCGCAGCCCCACAGCAGAAGCTGTTTTTTTGAAAAAATTGACTGCGCAAAAAGTTTTGCACAAAGTCAAAGTTGATTCAGCAGGGACGCACAATTTCCACCCCAATTCCCCACCGGATGAGCGCAGCCAAAGGCATGCGCTCAACAGAGGCTACGACCTGTCCAGTTTGAGGGCCAGGTCGGTTGTTGCAAGTGATTTTGAAGAATTCGATTTGCTTTTGACCATGGATTGGGACAACCGCACGCTCCTTGAGGAAAGATGCCCTGCGCCCCATCAGGCCAAAATTCGAGGATTGGCTGAATTTTTACAAACCACTCAATCGACTGTCATACCTGACCCTGACCACGCAGGGGAACAAGGGTTCGAGCACGTTTTAGATTTGATCGAAGAATCCAGCGACGGTCTCTTGAAATGGGTCATGCAAAAGGTCGCGCCATGAAGCAAGCGGGTACAGCCGTCATCGAGTTAAGGGATTTGCAACTCCATACCGACATCGGAACCTATGGTCCCGAAGACACCAGGCCAGACGCACACCTGCTCGATTTGACACTTGGCATTGCAGTCACGCAAGTGCTCATTGCCCACGATGACATGTCACAAGTGTTTGACTATGACCCACTGATTGAGGAAATAGACCGACTCGCATCGGACGGCCACTATGAAACACAAGAACGGCTCATCACGCGGATCGCATCAGCCTGCGCTGCTTACCCAGCCATCCAGTGCATCGAGATCAGCCTGAGAAAGTCGCCTGTGCGATCGGGCAGCGGGTCGTTGGGCCTTCGGTTGACGCTCGATGAGATCGCAACCGAGGCACTTCGGCTTCATCAAACCCAAACAAGCGCTTAGACCGTCTGTCCAGTCCACCGTGGCTGGATATGGCCTCGGCATCGTCTGTGGCCCATGAGGGGCATGCAATTTCTTTATGCTTTGGCTTTTGAAAGAATACAAGATGTCAGATGTTTACCTGCAAACGGCAAGTCTTTTGTTGACGGCTTTCTTGTTCGGAGGGATGTCGTTTTTTTCGGCTGGCTTTGCCGCCTTCCTTTTCAAATACCTCCCGCCACAAGAGGCGCGCAGGCTCATTCGGAAAGCTTTCCCGCCGTTTTACCTGTTTGTCATGGTCACTTCGGGCTTGGTTATGGTGACATCTTGGTCAACCGACACATTCAGCGCCGCGTGGATGACGTTCATCGCGCTGACCACCTTGGGAGCACGACAAATGCTGATGCCAGCCATTAACCGAGCCACAGATTCGGGTCAGACAAAGCGCTTCAAGTGGTTGCATGGCTTTTCTGTACTTCTGACATTGGGGCACATTGTTTTGGTTGCTGTGATTTTGGTCCACATGGCAGATTGACACGGGTTCAGACATCAGAGCAGTGGACATGGCACAAGGGCGTATCAAACGGCTTCAATCTGCAGCGCGATCACAAGTTCAGCCATTCAAAATGGCTGAACTTGAGGTTTGCGCACTTTGCGACCGACCCATCCCCCTCGCTTTGCGAGACGCACACCATTTGGTTCCCAAATCAAGGGGTGGTGTGATCACGGCTTACATGCATCGAACGTGTCACAAACAAGTTCACGCTTTGTTCACTGAGACGGAACTGGCCCGCCATTACCCCAGCGCACAAGCACTGCGCGCTCATCCTGAAATCTCGAAGTTCGTCGATTGGGTGCAGGACAAACCCATTGACTTCAATCCCCCCACCAGGCGAAGCCGAACCAAGGGGCCCTTTTGATGCTTCAGGATTTGTTGAAGCCAAGTTGAACCAACACCCTTCCCTGTTCATATGCCGCAAGAAAACCCAGAGATATCTGCCGATGATTTGGCCACCCGTGTCTGGCAAGAGTTGACGCGTGCACCACATGATCGTCACCATGAATGGCGCACGCCCGTATTGGCCACGCAGGGCATTGCCGCCAGTGGCCCTCAAGCGCGAACAGTGGTGCTCAGACATGCCGATGCCGTGTCGTGGACTCTGTGCGTTTACACCGACGCGCGATCCCCGAAATGCAGTGAACTTCAGACTCAACCCTTGGCGCAATTGATCTTTTGGAGCAAGCGCCTGCATTGGCAGTTGCGTGTGTCTGCTTTGGCCACCGTTGAATTGGAAGGCGAACAAGTCAATGCTGCTTGGGAGCGCGTGAGGCAATCACACGCTGCTACTGACTATGTGAGCCCCATGCCACCCGGTCACATTCAACCGGCCAGGCAATCCATCAAGCCAGATCCCGGTGATCTTGCGTCCACTCACCATTTGGCGGTGTTGAGTTTCAAAGTGAACTCCATGGACTGGTTGGCCTTGAGACAAGACGGACATCGTCGGGCAAGGCTGAGTCCGAGCGGGTCATTGTTATGGCTGGTGCCATAACAATGAAGTTCGGCGGATTCAAAGAAGAGCAGCAATGGGCTGAAGGTTTTTTGGCACGCGCCAACTTGACTTGACAAGACCTGCACACCCAGTGGATGTCACAGCCGCAAGGGCGCACCGTAACCCGTCAGCTCTAAAAATCCTCGCCCAAGGAGCCTCTCGCCCTTCATCAAACTGACGGCCCCCTCCCAATAAAAACCACCTGTGCTGGCACGGGCATCCACCTCTTGTGCCAGCATCAGTGGCACCAAGCGGTAAATTTCATCGCCGATCACCAAATTCATGGGGATGGGGTAGTCGATCAATGACTTGGAACGCCAATGACCATTGGCTTGCCAGCGCAACGCATCCCAATCCTTGGATGCTCGACCATCACGGTCACGCGCGTCGACATGCATGTAGATTGACTCGGCTTGCTCGTTGCGAATTCGAAAAGCCATCAAGGTCCCGCCGTCCAGCAAATTGATGCCCAGCCAATCCCATCCCACGGCCCCAGGCATCAGCAATTGACTGGACCACTCGTGATCGAGCCAAGCCTGACCCTGAAGCGATTTCCTTTGTTGCCCCCATTGCGCCTTGGCATTGACGCGCAGCGGCGCGCGGCTGTAATAGTGACTGGCTTGCTCGGGTTGCGGGCCTTTTTGCGAAAAACCATCTCGCCCTCGAAGGATGACTTTTTGAGCCGTACTGGCTTCAAAGGACAAGGAAAAATCCTTGTCCGCAAAACGCCCTTCGTAAGTTTCAGATCCATGGCCTTGAACACGGCGCAAATGCCAATCTTCAAACTGCACATCGGTGTCGGCAGTGCTGGCACGCAAACGGGTCCCATTCAAACGACCGGCACGGTTGGCGTGCATGAAAAAATTGTCTTGCCCCACTGCCATGGCGGCATGCGCAAACAACAATTGGTTGGGGGCCAGGCGGCTGGGATTTTCAGGTGCATGCTGGGTTCGGCTGCGAAAAAAGGTCAACTGAAAACCGATGGCCGATGGCCCCTGACCCAACCAGCCGGTCAGGTACCACCACTCTGTACGGTACTCGGGGTGAGCACCGTGATCTCTGGGAAACGCCAAGCGGCGGGCTTTTACAGGCGGGTAAAACGTTGCGTCAGCTTGGGCCAAATGGGCGGACCAAGGTGACAAACTCGCCAACAAGGACGCGGCACTTTTGAGGGCACAGCGGCGGTTTGGAGGGATAGTTGCCATGCCCATTACCAATCGGCCCTGAGGCTCTCTGACAAGCGTTTCGGATCAAGCCCTTGGCCTGCAGCCCAGCGCGCAGCGAGCACACCCAACAGCAAGAGCAAAGCACTGATCGCCAACCATTGACCGATGTCGAAATGGGTGTTCATCGTCGAATGAAAAGACTCGGGATTGACTTTGTGGATCAAAATTTGGCTCATCAAGCCCCCTAAGGCGCTGGCCCAAACCACGGCCACCGCCAGCAGCAGAGCGACTTCCAAAGACACCAGGCGCAAGCTGTCTTTGTGTGACATGCCCAAATGCGCCAACAAACCGAACTCACGTCTGCGAAGCAGCAGCTGACCGGTGACACCCGCAGCAACTGAAAAAAGAGCCACAAACAAAGCGGCCGCTTCCAGCGCATAGGTCATGGCAAAACTTCGGTCGAAGATTTTGAGCGAAAGCTCTCGCACATCGCTGGCACTGATCCATTTGAGCTGCGTCAATTCGGGCACTTGAGCCTGAATGTCCAAAATGACTTGCGCTGCATCTGCACCGCTTTCCAACCACACCGACAAACCAGAGCGAGAGTGATCCCCCGTGATGGATTCATAGTCCGCCGCAGACATCACCACAGAGCCGTGTTGCCGTCCGTAGTCTCGGTAAAAGCCGGCCACCCAAACCTTGGACGGGCCTTGCGGACTGAGTGGCAGAAGGGCTTCTCCGCCCACACGCCAACCGTACAGATCGGCCATGGCCTCTGAGCCAAACACCACCCGCTGATTCTGGCTGTCCAGCGGCGGCATCTTGGACAAACCCACCAGAGCCACGGACTGCATGGGGTTTTGGAGGTTCAAAGGTTTCGCGATCAAGACCACCTCAGGCCGGTCGATTGACAGACGCAGGTTTCTTTGACGGCTGGTTTCAACTTTTAAAACCTGGGGCACTTTGGCCAGCAAAGCCTGCACCGAAGGGTCAAACCCCGGCTGATCGACCCAGGACTGGCTGCTGGTGTAAAGGTCGGCTGGCAAAACCAGACCCAACCAATCGGAGACCGAGTTTCTGAAACTGCTGACCATGACCATCATGGCCACGGTCAATGAAAAGGCGGCCACAGCACCCGCAATCAAAGGTGTAGCCGCCGCGGGCGCTTGGGCCAGTCGCCAAACCGCCAAGCGCACCACAGCAGGAACGTGCTTGAAGGCCACAAAGCGCGACAGCCCACCCCAGAGCTGTGCCAATAGCCACGGAACGGCCAAGAGTCCAGCACACAGCAAGGCCGCAATGGCACCATAAGCGGCCCAAGGCAAATCATCCAGTGTGGGCAGCATGAGCAGGGTGATGGACAAGGCAAGGCTCAGCAAACACCATCTCAGCGTGGGCGGTTTCAGCACCAAGGTTTCGGCTTGGCCGGCGCGCAACAAAGCCATGGGCCGACGCCAGTTTATGTGCGACAAAGGCAGCCATGCAGCGGCCAGGCCCATCAGCACAGCAGCCATGGCAAATACAAACAAGGCCCTCCAATCGATGACCATGGAAACGGGCGCATCCGAAAAATAACTGCCGCCCAAATCACCGCCGACGATGCGCATCAAACCGGCGGCCAACACAAGGCCCATCCCGACGCCCAAGAATCCACCCAAAGCGCCAATCAAGCCGCCCTGTGCCCAAACAAAGCGCCGCAACCACTTTTCACTGGCACCCAGCACGCCCAGCAGGGCCAGCTCGGCACGTTGGCGCACGATCGACAAATGGACCGCTGTGGAGACCAAAAAGCCCCCGGTCAGCAAGGCCACCATGGCCAGCACGGTGAGGTTCACACGGTAAGCCCGAGAGAGCAAGGACATGCGCCGGTCACGGTCTTGCGTGGCCACCAATTGCAGCGGTTCTGACTGTGCTTTCAGTGCCTCACTGAGGCCTTGCGAGGTTTGCCAGTCTTCGAGGCGCAGGTCCAGCCTGGACACAAGACCCAGTCGATTGAAGGCCCATTGCGCGCTGCCAATGTCCATCACGCCGATCACTTGTCCTGCAGCGCCTGGAACATCGCCCGACACCCGCAACAAAACCGAATCGAGTCCATACTGCAATCGAATGCTGTCACCCACCTTGGCGTTCAAGGCGTCCATGGCGGCACGCGACAAAAACAGCGACTTTGCATTGAACAAATCATTGGCATCACCCGCTACGGCGGGCAACAGCGACGGGGATACGATGGCTGACTTGAATACATCCATACCCAGCACCGTCAATTGATCGGTGCGCACGACCAATACAGGGCTCACAGTGCGAATACCCAAAGCCGCACGGCGACCATCCCAAACCTCGATTTGCTGGTCATCCATGTCCCCCAAAGGGGCGACCAATTGGGCTGAGGCTTGGCCGTTGACCACGTCCAAAGCTTGGCCAAAAGAAGCCAGCGCAGAATGGTTGACCGTATGAATGGCCACCGCCAGCATCACCCCAATGGCCACCATGGTGAGTGCAACCAAGCAACGCGTCCAGGCTTGAATAGACGCGCCTTTCAGCAGCCACAAGAAGAGGAGCTGCTGTCCAGCCAAGCTCATCAAATCAAGCCTTCGGCTGTCAAGTGCAGGGTTCTGCCCATGGACCGCGCAGCCTCGTCAGCGTGGGTCACCACAACCAGGCTGGTTTGTCTTGACTTACACAATTCAATCAACAAGGACAAAGTGCTGGCCGCCGTTTTGGTGTCCAAATTTCCCGTCGGCTCATCCGCAAACACCACTTTGGGGTGATGCACCAAGGCACGCGCCAAGGCCACACGTTGTTGCTCACCGCCCGAGAGGCTTGTCGGCTTGGCGTCCAGGCGTTTTTGCATTCCCAGGTCGCACAGCAGTGAGCGAGCGGCTTCAGAGCAGACTAGACCAGATTGCCCGCCCAGCAAACAAGGCACCATCACGTTTTGCAGCGCGGACAGGTGCGGCAATAAGTGGAACGCCTGAAAAACAAAACCCATCTCGGACTGACGGCAAGACCGCCGACGCTCGGCTGACCAAGCCGAGGTGGGCTGGCCAGACCAATGGACCTCACCGTAGGCAGGCACTTCCAAGCCAGCCATGATGTTGAGCAAAGTGGATTTGCCAGAGCCCGATGCGCCTTGGATCGCCACATGCTCGCCCTGCACAAGTTCAAAGTTGAGGTCTTTGAAAAGCCAGTCCCCAGACAAATAAGCATGTCCCACAGAAAGTAAACTCAAAACAACCATAAACAATGACGCAAGGCCAGATGAGGGAAAGGTAAGCGGCCAAAAAAAGCGACTCTTGCGCGAGTGTACGGAGTTTTGTGTTGACGGAGCGGCGATCAGTCCTTTGGCATTCTGCCTTCGAGCTGAAGGGTTGATTGGGTCAATGCGGCTGAGCAATCTCTCGAGGGCAGCGTCCACTTCTTACTGAACACGCTTTGCACGCGTCCATTGCCTTTGAGGCTTGATCCCATGAACGGTGCAGCCCTTTTCCAGAAGTCATTCGGCAACATAAGCGCCAAGTTGACCCGTACCGGTAATCAAGAGTGAATCCTGATGGTCAATATCGCGCTGTCAATTCAGCAAAATTTTCCTTTCCTTAGCCAAGGACAGCAAACGTGACTTCATGGCTTGGCCAACACGCTCAATCGAAAACTGCTTGCAAGCGAATTTTTTGACCTCTTCGGCAAAACCGCTTTCTTGAGCACGCTGGTGCGCCATGACAATTTGTCGAGCAGCATCTTCTACCGAAGGCTCGGCCCATCGGGCTGCATCTTCTGCTTCAACAAACGGATACTGACCTGCGCTCACCGGTACTTCCTCATACGAAACCGGAAATGTCCAATTCGGATGCATGAAATCAACATTGCCCGAATAGGCCGTTGCGATCACGGGTTTGCCATACATCATGGCCTCAGCCAAGGTGCGGCCAAATCCCTCTGCCCTGTGCAAAGACACATATGCATCACAAGCCTCTACCAAACCCAGCACATCCGGACGATCCATGGTTTCGGAGATCAATTTGATCCGTTTGTCTTTTGCACAACGCTTCACAAAGGCTTGCCAAAGCGGGTTTTTTTTCTGGGCATTCATCACTTTGAGCACCAGTCCAACATCCGCATTTTGAGGCTCGAAGGCCAGCTCAAAGGCCGCAATGATCGCACCCGGATTCTTGCGTGCAAGATGGGAATTGAAATCAAAAATAAACAAGAATAAAAACGGCCCATCTGGCAATCCGAACCTGGATCGAGGTTTGGATATCCCACGGTCAACGGACACGGGCAAAGACATCAAATGCACGGGTTTGTCTGTTGATTTTCTGTAAGTGGCTCCCGTGAATTCGCTGCCAGTCCATAGTTCATCCACCAAATCAAAGGCCTCAGTCCAGGCCTTGGGCCAAACAGGCAGTTCCCAAGGCCACCAGCCAATATTGATGTGGTTGCGCAGCACATCCGGCCCCATGCGCAAAAATACGCGAGAGACCATGTCAAAGCCTGGTATGCAAAAAATGTTGAATGCATAGGGTGCCTGGTCTTGGCCGATTTGCACGCGATGCTTGAGCGCATCATCGTCTTGTCGCAAATCCTTGCCCGCATCAATGTTGACCACTCGATACGGGATACCAGCAGACTCACACGCGGCCACAGCCATGCGCAAATCCTCACCAATACCCAACTCGCCATAGGCAAACCCGTAAAGATTCACGCCAAATGGATGCTGGGCCAAAGGCAAAGATTCCAGAGGCCCGGCAACTTGAGATTCAAATACCCTGCCCGACTTGAGCCAATGCCACGGTGCATTTTCTTTTTGAGTCTGAAGTTCGGCCCAAGACCTGAGCTTTTTAACACCCGATTCGCTCGACAAGTCGTACCGAGAAGAAAAATCAGGCGACAAACTGTGCACGAAAACGGCAAACCTGGGCAACACCCGCTGAGCTTGACCAGGCAAGGCAATCTCTTGCTGCAACCAATGTCGCCACCGACTGGCAATCCATGGCTGCAGCTCAAAGGTAGGGATTGCAACCACAAAAAACCAAGCCACAAATCGCTCACGCGTTGCGGCCTGTGTCAAAGGCATGGTTTTTTGCAAGGACGGATCCAGCATGTGCCAAACCAAACGCATGAGCAGGGTGACGGAAGGCGCGTTACTTGCTCCCGTTTCACCATCCAGCGACAGCGGTTTGTCCAACAATCGCAATAACTTGTCGTCCACCAAGGCTTGCAACAAGTGCTCTCTCAGGCCAATGGCAAAAAACCACCCTGCAACGGCCAACACATCCAACTGGCCATTGACCGTGAACTTTTCCACCACATCGGGTCTGAACTGCAAGACCAGCGCCAAAGCTTGGGGCACAGGCAACTCAACCGACCCCAATTTGATCGAACCCCGTGGTTCAGACAGCTCTTGCAGATCCTGCTCTGTCAACGTGGCCCAAGCCGGATATTCCGACCGTCCCCGCGTCATCCACCAATAATCGAACGACTTAGGTGATGGCTTCAGGCCCGCAGATTGCCCCTTGCGCAGATCGTCTCGCAAGCGCCAAACAAAACGTTTGGCCAATGGCAGCAGATCCATACCCTGCTCAAACATCTGACACCCTCATTACACGATCATTTCAAGCCGACTTCTGAAATACAAACGTATTGGAGAGCATCTTGCTTTCTTCACCCACCATGCTGTCTTCGCGAATTTCCAGGCAGCGACAACCGGCCTCATCCACAATCTTGAAGATCTCATGTTGCGGAAAAAAATGCATCTCCAAGGACTTGGTCGGCGGCGAATTCAGATAACGCTCCACCTCAAACAAGTAGCCGTTTCGATAGGTCGGTATTTGCAAATAAGCCACGCCCGAGGGTTTGAGGCAAGCCAATAAAGTGCGCAACATCCAAGCAATGACTGGCGGCGGATTGTGCTGCAAAGTGATCACTGAAAAAATGGCATCCACCGGTGGCAAATCGTTCAAGGCCCTGGTGTCCGCCAAGTGCATCAACTTGATATTGTTTCGACCCTCTTGGGCCAGGTGGTCTCGTGCAATATCCAAGTGATGGGCAGAAATGTCAGTGCCGATCACCTGCGTCACGGTCTGAGCCAGATAGTTGGTGACACGGCCAACGCCGCAGCCCACCTCCAGGCACAAGCCGATCAAATTGGGGTTGACATGGTTGCGCCGAAGAGCAGCAAAAAACAGATCGGCACTGTACTTGCCCGATTTGAAAAACTGATCTCTGTGCGACTCAAACTGATCCAGGTGGTACTGCGGCTGTGTGACCACAGACCAATAAGGGTCTGTCTCACCCAGGTATTCCCAGGCTTGGTGAATGCGTTCCAACATTTGAGCCAACGCCTCATCGCTGACGTTCACCTCTACGGGAATGCTGGGCATGTTGAAAGGGTGACGCTGCCGGACAAACTGTTGAGACCCCAACACTTCACCCATTCGCTGTTGGAATTCTGCTGATCCAATAAATACTTCACGAAGCTTCGCTACGGTGTGCACAGTCTGGCAAAGATTGTTGACGACATCCGCGTTTTCAGGATCACGTCCCAACATCAAGCGGTAGGCTAAAACAACATCTTCTTGAGTCAGCAAAACTTTCCCCTCATTTTGTTCTTAACGGCCTTATTGGCAAAGTTGACGGAAGATCATAACCATGTCAGCGCAAACCGCATGATGCGCGTGGTCCCGCTGGAAAACACCCGAAAACCCAAACGCACTTGGCTTGCGCCATCAGGCACCACCCATTGCTGGTTTGAATTCGTCTCAAACATCCGTTCAGAGAGCACCCTGCCACCTTCGGTTTCAAAGCGCACGAGAAGATCCACTGGCAAACCGGGCCCCTCGACCACATGAAACTTCAGGCCAGCGCAGCCCCCCAACTCATCCAGGGTGACCGTGTTCTCCGCCCAGATGGAGGCATGGTCACCGTCATGAATCTCAGAAACCAAATGCCAACCAAACTTGTCAAGCGAACCGTGCAGGGCTTCGCCCACCCCGGCATTGCCAAATGCGTCTGCCAACTTTTGCAAACGCCATGCGGGCTTGCCTAACCAATTGGGCATGTGCACCGGCATGGCGTCAGCCTTGGCATACAGATCGTCAATGCTGTGGCCTTTGTTGAGTTCGAGATCATCCACTACGGCTGATACCTCTGCCTGAGGCAAGCCCAGGAGCCATGCGTTTTGGCAATAACTGAATGCATCCAATGCCATGGCGCCCTCGGCCAGGACTTCGGGCAATGGCTGGCCGGAAGCCACCAGGGCTAACCATTCACAGACTGACATTGCCAAAATGCGCTCGGTTTTTATCACCGCACAACGCGCGTGCACATGCGCCATCGGTCTGTAAACCGCCTCTAGGTTGATCCATGTTGGCCCAGAATCTGCGGCTATGAACCTAGCCGCTTTGCCCAACACGGGCGAATCACAGTAGCGCGTACCCAAAAGCAAATCGAGCAAAAAATTAGGACCGTAATAGTCATCGGCATGCCAGCCAGCAACCCACAGCGCGTCACCCAGCAACTCTCCCACACCGGCCTGTTGAACTTGTGTCTGTAGCACGCAGCTAATTCGCTCATCCTTCAATTCTTGCTGCATGGCTGCCTTATCTGCACCATCAGCCACGATCATCACGGCACGCCAATCCACCTCGTCATCTTGCGCAAGCAACATTTGCTGTAAATTTTGCAACTGGGCCAAGCTGGTGACGCTAGCCACCACGCACACACTGGGCAGCGTTTGTTTTTTTTCTGGCGCTTCGAACACAATGCTGAACACACGCTCTAGCCTGTGTGCATAGGTGTGCTCTAGCAGCACCTTGCGCACACCCGCCAAGGCCACCTTGCTGCGCAAAATGGGGTTTTCTACCAGCGCTTTCAAACGTTGACGAATTTCGTCAGCGTTATCACTGGTGATGACCAAATCACCAAACAAGAACCTTATGCCCGGCGACTCGTTGCTGATGGTGACAGTGCCCGAACCCAACAGTTCAAACACACGACGGGCAAACATAGACTCAGAATTCTTAACAGTATTAAGGTTGATACCAAATGTGTAGCCCTTGTACGCAATATCAATTTTTTCGGGCGGCAAGGAACCTTTGATAAACGATTGATATTGGCTTGGAAAGCGATAATTTATATCTGGAGAACCATAATACCGATCATAAATATCTAATCTACAAACGGATGAAACTCCATTAAAAGCATTTTTTAAATCTTGACTACGTTGCGCATAACGAACATAATAAGAACCCGCAAACGATACTGATAAATCGCGATAATGCAATTCAACTGGATTATTCAATCTTGGCTGACATGCAAAAGGAAATAAATATACACGATTATGCCCCAGAAGTTGCTTGTACAATGAAATACAATTTATGTCAGAAGTAAATATATAATCAAATTCAAAAGCAGAATTAAGAAACCTATGAAAATGCACAGGATCTTCTTTACACCAGAATACTGTTGGTTTTGATTTTTTTTTAAAATCAGATATCAGGTTTATGATTTCATTTGATTTTCGACTAATTTTTTTATACCATTTACCTCCAGAACCTAACCAAGCAGACTCGACAAACAGAATTGATGAACAATCAATATCTTTAACTTCATAATCTAATTCAACGTTATTAATATCAAGCACATAACTAAAGCACCGCTCTGTAAAATTATCTACAACAGCACAAATATTATTCAATTACAAATCTCTCAAAAAAATACAGAAAAGAACGGCAAGATTTTATAACTAGGAATGAAACAACAAAAATTTATCAAATACAATTCACTTTCGAGATAAGCGACTTGATCAGTATTCGAACATTTTGAAGGTTTCATCGGTGAAAGTTTCTATGGACCGATATATAGGAATGAACTCGTAGACTTCCCCAAACGATAGACAACCTGAAGATGGAGACTTCCGCTGTTTTGAAGGAAAGATTGATGAGGAAGTCGAAATTTACGGAAAGCCAAATATTTGCGATCGTGGGCGAAGGTCAATCTATGCGCACCTTAATACCAAGCGATTAAAAAAATATTATTTTTTATTTACATAAATTAATACAATACTAAATTTATATTTCCAATATTTATCTCGCATGCTTGATTATTATTACCAAAAGTTGGTGATAATAATCTTATAATTCAAATATCACAAAATTTTGCATCAAATGAATTAGACACAAGGATGGTCTGCGTTCCATTCAATATTTCTTGGTCCGATATTCCCCATGTATGCATGGCTGGATCCGCTCTATACTGAATAAAATTAAATGGATCAGATGCGTATATTTTATGCCCAGATTTTTTTATATTCTCAATGAAACTAGTATCCTCACCGGTATTTCTTGATTCAAATTTAATACTATCAATCAGAGACTTCTTAATAACAAAGGTAGGACCCGCAACAAAATCAACCTCTCGGTGCTTCATTCCGGGATAACGCTTTATTAATTTATTTGATCCCGAAAGATACATATAGAGTTCTTTTTTTCCAACAACACCATAATCACCAAAAGTAAACGGAATCAACATGTCCGATATATAATTTTTGAAATAAAAATCATCATCGTCCATTTTGGCAACATATTCACCTTTAGCAAATTTGACCGCCTCATTAAACCGCTCACCTAGCGTTGTACTATCACTGTCATTTGTGATTACTTCTATCTTTTTTATATTTTTAGATTTACTTTTTATTTTTGATATTAATTCATCTTTCTGATCAGTACTAAAATTTTGAAGCACTAAAATCAATTCACATTTAGAGTGATTTTGTCTAGACATATTTTCAACGATTCGATCAATCATATGAGGTCTTCGGGTGCAAGTAACAATACTAACTAGCGGGTCATTAATATTTGAATGGAAACCAAGTGATGACTCTATATTTCGAATACGGTGTGTGTATGTGTGCTTTGTCATAACTTCTCTGTAACCTAAGTGAGAGGTTCTCCCCCAATAGTCTTCATCATTCAGAAGTTTGTTAATTATAGTTTTGGCCTTTTTTGCATCATCTGCAACATGTACAATTCCTGCAAACTGCTCTTCAATTGCTTTGGATGGAGTAGAAACAACTGGTGTACCACATGCCAAAAGTTCATACACTCTTCTTGACATCATTGTTGGTGAATCAATGATTGTGTTGACATTTAAAAATACTTTAAACTGCTTATAAAGTTTAACAATTTCCGTAAATGGAACAGCAGGTCGAATGAATGAGGTGTATTGTTCAGGAAATTTATATCGATCACTATCAACCGTCGACATTCGATCATAAATTGCCCCATTGAAATCAATAATGGATGGAAGTAGAGCATCCATCTGGCGCTTTCTCTCATCATGCCCTACACCGTAATAAGAACCAGCAAAACATACAGATTCGGACGGCATCCGAAAACGATCAGCTGGATTGCATATTCGTTGTTGTGCAGCGAAGGGAACTGCATAGACGTCTGCTTCAGGTACGTCCCGCTTATAGTCTGGAACTTTATTCGAGTCAGTTGTAAAAATTATATCCGCAGATTTTGCAATTGGAAGATAACGATCATAATGCATCGGATCTTCTTTATTCCAAAAAATCAAAGGCATTTTTTTCTTAACTTGTGGAATTAAATCCAGTAATGCCTGAGCATTCGCATGTTTTAAACCAGGTGATGTAAAAGCATACTCCCATGTGCCTTTGTTACCTTTCCAACAACTTTCAAGAAAACAAAAGTCTGACTTAGAGGCTTCAATTTGACTCTGATATTTACTTCTATTAATAGGGTAAGTTGTTAGCTCGTACCTCCAACACTCCTCCGAAATTTCATCCATAATTGATAAAACTTTCAATTTCTTTTTTATTTTTATTTTTTCGGCACTTAAATTAGCAGAAGAATTTTTTGAATTATTAATATGCACCAATTTTAATCTTCTTTTACATAATTCAATATTGAACATAACTATTTTTTCCCCGAATATATCTCCCAATTGCTTATATAAAATCAAAGATTCAGAGTATTTTTCATTTTTAAATTCATTAAAAGCCATTGCGAAAGTTACATTTTTTTTCATACTCATCACCTTTATATTATAAATTATTAAAATAATTTTATAACTGAAATTTACCCAAGCAATCCTACTGAATCTATTAATAATTTATGTTTTTTTATTTCATTAACTGAATCAATGAATGTTCGATGCTTGACTAAAATACATACAACATCAGCCAAACCCAACGCCTCCTCAAGGGTGGCAATCTGTGAACAGTATTTTTTCAAACTGTCTGGCAGCAACTTAATATTAGGTTCTACAGCAATCATTTGACAACCTAAACTCGCTATATTTCGTGTAATTTCTAATGCTGGACTCTCACGCAGATCATCAATATCAGGCTTAAACGAAAGACCTAAACAAGCGACTTTAACATCAGAAATTGATTTATTTATTTTTTTTGATAGTACTTCAGCGATTGATATCTTTACTTTTTCCAGTACCCACTGTGGCTTGTGTTCGTTCACTTCCCGTGCCATGCGAATGATTCGAGCCTGCTCTGGATCACTATCAACAATGAACCATGGATCTACAGCAATACAATGTCCTCCGACTCCAGCACCTGGCTGCAAAATATTAACGCGAGGATGACGATTAGCCAAATTAATTAATTCCCATACATTAATATCCAAACGATCGCAGATCATCGATAACTCATTTGCAAATGCTATATTGACATCACGAAAACTATTTTCTGTGAGTTTGCACATCTCAGCAGTTCTTGCGTTAGTTTCGACCAAATCACCTTGAACAAATGTTTTGTAAAGTGCCGCCGCCATGAATGTGGCTGTGCGCGTCATACCGCCAATGACTCTATCGTTGGAGACCAGTTCTTGCACCACTTTGCCCGGCAGCACCCGTTCGGGGCAGTAGGCGATTTGAATGTCTGCGCTTTCTTGCTTTTGTTGCGGGAAACTGAGGTCTGGCCTCGCATCGGCAAGCCATTGAGCGAGTTTTTCGGTCGTCCCAACAGGTGATGTGGATTCAAGAATCACCAAATTGCCTTTGGCCAGCACAGGGGCTATAGCTGCGGAAGCCGCCTTGATGTAGCTCAGGTCTGGCTTATGGCCATCTGTGAATGGCGTGGGTACAGCAATCAAAAATGCTTCTGCAGGCTCGGGTTTGGTGGTAGCACGCAAAAAACCCTGTTGAACCACCGCTTGCACCAAGATGTCCAGATCGGGCTCAATGATATGAATCTTACCTTGGTTAATGGTGTCAACAGCGTGCTGGTTCACGTCAACGCCAATGACTTTCTTTTTGCGAGATGCAAACATGGTGGCCGTGGGCAAACCAATGTAACCCAAACCAATCATTGAAATGGTATCGAACATAGATGGACTTTCTTGATATTAAAGTTTGAAAGAGCGAATGGCCGACAAAATTCGGCTCGATGCCAAGCCATCGCCATAGGGATTGAGGGCACGAGCCATGCTTTGGTAGGCGGCACTGTGGTCGAGTAATTGATGAGCTTCTGAAACAATGCAAGCAATATCAGTACCAACCAACTTCACTGTTCCAGCCTCTACGGCCTCTGGTCGCTCAGTGGTCTCGCGCATCACGAGCACCGGCTTGCCCAAAGATGGGGCTTCTTCTTGCACCCCACCCGAGTCGGTGATGATGATGTGGGCCTGACTCATGAGGTAGACAAAGGGCAAATAGTCTTGCGGCTCGATGAGGTGAACGTTGCTGGCGTTTCCCAAAATGCGCTTGACAGGTTCTTGCACCGAGGGATTCAGGTGCACGGGGTACACAATTTGCACATCCGGGCGCTCGCTCAGTGTTTTCAGGGCTTGGCAAATGCGCTCAAAACCATCGCCAAAATTCTCACGTCGGTGACCGGTGACCAAAATCAAGCGCTTTTGTAGGTTCAAGAAGCTGAATTTCTTTTTGAACTCTTCACTCAGTTCAGGTGTTTTGAGTTTCTCCACCACTTGCTGCAAAGCATCGATGACCGTGTTGCCTGTGACCAGGATTTGCTGGTCCGCTACGCCTTCACGCAACAAACTGTTTTTGGCACGGTCAGTAGGGGCAAAATGCAAAGCAGCGATGCGGCCCACCATGCTGCGGTTCATCTCTTCGGGCCAAGGAGCATAGATGTTGCCTGTACGTAAGCCTGCCTCAACATGCCCCACTGGGATTTTTTCGTAAAAAGCAGCCAGCGCTGCCGCCATGGTGGTGGTGGTGTCGCCGTGCACGAGCAGCAAGTCGTACTGGTTCTTTTTGAACAAATCACGCATGCCCAGCAAGATGTTGCTGGTGATGTCGGTCAGGTCCTGACCGGGTTTCATGATGTTCAGGTCATGGTCGGGCTTGATGTCAAACAAATCAAGCACTTGGTCCAACATTTGACGGTGCTGCGCTGTCACACACACTTGTGCATCGATATCAGCCGCTTGTTTTAAGGCATTGACAACAGGGGCCATTTTGATGGCTTCTGGGCGCGTACCGAATACAGATAAAACTCTCATCATTTATGGCTCAATAATTGGGATTGACTGTGTGACAGAAAGGAGTGCGGCATCCTTTTCCATGCGGATGATTTGAAAGGTATGCTGGACTTTGGCCGCGCTCAACTCCTGTCGCCACAAGTCCAATATTTCTTGTTCATCAATACGGATGAAGTCGTCCAACAAGAAATCGACATCCGAAGTTGGGAAGTGCGCCAGCACATGTGCAAGTGCCGGATACCTTGCGTGCCGACCTGTTGATGCTGGTGGACCATCAATCAAAACCAGCACACGGCATCCTGTCGGATTCAACTGCTTGGCATGTTCTGCCAATGCGGCATGACAGTCGTAGTAGGAATAGGTCACACCCTCCGAACTCACCCAATCCTGCATGGGGGTCATGCGCAATTCGACTTCTGCCAGCAAGCCATCCTTGGCCAATTGATCCTTGGTTTTTTCAAAGTAGCCAGATAAGTGCTCAAAAACCACATGTTTGAATTTCTTGTTTTTCCTGACTTGACCAATCACCCAAGATGATGCGCCTGAGCCAAACTCAATGACCAAGTCATAATTTTGTGATTCAAGCCGACGGATCAAATACTCGCCAAGATCCGGGCTGATCGGCCAGCCATGAAATGAAGGCATGACTTGACCTGTGTTCACATAGTGCTGGATGCCCATATAAGATTCAATTTGCTTCACGGCATTGGCAATTTGCTTTGCCAAGAAATTTTGAATTGCAGAGATGGATTCGGGTGACACAACTGCCGAGTTTGATGCCCGCTTATTAGCTTTTCTTTTAGGCATTTTTCACTGACCTTGTGGCAGTCAGCTTTTTGACTGGTGCTGTTTTGTTCGAAGCGTTTGTCTTACTTTGACGGGGTTTTTTGCTTTTGCTCTCGGGCATCAGCTTGGGCAATTTTGACGGAGCGCCCGGAGCCTCTTCGGGTTTCTCACTTGCAACGGGCTTAGGCGGAAGCAACAGCTTTTGGAGCGTTTGAATGATGCCGACCACCAATGCCGACCAATCAGTCCAAGGCCTGGAAATTGCCAATTTGTTGGTCTGCATTTGCTGAAACACCCATGGCAGCAATGAAATCAGGGAGATCAGCATGGCTTGATCTTTTGGCGAAACCTTGCTCCAAACACCTACATCAGATACGAGCTTATTCAAGTCAAAACGCAGTTCAAGTTTTCCGCCAAAGTCGTCCCATGACTCTTCAAACCAACTGTCAAAAGGCGGTGTTTTTCCATCAATTCGAGGGAATTCCAATTTTGGAAACTTGGAGAAAGCGCCAGGCTGAATATTGGATGCACCAACACGCAGCTCAAATTTCGGCCAAGTCTGTTGCCCGAAACTCGCTGCACTGAAGACCAGCCATAAGTGCTCATAGTCTGAATGGATCAATTCACGCTTGATGTGTACAGCGTTGTATCTAAAGACATTTGGCAATGCGCGAACCTCTGCAACAAGAGGCATCAGCGCTTGTCGCCAGAATCCCGCATCAAAATCTTCCAGCACGACAGGAGACGCAGGCGGCGACACAAAGAAATTCTCAATGGCATTGCTTGCAGCACGAATTTTGGTCCACTGACTTGAAGTCATGGCTCTGAATTGGGGAACCACAATCCCACGAGGAATAAGTTCGACCTCACCCATTCTGATGCCAACCTTGCCATTCACCAAGAAAGTCTCAAATTCAAGCTCGGGCAGAATGAGTCCATCAACTGTGCATTGAGTCACTTTCCACCCCACCATGGGTGATTCAGAAAATGAATCCACCTTGATGGGCGTGATCGCCTCGTAATCCAAGTAATTGGGCAAGCGCCGCTCCACACGCTGCCAGCGTTGCGACTGTATTTTTTCATTTTTCTGGAGCTTTTCATGCTCCAGAAAATAATGCTCCAGTTCTTCCTGCACTTGATGCAATTGCAAGAGCATGAGATCGTTTTCCTGCTTAAGCTCGCGCTGTTGTGTGATCAATTGATTCTTCACACCTGCGAGCTCTGCAATCAATTCTTCTTTTTCTTTGAGGCTTGTCTCTTTGGCGGTCCTGATCTCAGCCAATTGCTTGATGTGATCATCACGCAATGCCGTGAGCTTTTGTGTTTCCTTGAGGGAAAAGTCCAACTGATCCTTGATCGCAGGCAGTTGATTTTGCAAAGACTGCTCACGGATAAAAACAGATTCAAATTCTTTCTGTACTGTGTGTAATTGCTCAAGCAATTGGTTGTTTTCGGCTTTTAATTCAAGACGCTCTGACGCAAGATTTGTCTTATCCTTTTCCAACGCCTCTTTGTAGGCCAAAACTTCCAACATTTTTTTGACGTGGGCTTCACGTTCTGTCGTCAATTGAATTTTTTCTTTGGCCAATGCCTCCTTGGCGGCCAAAGCTTCTACAAGTTCCTTGGATTTGCGATCACGCTGGCTAATCAGATCGATCTTTTCTTTTTCAAGTGTCTGGGTTCGCACCTCGTATTGAGGCAACTGGCTTTCGAGGATTTGCTTTCGCAAAAAAATGGACTCCAGCTCTTCTTGAACCTGATGCAACTGAGCCAGCAGGGTGTCTGAGTCCACTTTGGACTGCGCAAGTTCTGCAGTCTTGGCATCGATGCTCTCATTCAGCCTTTTCTGAACATCAACAATTTTCTTTTTGAGAGCTGCTGTCTCAGCGAGTTCAATCGCCCGTTGGGCATCCAGGTTTTCTTTTTCAAGTTGTAAATTGAGGTAATTTGGCTTGAGTTCAGCCAATTCATTTTGTGCCCCAAGCAAGCTGTACTCATTGCTGCGCAAAGCTTGTTCCAAACCCTTGACTTGTTCTTGCAAGCCTTGAATCTGAAGATCAATCTTCCTTTGTGATTCTTTACCGATGAACTTCAAAACATTTCCCCAGTCAAACCCGTCTGCTTCACTGTTTTGCAAACAAATAGCGGTACGTCTCTGCCACAGCATCTTGCGGATCAGTGGCCGCCAACAAAATCAGCGCAAGAATGTTCTCTGCCTGTGTTGTGGCCAGATTGAAATAGTCGCTTTTGACTTGGAATGAGGTCTGGATGGCATTGATCACATCCACTGCAGA
>JAIXRJ010000036.1 GCA_027485235.1 Comamonadaceae bacterium
AGTGCTGGACATCTAAGGAGCCTTGAGATGATTGGTGAATGGAACAATGGCACAGGCCGTCGCAAATCCAGCGTCGCCCGCGTGTTTCTGAAAAAAGGCACTGGCAAGATCACGGTCAACGGCAAGGACATCCAAGCCTACTTCGGCCGCGAGACTTCGATCATGATCGCCAAGCAACCCCTCATGTTGACCAACCATGCCGAAACTTTCGACATCATGATCAACGTGCATGGCGGTGGCGAATCCGGACAAGCTGGTGCATCGCGCCACGGCATCACCCGCGCCCTGATTGACTACGATGCAACGCTCAAGCCCATGCTGAGCCAAGCTGGTTTTGTCACTCGCGATGCCCGTGAAGTCGAACGTAAAAAGGTTGGCTTGCACTCCGCTCGCCGCCGCAAGCAATTCTCGAAGCGTTGATCCGCTTTGGAGTTTTGCCAAAAGCCGCCCCGGTTCGCCGTGGCGGCTTTTTTGTGGGCATCCTGCGGGTCGGCATACCCCCAACGTCAGTAGCGTTAATGGCCTCAAGGCCAGGGAATAACCCAGTGCGGCGCTATACTATTTGGCATTGAACCGGAGAAACACCATGAGCGCTCTAGCTGACAACATCCAGACCGAAATGCCCGAACCGATTGTCTTCACCGACAGCGCGGCTGCCAAAGTGGCCGACCTGATCGCCGAAGAGGGCAACCCGGAGTTGAAACTGCGCGTATTTGTGCAAGGCGGCGGTTGCTCAGGCTTTCAGTACGGTTTCACTTTTGATGAAATCACCAACGAAGACGACACGACCATGAGGAAAAACGGCGTGTCCTTGCTGATCGACGCCATGAGTTACCAGTACCTGATCGGTGCAGAAATCGATTACAAGGAAGACTTGCAGGGTGCGCAGTTCGTCATCAAGAATCCGAATGCCACCTCCACTTGCGGCTGCGGTTCTTCTTTCTCAACCTGATGGCGGAATCTGGCGGGCATGGCTTGTCCACCATCAACGGGGGTAAATGGCCCCCAAAACACGGGCGCCTTGGGCGCCCGTCACACTTTGGAGGCTGGCGGTTTCGCGTCGAATCGCCTTGAACGCCAGCCAAGCAAAAGCAGTTGCCTCCACTTGCAACGGTGGTAGGCCTCGTGTGTCGCTGTTGACCACCACCACGCCAGGCAAGTTCACAGCCAAGCGGTGCATCAAGTGGCCATTCAAAGCACCACCGCCACACACGATCACACTTTGGGCCTGAGGTGAAAAGCGTTGCACATCCAAGGCGCAGGCCTGTGCCGTGAATTCGGTCAAGGTGGCTTGGACATCGGCGGGTGACAGTGTTGCAAAAGGCTTCAAATGGGCCGCCAGCCAATGGGGATTGAACAAGTCGCGGCCCGTGCTTTTGGGGGGGGATCGCTTCAAAAAATCATCTGCCAAAAAGCGTTGGAGCAAACGGGCGCAAATCTCACCACTTGCCGCCCAAGCCCCACCGCTGTCATACGGTTGGCCGGTCTGGGATTGGCACCAAAAATCCATCAATGCGTTGCCAGGTCCACAGTCCCAGCCCTGAACCGCGCCATCGGCCTGCAAAACACTGATGTTAGAGATTCCCCCAATGTTCAGGACGGCCACACACTTGGCGGTTTGTGCGAACACACTTTGGTGAAAAGCCGGCACCAAAGGCGCGCCTTGGCCCCCTGCGGCCAAGTCGCGGTTGCGAAAATCGGCCACCACATCGATACCCGTTAACTCCGCCAGCAAGGCCGCATTGATCAACTGGACTGTGTACCCCACCGCAGCATGTTGTGTGTTGCCATCAAACTCCAGGGGTCTGTGGCGCACGGTCTGTCCATGGGCACCCACGGCGCCAATCTCGGCAGCAGCGATGCCCGTCTGCTTCAGCAAGTCAAGTACGACCCGCGCATAGTGCCTGGCCACCACATTGCCGGCCAAGGCGGCGCGGTGCAATTCGTCGGCACCGCTGTCGTTCAGCGCCATCAGGGTCTCGCGAAAAGCGGCATCAAATGGGGTGAATGCATGGGCCAGCACCTGCGTTTGCCCTTGCGCGTCGATCAGGGCCAATACACCGTCCACCCCGTCCAGGGAGGTGCCCGACATCAGGCCAATGAAAGGACGGGAAAGCATGTGCGGTGTGTTCAGGTCAGCGGTGCAAGAGGCCTGAAGGCCACCCAAAAAGGGACGCAAAGTGCCGCAAAGGGCCCTTGTGGGATCACAGCTCAGCGCTGTCGCGCATCAGAGCAGCCGCTTGCAACTGAGACTTTGCATACGCCGCTAAGGCATTGAAGCGGGCCATGGCGGCGGGTGAGACCGGTGTGGCCTCAGCTTGTTGAATCACTTTTTGGGGGTCAACGTGCACACCATTGACCCTGAATTCAAAGTGCAAATGGGGGCCGGTAGACCATCCGGTTGAGCCGATGGCACCGACAGACTGCCCTTTTTGAATGGGCTGGCCTTTGCGCACATGGATACGGCTCAAATGGGCGTAGACCGTGCTGTGGTTGGCGCCATGGCGCACGATCACCACATTGCCAAAACCGCCTTGTACACCAGCGAACTCAATCAGGCCATCGCCAACAGACAAGGCAGGCGTACCGGTCGGGGCGGCATAGTCCACACCGTTGTGTTGCCGCATGGTCTGAAAAATGGGGTGCAATCGCATGCCCATGCCGCTGGTCTTGCGCGAGAAAGGCACGGGCGAGGCCAAGTAGGCGCGGCGCAGGCTCTTGCCATCCATGGCGTAGTAATTCCCTTTTTGACCCGTTTCCTGGAACCAAACCGCTTGGTACAGCTTGTTGCCGTTGTTGAATTCAGCGCTCAAAACGCGGCCCGTGCGGATGGGCTCGCCATCGGCCTCCAAGACCTCGTACACCACAGAGAAACGTGCGCCCTTGCGCAAAGTTCGGTGAAAGTCGATCTGGCTGGAAAAAATATCGGTCAGCTGGCTGATCACGGGGTCGGGCAAGCGGGCTTCGTCCGCGGCAGCGTAAAGCGAACTGGCCACCGTGCCCCCTGTCATGCGAACGCTGGTGCTGAGCTCAGACGACTCTTGTGTGGCCTTCAAACCATCGGGCGTTCGGAGAACGACCAGGCGTTGGAATGCGGTGTCGGATTCATTGCGCAACCAACGCACACTCAATTGGCGCAGTTGTTGTGTGGCATTGACCTCAGCCGACACCGTGCGGCCAGGGCGCAGCAGCGCTTGTTTGGCCAGAGGGTGATGGCGTAAAAATGCGGCGGCTTGGGCATCGACCACGCCCATGCGGCGGAGCAGGCTTTCGGGTGTGTCTGAGGAACGGGTGAGATCCGTGCGGATCAGGTTCAGGTCTTTTTGCTCGATCGCCAAGGCCTGCTCAGCCAGATTGGGGATCTCCACAGGTGAACTCACGATCACCACGGCTTGGTTGGAAATGTCTGGGCCCAAATTGGCCACCGCAAAAGCACCCCCGCCGCCAGCCAGCAACACCGAAGCCAGTGTGCTGCTGATGGTTTTGGTGTGGCGCAAGACCCAGGCGCGCAAGGCCTGAAAGCAGAAAGCCAGTTGGGGATGCTGGCCGTCCAGCCAGATCAGTGCACGCTGCGTGGCCAACAAGGCCGTTCCCAAAGCGGTCGTACCCCGGACCAGCAACTGGATGAACAGCCCACTCCACCGTGTTTTCAAATCATTCAAAAAAGGCATTCACTCAAAAGGTCGGTTGGATCTGCAGCAAAAGAGCGGCATTTCAGAAAAAGAGGGCCAGCGCATCCACCTAAAATGGAGGCCTTTGCAGGGTGGCGAGTTTACCGCCCGTGCACCTTTGACTCCAGAAAAAACCTTTATGAATCAAGCGCTTGTTACAAAATACCCGATCACGGATTCGGTTTTGAATGCTTTGGAAGTCACTTTGCGCGGCTGTGAAGAGCTGATCCCGCAAGAGGACTGGCTGCAAAAGTTGGCCAAGTCCGAGGCCACAGGCGTTCCCTTGCGCATCAAATTGGGCCTGGATCCCACCGCACCCGACATCCACATTGGCCACACCGTGGTGCTCAACAAGATGCGCCAGTTGCAGGATTTGGGGCACCAGGTGATCTTTTTGATCGGCGACTTCACCAGCCTGATCGGCGACCCCTCGGGCCGTAACAGCACCCGCCCGCCGCTCACGCCCGAGCAAATCAAGCTGAACGCCGAGACTTACTACAAGCAAGCCAGCCTGGTGTTGGACCCGACCAAGACCGAGATCCGTTACAACAGCGAGTGGTCGCTCCCCTTGGGCTCCATGGGCATGATCCAGTTGGCAGCCAAATACACCGTGGCCCGGATGATGGAGCGCAACGATTTCCACGACCGCTTCCATGCCGGCACGCCCATCAGCGTGCACGAGTTTTTGTACCCCCTGATGCAAGGCTATGACTCTGTGGCCCTCAAGTCGGACCTGGAGTTGGGCGGCACCGACCAGAAGTTCAACCTGCTGATGGGCCGCCACTTGCAAGCCGAATACGGCCAAGAGCAGCAATGCATCTTGACCATGCCGCTGCTCGAAGGCCTGGACGGTGTGGACAAGATGTCCAAGTCCAAGAACAACTACATCGGGATCGCCGAAGAGCCCAACAGCATGTTCGCCAAGGTGCTGAGCATTTCTGATGTGCTGATGTGGCGCTGGTACACCTTGTTGTCTTTCAAGTCCATGGCCGAAATTGCCGCGTTGAAAGACGAAGTCGAGGGCGGGCGCAACCCCAAAGACGCCAAGGTCATGTTGGCCAAGGAAATCACGGCGCGCTTCCACAGCGCTGTGGCCGCAGACGCGGCCGAGCAGGATTTCATCAACCGCAGCAAGGGTGGCGTGCCAGAGGACATCCCCGAGCTCTCCTTGTCGAGTGCGCCCTTGGGCATTGGCGCCTTGCTCAAGGCGGCGGGCTTGGCCCCATCGACCACAGAGGCTGGACGGCTGATCGACGGCGGGGGGGTGCGTGTGGACTCCAACGTGGTCAGCGACAAGGGCCTGCGCCTCGAAGCGGGCACCTACGTTGTTCAAGTGGGCAAACGCAAGTTCGCCAAAGTCACTTTGGGTTGATTCGCAGCCCTGTCTCTGCGCGGTCAAACAACTGGGCGCAAAGCAGGCGTATGCTGATCGCATGAAAACACTTGACGCCTGGATGACGCCCACCCGCATGTTGTGGGCGTCGGTGGTGGTGGCCTTGGTCACCATCGCTTTGAAAACCTTGGCGTGGTGGTTGACCGATTCCGTGGGTTTGCTCTCCGATGCGATGGAGTCCGTGGTCAACTTGGCCAGTGCCATTTTTGGGCTGATGATGGTCACCATTGCCGCCCGACCGGCGGATGACGAGCACCCCTATGGCCATCACAAGGCCGAATATTTTTCCTCGGGTTTTGAGGGCATCCTCATTGTGGTGGCCGCTTTGGGCATCATTTGGGCGGCAGCGCACCGCGTGTTCGACCCTCAACCCATAGAACAAGTGAGCTTGGGCTTGACATTGTCGGTGGCCAGTTCCGCTTTGAATGGTTTGCTGGCTTGGGCGATGTTTCGCGCCGCCCGGCAGCACCGCTCGCTGGCGCTCGAAGCCGATGCTCGCCACTTGGTGACCGATGTCTGGACCTCTGCCGGCGTGGTCATCAGCATTGGTTTGGTGGGGGTGACGGGATGGCTGTGGCTGGACGCGGTGGTGGCCATCGGTGTTGCCCTGAACATTTTGAAAGAAGGTTGGCACCTGATTTGGCGGTCCTCGCAAGGCTTGATGGACGAAGCCTTGGCACCCGAAATCCAGGCCGAAGTGCAAAAGGTGTTGGACAGCTTCGCGCACCAACGCGGAGAGACAAGCATCATCCGTTTCGACCACTTGAACACCCGCCAAGCGGGGCAGCGGCGTTTTGTCGACGTGCACATGCACATGCCTGCAGGCTGGACCTTGGGGCGCGCTGCGGCCTTGCGGGCCAGCGTGGAGCAAGCTTTGATGAGCCAAGTGCCGGGTTTGCGGGCCAGCATCCAACTTTTGCCCAGCGATGTCGAGGCGCACTTTGACGATCTGCAGGATTTGAAATGATCGCTGTTTTGCAAAGGGTCCGCGAAGCCTCTGTGCGCATCGAAGGCGATTTGGTCGGTCAGATCGGCGTGGGCTTGTTGGTCTTGTTGTGTGCAGAAAAAGGCGACACCGACGCTGTGGCTGACAAGATGTTGGCCAAAATGCTCAAGCTGCGCATCTTCAGCGATAACGCAGGCAAGATGAACTTGAGCGTGCAAGACGTGGGTGGCGGCCTGCTGGTGGTCAGCCAGTTCACGCTGGCGGCCGATGTGTCCTCAGGCACACGACCGGGGTTTTCGCTGGCCGCCGCGCCGGGCGAAGCCCGCCGCCTGTACGACCATTTTGTAACCCAAGCCCAAGCCCTCCACCCGGTGGTGCAAACCGGCCGCTTTGCTGCCGACATGCAAGTGTCCTTGCTCAACGATGGCCCGGTCACCATTCCGATGCGCATGGGGGCTTGAACCACCGGCCAGCCCCGCCACCGATAATCAAGGCATGACTGTCAAACCCCAAGACGCGACATCCGTTCGCTTTGACCAGCTGGCGCTGGCCCCCGCCACCCTTCAAAACCTCGAACAACTGGGCTTTGCCCAAATGACCCCCATCCAGGCCGCGAGCTTGCCTGTGACTTTGGCTGGCAAAGACCTGATCGCCCAGGCCAGCACCGGCAGTGGCAAGACCGTGGCCTTTGGCCTGCCCCTCATCGAGCGCTTGCAAAGCGCCGGCTCACCCAGTGCCCCGGTGCAGGCGGTGATTTTGTGCCCCACACGCGAGCTGGCCGATCAGGTCACGATGGAAATCCGCCGCTTGGCGCGTGCGCGGCAGAACGTGAAAGTGGTCACCTTGTGTGGTGGTGTGGCACTGCGCGGCCAGACCGTGAGCCTGGAGCATGGCGCTGACATCGTGGTGGGCACGCCTGGCCGGATTCTGGACCATCTGGAGCGCGGCTCACTCGGCTTGGCCGGTGTGAACACCTTGGTGCTGGACGAAGCCGACCGCATGCTGGACATGGGCTTTTTTGACGACATCGCCAAGGTGGTGCGCCAATGCGCCAAGGACCGCCAGACTTTGCTGTTCTCGGCCACTTACCCCGAGGGCATCGACAAGCTGGCCGCGCAGTTCATGCGCCAGCCCCAAACCATCCAGGTCCAGGCGCAACACAGCGCGCACAAGATCCGCCAGATCTTTTTTGAAGTGACCGAGCACGAGCGTTTGCACGCCGTGTCCAGCCTTCTGGCGCATTACCGCCCCGAGCGCACGCTGGTGTTTTGCAACACCAAGCAGCAGTGTCGCGATGTGGTGGCCGTGCTGCAAGCGCAAGGGCTGAGCGCTTTGGCCTTGTATGGCGAGCTCGAGCAGCGCGAGCGCGACCAGGTGCTGGTGCAGTTTGCCAACCGCAGCTGCTCGGTGCTGGTGGCCACCGATGTGGCCTCACGCGGGCTGGACGTGCAAGGCCTGGAAGCCGTGATCAACGTGGACGTGACGCCCGACCCCGAGATCCACATCCACCGCATTGGCCGCACGGGCCGAGGCGATGCCGAGGGCCTGGCGTTGACCTTGGCCAGCATGGACGAGATGGGCTCGGTCGGCAAGATCGAGGTGCTGCAAGGCCGCGAGTCGGATTGGCAAGCTTTGTCCATCCTCACGCCCGCAGCCGGAGGCCCTTTGCGTCCACCGATGCGCACCTTGCAAATTGTGGGCGGTCGCAAGGAAAAGATCCGCGCGGGCGACGTGATGGGCGCTTTGGCCGGCGAGTGCGGCCTGACCCGCGAGCAGGTGGGCAAGATCAACGTGAACGAGTTTTCGACCTATGTGGCGGTGCAGGCCGATTTGGCCAAGCAGGTCGAGGCGCAGCTGGCCAGCGGCAAGATCAAGGGCAAGACGGTCAAGGTCCGGTTGATCTGACCTTTGTGTCTGTTGGTGGCAGTGTGTGAGGGGATGCGGCGAGCTCCTCATGACGGGGTACCGACAAATCGTCGCCCGGCCCCTTCCCATTCAAGGCCTCATCCGCTGAACACTACAGATAAGGGTTCTTGATCCCCAACTCCGCCAGGATGTCAATTTCATAGGCTTCCATTTCCTCGGCATCGGCCTCGCTGGTTTCATGGTCCCAGCCCTGCGCGTGCAGCGTGCCGTGCACCAACAAATGCGCATAGTGCGCCGCCAGCGTCTTGCCTTGCGCCTTGGCCTCACGCGCCACGATCGGGGCGCACAGCACCAGGTCGGCCAGCACCACGGGCGCTTGCGCGTAGTCAAAGGTCAGCACATTGGTGGCGTAATCCTTCTTGCGGTAAGTGCTGTTCAGTTCGCGGCCTTCCTCCTCCCCCACGATGCGCACGGTGATTTCGGCATCGTCGGCCAAGGCATGGCGTATGGCGCGGGTCACCGCATGGCGGGGCAGGGCGGCGCGGTGGCGGGCGGCATCGGGGATGTCGCCAATCTGCAGTGAGAGCTGAAGTTGTTGCAGGGCCATGGGGGATCGTCGGGCGTCGGACGGGTGTTCAGTCGTCGGTGGGCAGGGGTTTACGGCGGGTGCTGATGCCGGCGCGCATGGCGGCGCTGCCTTGCGCGTCGTACGCGTCCACAATGCGGGCCACCAGCGGGTGGCGCACCACATCGGCGCTGCTGAAACGCGTGAAAGCGATGCCCTTGACGCGCTTGAGAACCCGCTCGGCATCGATCAGGCCGGACAGTTGCCCTTTGGGCAAGTCGATCTGGCTCACGTCACCCGTGACCACGGCCTTGGCCCCAAAGCCAATGCGCGTCAGGAACATCTTCATTTGTTCGGTGCTGGTGTTTTGTGCTTCGTCCAAAATGACAAAGGCGTTGTTCAGAGTCCGACCGCGCATGAAAGCCAGTGGGGCCACCTCAATCGCATGGCGTTCAAAGGCTTTTTGCACTTTGTCGTGGCCCATCAGGTCGTAGAGCGCGTCGTACAGGGGGCGCAGGTAAGGGTCGACTTTTTGTGACAGGTCGCCTGGCAAGAAGCCCAAGCGCTCACCCGCTTCCACGGCCGGTCGCGTCAACACAATGCGCTGCACGCTGCTGCGCTCCAGCGCGTCCACCGCGCAGGCCACAGCCAAATAGGTTTTGCCCGTGCCCGCAGGCCCGATGCCAAAGCTGATGTCGTGGCTGGCGATGCTTTCAAGGTAAGCCGCTTGCACCGGGGTGCGGGCCTTCAAATCGGCGCGGCGGGTTTGCAAGATGGGCAAGTTCGCTTCTTCGCCCCCGCTGTCACCCAACAGCATGAGCTGGACCATGTCGGGGGCAATCGGGCGGTCGGCCCGCTCGTAGATCGCTTGCAAAATCTCCATGGCCCGCATGGCCACCGCTTTGGGGCCATCGACCTTGAACTGTTCGTGGCGGTGCGCGATGCTCACTTGCAAGCCCGCTTCGATGGTGCGCAGGTGCGCGTCCATCGGGCCGCACAGGTGTGACAGGCGGGTGTTGTTGTGCGGGGTGAAAGTGTGTCTGACGATCAAGTTGATAATCCTGGGTGAGCGCGTTACCGTGCCATCGGCCAGCGCGCATTTTCCCCCATGATAGGCATTTGAAGGCACCCCTCTCCATGATTGGCAAATTGACCGGCATCCTGAGCGACAAGAACCCTCCCGAGGTGATCGTGGACTGCCATGGCGTGGGCTACGAAGTCAATGTGCCGATGAGCACGTTCTACAACTTGCCTGCCACGGGCGAGCAGGTCAGTTTGGTCACACACTTTGTGGTGCGCGAAGACGCGCAAATTCTCTACGGTTTTGCCACCTTGAGTGAGCGCGAGGCCTTTCGCCAGCTCATCAAAATTTCGGGCGTGGGCCCCCGCACCGCCTTGAGCGTCTTGTCCGGCATGAGCGTGGATGACTTGGCCCAAGCCATCACCACCCAAGAGGTGGGGCGTCTGGTCAAGGTGCCGGGGATCGGCAAGAAAACCGCCGAGCGTTTGTTGTTGGAGCTCAAAGGCAAGCTGGGTGGCGACTTGGGCGGCCTGTTCGCGGCCAACACCCCCGACGCGCACAGCGACATTCAGCAAGCCCTGATGGCGCTGGGCTACAGCGACAAGGAAGCCTCGGCCGCCCTCAAGAATCTGCCGACCGATGTGGGCGTGAGCGAGGGCATCAAGCTGGCGCTCAAGGCCTTGAACAAATAAGCGAACCTGGCCATGAGCATCCGCACCGACGACTTTTTGCCCGAACCCGTGCCCCGGGTCATTTCGGCGGCCCCCGTGTCGCACCAAGAGGAAGCCATTGAGCGCGCCTTGCGTCCCAAACTGCTCGACGAATACGTGGGCCAGGTGAAGGTGCGCGAGCAACTGGAGATTTTCATCAGTGCCGCCAAGATGCGCGAGGAGCCCCTGGACCATGTGCTGCTGTTTGGCCCGCCGGGTCTGGGCAAGACCACACTCAGCCACATCATCGCGGCCGAGCTGGGGGTGAACCTGCGCCAGACCAGCGGCCCGGTGCTGGAAAAACCCAAGGATTTGGCCGCGCTGCTGACCAACCTGGAGCGCAACGACGTGCTCTTCATCGACGAGATCCACCGCCTTTCGCCCGTGGTGGAAGAAATTTTGTACCCCGCGCTGGAGGACTACCAGATCGACATCATGATCGGCGAAGGCCCGGCGGCGCGTTCCATCAAGCTTGACCTGCAGCCCTTCACGCTGGTGGGTGCGACCACGCGGGCGGGCATGCTGACCAACCCGCTGCGCGACCGCTTTGGCATCGTCTCGCGGCTGGAGTTCTACACCCCCGAAGAGCTGACCCGCATCGTGACCCGCAGCGCCGGGCTGCTCAAAGCGCCGATCGATCCGGAAGGGTCCTTCGAGATCGCTCGCCGTTCACGCGGCACGCCACGCATTGCCAACCGCTTGCTTCGCCGGGTGCGCGACTATGCCGATGTCAAGGGCGACGGCACCATCCACAAAGCCATTGCGCAAAAGGCCCTGGTCATGCTGGATGTCGACCCCGAAGGCTTTGACCTGATGGACCGCAAGCTGCTCGAAGCCGTGATCCACCGCTTCGATGGCGGCCCGGTGGGCCTGGACAACATCGCCGCCAGCATCGGTGAAGAGCGCGACACCATCGAAGACGTGATCGAGCCTTATTTGATCCAGCAAGGCTATTTGCAGCGCACCCCCCGTGGACGCATGGCCACCTTGGCGGCCTTCAAGCATCTGGGTGTGACGCCGCCCAAGTCCTTCGGGCAGTGAAGCGACCGCTCAGGCGCTCGTCTCGTCCTGGCCCCGTGCATCCAGGTGCGAGGTGTCGCCCCAGCCCACCAGCGACAGACCTTGCGGTGTCCACAGCAGGCGGTTGACGGCCGTGTTGGTCAGCTGCCAGGTGCGCGGTGCCTGCAGGTCCAGGCGTGTGGCAGCGCGGTAGAGGATGTCCATCACGCCCCCGTGCGCGACCATCACGATTTGCTGGCCAGGGTGGCGTGCGGCCAATTCGTCCACGGTGTTCAAAATGCGTTCACGCAACATGGTCAAGGATTCTCCGCCGCCCGGTGGCGTCCATTCGGGTGTGCGTTTGCGCCAGTGCAGGGCGTGCTCGGGCAGCTCGGCTTCGATCTCGGCAAAAGTGCGGCCCTGAAATTGGCCAAAGTGCCGCTCGCGCAAGCCGGTGTGCGACGTGACCGATTGGCCCATGGCCTGGGCGATCGCGCAGGCGGTGGTGTAAGCGCGGGACAGGTCGCTGGCATACACCGCATCGATGGCTTCGCTTTGCGCCAAGGCATGGCCGAGGTGCGCGGCTTGCCGCAAACCCACGGCATTGAGCGCGATGTCCATATGCCCCTGGATGCGGGTGTCCACATTCCAGGCCGTTTCGCCGTGGCGAATGGCCAAAATGCGGGTCGCGTCCATGCGGTGCTGTGTCCAGGCAGGTTTATCGGGGGATTTCGATGTTGACCCGGCGCAATCCCGCGGGCGGGTTCGGGAAGTTGGCCATGGCGGCCTGAAACAAGGTGGCAAAAACAGGCGCGCTGTCGCTCCAGATGCCATCGTGTGCAGCACGGGTTTCATAGACCACTTGGCCGGATTTCAAGTCGCGCATGACCACACTGACTTCGCGGCGGTATTGTGTGGTGGGCGGAAAGCGCATGCCCATGCCCAGGCCCGCGTTGGGGCCGATGCCTCGCCCCATGGAAATGCTGCCGTAAAAAGGCGACCTGGCGCCCATGGGCAGGGGGCGGCCCCAAGGGTCGGCCAGGTACTGCGTGCCCGCAAAACCCACCAGCACACTGAGCTGGGCATTCGCATCGTCACGCACCAGGCCCACCGCGGCCATGGCCGCTTGTGCTTGCTGTTCGGCCAGGCCCGCTTCCGGGTTATTGGCCTGCGAGGGCAGACGCTCAAATCGGTATGTGGCGCCTTGCAGGCGCATGCCTGCAGGCGCGGCGGCCACCGACAGCACATCGCTGTCGACCAGCCGCACCGTGGCGCAGCCCGTCAACTGGCTCAAGGCCAAGGCAGCCATGGTCAGAAAAATACGCCGCAGTCCTTTGTGCATGATCAGACTCCTGAAGATCACATCGAGATGACCTGAATGCCCGGCAAGGAGGCTTCCTTGAATTCTTCCTCGTCAAAAGCCTTGTCGCCATCATCGGACTCGACGCCTGTGATCTTCAAGTCTTTGAAGCCGTGCAGTTGGGCATCCATCAAGTGCGAGGGCACCACATTTTGCAGGGCGGCAAACATGTTTTCAATCCGGCCAGGGTGCTTCTTTTGCCACTCGCGCAACATATTGCCCACCTGCAGACGTTGCAAATTCTCTTGGCTGCCACACAGGGTGCACGGGATGATGGGGAACTGTCGGTGCGCTGCCCAACGGATCAGGTCGGACTCGGCCACATAGGCCAGCGGGCGAATGACCATGAACTCGCCGTTGTCGCTGACCAGTTTAGGGGGCATGCCCTTGAGCTTGCCGCCAAAAAACATGTTCAAAAAGAAGGTCTGCAGCATGTCGTCGCGGTGGTGGCCGAGTGCCAACTTGTTGCATTTGAGCTCACGCGCCACGCGGTACAAAATGCCCCGGCGCAGGCGCGAGCACAGGCTGCACATGGTTTTGCCTTCGGGAATCTTGTCTTTCACGATCGAAAACGTGTCTTGCGTTTCGATGTGAAACTCCACGCCCAGCTCTTTCAGGTACGCGGGCAGGATGTGCTCCGGAAAGCCCGGTTGCTTTTGGTCCAGGTTGACCGCGACCAGTTCAAAGTCCACCGGGGCGCGGGCCTTCATCTTGAGCAGGATGTCCAGCATGCCGTAGCTGTCTTTGCCCCCCGACATGCAGACCATGATGCGGTCGCCCGCTTCGATCAGGTTGAAGTCACTGATGGCCTGGCCCATTTGGCGGCACAGGCGTTTTTCGAGCTTGTGGGTTTCGCGCTCGATCTTGATGGCTTTGGCCGCCTCTGACTCGGCTTGCGCTTGCACCCAGGCGTTGTCTGTTGCTGTGTCTGTGTTCATGAGGTTCACCACTGTCCGGTTTCCATGCGAATGGCCACTTCGCAGTCTTCAAAAATTTCAAGTTTGGCAATCTTGACGCGCACGCCCAACACGCCGGGCAACTGCATCAGGCGGTTCGAGACTTTGCCGATCAGCGTTTCCAGCAGGTTGATGTGCTCGGCGGTGCATTCGTCGATGATGATTTTGCGCACTTTGCGGTAATCCAGCACCGAATGGATGTCGTCGTCGCTGGGCAGCAGGGGTTGTGTGCCCAGGTTCAGCTCGGCATCGACCTGGATCGGCTGGGGGCCTGTTTTTTCGTGTTCCAGGATGCCCAGATTCGCGTCAAAGCGCAAACCGGTCAGCTCCAGGGTTTGGTGTCCGGCAGGGGTTTTCATGTCGGGCTTTTGGTCTGAAAAATTTCGACCCCGACGGCTTCGCAGTCCGGGTACACATCGGGTTTGCAGCTCGACAGGCGCACCGCCTGCACCTGCGGGTGCGCGATCAGCTCGCGCATCAGGTCGTCGCACAAAGTCTCTTGCAGCACGATGTGGCCCTGAGCCACGCGCTTGGCAATCACTTCGCGGATGAAGTCGTAGTCCACCACTTCGGCCAGGTCGTCTTGAGTGGGTGTGGACGCGCTGTAGGGCACGAACAGCTCCACATTGAAGACGATGCGCTGGGGGCCGAGCTTTTCAAAGTCGTGCGCACCGATGCGCACGTCCACCGTGTGGTTGCGCAGAAACAGGCGGCGGCAGTTCAGCGCCAATTGGGTCATGAGGTCGTTCATGAAACGGCTTTCGTGTCGGCGGGGTCCGCCAGGAACATCACATCGCGCGCCAAAGGCACCAAGTGCTGGCCGTTGTCCACACAGACCGTGGTGCCGGTGATGCAGGGGTTTTGCGCCAGAAACAAGCAGGTGGCGGCCACCTGCGCGGGGTCGATCGGCTCGCGCAAGAGGTTGACGCGGCTGGCGCGGTCAAAGTTGTCTTGGGTTTGCGGTCCGCTCAAAAACATCAGGCCCGGGGCCACGCCGCACACGCGCAAGGGGGCCAGGGCCTGCGCTTGCAAGGCCACGGCGCGCTCCAGCGCCAGTTTGGACACGGTGTATGAAAAATAGTCCGGGTTCAGGTTGAACACCTTCTGGTCCAGGATGTGGACCACGCTGCGCTGGCCTGACGCAGCGTCGGGTGCAGATTGCTGCGCCATCAGCGAGGCCAGCATCATGGGCGCGATCAAATTCACTTCCAGCTGCAGACGGGCACCGGGCAAGTCCATATTGGTGCCCTCGTCCGGTTCGAACAGCGAGGCGTTGTTGATCAAGCAGTCGAGCGGGCCGTGGTTTTGCACGATGTGCGCCATCATCTGTTCGACTTGCGCGCTCTGGGCCAAGTCGGCTTGCACGCATGCCACATGACGCCCTGCGGCCTGCAGTTCAGACTGCAGCGCCTTGGCCGCATCGGCCGAGCGTTGGTAATGGCACCACACGCGCCAGCCCGCCGCCGCAAATTGGCGAACGATCTCGGCGCCCAGGCGGTGAGCGCCTCCGGTGACCAGAACTTGTTTCATGGTTGTGAGCAGCTTGCGTTGTTGGGAAAGGTTGGCCTGCGAAGGTCGCTTCAAGTAGTTTGTCAGATCGGGATCGATCCGGGGTCCCAACGGGGTCAACGCTGGGTGCCGCGTCGAGTCCAGCATGACGGTTTGTTAAGTGGGTCGTCAATTATCGGTGAAGCGGCGGGCTCGGGTCGTTTGCGCCCACTCATGACCTCGTGTGGCTTGGGCGAGAATCCTGGGGTGACGACACCCAACACCGCCCCCACTTTTGAACTGACCCCACTGATCCACCAGGCCATTGCCCAAGCCGGTGGCTGGATCGGTTTTGACCGCTTCATGGCCATGGCCCTGTACGAGCCCGGTCTGGGCTACTACACCAACGCCCTGCAAAAGTTCGGCGCCATGCCCTCTTCGGGCAGCGATTTTGTGACCGCGCCGGGCATGTCGCCCTTGTTTGGCCAAACATTGGCGGTGCAGGTGCGTGAGGCTTTGGACGCCACAGGCACCGACGAAGTCTGGGAGTTTGGTGCGGGCACCGGGGCCTTGGCCTTGCAATTGCTGGACAGCCTGGGCGATGTGGTCAACCGTTACACGATCATCGATTTGTCGGGCCGCTTGCGCGCCCGCCAGGCCGACAACTTGCTGAAACACGCGGGGAAAGTGCGTTGGCTCGACACCTGGCCCGACGCCATCGAGGGCGTGGTGGTGGGCAACGAGGTGCTGGACGCCATGCCGGTGCAACTCTTGCAGCGCACGCAAGGCGTCTGGCACGAGCGTGGCGTCGTCAGCGCGGGGGAGGGTTTCGCTTGGCAAGACCGCCTGACTGACCTGCGCCCGCCTGTGGACATTGAAGGCGAGCACGACTATTTGACCGAAATTCACCCCCAAGCCGAAGCCTTCATCACCAGTTTGGCCGAGCGCTTGCTGGCCGGCAAAGGCGGGGCGGCGTTTTTCCTCGATTACGGCTTTCCCGAGGGCGAATACTTTCATCCCCAGCGCCACATGGGCACCGTCATGTGCCATCAGCTGCACCAGGCCGATGCCAACCCTTTGGTGGCCGTGGGGCAAAAAGACATCACTTCGCATGTCAACTTCACGGGCGTGGCTTTGGCGGCACAGAATGCTGGCTTGCATGTGTTGGGCTATGCCAGCCAAGCCTGGTTTTTGCTTAACCTCGGCCTGGCCGAGCGCATGGCCGAGGCCTCTTTGGCCGAGCGCAGCCAAGCCCAACGCTTGGTCCATGAGCACGAAATGGGCGAACTGTTCAAAGTGATCGGCCTGACCACCTCGGGCGATTGGTTCGCACAAGGTTTTGACCGAGGTGACCGGTCGCATCGGCTGTAAACCGCTGCAAGGCAATCCATGTTTCGTTGGCTCATCGTCGTTTTGCTGGCCCTGATCATTTTCAGTGGCTTGCAGCCTTGGTTGCAAAAACTGGGCTTTGGCCGTTTGCCGGGTGACTTCCGCTTTCGCCTGTTCGGGCGCGAATGGTTCATCCCGATCACCAGCACCTTGCTGCTGAGCATGCTGGCCGCCGCCGTTGCCAAGTGGCTGTGATGGTGGCGCGGTGATGGACCCCGGCTTGGGGGCCGGGATCCATGTTTGCGCCCCACGTTTTGATCTTCAGAGCCACAAAGTCAAGCCAAGACCGAACGTGGTATAGTGCGACACGCCATTGGCGACTTATGCCCATCTAGCTCTTCGCGAGCCGATAGCGCATCCCGGCAGAGGGATGCCAGTCTTGTCCTCCACTGTGCACATCGCCCGCCATGCTGATCAAGCTGGGCTCAGACGATTTTTTGCTTCCTTTTGATGCACCTCTGCACGGTGCGCTGTGGTCCATTCCCAATGGATTTATCGGAAGCGTTTTTGGCAGCAGGACACGCCAAATCCCGTGCCGCGAGACCGCCCCTAAGAGGCAGGAAAAGCGGCCAGACTCCCGTTAGATAAAATCCATGACGATTCACCATTGTTTTCACAAGTCCATTTCGGTGGGCAAGTACCGAATCCAACCCTGCTCCCGGGCCTTGCCCAATGGGGCTTTTGGCGCGCAAGTGTCCGTGGCCAGTGGCCGCGGAAGCGCCAGCACCGACCGTGTGATGCGGTTTGTGCCCGAATTTGCAACGCCTGCTGCTGCCAGCCAGTACGCCCTCGACGAAGGCGTGCTCTGGGTCGAGCGTCAGACGACCAAACCAATTGTGTTTTGAGAAAGACGTTTTAAATGGCTAAAGAAGAACTGATTGAACTGATGGGCGTGGTCAACGAGGTGTTGCCCGATACACGTTTCCGCGTGACGCTGGACAACGGTCACCAACTGATCGCTTACTCCGCAGGCAAGATGCGCAAGAACCACATTCGCATTTTGGCCGGTGACCGCGTGACCCTGGAGCTCTCGCCTTATGACCTGAGCAAAGGCCGCATCAGCTTCCGTCACCTGGCTGGTCGCCCACCCATGACCCCACGCACCCCTCGTTGAGGGGCCGGACAGCTGGCCAGCTGTCCCTCGCACAGGGCTCTTGAAGCGCAGGCCGTGGCCCCCAGATGGGATGGAACACAGGGGAGCCCATGACCACTTCAGCCGAATCCTTGCACGTTGTTTGTCCGCATTGCCACACCACCAACCGGGTGCGTGTGGCCGACCTGCCCAACAGCCCCGATTGCGGGCAATGCCACCAGTCCCTGTTTGATGGCCATCCCGTGGCGCTGGCCGAGGCCAGTTTTGACAAGCACATCGGCCGCAGCCAGCTGCCTGTGCTGGTGGACTTTTGGGCCCCTTGGTGCGGCCCTTGCCGCATGATGGCCCCGGCTTACGAGCAAGCCGCCGGCTTGCTCGAGCCCCAAGTGCGGTTGGCCAAACTGAACACCGAAGAAGCGCAAGGCATCGCCGCCCGTTTCAACATCCGCAGCATCCCTACGCTGGCGCTGTTTGTGGGCGGCAAAGAAGTCGCCCGGCAAGCCGGAGCGTTCCGTTCGGCGCAAGACATTGCACAGTGGACGCGTTCGCACCTTTGATTTTGTGTGCAAGAGCAGCACACGGTGGTCGATTGAAGAGCCACACCGCGTGCTCGAATCGCGCGCAGGGCGCAGCTCCCACAAGGCATCACGGACACATCGTGCGCAAGCTCAGTGCCGACAAGGCTGTTTGGTAAGTGGGAGCAGCGCCCTGCGCGCGCTGGTTTGCCCACCAAAATCGCATGCCTGGGCCCGTTGCCAGTTGCCCAGAATCAGCCCAACACTTGCCCAATGGCTTTTACCCGCGCTCGCGTGATCCGCTCCCCAATCTGAGGACCCTTGAGGCCTTCTTGCGCAGCGGCCTGCGCAATCGGTGCGGTCTCCACCGACAGGGCTGCTTGCTGGGCCAGCAACAGCCGTTCGGCTTGTGGATAGGCCACATCGCCCAACCCCAAACGCCCGCGTGCATCGCACTCACACGCTTGCAGCACCCGCCCAAAGCGCTCGGCTTGGCGAACAGCATCACATCGCTCCAGCAAACGCATCACGGCCTCGGCATTCAACTCAGCGCTGCGGTGGATGTTGCCGTGCTCGCGCGCCACGACCTCGGCCAGCTCTTTGCAGTCGCTGGGCACGCGCAGGCGGTCGCACACCTTGAGCAACAACTTCACGCTGCGCACTTCGTGCCCGATGTGGCGAGGCAGCACCTCGGCCGGTGTGGTGCCTTTGCCCAGGTCGTGGAACAAACAAGCCACGCGCACCGCAAGTGGCGTGTTCAACAGCGCGGCCATGTCCATCACCAGCATGGTGTGCACGCCGGTGTCGACTTCGGGGTGGTATTCGGCCCGTTGCGGCACGCCCCACAGGCGGTCCAATTCGGGCAGCAACACTTTCAGGGCGCCGCATGCGCGCAGCACCTCGAACATGCGCGAAGGTTTTTCGCTCATCAGGCCCTTGGTCAGCTCCTGCCAGACGCGCTCGGGCACCAAATGGTCCACTTCGCCGCCCTCGACCATCTGGCGCATGAGCGCCATCGTTTCATCGGCCACATGGAAGTCGGCAAAGCGCGCTGCAAATCGCGCCAGCCGCAAGATGCGTACCGGGTCTTCGGCAAAGGCCTCGGTCACATGGCGCAGCACTTTGGCCTGCAGGTCGCCTTGGCCGTTGTAGGGGTCCACGATCAGGCCCGTCCATGCACTGGGGTCAGCATGGGCCAAGGCCTCGGGCACGGCCATGGCATTGATGCTCAGGTCGCGCCGAGCCAGGTCTGCTTCGAGCGTGACGTCGGGCGCGGCCTGCACCGCAAAACCTTTGTAGCCCCGCGCCGTCTTGCGCTCGGTGCGGGCCAGAGCGTATTCCTCGCGGCTTTGAGGATGCAAAAACACCGGAAAGTCTTTGCCCACCGGCACATAGCCCTGTGCGGTCATGGCCTCGGGCGTGCTGCCCACCACCACCCAGTCACGGTCATTCACGGACAAGCCCATCAAGGCATCGCGCACCGCACCGCCGACGACAAAAACCCCCATGGCGGCCTTCAGCGAGCCACCCGGAAGGGCTCTTCAAAGTCGATGAAATCCTGCTCGGCCAAGGCGCCATCCATCCAAGCCTTCACGCCGGGCAGGGCGCACACGCGGTCCATGTAGGCGGCCACATCGGACGGCACAGGCAGGGCGTAGGTTTTCAGGCGCATCACCACCGGTGAAAAGTAGGCATCGGCCACGCTGAACTCGCCAAACAGCATGGGGCCGTCGTGCGCTTGCAGCAAGCCGCTCCAAAGGCTGCAGATGCGCTCCAGGTCGGCGCGCACGGCGGGCTTGTCGCGCAGGGCCAGTGCGCCAATGTCGGGCAAGTGCGCCTCGATGTTCATCGGGCAGGCACTGCGCAAGCCCGCAAAGCCGCTGTGCATTTCGGCGCAGATGCTGCGCGCACGGGCCCGGGCAGCGCGCTCAGCGGGCCACAGCAACTTGTCAGGAAACTGTTCCGCCACATATTCTGCAATCGCCAGGGTGTCCCAGACGGCCAGCCCGTCGTGTACCAGCACGGGCACCTTGCCCACCGGGTTGACGCCCTTGAGCGCGGCCTTGAACTGCGAGTCGGGCGCAAAGCTGTCAAAGCGGACAAACACCTCTTCAAAGTCGATGCCCGCTTGGCGCAACAGCACCCAGGGGCGCATGGACCAGGACGAGTAATTCTTGTTGGCGATGTAAAGCTGGAGCATGAGGTGGCCACCTTTTTTTCAGTCTTCAGAGCGTCATGGCAAATCGTTGTTGACTTCCGGCAAATGGCTGTTGCGCGGCCCGATTTGCCCCAGCCGGCTTTTCAGCGATTGCGGTTGGCGCGTCAAGATGGCGGCGTAGTTGGTGGTGTTGGACAGCACCTTTTTCACGTAATCACGGGTTTCTTGAAAAGGCACGTTCTCTGCCCAGATGGCGGCTTCGAGCACGGGGCCGTTGCGCCAGTTGCGTGGGCGGCTGGGCCCCGCGTTGTAGGCGGCGGCGGCCAAGGGCATGGAGCCTTCAAAGTCCTTGAGCACCAGCTTGAGGTAACCGGTGCCTATGGCCACGTTGACCTCCTTGTCGGTGATTTGCTCGGGGGTGAAGCCGGTCATGCCGATTTTTTTGGCGGTCCATTTGGCGGTGGCGGGCATCACCTGCATCAGGCCCGAGGCGCCCACATGCGAACGGGCGTCCATGATGAAGCGGCTTTCCTGCCGGATCAGCCCATACACATAGGCCGGGTCGAGTTGGACCTCGCCCGCACGGCGCACCACGATCTCGCGCAGTGGCATCGGAAAGCGCTGTTCAAAGTCGATCACGTCTTTGGTGCGCTCGCTGGTGCTGATGCAGCGGTCCCACACTTGGCGCTGGCAGGCCAGTTCGGCGGCGGCCAGCAGTTCTCGGTCGTTCATACCGCCGGGCGTGTGCAAATTGGTGCTGTAGTTCCACTCGCGGTTGCCCTCGGCACGCAGGCCGATGCCGATGGCATACAGGGCCCTTTGCAAGCCTGGGTTGGTTTGGGCGGCGCCCTTTTCGGGTGCGGTCAAAGCCGCGGGGCGTTCAGGCACCGAGATGCTTTGGCCCAACTCTTCCAGGGCGAGCTGTTCGTAAAAGCCACGCACGCTGGCGATGCTGCGCAGCAAGCCTTGCGCCTCTTGTTTGGCCGCTTCGTCTTGGCCTGCGGTGGCCAGCAGGGCGCGGGCTCGCCAATAGGTCCAGGCAGCGTCCTTGCGGGCTTCGGCCGACATGGCTTGTGTGGCGCTGAGTACCTGTTTCCACTGCCCCATGCGCAAAGCGGCGCGCACCTTCCAGCCCAGCAAATCGTCGTTCAGATCGCCGTCTCGGCGCACATGGGCAAAGTAGCTGCTGGCGTTGTCTTGCAGTTTTTGCGCGGCTTGTTTGCCAATCACGGCCCAAGTCCAGTTGCGCTCTTCGGCGCTCAGCAGGATGCCCCAGTGGTGTTCCAGCAAATTGGCGGCTTTGTCCGGGTCGCTGGCGGCCAAGCGGATCAAGGCCAACACCGCCAACTCTTTGCGGTTGCGGGTGATGGCGATGATGCGCTTGTCCAGGTATTTGGCCGGGTCGGCATGGATCAGGGCCACTTGCTCGGACAGGCGCGGCGCCTCGATCTCCACCGCCGCCTTGGCGGGGGCTGGTCGGTTGGCATCCATCGCGATGCGGGCTTTGCGCCACAAGTCGATGCCATGGATCTGCCGGCCCGAGTGCAGGTGCTCGGCCACATAGGTACAACCGTCTTCGGCTTCGCGCAAGGAATACCAAATTCGTTTGGCCTCATCGGCCACATGGGCCTTGCTGTGGATGGCCTCGGTGACCAGCGCATAACAACGCACTTCCCGGTCGTCGCGCATGCGGAAGTGGGGGTATTCGGCCGTGAAATTGGCCCAGTCGCGGCGTTTGCCCAGTTGCAGCAGCCAGTCGTTGCGCAGGCGGTCTTCGTAATAAGTGCCCGCATAGGCGCTCAAGAATTGACGAATCTCACTGGGCGAAGCCGTGTCCAGCCGTGGTCGCAACTCCCAGTAGGCGGCCAAAGGCTCCAGCACGTGGCCACGGGCTTGGGGCAGCAAGGTGCTCAGACGCGTTCGGTCATTCTTGCGAAAGGCCTGCGCCATCTCCAGCAGGGCGTCGTCGCCCTTGTTTTGCGCTTGCGCAGCAAAAGAGCACAGTGTCGTCACGGCCACGACGCCAAGCAGTGTCAGAATCCGAGGCAGTGGCTTGAATGAATAAGGCATGGTTGGATTATGGACAAAGCGGACGCCAAGAAAGCCTTGCGAAAGGCCTTGATCGAAGAAAGACTCAACCTCCCTGACCGCTTGGAGCGGGCCGAGGCCTTGCAGCGCGTCATGCGCATTTGGTTGTTTGACCGCCCGGACACCGTGATTGGAGCCTACTGGCCCATCAAAGGCGAATTCGACCCGCTGCCCGTGTTGCACCGCTGGAAAGAAGACGGCGAGTTGCATGGCGAACCCCAGCGCCGCCGGATTGGCCTGCCGGTGGTCAACAAGCTGCACAAAACCCTGACGTTCCACACCTGGTACCCGGGCTGCCCGATGGAAGAAGACGCCTACGGCATCCCCAAGCCCAAGGACACCGAGGTCATCGTGCCCACTTTGCTGTTTGTGCCCTGTGTGGGCTATGGCATTGGTGGCTACCGCCTGGGTTATGGCGGCGGTTTTTACGACCGCACTTTGGCCACGCTGCAACCCAAACCCTTCACTGTGGGCCTGGGTTACACCCAGGGCTATGTGGATGAACTAGAGCCCGAAGCGCACGACGAGCCGCTGGACGCCATCCTCAACGACAACGGCGTCGTTTGGCCCGTTTGACACGCTGAAACATGGCCCGCCCCAAATCCGCCACCCACGAGATCAAGCGCGATGCGATCCTGGACATCGCGGCCCAATGCTTTGCGCAGCGCAGCTACCCCGCCGCCAGCATGAACGAGATCGCCACCGCGTGTGGCACTTCCAAGGCGCGGCTGTACCACTATTACGAGAGCAAAGAAGCGATTTTGTTTGACCTGTTGGACCGCCACACCCAGCGCCTGCTGGGCTTGATCGCCCAGACCGAAGCCACGGCCCAGCGTAAAAACCTGGATGACCGCGCCGCTTTGCACGAGCTGGTGCGGGCTTTCTTGCTGGAGTACGAAACCTCGGCCACACGGCATGCCGCCTTGCTCAACGACACGCAGTTTTTGAGCGATGCGCCAGACCCTGCGCTGGGCGCCAACGCCATGTCGCCGCGCGAACAGGTGCTCAACCGCCAGCGCGACATCGTGGCGGCCATGACCCGTTTCATGAAGCGCGCCTATCCCGAGCGCCTGACCCCGACCAACCAGACGGCCCTGACCATGATGCTGCTGGGCATGATCAACTGGACCTTCACTTGGCTGCGCCCCGGCGGGCCCATGAGTTATGCCCAATTCGCCGAAGAAGTGGTGGGCATGCTGGACAAGGGATTGGGTTAATCGTTTACCAATCCGTAACGCATTTCGTTTAGGTAAAATTTATGCCATTCATTGACCGGAGAAATGCCCATGTCCAGCGCCCCCAACAAAGCCCCCACCAAAGCCTTCGCCAGCCAGGCCGACCTGAGCGAAAAGAAGATCACCTTCGAGCAACTTAGCCAGCACTGCTGGGCCTACACCGCCGAGGGTGACCCCAACTCGGGTGTGATCATCGGTGACCGTTTCATCATGGTGAGCGACGCCACCGCCACACCGGCCATGGCGCAAGACCTGATCCAGAAGATCCGCACCGTCAGCGACCTGCCCATCAAATACGTGCTGCTGACCCATTACCACGCCGTGCGTGTGCTGGGCGCTTACGCCTACGCCGCCGAAGGCGCGACCGAGATCATCGCCAGCGAAGGCACCCTGGACCTGATCAAGGAGCGTGGCGCGCAAGACATGCAGAGCGAGATGGAGCGCTTTCCGCGCCTGTTCCGTGGTGCCGACAGCATCCCCGGTTTGACCTGGCCCACCATGGTGGTGGGTGGCGGCGACCCGACCAAGAGCGAAGTGCCCGGCAAGCTCAGCATCAATCTGGGTGGCGTGGTGGTACAAATTTGGCATCCGGGCCCTGGCCACACCCGTGGCGACACGATTGCTTGGGTCGAAGAAGAAAAAGTGCTGTTCTCAGGGGACTTGGTCGAATACGAAGCGGGGGTCTACACCGGTGACGCCCAACTCGAAGAGTGGCCCGCCACGCTGGAAGCCCTGCGCGCCCTGAAGGCCGAGTTCATCGTGCCCGGTCGCGGCGAAGCCATGAAGGGCAATGACAACGTCAACAAAGCGCTCGATTACACCCAGCGCTGGGTGACCACCTTGTTCCAGGCCGGCAAAGAGGCCGTGGCCGCCCAGATGGACCTCAAAGCCGCCATGGCCCACACCCGCCAAAGCATGGACCCGGTGTTTGGCCATGTGTTCATTTACGAGCACTGCCTGCCCTTTGACGTGACGCGTGCCTACGACGAAGCCAGCGGCATCAAGAACCCCCGCATCTGGACGGCCGAGCGCGACATGGAAATGTGGCAAGCGCTGCAAAGCTGAATGCATCGCGCGCAGGGCGCCGCTCCCACAGCCATGCACCCCCCACAGCCATGCAGGAGGTGCACCCCGTGCGCGATGGTTTTCTTCCATGCCTCCGAACATCCCCCGTAGGAGCCGCACCCCGTGCGCGACCTCGGCGTGCCACAGCATGGGCAGCACCAGCCCCCGGGCCAGCTTGGCCTCAAGGCCGGATCAAGTCCCGCAAATCCTGTTCATAAGCCCTTAACCTGCGGGCCGCACGCAGGCGCTGCTCGGCGCTGGTGGTGTTGTGCAGCTGGGCCAGGTTCTCGCAGGCTTGCATGCGCAATTTCTGGATCACCCCGCGGCCAACGGGGTCCTGCGGGTCCATCCAGCGCTGCCACAAGGCCCACAAATCGGCCTCCACTTGGGGCAGGGCCGATGCGCTGCTTTGAGAGGCTTTTTGCAAGGTGCTCATCAAATCTTGCTGTCGCCTGAGGCGGTCGCGTCGGCCCCAATCGGGTGTCCAGACCGATTGCTGCAACTGCGTCCGCACCATCGCGGTCTGTGTCGGACTCAAAGGCCCATAAAAATCGCTGAAGCGGTCCACGGCCTTGCTCAATCGGCGCTCCAGCCGCTCGCTGGCGCTGCCTTGCGCCCACTCCTTCTCCCAATCCTTGTTTTTGCTGGCCCAGTTCTGATTCAAGTGGCTCAGCTGCTCTGGTCCCATGTTCAGGGCCACCGGCGCGGCCAAACTCACGGCTTTGCGCATCGTGCGTTCCAAAGCTTTGTCCGCCTCGCCCACCACGCTGCAAACTTGTTGGGGCTGCAAGGGCTCGGCACTTTGCAAGGCCAAACGCTTGAACACTTCGGCGTACAGCGGGAGTTCTTCGGCGCGGTGCCAGCGGTGCAGCTGGGCCAGCGCATCCTTGGCCAGCGGTGTTTGCGCATCACTGAAAGACACCGAACTGTCCAACCACCAATACGACAAAGTGGGCAGTTGCTGGTAACCCAGCTTGATGGCACTGCAGCCTTGCAGGCACAGCACCATCAGCAAAAAAACGCAACGCAACATGAAAACTCCTGTGGGACTGCAAGCGAGAGCGCTGCGGCATGGGCCTCCATTGTCAGTCCAAATGTGAGGCCTTGACGGGGGTGAGGGTGTGCGTGCACACAGGCCGCAGAGGGTGCTTGGCGACTGGCGATAATGGAGGGATTGTGCAAATGGACAGAATGCGAAAGATGGCCATGAACCGAGTTGATTCCAAGCCCGTCGATGTGGTGGTGATGGCCGCAGGCAAAGGCACCCGCATGAAAAGCCGTCTGCCCAAGGTCTTGCAGCGCCTGGCCGGCGTGCCGCTGGTGCAGCATGTGCTGAACACCGCCGCGCAGCTGCAGGCCCGCTCGGCCGTGGTCATCACCGGCCACGGGGCTGACCAGGTCGAGCCCTTGCTGCTGGCGCCGGACCAAGTGTTGGCGGTGCAATGCGTGCGCCAAGAGCCGCAGCTGGGCACCGGCCATGCCGTGCAGCAAGCGGTGCCCGCGCTGGCCGATGATGGCATCGTGGTCATCTTGTCGGGCGATGTGCCCCTGACCCAGGCCGACACCTTGCAAGCCCTGATCGCGCAATGCGGCGGCGACAAACTGGCGCTGCTGACCATCGACTTTGCCGACCCCACCGGCTATGGCCGCATCGTGCGGGGTGGTGGCCAGGGCGATGCTGTGCAAGCCATCGTGGAGCAAAAAGACGCCACTGAGGCGCAGCGTAAAATCAACGAGGTCTACAGCGGCATCATGGCCGTGCCTGCGACATGGCTCAAAGCTTGGTTGGCTCGGCTGGACAACCAGAACGCCCAAGGCGAGTACTACCTGACCGATGTGGTCAAGTTCGCCGTGGCCGATGGCGTGCCCGTGGTGGCGCACAAAATCAGCGACGCCCTGCAAGTGGCCGGCATCAACAGCCCAGTGCAACTGGCCGAGCTGGAGTGCGCCCACCAACATCGCCAAGCGGTCCATTTTATGGAGCAAGGCGTGCGCTTGAAAGACCCGGCCCGTTTTGATGTGCGTGGCCAGCTGGTCTGCGCGCAAGATGTCGAGATCGACGTGAACTGCATTTTTGAAGGCATGGTGTCCTTGGGCGAGGGCGTGAAGATCGGCGCCAACTGCATCATTGCCAACTGCCGCATCGAAGCAGGTGCGGTGATCCACCCCTTCACCCACATCGACGGTGAAAAACTCGGCGTGACCGTCGGCGAGGGCGCGCTGATCGGCCCCTTTGCCCGTCTGCGTCCCGGCGCACAGCTGGGGGCCGAAGTCCACATCGGCAACTTTGTGGAAGTCAAAAATGCCACCCTGGCCCACGGCGCCAAAGCCAACCACCTGGCCTATTTGGGCGATGCCACGGTGGGCGAGCGTGTCAACTACGGCGCGGGCAGCATCACCGCCAACTACGACGGCGCCAACAAACACCGCACCGTGATCGAAGCCGACGTGCACATCGGCAGCAACTGCGTGCTGGTGGCCCCGGTGACCATTGGCGCAGGCGGCACCGTGGGCGGCGGCTCCACCATCACCAAGAACACCGAGCCGGGGGCGCTGAGTGTGGCGCGTGGCAAACAAATCAGCATCGCCAACTGGGCGCGGCCGCAGAAAAAACCCAAGGCCTGAACCGCGCGCAGGGCGCAGCTCCCACGCACCCCAACTTCTTTCGTGGGAGCCGCACCCCGTGCGCGATGGTTTCCCCCAGGCAGCCAAACTTCAAAAGCTATGATGGCCAAAAACTCAGATGGAGCCAGACGACATGCCCCCAAGTGATGAGCTGCAAGTGATCCCCGCCCAAGGCTACGCCGGCGACGTGAGCCCCCAACTGGCCTGGGCCTGGGTGCAGGCGGGCGAGGCCGAACTGGTGGACGTGCGCACCGACGCCGAGCGGACCTGGGTCGGTTTTGTCCCCGGTGCGCATGACCTGGCTTGGAAGCAATGGCCCGGCATGGCCATCAACCCTGAATTTGACGCCGGCATCCAGGCGCTGGGGGCGGGCGGCAAAAAGCTGCTGCTGCTGTGCCGCAGTGGCGTGCGCTCGATAGCCGCCGCGCAACGCGCCACCGAGCTGGGTGTGCAGGCTTACAACATTTTGGAAGGGTTTGAGGGCGACCCCGATGCCCATGCCCACCGCGGCTTGACGGGCGGCTGGCGCAAGTGTGGCTTGCCTTGGCAGCAAAACTGAGGGCTGCGCAGAAAACGGCCTTGTGCTTTTTTATCCATCGCGCGCGGGGCGCGGCTCCCACAAAAACATTGCGCGATATTTGCCGTGAGAGCAGCACCCCGTGCGCGATGGTTTGCTAAAACCACAGGCCGTCTTTTCCGTGGGAGCAGCACCCCGCGCGCGATGGTTTGCTAAAACCACAGGCCGTCTTTTCCGTGGGAGCAGCACCCCGTGCGCGATGGGCGAAGACTCAAACCCGGTACGCCACCGTCGTCATCACCTTGGCGGCGCTCTGCATCAAGGTTTTCACTGGGCCCGGCAAGGCCAACGCGCCCGCCTTTTGTGCCATTTGGGCATGGGCCATTTCATCGGCTTTCATTTGCGCCACGATCGCCCGAGAGGCGCTGTCCGCGGCGGGCAGCTTGTCCATGTGGCTTTGCAAATGGGCTTCCACTTGGCGCTCGGTCTCCACCACAAAGCCCAGGCTCACCCGATCCCCACCCAGCTTGCCAGCGGCATAGCCGATCACAAAGGCGCCTGCGTACCAAAGCGGGTTGAGCAGCGAAGGCCGATCGTTCAGTTCTTTCAGGCGCTGCGCCGTCCAGGCCAAGTGGTCGGTCTCTTCGCGGCTGGCTTGGGTCAACTGCGCCCGCAAGGTGGTGCTTTTGCAAGCCAGCGTTTGGCCGGTGTAAAGCGCTTGGGCGCACACCTCGCCCACATGGTTCACGCGCATCAGCGCGCCAGCTTTGCGTTGCTCGGCATCGCTCATCACCAGTTCCGTGGTGGCCGCTTGTGGCCTTGGGCGGCTGGCACGGGGTTCGGCCCACAGGGTGCGCAAGGCGCTGTCGGCAGCAAGGATCAGGGTGTTGATGTTCATGTGAAGTATTTGATCATGACAAACCCGAGTAAGGCCGCTAGAAAACATCAAAAAAGCCAATTCAAGTGCGTCTTTTTTTAAAAATCTACATGACTTTTTGCATGCAGTAACTTTTGGAAGCCATTGAATTTGTTGGAAAAATGACTTTATGAGTCCTTGGGATGGCGGGCTTGTTGCATGAATGCAACGAAAAAGCCTTTTATTCTGCGAATCTCTTGGAAATGCGTGAACCCTCTGGTGCAATAGCTACAACCTTCTGGATTGAGGGTTGGCTCAGAGGTGCGTTTGGTGCCAAGCACTGGCTAAATCTTCTGGACCCTTTGTTTAACCTTGGAGAAACTTGCAATGAAAAAAACTCTGATCGCTCTGGCCGCATTGGCAGCCACCGGTGCTTTCGCTCAGTCGTCCGTTCAAATCGACGGCATCATGGACGTGGGCTTCCAGTCCATCAACTACAAAGGCGGCAAAGCCAGCGGTATCAACGGCAACGGTGCTTCCACCAGCCAGTTCAACTTCCGTGGTACGGAAGACCTGGGCGGTGGCTTGAAGGCCAACTTCCGCGTGGAAACCGACTGGAACACCGTGTCCAACCGTGCCAACACCGGTTCCGTTTCTTCCCCAGTGACATTGGGCAACGAAACAGTGGCTGCCGCTTCGACATTCGGCAACGGTGAAATCCGCGCTGGCCTCGAAGGCGGCTTCGGTCGTGTTGACCTGGGCGCTGTGAACTACAACTCTTTGAGCAGCTACGTGACCGGCCAGCCTTTCGGCACCGCCATCGGTTCGGGCTTCCGCACTTTCTATGTGAACGATGCCCAAAGCACTTCACAAGTGCGTTCGGACAACGCTTTGAAGTACGTGTCGCCTTCTTTCAGCGGCCTGACAGCTTCTGTGTACTACGCTGCCAAGCAAACCAAAGCAGTTGATACATCTGTTTCTGCGACAAGCAACGCTGTCAAGCAAACCAGCTTCAGCACTGCCTTCGGCGCTTACGACATGCAAGGCACCACTGAACTGGGCATCAACTACGTCAATGGCCCTCTGGCCGCTTCGTTCAGCACATTGAAGCAAGACTTCAATGCTGTGGGCACTGGCACTACTGAATCCACCGTCAACACCTTGGGCGCGAACTACACCCTCGGCGCTGCCAAGGTGTTCGGTCTGTACCAGACCAACAAAAACGGCTTGGCTAGAGCTGCCACTGGTGCTGTCGACAACAGCGCCATGTCCATCTCTGGCACCTACACCATGGGTGCTGTGGTCTTGATGGCTCAAATGGGCACCTTGACCAGTTCTGCCGCTGCTGCTGATACCAAGTCCAAAATCTGGGGCCTGGGTGCTGACTACAACCTGAGCAAGCGTTCTTCCGTGTACTTCCGTGCTGAGTCCATCGACGACAAGGCCGGTTCAGTGCAAGCTGCTTTGACACCTGCCACCATCAAAGGTACAGACACCAAGTTTGCCCGTACCGCTGTGGGTATCCGCCACAACTTCTAATCACTTCGCTGGCGCAAGCCAGTGGATGGTTTGAAAGTCAAAAAACCCACCGTGGCAACACGGTGGGTTTTTTCATGGGCTGTTCCGTCTCAATCCAAGCGGATATCGCCGTACCATGCCCGCACCTTGCTTTGGGTGTTGTCGCTGTCGGTCATGATGGCCAGGGCGATCAAGGCGCCGGGGGGCTCACCGAAGGCTTTCTCGTAATCGGCGCGGATGTCGCGCTGGTAGTGCAGCCATTGCTGCAAGCGCTGCGGGCCCGACTCGACCACCCATTTGCGCACCCGGTCTGTGCGCGGGTTGACGATGACCGAGTCCACCGGGTGGCGGTTGCTCCAGACGTACATGAGGGTGGCATAAGGCATTTCTTCGCCGGTGAGCGCCAGCGTCAGTTCACTGAGCATGGCGTTTTGGGCCGAGAACTTGCGGCGGTCCCCGTCAAAAGCCAAGATCAAGCGCACGGGCGAGTCACCCTGTCCGCGCACCGACATGTCGGCCGTGGCCATCAGGTTCTCCACTTGCCAGTCAAACCGCAGTCGCCCCAATTGCTCGGGCGCAATGTTCACACGCTGGCGCAGCATGCTGGCCGACGAGGCCGCATCGGCCAACACGGCCGGGCGCTGGTCACGCTTGTCCAGCCTGAAGGCCGTGCGCAGTTTGCCGGGCAAGGCCACCGACTCCCACTGCGCCTTGTCTTGAGGCTTGAACACCAAGCCGCCCTGAGCGGGTTTGGTCAACACGGACGAAGGGGGATCGCCCTGCCAGGCGCAAGCACCCAGCAACAGGGCGGCACCGGCGCACACCAGCGTACGGCGAGTTTGAAACAGAGGACCCATGGTTGACCCGAGGCAGGTTTCAGACGCGATGCGTGTATAAATGACAGCACCGAAGAACGCCTGCATTGTGGGCGAAGTTCTGTTTCATCTGTGTGAAAGGTTTTTTCATGATCCAACGCCGCGCCTGGCTTCAAGCCGCCGCCCTCAGTGCTTTGCCCGCCACCGCCAGTTGGGCGCAAAGCGGTTTTCCTGGCAAACCCCTCAAGATCGTGGTGCCCTTTGGGGCGGGCGGCGTGGCCGACCTGACCGCGCGGGCCGTGGCCCAAAAGCTGTCGGAGAACCTGGGCCAGCCGGTGCTGATCGACAACCGGCCCGGCGCAGGCGGCATCGTGGCGGGCGAACTGGTGGCCAAGGCCGACCCCGATGGCCACACCCTGCTGCTAATGTCCAACGGGACGGCAGTCAGTGCGGGCTTGTTCAAGTCCTTGCCCTTCAATCCGCGCACCGACTTTGCGCCGGTGTCTTTGTTGGGCTTGTTTGACATGGCCGTGGTCGTGCCCGACAACTCCCCGTTCAAAACCTTGTCCGAACTGGTGGCGTTTGGCCGCGCCAACCCCGGCAAGCTCAACATGGGCACCATCAACATCGGCAGCACACAAAACCTGGCCGCCGAACTCTTGCGCACGCAGGCCAACCTGATTGCCCAGATCGTGCCCTACAACGGCACGCCTGCCGTCATCAACGCACTGCTCGGTGGCCAAGTGGATGTGGCGGTGGAGATTTTGGGCCCCATGAAACCGCAGATCAATGCCAAGGCCGTGCGCCTCTTGGGCGTGATGGGCGAACAACGCCCCAGGGACTTCCCGCAAACTCCCACAGTGCGCGAGCTGCCCGGCCTGAGCAACTTCAACGTGTCGTCGTGGAACGCCTTGGCCGCCCCCGGCAAAACGCCCAAAGCCGTGGTGGACCGCCTGAGCCAGGAAGTGGCCAAAGTGCTGGCCCAGCCCGAGATGGTGCAGCGCCTGGCCGGCTTCAACGTGCAAGCCAAAGCCAGCACGCCCGCGCAGCTGGCGCAATTGCTGGACAACGACATCAGGCGCTGGAGCGAGGTGATCAGCAAGGCGGGGCTGACGCCGCAGTGAGCGGCTTGAAAGTCTTTGAATTTCTGATGTGCCGCCATGTTGCAAAGTCGGCGTCAACAAAAAGGTTAAGCTTTCACAAGCCAATCCACCGCCGCTTGAAAGGGACTTTCATGATCGATCGCCGCGCACTCCTCCAAATGGCAGGCCTGGGTCTGGCGCTGCCCTGGCCAGGCCAAGCGCAAGACAAATACCCCAGCAAGCCCATCACCTGGGTGTGTCCGTATGATGCCGGGGGCAATGCCGACACCCGATCGCGGCAGGTCGCCAAGGTCATGGGCGGCTTGTTGGGGCAAAGCATCGTCATCGACAACAAGGCTGGCGCGGGCGGCAACATTGGCACCGAGGTCATTGCCAAAGCCCGGCCCGATGGCTACACGATCGGCATGGGCAACTTTGCACCCCTGGCGGTCAACCACGCCCTGTTCAAGAGGCTCAACTTCAACCCCTTCACCGACTTGCTGCCGATTTTCCTGATTGAAAAAGGGCCCCTGATTTTGATGGTGCGCAGCGATTCACCGTACAAGTCGGTCAAGGATTTGGTGCTGGCGGCCAAGGCCGCGCCGGGCAGACTCAGCTACGCCTCGGGCGGCATTGGCGGCACCCACCATTTGAGCGGCGCTTTGTTTGAACACGCGGCCGGCATCGACCTGATCCACGCGCCCTACAAGAGCGGTTCGGCCGGGGCCACCGATTTGATGGGCGGCCAGGTGCAGATGATGTTCGAGCAAATGTATTCGGCCATGCCCGGCATCAAGGGCGGCAAGCTGCGCGCACTGGCCATCACCAGCCGGGCGCGTTCGCCTTTGGCACCGGACATCCCGACCATGGCCGAGCAGGGCTTTCCAGAGGTCGAGGTGCTCAACTGGCAGGGCTTGATTGGCCCCAAGGGGCTCCCAGCAGAGGTGGTCCGCCAGCTCAACGCGGTGGGCAACGCCGCGCTGCAGGATGCGGACTTGCGGGAGAAGATCTTGGGCCAGGGCAACGAGGTGGGCGGTGGCACGCCCGAGCAGTTTGCGGCGCTGATCAAGGCCGAGGCACCGCGTTGGGCCAAGGTGGTGCGCGACGCCAAAATCGAGCCCGAATGAGCGTTGGACGGCGCAAGACACAAAGACCTGGCTGGCCAGGTCTTTTGCTTTCGGTCGCTGCGACCTTCAGGTGTAGCGCTTGTTGCGCAGGTTGTTTTTCATGTCGCGCAGGGCCGGTTGCAGTTCTTCGCCAATGCGCAGGGCCACGGTGGTGGCCAAGATGTCGATGATGAGCAGGTGCAGCAAGCGCGAGACCATGGGGCTGTATTTGTCGTAGCCCTCGGGGTGGTCGGCGGTCAGGTGGATGTGCCCGGCGCTGGCCAGGGGCGAGCCGCTGGCGGTGATGACGATGGTTGTGGCGCCTTGCTTTTTGGCGATGTCGCAGGCGTCCATCAGGTCACGGGTGCGGCCCGAGTTGGAGATGATCACGGCGCAATCGCCCGGCTTGAGCATGGAGGCGCTCATGACCTGCATGTGGCCGTCGCTGTAGGCAATCGCATTGACGCCCAGGCGAAAGAATTTGTGCTGCGCGTCTTGCGCCACGATGCCGGAGTTGCCCACGCCGTAAAACTCGATGCGGCGGTTGGTTTTTTGCGTGTCGGCCAAGGCCTTGGCGGCGTGCTCCAGCGCAAACGAACTCGCGTCGTTGCGGTACTTCAAAAAGGCCGCAACGGTGTTGTCGATGACCTTGACGGCGATGTCGCTGGTTTTGTCGTCCACGTCCACACTGCGGTGGATGAAGGGCACGCCTTCGCTGACGCTGCCGGCCAGTTTGAGTTTGAAGTCCGACAGGCCGTCGTAACCCACGCTGCGGCAAAAGCGCACCACCGTGGGTTTGCTGACGTGGGCGCGGTCGGCCAACTCGGTCACGGGCAGTTGGGCAAAGGCGCGGGGGTCGGCCAGCACCAGTTTGCCCACGCGTTGTTCAGCGGGCGCCAAGGAGGGCAAAGAGGCTTTGATGCGGTCGAGCATGGTGGGTCTCCTTGTCAGAGTTCTTCAGACCAGCAAAAGCCGTCGCGCGCGATCATGGCGCTGGAGGCGCTGGGTCCCCAGGTGCCGGCGGCGTAGGGGCGGGGGTCCACCGGGTCTTCGGCCCAGTGGCGCAAGATGGGTTCGACCCAGCGCCAGGCTTCTTCTTGCTCGTCGCTGCGCACAAACAGGTTGAGGCGGCCGTCCAGCACGTCCAGCAACAGGCGTTCGTAGGCGCCCACGCGCTGGTGGCCAAAGCGTTTGTCAAAGTCCAGGTCCAGGTGCACCGGGCTCAGGGTTTGGCCACCAGCGCCTGGGCCGCGTTTGCTTTGGCCTTGGGCAAACAGGTGCAGCTCCAGCCCGTCTTTGGGTTGCAGGTGGATCACCAGTTTGTTGACCTGGCCCACCGGCGTCTGGAAGATGTCGTGCGGCGTGGGGCGGAAGTTGATCTCGATGTGCGCCTCGCGCGAGGCCATGCGCTTGCCGGTGCGGATGTAAAACGGCACGCCCGCCCAGCGCCAGTTGGCGATCTCGGTGCGCAGGGCGACAAAGGTTTCGGTGGGGCTGCTGGGGCTGACGCCTGGTTCGTCGCGGTAGGCCGGGACGGCCTGGCCATCCACAGTGCCTGCGGCGTATTGACCCCGAATCACGTGTTGGCTGAGGGTCTCGGGCGTCCAGCGTTTCAGGGCGCGCAGCACTTTGAGCTTTTCGTCGCGGATGGCGTCGGCATGTGCGTTGATGGGCGGCTCCATCGCAATGGCGCACAGCAGTTGCAGCGCGTGGTTTTGCACCATGTCGCGCAGCGCACCGGTGCTTTCGTAAAAGCCGCCGCGCTTTTCCACGCCCAGTTCTTCGGACATGGTGATCTGGATGTTGGCGATGTGTTCGCGCCGCCACAGCGGCTCGAACAAAGCGTTGCCAAAACGCATGGCAAACAGGTTTTGCACGCTGGGCTTGCCCAGGTAATGGTCGATGCGGAAGATCTGCTGTTCCGTGAACACCTGGCCCACCGCGGTGTTGATGGCGCGGTTGGAGGCCAGGTCGTGGCCCAGCGGTTTTTCCAGCACGATGCGGGTTTGGGGCGTGTTCAGGCCGCTGGCCGCGAGTTGTTCACACACGGTGGTGAACAGGCCGGGTGCGGTGGACAGGTACATGACCACATGGTCGGTCTCGCGCTCGGCCAAGCGTGCGGCCAGCGCGGCGTAGGCTTCGGGTTGGGAGAGGTCCATGCGCACATAGCACAGCAGGCTGGCAAAGCGGGCAAACTCTTCAGGGTTGGGGCGCTTGTCGCCCTCGACTTGCTCAAAACGTGTTTGGATGCGTTGACGGTATTGGGCGTCACTCAGATCGTCACGCCCCACGCCGATGATGCGACCGCCATCGGGCAAAGTGCCGTGGCGGAAAGCCTGCAACAAAGCGGGCATGAGTTTGCGCCAGACCAGATCGCCTGTGCCGCCAAAGAAAACCAAATCAAAAGCCATGTTGTTCTTGAGTTACATGAAAAATTGATTTGTAATGTAACTTTGTTTCAAGGATAATTCAAGCGTTTTCCTCATCCAACGCCATGAATCAACTCAACGCCCTCAAGCAATTCACCACCGTGGTCGCAGACACCGGTGACTTCAAGCAGTTGGCCCAGTTCCAGCCGCAAGATGCCACGACCAACCCTTCATTGATCTTGAAGGCGGTGCAAAAACCCGAGTACGCGCCCTTGCTGAGTGAGGCGGTCGCAGCCCACCGGGGCCAGCCGCTGGACGTGGTGATGGACCACCTGCTGGTGCGCTTTGGCTGTGAAATTCTGAACACCATTCCCGGTCGTGTGTCCACCGAGGTGGATGCCCGTTTGAGCTTTGACACCACCGCCACCGTGGCGCGTGCCCGACGCATCATGGCGCTGTACGAGGCGCAGGGTATTGCGCGGGAGCGTGTGCTGATCAAAATCGCTGCCACTTGGGAGGGCATTCAGGCCGCCGCCGAGCTGCAGCGCGAAGGCATCCGCTGCAACCTGACGCTGCTGTTCGCGTTTTGCCAAGCCGTGGCCTGTGGCCAGGCCCGGGTGCAACTCATCTCGCCCTTTGTGGGCCGCATTTACGACTGGCACAAAAAAACCGCCGGCGCCGCTTGGGACGAAGCGGCCATGTCGGGCGCGAACGACCCCGGTGTGCAGTCGGTGCGGGCCATCTTCAACCACTACAAAAAGCACGGCATCGCCACCGAAGTCATGGGCGCGTCGTTCCGCAACATCGGCCAGATCACCGCCTTGGCGGGTTGCGATTTGCTGACCATCAGCCCCGAGCTGCTGGCGCAGTTGGCCGCCACCGATGCACCCTTGTCCGCGGCCCTCGACGCACAAGCGGCGCAAGGCATGGACTTGCCCGCCGTGGCCTACAACGAAGCCTCTTTCCGCTTGGCGCTCAACGAAGATGCCATGGCCACCGAGAAGCTGGCCGAGGGCATTCGCGCCTTCTGCGCCGATGCCGTGAAACTTGAAGACTTGATGAAGAAAGCCTGAGATGCGTTGTGACAAGACCGCCGCCTGGCATCAACTGCAGCTACACGCCGAGGGCTTTGCTGGATTCGATTTGCGCACGGCCTTTGCCGCCGATGCACAACGCGCGGCCAGTTTGAGCCAGTCAGCGCCGCATGTGTTTGCGGACTTGTCCAAAAACCACACCGATGCCGCCACCGAAGCTTTGCTGATTGAGCTGGCCCGTCAGACGGGATTGGCCGCGCACCGCGATGCGATGTTCCGAGGCGAGGCCATCAACCACACCGAAGACCGTGCCGTCATGCATTGCTTGTTGCGCCAACCTGAGGGCTCTTTGCAAGGCGACCTGGCCAAGCCGCTGGCCCTGGTGCATGCCACGCTGCAGCCCATGCTGGCCTATGCCGAGCAGGTGCGCGTCGATGCGCAGATCACCGATGTGGTGAACATGGGCATTGGGGGCTCGGACTTGGGCCCGCAGATGGCGGTGCTGGCGTTGCAAGATTTTGTGGTCGAGGGCAAGCGCTTTCATTTCGTGTCCAACGTGGACGGCCACGAGTTGGCGGGTGTGCTCAAGGGCCTGAAGGCCGAGAACACATTGTTCTTGATCGCGTCCAAAACTTTCACCACCCTCGAGACCATGACCAATGCGCGCTCAGCGCTGGCTTGGTTCAAGGCCCAGGGCGGTGCAGATGTGTCGCGCCACTTTGCGGCACTCACCACCAATGTGTCGGCAGCGGCCGCGTTCGGCATCACCACCACCTTTGGGTTTTGGGACTGGGTGGGCGGGCGTTATTCGATGTGGTCGGCCATCGGCCTGCCAGTGGCGATTGCCGTGGGTGCACAAGGCTTCAAAGACCTGTTGGCCGGAGCGCATGCGATGGACCAGCATTTCCAGCATGCCCCGCTGGAGAGCAACTTGCCCGTGCGCTTGGGCCTGCTCGACGTTTGGTACCGCAACTTCTTGAACTACACCAGCCGCTCCATTGCGCCGTACCACAGCGCTTTGCGCCGGGTGCCTGCGTATCTGCAGCAGCTGGAGATGGAGAGCAATGGCAAGCGTGTGGACCGCAACGGGCAAGCGCTGCCGTATGGCACCTCGCCGGTGTTGTGGGGCGAACCGGGCACCAACGGGCAGCACGCTTATTTTCAGATGCTGCACCAGGGCACGGACATCGTGCCGCTGGAATTCATCGCGGTCAAAAAGCCCACGCACAGCCTGAAAGACCACCATGAGTTGCTCTTGGCCAATGTGATTGCGCAAGCCCAGGCCTTGATGTTGGGCAAGTCAGACGCCGGTGGGCACAAACACTTCACCGGCAACCGGCCCAGCACTTTCTTGTTGCTCGAAGAACTCACGCCTGCCAGATTGGGGGCATTGATTGCTTTGCAAGAACACCGGGTGTTTGTGAGCGGTTCGGTTTGGGGCATCAACAGCTTTGACCAATGGGGGGTGGAGCTGGGCAAGGTGCTGGCCAAAGACATCCACGCGCGCATTGTGTCGGGTGATGCATCGGGCCTGGATGCGTCCACGGCGGCCCTGCTCGATCGCGTGCGCAGCTGAGCGCAACAGGGCTTGGGCCCTGTGCTTTAAGTGATAAGGGCTCATCGGGGTCGGCGCATAAACTGGCCCCATGAAGCCCTCCCTCGACCGCCTGCTGCAAAGCATTGAAGCCAAGCGCGATGAAGTCGTTGCGCTCACACAAGACCTGGTGCGTATTCCCACCATCAACCCGCCCGGCGATGCCTACGAGGCCTGTGCGCACCTGATCGGGGAGCGTCTGTCGCGCAAGGGCTTTGCTGTGGACTATGTGCGCGCCCTGGGTGCGCCCGGCGACAGCAACAGCCACCCTCGTATCAATGTGGTGGCGCGCTGGCAAGCACCTGAGCCCGGCGAATGTGTGCACTTCAACAGCCACATCGATGTGGTCGAGACCGGGCCGGGCTGGACCTTTGAGCCCTTCGGTGGACAAGTGGCCAACGGACGCGTGTATGGCCGAGGGGCCTGCGACATGAAGGGCGGGCTGGCGTCGAGCATCATCGCCTGCGAGGCCTTGATTGAGTCGGGCTTGCCTTTGTCAGGGGCGCTGGAAATCAGCGGGACGGTGGACGAAGAATCGGGCGGATTTGCCGGTGTGGGTTATCTGGCCGAGCGGGGTTATTTCAGCAAGCCACGCGTGCACCATGTGATCATTCCCGAGCCTCTGGGGGTGGACCGCATTTGCCTGGGGCACCGGGGCGTGTGGTGGGCCGAGGTCGAAACGCGTGGGCGCATCGCACACGGGTCCATGCCGTTTTTGGGCGACAGCGCGATCAACCACATGAGCGCGTTCATCCATTTGCTCGAGATGCAACTGCAACCGCGCTTGCGAGGCCGCAAGACGGCAGAACCGGTCGAGCCGCCGGGCGCACGCGTGAGCACCCTCAACATCAACAGCATCCATGGTGGCCAAGTCGAGCAGCGCTACAGCAACGATGAGCGTGGCTGGCCCACGGGCGACTTGCCTGCGCCCGTGGTGGCCCACCTGTGCAAGGCGGTGCTGGACAGGCGATTCATCGCCGAAGAGAACCTGGAAGCCGTCAAACAAGAGATTGTGGACATGCTGGAAGAGCTCAAGCGCACGCGGCCAGGCTTTGACTACGGCATCCGCGACATCATGGGTTTTGTGCCCACCGCCACGCCCAAGGACGCGCCGGTGGTGGACGCCACCGCGCGCGCGATTGCCCGTGTACTGGGGCGAGAGCCCAGTTACATCGCCAGCCCCGGCACCTACGACCAAAAGCACATCGTGCGCAGTGGCCAGTTGCGTGACTGCATCGCCTATGGCCCCGGTATTTTGGATCTGGCGCATCAGCCCGATGAATATGTGGGCATCGCGGAACTGGTGGATTCGGCCAAGGTCATGGCTTTGGCGGCCTTGACATTGACGGGTCGACACGGCATCTGACCGCTGTTGCGTGGGCCCGCGTCCCGTGCGATGGGGATTTTCAGGAATGGTGGAGAGTCACGGTGTCTCACGTTGCTCTGGTTTTTTGAGAGCACCCTGTGTAAATTATTTACACTTAATTATTCATTTAATTCTTAAAAATTCCTATTTAAGACCACATCAAGTGGCATGAGTTCCATTAAGATATGCCGCTGGTGAACCAGTCTGCGTGCTGTCTGGCATGGCTTGGCTGATCTTGATGGGCTCGGTGACGGGGACATCCAACAATAACCCCCGGGAGAATGTATGCAATTGATTTGGGTGTCTGGGCCCACCGCCCGGGTGATCGCTGTGTCCATCACGGCGCGCAAGGTGCTTTTGTTTGTGATGGCCATGGCACTGACCTTGTTGTCCTTGGGCTCGGTTTTTCACTTGATCGGTCTGCGTGTCGCCGTGGAATACGCCCCCGAGTTGGCCCAACGCATGGGCGGGGTCACCAGTCAAGCAGAGCAATTGAGATTGGAGGCCGATTACCGCTCCAAGTTGGAAAGTCTGTTCGGTCAAATGACGACGGTCACGGACCGCTTGCGGTTGATCGAAGACCAGAGAAAGACCTTTTTGCAACGCTTGGGCATTGAGGCCCTCAAGCCAGGCCATGGGCAAGGCAAAACAGAAGCGGCCCAAGGCAGGGGGGGGCCTTTGAAGGCCTTGCCGTTTTGGTATTCCCGCCATGCTGATCTGAGCACTGAACTGGAGGCGACCGCAGCGCAGCTCCAGGCCTTGGAGCAAGCCCTGCTTGAGAAGCACGAAATATGGCAGCGCGATGCAGAGCGCATCGTCACCTTGCCAACGGCCTTGCCGCTCAAAAGCGACTTTTCGATCACCAGCGGTTTTGGTGTGCGCGCAGACCCGATGACGCACCAGCCCAGCATGCATGAGGGCATTGATTTTGTGGCCCCGATCGGAACGCCCGTTCACGCCACTGCGGCTGGCAAAGTGCTGCGCTCTGGCCGTGCCGGTGCTTACGGTGAAATGATCGAGGTGGCGCATGCCGATGGCTTTGTGTCACGTTATGCCCATTTGAGTGTTCGGCAAGTCCAAGAGGGCGACCCCGTCCAACGGGGTCAAGTGATCGGTTTGTTGGGCAATACCGGACGGTCAACGGGACCGCATTTGCATTACGAAGTGGCTTATCAAGGGCAAGTCATGCACCCTGCTCAAGCTTTCGCGACTTGGGCACGGCTGCATCTGAAGCCTTGAATGTGTGGTGATGTCAGGAGACAAAAATGTTCGGATCGAAAAAAAACAGCACGCCTTTGGTCAAGAGTCTTGAACGGTTTGACACCCTCATTGGGCGGCAAACCGAGATTCATGGCACCTTGCGCCTGATGCAAAGCGTGCGCATCGATGGCAAGGTGATTGGCAACATCGAAGCTCCCAAAGAGCAGGCCATCACGGTGGTGGTGGGGCCCGAGGGGGAGATTCAGGGCGACGTGTGTGCCAGCCGTGTGATCGTGGCGGGCAAGGTCTCTGGCAACATCGATGCCTATGAGCGGGTCGAGTTGTTGGGCAGCGCCCTGGTCCATGGCGATGTGAAATACGCTTCGATGGCCGTTGAACACGGTGCCCGCTTGCTGGGCTTGATGTTGCAGGTGGATGCGTCTCAAGCCAAGCTGCAACCCGACCATGCCCAGAACGCCATTCGCAAAGCACAGGCCACAGGTCCGTCTTGAGGTTTTTTGACCCCTTTGCGCGCTGTTTGCTGCCTTGCACGGTTTCAAACCGCCTGGGGGATCTGTGAAATTCATTATCATGGCAGGATGACATTCCTCGCCATCGACGTGGGCAACACCCGTCTGAAATGGGCCCTGTACGAGCGCCCGCACCCCCAAGCACATTTGCTGGCGCAGGGTGCTGAATTCCTGGAAAACATCGACCGCTTGGCGGACGGCCCCTGGGCCGAGCTGCCTGAGCCTGAGCGCATGCTGGGCTGCATTGTGGCGGGAGACGCCATCAAGCGCCGTGTTCAGGAGCAAATGGATCTGTGGGACGTTGTACCACATTGGGTGGTCCCCAGTGCCTCTGAAGCCGGCTTGACCAACGGCTACGATCACCCCTCGCGTTTGGGCTCTGACCGCTGGGTGGCCATGATCGGTGCCCGTCAGCGCATGCTGGCCCAAGGCCCGGCCAGGCCTTTGGTGGTGGTGATGGTGGGCACCGCGGTGACCGTGGAGGCCATTGACCCCGATGGCCGCTTCCTGGGTGGCCTGATCTTGCCCGGTCACGGCATCATGCTGCGCGCTCTGGAGTCGGGCACCGCCGGCTTGCATGTGCCCACTGGTGAAGTGCGGGCCTTTCCCACCAACACCAGCGATGCATTGACCAGTGGCGGTACTTTTGCCATTGCGGGGGCCTGCGAACGCATGGTTCAGCACCTGCGTGAGCACACCGGGCAAGAGCCCCTGTGTGTGATGACCGGCGGCGCCGGCTGGAAGATGGCGCCCAGCATGTCCTTGCAGTTCGAATTGCTGGACAACCTGATTTTTGATGGCCTGCTGGCCATGGCCGATCAGCGCTTCAACGTCACAGCCTGATCAGAGCCCGGTGCGGCGTGGTCGTTGTAGGCCACGGTCAGTGCATGCAAGTGCGCCTGCAACTCGGGGCTGGCCATGTAGGGTGTGAGCAGCGCCAGCACATGCTTGGCGCCTCGGCTCAAGGCCAAGCCCGCACTGGCGGGCTCCAAGGCCTGGCGAGGGTTGCGCACATACTCATAGCTCAACCAATAGGTGACCATCACCGACATGCTGGCGGACAAGGTCTCGACGCTGTCGGCGTCGATGCGCATCAGGCCTGCTGCGGCCAAAGATTCGAGCAAGTGCCTGAATGCCAGGGTCTTGCGTTCCAGCACAGCGTGGAAATGCGTTTCCAGGTGCCGGTTACCGGACAAGAGGTTGTTCAGGTCGCGGTACAAGAAGCGGTGGTTCCACACCTGTTCAAACAAGGAGTGCAAGAAAAACCAAGCGTCTTCCACGTCGTGCACATCGGCGGCGGCGTCCAACAGGTCCAGCATGGCGCTTTCGTAAGCGTCAAACAGGTGGTTGACCAGGGCGTCCTTGGACGGGAAGTGGTAGTAAAGATTGCCCGGGCTGATGTTCAGTTCGGAAGAGATCAGCGTGGTGGACACGTTGGGCTCGCCAAAGCGGTTGAACAAGGCCAGTGTGACCTGCGCGATGCGCTCGGCGGTGCGGCGTGGGGCTTTCTTGGCCATGGACGGGTCCGCGCAGAAGGCTCAGACTTTGCGTGCTGTGCGGCTGGCCGGGGTCTTGGCGGCGGATTTGGCGCTTGTCTTGGCGGCTGTTTGGGTGGCGGTTCTGACCGTCGTTCGGACGGCTTTGGGGGGCGTTGTGGTGGCCTTGGCCAATTGCGCTTCCAGTTGTGCCACGCGCTCGGTCAGGGCTTGCAGGTCGTACAGCGTGGGGATGCCCAGACGTTCCAGGGCTTTGCCCACCCGGTCTTCAAACAGGTGTTCCAGCCGGTCGATCCGCACATGGGTTTGTTGGCCAAAATCACTGGCCAGATGGCTCAGGCGCTCGGTGGCTTCTTGCAAACGCTGTTGGGCTTGGGCCTGGCTTTTGCGCTGGAAGGCCAGGCCATCGTTGACCAGGGCCTCGATGGCTTTGCTGCCCTGCTCTTGTGCTTTGGCCATGGCCCCCAAACCAGCCAACCAAATCTGGTGGGTCGGGGCGGTTGCCGTGTGGCTGTCGGCGGTGTTTTTGGCGGTGTCTGAGGCTCGGGATCTGGCCATGAAAGAACTCCTGAATGGTCTGGGACTTTAACCCGAGTGCGGGCGCATTGCTCCTAAAATCTCGGCATCGGCCGCAAACTGCAGCCTTTTTCTTGCACAGAGCTGGGGCTGGGAGATGCCTTGTGACAAGGAAGGGTCATCCTCACACCAAGGCACCATGAAAATTCTTCTTTTCGGCAATAACGGCCAGGTCGGCTGGGAGCTGCAGCGCAGCTTGGCCCCTTTGGGTGAAGTGATCGCTTTGGACCGTCAAAGCGCCCCCCTGTGTGGCGACCTGTCCCAGCCGGAGGCGCTGGCACACACAGTGCGCACCCTGCGGCCTGATGTGATCGTCAATGCCGCTGCCCACACCGCCGTCGACAAGGCCGAGTCCGAACCCGAACTGGCCCGCAAGCTCAACGCCCTGGCCCCTGCGGCCTTGGCGCAGGCGGCGGCCGAAGTGGGGGCTTGGCTAGTGCATTACTCGAGTGACTACGTGTTCAACGGCGAAGGCCAGACGCCTTGGCAAGAAAGCGATGCCACGGGGCCGCTGAGTGTCTACGGCCAGACCAAGCTGGAAGGTGAGCGGGCCATTGCGGACAGTGGCTGCCAACATTTGATTTTTCGCACCAGCTGGGTGTATGCCGCACGCGGCGGCAATTTTGCCCGCACCATGCTGCGCCTGGCACAAGAGCGTGAGCGCCTGACGGTGATCGATGACCAACGCGGCGCACCCACTGGCGCAGACCTGATCGCCGATGTGTCGGCACACGCCATCCGTCAGGCCTTGAGCGCGCAGGACGCGCAGCTGTCGGGCATTTACCACTTGGTGGCGGCGGGCGAGACCAGCTGGCATGGTTATGCCGTGCATGCGATTGAGCGGGCACGGCAAATCAAGCCCGAGGCGTCCTGGACAGTGCTCGAGATCGCCCCCGTGCCCACCTCGGCGTTTCCAACCCCGGCGCGCCGTCCTTTGAACTCGCGTTTGAACACGCAGCGCTTGCAAAACGCATTTGGTCTGAGCTTGCCTGCTTGGCAAAACGGCGTGGACCGGCTGCTGGCCGAGATCCTGTGAGTGCGACACGCTTGCGGCACAATCCTTTTTCACAAAATGAACTTTTGACACCCCACGCCCCATGACCGACACCCTTGCTGCCTCCACCGTTGCACCGCATGACCAAGCCCAGATCCTGGCGCAGGCCATGCCCTACATCCGCAAGTTCCACGGCAAGACCCTGGTCATCAAATACGGCGGCAATGCCATGACCGACCCGGCCCTGCAGCAAGCCTTTGCCGAGGACGTGGTGCTGCTCAAACTGGTGGGCATGAACCCGGTGGTGGTGCACGGCGGGGGGCCGCAGATCGAAACGGCCCTCAAGCGCTTGGGCAAAACCGGCGAATTCATCCAGGGCATGCGCGTGACCGACGCCGAAACCATGGAAGTCGTGGAGTGGGTGCTGGGCGGTGAAGTGCAGCAAGACATCGTGGGCATGATCAACCGCGCGGGCGGCAAGGCCGTGGGCCTGACGGGGCGCGATGGCGGCCTGATCCGCGCCAAAAAACTGCGCCTGGTGGACAGCCAAGACCCGAGCAAAGAACACGATGTGGGCCAAGTGGGCGAGATCGAAAGCATCGACCCGTCCATCCTTCAATGCTTGCAAGACGACGCCTTCATTCCGGTGGTCAGCCCGATCGGTTTTGGCGTGAACAACGAAAGCTACAACATCAACGCCGATGTGGTGGCCGCCAAACTGGCCGCCGTGTTGCAAGCCGAAAAACTGCTCATGCTCACCAACATCCGCGGTGTGCTCGACAAAGAAGGCCACTTGCTCACCGATCTGACGCCCAGCCGCATCGACGAGCTGTGCGCCGACGGCACCATCAGCGGCGGCATGATCCCCAAGATTGCCGGGGCGCTCGATGCGGCCAAGAGCGGCGTGAATGCCGTGCACATCATCGACGGCCGGGTGCCGCATGCCATGCTGCTCGAGGTGCTGTCCGAGCAGGCGTTTGGCACCATGATCCGCAGCCGCTGAAGTCGCCGGCGTCGAGGTCATCGAAGAAAAATAAAGCAAGGGGGAGACATGTCCGAACACGAAGACCACAGCGAAGCGCTGGCCGAAGCTGGCGCGCCGGCACGCAAACGCCCCCGTCCGGGCGAGCGCCGTTTGCAAATTTTGCAAACGCTGGCCGCGATGCTGGAGGCCCCGGGTGCCGAGCGCGTGACCACCGCCGGCTTGGCGGCCAAGATCGGTGTCAGCGAAGCGGCCCTGTACCGACACTTTGCCAGCAAAGCGCAGATGTTCGAGGCCTTGATCGACTTCGTCGACCAGTCGGTGATCGGCCTGATCCGCCAAGTGACCGACCGTGAACCCGTGGGCCCCAACCAGGCCATGCGCATCGTGGCCTTGCTGCTGCAGTTTGCCGAGAAAAATCCGGGCATGAGCCGCGTCATGACCGGTGACGCGCTGGTGCTGGAACACGAGCGTTTGCAAGAACGCATCAATTTGCTGTTCGACAAGATCGAAGCGCAGCTGCGCCAGTCTCTCAAAGGCATGGCCTCGGACACGCCATCGGCCGATGCCCAAGTGCAAGCGTCGGTGCTGGTGGCCTTCATGCAAGGGCGTTTGCAGCGTTTTGCGCGCTCGGGCTTCAAACGCCTGCCCTCAGAGCATTTGCAGGCCGCGCTGTCGCGGATGCTCTGAGCTTTTCAGCGGTGGCCGCGGCCCTGTCTGGCCGTTGGGCCGGTACGCGGCCACCGCCTCACATATTGCGCCGGTACTGACCGCCCACCTCAAACAAAGCGTTGGTGATCTGACCGAGCGAACAGACGCGCACCGCGTCCATCAGCACCTCGAACACATTGCCGTTGTCGATCACGGTTTGCTGCAAGCGTCTGAGCATGGCGGGCGATTCGGTCGCGTGCAGGACGTGAAAGTCGTGCAGGCGCTGGAGTTGCGACCGCTTTTCTTCTTCGGTCGAGCGGGCCAGTTCCAGCGTTTCCATGACTTCGTCGCCCTTGGGGTTGCGGAAGGTGTTGACGCCGATGATGGGCAGCTCGCCGGTGTGCTTGAGCATCTCGTAGTGCATCGATTCGTCTTGGATCTTGCCGCGCTGGTAGCCGGTTTCCATGGCGCCCAACACGCCGCCGCGCTCGGCGATCTTTTCAAACTCGGCCAGCACGGCCTCTTCCAGCAACTCGGTCAGCTCTTCGATGATGAAGGCGCCTTGGCTCGGGTTCTCGTTCTTGGCCAAACCCCACTCGCGGTTGATGATCAGCTGGATCGCCATGGCACGGCGCACCGAGTCGGCGGTGGGCGTGGTGATGGCTTCGTCAAACGCGTTGGTGTGCAGGCTGTTGCAGTTGTCGTAAATCGCGATCAGGGCTTGCAGCGTGGTGCGGATGTCGTTGAACTGGATCTCTTGCGCGTGAAGCGAACGGCCAGAGGTCTGGATGTGGTACTTGAGCTTTTGGCTGCGCTCGTTCGCGCCGTATTTCTCTTTCATGGCCACCGCCCAGATGCGGCGCGCCACACGGCCCATGACGGTGTACTCGGGGTCCATGCCGTTGCTGAAGAAGAACGACAAGTTCGGTGCGAAATCGTCGATGTGCATGCCACGCGCCAGATACGCTTCCACAAAGGTGAAGCCGTTCGACAGCGTGAAGGCCAGCTGGCTGATCGGGTTGGCGCCGGCTTCGGCGATGTGGTAACCGCTGATGGACACCGAGTAGAAGTTGCGCACGTCGTGGTGCACAAAATACTGCGCCACATCGCCCATGACCTTGAGCGAAAACTCGGTCGAAAAGATGCAGGTGTTTTGGCCTTGGTCCTCTTTCAGGATGTCGGCCTGCACCGTGCCGCGCACGTTTTGCAGCACCCATGCCTTGATCTTGGCGGCCTCGGTTTCGCTGGGCTCGCGGCCATTCTCGGCCTTGAACTTGTCGAGGTTCTGGTCGATGGCCGTGTTCATGAACATGGCCAGAATCGAAGGCGCAGGGCCGTTGATGGTCATCGACACGCTGGTGGTCGGGTTGCACAGGTCAAAGCCTGAATACAGCACCTTCATGTCGTCCAGCGTGGCCACGTTCACACCCGAGTTGCCGATCTTGCCGTAGATGTCCGGACGCAGGTCGGGGTCGTTGCCGTACAGCGTGACCGAGTCAAAAGCCGTGGACAGGCGCTTGGCGGGCAGGCCTTCGCTCACCAACTTGAAGCGGCGGTTGGTGCGGAAGGGGTCGCCTTCACCGGCGAACATGCGGGTCGGGTCTTCGCCCTCGCGCTTGAAGGCGAAGGTGCCTGCGGTGTAGGGGTAGCTGCCGGGCACGTTGTCCAGCATCAACCACTTGAGGATTTCGCCATCGTCTTCGTATCGGGGCAAGGCCACCTTGCGGATGGTGGTGCCAGACAAGCTCTGGGTGGTCAGCGCGGTGCGGATTTCCTTGTCGCGAATTTTCACCACGTACTCGTCGCCCGCATAGGCTTTTTGCAGGTCGGGCCACTGGGCCAGCAACTTTTTAGCCGTCGGGTCTTGGCTTTCTTCACGGGCCACAGCCAGGTCGACGGCCGCTTCGGCCGCTTTGGCGCGACCGGCTTTGCCCACTTCGAGCATGCGGGCCGCAGCGCGCAGTTGCTGGATTTCGCGGGCCAAGCGAGATTGCTCGATGGCGCGCTTTTTGTAGCCGCGCACGGTGTTGCTGATTTCGGCCAGGTACCGGCTGCGGGCCCCGGGCACCACCGGATTTTGGTGGGTGCTGTGGCGCACCTTGACCACGGGCAGGCGGCCATCGGTGGTGGGCATGCCCAGTTCGGCCAGTCGGGCTTTGAGGGCTTGGTAAAGGGCCGTGACGCCGTCGTCGTTGAAGCGCGCCGCCATGGTGCCAAACACCGGCATTTGCTCGGTGGGCACGGTCCAGGCTTCCTGGTTGCGCTGCACTTGCTTGGCCACGTCCCGCAGGGCGTCAGATGCGCCCTTGCGGTCGAATTTGTTGATGGCGATGAACTCGGCGAAGTCGAGCATGTCGATTTTTTCGAGCTGGCTGGCCGCGCCGAACTCGGGCGTCATCACGTACATGGGCACATCCACATGCGGCACGATGGCGGCGTCGCCTTGGCCAATGCCCGAAGTCTCCACCACGATCAGGTCAAAGCCCGCCACCTTGCAGGCCGCCACCACGTCGGGCAGGGCGGCTGATATTTCGGAGCCGAAGTCACGCGTGGCCAGCGAACGCATGAACACGCGCGGGCCTTGTGACCAAGGTGAAATCGCGTTCATGCGGATGCGGTCACCCAGCAAAGCGCCACCGCTCTTGCGGCGCGAGGGGTCGATGGAAATCACGGCCACGCGCAGCGCGTCGCCCTGGTCCAGGCGCAGGCGGCGGATCAATTCGTCGGTCAGCGATGACTTGCCCGCACCGCCGGTGCCGGTGATGCCCAGCACGGGCACTTTCTTTTGCGCCGCTTGCTCACGCACTGCCGCCACCACCTTCGCGTCGGCCTTGTCGTTCTCCAGCGCGGTGATCAGTTGTGCCAAAGCGCGCCAATTCATTTCGCCGTGGCCCTGAATCGCGGCCACATCTTTGGGGGCCAAGGGGCTGATGTCTTTGTCGCAGCGCATCACCATCTCGCCGATCATCCCGGACAAGCCCATTTTTTGGCCGTCTTCGGGGCTGAAAATGCGCACGCCATGCTCGGCCAGCATGCGGATCTCGGATGGCACGATCACACCGCCCCCGCCGCCAAACACCTGGATGTGCTCGCCGCCCCGGGCCTTGAGCAGTTCGGTCATGTAGGTGAAGTATTCGTTGTGCCCGCCCTGGTACGAGCTGATGGCGATGCCCTGCGCGTCTTCTTGCAGGGCGGCGGTCACCACCTCGTCCACCGAGCGGTTGTGGCCCAGGTGGATGACTTCGGCGCCCATGCTTTGCAAGATGCGGCGCATGATGTTGATGGCCGCGTCGTGGCCGTCAAACAGCGAGGCGGCGGTGACAAAACGCACCTTGTGGGTGGGACGGTATTCGGCCAAAGCCTTGAATTCTGCGGAAAGGTCGGTCATGGCTGTCTCCGGGCCGAAAGGAAAGTTGGAGGATAAGGAAGAACGGTCTTCTTGACGTTTACGTAAACGTCAATCATAGCGCCAAGCCTTTGTTTGTCGAGTGACGTGTCCTGAGGCTGGGGCTCGGATGTCGTATTTTGTGTCGATTCAGACTTGTGCGTGGTAGATAATCGAAATTTGCCTGCCTTGCAAGTGCTTGTTGCTGGCAAAGGCTTTTTCACGAGACGCATGTCGAGATTTGTTGATGACCCTCATGGCCCCCTGTCTGCACAAGCATTTTCGCGTCAAGATCCGTCCGGCGATGGTCGTGGCCTGGTCCGTCGTTGAATTCGGCTTACCCGGTTTGGCGGCTGCACACACCCTCAAAATCGACTTGGCCTCTCCACAAGCCCCTCAAAGCGCCTGCAAACAGGCTGTTCACACGCCCCGCAGAAAGTCTTCTGCTCGAACATGCCAAGGCAGACTCGGCTCAAAGCAAACGCGATATCCGCGCACAACAACTCTCACCGCTCCATGACTGACACGTCTTCACCCCTCAGTCCCCTGGGCCCTGCCCAGCCCAGCTACCAACAAGACCCCGAACTTGCCACCTTGCTTTCGCGCCTGGCCGCGCTGCAAGGGCACTCGGTGCCCGCCTACCGATTTGGCATGGTCGACCAAACCGCCGATGGTGTCGACCTGGCCAGTCTCAGTCGCAAGCACCGCGCCATCGAGTTGTGGAGCGTGCATTTCGCTTCGGCCGCCATCAGCGAAGTGCCTGCACTGCAGCTGAGCAAAGGCCAGTTCCCGCTGGTGTGGGTCTCCGAAGACGGCGCGCAAGTGCTCATGCTGCGCGGCAAACTCAGCCACGGCGGTTGCACCACCGAAGACCACCAAGGCCGCGTCGGCGAAGTCAGCCTGCTGGCCTTGGAAAAAGGCCACATCCTGGCCCTGCACGTGAGCGCCTTGCAAGACGCCGAACAACACACCGGTCCCAAAACCGCGGGCGAGTGGTTCATGTTCTCGCTCAGCCGCTACCGCTCGTCCTTCATGGACGCGGTCTTTGCCACCTTCATCATCAGTTTCATTGGCCTGCTGGCCGCCATGTACTCCATGCAGGTCTACGACCGCGTGGTGCCCAGCAAAGGCTATTCCACGCTGCTGGTGCTCACCGTGGGGGTGCTGATCTCGATTGCGCTGGAGTTGGTCATCAAGCAAGTGCGCGCCCACATGGTCGAGCGCGCCTGCAAAGCCATTGACCAAGAGCTCTCCGCTGTCTTCTTTGGCAAAGCGCTGGACATCCGCATGGACGCACGCCCCCGCACCGTGGGCACCTTCGCCTCGCAAATCCGCCACTTCGAATCGGTCCGCAGCTTCCTCACCTCGTCCACCTTGTTCATCCTGGCCGACGCGCCGTTTGCCCTGCTGTTTGTGGCGGTCATCGGCATGATCTCCTGGCAAGTGGCCCTGGTGCCCCTGCTCATGGTGCCCTTGGCGATTGTGCTGGGTCTGTCGTTTCGCAAGCCCATCGAAACATACACCGCCTTGCACATGGCCGAATCCAACCGCAAGAACGGCCTGCTGATCGAAGCCATCGACGGCATCGAATCCATCAAGGCCGCCAATGGCGAATGGAAACTGCTCGACCGCTGGCGTCAACTCACGGCCACCATCGCCCAGGGCGAATTGCAAATGCGTGCCCTCACCACCTTGTCGACCAACGTCACGCAAGTCATGCAGCAAATCACCTATGTGGGCATGGTCAGCGTGGGCGCTTACGTCATCACCACCGGCGAGCTCACCATGGGCGGCCTGATCGCGTGCACCATCATCAGCGGTCGCGCCCTGTCGCCGCTGGCGCAGTTCCCCGGTCTGATCGTGCAGTGGAAGCATGCGCAAATCGCGCTCAAGGGCCTGGACGGCATCATGGCCATGCCCAGCGACCGCGACCCCGAAACCCGCCTGGTGGTGCCGCAAAGCTGCCAAGGCCAGGTCCGGCTCGAGAAAGTCGGCTTCGCCTACAGCGAAAAGCACCCCATCCTCGAAGTGCCTGCCCTGGCCTTTGCCCCGGGCGAGCGTGTGGCCATTCTCGGCGCGGTGGGCTCGGGCAAATCCACCCTCATCAAGATTTTGTCGGGCCTGTACAAGCCCAGTGTCGGCAACGTGTTTCTGGACAACGTCGACGTCACCCAATTGGCCCCCGAATTTGTGCGCGAACACATGGGCTACCTGCCGCAAGACGTGCGCCTGTTCCAGGGCAGCTTGCGCGAGAACCTCACGCTGGGCATGCCCTCGCCCAGCGACAGCCAGATCCTGCGCGCCGCCGCCATGACCGGTTTGGATCTGGTCATCCAGAACCACCCCAAAGGTCTGGAGTTGGACATCTCCGAGGGCGGCAATGGCCTCTCGGGCGGCCAACGCCAGCTGGTGGGCATCACCCGCATGCTGCTGCAGCAACCGCGCATCATGCTGCTGGACGAGCCCACCGCCTCCATGGATGCACAGCTCGAAAACCGCGTCATGCACCACCTCTTCAACGAACTCGCCCCCGAGTCGCTGCTGGTGGTGGTGACCCACAAGCCCGCATTGCTCGCCTACGTCAACCGCGTGATCGTGATCGACAAAGGCCGCATCGTGCTCGACGGCCCGCGTGATGCTGTGCTGGCCCGCCTGCGTGGCAACACCGAAACCACCCCCCCTGTCCCAGCCGAGGCCAAAGCATGAACCTGTTCTGGGTGTTCAAACACCGCTCCTCTGACATCAATCCGCGCTTTGCGCCCGCAAGCCCCTTCAAAGTGGGCGGCCTGCGCCTGGTGGTGTGGATCACTTTCTTCACCTTGCTCATCTTTGTGCTGTGGTCCATGTGGGCCAGCCTGGACCAAATCACCCGCGCCCCCGGCTCGGTCATTGCCAGCTCCAAAACGCAAATCATCCAGTCGCAAGAAGGCGGCACCATCGCCGACTTGCTGGTCAAAGAAGGCGACACGGTTGACGCTGGTCAAGTGTTGTTGCAGTTTGAACGCGTCCGTTTTGAAACCAGCTACCTCGAAGCCCGTGCCAAATCCGCCGGCCTGGCCGCCACCGTGGCGCGCCTGCAAGCCGAAGTTTTGGGCACCCCGCTGAAGTTCCCCGCTGAACTGAAAAACTACCCCGAGTTCAAGGAGAGCCAGACCATGCTCTTCAAGAAACGCCAGTCCGCCATCCGTGAGGACATTTCGGCCCTGGACGGCATGATCGCGCTGGTTGAAAAAGAACTCGCCATGACGCAACCCTTGCTCAAAACCGGCGACGTCAGCCAAACCGACATCCTGCGTTTGCAGCGCCAGGTGGCCGAACTCAAATCGCAAGCCACCAACAAGCGCAACAAATACTTCCAGGACGCCCAAGCCGAGCTGGGCAAAGCCCAAGAAGACCTGGCCGGTGTGCAGCAAAACATGGCCCAGCGCAAAAGCCAGCTCGAGCTGACCGAGCTGCGCGCCCCCGTGCACGGCGTCGTCAAAAACGTGCGCATCACCACCCTGGGTGGCGTCATCCGCCCCGGCGAAGAAGTCATGCAAATCGTCCCGCTCGAAGACGACTTGGTGATCCAGGCCAAAGTCTCGTCTGCCGACATCGCTTTCCTCAAACCCGGGCAAGACGTGCGCGTCAAGATCGATGCCTATGACTACACCGTTTACGGCGAACTGTCCGGCAAGCTCACCTACATCAGCGCCGACACCCTGAGCGAAGACCTGCGCCAAGGCGAACAACCGTATTACCGCGCCCAGGTGCGCACCACGGGCCGCCAATTCAGCGGACGGCCCGACGAAAAGCTCGAAATCCAACCCGGCATGACCGCCACCATCGAAGTCAAAACCGGCCAACGCACCGTCTTCCAGTACCTGACCAAGCCCATCGTCAAAACCTTGAGCCAGTCGCTGGGCGAACGCTGAACCGCCCATCCCCGCCCATCGTCGCCCATCGCCACGCACCGGTGGGCCCGACTGTCCCCTTGGTCAGCACCGCTGCGGGTCCTGACACGGAGCCCATCTCTTCATTCTTCCCGGCCATGGCGTCGGGCCTCGCGCTGATGCACTGCAGCACATCCGGCAAACGGCGCTGGACGGGGTCCTGTGTGCCAAAGGCAAACCCTTTCTGAACCAAGCCCACCCTGGTGGCTGAGCGGGTCACCACGCCATGACATCCCATCGCTTCAAGCAGCGCTGGGGATTCTGGTGTGTGGGCATGAGTGTGGTTTTGGTTATTTCAAATTGATAAATTTAATTTATAAATCAAATTTAACTAAATTAATAATATATTTATACATAAATTTTTACAAATGTATTCTTTTAAATTACAAAAACATCAAAACTTTCATATGTCAAACGCTAGAATTCAACGCTGTTCAACAGCCCCAGCAAGGGCTTTTAGGGTGTCTAAAGCTGCTTCAAAGTCAGCAGTGGGCACTGCGGTAGCCTGCCCGTCAATCCATTCACCCCATGCCATCCCCAACTCCAGCACCAAGCCTCAGCGCAGTTGTTTTACGTGCGTTCCGGCACCCCGCACTGGGACTGATCCTGGGTGCCGCCCTGATGTTGCCGACTTTGTCACCAGCACAAGGCACAGGCACTGACACCACGGTTGAAGCCCCCCTCATGAGCGGTGGCTTGGGCAAAGCCGCAGATGCCAACGCCATGGGCGGCGCTGCCGCAGCGGCGGGCCTGGCAGGAGGTGTGGGCGGTGCAGGCATCCAGGGGCTGGGTGGCCGCGCAGCAATCCAGGGCTTGCAGCCCCAAGTGGGCGCAGGCGCACAAAGCCAAAACACCACAGCCGCTTTGGGCGCAGCGCCTGCCCTGGGCCAAACCCAGTTCCAGCGCTTCGTGCAAGAGGCCACCGGCAAAGCGCTGCCGCTCTACGGCTACAACCTGTTTGACCGCAGCCGCTTCCCCAGCTTGACCGATGTGCCCGTGCCCGCCAACTACGTGGTGGGCCCTGGTGACGAAATTGACCTCAAAATCTGGGGCGCTGTCGATGTGGCCATGCGCCTGCCGGTGGACCGCAACGGCCAAATCACCGTGCCCAAAGTCGGCCCCATCACCGTGGCCGGCACCCCCGCCAGCGAACTCGACGCCCACCTCAAAAAACAAGTCGGCCGGGTGTTTGCCAACTTCGAGCTCAGCGCTTCCCTGGGCCGCCTGCGCTCCATGCAAATCTTTGTGGTGGGCCAAGCTCGCAACCCTGGTGCCTACACCGTGTCCAGCCTGTCGACGCTGATCAGTGCTTTGTTTGAAAGCGGCGGCCCTGCAGCCAATGGCAGCATGCGCGCCGTGCAACTGGTGCGCGGGGGCAAAACCGTCACCACCCTCGATCTGTACAAATTCATCCACGCCGGTGAAACCGCCGCCGACGCCCGCTTGCTGCCCGGCGACGTCATCGTGGTGCCTGGCGCCGGTCCCCGTGTGGCGGTGACTGGTGCCACTGACACGCCCGCCATTTTTGAACTGGCCAGCGCTGAGGAAAGCATCGGCCAACTGCTGAGCTACAGCGCCGGATCGCAAACGCTCACCACCCCAAACAAAGCGCTTTTGGAGCGGGTCAACAAGCAACAAGCCAAAACCCCCCGAGAAGTGCAAGAACGCACGCTCGACGCCGCAGGCCTCCAGACCACCGTGCGCGACGGCGACTTGCTCATCCTCTTCAAAATCAGCAGCCAGTTTGCCAATGCGGTCACCCTGCGGGGCAATGTGGCCTCGCCTCTGCGCTATGTGTTCAAACCCGGCATGCGCGTGTCCGACCTGGTGCCCGAAGCCGATGCTTTGATCTTGCCCGACTATTACAGCCGCAAGAACAGCTCGGTCCAATACGAAAGCGGCCGCAACGTGTCGGGTGAACGTGTGGTCAACGACGTCAAAAGCCAGTTGACCGAAATCAACTGGGACTACGCCGCCATCGAACGTCTGGACCCCAAAGCCGTCAAAACCACCTTGATCCCCTTCAACCTGGGCAAGGCCATCAAAGACAAAGACCCGGCCCACAACATCGAGCTCATGCCCGGTGACGTGGTCACCATCTTTGGCGTGGACGACATCCCCGTGCCGCTGGAAAAGCGCACCCAATTTGTGCGCATTGGTGGCGAAGTCAAAGTGCCCGGCATCTACCAACTCAGCCCGGGCGAAACACTGCCCCAACTGCTGCAGCGTGCAGGCGGCCTGAGCCGCGATGCTTATCTTTACGGCACCGTCTTCAGCCGCGAAAGCACCCGCGCCCAGCAGCAAGAAAACCTCAACCAAGCCATTCGCCGCATGGAGGCACAAATCAACTCGCAGTCCGCCACGTCCTTGCAAAACGTCTACGACAAAGAAAACGCGGGCAATGTGCAAGCCCAACTGGCGGGTCAACGCTTGATGCTCGATCGCCTGCGCAGCCTCAGAGCCAGTGGCCGCATCGCCCTGGAGATGGACGCCGAGCGCCCCGAACTGCCTGCCCTGAGCCTGCAAGATGGGGACAGCATCACCGTGCCCAGCAAGCCCAGCTTTGTGGCCGTGTTTGGCGCCGTGCTGGCCGAGAACTCTTTTATCCACCGCAGCAACGCCACCGTGGGCGACTACATCGACAAAGCCGGCCCCACCCGCGAAGCCGACCTGAACGCCGCCATGCTCATCCGCAGCGACGGCACCGTGATGGCCAACCGCGCTCAACGCAGCTGGGTGGGCTATGGCCACCTGGGCTTCCTGAACACCCGCCTGCAACCAGGCGATTCCATCTTCATCCCCGAAGTGCTCGACCGCCGCACCGCCTACACCCAATTCATCCAAGGCGCCAAAGACTGGACCGCCATCCTCTACCAATTCGGCATCGGCGCCGCCGCCCTCAGAACCCTGCGCAACTGAACCCGCAGGAGCCGCACCCCGTGCGCGATGGTTCCCAATCGCGCGCAGGGCGCAGCTCCCACAAACCCCAAACCCCTTTGTAGGAGCCGCACCCCGTGCGCGATGGTTCCAAATCGCGCGCAGGGCGCAACTCCCACAAACTCCAAACCCCTTTGTAGGAGCCGCACCCCGTGCGCGATGGCTTGCAAACCCCAACACCCACTATGAGCACCGCCCCTGAGCCACTCGAGCAGCCAGAAGACGACTTCAGTCTGCTGGACCTGCTCCAAGTCATCGTCGACAACCTGCGCCTGCTGGTCCTGGGCCCCTTGTCCGTGGGCATCCTGGCCCTGGGCATCAGCTTCCTCATCCCCCCCACCTACACCGCCAAAACCCAATTCCTCCCCCCCCAGCAACAGCAAAGCTCTGCATCTGCCCTGTTGCAAAGCCTAGGTGCCATGGGTGGGTTGGCCGGTGCTGCAGGCAGCATCAAAAACCCCGCGGACCAATATATCGGTTTTCTGAAGAGCGCCAGTATTCAAGACAACCTAATTGACAGGTTCAATTTGCAAGAACGCTACGAAGAAAAATACAAACAAGACGCGCGAAAAGAATTGCAGAGCAACACCAAAATAGCATCGGGAAAGGACGGCATCATAAGCCTTGAATTTGATGATAACGACCCGCAGTTCGCAGCTGATGTAGCCAATGGCTACGTTCAAGAATTGCGTAAGCTCATGGGACGTTTGTCGTTAACTGAAGCCCAGCTACGCCGTACATTTTTTGAAGGTAAGCTCAATGAAGCTAGGGAAGCGCTGGCAACTGCCGATCAAGAGTTGCGTGCTACGGGCATAAGTGCTTCAACGCTTAAGTCAAGTCCAACGGCTGCTGTCGAGGTCGTAGCTCGGGTGCGTGCAGGTATCGTGGCACAAGAAGTCAAGATCGCCGCAATGCGTGGGTACCTCACATATTTTGCACCCGAACTGAAACAAGCTACGGTCGAATTGAATGCATTACGTGATCAATTGAAAAGTGCAGAAAAAAATGAGCCCCAAGTCGAAGGACAAAGCAACTACGTTGAACGATATCGAAACTTCAAGTATCAAGAAACGTTGTTTGAATTGTTTGCAAAAAATTATGAGTTAGCCCGTGTAGACGAAGGTCGTGAAGGATCTGTTGTACAGGTAATCGACGCAGCTTCAAAACCTGAGAAAAAATCAAGTCCGAAAAGACCTGTTTGGGTGGTGATTTCTGCAACTTTAATGTTTTTCATAGTGTGTGGAATGATTGGGTTGCGGATGATGCTAGAAAAAATTAGCAAGGAACCTGCGAGCTTAATCAGACTTGAAGCACTCAAAATTTCGGCAAGAAAAAAATTAAAACTAAATTGATGATATGAGATACGAGTGGTTAATTAATTTTACTTTAATTGCAGTTATTTCGTTGAGTTTTTTATTTGATGCTCATTCTATATATTTGAAAACAGAGAAAACTGTAAAGCGCGGCGAGTATATGGCGTATGCCCATTTGATGCAGTATATATCACGTCTGATCAACATGGTTGCGGTTTTTTCCATGGCAATTTTATATGAAAACTTCAAATTAAAAATAGATTTTAATGCAGTATTGTTTTTTTCTAGTCTTTTGGGAGTGTTATTCTTGGTCGCGGGCTTGAGGTTCAAAATGCCATATTATATTGTGGCAATATTATCATATCCGATTGTAATGGTTGCATTTAAAAAGCTCAGAAACGAAAATACATGGCAAATAATAAGGTATAGGAAATTAAACATAAAGATATTCATGGCGAGTGTAGTTACGTATTTGTTGATATTGATTGGAATATTCTTGCCCTTCTTTATTGCCGAAAGATATCCTGATATGAGAATGAGTTCAGTTTATATAGGACAAATAATTAATTTTATGTCTACGCTGACCATTTTGGCTTATCTGGAACCTTCCTTAATGAGAATGCTTGATTTATCTGGGAATAGATATTTGAGAATGAATTTAATTTATTCTAGGATATTTTCTTATTCATCAATTGTTTTGATTGTGGGCACGTTGTGGTTGATTTAAAAAATATAAAAAATTACACACCGGTTGGAATAATTCGACTTGCTAAAGACTACGCATTAACAAAGGTGTTCTACGGTAATGCTCGGATAATTAGGTTTCCTTTTTATATTCGGGGGGCAAAGAGGATCGATGTTGGTAAGGGAATGACTGGAGGGGTCGGAATAAGAATAGATGCATTTGGAGATAAATCAAGGATTAAAATTGGTGAAAACGTAAGAATAGGTGATTACTGTCATATAGCGGCAATGACAGAAATGATTATTGGAAAAAATACCGCTTTAGCAAGTCGTGTTTATATTACCGATCATAATCATGGTTTGTTTGATAATTCGGAAATGCATTCAAAACCAGAGGAATTGCACTCGAATAGGAAAATGTATGTGAATAAAGTAGTTATTGGTGAGAATGTATGGATTGGTGAGGGTGCAATAATATTAAAAAGTGTACATGTTGGGGATAATTGCGTAATTGCAGCTGGATCAGTTGTAACGAAGTCAATTGAAATGAATACTATTGTGGGTGGTGTTCCTGCACGGCCTATCAAAAAATATTGCTATAGCAATTTAGGTTGGGTAAAAGTTTAAGATGGTTTATTTGGCATTCTTGTTTGCAATAGCAGTTTATTACTATCTAGGTGGTGAAAGATTCCCTGATTATGAAAACTATTTAACTTTGCTTGAGAATGACATCGCGGGAGCTGAAGATTCTAAAGCTTTATTTGAATGGATATCAAAATATAGCCTAAGATTTATTTACTATGTATGTGAAGATTTGAAGTTATCGGTTGATTTGTTTGTTGGGTTTGTGCAATTATATTTTTTAATATGCATGGCATATATTAGACATAAAAAAATTGCTCCGGACCGTGGGATTTTATATTATGTATTAATTATGGGGCCGCTATTGTTAACTACCACCGTTAGAGCAACACCAGCGTATGTCGGTGTTGCATATTTTTTGGCATCGAATGGACGAGACAAATACGGTGCGTTATTCTTAATGTTTATCGCTATTGTCTCGCATGACTCAGCTTTGGTCGTGGCATTATTGCTGGCAATTTCATGGGTTATTCACGAATGGAAAATTTTTGCAAATAATATGGGATTAATATTGATTGCGGGGTATACAATTTCATATTTCGGGGCTGATTATTTTGGAGGCATACAATTGTTGCTAATCCAATTAAACTTAGGAGACCGTGCTACATATTTTTCTGAGGCGGCTAAACTTACGCTAATCAAGAGCATTTATTGGCTGTTTGTTGGTTGTGTCGTGTGGATCTATGTCAGGACACATGAAAAAGAATGGCGATCTGTTTTTTTTGTGACTAGTTATTTATCATTTTCGATTATTTTCGTAGTTAGTAATATTATGGCAATGAGATTTTCGAGTTTCATAGTGGGTTCGATTGTATTAATTAGTGGTTCAATTATTGCGCCATCGAAAAATGGACTGGTTGGCCGATATGTGAATTCTTTCCTGGCTTTTTCTTTGTTTGGAATGTCATTTTTGGATATACTTAGTAACACGGGTAAGGTATGAAAAAGATTGTTGTTCTAATGGCGACATTTAATGGAGAGAAATACATAAATCAGCAGATCTCATCTATATTGCTGCAAAAAAATGTAGAAGTAAAGTTAATCATACGTGATGATGGTTCAACCGATAAGACCGTCGACATATGCAAAACATGGGTGGCTAAAGATAATAGAGTCGATTTACTGTCTGGAGGCGAGCCGACAGGAACACCAGCAGGAAACTTTTATAAGATGCTGATGTTTTTGTATGCGGGGAGCGAGAAATGTGACTTTATAGCGTTTGCTGATCAAGATGACATATGGGAAGATATTAAGCTTTATGCGGCAATTGAGAAAATCGGGCTTGATGGATTCGCTTATTCATCGAATTTAATCGCGTATGTTGAATCAGGGAAGAGTGTTTGGATTGTAAATAAATTTGGAAAACAAACAAATTATGATTATATATTTCAGGGTGCCTCAGCTGGGTGCACATATGTATTTAGATACGAAGTTCTTGCATTAATTGTAGAATTTTTGAATAAAGTTGAATTTGAGGAGTTGAAATATATATCGCACGATTGGTTGGTTTATGCAGTTGTGCGATCTAAAGATAGAAAATGGATTATGGACCAGTCCGCATATATATTTTATCGGCAACATCAAAACAACAACTATGGTGATAAAAAAGGGTGGTCTTTGATTGCTTCAAAGATATCAATGATAAGAAATGGATGGTATTTTGACAATGTTAGAAAAATATACAATTTAATATCTGGTGAGTCAAATGTCGGTGAGTTAAAAAGAATTATAAACGGTAAAAATTTATTGAGATATGTTGATATTTTTTTGCTGTTGAAATCAAGAAGGTCATTTCGGGAGTCATTGGTTGTGATTTGTTTTTATATATTGAATTTTCGTTGAGTGAATGTGATGAAGAGAATATTTGATTTCGTTTGCGCGGTGATATTATTAATTATTTTCATGATTCCAATCATGATAATTAGTTTTATCATACGAGCAAAGATTGGAACTCCAATTTTATTTAGGCAATATAGGCCTGGGAAAAATGGCGAAGTGTTTGAGATGATAAAGTTTCGAACAATGACTGATGCAATTGATGAAAAGGGTGTCCCCCTTTCAGATTCTGAGCGAATGACTCAACTCGGTAGTTTTTTGCGATCATCTAGTTTAGATGAACTACCAGAGTTATGGAATGTAATCAGGGGTCAAATGAGTTTAGTGGGCCCCCGGCCATTACTGGTTGAGTATTTGCCGCTTTATACAAAAGAACAAGCAAAAAGGCATAATGTCAGGCCTGGAATAACTGGTTGGGCTCAAGTGAATGGACGCAATGCTATATCTTGGGTAGATAAATTTGCATTGGATATCTGGTACGTTGAAAATCAAAGTTTTTGGCTAGATCTACGTATTCTGTGGATGACACTACAGAAGGTACTTGTTCGTGACGGTATCAATGCCCAAGGGGATGCGACGATGCCTGCGTTCATGGGATCGAAAATAGATTAAAAATAGAGTCATATGATGATGAATACTTCAGCTCGTATAAAAGACATTGCGATCTTCGTCCCTGAAAAGGTATTAACAAATGCTGAGTTAGCAGCGATCTACCCAGAGTGGCCAGCAGAAAAAATACTTGATAAAACAGGCATTAAGGAAAGACGAATAGCGGCGGAAAATCAAACAGCAGGGGACCTTGCGTATGAAGCGGCATTGAAGCTATTTGCCCAGGGACAAACTACCGCTGCAGATGTTGACTTCATCATTCTCTGTACACAGGCGCCAGACTATGTTTTGCCCACAACTGCATGTGTTTTGCAGGACCGTTTGGGTGTGTCTCGGCAAGCTGGTGCGTTAGACATCAATTTAGGTTGTTCAGGCTTTGTCTATGGTTTGTCTTTGGCTAAGGGACTGATCGAGACAGGGGCTGCGAGGTGTGTTTTGTTGCTCACGGCTGACACGTATTCAAAGTACATCCATCCAATGGATAAGAGTGTGCGTACGCTGTTTGGGGATGCTGCTGCTGCAACGGCCATTGTGGCAACAGAGGATGCTGATGAGGCGATTGGGCCATTCGTTTTTGGCACCGACGGCAGTGGCGCTAAAAACTTGATCGTAGAAGCTGGCATGTTCCGCATGCCCAAATCGCCAGAGACAGCAAAAGAAATGACAGACGAATCGGGCAATGTTCGTACACGAGAGAACTTGTACATGAACGGCGCTGAAGTCATGGCCTTTTCTTTGAAGGAAGTACCCAAGGCTGCGGATGCATTGCTTTTGAAAGCAGGCAAAGCAAAAGAAGATATGGATTTCTTTGTGCTGCACCAGGCCAACAAGTTCATGCTCGAAGCATTGCGCAAGAAGTTGAAGGTGCCGCAAGAAAAGTTGCCCATCATGGTCGAAGACTGTGGCAATACAGTGTCTTCAACCATTCCCATTGCATTGTTCGAGTTGCGTCAACAAGGACTATTGAAGCATGGTCATCAACTCATGTTGATTGGCTTCGGCGTGGGTTATTCGTGGGCTGCGTGTTTGTTGAATTATTAAACTGGAGAAGATGATGAGCGAATTTTTTGAAGGCATGGCCGAAATTTTTGAAGTGGACGTCAGCAAAATTTCGTCTGTATTTGAGCTGCACTCTGGTGAAGCGGCTTGGGATTCTTTGGCCATTGTGTCAACCATCGCCTTGGCGGACGATTGCTTTAACGTGATGCTTGAAGGCAAGGCACTGGGTGATTGTCAGACGATCGCCGACATTGAAAAGTTGATCGCACAAGCCAAGAAAGCCTGATGATGACAGCGCAATCCACTTCCGTTGGACGGCACATCAAGGTGACGGGGGCTGGTATTGCTGGTGTCGTGTCGTGCTTGCCTGAACGGCAAGTTACCAATGCTCATTTTGAAGCCCAATTTGGTGAGTCTGTGGTCAAAGATGTTGTGAAAATTATCGGGGTTGAAAACCGATATTGGACTGACGATAAGACAACGACCAGAGACCTGTGCTTGAAAGCTGGACAGCGTCTGTTGACCCAGCTGGACTGGTTGCCTGCGTCTGTGGATGCGTTGATTTTTGTATCGCAAACACCGGATTACAGACTCCCTGCCACTGCTTGTGCTTTGCAAGCGGATCTTGGCTTGTCATCAGCTTGTATCGCGTTTGATGTCAACCTTGGGTGTTCTGGTTACCCATATGCCTTGTGGCTGGGCATGACCATGGTGCAAACCGGTGCGGCACGCCGCGTCTTGCTGGCTGTGGGTGACACGATCAGCAAGATCGTTGATCCAACAGACCGCTCAACAGCTTTGTTGTTTGGTGACGCAGGCACTGTGACTGCCATTGAGCAAGCATCTGGACAGCGCGCAAGTTTTGTGCTGGGTACTGATGGGCGCGGCGCTTGTAATTTGATTGTGCCCAAGGGGGCGTTCAAGGATCACTCGCAGTCTGGTGATCCTCGCTTGATGGATAAAGCGTCGGATTGTCTGTACATGGATGGTGGTGAAATATTCAATTTCACGCTCAAGGCCGTGCCTGCATTGGTCAATGAAACCATTGAACTGTCCGGGGTTGCAGCTGATGGACATGATGGATTTTTATTTCATCAGGCCAATATGTTCATGCTGAAGCATCTGACAAAAAAAGCCAAGTTGCCAGCAGAGAAAGCGCCAATCAACATTGATCAATACGGCAACACCAGTTGCGCTTCTATCCCCTTGTTGATGACCACTTGCTTGCAGGACCAACTTCGCAATGGGGAGATGCAATTGGGCTTGTTTGGCTTTGGTGTTGGGTACTCATGGGCTGGCGCATCGCTTTGTGTGGGGCCATTGAAATGCGTGGAGACAATTAAGTGCTGAACATTTTCAAATCAGATGCATTGCAGGGCCGAACATATCTTGTGACGGGTGCGTCTTCAGGTATTGGCAAGGCAACAGCCGTTCTTTTGTCCGAATGTGGCGCACGGGTTCTGATCAATGGGCGCGATGAAAGTCGCTTGCATGAGACGCTGGCTCAATTGTCGGGGGCGAGGCATTTGGCTTTTGCTGGACCGCTTGAAACAGCAGACCAAACAAATGATTGGATGAAGACTGTTTTGGACGCATCTGGGCCTTTGGATGGTGTATTTCATTGCGCGGGTATTGAGTTGATTCGACCGACTCGAATGATCAAACAGGCGCAGTTGAATGATGTGCTTGGCAGCAGCCTTTTTGCAGCCTTTGGTATTGCGCGGGCTTTGAGTACGAAAAATGCCATGGGCGATGGCGGTTCGCTTGTGTTCATGTCATCTGTTGCCGGTTCAACTGGACAAGTTGGGTTGTCGGCCTACAGCGCAGCTAAGGCCGCGATTGATGGCATGGTTCGTTCATTGGCATGTGAACTGTCTGCTAAAAAAATTCGAGTGAATTCCATTGCGGCCGGTGCTGTCCACACGGCTATGCATGATCGATTGACCAAAGGCAGCGGTGATGTTGCAACCATGGCCTATGAGCAGTCTCATTTGCTAGGCTTTGGTGAACCTCAAGATGTTGCCCAGGCAGCGCTGTACCTTTTGAGTCCAGCCAGCAGCTGGGTGACGGGTACGACGATGGTCGTTGATGGCGGATACATGGTGCGATGATGACCGAGAGATTGATACTGGTTGGCGGCGGTGATTTTGCTAGGGAGTTGATCAACTGGACAGATGATCTGGTGGATCTGGGGAAAAGCATTCCGGTAACAGGGGTTCTGGACGACAACCCTGATGCCTTGAAAGGCTATCAATACCCCGTGGCATATCTGGGTTCTATCCAATCGTATGTTCCGCAGCCAGGTGATCGCTTGCTGATGGCGGTGGGCAATCCCAAAGTTAAAAAAACACTCTTTGCGGACATGAAATTGAGGGGGTGTCATTTTTCAACTTTGATTCATCCCTCTGCTGTCATTGCGAGGACTGCTCGATTGGGTGAAGGCGTTGTTGTGTGTCCGCAGGCATTTATTTCTGCCGATGCAACGGTTGGCGATTTGTGCGCGATCAATGGCAGCGCCAGTGTGGGTCACGACGTTAAGTTGGGTAGCTTTGCAACTTTGAGCGCACATGTGGACTTGACGGGCTGGGTTCAAGTCGATGAGTGTGTATTTTTTGGAAGCGGTGCGCGTGTTTTGCCCAAAGTCAAAATTGGTGCCGGTGCGCGCATTGGTGCTGGTGCCGTTGTGATGCGTTCTGTACCCGCCGATGCTGTGGTTTATGCGCCGCCTGCAAAGAGGCTTTGATATGGACCTTGGAACTAAGCTGTTTCAGAAGTATTGGCATTTGGTGTGCCATCGCAACGAGATACCCAACGATGGTGACTTTTTGCGGTTCAAGACGCCGATCGGTGATGTGGTGATTTTCAATGACGGCGGCGATTACGTTGCCTTTGACAACCGTTGTGCACACCGTGGAACTTTGATTTATCTGACAGATTTTGGCAATCAGGCCAATTCCTGCAAATACCACGGCTGGACATTCAAATCAGGCAAGTTGATCATTCCAGCTGTTGAGCAGTTCAAGGGCTGTGATATCGCCAAAGCAGATCTGAAGCGGTACAGGCTTGATTGGTGTGGTGACTTTTTGTTCTTGGGGGTTGCGCCTGAGAAAGATCTCTACGAGCAGCTGGATGGGGTTGCGCAGTACATCGAGAATATTTCATTCAATATCAGCGGCAGAGTGGATGTGAGTGCATACGAATACGAGTGTGCATGGCCCTTGGCACTTGAGAATGCGCTCGAGCCCTACCACATTGGTATGGTGCACCCAGGTACGTTGGCCAACTTGAAACTCGAAGATGGTGTGAATACTTTCCATGGCGCGAACTCCGTTTGGCAAGCGCCAGTAGGTGATGTCAGGATCAAGAAACAACTTGGAAAACTTGGCTCATTCTTCAACATCGACTATGCATATGAAGGTTACATGAGCATTTTCATGTTCCCCTTCACAATGATTTCGTCAACCTTTGGCTATTCCTATTCTGTACAGAATTTTTTTCCGCATCAGACCAGAAACGATCGAACAAATTTCATGAGTCGTTTGCTGACATGCAATGTGAAAGATGAGCATGCGCAGAAAATTGTTCAGCCTTTCTTTGATTCAAGTGCCAAAGTGAATCGCATGGTGTTCGAAGAAGACCATTCCATTTGCAAGATCATGCCCACTGATTCGTGGAGCCCAGAACCACTTGAGTTCATCTCCGAGCAGGAAGTAAAGATTGCTCACTTTCGTGACTTGTGTCGAGCTTGCTGAAATAATTTCTGATTGGGATAGTTGTGCTGAATACTAAGTTTTCCCCCTGGCCCAGTTTCACCCCCGAAGAGGCCGACGCGGTGCACCGCGTGGTGATGTCCAACAAGGTGAACTATTGGACGGGCAGCGAGACCCGTGCTTTTGAAAAAGAGTTTGCCGCGTGGTCTGGCACGGCGCATGCCGTGGCGCTGGCCAATGGCACGCTGGCGCTGGATGTGGCGCTGAAAGCCTTGGGCATTGGCCCGGGGGACGAGGTGGTGGTGACGCCGCGCACCTTCATTGCCTCGATTTCGTGTGTGGTCAATGCGGGGGCGGTGCCGGTGTTTGCGGATGTAGAGGCGGACAGCGGCAATGTGTCGGCGCGCACGATCGCGGCGGTGTTATCGCCCCGGACCAAGGCGGTGGTGTGTGTGCATTTGGCGGGTTGGCCGTGCGACATGGACCCGATCATGGCGCTGGCGGCTGAAAATGGCTTGAAGGTGATCGAGGATTGCGCGCAAGCGCATGGGGCGCGTTACAAGGGGCGGCCGGTGGGCAGCATTGGCCATGTGGGGGCCTGGAGTTTTTGCCAGGACAAGATCATGACCACGGGCGGCGAGGGCGGCATGGTCACCACCAACGATGAGGCGCTGTGGCGGGCCATGTGGTCTTACAAGGATCATGGCAAGAGTTACGAAGCGGTGTATGAGCGGCAGCATGCGCCAGGGTTCAGGTGGTTGCATGAGAGCTTTGGCACCAACTGGCGCATGTTGGAGATGCAGGCGGTGATTGGGCGGATTCAGCTGGGGCGCATGGCTGAGTGGACGGCTGCGCGGACGAGGCATGCTGAGGCGATCGGGGCGGCTTGTGCTGGGTTGGCGGCGTTGAGGGTGCCGGGTTTGGGGTGTGCGGGGTGTGATGGGTATGGTTCCCGGGTCAAGCCCGGGATGACAGGTGGGGGATACATGCGTTGTGTTCGGGGGAACAGTGAGGGGTGCGTGCATGCGCATTACAAGTTTTATGCCTATGTGAAGCCTGAAGCGTTGGCGTCTGGGTGGAGTCGGGATCGGATCATTGAGGCAGTCAATGCGGAGGGGGTGCCTTGTTACCAGGGGTCTTGCTCCGAGGTGTATCTGGAAAAGGCTTTCGACGATACCGGCTGGCGGCCTGCAGAGAGATTGCCTGTGGCCAAGGCCTTGGGCGAGACGTCCATCCTATTTTTGGTGCACCCGACGTTGACGCAGGCCGAGGTGGACAAAACGTGTGAGGTGGTGCGGCGGGTGATGGGGGTGGCGGGGGGGGCGTGAGGCTTCTTTGCCAGAGGTCGTTATTTTCAATCACACTATGTGTGATAAAGTCAGTTGGATCTGGAAGTTATCGACATGCGAATTTTTAAGAATGCATGGTTCGGGCGTTTTGCTCGGAAGGAAAAGATCACGCCAGATGTGCTGTTGGAGGCTGTGGACCGTGCGGAAAAGGGTTTGGTTGATGCCGACCTTGGTGGCGGTGTGATCAAGCAGAGAATTGCCCGACCTGGGGAAGGCAAATCCAAAGGTTACAGAAGCATCGTGCTGTATCGGAGGGGAGATAAGTCGTTTTTTGTATATGGTTTTCCGAAAAGTGATCTTGGCAATATCCGAGACGATGAAGCAGAGCAGTTCAAGCGTGCGGCCAAGCTGGTGCTTGCCTTGTCAGACGAACAAATTCGCTTGCTGATTGAAAACGGTCAATTTGAAGAGGTGATGAAAGATGGTTAAGAAATACCGCAGTGAAGCTTTTGCCGCCATCCACGAAACGGTGGAGGCCTTGCATGAGATCGGCGCGCTGGATAAGCAGACGATGCGAGATTTCGATGATGCTTGTCTGACGCCTGTTCACGTTTTTGCGCCAGAGGAGATCAAGGAGATTCGCTCAAGGGAACACATTTCTCAGCCTGTGTTTGCACGTTATTTGAATGTCTCTAAAAATTTGGTGTCCGATTGGGAGCGTGGTGTCAAGAAGCCAGGTGGTCCAGCTTTGCGATTGCTGACGGTGATCCAGAAAAAGGGCCTCTCAGCCATCGCATAGTTTTAATTGGGGTCAGATCCCAGTTAATCCAATCTATGACCGATTTTTTTCATCCTAAATTGCAAGGTGTTGGGGCTTTAGAGCCCGGACGTCTTCGAACATCATGGAGTACGGGCGAAGTATTGGATGTGGACGTGAGCCATGTGCTGCGCAAATCTCCCGATTTGGAGGCGTTGCTGCACACAGGTTTTCTCCAAGGTGCATGTCGCTGAATGGGGCCACTCCATTGAGTGGTTCGATGCCGAGTTGGGGCCCGACAATGTTTATGCATGGGCAAAGGAGCAAGCCGGTCTGGTGAGTCACGAGATGTTCGATGGGTGGATGTATCGCAGTGGCTTGTCACTGAGTACAGCGGCAGAGGCCTTGGGCATCAGCCGCCGGACGGCGAGAAAACCCATACCGAGAGCGATTTGGTTGGCTTGTTTGGGATGGGAGCTTACCCGTCCGTTGCCAGCCACATTGCCGCGCGTTCTTCCAACGGCGCGCGAATACGCACTTGCGCACAGGTGATGTGAAGTGCAAGCGGCAGGCCGAGCGCCTGGCCCCGGGTTGGTCGCGTGACCGGATCGTCGAGGCGATCAACGCCGAGGGCGTGCCTTGTTACCAGGGGTCTTGCTCCGAGGTGTATCTGGAAAAGGCTTTCGACGGTACCGGCTGGCGACCTGCAGAGAGATTGCCTGTGGCCAAGGCCTTGGGCGAGACGTCCATCCTATTTTTGGTGCACCCGACGTTGACGCAGGCCGAGGTGGACAAGACGTGTGAGATGGTGCGGCGGGTGGCGGGGGTGGCGGGGGTGCGCTGAAGGAAAGGGTCAGCCTCTTCATTGAGAGCGAAGCGTGCAATGCAGTGGTGACGGGGACGGATCCCGGGTCGGGCCCGGGATGACCGGGCTGGATGGATCCCGAGCCGGGCGGTAATTCTTGGTTGGCTCTTTGATTGGTTCTGTCGGGGGTATCGCTTGCGACGGTTGTCGGGGGTGGTATCGTTAGGTATTACCCATACATACTTTTTGGAGATGCACATGTCTGTTGCAGCCGCTCGACCCATAGCGATCAAGATCGACGAAGTCACCAGGGCCCGCGTTAAGCGACTGGCAGAAGCGCGCCAGCGTACGCCTCACTGGCTGATGCGTGAGGCTATCCAACAATATGTGGACCGTGAAGAGAAGCGGGAAACGTTTCGTCAGGATGCCCTTCAGGCGTGGGAGGCCTTTCGCGCCACCGATCTCCATGTGACGGCTGATCAAGCGGAAGCATGGTTGGTTCAGTTGGAACAGGGCAACGACGTTGATCCGCCACCATGCCGCAGCTGATCTGGTCGCCCCAGGCCTTGCTCGATGTACAGAGGCTCTATCGATTTCTGGCCCTTAAAAATCAGGATGCGGCAAAACGGGCGGTGACGGCCATTCGTCAAGATGTGAAAGTGCTTTCTTTACAGCCTGGCATGGGCAGGCCCGTCCCGGACATGGACGATGAGTTTCGTGACTGGATCATCGATTTCGGTGACAGTGGCTACATAGCGAGATACCGTTTGGACGCGCAGTACGTGATCATTCTGGCGGTTCGACATCAGAAAGAAGTGGGTTTTTAAGTTCGTGCCTCGCGATGACGGCATGAAGAAAGAACTGGGGTCAGATCCTGCGCTTTACGGTGGCCTGCTGGAGCTGAACGAGCGCGCACGTCGAGGTCGTCAGAAAGCCCCCACCAATCAACCAACGACCATCCGCTTGTCTCCGGTTGTCATGGCGGCATTCAAGGCGACGGGCGCGGGCTGGCAGACGCGAATTGATAACGCGCTGAAAGATTGACTTCGCACGCATTCATCAAGCTGATCTCTAAGCGCTCGCCATTGCGAGCGGAGAGGGGCAGTTCAGGTATGGCGGGAATGGATCCCGGGTCTGGCCCGGGATGGCAGGTGGCGGATGGATCGCCACATCGTTTCGTTCTGCACAGTATTTTTTAAACGGTGACTGAGTCGCCGAACTTCCCTAATGCTCATGTTCACCCACAAAATTCCCCAATGGTTGTTGTCATGGCCGCGTACCTTAAAAAGGGGTGTGGCCGTGGGCTTGGATGTGCTTTTGTGCGTGTTCACCCTCTGGCTGAGCATGAGCTTGCGTTTGGAGCGGGTCTTGTCGCTGACCGACTTGCCGTGGCATGCGCTGGTTTTGTCGGTGGGCGTCGCCATTCCCTTGTTTGTGCATTTCGGTTTGTACCGGGCCATCTTCCGCTATGCGGGCTTGAATGCCATATTTGCCATGGGCCGTGCGGTGGGCTTGTACGGCTTGGTGTTCGGTCTTGTTTACAGCGTGATCGGTTTGCCGGGTGTGCCGCGTTCTGTGGGGGTGACGCAGCCGCTCTTGTTGTTGCTGTTGGTGGGCTTGAGCCGGTCGGCTGTGCGCTATTGGTTGGGCGGCATGTACCGCGACATGGTCTCAGGCAAAGCTGCGGCGCAGGTTTTGATTTTTGGTGCGGGTTCCGCAGGCCGGCAGTTGGCTTCGGGTTTGGCCGCCAGCCAAGAGATGAACGTGGTGGGCTATCTGGACGACGATGAGCGATTGCATGGTCAAGTGCTCAATGGGATTCGCATCCACGGTGTGGGCGATATCCCCAAGCTGATCAACACCAAGGGCGTGTCCTTGGTGCTGCTGGCCATTCCATCGGCAGGTCGCCAGCGGCGCAATGAGATTTTGGCGCTGTTGGGTGAGCTCCACCTGAATGTGCGCACTTTGCCTCGCCTGTATGACTTGGTGGAAGGGCGTGTCAAAGCGTCTGACCTCAAAGAGCTGGACTTGGAGGATTTGTTGGGCCGTGACCCCGTGGCCCCCAACCCGCTGATGATGGGCAAAACGGTGACCGGCAAGACGGTCATGGTGACCGGGGCGGGCGGCTCGATTGGCTCGGAGCTGTGCCGGCAAATCTTGCGCTGCGCGCCCCGCAAGTTGTTGTTGGTGGAGTTCAGCGAGTATTCGCTGTATGCGATTCATCAAGAGTTGCAGAGTTTGGTGGCCGATGAGTTGGAGAGCGGGGTAGAGTTGATGCCCTTGCTGGCCAGTGTGTGCGATGCGGTGCGCATGGGCGAAATCTTGAGCACCTGGAAGCCTGAGACGGTTTACCACGCGGCGGCTTACAAGCATGTGCCGCTGGTAGAACACAACCCGGCCGAGGGCATTCGCAACAACGTGTTTGGCACGCACACCTTGGCTTCACAGTCCACCTTGCATGGGGTGGCCGATTTTGTTCTGGTCAGCACCGACAAGGCGGTGCGGCCCACCAATGTGATGGGCGCGAGCAAGCGCCTGGCCGAGATGGTCTTGCAGGCCCATGCAGAAAACGTCAAGCACAAGCGCGGACAAACGCGATTCAGCATGGTGCGCTTTGGCAATGTGCTGGGGTCTTCGGGTTCGGTGGTGCCTTTGTTCCGTCAGCAGATCAAGTCGTGCGGTCCGATCACGCTGACACACGCCGATGTGACGCGGTATTTCATGACCATTCCGGAGGCGGCTCAGTTGGTGATCCAAGCCGGCGCCATGGCCACCGGCGGCGATGTGTATGTGCTGGACATGGGTCAGCCGGTCAAGATCATGGATTTGGCCAGCCGCATGGTGGTGCTGTCGGGCTTGACCGTGAAGGACGAAACGCACCCCCATGGCGACATCGAGCTCCAAGTCAAAGGGTTGCGCCCCGGTGAAAAGCTGTACGAAGAGCTGTTGATCGGCGACAACCCCCTGCCCACCCACCACCCGCGCATCATGAAGGCGCACGAAGAATTTTTGCCATGGGACGCGTTGCACGACAAGCTGCAGGCCTTGAGCTTGGCGTTGGAATTGAGCGACGTGCCGTACATCCGGGGTCTTTTGAAAGAGCTGGTTCCGGGTTACCAACCCGATGGCGAGGTGGTCGATTGGGTGTGGATGGAAAACGAGAGGACGGCGAAGCTGTGACCCGCCAGCCAGCCGTCACAAACGCAACAGGGCCTGCGGGCCTGCTTGCCATGAATTGGCTTTGCCATGTTTAAAAAAATTCTTTCTTTTCATGGGATGTTGATGGCTTGGGCTGCGCATGCCCAGACGCCGGCCAGTGTGTCCTACACACCCACTTGGCAGGCGCGCCACCATTTGCAGTGGTTGGTCGATGAGAGCGGCTTGCCTTTGACGGTGTCGCACTGGCCTTTGCCTGCGGCGGCGGTGCAGCAGGCGCTGGATCAGCTGGTACTGCCCGCCAACGCGGATGCAGCGCAGACGTCCCGCCGATTTGTCCTCCAAGAGTTGGACGCGCTGCGCTCGCGTGGGCGCGTGCTGCTGCATGTGCGGGCTGCGGCCGAGGGGCTGCCGGGCTACGGCGAGCGCTACACACCGGGCAGCAGTGCGCAGTGGTCTTCGGCAGAAGCGCGTTGGGCCGAGAGCGAGGTGTCGCTGGCGGGCCGTTTGGGCTTGAGCTGGGAGGCCAATGCCCATTCCATGCCGGCACAGTTGGCCGGTGCACCGACGGAGGCGGCCTACCAGTGGCGAGCGCAGGGCAGCGAGGCGGTGCTGGCTTGGGGCGGTTGGAGTGTGCAGGCGTTTTCTCGTCAGAACTGGTGGGGCCCGGGCTGGCAGAGCAGTTTGGTCAACGGGCACAACAGCCCGCCGTGGACGGGTGTGGGTTTGCAGCGTGCGTCGGTGCAGGCGTCGGACAGCCCTTGGTTGTCATGGATGGGGCCTTGGAACTTGGATGTGTTTGTGGCGAAGGCGCAGGACCCGATCGTGGTGCCCCAGCAAGCCCAGGGGTTCTTGTTTTCTGGCGTGCGTTTGACCATGAAGCCCAAGCCCTGGCTGGAGGTGGGCTTGAGCCGTGGCTTGCAAACCGGTGGCGCGGGACGTCCAAACGGTGTCGCAAATTTTGCCAAAGCGTTTTGGGGCCAAGAGGTCAACCAGAACCCGGGTGACCCGGAGGACAGCAGTGGCCAGATTGCGGGCTACGACGTGCGGGTGGCTTGTCCCGCGTCGTGGGGCCACTGCGCTGCGTACACGCAGTGGATGGGTGAAGACGCGGCGGGGCGGCTTCCCTTGCCATCCAAGTTCATGAGTTTGTGGGGCGCAGAAAAGACGTATGCCAACGGCCGTTACCGGGTGTTTGCCGAGTGGACGGATGCCAATGCCTACAGCTTGCCCTGGGAAAGCAAGCCGAGCTTTGCGGGCTTTGTGAACGGGGTTTACCGCCAGGGCTACACACAAGGGGCGCGCTGGGTGGGGCCAGCGCAGGGTTCGGGCTCGCGTGTGCTGAGCCTGGGTTGGATGGACGCCGAGCGGCAATTGCAAGTCAAGTTGCATGTGGGCACGGTCTTGACGAGCGTGGGGGCCTACAGCCCCTCGCTCAACGCCCCTCACGGTCGCCTGCTGGAACTGAGCGGGAGCCAAACCCTGCACTGGAAAGGCTTGAGCCTGACGCCCGAGCTGGCCTGTGTGCGGCTGTCCGAGGGCGCCGACCAAGGCGCCAACAAACGCCTCAACCTGCGCGCAGGCGTTTTGCTGGCCATGCCGCTGTGAGCCGCGCTGGCCACGGCTGGATGGGTTCATTGGGGGCAGACCCCCATGGTTGACCGGGGTGGCAAAGCAGGGCGGGGTGTTCAGGCGGGTGGGTTGAGCGCCACGCCGCAGCGCGCCAGGCGCTTGCGCATGCACAGCACCTGTTTGTCTTTGCTGTGCAAAGCGGCGGCATGTTGCACGGCCAGGTCGATGAATTTTTGGTCGTCCGGGTCTTTGCAGGCGTAAGGCGCTTTGGGCGCATCGGGCCGCAGTTGGGCCCAGCGGTCAAAGTGGCCGAGCACGGTGTCCGCCGGCAGTTCGCGCTGCGTCAGGCGTTGGGCGATTGGCGGGTAGGCCAGCACGCGGGCCAGCTCTTCGCGCATGGCCGCCGTGGCCAGCCAGTGTGTGTGACCGACCTCCAGGCTCAAGCGCAGGGCCTCGGCGCGGGGTTCGTGAAACACCCACAAGTCGAGCACGATGTTGGTGTCCAGCACGCACTTCATGCAGCGGGGGACTCGTTGGCGCCGCGCTTCAAGCTGCCTTTGACCATGTCAAAGCGGAACAGGCGGCATTCGATGGGGCCGTTCCACATGGGCACGCGGCGCGATTCTTTCAGGCGCATCTTGCCGGGCAGTTTCAGGTCGGGCGTGAGCATCCAGGCGCTCCAGCCGCTGTAGTTTTTCTTCCAGTGGCTGGCCAGCTGGGCAAAGAAGTCGCCGCCGTCGTCAACCTGCGCGGTTTCGCGGTGGTGGCTCTGGTCGGCAGCGCGGGCACTTGAACGCGCATCGGCCAGCGCGCCGGGCTGGAAGCTGTCACGCCCCCGCCCGGCCACACCGGCTGCGGCAATGCGCTCGCCATAGGGCGGGTTCAGCAGCATCACGCCGGGGGTTTCACTGGGCGGCATGCGTTGCAGGGCATCGCCTCCCCGGAACTCCACCACACCCGACACGCCTGCGCGCTCGGCATTGCGCTCGGCAAAGTCCACCATGCGGAAGGCCACATCGCTGCCAAAAACCGGCGCGGTCGGTTCGTGTTCCAGGTCGCGGGCTTCTTCGATCAGGCCTTGCCAAACGTGGTTCTGGAAAGGCAGCAATTTTTCAAAGCCAAACCGGCGTTGCAGTCCCGGCGCGATGCCGCAAGCGATTTGCGCCGCCTCGATCGGGATGGTGCCGCTGCCGCAGCAGGGGTCGTACAAAGGCACGGTGGCGTCCCAGCCGCTGGCGGCGATCATGGACGCGGCCAGGGTTTCCTTCAAGGGCGCGTCGCCCTTGTCGGTGCGCCAGCCGCGCTTGAACAAAGGCTCGCCCGAGGTGTCGATGTACAGGTTCAGGGTCTCCGGCGTCACATGGGCGTAGATGCGCACATCGGGCCAGGAGGTGTCCACGCTGGGGCGCTCGCCGCGCTTGGCGCGAAAGCGGTCGGCCACCGCGTCCTTGATCTTGAGCGCGGCAAAGTTCAAGCTGGTCAGCGGGCTGTGCTGCGCGGTGATCTCGATCTTGAAGGTCTGTTGGGGCGTGAACCAGATTTCCCAGGCCACGGCGCTGGCGGCTTGGTAGAGGTCGTTTTCGTTGCGGTAGGGCGTCTCGGACAGTTGCACCAGCACGCGCTGGGTCAGGCGGCTGTGCAGGTTGATGCGCTGGGCATCGCGCCACGAAGCGCGGGCCATCACACCGCCGCGGCCGGTCAGCAGGTCTTGTCCGGTCAGGCCGGTGATCTGGTGGACCTCGTCGGCCAAAAAGCCTTCAACGCCGGCGGCGCAGGGCATGAAAAGTTGGAGTGAGTTCACGGCAGCAGGTTTCTCAAAGTGTTTTGCGCAGGTTGGCGGGCGCGATCTTCAGGGCTTCGCGGTATTTGGCCACGGTGCGGCGGGCGCAGTCGATGCCTTGCTCTTTCAGCATCTCCGAGATCTGGTTGTCCGAGAGCGGCTTGGCGGGTTTTTCAGCCACCACAAATTGCTTGATGAGTGCCCGCACCGCGGTGCTCGACGCCGCATTGCCGCTGTCGGTGCCCAGGCCCGAGCCAAAGAAATACTTCAGCTCAAACGTGCCCTGGGGTGTGGCCATGTATTTGGCGGTGGTCACGCGGCTGATGGTGGACTCGTGCAGGCCCAGCTCGTCGGCGATCTCGCGCAGCACCAGGGGGCGCATGGCCAGCTCGCCTTGCAGCAAAAAGTTTTTCTGCCGATCCACGATGGCCGAGGACACGCGCAAGATGGTGTCAAACCGCTGCTGGATGTTTTTGATGAACCAGCGCGCTTCTTGCAAGCGCTGCTGCAGGCCGGCGTGCGACTCGCCTTTGCCGCCGCGCAGGGCGTTGGCATAGATCTCGTGCACGCGCAGCTTGGGCATCACATCGGGGTTGAGCTGGATGCGGAATTGGGGTGCGCCGGTTTTGCGCAGGGGGGTCACGATCACGTCGGGCACGATGATGTTTTGCTCGGCCTGCACAAAGGGGCGGCCTGGCTTGGGCTCCAGCCGCGCAATCCAGGGGATGGCTGCCTTGATCAGCGCTTCGCTTTCGCCGGTCAGACCGGCCAGGCGTTTGAAGTCGCGCTTGGCCAACAGCGCCATGGGTTGAGCGCAGACCTTGAGCGCGGCTTGCAGGGTCGCGTGGGTCGGGTCGTCTTGCAGCAAGGCCTTGAGCTGGATGCGCAGGCACTCGGCCAAATCGCGGGCCCCCACACCCACGGGTTCCAGCGATTGCAGCAAGCCCAGCGCCACCGTGAAGCGGTGCACCAGCTCCTCCAGTTGCGCCAGGTCATCGCTGCCGGCGAGACTCTCGGCCAGCTCGGGCAGACTGTCGCTCAGGTAGCCATCGTCGTTGAGCGACTCGATCAAAAAGCGCAGCGCCGCGCGGTCGATCTCGGACAGGCGCAGCGACAAAGCCTGGCGGTGCAAAAAATCGGTGAGCGAGCCCAAGCTGCGGGCCAGGTCGACCGCATCGGCGCTGTCGTCGCCCTTGTTTTGGCGCGCACCGGCATCACCCCCCCATTCGCTGTCGTCGGGGCGCATCTCGACGCTTCCGTCGCCGTCCCAGTTGTCGGCCACATCGGTCACCGCTTCTCCGCTGTCGTCGCCCGGGCCATCGTCGCCGCCCGATTCGCTGGCGCTTTCACTCACCCGGTCGCCCAGGCTCACGCGGGTGTCGGATTGGTCCAGGCCAAAGGCTTCTTGCGGCGCTTCCTCGTCGGTGCGCTCCAGGAAAGGGTTTTCGTCGAGCATCTGCTCGACTTCTTGCGTCAGCTCCAGCGTGGACAGCTGCAGCAGGCGGATCGATTGTTGCAGCTGGGGCGTCAGCGCCAGGTGCTGCGACATGCGCAGCGACAGACCGGGTTTCACGCTGCAGCTCGCAAGTCGGGTGTCAAGTCAGGGGGCATCACATTCGGAAGTGTTCGCCCAGATAGACGCGCCGCACATCGGCGTTGGCCACGATCTCTTCCGGGGTGCCTTGGGCCAGCACATGACCGTCGCTGATGATGAAGGCGTGGTCGCAAATGCCCAGGGTTTCGCGCACGTTGTGGTCGGTGATCAGCACGCCAATGCCGCGCTGCTTGAGGAAGGCGATGATGCGCTGGATCTCGATCACGGCGATCGGGTCAATGCCCGCAAAAGGCTCGTCCAGCAAGATGAAGCGCGGATCGGTGGCCAGCGCCCGGGCGATCTCCACCCGGCGGCGCTCACCGCCCGACAGGGCCAGGGCGGGCGAGTCGCGCAGGTGGTCCACGCGCAAATCGGTGAGCAGGGCGGTCAGGCGCTTTTCAATTTCGTCGTGCCCGAGCGAGTGGCCCTGCGCATCGGTGTGCAATTCCAAAATGGCGCGCACGTTGTCGGCCACCGAGAGTTTGCGAAAGATCGAGGCTTCTTGCGGCAAATACGACAAGCCCATGCGCGCCCGCTTGTGAATCGGCATGCGCGACACGTCTTGCCCATCGATCAGGATCTGGCCACCATCGGCGCGCACCAAACCCACGATCATGTAAAACGAGGTGGTCTTGCCCGCGCCGTTGGGCCCCAGCAGGCCCACCACTTCGCCTTTGCAAACGGTCATCGACACATCGTGCACCACTTGGCGGCTGCCGTAGGATTTTTTCAGGTGCAGCGCTTGCAGACGGCTGGTGGGGCTGTCGCTCATGGCTTTTGGCCTTCACCCAGACTGGGACTGACCCGCAGCATGGGAGTGCTCGTGGAAGAAGGGGGTGCAGAGGCGGCGTCCTTGCGCGGCGTCAGCACCGCGCGCACGCGCTCGCCGCGTTGGTTGCCGGGCTGACCTTTGGTTTGCCCATCAACGTTCATCACTTCGGTGGTGTTGTTGTAGACGATCTTTTGGCCGGTGATCTGGTTGCTGACCTCGGTGCCGCGCAAGATGCGCGCTTCGGCACGTTCAATCAAGGTCATCACGTCGGCTTGGTTGTTGTAGATGGCACTTTCGGCTTCGGCTTCGGTGTATTCGTTGACGCCCTCGCGCTTTTGGCGAAAGAAAATCCGTTCTTTCGGGGCGGCCCAGAAATAGGCGGTTTGCTGGCCTTGACCGTCCTCTTGCACTTCCATGCGGGCGGCCCGCATGACCATGGTGCCTTTGATGGCGACCACGTTGCCGATGAATTGGGTGGTCTTTTTGGCCTCGTCGTGGCGCATATTGTCCGCCTCGATGTTCATGGGTTTGTCCTTGTCGGCCTTCTCCGCGTGCACGGGCCCGCCCAGCAAGCCCAGGCCCAGGACTGTGCAGGCGATGCGGGTGGAGAAGCGGAGGAAGGTTTGAAAAGGCATGAATCTTGCTGAGAATGACGCTTGAATTGTAGGGGCAAGCCTGGCCAGACCGTTGTGGGCTGGCGTGTGCTGATCCAAAAAAGCCCGCCGCGGGCGCTCCCGGGCGGGCTGTGGCGCCGATGGCGCACACCGTCATCAGGTGCGTGTGCGGGTTTGTGCCAGCAGGAATTCGGCCACCTTGAGTGCGCGCTCCATGCTGCCGGCCAGCGAGCCGTCGGTGTAGAAACGCCCGGCGATGCCCAAGGAAGGCACACCCTCGACTTTGTAGTCGTTTTGCAGCTGCACAGCGCGCTTGAGCTTGCTGGCCACGCCAAACGATTTGTAGGTTTCGGTGAATTTGGCTTTGTCCACGCCTTGTTTGGCCACCCAGTCGGTGATGGCCGCGTCGGTGTTGAGGCTTTGTTTTTCAACGTGGATGGCGGCGAACACCTTGGCGTGCAGGGACTCCAGCAGGTTCATCGCTTCGAGCGTGAAAAACAGGCGCTGCTGGGGCACGAAGTCTTCGCGGAAGGCCACGGGCATGCGGCGCACCACCACGTCCTTGGGGGCGTTCTTGACCCATTGGGCAAATGGCAACTCGAAGGCGTTGCAGTGGGGGCAGCTGTACCAAAAGAATTCGATCAGCTCGACCTTGCCGTTGCCCGCTTCGGTGGCCACGGGGCGCTCCAGCGGCAGGTAATCCTTGCCGGCTCTGAACAAGGCTTGCGCCCAGGCGGAGGTTTGGCTGAGCCAGGCGGAGGCGGCGATCAGGACAGCAGAAAAATAACGGCGTTTCATGGGAACTCCTCGTGTGGATTCGAAGGGGCCGGTGGGCTCAGCGTTGCACCCGGATCAAGGTGTTTTCAATGCCGTTGCCCTCCAAACTGGTGCTTGTTTTTTCAGCCACAGTTTTGTTGTCAAAAGGCCCCAAGCGTACGCGGTAAACCGTGCGGCCGCCTTGTTCACGCTCAGAAACCTTGGCATCCAGACCCATCATGGCGAGTTTGGCTTTGAGTGCATCGGCTTCGCTGAGGCTGCGAAATGCGCCGACCTGGACGACATAGTCAAAGGGGACGGGTCCGCTGGTGCTTGGCGCGGGCATGGAGAACCCTGGTTTGGATTTGGCCAGATCGCCCAAGGGGTCGGCCGTGACGGCGGGGGCATTGTCGACTTTGGACGGTTCGGCCATGAGGTGCTCGGCCGACTTGTTCTGTCCGTCCGAGCTGTTCGTGCTGGGCATGGGCACCTCGGCCGGCGCTTTGGGCTGCAGCACGTTGTTGGGGTTCCAGTCTTTGTTCTTTTGGCTCTCGGCACTGTCCTGCTCGGAGGAGCGGGGCTGGTTTTTGTTGGAAAAAGGCGTGGGCACTTTGGTGACATACACCGCGACAGCCAAGGACAAGCCCAAGCCGATCACCAAGCCCATCAAGAATCCAAAGAAAGTGCCGCCGCGCTGGGAATGTGTGTTCATCTTGGTTTACATCTTTTGAGGTGCGGAAACACCGAGGACCTTCAAGCCATTGCGCAGCACCTGCGCGGTGGCCGCCACCAGCGCCAAGCGCGCTTGTTTGAGCGCTGCATCGTCCACCAAAATGCGCTCGGCGTCGTAGTAACTGTGGTACTGCGCGGCCAGGTCGCGCAAATAAAAGGTCACGTCGTGCGGCGCAAAGTCGGTGGCGGCCGATGTCAGCATCTCGGGGTACTTGGCCAGGGCCAGCATCAGCGCCTGGGCCTGCGGGCTTTGCAGGGCACTCAAGTCGGCGTGCGTCAGGCTGGCGATGTTGCCACCGTCTTTTTCTTTCCAGGCCGCCAGCACCGAGCAGATGCGGGCGTGCGCGTACTGCACGTAGTACACCGGGTTGTCGTTGTTTTGGGCCAGCGCCAAGTCGATGTCGAAGATGTATTCGGTGTCAGGCTTGCGCGACAGCAAAAAGAAACGCACCGCGTCTTTGCTGGTCCACTCGATCAGGTCGCGCAGCGTGACGTAGCTGCCCGCACGCTTGGAGATCTTGACCTCTTCGCCACCGCGCATCACGCGCACCATGGTGTGCAGCACGTAGTCGGGATAGCCCTCGGGGATGCCCACATGGGCTGCTTGCAGGCCCGCCCGCACACGGGCAATCGTGCCGTGGTGGTCGGTGCCCTGGATGTTCACCACCCGCGAAAAGCCGCGCTCCCATTTGGTGATGTGGTAGGCCACATCGGGCACAAAGTAGGTGTAGGTGCCGTCGCCCTTGCGCATGACGCGGTCTTTGTCGTCGCCGTAGTCGGTCGATTTGAGCCAAAGCGCGCCGTCTTGCTCGTAGGTCTTGCCTGCATCGCGCAACTTTTGCACCGCCGCATCGACCTTGCCGCTGGTGTACAGGCTCGACTCCAAGTAGTAGTTGTCGAACTTCACCTCGAAAGCCTTCAAGTCCAGGTCCTGCTCGTGGCGCAAATAGGCCACCGCGAACTGGCGCATGCCGTCCAGGTCGTTCAGATCGCCGCTGGCGGTGAATTCGCGGTCGTCGGACTTGACGGTTTTGCCCGCCAAAAAGTCGGCGGCGATGTCCTGGATGTAGTCGCCGTTGTAGAACGCTTTGCTCTCGGGGTTGTCGGGGTCGGTGGGCCAGCCCTCGTCGCCGGGCTGTACGCCACGGGCGCGCATCTGGGTGCTCTTGGCCAGCGTGCCAATCTGCACGCCTGCATCGTTGTAATAAAACTCGCGGTAGACCTGCTGGCCTTGTGTGGCGAGCAGATTGCAAATGGCGTCGCCCAAGGCCGCTTGGCGGCCGTGGCCCACATGCAAAGGGCCTGTCGGGTTGGCCGAGACGAACTCCACCAGCACTTTGTCCGACTGTGCAGGCTGCTGACCAAAGCCGTCTGCCGCTTGCAACACCTCGTGCACCACGGCTTGTTTGGCGCTGTCTTTCAGGCGGATGTTGATGAAGCCCGGGCCGGCCAGCTCGATGGCCTCAACCCAACGCTCAAAGGCCGGGGTGCTGAGCAACGCGGCGCGCAAGGTTTCGCCCAACTGCCGGGGGTTTTGTTTCAGGGCCTTGGCCAGTTGCATGGCGGCGGTGCAGGCCAAATCGCCGTGGGCCGCCACTTTGGGCGATTCGAAGGCCGCACGCGCCCCTGCGCCGGATTGAATTTTGTCGAGCTCGGCGGCCAAGGCCGTGAGCAATTGGTGTTTGGCTGAAAGCATAGGGCGCGATTTTACGGGTCAGCGCGGGGTCTGGGGGGCCTGCAGAACTTGTGTGCGCCTATTTACATTGGATGACAAGCCGCGGTGGACAGTCTGGGGCTTGGCGTGACTTAATGCTTTTGGGGTCGGCCATGCGACTTGGCCTTTTTCTGTTTTTCACCTTCAAGGGGGCTTTTTATGCGACATGCTTGGACAATGGTGGCTTTGGGCTTGGCTTTGGGCGCGGCTGGGGTGCAAGCCGCCGATCCGGTGGCCGCTGACAAAACACCTCAGCAAAGCAAAATGGCGACCTGCAACAAAGAAGCCGATGGCAAAAAGGGCGATGAGCGCAAAGCCTTCATGAAAGAGTGCTTGAGCGCCCACAAAAAAGAAACCCAGCAAAGCAAGATGACCAGCTGCAATGCCGAAGCCACCGGCAAAAAAGGCGATGAGCGCAAGGCCTTCATGTCCGAGTGTCTGAAGAAGTGAGCTGGGTTTTTTGGCGGGGATGACCCCGGTCAGGCCTTGGGGTTCATGGTGCAGGTCGGTGCCAAAAATCGGCCTGTCCGTAGTGGTGTTTGAGGTGGTCGATCCACAAACGCACACGCAAAGGCAAATGCTTGCGCTGAGGAAACACCACATAGATGCCGTTCGGCGGGGCGGCGTAGTCTTCCAGGACCGCCAGCAACTGGCCCGCCTGGATTTCGGCCTCGACCTCCCAAGTGCTTCGCCAGGCGATGCCATAACCGGACAGGCACCAATCGTGCAGCACCTGCCCGTCCGAGCAGTCCAGCGGGCCCCCCGGGCGCAGGTGCACCACTTCCGGGTTGGCGCTGTCGGCGCTGGTGAAGGCCCAGCCCCGGGTTTGCGAGGCATCGCTGGACAGGGTCAAGCAGTCGTGTTGCAACAGGTCTGCAGGCTGCAAAGGCGTGCCGCGCCGCGCCAGGTAGTCGGGCGTGGCCACGCACAAGCGGCGGTTGTCGGCCATGCGCACGCTCACCAGCGAGGAGTCGGGCAGATCGCCCACGCGCACGGCACAGTCAAAGCCTTCACCGGCCAAGTCGACCACGCGGTCAGACAGGTTCAGGGAAATCGTCACATCGGGGTGGGCCTGGCGAAACGGTGGCACCAAGGGCGCCACATGCCTGCGCCCGAAACCGGCCGGGGCCGTGATGCGCAAATGGCCGCTGGCTTTGACGCCGCCAGCCGAAACACTGGCTTCCGCGTTGGTCACATCCGAGAGCAGGCGCTGGCAATCTTCCAGAAATGCGCTGCCTTCGTGGGTGAGTGTGATGCGCCGTGTGGTGCGCACCAGCAGCTTCACGCCCAGGTGTTCCTCCAGGGCGTCCAAGCGCCGCCCGATGATGGCCGGGGCCACGCCCTCTGCCCGGGCGGCCGCCGTCAGGCTGCCTTTGGTGGCCACCGAGACAAAGGTCTCGAACGCTTTGAGTTTGTCCATGGCCAAAGATTATGCGTAAGCAGGATGATTTGTGTGAAAAAGTCATGGGTTAATGGATTTTTCCCATGTTTATCCGCACCGAAACTTAGAATAAAGTCTGAAGGAGAAGCTGCTGGCCGCTTGGCATTGACCGCCACAGGCGGGCAGCTTGCCTGAAAAACCGTTTTTTCAACATCCGACCGAGGCTCCCATGACCGAACGCACCACGATCCATACGCTGCAAGTGGCCCAGCCCTTGTTGAGTTTCATCAACGACACCCTCCTGCCCGCCACCGGTGTGGACCAGGGCCAGTTCTGGTCGGGCTTTGACAGCATCGTGGCCGACCTGGCCCCCAAAAACATCGCCTTGCTGGCCGAGCGCGACCGCATCCAGACCGCCATGGACGCGTGGCACACCGCCAACCCCGGCCCGGTGGCCGCAGGCAAGGCCATGAAGGCCTACCGCAAATACCTGAGCCAAATCGGTTACCTGGTGCCCGAACCCAAGAACGCCCAGGCCACCACCGCCAACGTGGACGCCGAACTGGCCAAGCTCGCCGGCCCGCAATTGGTGGTGCCGATCCTGAACGCCCGTTACGCCCTGAACGCCGCCAACGCCCGTTGGGGTTCTTTGTACGACGCGCTGTACGGCACGGACGCGATCAGCGAGGCCGATGGCTGCGGTAAATCACCAGAGGGAGGCACGGGCTACAACCCCCTGCGCGGCGCCAAAGTCATAGCCTACTGCCGCCACGTGCTCGACCGCACAGCCCCTCTGAAGACCGGCTCGCATGTGGGCAGCCAGGGCTACACCGTCAAAGGCGGCAAGCTGGTCGTGACCTTGGCCAACGGCAAGAACACCACCTTGGCCGATGCCAAGCAATTCGTGGGCTACACCGGCAACGCCAAAGCCCCTGCGTCTGTGCTGTTTGTGCACAACGGCCTGCACCTGGACCTGCAGATCAACAAGAGCACCCCCATCGGCAAGACCGACCCAGCGGGCGTATCCGACCTGATCGCTGAAAGCGCGCTGTCCACCATCCTCGACCTCGAAGACTCCGTGGCCGCGGTGGACGCCGACGACAAAGTGCTGGCCTACCGGAACTGGCTGGGCATTTTGCAAGGCACTTTGAGCGAAGAAGTGCACAAGGGCGGCAAGACCTTCACACGCACCATGAACCCGGACCGCGAGTACACCAAGCCCACCGGCAAGGGTTCGGTGAAACTGCACGGTCGCTCGCTCATGTTTGTGCGCAACGTCGGTCACCTGATGACCAACCCCGCCATCCTTTACCAAGGCGCGGACGGCAAAACCCATGAGATCCCCGAAGGCATTCTGGACGCCATGATCACCGTGACCTGTGCGCTGGCCGATTTGCAAAAGAGCCGATCCAGCGCCTTGCGCAACAGCCGCACCGGCAGCGTGTACATCGTCAAGCCCAAGATGCACGGCCCCGCCGAAGTGGCTTTTGCCGACGAGCTGTTTGGCCGCGTCGAGAAGGTGCTGGGCCTGAAGCCTTCCACCGTCAAGCTGGGCATCATGGACGAAGAGCGCCGCACCAGCGCCAACCTCAAAGCCTGTATCGCCGCCGCCAAGAGCCGCGTGGCTTTCATCAACACCGGCTTTCTGGACCGCACCGGCGACGAGATGCACACCTGCATGTTGGCCGGTCCCGTCATGCGCAAGGGCGACATCAAGAACAGCACCTGGCTGGGTGCTTATGAGAAGAACAACGTCAACGTGGGCCTGGCCTGCGGCCTGCGCGGTCGCGCCCAAATCGGCAAAGGCATGTGGGCCATGCCCGACCTGATGGCCGACATGTTGAAGGCCAAGATCGGCCACCCCATGGCCGGTGCCAACACCGCCTGGGTGCCCAGCCCCACTGCCGCCACGCTGCACGCCATGCACTACCACCAGGTGGACGTGCCTGCCCTGCAAAAGCAGATGGAAAAGGCGGTGGCCAAACAAGACGCCAAAGTTTTGCGCGACGAAACCCTCAACCAACTGCTGCAGTTCCCGGTGGTCGCTGCCGACGCCGCCAACTGGTCTGCCGAAGACAAGCAAAAAGAACTCGACAACAACGCCCAAGGCATTTTGGGCTACGTCGTGCGCTGGGTGGACCAAGGCGTGGGCTGCTCCAAGGTGCCCGACATCCACGGCGTGGGCCTGATGGAAGACCGCGCCACCTTGCGCATCAGCAGCCAGCACATGGCCAACTGGCTGCACCACGGTGTGGTGACCGAAGAGCAGGTCAAACACACCCTGGAGCGCATGGCGGCTGTGGTCGACGCGCAGAACGCGGGCGACGCGGCCTACCAGCCCATGGCCGGCAACTTCGCCACATCGGCGGCCTACCAAGCGGCTTGCGACCTGGTCTTCAAAGGCAAGGCACAACCCTCCGGCTACACCGAGCCTTTGCTGCACGCTTCGCGCTTGAAGGTCAAAGCGGCCTGATGGGCGTGGACGGCATGAAAAGCGGCTCCTTCGGGAGCCGTTTTTCATGGGGCCCATGGGGCGGCGGGGCGTAAACTCCAGCGCATGCACAAGCCGCCAAACACCGACCCTTGCCGCTGCCCTTTGTGTGGCGCGCTCAATGGCTGCGCCATGGCCAGCGCAGATGCCACAGCCCAGGCCGAGCCTTGCTGGTGCACGCGTGAACACTTCAGTGCAGCGCTGTTGCAGCAAGTGCCCGCCGTGGCCAAAGACCGGGCTTGTATTTGCCGGGCCTGCGTCCAGGCGTCGTCATCGGCATGAAGCCATCGCCAGACACCCACAGCCTGCAGGCCCTCAAGGCCCGATATGGCGATCGCCACCGCTGGCTGCTGCTCTTTTCGGTGATGTTGGGCACCATGGCCTCGGTCATGTCGTCCACCATCATGAACGTGGCCATCCCCGACATGAGCGCGCATTTCACGCTGGGCCAGACGCGGGTGCAGTGGGTCAGCTCGGGCTTCATGGTGGCGATGACCGTGTCCATGTTGACCACGCCCTGGTTGCTCTCGCGCTTTGGGTACCGCCGCACCTACGAAATTTGCATGCTCTTGTTGCTCGGCGGTGGCATTGGCGGGGGCTTGGCCAACGACTTCAGCGGGGTGCTGGTGGCGCGCATCGTCGAGGGCTTGGCCGCAGGCGTGGTGCAGCCGATCCCGGTGATCATCATCATGAACGCCTTCGCCCCGGAAGAGCGTGGCCGCGCCAGTGGCCTGTTTGGCACCGGCGTGGTCTTGGCCCCCGCCATTGGGCCCAGCGTGGGCGGCTTGCTGGTGGATGTGTTTGGCTGGCGCTCCATCTTCTTCATGGTGGTGCCGCTGGCGCTGGCGGCGCTCTGGCTGGCGCGGCGTTACGTGCCCACCACCGCCCCCGGCGGCGTGCAGGCCAATGCCGATTCAGGTCGCCTGGACTGGTGGGGGCTGTTGATGGCGCTGCTGGGCACGGTGCTCTTGCTCAATGGCATGGTCGTCTGGCGCGAGTCGGGTACTGCGCAGGGCCTGCCCTTGCTGTTGGGCGCGGCCTTCATGGCCGCGTGCTTTGTGGCCTGGCAAATGCGTTTGCAGCGGCGCTTTCAACACCGCGCCACCGGCGCGCAAGCGCCCTTGATGGACTTGCGCGTGTTCACCCACCGCAGTTTCCTGATGGGGTCTTTGGTGGCCGTGATTTATGGCACGGCGCTGTTTGGCTCCACCTACCTGCTGCCGGTGTTCATGCAAACTGGCCTGGGTTTGTCGGCCTCTTATGTGGGCTCGGCGCTTTTGCCTGCCGGCTTCATGCTGGCCATCACCATCACCTTGGTGGGGCGCTGGGCCGACCGCACCGACAAACGCTATCTGGTGCTGGCGGGACTGGTTTTGTTGACCTGCTCGTTTGCACTCATGAGCACGGTCGATCCGGACCGCGGCTTGCTGGCCCTGTGGTTGTGGACCATTGTGGGCCGCATTGGCCTGGGCTTCATCTTGCCGTCGCTCAACCTCGGGGCCATGCAAGGCATGCCGGCGCACCTGATCCCACAGGGGGCCAGCGTGGTCAATTTCTTGCGCATGCTCGGGGGTGCAGCCGGTGTGAGCCTGTGCGCCATCGTGCTGGAGTGGCGGCTGGACGCCATGGGCGTGGCTTTGCTCGGCGCAGGCGATGCCCATGCCCGTTTGCTGGCCTTCCACCACACGTTCTGGTTTTTGGCGGTGCTCACCGCGCTGGCCATCATTCCGGCTTGGCTCATGTCCGCGCCCGCCGTCCAGAAAGGCTGAACGATGTGCCAGCTGCTCGGCATGAACTGCAACACCCCCACCGATGTCACCTTCAGCTTCAGCGGCTTCGCGCAGCGTGGGGGTGTGACCGACCACCACAGCGACGGCTGGGGCATCGCTTTTTTTGAAGGGCGCGGCGTGCGCCACCTGGTGGACCACCAAAGTGCCAGCACCTCGCCGGTGGCCGAACTGGTGCGCCGCTACCCGATCCAAAGCACCAACGTGATTGCCCACATCCGCAAAGCCACACAAGGCGAGGTGAGCCTGGAAAACTGCCACCCCTTTGTGCGCGAACTCTGGGGCCGCTACTGGGTGTTTGCGCACAACGGCAACCTGGTGGACTTTGCGCCGCGCCTGCACGGCAACTTCAGACCCGTGGGCCAGACCGACAGCGAGCGCGCCTTTTGCTGGCTCATGCAAGAGCTGGCCAAGTCACACGCCAGCGTGCCCAGCGTGCACGAGTTGTCGCTCACGCTGCGCGAACTGGTGCCGCGCATCGCCCAGCACGGGCCTTTCAACTTTTTGCTGTCCAACGGCCAGGCCTTGTGGGCGCACGCCAGCACCCAGCTGCACCATGTGCTGCGCCGCCACCCCTTCAGCCAGGCGACCTTGAGCGACGAAGACCTGAGCGTGAACTTTGCCGAACACACCCGCGAGACCGACCGCGTGGCCGTGGTCGTCACCCAGCCGCTGACCACCAACGAGGCCTGGGTGGCTTGTGAGCCGGGGCGGGTGTACACCTTTGAAGCGGGTGAGCTGACGGGGGTGTGATGCTTTCATGGGAACGTCACGGACCTCTTTTTACAATCGCGGCATGCAGATCCATTTTTTGATCCTGGTTCTTGCCGCACTGGCTGGCGCTGTGGGCACGGCCCAAGCGGCGCGCCCGTTCATGACCGACGATGCCCGTTTGACCACGGAAGGCTCTTGCCAATTGGAAAGCTGGACCCGCAGCTACGCCAACCGGTCTGAATACTGGGCCTTGCCGGCTTGCAACCCCACGGGCAACTTCGAGATCACGGCCGGTGGCGGCCAGTTCAGGGCCGATGGGCAGGCCCACACGCACGACCGCGTGCTGCAGGCCAAAACCCTGCTGCGGCCCCTCCAAAGCAACAACTGGGGCTTGGGGCTGGCGGTGGGCCGCGTCTGGCATCCCGCGGCTCAGCCGGGCCCCAACAACCTGGGCAGCACCTTTGTGTACCTGCCCATGTCGGTCTCCAGGCGCGATGACCAGCTGGTGTTTCACGCCAACCTTGGTTGGGTGCAGGACGCACAAAGCCGTTTGAATTCGACCACCTGGGGCGGCGGTGCCGAATACTGGGTCCACCCCCAAGTGATGGTGATCGCAGAAGCCTTTGGCGACGACCGGCAAAAGCCATTTGTGCAGTCCGGGGTGCGTTTTTCGGTGATCCCTGGCGTGTTCCAGCTGGACATCACGCGTGGCACCCAGCCCGGCGGCATCGGGCGGCATACGTGGACCTCATTGGGCCTGCGCTACACGCCCGACAAGCTGTTTTGATTCAGCGGGCGCAAGCCGCTTCCACCGCGTCCACAAACAGCGCCGCCACGTCGCAGCCCATTTGGTCGGTGATCTCCTGAAAGCAGGTCGGGCTGGTCACGTTGATTTCGGTGAGGCTGTCGCCGATGATGTCCAGGCCCACCAGCATCAGGCCACGCGCCACCAAGATCGGGCCCAGCGCCTCGGCAATCTCGCGGTCGCGTGCCGAGATCGGTTGCGCCACACCTTTGCCGCCGGCCGCCAGGTTGCCACGCACCTCGCCACCTTGGGGAATGCGGGCCAGGCAAAACGGCACCGGCTTGCCGCCAATCAAGAGCACCCGCTTGTCGCCTTGGGCGATGCCGGGCAAAAACTTTTGCACCATCACGGTCTGTGCGCCGCCTTGGTTGAGCGTCTCGGTGATCGCGCCCAGGTTCAGGCCATCGGCCCCCACCTTGAAGATGCCCATGCCGCCCATGCCGTCCAGCGGCTTCAGGATGATGTCGCCGTGCTCGGCATGAAAGGCGCGGATGTCGGCTTCGCTGCGGGTGACCAGCGTGGGCGCGATGAACTGCGGAAACTCCAAAATGGCCAGCTTCTCGGGGTGGTTGCGCAGCGCGGCGGGGCTGTTGAAGACCTTGGCGCCTTCGCGCTCGGCTTGGCTCAGCAGGTGGGTGGCGTAAAAGTATTCGCTGTCAAAAGGCGGGTCGGTGCGCATGATCACCGCGTCAAAATCTTTCAATGCGGCGCGTGGCTTGCCGGTCTCGACAAACCAGGCCTGGGCATCCCCCGTCAGGCGAATCTCCCGCACCACGGCCGAGACCGGCTCGCCGCGTTGCCAGCGCACACCGGCCATCTCGCAAGCGCTCACCTGGTGCCCGCGCTGTTGCACCTCGCGCATCATGGCAAAGGTGGTGTCTTTGTAAATTTTGAACGATTCGAGGGGGTCGGCAACGAAGAGGATTTTCATGCCGGTCATTGTAGGTGGGACCTTCACGTCTTGGAGGGAGAATGCCGGTGCTTCGCGCACGGCCTGGAATGCAGAGGACCCCCGGTGTGCGGGGGTCAGACCCTGCCAACAGGGTCATGCGAGGGCAACCGGGTCATGTGGTCAGGGACTGAATGGCCATGAGGAATGTCTCCCTTTCAGAAAAATACCTGGCTTTGGCATTTTGGCCAAGCGCGGCCTTTTCTTTTTCAGACAGTCCGAGCGCAGTTTCGATGGCCGATTGAAGGCCTGTCTTGGAGGCGATGAATTGCACACCTTGATTGTGCTTTTGGTAACGAACGGGTTGGACCAAGATGCCACTGTGGGCATCGATCAACTCGTTCATGGGCGGGGCGTCCAGGGCAATGATCAGTGCGCCCAGGGCGCGGGCTTCGTTGATGTAGTGACCGAAGCCTTCCATTTGTGACGTGCAAAGGTGTATGCCGGTCTGGCTGACCACTTCTTGCAATTCTGGCGTGTTCATGAACCCCATGCGCAGCTTCAAATTCTTGAATGGAATCCATTCGGGAACATCGATGTTCTTGTCGTAAAAATGGACTTTCAGTGGGGGAAATGCTGGATTTTCCAGCCAGATGTCCATCAGTTCCTGGGTGTGACGGGTTTTTGATTTCCCGCTGAAATGCCCCCAGGATTCAAAATTGAGCGCGGAGTCCTTCAAAGCGAAAGAGGTGAATCCGATCAAATGGTGAGGTTTGCCTGGAAAGAGCTTCTTGAAAATGTCCATCCCGAATTGTGTTTTGTGCCAAAACTCCGTCACCCCATTTTGGGCATTCAATGTGACTTTGCTGGTACACCATTCGGGATTGGGGACAAAAATAACCCTTTGGTAATGCTGCAACACCGGGTGATCAAACACATTCTCAACGAAAATGGCCGACTCGCCAAAGGGCTCAAATTGACTCGGCTGGACGTTTTCGTCTGAGGACTTTTGATAAGCCTGCGCAGGCAAACAGACGATGCGTGTGCGCTTTTCCCCGATGGCTTTTTTCAAAACACGGGCATCCACCATCAAGCCATGGCTGTGGCTCGGCACAAAAATATCAAATTTGATCGGGTTCATGAACCCACCGGGGGAGGCGGCTGCACCTGTTCAACACCGATCAGCGCTCGCCCAGTGATTCATTGATGGTTTTGATGACAGGCTTGATGATGTAGTTCAAGACGGTTCTTCGGCCTGTTTTGATCTCAACACTGGCCGTCATGCCCGGCGAAATCTCAATCGCGCCCTTGCCGGTGACATTGAGGTTTTTGCTGTTGGCACGGATTCGCGCCCGGTAATAGGGCTGCTCGCCTTGCTGAAGATTTTCACTCAAGGTGTCCGCGCTGATGAACACCAGTGTTCCAGGCAGCGCGCCATAAATGGTGTAGTCGTACGCATCGATTTTGATGTTGGCGGGCATGCCCAAGCGGATGAACGCAATTTGCGAGGGCGGCACTTTGGCTTCAACCAGCAAGTCGTCTTCCAGGGGCACAATTTGCATCACCTCTTCACTGGCCCGAATGACGCCACCTTGCGTCGTGATGCGCACATTCTTGACGATCCCGCGCATGGGTGAGCGCAGCTCTGTTTGGTCCAGCAGGTTTTTGCGTTGCGCCATCATTTGAGTGACCGCGGCGAGCTCTTCTTCGGATTTGTTCAGCTCCGCCTGAGAGTCCTGGAAATACTTGTTGTTTTTGTTGGTGATTTGGGACTGTATGTCGGCCACTTGCCGTTGAAGACGCAAGATTTCTGTCCGGCTGACATCGCCCGAGGCCACCAGCGGGATGTTCATGGCCAGTTCCTCTTCGACCAGCTTCTTCATGCTTTTGAGCGCACCCAACTCTTCGTTCATGGAGCTTTGGCGTTTTTTGAACAATTCGAGTTGGTTTGCGCGAAAGTCAGGGTAATCCTCTGTCTCTTTGGTAAATGAAGGGTTGCCGCCAAAGACTTCCGCACGGAGTCTGGCAGACGTCGCCGCCAAGCCTGCCGCTTTGGCCCGGGTCTCCAAAAAGGAGGCCTGAACGCGTGTTTGGTCGATCGTGGCGAGTATTTTCCCCATCTCGACCACGTCCCCCTCTTTGACGTACAAGGCCTCCAAGGTCCCGCCATCTTGCGACTGAATGATTTGTGTGCGGGAAGACGAAATCACGGTGCCGGGCGCGCGCGTGACTTCGTCGATCTTGGCAAAGTAAGCCCAAGTCAAAGCAACCACCAAAATCATGGCCGTGACGCTCAAGACCAGGCGGGAGCTGCGCAATTCGTGCAGAACGGAAGATTTGTCTTGAGACGTGGTGAAGAACTTGAATAATTTCATACAGTGGCCGTGATCGCTGGGGTCGGTGCAGACGAACGATCAGAAAGTGAGGGGGGATTGCGCATCAAGGCAAGGATCTTGTCGCGGGGGCCATCGGCCACGATGCGGCCTTTGTCCAAAACGATCACCCGGTCGACATGCGTCAACAGACCGGGTTTGTGCGTCACCACCAGCAAGATCGAGTCGGGATTGATCTCCTCGAACAGGTGCTTCATGACGCTGGCCTCCAGCCTGCTGTCCATGGACGCGGTGGGTTCGTCCAGCAGCATGATTTTGGGTTGTGCCAGCAACAAGCGTGTCAAACCCACCAGTTGGCGTTGACCGCCAGACAAACCACGCCCGCCTTCGTGGATTTCAAGTTCCAGTCCTTTGGGGTGGTTCTGAATGATTTTGTCCAAGCCCGTCAAGCGGGCCATGCGCAAAACCACACTGTCATTGGGCGTGGGCAAACCCAGCGTCAAATTTTCACGCAAGGAGCCGTGGAACAAGCGCACATCCTGGGGCAAATAACCAATCTGCTCACGGACAAATTCGGGTGCCAGGTGGTCCATGTCGACGTGATCGAGAAAGACCGAGCCCGATTTGGGTTTGTAGAGCCCGGACAACAATTTGATCAACGAGGATTTGCCGGAGCCAATGGAGCCCAGCACCGCGACACGCTCGCCGGGCCGGATGGTCAAGGAAGGCACTTCCAAAATCGGGCGATCGTTGTCGTAACCAAAAACCAAATCCTTCAGTTCCAGCTGGCCGCTGCACCCATCGGGCACCACAAGCCGTTGCTCCTGCTGCCGGTCATTGGGCATGGCCATGATGGCGTTGAGTGAGCTCAAGGCGGACTTGGCGTTGGTCCATTGCAAAATCAACTGGGGAATTTGTGCCAGCGGGGCCAAGGCTCTGCCGCTGATGATGGTGCAAGCGGTCAAAGCCCCCATGGTCAACTGACCGGTGCTGATGCCATAAGCGCCAGCGGCCACCAGGCCAATGAAATTCAACTGTTGAATGACTTGGGCCGTGCTGGTCGAGCGTGCGGTGACTTCCTTCATCCGCAGCTCGGTGATGGCAATCGAGGCCGTCATTTTGTTGTAGCGGTCGCGCATTTTCCATTCGCCACCGGCGGCTTTGATGGACTCAATCCCATCGACGGCTTCGATCAGAAAACCATTTTTGCGGTTTGACAGGGCCATGTTTTCCATGGTCAATTTTTCGATCGGGCGGCGGAAATAAAGGCCCGCAAAAATGGAAACGGGCAGCATGACCAAGGGCACCAAGGCCACCGGACCGGCAATCAGCGCCATCACCCCAATGAACATCAAGGCAAAAGGGGCATCGGCCAGGACAAAAAGCGTGGTCGAGGTCATGAAGGTGCGCACAGATTCAAAGTGGCGAATCTGCGAGGCAAACGTGCCCACGGTGTTGGGCCGAGCATCCATCCGGATGTCCATGGCTTTGCCGAAGAAGACGCCCGACAGCTCCAAATCAATGGCCTTGGAGGCGCGATCGACCATGTAAGAGCGCACCTCCTTCATGATGAAATCCAGGGCGATGCCCACCAGCACACCAATGGTCAGCACCCACAAAGTCGAAAAGCCACGGGTCGGGATGACGCGGTCGTACACCTGCATGGTGTACATCGAAATCAGCAAGCCCATGGTGCTGATGATGAAGGTCGCAAAGATGGCGTCGATGAAAATGCGGCGGTGCCTGCGGATGGCAAAAATAAACCAATCGGTGGCGGTTTGCGGACCCGTCGACTCCGCCAGTTTGACCGGGGACGCGAGCAGGGCAATCAGGGTGCCACTGGCCAGGGTCTCGAGTGGGATCTCGTGGGTTTGCGCCGAGGCATCTTCGGCCAAGCAGTCGCCGTTGCTCAAACGCCCGCGCACCAAACGCACCGCCAAACCATCGGCGGAGACCCAGATCAAGGGAAATGCCTCCGGCTGGAGGTCTTTGACCTGGAGGAAATTCACCACGGCGCCATCAAAACGGGCGCGCCACAGTTCCACCAATTTGTCGGTGCTGGGCAGCGCCGAGATTTCCACCCCATCCGCGCTGTGTTCGACCATGCCAAAACGGTGAACGGGGACGGCGTGGCCCTGAAGCGCGGCCAGCCGCGAGAGCAAAGCGCAGATGTCGGGGTCGTTGTGAAAGCTGGTGTGATTCCCGACAGGGCTGGAGTTGGATGGCATGGAAAGACCGAGTTGGGGCAAAAAGGAAAGACGAACCGTCAAGGCTGGGTGCGCAGACGCATGTGGGTGTCATCCCAGCGGCCCGCCAGCAGCAGCAGGCGCACCTGAGACAGCATGAGCGGGTATTCCAAGTCCGTCAAAGCATAACCGGATTGGGTTCGCTCACGCTGGGCGTTGAGCACATCGAGCCAGTTTTTCCGGCCGACTTGAAATTGACGCAGGTAAGAGTCCACGATCTCCGAGGCCGACAACAAAGTTTCACGCACGGGCGCCAGCTGCAGCTGCAGCGCCAAAATTTCGGTCCATGTGGCACGCACCGTTTGTTTGAGCTTTCTGTCGTGCGACCCGACCGCTTCTTGGGCGGCAGACTTCTTGGCCGTGGCGGCACGAACATTCGACAAGGTGGACAAGCCTGCGCCCGTCTGGGCCTGCAGGGACACATAAGCCTGGCTGCGCTGGTCTGCGTTGCCAATGTTGCCAATGCGCGTCTGCAAGCCGGCCACCAGCGTGGGCAAAAACTGCGCCTGAGCCAGTTTGATTTGGCTGTCGGCCAGTTCGATTTGCGACAACAAACGGGCACGCTCGGGTGAAAAATCCAGGGCCGCCTCGACCACTTCGGCTTCCGAGAGCCCGCTCAGGGTCGGCAAGCTCGGCACCGGCAAGATGTCTGACACCGGCTGGCCCACCAACTCCTCCAGAGCCAAACGCGCATTCTCCATTTGGCGTTCGGTCTGGATCAGTTCGGTTTTGGCTTGTTGCCAGCGAGAAGAGGCCTGCAACTCATCGGCTTTGGGATTGATCTCGGAGGCCACGCGCCGCTGGATGATGCTCAGCAAACGCGCGAGTTCGGATTCGTTTTGGCGCGAGGTTTCCAGACGCGCTTTCAGACGCAACCATTCAAAGTAACTCGAAGCGCTGCGCTGCAACAAGTCCAGTTGGGTCGTCTGGGTGGCCGCCTCGGCCGCTTTCAGTTCGGATTCAGACAGGCTGATTTGCCCGTCGATGCGACCGCCGGCCCAAAGTGGCTGCTCCAGTCTGGCCACAGAGGGCATGGTGGAGCCCACCGACTGCCACTGGGTGGAAAAGCTGGGAAACCGAGCCCATTGCGCGGCATCGAGTCGGTCGCTGGCCGCCTGTCGCTCGCTCAAGCGCGTGCGTACGTCGGGATGCTGCGACACGGCCTCACGCATCACCGACTCCAAAGACCAGGGCGCGGTTTGCGCCCGCACCAGGCCTGTGGTGGTGAAAAACAACACCGTGAAAAGCAGTGGGAATTGGGTTTTTTTAATCATAAATATTTAAATCTGAGATTTTTAAACTAAATATCAAAACTGTGTTTTCCAGTGACAAAAGGTTCACAACTGAGAAAATAGACAAATGCAACATTGATGAGGTATTATCGCACTTTGTAACGTACGCCTCGAATAATTTTCACCCATTGGAGAACCCAGAGTATGGCCAAGAAGAACCGTGATTCAGCAATCACAAACGCCCAACAAGCCACCCAGTTGGCAGCGGCTGCCCCCCAGGCCAATGCGGCCGAATTGCAGCAGATGATGGATTCGATTGAGCGTTTGAAAGCGCGCACCGCGGCCCGCAAGCTCAAGACCGATCTGCAAGACGGCCAAGACGAGCAGGCGCTGAGCGAAGGCGTTGCCGGTGAGGTGGTTTCCGATTCGGGTGCACCCCTGCAAATGGCCCAAGCCAGCATCGCTGCGCCTCTGGTGGACATGGCTTCTTCTGCGGCGGCGGGCTCTGCGGTTTCTGTGGCGGCTACTTCGAGTGTGGGGACCCTGGTCGGTGGCCTCGGTGCTGGGGCCGTTGTGGGTGGTTTGCTGGGCTTGGGCACTCTGGCCTTGGCAACCGGCAATTCGGCCCAGTCCGATGTGGACGCGCTGAGTGAAACCATCACTGCTCAAGCACTTGCGCTCAAGGCGGAAATTGACGCTTTGAAAGCGGCTGACGCGCTGACCGCTGACGATATAGCCACGCTGCGTGAAGATCTGGACGCGTTGACTGTGAAGGTCAACACCAATGACGCAGCACAAACTGCCGCACTGAATGCAGCCAAGGCTGCGCTGAGCGCAGCGACGACGGCTGTTGCCGACGCTTTGGCCGCTGAAGTGACAGCACGCGTGGCCGGCGATGCGACCAACGCAGCCGCAGTGGCCGATGCGGCCGCTGATCTGGCGACACTGACCGCAGCAGTCGACACCAAGGACGCCGCACAAACTGCCGCACTGAATGCAGCCAAGGCCGCGCTGAGCGCAGCAACAACGGCTGTTGCCGACGCTTTGACCGCTGAAATTGCGGCCCGCACCTCGGGCGACACACTGAACGCCAACAGCATCGCCGCACTGCGCACCGACCTGAACACGCTGACCACAGCAGTCGACACCAAGGACGCCGCACAAACTGCCGCACTGAATGCAGCCAAGGCCGCGCTGAGCGCTGCGACGACGGCTGTTGCCGACGCTTTGGCCGCTGAAGTGACAGCACGTGTGGCCGGTGATGCGACCAACGCAGCCGCAGTGGCCGAAGCGGCCGCTGATCTGGCGACACTGACCGCAGCAGTCGACACCAAGGACGCAGCACAAACTGCCGCACTGAATGCAGCCAAGGCTGCGCTGAGCGCAGCGACGACGGCTGTTGCCGACGCGTTGGCCGCTGAAGTGACAGCACGTGTGGCCGGTGATGCGACCAACGCAGCCGCAGTGGCCGAAGCGGCCGCTGATCTGGCGACACTGACCGCAGCAGTCGACACCAAGGACGCCGCACAAACTGCCGCACTGAATGCAGCCAAGGCCGCGCTGAGCGCAGCGACGACGGTTGTTGCCGACGCGTTGGCCGCTGAAATCATTGCCCGCACAGCGGGTGACGCACTGAACGCCGCCGACATCGCCACACTGCGCACCGACCTGAACACGCTGACCACAGCAGTCGACACCAAGGACGCCGCACAAACTGCCGCACTGAATGCAGCCAAGGACGCGCTGAACGCTGCGATCACCGCCTTGTCCGACGAGTTGCATGCTGACATCGAGGCTTTGTCCAATGACATGGACGCCGCCTTGGCGCTCAAAGCCAGTGCCGCTGATCTGACCGCACTCAAAGACCGTTTCGACACCGCCCGCGCCGAACTGACCGCCTTGCAAACCGCTGCAGGCAACAGTGATGCCGCGTTGGACGCACTGAGCGACGCTTTGGACCAGGCCAAGCTGGACTTCCAAACGGCGCTGGACAACTTGGCCAGCGATTTGCGTGGCGAGATCTCCGATTTGGAAGATGACATGGGCCGCGCCTTGGATGACAAAGCCGATGCCTCTGAACTCGCGACACTCAAAGGCCGTTTCGACACCGCCCGTGGCGAGTTGGACGCATTGAAAATTTTGGCCGATGGCACACGAACCGATTTGGATGCCCTGAGCGACGCTTTGGACCAGGCGAAGCTGGACTTCCAAACGGCGCTGGACAACTTGGCCAGCGATTTGCGCGACGAAATTGCCGCTTTGTCCGACGAGATGGACATCGCCTTGGCCGGCAAAGCCAGTGCCGCTGAATTTTTGGAACTCAAAGGCCGTTTCGACACCGCCCGTGGCGAGTTGGACGATTTGAAAACCCTGGCCGATGGCACACAAGCCGATCTGGAGACTTTGCAGGCCGCTTTTGACGAGGCCACAGAGGGCTACGACGCCGCCATCGCAGCCATTTTGGCGCGCCTGGATGCGTTGGAAGCCCAGCCCGATGTTTGGGAAGCGCCTGCCCTCGAGTTGACCACGCGTCAGATTTTTGAATCTGAAGCCGGCAACGTTGACAGCAGTGCCATCAGGGCGGGTACTTTGAGCAAGGCTGTGTCCGGTGCGAGCGCCGACGTGGACAACCTCGGTTTGGGCGAAGACAACGACGCGGTGATCGCTTCGGTCAAAGTCCCCGGCATTGCTGTGGCTTACAAATTCGATGCCGGTGAAGACGGCATGTTCGAATCGGGCGACGTCATCACCTTGTCCCTGAACTACGGTGCTGGCGAAGACAGCCTGAAAACGTTCACCTACACCTTGTCTGAAGACGTCTCCGACATGGACCGCTTGGGTGAGATGGTGCGCGATCAGATGAATTCAGAAGGATTCTTTGAAAGCAACGGCATGTTCACGGACGTCAGCTACAGCAGTGAAGACGGTGAACTGATCCTGACGGACAGTGGTCCATTGTTCACGCCCGCCATGACGGCTGAGAGGGAAGTGTCTTTGGCCGAGTTGGAAAGCGGCTTCACGGTGCCTGAGGGCATGATTTACACCTCCGTGAGTGACAAGCTGGCCTTGTTGGGTGAGCTGATGAATTTCATCAGCAGCGATGGGGAAGGTCCTGACGACCTTACCGAGCTTGCAGCCGAAGCCTTCTTGACGAACTGGGTCAACAACCAATTGGTGAGCGCTGGCAACCTGGTCGAGGTGCCTGACGGCTCGGTCTTGATCGACCCCTTGGGTGAAGACGACAGCTTTATCTTGGTGGACGATGCCGGTCAAGAGGGTTTGCGCCAGTTTGTGCAGGCCATCGAACTCACCAATGAAGCACCCCTCCCTCCTGGTGCTCTGGACGCCTTGATGGACCTCCTGAACGCAGATGGCTCCTTGACCCTGAACCTGAGCGAGTCTTTCCTTGACAGGATCGAGGGCTTTGATCCCGCCACGGTGACGGCCCATGTGAGCACTGCCATGACGGTGGCGCAGGCCACGGTCTTGGCCGAACACGGCCTGGACATGGCCAACAACGTCGAATTCAAAATCGACGACTACTTCCAGAACATCACTTCGGGCACCAACAACCGCAATCAAGTCCAGATCTTGCAAAACGCGCAGGCGGACAAAGAAGACCGGTTCGAAGACATCCTCCCCGACAAATCTTCGCCATTCTCCTTCGTGTCCAACCCCGCCCCCGTGTTCACCTTCACGGGTGGTGCCGATGGCCTTTACGACCAGGGCGATGTGATCACCCTGTCTTGGCGTGGTCAAGACGTGTCCGGGGAGGATGCCGATGTGGTCAGCCTGAGCTTGACCGTGAGCGCCAGAGACGGCATGACCGGCGATGAGGTCGCCGAAGCCTTTGCCGACATGCTGTCGCTGGACGATGGGGACTTTACAGGCAACGTGTCGGACAACACTTTGACGCTGTCGGGAGACTACGACATCTGGACCGATGTGAAAGCCACCGTCGAAGACGCCGCCAACATCATTGCCAATGGCACCGAAGTGGGCGACGAAATGCAGTTTGGCGCGCCCGAATTGGGTGGTGTGCCACTGACCATTTTGGCCGGTGAGGGCGACGACGATATCGTCGCCGGTTATGGCCGTGACGTGATCGTGGGCCAAGCTGGTGCCGACGAGATCGTGTTGACCACCCGCAGCCGTACAGGCAACTACAAAGACGAATTCGACACCATCGTCTACGAAACCGCTTTGGACGGCGCTGCTTACAAAGAAATCACTTTTGGTGGCTTCGACGCCAATGAAAGCGCCTACCGTGAAGGTGGCGTGATCTCGGTCAAAATCAACGACACCACGGTCAGCTACACCATCACCAGCCAGGACGTGGCCACCTTCTTGACCAACGACTCCAGCGATGACATCGATGGGCGCGATCACGTCCTGCAGCAACTGGCTTACAAAATCGCCAGCGACGACAACTTGGACATTGGCGAAGACCAGGTCGACGTGATCGATGGTCAAGGCCTGCTGCGCATCCACACCCAAGGCTTTGGCGCCGATGCGCACGAGGAGTGGCTGGAGGGCCATGAAGCCGAATTGCGTGTCTCGGACCAGATCACCGTGACCTTCTCGAGCACCGACTCGGATTACTACTCGGACGAGCATTCGGACAACTTCATCCAACTGGTGTTCACCGACAGCTACGGCACCGAGAAGACCTACACCCAGGCCATGATCGCGTCGCAAGACAAGGACAAGGTCACGCAGTTCAACGTCAGCAACGATTCCGAAGTGACCTTCACCTTCTCGGCCGATGGTTCTGACGACACCTTTGACCGGGGCGATCAGGTCACTTTGAGCTTCAATGTGGCCAGCCAGGACCATGTGTTCACCGTGACCTTGTCGGAAGACATGACCACCGACGAACTGGGTCAGTCTTTTGCCTACATGATCAGCTTGGACAGCGACTTGGGCGAAGACATTTCGGTCAGCTACGACGACAAGACCAACACCTTGACGGTGACGGGCGACATGCCAAGCGCTCCCATGTTTGGTATGTCTTACACCAATGGTTCCGGCGAAGATGACTATGCGTCTGCCGAATTCATAGTTGATGAAGTTACGAAAGCTGGCACTCTGCTTCTAGGAACTATGGTTGGCCCTGATGGAGGTTCGGACACCGTCAATTTCACGTTGGACGCTGGGACCGATCCTAACTTTGACAACACCTTCTCACTGAGCTTCACCGAAGCAGGATCAGGTTTGTCTTGGGTCTATCAGGTGCCGACGAGCGGCAAGGACGTAGACGTCATTGGCAAAGACATGGTGGCCTCGGCCGATGCGGTGCTCAACGGCGCCGCGGGCTCGGACGACGACAAATACACCATCACCTACGACAGCAGCGACAACGTCTTCAGCATCGCGTCCATCAATCGTGAAGGTTCAGGCTTGTTCACCAGTGTGTCGGGTGAAGATGCCACGGGCATCGACAACGCCTACCACTTGGGTGATGCAGAAGCCACCGTGTCCGCACTGCGCGCCCAGTTGGCGGGTGCAACGGCGGGTGTACCGGGTCTGGGTGCGGACTACATTGTCAAGAGCAATGGCACGTCGATCACCATCCAGGCCACGGGCGACAAGTACGATGACGAAACCTTTGACTTTGACGTCAATGAATACAGCATCACGGTGTATTCGGACGACGAGATCCTCGGTGTCCCGTACGCAGATGGGGTGGCGTACGACGCGTCTGCCGACGGTCTGTACTCTGAAACAACGGTCAACTTCACGGCGGACGACAGCGATTACAGCGCCGGTTCGACCATCAAGCTGACCACGGCGGGTGACGACGGCATTGCGGGCAACTCGGACGACCTGGTCTTCTCCTACACCCTGACCAGTGCCGACATGGTGGGCGATTACTCGATCAACGCCATCACCCAACTGGTGGCGGTGATCAACAGCACCGATGACACCGGCTTTGACGCTGAAGTCAGTGGCGACGACATCGTCTTGACCCGCAACACCTTTGGCACAGAAAGCATCGATGTGATCGAGGAAGGCACCTTTGTGCTGGGCAGCAGCCTGGACTCGCCTTACGAAGCGTCCCTGTCCTGGACAGAATCCGCCAGCACCTACGTGGTGGGCAACAAAATGACCTTGTCGTTCACGGTGTTTGACCCCAGCACGGGCAGCAACGGTGAGTTCAGCTACAGCTACGACCTGACCTCTTTGGACACCAACGCAGAGCTGGCCTTGGCCAATTTTGCGACCTACTTGAACACCGAACTCAGCTCTGACGATCTGGACATCACGGTGTCGGTCGACGCGGTGGACAAGAACGTGTTGAACGTGGAAGGTGCGGCCAGCGGTCATCCAGTGCTTTGGAAATATGCCGAAAACGGTATCTTCGACCAGTCGGGCGATGAAGTGGGCGATTCTGTCTCCATCACCGACGGCAAAGGCGCCAACGCCAGTGGCCTGGCCTGGTGGGCAGAGTCTGCGGACGTGACCGAAGTTGGCGGTAAGGACGTCACCCTGCACTTCGACTACGGTTCCATCGACGTGTTTAAGGATGCCCACATCGGTGTGCAGATTGGCGACGAAGATTTCGACGTCGCCCTGAAGTTCACCGACCAGTCGTCTGAAACGGTCGATTGGAGTGCCACTTTGACCGACTTGATGAACCAGATCAACACAGCCAGCCTGGACATCACGGCGACCGTGGACACCGTGGACGGTGAAACCTTGGTGCTCAGCGGTGTTCAAAGCTTCAGCGATGCCGAGGGGTTTGCCACCAACCGCACCAGCTTCAGCAGCAGCACCGACATCGTGGTCGTGAACCGTGTGGAACAAGACTTGGACATGGTCTCCGACGACGGGACGGACGGCGGCTTGACCTTGTTCGAGACCCGTACCGATACCGACCATGACGAGATCACCGGCTTCCAGCAGGAGATCGACGTGATCGCCTTTGACGGTGACTTGGCAGCGCGCATGGGCAACCGTGACGATGTGGACTTCGAATTTGTCACGACCGCCTACTCAGCCACAGGCAGCCTGGACATGGACCTTGACCTGGACTTGACCGGTGTGGTCTTGGTGAGCCGTACGGTGAACCGCGCCACCAGCTCCGATGTGGATGTCGATGACCTGACCTCGGCGGAAGATGTGGCCTCCTTGCTGAACGACATCTTCGACTTCGACGCGGGCTTGGACGGTGTGTTGAACACCACGGTGTTCAGCATCGTGGCGGCCGACAACAAGTACGAATCTGCGCTGTGGGTGCACACACAGGCCCACGACGAAGACGACACGGTGGAAGCCGAGGAGTTGACTTTGTTGGCGACGGTGTGCTTGGCCGAGGCCGATACCTTCGGTTCACGTGTCGATGTAAGGGACTTCTATGAGAGCGACTTTGCGATGACCCACCTGTTCCCAGCGAACGTGGTCTATTCAGTGAACAACCCGGGTTAATCGGGCTTGGCCTCTGATGCCGTCTGGGGCAGCTTCGGTTGCCCCAGACGGTTTTTTTTTAGGGTGTGCAAACCCAAGCCCTTGGCGTCGCGAAGCGGCAGGGTGATGCAAAGGGGTGATTCAGGGCATGGACATACGATGATGGGGCACAAGCCGCACACGGCACTGGGGGCAACAGGAGAGGGCTGGTGGGTCGAAGCCCTGCAGCACCACGCCCGCCATCAAGCCGATCGCGTGGCGCTGATTGTTCTGCAGGATGGCGTGCAGGAGTCGGATCGGCTCAGCTATGCGCAGTTGGATCTGCAGCTCAGGAGCATGGCCGCGCATTTGCAGGGTCTGGGCTTGCAGGGTCAGCGGCTCTTGGTGGCACAGCCCTCGGGGCTGGCATTTGTCACGGTGTTTTTGGCGTGTTTGTACGCGGGTGTCATCCCCGTGTGTGTGCCCGACCCGAGCAAGGGCCGTTGGTCGGAGCAGGTGCTGGCCATCGCCGCCGACTGTCAGGCCAGCGCCATCGCCGCGCCCGCCGATTGGCCGGCTTTGGCTTTGCCCCGGGTGGACACCGTGCCCAGTTCGGTGGCATTGGCCGCCCAGTGGCTTGCGCCCGCAGTGACGGGCGAAACCCTGGCTTATGTGCAGTACACCTCTGGCTCGACCTCGGCGCCCAAAGGGGTCATGGTGACGTTTGGCAACTTGCTGGCCAACCAGCGCATGATTGCTGAGGCGCAACAGTTGGGCCCCGACGAGGTGTCGCTCAACTGGCTGCCCACCTACCATGACATGGGGCTGGTGGGCGGTTTGTTGCAGCCTTTGTGGATCGGCGCCACCTTGGTGATGATGCCGCCCCTGCACATGCTGGCCCGCCCTGCGCGCTGGTTGCAGGCCATCCACCGTTACCGGGTGACGGCGACGGGTGGCCCCAATTTTGCCTACCAGACCTGTGTGGACCGCATCCGTGATGAGCAAATGGCGGGGCTGGATTTGTCCTGTTGGCGCTTGGCCTTTGTGGGTGCCGAGCCGGTCAAGATGGCCACCTTGCAAGCCTTTTCAGACAAGTTTGCGAGCGCAGGCTTCAAGGCGCAGGCTTTCTACCCCTGTTACGGCATGGCGGAGCTGGTCTTGTTTGCCAGTGGCCCGGTGGCTGGAGAGGGGGCCCAAGAGCGCAGCTTGACCGTGGACGGCAAGCCCCGTGTGGCCACGTCTTGTGGCCGTGTTTGGGGGGCATCGCGTTTGCTGATCGTCGATCCCATCAGCGCTTGCCCCGTGGCAGCGGGTCAATCCGGTGAGATCTGGATTGCGGGCGAGCATGTGGCCTCAGGCTATTGGGGCCAAGCCGACTTGAGCCGTGAACGGTTTCAGGCGCGTGTGCAGGGTGGGGATTCGACCCCCTTTTTGCGCACGCGGGATGCCGGTGTGTGGCTGGACGGTGCGCTGCATGTGCTGGGCCGTTTGGACGATGTGGTGGTGGTGCGCGGCGTGAACCACCATGCCGAGGATCTGGAGTCGAGGGTGCAGGCGCTGGACCCGGGCATTGTCTTGGTGGTGGTGTTTTCGGTGGACCGAATAGACCCAATAGAACCAATAGACCTGATGGGCCCAATAGACCCGACGGGCCCCGGTCACTGGGTGGTGGCCCTTGAAATGCGGCATGCCCAGGAAGCCCGCCAGGATCTGAAAGTACAGGTGTCGGCGCTGATGACCCAAGAGGCCGGCATACGACCGGATAATGTGCTGCTGTTGCGGCCGGGGACGGTTTACAAAACCTCCAGCGGTAAACCGCGTCGCCGTGTGTGTGCACAGGCGTATGCCCTGGGCCAATGGCCCGAGGCGTCTTCGCTCTGGGCTGAAAATGAGCATGAAGGGATTGCATGATGGATAGGAACCAAAGGTCTCAGGGCTTAGACCCCGCGCCAGACAATGCCGTGGAAGACGGGCAGTTGTTTGACCCCTACGACATGCACTGGATGACCGATCCTTACCCTGTGTACGCGCAATTGCAGCGCATCGGGCCAGTGATCTGGTCGTCCCGGGCCAAAGCCTGGCTGGTCACAGGCCATGCGCAGGTGCGAGAGGCTTTGCGCGACAAATCAATATGGCCCAACGATTTGGCCGAATTTATTCAGGCCCTGTCGGACAGGGCGAACAAGCCCTTGCCCCATTTGGTCAGTGCGCTGAAGTCCATTTTGTTTTTTCAACATGGCGCAGGCCATGCCGAGGGACGTCGCATGCTGGTGCAGGTGATCAATGGCCGTTCCCTGGATGACTTGGTGCCCGACATGCACGCGGTGGCCCAAGACCTGTTGGGCCCTGTCCGCAACGCGGGCCGCATGGATGTGGTGCACGAGTTTTCTGACTTGATGCCGCATTTGGTGATGGGGCGGTGGTTGGGGGTCGGGGCTGAGGATGTGCGCCTGATGGCCCGCTCCATCACCGGCTTCATGGTGGTGTTCAACCGGGGTTGCCCGATGCGGGAGTTGGAGCATTACAACGAACGTTTGGGGGTTTGCCTGAAGGTTCTGGAACGGGTGATTCAAGAGCGCCGTCCAACGCTGACCGACGATGGCATCAGCCGCCTCATCCAGTTGGGCGATGCTGACGGGCTGGACGACGCCGAATTGGCCGCGCGTTGTTTGTTCCAGTTTTTGGCGGGCAGTGAAACCTCGGCCACGTTCACCGCGCATGCCGTTCGTTTGTTGTTGTCGCATCCCGAGGAGCTGGCCAAGCTGCGCTCGGGTCAAGTGACGATGGCGCAAGCGGTGGATGAATTGCTGCGCTTTGAAAGCCCGGTCCAGCAGACGGTTCGTTATGCCAGCGAAGACCGGGTGCTGGGGGACCAGCAGATCCGGGCCGGTGATCAGATGATCTTGATGATTTCGGCGGCCAACCGGGACCCGCGGGTCTTTGCCGCGCCCGAGCGTTTGCAGTTGGACCGCGAGGCGGGCGCCCACCTGGCTTTTGCGGCGGGCACACACCATTGCATTGGTGAGCGTCTGGCGCGCTTGGAGGCCGGCGTGGCCTTGGCCCATTTTCTCGAGTTGCCAGAGATGCAGCTGGCGGCGGATCAGCCGGGCTGCTGGTCGGCGCATGTGATGCGACGTTTGAAAGGGTTGAACATTGAGCGCGTTTGAACACCGTCGGCCTGAAGGGGCCGCAAGCCTGTCGGAGGCCCAGCTTTTGAAATGGTTCCATGACTTCTTGTGCCAACGCTTGGGCACGCCGCCCGAGGGCTATTCGCAGGAGACGCCTTTTTCATCGATGGGTCTCGACTCCATGGACGCCGTCATCATGGCGGGGCACCTGGAGGAGGCCATGGGCCGAACCGTGGACCCGGAAATCTTTTTGACACGCCGTTGCCTGGGCGAGGTGATGGACACTTTGCAGCAACGTGGTTTTCTGGTTCGGGGCGTTTGATGGCCAAGAAGCTTGTCTTGCCGGGTTTGCGGCCAATGGAGGCTGTGGACTCGCAGTCGCCAGCCCAGCGCCTTGAACTGGGCTTGGCCTTGAGTGCGGCGGGCCTGCTCAGCGCGGCGCAAAAGGTGTTGCAGGCCCTGGTGGACCACGCTGAATGTCGCGAGGCGGCCAGACGTGAATTGCTGATCATCGATTACACCCAGAGCAGTGGTTTGCTGGAGGAGATAGCGCCCCTGTGTACGGAGCACCGGGCGCAAGAAAAATTGCTGGACAGTTTGCGCCTCGAGCCAACGCCTGACACCCGATGGTTGGCTGTGGATGCCCTGGTTTGGAAAAAGGGCGGGCATGGGCGGACCTTGTTTTTCTTCACGGGCACGGCACGGCGCAATTTGCCCCGCATGGCCATGTTGCAACGCAGTTTCAAGGGCTTGGGGTGCAACATTGTCTATGTCCGGGACCATCAGAAGCTGTGGCACATGGCGGGCTTGTCGGGCATGCCCTCCAAAAATCCGCATGACATGAGCCGGGAGTTGTTGGCCCTGCACACAGTCTTGGGCGGTGGCGATGTGCTCACGGCGGGCTCGTCGGTGGGCGCCTATGCGGCTTTGCGTTTTGGACTGCACCTGAAAGCCAAAGGGGTGTTGGGCTTCAGTGCCTTCACCGACATTGCTTTGACCCCACAACAACTGGTGGACTACCCGGCGCTGCAGGGTTTGTACGACCATGACCCGACGCTGGCAGAGGACCTGCTGCCCTTGTATGCCCAAGCCGCACAGGCCGCACAGGCCCCCCATGTGGAACTTTGTTATGGTGCGGCCCACGAAAGGGATGCGCGGCATGCCACGCATCTGTCGGGGCTGCCCAGGGTCCGGCTGCACCCGGTGGCAGACCTGGCGGAACACGATACCGTCAAGTATTTTCAGGGCGCTGGCCAGTTGCCAGCGCTGATGTCGCAATTTGTTCAATCCGCTTGTTCATCCGTCCAGGTTTGAGCTGGTTTTTACCCAGGAGTTTTTTGTGTCCGACACCCTCACAACCCCCGCCGATGTCAGCTTCAAATCGGGGCTCATGGCCTTGAGCCCGAGTCTGAAAATCCATGTCCGTGCCCATGAGCCGCAAGGCTTCACCAAGACGGTGCTGTGCATGCATGGCGCCATTGGCTCCAGCGCAGATTTTGATGTGTTGGCACGCTCCCTGGCCGCCAAGGGCTGTCGGGTACTGGCTTACGACCGGCCGGGCATTGGTTACACCCTGTTGACCGAGGATTACCTCCAAAGGGGCTATGTCATCAACCTGGCCATCCTGCATGCCTTCATGAAGTCTGCCGGGGGGGTGGACACGGTGGTCTGCTCTTCGGGGGGCGCGTCTTATTTGCATGCATACCTGACCCGAAAAGACGGCGAAGCAGGTTTGGCCCCGGCCCGCGTGGTGTATTGCGAGCCTGGTTTTGAGATGAACAGCGAGATCAAGAAATCCTTGAGCCTGCGGGTCGCGTTCGCAGGCTCGCGTTTTTCGAGTTTTGAGCAGGCCAAGACCGCATGGCTGGAAAGCGGTTGGGACCGCGTCGCGTTTGGCAGTGAAACCCAGCGCGATGAATTCCTGAAGCACTGGCTGTTCCAAATCGGTGATGAATGGATCCCAGCGGTGGACCGCCGACTGATGCAAGCCTGGCTGAAAACCGGCGAAGAGGGCCAGGGCGTGGATGCCTTGCGGATGCCCGCTTCGTTCCAGGGTCAGGTGCTGTACCTTTATTCGGCCGACCGGCTGGCCTACCACATGGACCGCATGGCCGAGTTCAAACGGTCCTACCCCCAAGTGGCGCTGTGCGAAATCGAGGGCAGCGCCCACCCGCTGTCGTTGACGACCGAGCGGGAGTTGTCGGCGGTGACGGACTTCATCGTGGGTGACGGCCCTGGGGCCCAGGGCTGACATGGAACGCCTCGGGACAACACACCCAGCAACGAGACAACAGACAGAATTTGGAGAGTGAGAATGGCGACATGGCCCAAGCCCAAAGCGCTTCAACCCAGAACGACCAAGCCGAAAGCGGGCAAGCCGGTGGCCCGGCCGTCCAAGGCCTTGCCCACCCTGTCGCCGGTGGAAGCCCATGCGGCAAACCGCGAGCGGTTTGAAGCCGAACTGAAAAAGGGCCCACCCAATGCGCGTGCCTGGTTGGCTTTGGCGCAAATGGCCCTGAACCATGGCGATTCCCCGCAAGCCCGACGGGCGGCCTTGACCGCGTTCGCGCAAAGCACGGCGCCTGACGAGTGTTTGGCCATTGGTCGGTTTTTGTCACAGGTGGGCGAGTACAAAAAAGCCATTGAGGCCTCACTCCGGGGTTATGAGCAATTGGGCCGGCCGGTCGAAAAAGCCGCTGCCGTGTTGACGGTGGCCCTGGCGGTGGCCGATTGGGCCTTGGTGGATCGCTTGATTGCCCAAATCAGCGCTGTCTATGCAACAGGGGAGATAGGCCGCGTGATCGAGGGGCCTCGCACCCATTTGTTGTGGTGTGCCGACGAGGCCATCAACATGAAGGTCATTGCCCAGCACATCCGCAGGCAGTACCCGCCGGTGGCGAACCCCAAGCCCTTTGACTTGCCCCCCTTGGCCGGCAGGCGCTTGCGTGTGGGTTATTTGTCGAGTGATTACCGAGAACATGCAACCGCTTGGCTGATCAATGGCTTGTTTCGCAACCACGACCTGACGCGTGTGGAGATGTTTGCCTACTGCTGCGGCTGGGATGACCAGTCGGAGGTGCGTCGTCAGGTGCTCAGCAGGTTTGAACATGTGTGTTCGGTCAGTCACCTGTCGGATCTGCAGGCGGCAGAAAAAATCCGCGCCGATCGGATTGACATTCTGGTGGATTTGAATGGGCCAACCCGAGGCAATCGCTTGGGGATATTGGCGCAAAGGGCCGCGCCCGTTCAAATTTCTTATTTGGGTTTCCCTGGCACCGCAGGCGGCGGGCATGTGGATTACATCGTGGCCGATGACTATGTGTTGCCAAGTGGCGTTGAGGCGCTTTACCCCGAAAAGGTCATACGGCTGACCAAAACTTACCAGATCAACGATTACGCGCAACGCGAAAACGCCGTCCAATACACGCGCAGCCAGGTGGGCTTGCCTGAAGACAAGCTGGTCTTGGGGGTCTTCAATGCGGGCAACAAAATCCGCTCTGAGGTGTGGGATGTGTGGATGCGCATTTTGAAAAAAGTGCCCAATGCGGTGATTTGGTTGCTCGACCCGGGTGATGTGGCGCGTGACAACATTGCGAAATACACCCACCGGGCGGGCGTCGACCACAAGCGGATCATGGTGGCGCCTCGGATGAAGCAGAACACCCATTTGTCGCGTTTGTCTTGCTGCGATTTGATGCTGGACGCCTGGCCCTATGGCGGCCACACCACCACGGCGGATGCCTTGTTCAGTGGGGTGCCTGTGGTGACGCTGGAGGGCAGCAACTTCGCCTCAAGGGTCAGCGGCGGCTTGTTGCGGGCTGCGGGCCTTGATCTGCTGGTCCAGCCAGACACCGATGCCTATGTGAACTTTGCGGTGAAGCTGTTGCAGACGCCGGGTGAAATTGGAAAAATGAAGCAATTCATCAAAGACCATATCCGCAAGCAAAACGTGTTCAATGCGCCCATGAAGACGCGGCAGCTGGAAGACGCTTACGTGGTGGTGGCGGAACGCGCTGAGCAGCATTTGAAGCCCAAAAACATCCGTTTCGAGACCCAGCCTGCCCCCCAGGGACGCTGATGTTTCAAGGGTCCGGTGTGGCACCCTGTGTGGCACCCGGTGTGACACCCGGTGCCGCCAATCCCAGCTCAGTTTTTGGCCGCTTGTGCCCTCAAAAACGCGGTGACTGCTGGCGCCCAGGAGAAGGGGTGTGTAGCGGATGTTGCGGGCGTTAATTCATGCCGGTGACAACGGGGGTCTTCGCGGAACAAACGCAACACCTCAGGGCGGGTTTGAGGGTCTGTGATGACACAGTCCACATGATCGACCGGCAGCCCTGCGCTTGGCCAGTTCAGGTCCGGGCAGGCCACCACCACGGCTTCAACGCGGCGGTCGAGCAACAGCGCCTCGAGGGCTGCAGGGCTTGTGGGCTGACAGGCCTGTGTGCACTCGCTGCCCACAAACACGCCGTCGGGGGCCACCAGGCCGATCTGCAGATCGGCCGCTTGCAAGTGGGCCTGAATGCCCAGGCCCGACAGACCCCTCAGGCCTTCCAGCAGGACACACACGATGGGTATCCGGCCTTGCTGCAGCACCAAGGTGTCCATCACTTGGCCTGCGCATTCGGGGCGGGTGCTGGCAAATTGGGGCTGTCCGTTGATCTCGCAAATGGCCCCGCCGACTTCACGCCATGAGCGCGTGATGTCGGGCATGATCAGGTCGACCCCAGCGATTTGCAGTTTAAAAATACGGGCGGCTTGCACGGCGAGTGCGACATTGTCGGGGTGGATGTGATCGGTGCAGTCGGTGGGCCGACCGCCCAGAGAAATGTTGGCGGCTCGGCGCAAAGCGACAAACAGGCCCTGGGCCACCACGCGGTTCGGGTCAAGACCTTGTGCGCGCAGCAATTCGTGCGCCTCTTCGTTCAGGGTGATGGGTGACATTTGGGCCCAAGGCTGGGTGCCGCGGCGCGGGTCCAGGTTTTCTTGCGCCACCAATTCAAGCACCGTTGAAACGCCATTGCCCCAGACGCCAGCGGGTTCTCGGCAGGTGACCCAACCCAGGCGTCCATAGAGGATGCCGATGCGATAGTCTTTGCCCTCGATGTGTTTTTCAAGGATCAAAGAACGGCTGAGCGCCGACGCCCTTGTGAAGGCTTGGCCCAAACTGGCTTCGTCCTGGAGGCCGGCACTCACGCCTGCGCCGCCATCCATGTCGGCCGGTTTGAGCACCACCGGATAGCCGATGTCGGCCGCTGCCTGGCGTGCCGTGGCCCAGTCTGGGGCGGGTTTTTGGGCCGGCACAGGCAAACCCACACGTTGCATCAAAGCGTGGGCCATGGATTTGTTGCGGGCCAAAGCGGCCGCCATGGCGGAATCCAACTCGGTGAAGGTGCTGTTCATCCAGCGATGCCGCACGCCCCAGCCGTATTGAAAGATGGTGTGGGATATGCGGATGACGGGGATGTTGCGGTCGTAAGCGGCCTGCAGCAACAGGCGCGTGTTGGTCCCGGTGGGCGCGGCTTGGCCGAGTCTGTGGAGCACGGTCTGAATCGGCGTTGATGGGGCTTCGCGTACCACCGAGGGGTGCCACCCGCCGAGGGTGTCCAACACCCAGGGCAAGACCTTGTCAAGCAGCCGGGGCTCGAAGGCCGCAAAAGCCAGCAGTGCCCGGCGTTGGGGCTCCGATGTGCCAGGCTCGGGGTGGTCCGTCCAAGCCACCACCACGCCCCCGCCGCTGAGCGGCCAACCGGCTGACAACTGGAGCCGAACCAACAAGGTGTTCAAGGGCTCCAGCGCCTGCAGGCAGTCGCTGCTGTCTTGCGGGTTCATGGCCGCAAAAGCAGGGCCTGGACGCAAGCGGTAACGCGCCGGCATGGGGGCCAATTGACGCGACACTTCAGGCGGCATTTCGGGGCTGGCGTCGGTTGCCTCGCAGGGCAGCAAGGCACACACAAGTTGTATGCAAGGCTGCTTCAGGCCATGGCGGTACCCCGCCAAGACGCTTGATTTCAGAACGGCTGCGCGATGGGGCATGCGGGTGGCGTCGTCAAACAGGCTGCGTTGGTCGGGGCTGGTTCAGACCCGCTTCACGGTCCTTGCAGTTTGGGCAGGGCAAACCAGGGTTCGGCCAAGATCACCAGAAAGTCACCGGGACGCGCGGTGGACAAGGCCATTTGAAATGCTTTGTGGGGATTTTCTTCACAAACAATGTGTTGGGCCGCGACCCCCATGGCCAGCAAGGCTTCTTGTGAAGCCCTGAGCATGGTTTGGGCAGGATGAGGGCCCGCATAGTCGGGTGCGTTGTGAACATATTTCAGATCGCACCCCATGACAAAGCGGTCAAAGGTTTGGGACAGGAGCGGCGCACTGGCGGTGAGGTGGGACCGGTGTCGGTTGCCCAACTTCAAGTTCAGCAAATGCCTTTGTCCTGTGACGACTTGCTGTTGCACCACCGCGCACAGCGCTTGCACAGCGCTGGGGTTGTGGCCGTAGTCCAGCATCACTTGGAATGGAAAGCCGGTCAGGAAGTTGTAGCGCCCGGGGTTGTTCTGAACCGAATTTTCAAACGTGCTCAAGGCACGCCGAATGACTGGGGGCGGGATGCCGTGCGCCCATGCCAATGCTGCAGCAAACAGGGCATTGGTTTCATTGAATTTCAGCAGCCCTTGCATGGTCGCAGGAATGTCTGACAGCGGCATCAGCCAGCGGGCTTGGGTGCCACTGGCCATGACGATCCCGGCGGTGCCCTCCTTGTTCATGACAAAGACGCCATCGCCGCCCGCGAGCAGGTGTTGGCTCATGGCCCGCTGTTGCGCATCACGCCCCACCAAAATGTGCCGCTTGGCGCCCGCCAGCGGCAGCACGCCCAGGCACAGGGGGTCCTCTGCATTGACCACCACGGCGTGCTTGGCACGTTTCAAAACTTCGGCTTTGAGCACCGCCATGTGCTCGAGGGTGTTGACCCCTTCAACCCCGATGTGGTCGTCCTGGACGTTGAGCAAAGCCGCCACATCGTAGTGATCGCAGGGGTGGCCGAAACGGATCAAACCTTTTCTGGGCAGTTCCAGCACCGCGGCTTGAACCGATGAGTCCTGCAGCAGCATGAGCGCCCCTGGCAATCCCGAGAGGTTGTCATGGTGGATCAGCTCTTGACCCACCCAGGTGCCTTGGGTGGTGCAGACCCCCGCGGTTGTGCCATGGGCCGTCCACACATGGTGGAGCATTCGGGCCACGGTGCTTTTTCCGTTGGTGCCGGTGATGGCCGTGGTCGGGATGCGTGGGGTCTTGTTCTGGAAAAGCCCATCGAGCACCTCGCCATTGAGGTCGCGATCGGGTTGGGCCAACCAGTGAACCCGAAAACCCGGTTGCGCATTGACCTCGCAGATGGCGCCACCGACCAGTCGCCAACTTTGGGTGATGTCTGGGCAAAGAAAATCAACGCCCGCAATGTCCAGCCCCAGCATCCTTGCCGCACGGATGGCCAGGCTGCGGTTGTCCGGGTGGATGACGGAAGTCACATCATCGGCAGTGCCCCCCGTGCTGATGTTGGCCGTTCGCCTGAGCGGCACAAATTGGCCTGTCGCGGGCACGCTGTGAGGCTGCAGGCCTTGTGAAGTGAGGCGCTCTGTGGCCTCGGCGTCCAGTTCGATCCGGATCAACAGGCTGCGCTTGCCTGAGCCTCGGCGTGGGTCCGCATTGAGTTGCGCCAGCAGTTCGGTCACCGTTTGCACCCCATCGCCCCAGACGCCACCCGGCGTGCGGCGAGTAGCGGCCATCAATTGGCCCCCCACCACCAGCAGGCGGTGGTCATTGCCCGCGATGTGCTTTTCGACGATCACGGATTGGGGGCTGAAGCCGTTGGCTTTGCGAAACGAATCGAGCAGCAGATCTTTGCTTGCAATGCCAGCGGTCACCCCGTGGCCCTGATCTTGGTTGCTGGGCTTGACGGCCACCGGCCAGCCTATTTTTTCAGCCCATTGCAAGGCTTGTGCTTCATTGGCCGCGATGCCGCCTTGGGGGACGGGCAGCAGGGCTTGCGCCAGCAGTTGTTTGGTTTGGACTTTGTTGCGAGCGATGCGTGTGGCCAGCGTGCTGGTGTGACCGGTGAAGCTGCTGTCCAGTCGCTGGGCCTGACAGCCCCATCCCAGTTGTACAAAGCTTGGCATCAAGGTGACGGGGATGTTCCGGGCCCATGCTGCCGTGACAAAACGCAGCGTGTTGGGCGGGAAGCCGCCATTTTGGGCAGACAGCAGCCAGCGGTCCAGGTTCTGCCGCCAGGTGAGCACCTCTGGGTCTTCAGCGCCCCCGAGGTGCATGGACAGCCACTGGACAGCAAAAGCCAAGCTGTCGCGCAGGATGTGCTCGCGAACCCAGGGCAGGGCCAAGGTGAGCTTTTGCCCGCTGCATGCGATCACCCGGGCTTGGTCAACCGGCTCATAAGCCAGTTTTTGCAGCCACACCACCAGGCCAGCCAGACAATGCGCGACCGTGAGGTGTTCAGCCTTGACGGTCTTGGCGATGAAATCGTGTGCGCTGCCTGCTTTGCAGTTGGGGTCTTCGTCCAGTGGAGGCAGCCCCGCAGCGGCTGCGGTCAAGGGCGCGACGGGGATGGCTGTCCAGGTGTGCGGGCCCTCCAGTGAAAACGTGGCCCGGGCTGTTTTTTCGGAAAGATCGGCGTGGCTGCCGAGGTGGAAAATCAGATCCGTCAGCTGGATGCGGTGAACAGCCTCCGTGTGCACCTTGTCGTTTTGAGTATTTTTAGCGTCCATGATGCATTTTTGTCAATTTTAATTGATCATTGCGCTCGGTCAGTTCAGGCCAAAAAGACGGGGCCATCGCCCGTTTTCAGCAAGCAAGGTTCCCCATGGTTGGTTTGCATCAGCGTGCGTTGTTTCACGGACCGAGTCCACTTTCACGGGAGCCGGTGTTGGTGGTCGAGTTGACGCTCGGACCGGTGCCAGAGGACCAACTGCGTGCGGCATGGGCGGTGTTGCGCTTGGAGTGCCTTGATTGGCACCCACGGGCACAGGACGGGATGGCGGTGGCCCATGCGCAAGCACTGGGCCAATGCTTGGCCCTTTGGTCACACCAGGCCCTGACTTTCGTGAGGGGGTTTTTGGCCCCAGCCACGTGTGTGGGGATGGCCGATCCAGCGCGTGCCTTCATCTGCTTGCCCTACCACGACCCCGCACTGAGTTGGCGGGTGTTGCTGCTGGGGACCGATTGGCTCAACGCGATCATTCGGCAAGAAAACACCGAGGCGTTCCCCGATGCGCTCGCCGACTTGTGGCAACACTGCCGGCGGCTGCATCCGGACTACCAAGCCTGCATCGTGATGGAGGCTGCAAAACATCGCGGCATTCCGGTGGCGCCGGCCTGGGGAGCGAACCGCCATTGGCGATACGGACAAGGTCAACGCAGTCGTGTCTTGTGGGAGTCGAGCTCGGGTGACGATGGCTATTTGGGGGGGCGGGTTGCCGAGTCGAAGCTCCAGACCAAACATGCGCTGCGTTCATTGGGTTTGCCGACCCCTGCGTTCCAGCACGTCATGGCGGCGGACCAGTTGCCGGAGGCCTTGGCGCAAGTGGGTTTCCCATGTGTCATCAAGCCCATCGATCAAGGCGCGGGCAGGGGGGTGAGTGCGGGCTTGAAGGACCTGGATGCGGTGCGCCGAGCCTTTGAGCTGGCCCGAAACTTCAGTGCAGGGCCCATTTTGTTGGAAGCCCATGTGCCGGGGGACGATCACCGACTGATGGTGGTTGACGGGCGTTTGGTGGCCGCGATTCGCCGTGAACCACCCAGGGTGGTGGGCGATGGCGTGAGCAGCATTGGGGCACTGGTGGCGGCTCTAAATACCCACCGCGATGAGCGCAGCCTGACCCACAGTGGCTTCAAACGCCCGATTCGGCTGGATGCCGGTGCCTTGGCGCATTTGTCTGCGCAGGGCATGACGCCCGATACCGTCCCCGTCGCCGGCCAAGTGGTTCAAGTGCGCAGCAATGCCAACCTCTCCACAGGCGGTCAGTGCACCGATGTCACAGCCCAGGTGCATCCCGAAATTCGCAGCATGGCCGAGGCCATCGCCCAAACACTGCAGATCCAGATGTTGGGTGCAGACTACCTGAGCACCGACATCAGCAGCAGCCCCAGGCAGACGGCAGGCCAATTCATCGAGATCAACACCACCCCCGGCTTGGACGCGGTGATTGCTGCAGCTTGGTCTGTGCGCGATGCCGGTGACTTGGCCTTGGGTCCCCAGATCGGACGCATTGCGACGCGCCTGCTGATCGTGGATGACGCGCACCGAGAGCCCACGCAAGCCGTGCTCAGTGCCCAGGCTTGGCAGGCCGGTCAGGGGTGGGCCAGTTTCCATGAGGCAGGCTTGTCAGGGATGCAACTGGGGGTCGAGCCGCAAAAGGCGTGGTCTGGGGTTCAGACTTTGTTGGGGCACCGAGGCCTGTCAAGCGCGGTGATCCTGGCCACGGTCCGTGAAATTCAAGCGCATGGTTTGCCTTTGGATGTGAGCGATGTGGCGCATGTGTCGGGCACGCTTTTGCCGGTTTGGCAGGACGTGGTCAATGCCTGTTGTCGCACTGTGGTGCGGCATGACCCCCTTTGGCTGGATGCCAAGGGTCTGCAGGCGATGGTGACGTGTTGAAGCGCATGCCTGCGCGGTCGGATTCAGTGGCGTCACATCATTGAAAAGCCACTTCGGCAAAGCTGCGCAGCTTGCGGCTGTGCAGCTGGGCCGGGCCTGCGGCGCGCAGCAAGGTCAGTGCCCGGATGCCGATTTGCAAATGCTGGTTCACCCGTTCGCGGTAAAAGTGGTTGGCCATGCCGGGCAGCTTGATCTCGCCGTGCAGCGGCTTGTCGCTCACGCACAGCAGCGTGCCGTAGGGCACCCGAAAGCGAAAACCATTGGCCGCGATGGTGGCGCTTTCCATGTCCAGCGCCACGGCGCGGCTTTGGCTGAAGCGGCGCTGCGGGGTGTTGTCGGGCAGCAGCTCCCAGTTGCGGTTGTCGGTGCTGGCCACGGTGCCGGTGCGCATCAGGCGTTTGAGCTCCGGCCCTTCGCAGCCCGTGATTTCAGACACGGCTTTTTCCAGCGCCAGCTGGATCTCGGCCAGTGCCGGAATCGGCACCCACAGGGGCAATTCTTCGTCCAGCACATGGTCTTCGCGCACATAAGCATGGGCCAGCACATAGTCGCCCAGCTGTTGGGTGGTGCGCAGGCCCGCACAGTGGCCCAGCATCAGCCAAGCGTGCGGACGCAGCACCGCGATGTGGTCGGTGATGGTCTTGGCATTGGCCGGGCCCACCCCGATGTTGACCATGGTGATGCCGCTGTGACCCTCGCGCACCAAGTGGTAGGCGGGCATTTGTGGCAAACGCGGCGGGGCGGCGCCCAGCGCATCGTCTGCCTGTGCAGGCACCCCCACGCGCCGCGTGACCACATTGCCCGGCTCGACAAAAGCCCCATAGGGGCTGTCCGCCTTGGCCATCTCGGCACGGCCCAGCGCGATGAATTCGTCGATGTAGAACTGGTAATTGGTGAACAGCACGTAGTTCTGAAAATGCGATGGGCTGTTGCCGCAGTAGTGGCGCAGACGGTGCAGCGAATAGTCGGTGCGCGGCGCGGTGAACAGCGACAGCGGTTGGGGCTGGCCCGGCGCAGCTGCATAGGTGCCATTGGCAATGCCATCGTCCATGGCCGTCAGGTCGGGCAGGTCAAACACATCGCGCAGGCGGGCACGGCGTGCGGCGCTCATCTCGCCCTCCATGTGCTCGTTCTCTGCGAATGAAAAATGCACCGGCATCGGGTCTTTGCTGGTGCCCACTTCGAGGCGCACACCGTGGTTGCGGATCAGCAGGTCAAATTGCGCCAACAGGTAGGGTCCAAACAGGTCTGGGCGGGTGAGGCTCGAAGCATAGAGTCCGGCGCTGGCTACAAAACCGTAACTCAAGGGCTCGTGGTCCGCGTCGTGTGCAGATGCCCAGTCGGTCGTGGTCTCGATGCGCACATAGGGGTAACAAGCACGCACCCGGTCTTGCAAGTCGCCGCCGGCGACAAAACGCTGCATGGCCTGACGCAAATGCCAAACACTTTGGTCGTAAATGGCTTGCACGCGGGCCAAAGCGGCTTGGGCGGTGTCGAAAACTTCGGGGGCGATGAAGGGGGTGGGGGTTTGCATGGCCCCATTGTGCCCAAGCGGCGTCTGTCCGAGGCGGCCCCGTCCTGTCCTGGATGTGGTGGAGGTCCCTCAGGTCTCCAAGCAAGTCGCTGTCAAGCCCATGAAGTTCGCCGATTTCACAGGGCGTGTGCCACGCCCATCGCGCGCGGGGCGCAGCTCCTACAAGGGTTGGCATGGCGGAGTGGGAGCCGCACCCTGTGCGCGATGCTTCGCAAAACACCAAACAGATCGCGCGCGGGGCGCAGCGCCTACAAGAGGTGGACATGGCATCTATAGGGCTTGGTGATGGTGTTGTGGGAGCCGCACCCTGTGCGCGATGCTTCGCAAAACACCAAACAGATCGCGCGCGGGGCGCAGCTCCTACAAGAGTTGGCATGGCGGAGTGGGAGCCGCACCCTGTGCGCGATGCTTCGCTAACCACCAACACCCATCGCGCGCGGGGCGCAGCGCCTACGCGCTCCCTCAAAGATTTCACCAACTCCACAAGGTCCCATCGTGCTGCAGCCGGTTCACCGGCAAATAGGCCCGCTGGTACGGGTACTTGGCGGCCAGTTGTTCGTCGATGTCCACCCCGTGGCCGGGTGACTCGCCGCAGTGCATCATGCCGCGCTCAAAGCGGTAGTCGTGCGGGAAGACCGAGAGCATTTCTTCGCTGTGCGGCATGAACTCTTGCACGCCAAAGTTGGGCACCCAGGTGTCAAAGTGCAGCGCCGCGCCCATGCACACGGGCGACAGGTCGGTCGCGCCGTGGCAGCCGGTGCGCACCTGGTAGAGGCTGGCCAGGTCGGCGATGCGCCGCAGGTGGGTGATGCCGCCCGCGTGGACCACGGTGGTGCGGATGAAGTCGATCAGCTGTTTTTCGATCAGGGTCTTGCAGTCCCAGATGCTGTTGAACACCTCGCCCACCGCGATCGGCGTGGTGGTGTGGTGGCGTATCCACTGGAAGGCGTCCTGGTTTTCGGCCGGGGTCGGGTCTTCCATCCAGAACAGGCGCACGGGCTCCAGCGCTTTGCCCAGTTGCCCCGCCTCGATGGGCGTCAGGCGGTGGTGCACGTCGTGCAGCAGGTGAATGTCGGGGCCCACGGCTTCGCGCACGGCTTCCAACAGGCCAGGGGTGTGGCGCAGATACTTTTCGCTGCTCCAGTCGTGTTCGCTGGGCAAGTTGCCGTCGGCGGGTTCGTACAGGCGCTTCGAACCGCTTTTGCCGCTGACGCCATAGACCTTGTTCAGGCCCGGCACGCCGCTTTGGGCGCGGATGGCCAGGTAGCCTGCTTCCTTGTGGCGCAACACTTCGTCCACGGTTTCGGCCGTGTCGCGGCCATTGGCGTGCCCGTAGACCATGACGCCGGTGCGGCTGCGCCCACCCAGCAGCTGGTACAGCGGCATGTTGGCCATCTTGGCCTTGATGTCCCACAGCGCGGTGTCCACGGCGGCAATGGCGCTCATGGTCACCGGGCCGCGCCGCCAGTAAGCGCCTTTGTAAAGGTATTGCCAGATGTCTTCGATCTGCTGCGGGTCGCGCCCGATCAGGCAGGGGATGACATGGTCTTCGAGGGTGCTGACCACGGCCAGTTCGCGGCCGTTGAGTGTGGCGTCGCCGATGCCGTAAACGCCTTGGTCGGTCTCGATCTTGAGGGTGACGAAGTTGCGGCCGGGGCAACAAACGATGGCGCGGGCGGCGGTGATTTTCATGGCGCGGGCCTTCGTGCTCAGGCTTCTTCTTGCAGCAGTTGCTGGATGGCCGCGTCCACGCCGTGCTGCAGGACTTGCTGGTGCCAGTGCGTCACGCGGGCGGTCCAAGCGGCGTGGCCGGGCAGGGCGCTGCCCCACAGGTCTTCGCGGGCCAGCAGGGCTTGCACGCAGGCTGCGGGCTCGGTGCCTTGCGCGGCCCCCATGGCCATCAGGCTGCCTGCTTGCGGGTCGTTGAGTGTGTACGCATGGCCCTGCTCGTCCACGCCCAGCGTGTAGCGCACAAACACGGCGGCAGCCAGCGCGTGGTGTTCAAACGAAGCGCCTTGTGCGATCTGGCCCAACACCGACGGCGGCCAGCGTTGCGGGATTTTTTGTGAGCTGTCGGTGGCGATCTGGTGCACGCTGTGCTTCAGATACGGGTTGCCAAAGCGTGCGATCAGCGCATCGCGGTAGTCGGCCCAGTCGCTGCGGCTGAGGTGTGGTGCGACTTCGCGGCCCATCAAGCGGTGCACAAAGCTGCGGATGTGCGGCTCACCGATGCAGCTGGCGATGAACGGCCTGCCGGTCACCGCGCCCATGAGGGCCATGGCCGAATGGCTGCCGTTGAGCATGCGCAGCTTGGCTTCTTCGTAGCTGTGCACATCGGCCGTCACGCGCACACCGGCGCTTTGCAGCAAGGCGGCGTCAGCGGGGTCGGCCAAGCGGTCTTCGATCACCCATTCCCAAAAGCCTTCGGTGCTCAGGGCGCAGTGGTCCTGCACGCCCAGCGCCTCGTGTGCGGCGGCCATCACCTCGGGCGTGGCGGCGGGCACGATGCGGTCGACCATGCTGCACGGAAAGGCGCAGTGCGCGTCCAGCCAGCGCAGCACCTCGGCGTCTTGCGGCGTGGTGTCTTTGGCTTGAATTGCGGCTTTGACCAAGGCCAGCAATTTGTGGCCGTTGCCTTGCAGGTTGTCGCACGAGGCGATGGTGATGCCCGGCAGACCCGCTTGCTGGCGCAGGCGCAAGCCGTCCAGCAGCAGTTGCGCCAAGGACGGTGTGTAGCCTTTTTCGGTGACGGTGAGTGTGACCCAGCGCGTGCTGGGTGCGGCGATGGCTTGCACGACTGCATCGCGCTCGGTGGCCGCTACATTCATGCGCCAGAGCGCACCGGGCACTTGCCACTTCACCCCGAGCCCATCGGCCACGCGCACGGCATACAGGCCGTCTTGCGCACGCAGTTGGTTCACCAAATCGGGCCGCGTCATGCCCACGCCGTGGATGCCCCAGCGCGTGTCGCCACTGGCCAGCAGCTGGTCAAACACCATGGCCTGGTGGGCCCGGTGGAAAGCGCCCAAGCCCAGGTGCACCACGCCGGGGGCGTGGGCCCTGCGGTCATACCCAGGGGTGTGGAGGGTGGCGGGCAGGTCGCGGAGGGTGGCGGCAGACAAGGTCATGGTGTGGGGTGTGGTGACGCTGAACGCTGAACGCTGGACAGGACGCCCAACGCCGTTCAACGTTGTTGGAGTTTTTGCTCAGACGCCTCGATCTCGGCCCAGGTGGCGTCGTCGATCCAGATGCCGTTTTGCTCCCGCTCGGCGCGTGCGGTGCGTTCGGGCTCACCGGCCAGCTTCACGCCCTCGCTGCCGGGCGCGTCGGGGCTTTGGCGCAGCCAGTCGGCAAAGGCCAGGGCTTCTTGCTCGAACATGGCTTGTGTGCCCAGGCGCACCGGATCGATCAGCATCGTCAGCATGCCGTTCAGCACCGCGCGTTGCTGGTCCGCTTCGCGGTGCCAGGTGCCACTGCCGGTGAGCGCACCGCCCAGCAGCTCGCAGGCCATGGCCATGCCAAAGCCTTTGTGGTCGCCAAAAGTCATGAGCGCACCAAACAAACCATTGGACTGCGGCACCACCACCACGCCGGGGTCGGTGGTGGGGTGGCCGTGTTCGTCGATCAAATAGCCGGGCGGCACTTGCTCGCCCTTGTTGTGGGCCACGCGCATCTTGCCTTGCGCCACGCGGCTGGTGGCAAAGTCGAGCACAAAGGGGGCGCGGCTGCCCATGGGCACGCCGATGCAGCAAGGGTTGGTGCCAAAGCGCCCATCGCCACCGCCAAAAGGGGCCACCACAGGGCGCGAGAGCACGTTCACAAAATGCACCGACACCAGACCTTGGGCCACGGCCATTTCGGCAAAGTGGCCAATGCGGCCCAGGTGGTGCGAGCGGCTGAGGGCCACGGTGCACACCCCGTGTTGCTGGGCGCGCTCGATGCCCATCTGCATGGCCTGCACGCCGGTGATCTGGCCGTAGCCGCGCTGGCCGTCGAGGTTCAAGAGCGGGCCGGTGTCGAGCAAGACCTTGACGCCCGTGTTGGGTGACAAGCCGCCTTCGAGCACCGCGTCCACATAACGCGGCACCATGCCCACGCCATGCGAGTCGTGGCCACTCAAGTTGGCCATGACCAGGTTGTCGGCCACTTGGGTGGCCTCAGCAGGCTTGCTGCCCGCTTGTTCAATGATGCGGGCGACTTTGGCGCGGAGGTCGCTTGCAGAAACAGTTTGGCTCATGTTTTTCCTAATTGGTTGGGGACAGAGCTAAAGATCTGTCCCCAAAAACATCAGATCGGGACAGAGCTAAAGATCTGTCCCGCAAAGTCATTACATGACGGCGCCCACTTGCCACGGCACAAATTCGTTTTGGCCGTAGCCGTGGCGCTCGCTCTTGGTGGGCTCGCCAGACGCTGCAGCCAAGATCATGTCAAAAATCCGCTGGCCCATCTCGGCAATGCTCACGCCGCCGTCCACGATCTCGCCGCAGTTCAGGTCCATGTCCTCTTCCTGCTTTTTCCACAAAGCGGTGTTGGTGGAAAACTTCAGGCTGGGCGAAGGGGCGCAGCCATAGGCACTGCCGCGCCCGGTGGTGAAGCAAATCAGGTTGGCCCCACCGGCCACCTGGCCCGTGGCACTCACCGGGTCGTAGCCCGGTGTGTCCATGTAGACAAAGCCTTTGGCCGTGACGGGCTCGGCGTATTCGTACACCGCTTGCAGGTTGCTGGTGCCGCCCTTGGCCACCGCGCCCAGCGACTTTTCAAGGATGGTGGTCAGGCCGCCCGCCTTGTTGCCGGGCGAGGGGTTGTTGTTCATCTCGCCGCCGTTGATGGCGGTGTAGTTTTCCCACCAGCGGATGCGCTCGATCAGTTTGTTCGCCACCTCGGGCTTCACAGCGCGGCGTGTCAGCAAATGCTCGGCACCGTAAATTTCAGGCGTTTCACTCAGGATCGCGGTGCCGCCATGCTGCACCAGCAGGTCCACCGCCGCGCCTAAGGCGGGGTTGGCACTGATGCCCGAATAGCCGTCCGAGCCGCCGCATTGCAGGCCCACGGTGATGTGTTCGGCACTGCAAGGCTCGCGGGTGATGGCGTTGGCGCGGGGCAGCATTTCTTGGATCAGTTGGATGCCTTTTTCCACCGTCAGGCGCGTGCCGCCCGTGTCCTGGATGTTGAAGACCTTGAGCGTGTCGCCTTCGCGCAAGCTGCTGTGCGCCAGCCAGGTGTTGATCTGGTTGGACTCGCAGCCCAGGCCCACCACCACCACACCCCAGAAGTTGGCGTGTGTGGCGTAACCGGCCAGCGTGCGCTCGAGCAACTGCATGCCCATCCCTTCAGTGTCCATGCCGCAACCGGTGCCGTGCGTCAAAGCGACCACACCGTCCACATTCGGAAAGTTGGCCAACGCTGCAGGGTTGTTGCGTTTGGAAAAGTGGTCGGCAATGGCGCGAGCGGCCGTGGCCGAGCAGTTCACGCTGGACAACACGCCGATGTAGTTGCGGGTGGCCACGCGACCGTCGCTGCGCTTGTAGCCCATGAAGCTCGCTTGCTGGCGCACAGGCTCGGGTTTGACGTCTTGCCCGATGGCGTAGTCGCGCTCGAAGTTGCCTTTTTCTGCGCCCATGTTCAGGTTGTGCGTGTGCACATGCTCGCCGGGCGCGATGGGCTGGTGTGCAAAACCAATGATCTGGTTGTAGCGGCGCACCGGCTCGCCCACGGCGATGGCGCGGGTGGCGATCTTGTGACCGGGCGGGATCAGCCCGCGCACGGCCACGCCGTCCACGGTGCTGCCGCTCATGAGTTGGGCGCGGGCGATGACCACGTCGTCAGATGGGTGCAGGCGGATGAATGGAGTCGACATATTTTTCAATCAGTTGGGGACAGCGCTGAACAGCTGTCACTCCAGGTCAATAAAACTGCTTGGGCAACCACAACACCAGGCTGGGCATGTAAGTGATGACCGCCAGGCTGCCCAGCAAGGGGAACAGCCAAGGCAAGATGGCCATGGTGGTGCGCTCCACACTGAGCTTGGCCACCCTCGCCAGCACGAACAACACCATGCCCATGGGCGGGTGCAGCAGGCCGATCATCAGGTTGAGCACCATGATCAGACCGAAGTGCACCAGGTCGATGCCCAGCTGCTGGCAAATCGGCACCAGGATCGGCACGAGGATGGTGATGGCGGCCGTGGGTTCGAGGAAGCAGCCCACAAACAGCATGAGCGCATTGGCCAGCAGCAAAAACACCCAGGGTTCTTGGGTAAAACCCAGCACCCATTCACTGATGGCGCTGGTCACGCCTGTGGCGGTGAGCATCCAGCCAAAAATGCTGGCGGCGGCCACAATGAACAACACCGTGGCCGTGGTTTCCACGGTGTCCAGGCTGATCTTGACGAACATCTTGAAGTTCAGTGTCCGGTACCAAAAGAAGCCCAGGACGATGGCCCAAACGCAAGCCGCGATCGCGCCTTCGGTGGGGGTGAAGACGCCGGTGGTCATGCCGCCGATCAAGATGACCGGGGTCATGATGGGCAAGACGGCCTGGAAGTTGAAGAACTTGTCGGCGGCGAACAAGACAATCAGGGCCACCAACACGGTGAGTTGAGGCGGTGTGCCCATGGCCGTGACCAGCCACCAAACCGCCACGGGCCAGCCCACCACCACAGCGGTTTCGGCCAGGGCCTTGATGACTTTGGGCCACTCGAATTTCACATCGGCGCCCCAGCCGTTTTTGTGCGCGAAGTACGCCACCGTCAGCATCATCAGCAGGGCCATCAAGATGCCGGGCAAGATGCCCGCCAAGAACAGCGCCCCCACCGAGACGTTGGCCATCATGCCGTAGATCACAAAGGGCAAGCTCGGCGGAATGATGGGCCCCAGCGTGGCCGAAGCGGCCGTGACGCCCACGGCAAATTCGGTGCTGTAGCCATGGTCTTTCATGGCCTTGATCTCGATGGTGCCCAGGCCTGCCGCGTCGGCAATCGCCGTGCCGCTCATGCCCGCAAACACGACCGAGCCCACCACGTTGACGTGACCCAAGCCGCCCTTGAGCCAGCCCACCAAGGCCAGCGCGTAGTTGTAGATGCGGTTGGTGATGCCGGCGTTGTTCATCAGGTTGCCGGCCAAAATGAAGAAAGGCACGGCCAAGAGCGGAAAGCTGTCGATGCCCGACACCATGCGGTGGATCACCACAAAGGGCGGCGAGCTTTGGACAAACAAGAGGTAAATCAGTGACGCGCCCGCCATGGCAATGGCCACCGGGATACCGCCACTCATGAGAAAGAGAAAAATGATTTTCAGCATGGGAAAACTTTCAGGAGGGGCGATTTCAGCGGTCGGTCATTTCGGATTCGGGGCGTTGCAGCACGCTGTAGCCGCGTTGCCAATGCACCTTGGCCACCCAAATGGCGCGCAAGCACATGGCGGCAAAACCGGCCATCACCACGCCATACACCAGGTTCATCGGCAAATCGATGATGGTCATCTTGTAGCTCCCCAGCTTTTGCATCATCTGGCCGGTGAGGACCGTGGCGGCCCCAAAGAAGGCGATGCGCACCACATCGACCACCGTGCCCATGGCGCGGCCCATCCAGTCGGGCATGAAGCGGTAAAAGAAATCCACCTGGATGTGGTTGTTTTTGGCCACGCCGATGGTGGCGCCGGTGAACACCGCGGCGATCAGCAAATAGCGGGCGATTTCTTCGGTCCAGGAGGCCGAGTTGTTCAACACGTAGCGCGTGAAAAATTGGTAGAAAACCGTGAGCCCCAAGGCCCAGAAAAAGGCCAGGGCGACCCAGGCTTCGATGGGCGTCCCCGACAAATCGACTTCGTCATCGGTGGCGTGAAACTGGCCATCGTCGCCCATGACTTTGGGCATGGTGTCGAGGTCGGGGAGGTTGCTCATGGGGAATCCTTGAATTCGGGAAATACCGCAGGTCGGGCGGTGTAGGCCCGACCTGCGAAGCCGGGTGGCTTATTTGGCAGCCTGGATCTTGTCGAAGTCAGACTGTGTGAAACCCATGCCGGTCAGAGGCTTGTTTTTCAGGACGGCATCCTGGAAAGACTTGCGGTCCACCTGCACCACTTGCAGGCCTTTTTTCTTGAACTCGTCCACCAACTCGGCCTCGCGGGCCTTGACTTTGGACGATCCGCGCACAGCGGCTTCCTGGGTCACATCGGTGAAGATCTTTTTCTCGGCGTCGCTGAGCTTGTTCCACAGGTGCGGTGCAATTTGAGTGGTCACGCCGTCCACGATGTGGCCGGTGAGCATGATGGCTTTTTGCACTTCAAAGAACTTCTTGGCTTCGATGGTGGTCAAGGGGTTTTCTTGCGCTTCCACGGTGCCGTTTTGCAGGGCCAGGTACACCTCGGCAAAAGCAATCGGCGTGGGGTTGGCGCCGCAGGCTTCAGGCGTGGCGCGGTAAGCGGGCACATCGGGCACGCGGATCTTGATGCCCTTCATGCCCGCGCAGTTGGTGAAGGCTTTTTGGGCGGTGGTGTGGCGCGCACCGTAGTAGGTGTAAGCCGTCACCTGGATGCCGGTCTTCTCGCGGAACTCTTTGACCATCTCCTGGAACACGGGGCTCTTGGAGTAAGCAATCAGGTGGTCACCGTCGCGGAAGATGAAGGGGTAGTAGGCGATGCCAAAACGGGGGTAAGTGCGTGCCGCAAACGAGGGGCCGCTGATGATCATGTCCACCGTGCCCAGGGTCAGGCCCTGGTTGATGTCGGTCTCTTTACCCAGTGTGGAGGCGGGAAAGACCTGGATGTCGAACTTGCCGTTGCTGCGCTTTTTGATTTCTTCGGCGGCCCACACCGACTCGGTGTGGAAGGGCTCAGAGGTCTCGTAGACGTGGGCCCATTTGATTTTTTGCTGGGCCAGGGCGCTGGTGCTGACCAACAGCGTGCCCAGGGCCATGGCGCCGACGGCGGCCAGGGTTTTCAGGGTGAATCGTTTGCTCATGGTTGTCTCCTCGATGGGTTGGGAATGTGCTGACGCGGGAACAGAAAAACCACCCTAACGGGCGGGTGCGCGGCGCCAGCTCGCGCTGTATCTTTTGTGGGCTTGTTTCAGGTGCTTTTGCATGGCCTTGCGCGCAGCGCTGGGGTCGTGCATTTCGATGGCGACCATCACCGCTTGGTGTTCGGTAATGGCGGCTTGCCAAGATTCGGGGCGTTCGAAGTGGTCGCCCAAGCGTTCAAACAGGGGGCCATTGCGCGCTTGCCAGTAACGCTGCACGGTGTCGAGCAAGACGCTGTTGCCGCAAGCCTGTGCGATGGCTTGGTGAAAGGCTTCGTCGCCTTGGCGGGGCGCTTCGTCACGGGCGGCTTCGCGTTGCATTTGTTTCAGGCCCGTCTGGATGGCTTTGATGTGGGACTTTTGGGCGCTTGCAGCGGCCAAAGCGGCCACTTCGGCTTCGACCAAAATGCGCGCACTCATGACCTCCAAAGGCCCCCAGTTGGCCGGGGTGTCGGCATCGAGTTCTGCGCTCAGCACCGCGGCACGCGGCCCGCCGGTCGGCATGGCGTGTTGCACATAAATGCCCGAGCCGGTGCGCACTTCGATCATGCCTTCCACCTCCAGCGCAATCAAGGCTTCGCGCACCGAAGGGCGGCTCACACCCAGTTGCATGGCGAGCTCACGTTCTGCCGGCAAGCGCGAGCCCGACGCGAACTCGCCCGACGCCATCAACTGCCGAAGCTGCTCGGCAATCTGGCGGTAAAGGCGCTGCGGGGCCACGGTATGCAAGGGCATGGGTGATCAGGGATAACGTGAATTGGACAAGTGGTCAGACCACTTGCACAATCATCACATGGTCCAGCACGCATGCCACTCCGCACAAACCCGTAAGGTGCGTGTCTCGAAAATGACGCATCTTCCCGGCTGAGCGCCTCATGCTTTGTGACCTTGTCATTCGCCATTTTTTCCCTCGCTCTTTCCGATTGATCGTTTTCCCCAGCGCGCTCGCTCTTTATGTCCCACGTCACCATTGACCGCGTCAGCCTTCGGCAAGTGAACTTGCCGCCCAAGGTCTTGCGCACCGACGCCATCCAGTCCTTTGTGACGCAAGAAACGCTGTTGCTCACGCTGCACTGTAGCGACGGCATCGCGGCCACGGGCTACGCTTACACGATTGGCACCGGAGGCTCGTCGGTCATCGCGCTGCTCAAGGACCATCTGGCGCCGCGCTTGATCGGCCGCAACCCGGTGTTGGTGGAAGCGATCTGGAAGGATCTGTTTTTTCACACCCACGCCACCGCTGTGGGGGCCATGACCAGCTTGGCACTCGCGTGTGTGGACACCGCTTTGTGGGACTGGCGTGCACAAAGCCAGGGCCTGCCGCTGTGGCAGCTGCTGGGCGGGGCGCAAGCCCGTGTGCCGCTCTACACCACCGAAGGCGGATGGTTGCACCTGTCGCCTGAGGCGTTGGTGGACCAAACTTTGGAGGCGCAAGCCCAGGGCTTCAAAGGCGCCAAGATCAAGATCGGTCGCCCGCATGTGAGCGAAGATGTGGCGCGCCTGAGTGCGGTGCGCGAGGCGGTGGGGCCGGGCTTTGACCTGATGACCGACGCCAACCAGGGCTTCAAGCGTGCCGAGGCCGTGCGACGCGCGCGGGCCTTCGATGGCCTGGGGCTGGCCTGGCTGGAAGAGCCCTTGCCGGCCGAAGACGTGTCGGGCCACCGCCAGCTGCGCGAGCACACCACCATCCCTGTGGCGGTGGGCGAGTCTTTGTACCACCCGATGCAGTTCCGTGAATATTTGGAGCAAGGCGCTTGTTCGATCGTGCAGCCCGATGTGGCGCGCATGGGCGGCATCACGCCCTGGATCAAGACCGCGCACCTGGCCGAAACTTTTGACGTGGCGGTGTGCCCGCACTTCTTGATGGAGTTGCATGTGAGCCTGTGTGCGGCCGTGCCCAACGCCACTTGGGTGGAATACATCCCGCAGCTCGACGACATCACCACTTCGCGCATGCAGGTGCAGGACGGTTATGCGCTGCCCCCTGAAACCCCGGGTCTTGGCATCGCCTGGGACTGGGCCGCTATTTCACAACGACAAATCACCCATCTGGAGATCCAAACCCCATGAGACTCAAAGGAAAAATTGCGCTGGTCACCGCCGCCGGGCAGGGCATTGGCCAGGCCGCTGCGCTGGCCATGGCCGCGGAAGGCGCGACCGTGTACGCCACCGATGTGAACGCCGAGCTGCTCAAGGCCTATCAGGGGGTGGCCAATGTGCACACCGCCGTGTTGAACGTGCTCGACAAGTCAGCGATTGCCGCCCAGGTGGCCAGCCTGCCGCGCATTGACATCGTCTTCAACTGTGCGGGTTTTGTGCACAACGGCAACATCGAGTTGGCCACCGACGAGGACTGGGACTTTGCCTTCAACCTGAACGTGCGCTCGCAGTTCTGGATGATCCAGGCGGTCATTCCCAAAATGGTCGATCAGTTCAAAAAAGAGGGTCACGGCGGCAGCATCATCAACATGGCCAGCGTGTGTTCCAGCGTGCGCGGCCTGCCCAACCGTTTCATTTACGGCGCCAGCAAAGCGGCCGTGATCGGTCTGACCAAAAGTGTGGCCGCTGATTACGTGCGCCAGGGCGTTCGGTGCAACTGCATTTGCCCCGGCACCGTGGACACGCCCTCGCTGCAAGACCGCATCAACAGTTACGCCGATCCGGTGCAGGCGCGGCAAGATTTCATCAACCGCCAGCCCATGGGCCGCTTGGCGCAGGCGCACGAGATTGCGCCCATCGTCACTTTCCTCGCTTCCGACGAATCCATCTTCGCCACGGGCAATGCCTACATGGTCGACGGTGGCATGACCATTTGATACGCATCACTTCAATCGCAGAAAGACACACATGAACTTGCTCGACATGAAAGGCCGCCATGCGGTCATCACCGGTGGCGCCACCGGTTTGGGTTATGCCATTGCGCAGCGCATGCTGGCCTCGGGCGCCCGCGTCACGATCTGGGACCGTGATGTCGCGGGCATGGGCAAAGCCGCCGAGCAGCTGCGTCAAGGCCAGCTGGGCGCCGTGGTCAACACGGTGCAGGTGGATGTGGCCGACCACGCCTCGGTGGTCCAGGCCACCGCGCAAACCACTGCTTTGGCGGGCGTGGATGTGCTGGTCAACAGCGCTGGCATCACTGGCCCCAACGTCAAGGTGTGGGACTACCCGGTGGACGCCTGGAAGCAGGTGTTCGATGTGAACGTGCACGGGCTGTTCTATTGCTGCCGCGAACTGAGCGCCCACATGAAGTCGCGCAACTACGGGTGCATCGTCAACATCGCCTCGGTGGCGGGCAAAGACGGCAACCCCAACGCCAGCGCTTACAGCGCGAGCAAGGCGGCCGTGATTGGCCTGACCAAATCGCTGGGCAAAGAGCTGGCCGACACCGGCGTGCGCGTGAACTGTGTCACCCCGGCGGCTGTGAAGACGGCGATCTTTGATCAAATGACGCCCGAGCACATCCAGTTCATGCTCTCCAAAATTCCGATGGCCCGTTTTGGCGAGCCCGAAGAAGTCGCCGCCATGGTGACCTGGCTGAGCACCGAAGACTGTTCCTTCTCCACCGGTGCGGTCTTTGACCTGTCGGGTGGCCGCGCCACCTATTGATTGATTTGAAAACTGAAAGGCAACCATGAAACTCGTTCGCTATGGCCAAGTCGGCAAAGAAAAACCAGGTCTGATCGACGCCGAAGGCCGCTTGCGCGACCTCAGTGGTGTGGTCAAAGACATCTCTCCGGATCTGCTGAACGACAAGGCCCTGGCCAAGTTGGCCAAAGTCAAAACCGACAAGCTGCCCTTGGTGCGCGGCAAAAAGCGTTTTGGCACGCCCATCTCGTACACCAGCAAGTTCATCGCGATTGGCCTGAACTATGCCGACCATGCGGCCGAGTCCAACATGCCCATCCCCAAAGAACCCATCGTGTTCACCAAAACCATCTCCTGCATTCAAGGTGCGGACGATGACGTGATGCTGCCCAAAGGCTCCAAGAAAACCGATTGGGAAGTCGAACTGGGCATCGTGATCGGCACCCGCACACGCTATGTCACGCAAAAAGACGCCCTGAACCATGTGGCGGGTTACTGTGTGGTCAACGACGTGAGCGAGCGCGAATACCAGCTCGAGCGCGGCGCCACCTGGGACAAGGGCAAGGGCTGCGACACCTTTGGCCCCGTGGGCCCTTGGTTGGTCACGCGCGATGAAGTGCCCAATCCGCAAGCCTTGGGCATGTGGCTCGATGTGAACGGTGTGCGCTTTCAAACCGGCAACACCAAGACCATGATCTTTGGCGTGGCCAAGCTGGTGAGCTACGTGAGCCAGTTCATGACGCTGGAGCCCGGCGACATCATCACCACCGGCACCCCTCCCGGCGTGGGCATGGGGGTCAAGGTCGACGGCAAGCCCGCCCCGGTTTACTTGAAGCGCGGCGATGTGATGCACTTGGGCATCGACGGTTTGGGTGAACAAACCCAGAAAGTCGTGGCTTTCAAGGCGTGATGGCGCAGGGCATAGGCTGTGCGACACCGATGAACCCCGGGTCTTCGCCCGGGGTGAAACTGGCCTGCTGTCATCCCGGACGGGCTCCGGGAGCCCCTTTGTTGACGAAACTGACAGCGCCTGAGCTCCCGATTTACCCTGACACGTCCAAGGCTTGCGTGATCTGACCGCGTTTTGGTGCAAAATAGAACGATCGTTCTTTTTTAATGCCCATGACCGATCGGAAATCTTCTTTGAAAATGCAGACACCGCCCACCCCCGAGACGGGGCGTCGTGTGCTGATCAAAGGCCAACAAACCAAGGCCGTGATCATCGACGCGGCTTTGGGCCTGGCCTCTCAAATTGGCCTGGAAGGTCTGTCGATCGGCGCGCTCGCCGAAGTCACCGGCATGAGCAAGTCGGGCGTGTTTGCCCACTTTGGCTCCCGCGAAGAACTGCAAATTTCCGTGATCCGCGAATACCACGACCGCTTTGAGGCCGAGGTGTTTTATGCGGCCATGCAAAAGCCGCGGGGTGTGCCGCGGCTGCAGGCCCTGTTTGACAACTGGGTGGTGCAGACCTCGGCCGAGATCGATTCGGGGTGCATTTACATCAGCGGTGCGGTGGAGTTTGACGACCGCAGCGGCCCAGTGCGCGATGCCTTGGCCTCGTCGGTGGCTACTTGGCAAGGCGCTTTGCGCCGCGCCGTTGAATTGGCCCAGGAAGAAGGCCAATTGAGCCGGCATCCGGATGCCCATCAGGTGGCCTTTGAAATCCACGGACTGATTTTGGCGCTGCATTACGAAGCCCGTTTTTTGCGCAACCCCTCGGCCTCTGACCGTGCACGTCAAGGTTTTTTGCAAATCCTCTCGCGCTACGCCGAGGCCCCCCCCGGCTTGCGTACCAGTTCGCCAACGCGGCCCCTTGCCAAAGCCCGCCGAACGAGCGCCGCCCCTTGATGTTGATTTTTTTCAGGAGCTTTTGATGCCCGTCTACACCCCCCCCCTTCGCGACATGCAGTTTGTTTTGCACGAATTGCTCAACGTGAGCGCCGAACTCAAAGCCTTGCCCAAGCACGCCGACACCGATGCCGACACCATCAACGCGGTGCTCGAAGAAGGGGGCAAATTCGCCTCCGAGGTGGTCTTTCCCCTCAACATCTCGGGGGACACCCAGGGCTGCCAACTCAACCGCGACACCCACGAGGTCAAAGCGCCCGATGGCTTCACGGCGGCCTATGCGCAGTACGTGGCCGGTGGCTGGCCCTCGCTGAGCTGCGACCCCGAGTACGGCGGTCAAGGCTTGCCCTTTGTGGTCAACCAGTGTTTTTACGAGATGCTCAACTCGTCCAACCAGGCCTGGACCATGTACCCCGGCTTGTCGCATGGCGCTTATGAGTGCTTGCACGCGCACGGCACGCCCGAGCAAAAAGCCCTGTACCTGCCCAAGCTGACCAGCGGCGAGTGGACCGGCACCATGTGCCTGACCGAGCCGCATTGCGGCACCGACCTCGGCATGTTGCGCACCAAGGCCGAGCCGCAAGCCGACGGCACGTACAAGCTGAGTGGCCAAAAGATTTTCATCAGCGCGGGCGAACACAACCTGGCCCCCAACATCGTGCACCTGGTGTTGGCCCGCCTGCCCGATGCGCCCCCCGGCAGCAAAGGCATCAGCTTGTTTCTGGTGCCCAAATTCAAGGTGGCGGCCGACGGCGCCATGGGTGAGCGCAACGGCATCTACTGCGGCGGCCTGGAGCACAAAATGGGCATCCACGGCAATGCCACTTGCCAGATGGTGTTGGACGAGGCCGTGGGCACCCTGGTGGGACAACCCCACAAAGGGCTGGCCGCCATGTTTGTGATGATGAACGCCGCCCGTCTGGGCGTGGGCAATCAGTCGCTGGGCCTGACCGAAGTGGCTTACCAAAACGCGCTGGCCTACGCCAAAGACCGCGTGCAAATGCGCTCGCTCACCGGCGTCAAGGCCCCCGGCAAACCGGCCGACCCGATCATCGTGCACCCCGATGTGCGCCGCATGCTCATGACCGCCAAGGCCTACGCCGAAGGCGGTCGCGCCCTGGCGTGCTACTGCGCCTTGCTGCTCGACAAAGAGATCAACCACCCCGACGAGGCCGTGCGGGCCGAGGCTGCCGAAGTGGTGGCCTTGCTCACGCCCATCGTCAAGGCCTTCACCACCGACAACGCCTGGGAAGCCACTTCGGCTTGCCAGCAGGTGTTTGGCGGCCACGGCTACATCAAGGAGTGGGGCATGGAGCAGTTCGTGCGCGATGCCCGCATCAACATGATTTACGAAGGCACCAACACCATCCAGTCGCTCGATTTGTTGGGCCGCAAAGTGTTGGGCAACCAGGGTGCCACGCTCAAGAAATTTGGCAAGCTGGTGGAACAACTGGTCAAGGCCGAAATGGCCAACGAAGCCATGGGCGAGTTCATCAAGCCCCTGGCCGATCTGGGTCAAAAGCTCACCCAACTCACAGGCGAAGTCGGCATGAAAGCCATGAGCAATGCCGATGAGGTGGGCGCAGCCGCGGTGGACTACCTGCGCGTGGTGGGCCATTTGGTGTTGGGTTACTTCTGGGCCCGCTCGGCGCAAATCGCGCTGGCCAAATTGGCCGAGGCCGAAGAGCAGGCCCAGCGCCCCGACCCCTTCTACCAAGCCAAGCTGCAAACGGCACGGTTTTACTTCACCCGCCTGATGCCCGAGACTTCGAGCCTGATGCGCCGCATCCGCGCCGGCAGCGAGGGGCTGATGGACACCGACGCCGCGCTGGCATAAGGCTTTGAAAGGCAGGAACATGATCAAAGCAACCGTTGTGTTGACCCTCGGCCTGTTCACCTTGTTGGCGCAGGCGCAAATGAGTCCGGTGGGCCTGTGGCGCAGCATCGACGACGACACCCAGCAGCCCAAAGCAGAGATCCGCATCACCCAAACGGCCAGTGCGGGCCTGTCGGGCGTGGTGGAGCGCGCACTGCAAAACAAGCCCAACACCGACCCCCACTGCAACCTGTGCACCGACGACCGCAAGGGCCAGCCCAAAATTGGCATGGAAATCATCCGGGGCGGTCAACAAGGTGACGGCAAAGCGGTGTGGGAGGGTGGGAAAATCCTCGATCCCGATAACGGCAAGAACTACAGCCTGCGTCTGACCCCGATCGACGGCGGCAAAAAGTTGGAAGTGCGGGGCTACATCGGATCCCCCTTGCTGGGGCGTACCCAAACCTGGATTCGGGTTCAGTGAACCCACACCACAAGGAACACCATGTCTGACATCCTGACCCACATTGACGCGGGGGTGATGACCATCACCTTCAACCGTTTGGACAAGAAGAACTCCATCACCTCGACCATGTACACCGCCATGGCCGATGCGCTGGCCCAGGCTGCGGCCGATGCCAGCGTGCGCGTGGTCTTGTTTCAGGGCCACGAAAGCATCTTCAGTGCGGGCAATGACATTGGCGACTTTTTGAACCAGCCGCCCAGCACGCAAGAATCGCCCGTGTTTCGCTTTTTGCGCGGCATCGCCACTTTCGAAAAGCCCTTGCTGGCCGCCGTGGCCGGGCCTGCGGTGGGCATTGGCACCACCCTGCTGTTCCATTGTGATCTGGTCTATGCCGGTGACAACGCCGCGTTCTCCATGCCTTTTGTCAACTTGGGTCTGTGCCCCGAGGCGGCTTCCAGCTTGTTGGCCCCAAAGATGTTTGGGTACCACCGCGCAGCAGAGGCCTTGCTCATGGGCGAGCCCTTCTTTGCCGAAGCCGCGCAAGAAGTCGGTCTGGTCAACCGCGTGGTGCCGCCCACCGAAGTCAATGGCTACGCCCAAGCGCAGGCCCGCAAGCTGGCTGGCAAACCGCTGTCTTCGCTCATCGAGACCAAGCGATTGATGAAAGGCGACTCGCAAGCCGTGTTGCAAAAGATGGACGAAGAAGGCCAAAGCTTTGGCCGCATGCTGCGTGAGCCCGCTGCCCAAGAGGCCTTTGGGGCCTTCATGGAAAAACGCAAGCCCGATTTTTCCAAGTTGTGAAGCGTCGGGGTGGCTGAGCGTGGTTCTTCTCTAGAATCACAGCATGCCCCACCCTCCACCCCAAGCAGTCGTTCTGGAGCCCGCGTACATCGAGGGTTTTCGCCAGATCCACGAAGACAAAATCGTGTTCAACAAGACCCTGGGTCTGAAGTTGCTCAAGGTCACGCCCGAAGGGGTGGAGGCCCGCATCGACATGCGGTCCGATCTGGTGGGCCACTTCGTCTACAACCGCCTCCATGGCGGTGTCATCAGCGCGGTGCTCGACGCCATCGGCAGCGCGGCCGTCATGGCGGCGATGGCCGCCAAGCACATGGACGAACCCCCTGAAAAGCGCTTGGAGCGCTTCACCAAGCTGGGCACCATCGACTTGCGGGTTGATTTTTTGCGACCCGGCATCGGTGAACATTTCACCATCACCGCCAACGCCTTGCGTGTGGGCTCGCGTGTGGGCTCCTCGCGCATGGAGTTGTTCGGACCCGATGGGACCTTGATGTCCACCGGCGCGGCCGCTTACATCGTGTCTTGATCCGGACAGTGGCCTGCCCCTGCGCAGCGCGGGACAGGCCCAGGGTGAGTCTGCTCTGCGAAGGGGTGCCCGGCGGGGCTTATTCCGCGGGCACAGGTCGGGGCTGCCCCTGGTCGTCCACCGCCACATAGGTCAGGTTCGCCTCGGTCACCTTGATGTACTGGCCTTGCAACTGAAAACGTTCGGCAAACACCTCGACTTTGACGGTGACGGAGGTGCGGCCAACCCGAACAATCCGGGCGAAAAACGACAGGATGTCGCCCACTTTCACCGGCTGTTTGAAGATGAACTCGTTGACCGCCACGGTCACCATGCGACCGCGCACGCGCCGCGCGGGCAAGACCGCGCCCGCCAAGTCCACCTGGGCCATGACCCAGCCGCCAAAAATGTCCCCGCTGGCATTGCAGTCGGCAGGCATGGGGATGACCTTGAGCACCAGTTCTTGGTCGGTGGGCAATGCCACAGCGTGGGGGTGTGGGGCGTCAGACATGGGCACAATCGGTGGTTATCAAAGAACTGGATTGTCCCTTATGCGCCAACACGGCGAAACCGCTCCTTCTGCTGCACCGTCCGGAAAATCACCGGGCGCTGCCACTCCGGCCCCTGCGGGTGGCGACTGGCAAACCTTGTCGCGCCTGTTGCCCTACCTGTGGGAGTACAAATGGCTGGTGGGCATTGCCCTGAGTCTGATGGTGTTTGCCAAACTGGCCAATGTGAGCGTGCCCCTGCTGCTCAAGGAACTGGTCGATGCCATGAGCCTCAAACCCGGCGATCCGCAGGTGGTGCTCGTGGTGCCGGTGGCGCTGTTGGTGGGTTATGGCGCTTTGCGCTTGCTGACCTCGGCCTTCACCGAGTTGCGCGAGTTGGTGTTTGCCAAAGCCACACAAGGCGCATCACGCAGCATCGCCTTGCAAACCTTTGAGCATTTACACGCTTTGAGCCTGCGTTTTCACCTGGCGCGGCAGACCGGCGGCATGACCCGGGACATTGAACGCGGGGTGCGCGGCATCGAATCCTTGATTTCATATTCCCTCTACAGCATCGTGCCCACCTTGATCGAGGTGTTTTTGGTGCTGACGATTCTGGCCGTCAAATTCGACGCCTGGTTTGCGGGCATCACCTTGATGGCCTTGGGCTTGTACATCTTCTTCACGGTGCGCATCACCGAGTGGCGCACCCTCTACCGCAAGCAAGCCAACGAGTTCGATTCGGCGGCGCACACGCGCGCCATTGACTCTTTGCTCAACTACGAAACTGTCAAGTACTTTGGCAACGAGGTGTTTGAAGCGGGCCGTTATGACGAAAGCCTGGAGCGCCTGCGCCGGGCCCGGCTCAAGGCCCAAACCAGCCTGTCCTTGCTCAACACCGGGCAACAACTCATCATCGCCGCGGCCCTGGTGACCATGTTGTGGCGCGCCACCGAAGGCGTGGTGGCCGGGCGCATGACTTTGGGCGATTTGGTCATGATCAACGCCTTCATGATCCAGCTCTACATCCCGCTGAATTTTCTGGGCGTGCTGTACCGTGAGATCAAGCAGAGCCTGACCGATCTGGACAAGATGTTTGTCTTGATGGACCGCGAACGCGAAGTGGCCGATGCACCCGGTGCACCCGCACTGGCTTGGCAAGGGGCGCCCGATGTGGTGTTTGACCGCGTGTCGTTTGCCTACGAGAGCAATCGCCCCATCCTGAATGACATCAGCTTCACGATTCCTGCCGGTAAAACCGTGGCGGTGGTCGGGCCTTCCGGCTCGGGCAAGTCCACGCTGGCGCGCCTGATGTTCCGTTTTTACGACGTGCAGCAAGGCAACATCTGCATCGCGGGCCAGGACATCCGGCACGTCACGCAGTCGAGCGTGCGCCGGGCTTTGGGCATCGTGCCGCAGGACACGGTGCTGTTCAACGACAGCGTGGCCTACAACATCGCCTACGGCCGCCCCGGGGCCAGCCAGGCGGAGATCGAAGGGGCCGCCCGCGCGGCTCGGATTCACGATTTCATCGCGTCCACCCCTCAAGGTTATTTGACCTCGGTGGGCGAGCGCGGCCTGAAATTGTCGGGGGGTGAAAAGCAGCGCGTGGCGATTGCGCGCACCTTGCTGAAAGACCCGCCGATTTTGGTGTTCGACGAGGCCACCTCGGCGTTGGACTCGGCCAATGAACGCGCCATCCAGGCCGAACTGGCCAGTGTCGCGCAAAACAAAACCACCTTGGTGATCGCGCACCGGCTGTCGACGGTGGTCGATGCCCATGAGATTTTGGTGATGGAGGCCGGACAAATCATCGAACGCGGCAAGCACGCCGAGCTGCTGGCCCGCCAAGGCCGCTACGCCAGCATGTGGGCGCTGCAGCAGTCGGCAGACTGAGGCAGGCCTGCTGTCGCGCGCGCAGGGGCCCACTTTTTGTGGTGCAGGCTGGGGAACACCCTGAGGCGGTCTGAACACAGAACTGACTATAGTTGCGGTTTGTGGCGTCTTAGGCACGTTTTGTGCTGAGCTCGGAGGGTACAGTCAGGGGGCTGCCCATGGGGTACACAACTGCTGCAGGCTTGTGGTGGTTGTCATTTTTTGTGCGATCTTTTCTGGAGAAATCAATGAAAAAACAACTGTTGGCTGTTGCCGTGGCCACCCTGACTTGCCTGGCCTCTCACGCAGACACGCTTGACAAGGTCAAGTCGTCGGGCGCCATCACCATGGGTGTGCGTGACTCTTCGGGTGCCCTGTCCTACACCCTGGGGGATGGCAAATACGCCGGTTTCCACTACGAAATTTGCCAGCGCATCATCGGCAACGTGGAAAAAGCCGTGGGCAAAAAGCTCGATGTCAAATTCCAGTCGGTCACTTCACAAAACCGCATTCCTTTGGTGCAAAACGGCACCGTGGATATCGAGTGCGGCTCGACCACCAACAACACAGCGCGTCAAAAAGACGTGGCCTTTGTGGTGACCACCTATGTGGAAGAAGTGCGCATCGCCACCAAAGTGGCTTCCGGCATCACCTCGATTGGCCAGTTGGTTGGCAAGAACGTGGCCACCACCACCGGCACCACTTCGGTGCAGTTGTTGCGCAAACATGAGCGCGCCAACGGCGTTGACTTCAAGGAAGTCTTTGGCAAGGACCATGCCGACAGCTTTTTGTTGTTGGACTCTGGCCGTGCCGATGCCTTTGTGATGGACGGCTCCATCTTGGCCGGCAACATTGCCAACGCCAAGAACCCGGCCGATTTCCGCATCGTCGGTGAAGTGCTGGCCGTTGAACCCATTGCCATCATGATCCGCAAGGACGACCCCGCGTTCAAAAAATTGGCCGACGACACCGTGCGTGACCTGGTCAGAAGCGGTGACATGGCCAAGCTGTGGGACAAATGGTTCCTGCAAGCCATTCCACCCAAGAACGTCAAGATCGGTCTGGCTTTGAGCGACAGCACCAAGGCCGCATGGGCCAACCTGAACGACAGGCCCGCTGAAGATTACGCCAAGAAGTAAGCCCTTCTTTGCAGCGCAAAACCAACCCCGCCGGGTACAGCTTGGGCGGGGTTTGTTTTTGAGGGGGTGCTTTTGTACTTGAAAGAAAGATAAAAAATGACATGGGATTGGCAGGTCTTTTTGACCGACGACGGCAGTGGCCGCACGTATCTGGAGTGGATGCTGGAGGCCTGGCGCTGGACCTTGGCCGTGGCCGCCAGTTCTTGGGTGGTGGCCATCGGGGTGGGTGCGGTGGTGGGCACTTTGCGCACTTTGCCCGGGCGCCCGGTGGTGGCGGCTTTGGCCAACGCCTGGGTGGAACTGTTTCGCAACATTCCGCTCTTGGTGCAGATTTTCTTGTGGTACTTCGTGGTGCCCAAACTGTTTCCTGCTTTCCAGCAAGTTCCCGGCTTTTTGCTGGTGGTCTTTGGTTTGGGCTTTTTCACCTCGGCGCGCATCGCCGAGCAATTTCGGGCCGGCATTCAGGCTTTGCCCAAAGGGCAACGTTATGCGGCCATGGCCATGGGCTTCACCACGGCGCAGTCTTACCGCCATGTGATCTTGCCCATGGCGTTTCGCATCATCTTGCCGCCGCTGACCAGCGAGTCGATGAACTTGTTGAAAAACTCTTCGGTCGCATTTGCGGTCTCGATCGCCGAACTCACCATGTTCGCCATGCAGGCGCAAGAGGAAACCTCGCGCGGCATTGAGGTGTACTTGGCTGTGACGGCTTTGTACGCTTTCTCGGCCTTTGCTGTGAACCGCGTGTTCGCTTGGATCGAGAAGAAGATGCGTGTGCCAGGCTTCATTGTGTCGGCCGGAACGGGGGGGCACTGACATGTTGGGACTGGATTTCTCCTACTTCGACCTGGAAGTGCTGCGCAAGTTCGTCTTGGGCGGTCTCTTGTTCAGCGTGCAGCTGACCCTCGTGGCCACCCTTGGCGGCGTGATCTTTGGCACCTTGTTGGCCTTGATGCGTTTGTCGGGTACCCCAATTTTGGCGATCCCCGCCACCATTTATGTCAACGGCATGCGCTCGGTGCCGCTGGTGATGGTCATCTTGTGGTTTTACCTGCTCATGCCCTTTGTGATCGGGCGTCCGATCGGCGCAGAGTGGTCGGCCATCATCACCTTTGTGGCGTTTGAGGCGGCCTACTTCAGCGAAATCATGCGCGCGGGCATCCAGTCGATCCCGCGTGGCCAAGTGTTTGCCGGGCAGGCGCTGGGCATGAGCTATGGCCAAAACATGCGATTGGTGGTCTTGCCACAGGCCTTTCGCAACATGCTGCCGGTGCTGCTCACGCAAACCATCATCTTGTTCCAGGACACCTCGCTGGTGTATGCCATCGGTGCCTATGACCTGCTCAAGGGTTTCACCAACGCCGGCAAGATTTATGGCCGCACCGAAGAGGCCTACATCCTGGCAGCCCTCGTTTATTTTGTGATTTGTTTTGCACTGTCCTGGAGCGTCAAACGCTTGCAGACCAAGATTGCCATCGTGCGCTGAGGCGTGTGCTGAATTGGGGAAAGAAAATGATTGAAATCAAAAATGTGTCCAAGTGGTATGGTGCGGTGCAGGTGCTCAACGACTGCTCGGTCAGCATCAACAAGGGCGATGTGGTGGTGGTTTGCGGCCCTTCGGGCTCGGGCAAGTCCACCCTGATCAAAACCGTGAATGCTCTGGAGCCCGTGCAGCAAGGCAGCATCCATGTGGACGGCGTCTCGCTCATGGATGCCGGCACCGACCTGCCCCAGCTGCGTTCGCGTGTGGGCATGGTCTTTCAAAGCTTTGAGCTCTTCCCACACCTGTCGGTGACCCAGAACCTGACCATTGCCCAAACCAAGGTCTTGGGCCGCACAGAAGAAGAAGCCAAAGAGCGGGGCTTGAAGATGCTCGACCGCGTGGGCTTGCTGGCGCACAAGGACAAGTTTCCAGGCCAACTCTCCGGCGGCCAACAGCAACGCGTGGCGATTGCCCGTGCCTTGTCCATGGACCCGATCGTGATGTTGTTCGACGAGCCGACCTCGGCACTCGACCCCGAGATGGTCGGTGAGGTGCTCGATGTGATGGTGCAACTGGCCAACGAAGGCATGACCATGATGGTGGTCACCCACGAAATGGGCTTTGCCCGCAAAGTGGCCAACCGGGTGATTTTCATCGACGTGGGCGGACGCATCCTGGAAGACTGCTCGAAAGACGAGTTCTTCAACCACCCCGAAAACCGCCAGCCGCGCACCAAGGATTTCCTGAACAAAATCTTGCAGCACTGAGTTCGCATGGGGTTCAGTCATTGGAGCCCGGTCCCGACCCATGACCCTACGCGCTCGCAGACGATGTGGGGTAGCGGCTTGGGGCGATTTGGCGAGCGAAGCGAGTTATGAGCCCCGGCCCGCTGCCCCACCTCTGGGCCCTGTCCGGCCAGTTCATTTGCATTCAGGCCAGAGCGGCCATCAGCCTTGACAGGTTTGAGACAATACGCCCCATGACCCAAGAACTCACCTTCACCCGCCCCGACGACTGGCACCTGCATGTGCGCGACGGTGCTGCCCTGAACGTGGTGGTGCCGCACACGGCCGCCCAGTTTGGCCGCGCCATCATCATGCCCAACCTCAAGCCGCCGGTGACCACCGCCGAGCAGGCCTTGGCTTACAAGGCGCGCATCCTGGCCGCCGTGCCCCAGGGCATGGCTTTCGAGCCCTTGATGACCTTGTACCTGACCGACAATCTGGCCCCGGCAGAAATCGCCCGCGCCAAGGCCGCCGGCGTGGTGGCCTGCAAACTCTATCCGGCGGGGGCCACGACCAACAGCGACGCCGGTGTGACGGACCTGCGCAAAATCTACCCCGTGCTGGAAGCCATGCAGCGCGAAGGCGTGTTGCTCTTGGTGCATGGCGAAGTCACCTCGTCTGACATCGACTTGTTCGACCGTGAGGCGGTGTTCATCGAGCAGCAACTCATCCCCCTGCGCCGGGATTTCCCGGGCTTGAAAATCGTGATGGAACACATCACCACCCAAGAAGCCGCGCAGTATGTGGCCCAAGGCGATGCCCAACTGGGCGCGACCATCACGGCGCACCACCTGCTGTTCAACCGCAACGCCTTGTTTTTGGGGGGCATGCGCCCGCATTACTACTGCCTGCCCGTGCTCAAGCGCGAAACCCACCGGCTGGCGCTGGTGCAAGCGGCCACCAGCGGCAACGCCCGTTTCTTTTTGGGCACCGACAGCGCCCCGCACCCGGCCCACCTCAAAGAGCACGCCAGCGGCTGTGCCGGTTGCTACACCGCGCACGCGGCCATCGAGATGTACGCCGAGGTCTTTGACCAGGCGGGGGCCTTGGACCAGCTCGAAGCCTTTGCCAGCTTCAACGGCGCAGACTTTTATGGCCTGTCACGCAACACGGGCCGCATCACGCTGCGCCGCGAAAGCTGGACACCTGCCGAAAGCTTTGCCTTTGGCGAGGCCGAACTCAAGCCCCTGCGCTCGGGCGAAAGCCTGCCGTGGCGGATGGTCAGCCGCTGAGCCACGGGCCCAAACCGGCGGGGTCCAAGAGCGCCCCCGTACCCCATTTGGGCGTACCCGACATCGATTGGCAAGCCCCCTGGCTGGCCGATTGGCGGGCCGCAGGTCAAGCCATAGCCCAGCGCGTGGCGGCCGGCCTGCCTCAGCCCCAAGCGCTGACGGACGCCGGCTTGGCCCCGGTGCGCTTCGTACCGCAGGCCCATTTGCCCGAGGACCAGGCGTATGAAGACTTCATCTATGCCCACGGTGGGGTGCCCACCCGGGAGGGTTTGCACGACTTCTTCAATGCCTTGTGCTGGATGCACTTTCCTTTGGCCAAAAAGCGTTTGAACCAATTGCAGGCCAGCGAAATCGCCCGTGCGGGCGTGCGACAGGTGCGCGGTCCGGTGCGCGATGCCGCAACGGTCTTTGATGAAAATGCCTGCCTGATCCAGCCCTCAGACGCCCTGTGGGCGGCCCTGACCGAGCACCGCTGGCACGAAGCCTTGGTGGGCTTGCGCGAGGAGTGGACGACCACCCGCCTGTGGGTCTTTGGTCACGCCGCGCTCGAAAAAGCGGTCCAGCCTTACAAATCGATCACGGTGCACCTGTGGCGGGTGCCACAAAACGTGCGGGCTTGCGACATCGACGCGTGGCTGGCGCAAGACCTCACGCCCGACAAACTGGCCCGAAAACCCTTCAGTCCCCTGCCGCTGTTGGGCGTGCCGGGTTGGTGGCCGGCCAATGCCGACCCCGCGTTTTACGCCGATGCGCAGGTGTTTCGCCCGCGCCGCAGGCGAGATGCGGTGGAAAAACCGTACGCCAATCCGGAAATCTGACCGCAAAATGGATTTTGCGGGCCGACACCCTAACATTCGAACCCACGTGCCCGCGTCTTTCGGGTGAAAGTGAAATTCCATATGAAACGCATTTTTCTCTTTGTCCTGACCAACTTGGCGGTCGTGCTGGTGTTGGGTGTTGTCGCCAACTTGTTGGGCGTGAACCGGTTCCTGACCTCCAATGGCCTGAACCTGGGCGCTTTGCTGGGCTTTGCGCTGATCATGGGCTTTGGCGGCGCCATCATCTCTTTGCTGATCAGCAAGCCCATGGCCAAGTGGACCTCGGGCGTGAAAGTGATTGCGCAGCCCGCCAATGCCGACGAAGCCTGGATCGTGGACACCGTGCGCAAATTCGCCGACAAGTCCGGCATCGGCATGCCTGAGGTTGGCATTTTTGAAGGCGACCCCAACGCCTTTGCCACCGGCGCTTTCCGCGACTCGGCTTTGGTGGCCGTGTCCACCGGCTTGTTGCAAAACATGACGCATGAAGAAATCGAGGCCGTCATTGCCCACGAGGTGGCCCACATCGCCAACGGTGACATGGTCACGATGACCTTGATTCAGGGCGTGATGAACACCTTTGTGGTCTTCATTTCCCGCGTGGTCGGTTACGCGGTGGACAGCTTCCTGCGCAAAAACGACGAAGAAAACACCGGCCCCGGCATGGGCTACTACATCACCACCATCGTGATGGACATCGTGCTCGGCTTTGCCGCCGCCATCGTGGTCGCTTGGTTCAGCCGCCACCGTGAGTTCCGGGCCGATGCCGGCGCTGCCGATTTGATGGGCCGCAAGCAGCCCATGATCAATGCCTTGGCCCGCTTGGGCGGCGTGCACACCGCCGAGTTGCCCAAGACGGTGGCCGCCATGGGCATTGCTGGCGGCATTGGTCAGTTGTTCAGCACCCACCCGCCCATCGAAGAGCGCATCGCGGCCTTGCAGAACCAGGCTTGACCGACAGGACCCGCTCGGCGGGGTAACGGAAGTGACTGGGGTGCGGCCAGGTCTTGCCTAAGATGTGTCCGTGATTCACTCTCTTTCCTCTGGGCTTGCATGAAACCGCGCAAGCCCTTTTTTTCGGCCACCCAGCCTGGGTCCACCGTGTACCAACGCGGTCTGAGGCGCTTTGAGTCTTGGCCTGCAGCGGTGCGCGGCATGCTGTGGATGGTGGCTGGGGGCCTCTTGTTTTCGCTGCTCAACACCATCGCTCGCGGCCTGTCCATGGCCCTCGATGTGTACCAGGCCCAGTTCCTGCGCTACTTCTTTGGCATCGTGGTCATCTTGCCCTGGGTCTACCGCGACGGCTGGCGTGCCTACCGACCGGTCAACATGCGTGGCCAGTTCTGGCGTGGCGCGGTGCACACGGTGGGCTTGATGTTGTGGTTCACCGCTTTGCCGCAGATCCCCCTGGCCGACATGACGGCGATCGGATTCACCGGGCCGATTTTCATCATGCTGGGCGCCGCCTGGTTTTTGGGTGAACCCATGCGGCGCGACCGCTGGATCGCGGCCGTGATCGGCTTTGCCGGTGTGTTGGTGGTGGTTTTGCCCAAAATGTCCGGCACAGGGGGTTGGTACAACCTGGTGATGCTGGCTTCTGCGCCGGTATTCGCCGCTTCGTTCTTGATCACCAAGGCCCTCACCCGTTATGAAAAGCCCGGCGTGATCGTGCTGTGGCAAGCCATCACCGTGACGCTCATGAGTCTGCCCATGGCTTTGCCCAACTGGCAAGCACCCACTCTGTGGCAGTGGTGGGGGTTTGCCTTGACGGGGGTGTTTGGCTCTTTGGCCCACTACTGTTTGACGCGGGCGTTTGCCATTGCCGAGATTTCGGCCACGCAGTCCTTGCGATTTCTGGACTTGGTCTGGGCGTCCTTGTTGGGTTGGCTGATTTTTGGCGATGTGCCCAGCCAGTTCACATGGCTGGGCGCGGCGGTCATTTTGGGCGCCACGGTGTGGATTGCGCGGCGCGAAGGCCGCAGGCCCGTGGTCGTGCCCGACTGAAGTCTCAGTCGTTGGAGATGCCCGAGGCCACATGCCCGGCGGGCACATGACGCGCCGCCGATTCGATGTGCCCGGTCTGGTCATCAAAGAAAAAGTCCGGTTCAAACTCGCGCAAAAATTCACCTTTGGGCAAGCCTCCCAGGAACATGGCCTCATCGACTTCGATGTTCCAGTTCATCAGGGTGCGGATGGCACGCTCGTGCGCGGGTGCGCTGCGGGCCGTGACCAATGCGGTGCGGATGCGCATGGCCGGTGTGCCTTCTTGTTGCAAGCGGTGCAGCGCTGCGAGCAGGGGTTTGAAAGGGCCGGCCAACAAGGGTTGAGCTGCTTTGTCGCTTTCGTGTTTCTGAAAGGCCGACAGCCCCTCGGCCTGGAACACCCGCTCGGCTTCGTCTGAAAACAGCACCGCATCGCCATCAAAAGCGATGCGCACTTCGTGCGGGTGGGCTGCTGAGGCGAGCGCCGAGTGCGGGTAGACCTGCGCGGCCGGCACACCCGCGTCCAAGGCGGCGCGCACATCGGACAGGTGGGTCGACAAAAACAGGTTGGCATTGAGCGGCTTGAGGTAGCGCCAAGGCGACTGCCCACGGGTGAAGCTGCCGCGCTGGATGGGCAGCTCGTAGTGCTGGGCCGAGCGGAACACCCGCATGCCCGAGACCGGGTCGTTGCGCGAGAGGATGACCACTTCCACGCGCTGGGCCCGTGCGTCGTTGAAAGCCAGCAGTTTGCGCACCAGAGAAAAAGCCACACCCGGCCGGGCGGGCTCTTCCAGCCGGTCGAGCTGCAGCTTCATGTAGGCGCGGTCATCGCCTTGCTCGAAGACCTGGTTTTCTTCTTCAAAATCGAACAGGGCCCTCGATGAAATGGCCACGACCAATTGGCCTTCAAGTGTCACGGGCATGTGGGCTCCTTCGGGTCATTTGACCCATTGGTTCAGTTCCATGATGGGCATCAGCACGGCCAGCACGATCAGCATGACCATGCCGCCCATGGCGACGATCAGCAAAGGCTCCAGGACCGTGGCCAGCGCCATGGCGCGGCGTTGCACGTCGGCCGACAACTGCTGGGCGGCGCGTTGCAGCATCACGGGCAGTTGACCGGTTTGTTCGCCCAGTTTGGCAAACATGCTCAGCAAGCCCGGGAAGCGGCCATTTTGTGCCAAGGCCGTGCCCAAGGGAGCCCCTTCGCGCACGCGCACCAAAGCCTCAAGGGCATCGGCACGCAAGGCTTGGTTGGACAAGGTGTCGGCCGCCGCCTGCAGGGCCTTGAGGATGGGGACACCCGCTGCCGTCAGCATGGCCAGCGTGGCGGCAAAGCGGGTGCTGTTGTAGCCCCGCGCCAGGCGACCCACGATGGGCAGGCGCAAGAAAGCCGCATCGAATCGCAAACGCCAGGCCTGCTGGCGCAAGGCCATGCGCAACACCCCGATGGTTGCGAACAACACCAGCAGCATGAGCCAGCCCCAATGCCGCACCGCATCGCTGATGGCCAGCATGGCCGAGGTCAGGGCGGGCAATTGGCGTTGGCTGCCTGCAAATACACCGGCCACTTGGGGCACGACCGAGGCCATCAAAAACACCACGATGGCCAAAGCCACCAAGCTGACCACGGCCGGGTAAAGCGCTGCGCCCAACAGTTGGGTGCGCAGGGCTTGTTCGCTCTCCAGGTCGTTGGCCAGTTGTTCGAGCACCTGGCCCAAATGGCCGCTTTGTTCCCCCGCGGCGATGACCGCCAGGTCGATCGCAGGAAATTCCTGGGGGTGCAGCCCCAGGGCCCGGCCGAGGCTGCTGCCGGCATTGACTTCGGCGCGGATGGCCGCCATCAATTGGCCTTGTCGCTCGTCTTCGGATTCGTCGGTCAGGGCCGACAAGGCCCGTTCAATCGACAGGCCGCTGCCGACCAGGCCCGCCAGTTGGCGTGTCCAGACCGCACGTTGAGCAGCGCTGAAAGCGCGTGAGCTGCCGATGGGGCGCTGCCACCATGGCAAAGCGTGCCGCTGTTCTGTGCCCGATGTGCCGGCGATGGCGTCGACCGACAAGGGCACCAGCGACTGCTGGCGAAGCTGGTGGCGTGCGGCTTTGAGGCTGTCGGCCTCGATCATCCCCCGGCGGGTGATGCCGTCGGTTTGCAGGGCTTCAAAACGGTAAGCAGGCATGGGCGCTCAATGGTCGAAAAACAGCACGCCGAATTGGGCCGAATAGGTCCATTCTGGCGAGGTGAGCAAAGGGTTTGAAAAGATCGGCTGGCGCGAACGCTGTGCCCCCGCCTGGCCGAACAGCCCCCAGTGCCGTGAGAGTTTGTGGCGGTAAGCCAGTTGGGTGCTGATGAGGCCAAAGCCGGTGCTGCGGGGCGCCAGAGGGTGGGTGTCCAAGCGCTGTTGCGTTTGCCAATGCGCCGCGCTGGCCCAGGTGGCCGATTGGCTGAGCACCAAGGTGCTGTGATCCGTCAGAGGCAAGCGGTAGCTCAAAGTGGGTGTCAAGCTGGTGCCGTCACCCCGCAAGAAAAGGTCTTGGGTGGCGATCAAGCCCACCGACCAGCGCGTGGGCAAGCGGTAGTCGATTCCGGCCTTGGCGCGCAAGGTTTTGCGCCCGGATTTGAGCGCGTCAAAGTGGCTGTCTTGGTCGAGGTTGATGATGCGGCCCGACAGCGAGACGCTCCACTTGGAGTCTTGTCGCAGGTCGTAAGTGAGGTTGTTGTCTTGCAGCGCTTGACCGAAGCGGTGCCAGCCGACGCCATCGGTCTGCCCGATGCGCCAGCGCCCATAACGCAAGCCCAGACTGGGCCGCACGCGCATCTGGCCCGCATGGTTGAGGTTGGGGATTTCGGTGCGCAGACCCAGGCTGTAGGTCCACGGGGTGCTGACCGGGGAGTCGGGCAAGGCGGCCGGGGGAGGGGGAGTGGCCTGATCGCTGGGGTGAGGTGCCACAGGCGGTGCTGCATCGGGTGAGACCTCAGTGGTCAACTGAGCGGCGTTTTGTGCCCCTGCATTCAGGCTCAAGCCCAGCGCCCAGCCCCACAGGGCCAGCCATTGCAGAGGCCAAGTAGCGGGTTTCATGGCGGCTCAATCGCGCGTGACGCGCAGCAACTCTTGCGCGCTGGTGATGCCGGCGTCCACCAGGCGCTGGCCGTCGTCGCGCATCAGCACCATGCCTTGGCGCAGTGCCGTGGCGCGCAACTCGGATTCGGCAGCGCGTTGGTGGATCTGGGCGCGGACTTCGTCGGTCGCCACCAAGAGTTCAAAAATGCCGGTACGCCCGGCATAGCCGGTGTGGCCACAGGCATCGCAACCCTGGCCCGCACAGGCTTTGCAGCGTTGGCGCACCAGGCGCTGGGCCAACACGCCCAGCAGCGAAGAACTCAGCAAGAAGGGCTCCACCCCCATGTCGGTCAATCGGGTCACGGCGCTGGCGGCATCGTTGGTGTGCAGCGTGGCCAGCACCAGGTGGCCGGTGAGCGAGGCCTGGATGGCGATCTGTGCGGTTTCAAAATCGCGGATTTCGCCGATCATGATCACGTCCGGGTCCTGGCGCAGGATGGCGCGCAGGGCCTTGGCAAAGGTCAGATCGATCTTGGCATTGACCTGGGTTTGGCCCACGCCGGACAGTTCGTACTCGATCGGGTCTTCCACCGTCAGGATGTTGTTGTGCGCGGCGTCCAGCCTTTGCAGCGCGGCATACAAGGAGGTGGTTTTGCCCGAGCCGGTGGGGCCGGTCACCAGCAAGATGCCGTTGGGTTGTCCAATCAGTTGTTCGACCTGCTGCAGCACACGGCCTTGCATGCCCACGGCTTCCAGGGTCAGGCGCGCTTCGCTTTTGTCCAGCAAGCGCAGCACGGAGCGTTCACCGTGGGCACTGGGCAAGGTGGACACGCGCACATCGACCGCCTTGCTGCCCAGACGCAGGCTGATGCGACCGTCTTGTGGCAAACGTTTTTCGGCAATGTCGAGTTCGGCCATGATTTTCAGGCGCGAGATCAATGCGGCATGCAGCGCCCGGTTCGGTTGTACCACCTCGCGCAAGGTGCCGTCGATGCGAAAGCGCACACTGGAGTGGCGTTCGTAGGGCTCGATGTGGATGTCGCTGGCGCCATCGCGTGCCGCCTGGGTGAGCAGGGCGTTGAGCATGCGGATGATGGGGGCATCGTCGCTGGCCTCCAGCAGGTCTTCGACCGCAGGCAGCGCTTGCATCATGCGCGAAAGGTCGGCGTCGGACTCGACTTCGTTGACCACGTCGGCGGCCGTCGAGCTGCCGTGTGCCTGACCGCCGGCATAGGCCAGGTGGATGCGCTGCCCCATGTCGGTGGGGTGGGTGTGCTGCACATCCAGGCCTTGTGCACCGTATTTCCGGGTGACCTCCGACAGGGCCGAGCGGTCGCTGTCATCGCACAGCCACAGGGTGAGGCCCTGGCCATCGTCTTGCAGCAGCAAGCGGTGGCTGCGGGCAAAGGTGTAGGGCAGAAGGTGACGCATGGTGTTGGGCAGGCCTTAAGGCTGGGTCGGCGTCACAGGCAGAACAGGCTTGAGCTCGGGCAGCACCGCAGCGCCTTCGATCGGCAGGCCCGGCGAGGCCACAGGCTGGACGCCCGTTTGGTTCAAGCGCATCTGCTCGTAGCGGCCCAAAGACAAGGCTTCGGTGGCTGCACCATCGCGCACCACCACGGGCCGCAGGAACACCATCAGGTTGGTTTTTTTGCGGCTGCGCGCCTCGGCCTTGAACAGGTTGCCCAAAAACGGGATGTCGCCGATGCCCGGCACTTTTTCTTGTGTGCTGCTGGTGTCGTCTTGCAACAAGCCGCCCAAGACCACGATGGAGCCGTCTTCCACCAGCACGCTCGACTCGATGGACCGCTTGTTGGTGATCAGGCCCGAACTGCTGGAGCTTTTGCTGTCGATGCTGCTGACCTCTTGAAAGATTTGCATCTTGACGGTGCCGTTTTCGCTGATTTGCGGTTTCACCCGCAGGGTCAAGCCCACGTCCTTGCGTTCGATGGTTTGGAAGGGATTGACCGCTCCGCTGGCGCTGTTGTTGTTGGTGTACTGACCGGTGACAAAAGGCACGTTTTGGCCGATCACGATCTTGGCCTCTTCGTTGTCCAAGGTCAGCAAATTGGGTGTGGACAAGATGTTGGCGTCGCCATTGGTTTGTAAAAAACGGGCCAATGCGCCCAAGGCCAAAACGCCGTTGCGTTGGCGGCCGGCGGCGATGTTCAAGCCGGTCGATGCGCTGTATTGCCCGTTGGCCGCGTTGGCGGCGAGGGTCAGCAAATTGGTGCCGCCCACCGAGAAGTTGGTGCCCAACAGACCCACGGTGCTGCCGCCGGTGCCGGTGCCGCTCATCCACTGGACGCCGAATTCGGCGGCCTTGTCGGCGCTGACTTCGGCGATCAAACTCTCGACAAACACCTGGGCACGGCGCTGGTCGAGCATGTCGATGACGCTGCGAAGTTGTCGGTATTGCGGCTCAGGCGCGGTGATGATGAGCGCGTTGGTGGCCGGGTCGGCCTGGATTTGACCGCCTGTGGAGGGCTGGGCCGATGGGCTGCTGCCCGGGGTGCTGGCGGCCGTGTTGTTGGGCGTGTTACCCGGCGTTGGAGCGGGCAGTCCCGACAGGTTGTTGAGGCCGCCGCCGCTGGCGCTGTTGCTGATGGCCGCACGCAAGGTGATGGCCAGTTTGGTGGCATCGGCATTTTTCAGATACACCACATGGATGTTGCCGCTTGCCGCATTCGCCCCGGTGGCGTTGGGCTGGTCGAGTTGTTCGATCAGGCTGCGCGTCAGGGCCAGTCGGGCTGGGTTGGCGGCGCGCACGATCAGGGCGTTGGTGCGGGCCTCGGCCAGCACGGTGGTCTTGAACAAGGTGTCGCTCAGGCCTTGTGCGGCGGGCGTGCCTGCGGCCGCACCCGAGTCGAGCAAGCGTTGCACCATGGGCGCCAAGTCGGCCGCGATGCCATGGCGCAGTCGGATCACCTCGACCCCGGTGGCATGGGCCACATCCAGAGCCGCGATGATGCGGCCCAAGCGCTGCAGGTTGTCACCGTAGTCGGTGATGATCAGGGCATTGGTGCCGGGGTTCACGTTGATGGTGTTGTTGGGACTGATCAAGGGACGCAGCACGGGCACCAGGTTGTTGGCGTTTTCGTGGTTGAGGCGGAAGATTTGCGTCACGATCTGGCCACTGCTGGCAGGGGCGCCGCCCGCATAGACGCTGCCGCTTTGCAGCTTGGCTTCGGCCTCGGGCAAGACGGTGTACAGGCCTGCCGACTCCACCAGTGCAAAGCCTTGCATGCGCAACTGGGTGGCAAACAAATGCAAGGCCTGAGCGGGGGGCACCGCCACTTGGCTGGCGAGTGACATGGTGCCTTTGACGCGGGGGTCCACCACCACGTTGTGGCCCGACAGGCTGGCCAGTGTGCGTGCCACAGCGTCGATCTCGGCGTTGACAAAGTTCAGTGTGATCGGTTCTTTTTTGCCGGTCCCCGCCTTGTGGCTCGGGCTCTGGGCCCAGGCTTGGGCAGCACCGCCCAAAGCCATGCTGGCAGTACAAGCGATCAGCGACAAGCGGCTGGCCTTGAAAAAAGTGTTCAGTGTGTGCATGGGTTCATCCCAAAGAAAGCAGGCTGCGTGCGCCTTGTCGGCGACCGATGATGTTCAGCAAATTGGACAGGGCCGCTTCAGAGCCCGGTTCGGCGCTGGCTTCGCCTGTGAAACGCAGGCGCGATCCGACCCACTGGCCTTGACCTTGCAATTGCAGGGGCCCTTGCAAGGTGCTCAGCTGCAGCTCGGGTGTGGCGGTGCCTGCGGCGGTGCCGCGAATGTCCACGCGGTAACTGCCCATGGGCTTGAGGGTGCTCAAGCGCGACGAAAGGTCTTGTGCTTGCAAGCCGACTTGCCCTTGCATCTGCAGCCGCCCGGTTGCCCATTGCAGGCGCAAGGCGCTGGTGCTCAGCTGCAGTTGGCCTTCGGTTTGCAAGGTGTTCCACGGAGCCCCCAGGCCTGACAGCCAAGCCGCCGGCCAGCGTGAGGTGTGGTCGTTCAGTGCCAGGCCCAAGGTGGACAGACCGGCTTGGATTTGGGCCTCCAGGGCCTGGTCCATGCAGCAGTCTGCGTGCAGCGTGATCTGCCAGGCGGTCAGACCGGGCTGAATGCGCCAGTGCAGCCGGCCTGGCAGGGTTTTGGCGTCCAGGGTGCCCGTGCCGCCACTGAGGGTGAGCTGGGCCGAGCCTTGCCACACGGTGCCGCGAGGGGTGTTCCATTGCACTTGGCCTTGGCTGGCCTGTGCCACGCCCCAGGCGAGCCAGCGGGCGGGTGCCCACAGCAGGCTGGCCAACAAGAGGCCCAGCGTGGCACCGCACAAGGCCCAAAGCCAAGCGGCGCCTGCTGTGCGGAGGGCTTGAGTGCGGCGCAGGGTCATGGGGACGGCCATCAGGGCAGGCGCAGCAACAAACTGCCGCTCCAGAGGAGGGGCTTGTCCCCTGTGGTGGGGGCCGTGGCCGTCGGAGCGTTGTGTTGCAGCTGCGCTTGGATCGGTCGCGTGTGCGCTTGTTCGCGGGCTTGCGCCAGCCATTGGGCCAGGGCCGGGGCAGGGGCAGCTTGCAAGCTCAAGCGCAGGTGCTCGCCCTGGGCTGTCAGCTGGGCCTTGGGGCCCAGCTCACTCAGGTGGCTTTCCAGCCATTGGATGGCGTCGCGGCGCGAGAGGGTTTGCGCTTGTTTCAGGGCGTCGGCTTGGGCTTGCAACTGGCGCATCTGCTGGTTTTGAGTGTCCAGTTGGGCTTGCTTGATGGGGGCTTCTTGCCAGGTGCGCAGCGCCGGCGCCAAGCCCACCGTCCAGAGCAAGGCCAAGGCCAGCAACACAGCCGCCACGCCCAGCAGCCAGCGTTCGCGGGGGCTGCGTTGCTGCCACAGGGTCTGTGCCTGGGATGACAGGGTTTGGAGGCGTCGGGTCATGGTGAGCCCTCTTGGATGCGCATGCGCCAGATGTCACCCTCGGCGCGCAATGGGTAGCCTTGTGTGGCCAATTTTTTTTGAACGTTTTGCAGCTCTTGCGGGCTGAGGGGCCAGGCGCTCAGCTCCAACAAGCCAGGCTCAAAACGCCATTGTCTTGGCGCAGCCGTCTGGGGCGGCAAAGCTTGGCCGAGTGCGCCCAGCATGGACTCCAGATCGCTCGGGCCGAGCCAGTGCGATGCCTGGCGAAGCTGGCCGACTTGCTGCGCCATTTGCAGGGGCGCATCCACCACCACGGTGGTGCCGGGAAAACTTTGACGCAAGATCTGTGTCCAAGAGGCTTGCTGGGCTTGCCAATCGCTGCGGGTCTTCCAGGCCCAGACGTTGAGCCCCAGCAGCTGGGCCAGCAGCAGTGCAGCGATTCCCCACCGCGCCATGCCCCATTGCGGCTGATGCCACAGCTGGCTGGTGCTGCGTTGTGCCGTTTTGAGCAGCCGCGCCCGGGGGTGCGTCTGGAAACCGAACTGGGCCAGGTCCCAACCGCTTTGCAGGGCGGCCCACCAGTGCTGGGCAGGGGGCATGAGGCGCGCTGGGGTTTGCAAGCGCTCGCTTGTGATGCTGAAGGCGGCAGGTTCTGCCTGAATCAGGGCCGCTTGCAGCTGCTCCGGGCTCAGGGCCAAGCTGTGGCGGTGGGCTTGGGCCAGAGGCAGACGCCACACACCTCGCTCCTCATCGCTCAGCCACAGCCAGCCTGTTTCGGCGTCGCCGGTGGCGGTGATGTGCAAGCGCTCAGGATGGGGGGCAAATTCGGGCACGATGCGGTGCACCGTGGTGCCTGTGGCTTCCAGTGCAGACAGATGCGCTTGAAGCCATGGACGGCTGCACACCGCCACCCACGGCTGTGGTGTGGTGGACCATTGGGGGGGCAAGGCCATGTGCAATTGCTCGGGGTCGTCCAGCAGACGCTCCTCGAGCAAACCATGCAAGGCGGCTTCGAGCCGGGCGCGCTGTTTGTGCAAACCTGCCGGCAAGGTCACCCGGTGCCAAGAAAGGGCCCCTGCGGGGACCAGCGCGACCACTTCGCACGAGCGGTCAGGTTTCGGCAACAAGTGGGCTTGCGCCCAACGCAGTTCCAAAGGGGGCTGTGCCGCCTCGGTCTGGGCCCAGGCGTGCAGGTAGGCCGTGCTGGCGCTGGCCTCACCCATGGGTAGTTGAACGATCAGTGTGCGCATGTGCCATTCATTGTAGGGTGGGCGTGTGACGCTGCGATGGTGAGCGCACACGCCAGAGCATGCGCACTTGCTGGGCTTCGCGCCGCACCAGCGCTTGTTCTTGTTGCACCACCTGGTCGATGCGCATGCGCCCATGGATTTCAAAGTACTGGCTCTGGACGCTGTGCCGCTTGCTGTCCAGCGATGGGCCAGCCGGGCCCCAGGCTTGGCGTGCGGCTTCCAGGCTGTTCCAGGGTGCGCGTTCGCGCAGTGCCACCAATTGCCTGGCCGAGGCCAGATCCAGGCCCGGCACACTGGCCATGAGCACCTGCGCGCTGGCGGTGTTGAGGTTCACCGGGGTGGTTTCGGGCAGCACGGTGATGAAGGGCTCCAGCGCCTGCAGTGTGCTCGGGCTCAGCCCCAGCCAGACCAGTTGCGCCGTGCGTTGTGGCACCAAGGGAACGCGGCTTGCGGCCAGGGTGGCGTTGCTGGACGCGGACAGGGCCAGCGCCAATTGCTGAACAAACGCGACCAGCTCTTGCTGGGGCAAATTCATCCGTTCAAACAAGCGCCGCCAACTGGCCCATTCGGCGGGGACAATTTGGCCCTTGTCCACCAAGTTTCTGACGTTCAAACGCGACTGCGCATCGGTGATGTGGCCGGACAAAAACACCTCGGCATCGCCTTCTTGCCAACGTTGGTCTTGCGCCAAAAAGGTGGACAGCTTGGACTCTTGGACCGGCAAGGCCCAGGGTTCGCCCAAATGGTCCACACCAGCGCCTTGGGCTGACAGGGCGTCTTCGCGCAGGATCAGGCGTGTCCAATCGAGCGCGCCGGTCATCATCCAGGCGGTTTGGCTGCGGGCGCGCTCGGCCGATTCAATTTCAACTTGTCGCCACTGTTGCCACAAGGCCCCGCTGGCGAGCGTGGCCACCAGGGCCACGGTCAGCATGGCCATGAGCAAGGCCGCGCCTTTTTGTGGCTTCATGGGGTGGCCCCAGACAGGCTGGGCCGGACCCAGTCCAAGGTGATCCCACCCGCGCCTGCAGGGCCCGGTGGCAGGCGCAAGAGGAGGCGCACGCCATCGGGCATGCTGGATTCGGCGCGGGGCGGCGCGCTGCTGTTGGCCGTGACCACGGCGCTGGACAAGGGGTTGGTCCAGCTGCCGCCGCGGTGCACAAAGATTTGCCAGCCTTCCAGGGGGTGGATGTTCACTTGGCCGCTTTGTGTTTGTGCGTCAGGGGTCTGTGCCCACTGCTCGGCCAAGCGCCAAGCGGACAGCCAGTCGCTGCGCACGGTCACGGGCGCAGATTGCCAGCGCTGCCAGTCGCCACCGCCGGCGCGAGCGGGATCGCTGCGCCAGGTCCAGGCCACGACCTGGACCGCTTCGGCGGGCGTGCTGGCGCGACGCGTCAGCCGCAGAACTTGGCCATTCCAGTCCCAAGCGGGTGTGCCCGTCAGTTCCATGGCTTGGTCGAGATCGCTTTGCCATTGGGCCAGTCCGGCTTGCAGGGTGCGGATATCGTCGCCGCGGCTTTGCAAGCCACTTTGGGTGCGCAGCATCCCGTCCAGACCGCGCCAGGCCATGAGGGACATCAGCGCCATCACCGCGATCGCGACCAAGACCTCGATCAAGGTGAAGCCGACCGATGGGCCGTGCACAGGCCGCTGGCCCATCAGTTGCGCCCCATCACGGTGGACAGCTGCAGCACGTACTCGCCCCGGCTGAGCACCCGCGCGTCAACCCGTCGAAAGTTGGGGTTGGGGGTGGGCTTGACCGAGAGCGCCACTTGCAAGCTGTGGCCGGCCTGAGGGCAAGCGATTTCGGTGTTGCCGGTGTCGGGCAGTTGGCGCAGCAGGCGCAGGCGGGCCAATTCGTTTTCGGCGCACATTTGACCCCAAAGGCTGAGGACTTGCCGTTCGGCTTGGCGGCTGAGGCCGCCCACAGCTTGCAGCCCGGCCATCAGCGCCAGGGCCACGATGCCCAGTGCGACCAGCACCTCGATCAGGGTGAAACCGCGGTGAGACCTTGCGCGGGGCGTGTTCATGGTGAGGGTCGGCTGCCTTGCACCTGGAATGGCCGCAGGCCATCGGTGCTCACCCACAGGATGCGCTGGGATGAAGCGGTGTGGCTCAAGGCAATGCTTTGAGGTGGGATCAAAGGCTCGGGGCCGAGCACCACGCTTTGGTTGGCGCTGGTTTGCGTGCTGGGCGCCAGCCAATGGCGCGGCAAGCCCGGCGGCGCAAGCCCCTCAAAAACAAAGCCTTGGCCGGTGCTGCGCCAGACCACGGGCAGGCCACTGGCCCGGGATTGGGCACGCGCGCTTTCCAGCAAGGCCGCCAATCGGGTGGCATCCCGTTCGAGCGCGCTGTCGGCCGTGTCGCGCAACGACAGACCGACGCCGGCCGTGGCGATCGCGATCAAGGCCAGCACCACCAGCAGCTCCAGCAGCGTGAAACCAGCCGCAGGGGGGGTGGGCGAGGGCTTATTGCCAGCTGCCAATGTCCGCATTGTTGCCCTCGCCACCGGCTTGGCCGTCAGCGCCGAAGGACAGCACATCGACCTCGCCTTTGACGCCGGGGTTCATGTAGAGGTAGGCGCGGCCCCAAGGGTCATTGGGCAGTTTGTCCAAATAGGGCTTCCAGTTGCCCGGCACAGGTTCGGTGGTGGGCTTGGCGATCAGGGCTTTCAAGCCTTGTTCAGCACTGGGGAAGCGTTGGTTGTCCAGCTTGTAGAGCTTGAGGGCCTGCACCAAGTTGCCTACATCGGTGCGGGCTGCCGTGATGCGGGCGTCGTCAGCGCGGCCGAGCACATTGGGCACGATCATGGCCGCGAGCACGCCAATGATGGCCAACACGACCATGAGTTCGATCAGGGTGAAGCCGCGTTGGCGGCGTGAAGCGGGTGACAGTGCTTTTTTCATGCGCTCCATCATAATCTGCGCATGTTACAAAATCACCGCCTTGGCGCTCCCAACTGGCTTTGGCCTTCCTTGGTGGCCGGCCTGCTTTGGTGTGCTGCTGCACTGAGTGCGGGCTATTGGTTCTTGCAAATGCCTGTTGGGGGCGCTCAGACCCCGCCCTCCAAGGTGCTGCCAGCGGGGGTCGAGTCCGCTTTGGGCGCTCATCAAGGCATGGCCCGTGCATGGGGCGTGAGCCTGGCCCAGCCTGCACAAACCACAGCGGCCGGGCAATTTCAGCTGTTGGGCGTGATCGCCGGCGCAGACGGACGAGGCAGCGCCCTGATCGCCACGGACAGTCAGGCGCCCAAAATTTACCGTGTGGGACAAAGTCTTGGCGATGGCTTGGTGCTGCAAAGCCTCAGTCCCCGAGGCGCCCAATTCGGTGCCAGCTTGAAGGGCCCTGCGCAACTTGAATTGAAGTTGCCCGTGACACCGCTGCCTTGATCTGAGGCAGTGGCCCGGCGTCTGTTCTGACGGGGCCAGCCCACCTGTTTTCAGCTGCGCAAGAACAAGCGGTACACCGGGTTGTGGGTCTCTTCCGCATACGGATACCCCAGCGTTTCCAGAAACTTGGCGAAGGCCTTGTCGTCTTTGGGCGGCACTTGCAGGCCGACCAAGATGCGCCCGTAGTCGGCACCTTGGTTGCGGTAATGAAAGAGGCTGATGTTCCAGCCCGGGCGCATCAGGCTCAAAAACTTGAGCAGCGCGCCGGGGCGCTCGGGGAATTCAAAGCGCAACAAGCGCTCGTCTTGAGACAGGGCCGAGTGCCCGCCCACCATGTGGCGGATGTGTTCTTTGGCCAGTTCGTCGTGGCTCAGGTCGATGGACTGGAACCGGTGCTTGTTGAAGTTGGCCGTGATCTTGGCGCTTTCGCCCTTGCCGTGGGTGCTCAAGCCTAAAAACACATGGGCTTTGTCCGAGTCACTCATGCGGTAGTTGAACTCGGTCACGTTGCGCGGGCCGCCGGGCAGGCTGCCGATCAGCTCCAGAAAACGTTTGAAGCTGCCGCGCTCTTCGGGAATCGTGACCGCAAACAGGGCTTCTTTTTCTTCGCCCACGTCGGCGCGTTCGGCCACAAAGCGCAGGCGGTCAAAGTTCATGTTGGCGCCACACAAGATGGCGGCGTAGGTCTCGCCTTGGGTCTTGTGCTGGGCCACATATTGCTTGATGGCCGCCACCGCCAGTGCGCCAGCGGGCTCGACGATCGAGCGGGTGTCGACAAAAATGTCCTTGATGGCGGCACAGACCGCATCGGTGTCCACGGTCATGTAGTCATCGACCAAGGCGCGCGAGACGCGGAAGGTTTCTTCGCCCACCAGCTTGACGGCAGTGCCGTCCGAGAACAAACCCACATCGGTCAAGGTCAGGCGTTTTTTGGCGTGGACCGACTGGATCATGGCGTCCGAGTCGTTCATCTGAACGCCGATGACTTTCACTTCGGGCCGCACGGCCTTGATGTAATTGGCCACACCGCTGATCAGGCCGCCACCGCCAATCGCCACAAACACCGCGTCGAGGGGGCCTTGGTGTTGGCGCAGCATTTCCATGGCAATCGTCCCTTGGCCGGCGATCACGTCCGGATCGTCAAAGGGGTGCACAAAGGTCAGGCCCTGTTTTTTCTCCAACAGCACCGAATGCTGGTAGGCGTCTGAATAGCTTTCCCCAAACAGCACCACTTCGCCGCCCAGGCCTTTGACGGCGTCGATCTTCACTTGCGGTGTGGTGGTCGGCATCACGATCACCGCACGGGTGCCCAGTTTGCTGGCGCTGAGCGCCACGCCCTGGGCATGGTTGCCGGCCGAGGCGCAGATCACGCCTTTCTTGAGTTGCTCGGGCGTCAGGTGCGCCATCTTGTTGTAAGCGCCGCGCAGCTTGAAACTGAACACCGCTTGTTGGTCTTCCCGCTTCAAAAGCACGGTGTTGTGCAGGCGAAGCGACAGGTTTTTGGCCGTCTCCAGTGCCGACTCGATCGCCACGTCATAAACCTTGGCGTTGAGGATTTTTTTGAGGTAGTCGGCGGGTTTGAGGTGTTTGGACATGGTGTACCGTCTGCAACCCAAGGGGTTGTGCTTTCAGGAAGATTCGCCTTAGATGATAACGGGGCAAAAAAAATGCCCCAGGCCTTGCGGCTTGGGGCAAATCCACCTTTTCGGAGGGTGGAGGAGACAAAGGGTGCGTGCATAAAAGCACGCATGTTCGAAATTGTAGCGGCGTTTTTGTTGCGGCGCAGCAAGACCGGCGTGTCATTTTGCAAAATGCATGTAAAGCATGGCTTGAAAATCCGTTTACGATCGCTGCGGAGCGGCATCTTGAGTGGATTCAAGTGCGCAGGGCAACACAAGGACAAGATCATGGAATGCACAGTCAGCTGGACCGGCGCCGCGGGCACCCGATCGGGCATGGGTTTTTTGGCAGAAACAGGCTCAGGCCACGTCATCGCGATGGATGGGGCGCCGGATGCGGCCAAGCCTGAAAACGGCGGTCAGAACCTGGCGCCGCGCCCCATGGAAACCTTGCTGGCAGGCACGGGGGGGTGTACGGCCTATGATGTGGTGTTGATCTTGAAGCGGGGCCGCCACGATGTGCGCGGCTGCAGCGTCAAGCTGACCAGCGAACGCGCCGAAGTCGACCCCAAAGTGTTCACCAAGATTCACATGCATTTCACCGTGACGGCCAAAGGCGTTCCCGCGCTGGCGGTGGAACGGGCCATCGCCATGAGCCACGACAAATACTGCTCGGCCAGCATCATGCTGGGCAAGACCGCCGAGATCACGACCAGCTTCGACCTGGTTGAAGTCTGAGGCTGCAAAGCTGTCTGGCCTTGGCTGGACCTTGCCAAGCTGGGCTCAGGTCACCGGTCAGTGGGCGTGTTTCCCGTGGTCGTGTGCAGGCTTGGCCTGGGCGGGTCGCGGCCCGATGATGGGGGCGCCCTGCCGCACTTCGAGCGTGCCGCGCATGCCGGCTTCGTAGTGACCCGGGATCAGGCAGGCCATCTCCAGGACGGTCGCTTGTGGGAAGCTCACCACCCATTCGGCCGTCTGGCCTGCGCCCACCGAGATCTCCACGCCGGTGCCATGGCTGTGCTGCATGGCGGTGCCTGAATGCGCGGCCACCTTCATGGCTTGCGCGTGGGCCGCGATCTCTTGCGCGCTGCCAAGCACCATTTCATGCGCAACGCGGCCGGCGTTGTGCACCACGAAGCGGATGGTTTCACCGGCCTGCACCGTGACCGAGGAGGGGCTGAAGCGCATCTGGTCGTCCATGCGGATGTCGATGCTGCGGCTGATGACCTGAGCGCTCATGCCCGTGGGGTGTGCGCCCTGCGCCGACGCGCTTGTTTCGCCGTGGTCATGGCCGATCGAGGCCCAGCCTGGGTGGCGTTCCAGCCATTGCCAAGCCCCGTAGCTGCCTGCGCTGACCAAGGTGCCGAGCAGCAGCACGTAGACCGTGGCCGCGCGTTGCCAAGCCCTGTTGTGGCTCCAACCCAGCGCCACCACCGACACGAAAAAGCCCAGTGGCACGACCCAGGCGCTGCGGGCCGGCGAGTCTGGAAAGTGTTGCAGACCTCCAGTGAAAAATCCCAGCCCCACCGACAGCAAGGAGCCTTGCGCCAGGGTCAGCAGCAAGCCCGAGCCGTTCTCGCTTGGCCCTTGCTGTCGGTGTTCAAGCCAAGCGCCCAAAACGAAGAGCACGATCCCGATGGCGGCGGTCCACAGTGAGCGTTCGCCACTGAAAAAGCCATGGTTGACGGCCCCCGAGATGAAACTGATGCCCGAATATTTGAGCAGCATCGCGCCGTGGTGTTGTTGAAAAGAAGAGGTCATGTGTCCATCCATGCGCGGCATTGGCCTGCGCGTTTTGATTGATCAGCCGCGCGGGCCTGGGCCCGCACAAAATGAGAAAAGATGTGGCAGATCAGGCGATGGGTGGGCGCAATACAGTCCGCACATGCGCGCTTTGCCAGCCATGTTGCTCGGGTACAGGCCGGGTCGCTGGTGCAGGATGCAGCGCCAGGACCGTCCAGTCAATCAAGCCCAAGGAGCAGCAATCGTGGCAGTGGACATGTGACGTGCAGGCTGTGTTGGTTTCAGTTGAAGCGAGGGTCTGGTCGCTCGCTTGCTTGTCAGTGGGGTTGCCTGCGTGTCCATGGCATTCAGGCCAGACCGCTGCAAGTGCCGGGGCATTGCCTGCAAATTGAGGGCCTTTGGTTTTTTCTCCGGCCGCAGTGTCCTGATGCGCAGTTGACCAAGCGGTTTGCAAATGGTTCTGCCCATCCATGGAAATGGGCATGGCCATGACCGAGCTCAAGCTCAACTTGATGAGCATCAAACCCGTTAAAAACCATGAACAACAACGCATGAAGTCATCTTATCGGCTTAGCTCACAAAGATGCACTGATCCACAAAAAGCCCTGCAAGGCGAGAACCTTATGGGCTATGTTGTTGGCTGGGTGAGGGCCAAAAGCCGCAGTCCTTCACGTCAAGCGGACTGGCAGGTCTGAATTTGCCTGTCCGATTCAGGCTATTTTGAAGCGGGCATGATCGACCACATCCCCGTCAAGTTTGAAAGTACACCATGCGCAATTCACCCATCAAAGCCATGCCCCGACGCCAATGGCTTGCAGCCGCGGCCCTGTTGGCGGTCACTGGTTTTCAGCGCACCGCGCTGGCGCAAGCGACCACGGTGCAAGTCTGGAAAGACCCCAACTGCGGCTGTTGCCAGCTGTGGGTGGAGCACTTACAGGCCAACGGCTTCAAGGTCGAGGTGCGCGACGTGGGCAACACCGCTGCCCGCAAGCGTTTGGGCATGCCGGAAAAACTCGGATCCTGTCACACCGCCAGCGTGGGCGGTTATGCCATTGAAGGCCATGTGCCCGCCGCCGACATTCACCGCCTGCTCAAGGAGCGGCCAGTTGCTTTGGGCTTGTCCGTGCCTGGCATGCCGATTGGCAGTCCGGGCATGGACGGCCCAGAATACAAAGGCCGCAAGGACGCGTTTGATGTCTTGTTGGTGCAAAAAGACGGCACCTCGAAAAGCTTTCAACGTTACCCGGGTCAGGGCCGCATGGCGCAGCTTTAAGTCTTGCAGACCTTGCGCCCATGAAAAAAGCCCCGCAAGGCTTTCACCTTGCGGGGCTTTGTTTTTTGCCGGGTGAGGGCGCAAACCCTCAGTCCAGACAGCGGGGCATTTACATGCCCATGCCGCCCATACCACCCATGCCACCCATGTCAGGCATGCCGCCGCCGCCAGCGCCGGACTCGTCCTTCGGGGCTTCGGAGATCATGCACTCGGTGGTCAACATCAAAGAGGCCACAGACGCTGCGTTTTGCAAAGCCGTGCGTGTCACTTTGGTGGGGTCCAAGATGCCCATTTCGATCATGTCGCCGTAGGTGTCGTTGGCAGCGTTGAAGCCATAGTTGCCCGAACCGGCCAACACCGCGTTCACCACCACCGATGGCTCGCCACCGGCGTTGTAAACGATTTCGCGCAATGGGGCTTCGATGGCTTTCAACACCAGTTTGATACCAGCTTCTTGGTCAGCGTTGTCGCCTTGGATGGTGCCAGCCGCTTGACGTGCACGCAGCAAAGCCACGCCGCCGCCAGCCACGATGCCTTCTTCCACAGCAGCGCGGGTGGCGTGCAGGGCGTCTTCCACGCGGGCTTTCTTTTCTTTCATTTCGACTTCGGTGGCAGCGCCGACCTTGATCACGGCCACACCGCCAGCCAACTTGGCCACGCGCTCTTGCAGCTTTTCGCGGTCGTAGTCCGACGTGGCTTCTTCGATCTGCACACGCACTTGCTTGACGCGGGCTTCGATGTCGATCGCTGAACCTGCGCCGTCGATGATGATGGTGTTTTCTTTGCCCACTTCGATGCGCTTGGCTTGGCCGAGGTCAGCCAAAGTCACTTTTTCGAGGGTCAGGCCGACTTCCTCAGCGATCACTTTGCCGCCGGTCAAGATAGCGATGTCTTCCAACATGGCTTTGCGACGGTCACCAAAGCCAGGGGCTTTGACGGCGACCACTTTCAAGATGCCACGGATGGTGTTCACCACCAAAGTGGCCAAGGCTTCGCCTTCGACTTCTTCGGCAATGATCAACAAAGGACGGCCAGCTTTGGCAACGGCTTCCAGTGTGGGCAGCAGATCGCGGATGTTGCTGATCTTTTTGTCGAACAACAACACAAAGGGGTTGTCCAGCAAAGCGGCTTGCTTTTCGGGGTTGTTGATGAAGTAAGGCGACAGGTAGCCGCGGTCAAACTGCATGCCTTCAACGATGTCGAGTTCATTGTCCAAAGACTTGCCGTCTTCAACCGTGATCACGCCTTCTTTGCCCACTTTGTCCATGGCCTTGGCGATGATGTCGCCGATGCTGTGGTCGCTGTTGGCAGAGATCGAACCGACTTGGGCGATTTCTTTGGTGGTGGTGGTGGCTTTGGTGGCCTTCTTCAGCTCTTCGATCAGGGCCGTCACGGCCTTGTCGATGCCGCGCTTCAGGTCCATCGGGTTCATGCCAGCGGCCACGTACTTCATGCCTTCGCGCACGATGGCTTGAGCCAACACGGTCGCGGTGGTGGTGCCGTCACCAGCGTTGTCAGACGTCTTGGAAGCGACTTCCTTGACCATCTGCGCGCCCATGTTTTGCAGCTTGTCTTTGAGTTCGATTTCCTTGGCCACGGACACACCGTCCTTGGTCACGGTAGGGGCGCCGAAAGAGCGCTCCAACACCACGTTGCGGCCCTTAGGGCCCAAAGTCACTTTGACCGCGTTGGCCAAAATGTTCACGCCTTCAACCATGCGTGCGCGGGCTTCGCCGCCGAAAATTACGTCTTTTGCTGCCATTTTTAAGCTCCTAAATTCAGATTAATTAGTTGAGGACAGAGCGACTGGGCGCTTCGCGCGTCAGTCGGTCTGTCCCGCAAATCACTCGACCACTGCGAACAGGTCTTCTTCTTTCATGACGAGCAACTCGTCGCCATCGACCTTGACGGTCTGGCCGCTGTACTTGCCGAACAACACACGGTCGCCAACTTTCACGCTCAGGGCCTTGGTCTCGCCTTTGTCATTGGTTTTGCCTGGGCCGACGGCCAAGACTTCACCTTGGTCCGGCTTTTCAGCCGCCGAGTCGGGGATCACGATGCCCGAGGCTGTTTTGGTTTCGCTTTCGACACGCTTGACGATCACGCGATCGCCCAAAGGACGCAGTTTCATGGAATCTCCTGGATTTGAAACAAGGGTTGAAAAACAAGAGCACCGAAGAGGTGCTGCTGGAATTGGTGGGGCGAGAGTTGTTAGCACTCATCCCCATCGAGTGCTAATGATAAGGCCTTTTGGGTCTTTTTCAAGCCCCGCCTGTTTTCTTCAAGGGCTCATCGGTTCAAGAAAATGCCCGTTTCGCCGCTGGTGGCCATGGGCTGGGCAAGCTCCGGTTGGGGCTCAGGGGCATGCGCGGTGGAGCCCAAAACATAGCCAAAGACCAGGTCATGGCTGATGTCGCCGGGCATCTGTGAGAGCTGGTGGGCCTCCAAAAGTGCGCTGTTTGTTGGCGTGGACGTGCTGTTGTAAAGGATGATCTGGGCATCCCGGGCGCTGGTTTCTTGCAGGTGCAGGGGGGCGGCGTGAACCCAAGCAATGCGGGCATCGATGAACAAAGCGCCGATGCTGCGCCGAATACCCATCAGGTCCAACGGCTGGGTGATCACCTTGACTTGGGGCCATTGGCTCAGTTGCGCGAGGGTGTCAGTGACCTTGTCGCTGGCGTGCAGGATGCAGATCAAAGGATCGAGGGCTTGTGTTTTGGGCCTGGAAAAACCGTGTGCCTGGCAAAACTGGTTCAGCGATGTGGACAAGATGCGGCGGTGGCCCCCTTGGGTCACAAAGGCCTTGAGTGCGCCGGTCTCGACCATGCGCTGAACGGTGCCCACCGACAGGCTCAAATAGTGGGCGACCTCGCTGGTGCTGAAATAGGCGGGGGAAAGTTTGTCGGTTTTCATGGCGGGCTTTCTGTCGGTGGATGAAAAATGCGCTGTTGCAAGCATTTGCCTGTTTTGATGGTATGGGCTGTTTGACGGCTTGTCTGGGTGCTGAACCAGTAATGGCCCGAAGAAAACGGGTAGTGTCCGCCCACGGCAAGGCACGGTCAGGCCTGGGCTCTTGTTCATCCCCTCACCCGTTCAAGGCAGAATCACCCCTTATGTTGCGATGGTTTCGTTTTTTCTCGGCTTGGCCTTTGTGGGCCTTGCATGCTTTGGGCTGGCTGGGCGGTTGGCTGGCTTTTGCCGCGTCACCCGCTTACCGCCACCGCTTTTTGGACAATGTCCGGCAAGCCGGCCTGAACTGGCGTTCCGTCTGCGGGGCGGTTGGGCATGCCGGCTGCATGTCCGCTGAGCTGCCCCGCTTGTGGCTGGGCCCGCCCTTGCCCGTGCAATGGGCCCAGGACCAGGCCGCGGCTGAGGCCTATGCGTCGGGTCAAGGCGTTTTGTTTTTGACGCCCCACATGGGTTGTTTTGAAATCACAGCGCAGGCTTTGGCGAGCCGCTTTGGGGGTGCCCATGGTCCCTTGACCGTGTTGTACCGCCCGGCACGTCACGCCGGCTTGGCCGAGGTGATGGCGCTGGCGCGCAATCGCCCAGGGCTGCAAGCGGTGCCCACCACTTTGTCTGGCGTGCGCCAAATGATCAAGGCCTTGCGATCTGGCCATGCCGTGGGGCTGCTGCCCGACCAGGTGCCGCCAGAGGGCATGGGCCAATGGGCGCCATTTTTTGGCAAACCCGCTTACACCATGACTTTGGCCGCCAGATTGGCAGCCCAGACCGGTGCACGCGTGGTCTTGATCTGGGGAGAACGCTTGCGCTGGGGGCGGGGCTTCCGTTTGCACACGCAAGACTTGGGGCACGATTTGTCGCTGGATCTGGACGTGGCCGTGGTGCAAATCAACCAGGCCATGGAGCGCGTGATCATGGGCTGCCCCCATCAATACCTGTGGGGTTACGCCCGGTACAAAACGCCTCGGCAGGACGCATGATTTCTTTTTTGATTGTCTGCATGCGCGGCATGGCCGGATGGCCCTTGTCGCGGGTGCGTGCCGTGGGCAGCGCTTTGGGATGGCTGCTGTGGTGGACAGCCGGTGCGCGGCGGCACATTGTGCTGACCAATCTGCGCCTTTGCATGCCCCTGCTCAGTGAGGCGGAGCGCTTGGCCTTGGCACGCCAGCACTTTCAACGGGTGGGCCAGTCTTTGCTCGATCGGGCCTGGCTGTGGCACGCCCCAGAGGCGGTCGTGCGCGCACGTTTGCGTTGGTGCGGCCAGCCGCAGGTGCTCGACGATGTGCAGCCCATGGTCTTGTTCGCCCCGCATTTTGTGGGCTTGGATGCGGGCGGCGCCGCGGTGGCCATGGACACCCGACAGCCCGTGGCCTTCATTTACGTCACCCAAACCCATCCCCAGTTGGACGCTTGGGTGAGACAGGGCCGCGAGCGCTGGGGTGGGGTGAAGCCTTATTTCCGCCACGACGGGATTCGAAAAATCATCGTGGCGCTCAAGCGCGGTGAACGCCTGCATTTGTCACCCGACATGGATTTGGGGCCGGAAGACTCGATCTTTGTGCCCTTCATGGGGGTCAATGCGGCCACCGTGCCCTCTCTCTCTCGCATGAGCAAATTGGCGGGGGCCAAGGTGGTGCCTGTGGTCACGCGCTTGACCGCGCAAGGTTATGACATCGACGTGGGGGAACCCTGGACTGACTTTCCCAGCGACGATGCCCTGGCCGACACGCGGCGCATGAACGCTGTGCTGGCGCAGTACATCGCGGTGGACCCCGCCCAATATTATTGGGTGCACAAGCGCTTCAAAACCCGACCTCAAGGCGAGCCTGGCCTTTACTAGAGGGGCTTGAGGAACTGTGTGATTTCTGCGATCACCCTTTCGGGCTGTTCGTGCACCACCCAGTGGGTGGCCTTTTCAATGGGCACGGTTTTCAAATGGGGCACATGGCGCTCCAGGCCCAGCAACAGGCAGGGCCGCAGCGCGATGTCGTCTTGAGCCCAAAGCACCAAGGTGGGCACCTCAATCCGCAGCAGGTCGTCAGGCAGCGCCAGGGTGGACACAGCGTCCTGCGTCGCCGTGGGCGGTCGCAAGGGTGATGCACGGTAGTAGTTCAAACTCCCGTCCAAGCCGTGCCGCCAAACTTGGCGGTAGCGCGCTTCCATCTCGGGGGTGAGCCAGGGGGCGGCGGTGGCCGCCAGGCTGGGTGTGCCTGCGAGCGGATCTTCGCTGCCGCGCAAAAAACCCATCAAGGGGGCAAAGCCATCGGCGCTCAATTGCGAGGCCGCTTGAGGGTGCACCAGCTGGGTCATGTAAGCGCTGGCCGCCTGTTGTGCGGGGTCGCTTTGCAAGGCTTTGAGAAAAGGGGCCGGGTGGGGTGCGTTGACGATGACCAGCTGCCGCATGCGCGTGGGATGGGCATTGGCCACAGCCCAAGCCACAGCACCGCCCCAGTCATGGGCCACCAAGGCCGCCAAAGCTTGCTCAGGGCCGCATTCGGCGTCGATCAAGGCGGCGATGTCTTGCACCAGCCATTTGGCGCGGTAGTCCTTCACATCGGCTGGGGCGCTGGAGCGTTCGTAGCCCCGCATATTGGGTGCGACACAGCGGTAGCCGCCGTTTTCAGCTTGCGCGAAATGTTCCAGCAGTTCGTCCCAGACAAAAGCCGCCTCGGGAAAGCCATGTAAAAACAAAAGCACCGGACGGCCCTTGGGGCCGCAAGCTCGGCAGCTGAGGGTGATGCCGTGGGGCAAGGCTTGCAGCCAGGTCTCGATCTGGGGGGGCAAAGTGGTCGCTCCGTCAGGGGAAGCGACAGGGCTTGATCCACAGATCACTCGTCGAGCGCTTCGGGTTCGTCTTCGCTGGGCGACGCTGGGAGCGCCGCAGCCAAGGCTGAGCCCCCTTGGGGGTGCGTCCAGTCCCAAAGCAGCTGGGCCACATCGTCCACACCTTGTTTTTTCAAGGCCGAAAAGAGTTTGACCTCCCCGCCGCCGGCTTGCAGTCGCGCGATCGACAAGGCTTTGGCTTGCTCGGCGCGGGTCAGCTTGTCGGCTTTGGTCAGGATGATGAGGAACTTGAGGCCTTGTTCCACCCGGGGGCGAATCACCTCCAGCAGGATGTCGTCCAGTTCGGTCAAGCCATGACGCGGGTCGCACATCATCACGATCCCCATCAGGTTTTCACGGCTGACCAAGTAATTGGCCATGACCTGTTGCCAGCGCAATTTGTCCATCTTGGCCACGGCGGCGTAGCCGTAGCCTGGCAAATCGGCCAGGACGGTGTCGGTCACGCCCTGTTTGCCCAAGGCAAACAAGTTGATGTGCTGGGTACGGCCCGGTTTTTTGGAGGCAAAAGCCAGTTGCTTTTGTTGGGTGAGCGTGTTGATGCAGGTGGATTTGCCGGCGTTGGAGCGGCCCACAAAGGCGATCTCGGGGGTGTCCATTGCCGGCAAGTGGTGCAATTGGGCGGCGGTGGTCAAAAAGCGAGCGGTGTGCATCCAGCCCATGGGCGTCACAGCAGCCGGGGCTGCAGGGGCGGCTTTCAAATCGGAGCGCGGGGCGCGGGGGCTGGAACTCATAAGTAGGGGAACCTTGGGGTCGTCAGGAAACTGACGCAGACCTCATTGTAGAATCCTTGGGTTTTGCGCACCCTTCTTCCAACCCTTGGACGACGCCATGAAGTCAATTGTTTCTCTCTTGAAGTCCGCCACTTTGGCCGCCACTGCCTCTGTTTTGATGGTGGGGACGGCATGGGCGGCAGGTCCTGCCCCTGTTGTGGCCAAACCTGACCTGGCCAAAGGCGAAGCTTCTTTCGCCATGTGCGTCGCCTGCCACGCCGCCGATGGCAATTCGGCCATCCCGGGCAACCCTAAACTGTCACAGCAACACCCCGAATACCTGATCAAACAGTTGCAAGAGTACAAATCGGGCAAGCGTGCCAACGCCGTGATGAGCGGCATGGCGGCCGGTTTGAGCGACGATGACATGCGCAACATTGCCCATTGGCTGGCCTCCAAGCAGGCCAAGCCTGGATTTGCCAAAGACAAAGACACGGTGGCTGCGGGTGAGCGCATTTACCGTGGTGGCATTCCGGACCGTCAAATTGCCGCTTGCGCCAGCTGCCACTCCCCCAATGGTGCGGGCATGCCTGCGCAGTACCCCCGCTTGTCGGGCCAACACGCTGACTACACGGCGGCACAGCTGGTTTATTTCAGGGATGGCGTTCGCAAGAACAACCTTCAGATGACCCAAGTGGCCGCCAAGATGAACGACCGCGAAATCAAAGCCGTTTCGGATTACATTGCCGGTCTGCGCTGAAGCCCGTCGGCGTTTTTGCCGGGGCTGAGTTGCGGGTTTACCCTGTCGTTGACAGGGGGTTTTAAGGCAGCGCATACAGCCCTGCGGCACAATAGAAAACAGTTGCCATGTTTCGAGCCAAGGCCGGTTTTTCCGGCCTTGCTTGTTTCTGGCGGGTCGTGGCTGGCATTTTTTGCCGCATCGGTTTGCACCGCCTCTTTGTTTGGTCCTTTTTTGAACACCCCATGACGACTGTTGCATCCAGCCCAGAATCCGAGCGTGGCACGCCCCGAAGGCAGGCCGTGATCGAGTTGCTGTCGTCCATGCGTTTCGCCATTTCCTTGTTGACGGTCATCTGCATCGCCTCGGTGATCGGCACGGTGCTCAAGCAAAACGAACCGAGTGCCAACTACGTCAACCAATTCGGGCCTTTTTGGGCCGAGTTGTTCACCACCCTCAAGCTCAACACGGTGTACGGCGCTTGGTGGTTTTTGTTGATCTTGGCTTTCTTGGTCATCAGCACCAGTCTGTGCATTGCACGCAATGCGCCGAAGATTTGGGTGGATCTGAGGAACTACAAGGAAAACATCCGCGAGCAAAGCCTGAAGGCTTTTCACCACAAAGCCGAAGGCGCTCTGAACGAACTGCCCGAAGCGGCTGCCCGGCGCCTGGGGGCTTTGCTGGCCACGGGCGGTTGGAAGGTCAAACTGCAAGAGCGTGAGACGCCTTTGGTCAAAGGGTGGATGTTGGCGGCCAAGGCGGGTGCGGCCAATAAACTGGGTTACATCGCAGCGCACTCGGCCATTGTCTTGGTGTGCGTGGGGGGCTTGCTGGACGGCGATTTGATCGTGCGCACCCAATTATGGTTTGGCGGCAAAGCCATTTACAGCGGTGGCGGTTTGATCGCCGACGTGCCCGAACAGCACCGTTTGTCGGAGCGCAACCCGGCGTTCCGTGCCAATTTGATGGTGGCCGAGAACACCACCGCGAGCACCGCGATTTTGAGCCAGTCCAATGGCATTTTGTTGCAGGAATTGCCCTTTGCCATCGAGCTGAAGAAGTTCATCGTCGAGTACTACAGCACGGGCATGCCCAAGTTGTTTGCCAGCGAGATCGTCATCCACGACCTGGACACGGGTGAGAAAAAAGAAGCCCGCGTGGAGGTGAACCACCCGGCCAGCTTCAAGGGCGTCAACATTTACCAGTCCAGCTTTGACGACGGCGGCTCCAGCGTCAAGCTCCAATCGGTGCCCATGTCTGCGGCCACCCAAGCGTTTGAGGTGGAGGGCACCATTGGCGGCAGCACCGAACTGACCAAGGGCATGGAAAAAATGAGCTTGGAGTTCACCGGGCTGCGCGTCATCAACGTGGAAAACCTGTCGGGTGGTGAGGGTCCGCAGGCCACCAGCGTGGATGTGCGCAAGGTGGACCTGCGCAGTGCGCTGGAGGCGCGCTTGGGGGCCGGCAACAAAACCACCCAAACCCAGAACTTGCGCAACGTGGGCCCCAGCGTGAGCTACAAGCTGCGCGATGCGGCCGGCCAGGCGCGCGAATACAACAATTACATGTTGCCCGTGGACACGGGCGACGGGGTGCCGGTGTTTTTGTTGGGCATGCGCGAAACCCCCAGCGAGGCTTACCGTTACCTGCGTCCCCCCGCAGACGAAAACGGCGAGTTGACGGGCTTCATTCGTTTGCGTGCTGCCTTGGAAAATTCGGACTTGCGTCAGCGTGCCGTCCAGCGTTATGCCCGTCAATCGGTGGACCCGCAGCGGCCCGAATTGGCGCAACAGTTGGCCGATTCGGCCGATCGGGCTCTGGGCTTGTTTGCGGGCAAAGAAGAAGTCAAAGGCCAAAAAGTCGCGGGCTTGCAGGCTTTGGCCGACTTTCTGGAAGCCAACGTGCCCGAAGCTGAACGTGCCCGTGCAGGCGAGATGTTGGTGCGCATTTTGAACGGGACCTTGCTCGAATTGGATACCGTGGCACGCGCGCAAGCCGCCGTCAAACCCTTGCCGCAAGACAAGGTTCAAGGCTTCATGTCGCAAGCGGTATTGGCCTTGTCCGATGCGCCGCTGTACACAGCCCCCATGACGTTCTTGCTGAAGGACTTCAAGCAGGTGCAAGCCAGCGTCTTTCAGGTGGCCCGAGCCCCGGGGCAGTCGATTGTGTATTTGGGCTGTGCCCTTTTGATCCTGGGTATTTTTGCAATGTTGTATGTTCGAGACCGTCGTCTGTGGGTCTGGCTGTCGCCTCAGGGTGAGGGTGCTCACGCCACCGTGGCGTTGTCGTCCAACCGCAAGACCATGGATGTCGACCGTGAATTTGAACAACTGACGGCCCGCTTGTTGGGCCGCGCCGAGAAAACACCATGACCACTGTGACTTTGAACCCTGGCTATTTCTCGAGCCGCTCGGCCCTGGACTGGGGCTTTGCCCTGCTCGCTTTGTTGGGAACGGTGTTCGCTTTCACCCGTTACCAGCAGGCGATGGATGTCTATGAGCAAGCCATTTTGATCTGCACTTTGCCTGCCGCCATCTGGTTGGGCTGGTTCTGGCGTCCTTTGCGCACTTTGATGCTGGTGGTCACCGGCTTGTCGCTCTTGGCCATCGCCCTTTACCAAGGTGATCTGGCGCGCGCCGAGCAGGTGTTCTTGCTCAAGTATTTCCTGTCCAGCCAGTCGGCCATTTTGTGGATGAGCTTGCTGTTCTTCATGAGCACCCTCTTTTATTGGGCGGGCATGTTCATCCGTGGTCAAGCCGATGCGATGGAGTCCTTGGGCTCGCGTATGGCCTGGGTGGCCGTGGGTCTGGCCCTGATCGGCACCTTGGTGCGCTGGTACGAAAGTCACCAATTGGGCCCGGACATCGGGCACATCCCGGTCAGCAACCTGTACGAAGTCTTTGTCCTGTTCTGCTGGATGACGGCGGCCTTCTATCTTTATTACGAGGCGCAATACAAAACCCGCGCTTTGGGTTCGTTTGTGATGTTGGTGGTCAGCGCGGCGGTGGGCTTTTTGCTCTGGTACACGCTGGTGCGCGAGGCGCACGCCATCCAGCCCTTGGTGCCCGCCCTCAAAAGCTGGTGGATGAAGATCCATGTGCCGGCCAACTTCATTGGTTATGGCACTTTTGCCTTGGCCGCGATGGTGGCCTTTGCGTATCTGATCAAGCAAACCGCAGGCGAAACCCGTTGGTACAAGCTCGCACCTTTGTGGTTGTTGGGCATCGTGCTGTGTTTTGAGCCCGTGGTGTTCCGCAAGGCCCCCACCGAAGGAGGCGGCAGTTACTGGATGGTGTATTTCGGGATTTCAGCACTCATCGTGGCGGGCATTTTGCTGGGCCGCCGCCGCATCGCCGAGCGCCTGCCTTCGTTCGAAATCCTGGACGATGTGATGTACAAGTCCATCGCCGTCGGCTTTGCCTTTTTCACCATCGCCACCGTCTTGGGCGCTTTGTGGGCGGCCGATGCCTGGGGCGGTTACTGGAGCTGGGATCCGAAAGAAACCTGGGCCCTGATCGTCTGGCTCAACTATGCCGCTTGGTTGCACATGCGGCTGATGAAGGGCCTGCGAGGCACCGTGGCTGCCTGGTGGGCATTGATGGGCTTGGCGGTGACCACCTTTGCCTTCTTGGGGGTGAACATGTTCTTGAGCGGCCTGCACAGCTACGGCACACTGTGAACCCTTGGTCTGCCATGAACAAAGGCCCGTTCAGGGCCTTTGTTCATGGCGCAACTGGAATCAAGTGCCGACGCAGTGCGAGCGGGAGCTTTCAAGGGACGCCAAGCCGCGCTCAATGGCTTGCAACAGTTCTTGGGTGCCGAAGGGTTTCCACAAGAAGCCAATCGGTCCAGCACTTTGGACCACGGGGGCTTCGTGGGGCAGGCACTCGCCGCTCATGAAAATCACAGGCCAAGCCATCTGCTTGGCTTGCAATTGCGCGTGCAACTCCGGGCCAGACATGCCAGGCATGCGGACATCCAAAATCAGCAGGCGTGGCATGGCGACTTCGGGAGCCTCCAAAAACGCCATGGCACTTTCGTGGGTGCGCACTTTAAAACCGTGGTTTTGCAAGACCAAGTTCAACATCCTTCGGATGTCCGGGTTGTCATCCACAACGTCGATGAGGGCAGAGGGGAACAAAGATTTAATCTCTAAAAATCGCTAAATTTATTTTAAATTGATTTTTTCAGTAAAAATTAAATCTTGCTCAACATGGCATGCGGGCAGAGGCCTCTCCAGTTTCAAAGGCTTGTCAGTCAGCTTGTTCGCATGGCCCAAACGCACCAGGGCAAAGCCATGTAAAAGCGCATCACCATCAGGGCCGGCCAGAAATCGGCACAATGCTTGTGAACAGATCGGCTCATGAAGGGAAATTTTGCATGATCATTCCTCGCTCCAACAATGGCTATGTCCATCCCATCGCCAGTGACATCACCAGCCCTGCGGCCTACATGTCTCGCAGGTCCATCATGCGTGGCCTCGCTGCAGGGGCAGCAGGCGTGGGCTTGTCAACTTGGGCGGCACGGCAGGCCTTGGCCCAGACCGCTCGCCCTGGGGTTTTGCCGGCTTTGAACTACGCCCCCTCATCCGTGTCTGGTGCTGTGACCCTGGACAAGCTCACGGCTTACAAGGACGCGACCACCTACAACAATTTCTACGAGTTCGGCACCGACAAGTCCGATCCCGCTCGCCGTGCCAGCAGTCTGAAAACCGATCCTTGGAGCGTCGAGATCGAAGGTTTGGTCAAAAAGCCGGGCCGCTACGCACTGGAGGACCTGATGAAGTGGGGCGCCATGGAGGAGCGGATTTACCGCTTGCGCTGTGTCGAGGGCTGGTCCATGGTGATCCCTTGGGTGGGCTACTCCTTGGCCGACTTGATCCGCCGGGTGGAGCCCCAAAGCGGCGCCAAGTTTGTCGAGTTCGTCACCCAAGCCGACGAAAAAACCATGCCCGGCTTGCGTTCGAGCGTGCTCGATTGGCCTTACATCGAGGGGCTGCGCATGGACGAGGCCATGCACCCCTTGAGTTTGTTGGCCTTTGGCATGTATGGCGAAATCATGCCCAAGCAAAACGGCGCGCCTTTGCGCCTGGTGGTGCCTTGGAAGTACGGTTTCAAAAGTGGCAAAAGCCTGGTCAAGATCCGTTTTGTGGACAAGCAGCCCGCCTCTTCCTGGACCCGATCTGCGCCGCAGGAATATGGCTTTTATTCCAATGTCAACCCGCTGGTGGACCACCCGCGCTGGAGCCAGGCCACCGAGCGGCGGATTGGCGAGGACGGTTTGCTGGCCAAGAAGCGCAAAACCCTCATGTTCAATGGTTATGAGGCACAGGTGGGGCAGTTGTACGCGGGCATGGATTTGAAGAAATTCTTTTGATGCTGGGGCTTGGCCGAAAACTGCTGCTCACGCGCCCTGCGTGGTGGCTGGTTTTGATTCTGGCTTTACTGCCGCTGCTGCATTTGGTGTGGCTGACCTGGCAAGACGGATTGGGGGCCAACCCGGCTGAATATTTGATCCGCGCCACGGGCGACTGGACTTTGCGGGGTTTGTGTTTGGGCTTGGCCATCACGCCGCTGCGGGTCCAACTGGGCTGGCCTGAACTGGCCCGCTTTCGGCGCATGCTGGGGCTGTTGACCTACCTCTATGCCTGCCTGCACCTGGTCTGTTACGCCTTGTTTGACATGGGTTTGGATGTGCAGGAGATCCTGCTGGATGTGCCCAAACGCCCCTTCATCTGGCTGGGGGTGAGCGCTTGGTTCTTGCTCAGCGTGATGGCCGCCACCTCTTTTAACCGGGCCGTGCGTTGGCTGGGCGGCGCCCGTTGGCAAGCTTTGCACCGAGTGGTCTTCGCGGTCGCCGCCCTGGCGGTGTTGCATTTTTGGTGGATGCGGGCCGCCAAAAGCAATTTCAACGAAGTGCTGGTGTACGGGGCGATTTTGGGCGCACTGCTGGCTTGGCGTCTGCAGCGGGCCTGGCGCAAAAGGCGTCAGCGCGCAGCAGCCCAAGCCACCTCAGCGACCTGAACGGGCACGCCAAGCGTGGAGCCTGGAGCGCGGGCCGCGGTGGCCCAAATAGCCCGGCGCGACACCGGCAGCACTGCTGGCGGAGATGCCCAGGTCTTGCAAGCCAGGCCATTGCCCTGAAGCCACGTTGTCCACCTTCATCGAGGCCAGGTTGTCGCGGCTCATCAAGGGCTCGCCCGGGGCCAGCTCCATGCAGGCCGCTTGAAGCCAGCCCACCCAGTGCGGCAGAGGCAAGATGGGTCGCCCTTGTCCGCCCCGCACGCCGGCCCACTGACCGGATTTGTGGACCAACTCGCCCAGGCTCATCACCTCGGGGCCTGCCAGCTCATAGGTCTGGCCGATGGTGCGGCTGCTCTGCAGGCAGATCACCACCGCACGGGCCACATCCCCCACCCAAACCGGTTGGAAGCGCGTGCTCGAGCCCGCCAGGGGCATGAAGGGGAACACGGCCTGCAGATCAGCAAAGAGGTTGAGGAATTTGTCTTCGGCACCAAAAATCACGCTGGGGCGCAAAACGGTCAAGTCCAACAAAGCGTTGTGCAAGACGGTTTCGCCCTGGGCCTTGCTGCGCTGGTACATCGAAGGCCCTTGCACATCGGCGCCCAAAGCACTGATGTGCACCAAGCGCTTCACGCCCGCAAGGTGCATGGCCTGCGCCACGAGGGCTGGCAACTGCACATGGACCTGTTCAAAGCGTGGCTCGTCGCCATGCAGGACGGCCACCAAATTGACCACGGCATCGTGACCGGGCATCAGCCTGGCCAGCTCGCTGGCGCTGTGCACCGAGGCCTCGACCACGGTGAGGCCCGGCAAGTTCTGGACCGCAGCCGCATGGGCCGCACGGCGTGTGGGCACGGTGACGCGCCAACCCAGTCGGACCAGTTGTTCACACACTTGGCGTCCGACAAAGCCCGAACCTCCCAGAACCAGAATGCGGGGGGTGCTCATGGCTGGCCCCCTTCAGTACGGCCGAGCCACTGTGTGGCCAGCGCCACCCAATAAGTGCCGCCCAGCGGGATCAATTCGTCATTGAAGTCGTAACTGGGGTTGTGCAGGGTGCAGGGGCCGCCGCCATGCCCCATTTCGCGGTGCGCGCCGTCACCGTTGCTGATGAACACATACGCACCGGGCTTGGCCTGCAGCATGTAAGAAAAATCTTCGGCGCCCATGGTGGGCTCTTGCACCAGCACATTGGCTTCGCCCACGATGCCGGACATGACTTGGCGTGCAAAGTCGGCTTCAGCGGCGCTGTTGATGGTGGGGGGGTAATTGCGCTCGAACGCGAATTCGCAGCGGGCGTCAAAGGCCGCGCAAATCGACTCGGCCACTTGACGCATGCGAGATTCGATCAGGTCCAGCACCTCGATGCTGAAGGTGCGCACCGTGCCTTGCAGCTCGCAGGAATCGGGTACCACATTGGTGGCTTCACCCGCATGGACCATGGTGACCGAGATCACGCCCGCATCCACGGGCTTTTTGTTGCGGGTGATGATGGTTTGGAAGGCTTGCACCATCTGGCAGGCGATGGGCACCGGATCAATGCCGTTGTGCGGCAGGGCCGCGTGGCTGCCTTTGCCGCGGATGGTGATCTTGAACTCGTTGCTGGACGCCATCACGGGGCCTGGGCTGACGGCGAAAGTGCCGACGGCGCCGCCGGGCCAGTTGTGCATGCCAAAGACGGCCTGCATGGGGAACTTCTCGAACAAGCCGTCCTGGATCATCTCGTGGGCGCCGCCACCGCCTTCTTCGGCAGGCTGGAAGATCAGGTAGACCGTGCCGTCAAAGTCGCGGTGTTTGGCGAAATGTTGGGCCGCTGCCAACAGCATGGCGGTGTGGCCATCGTGGCCGCAAGAGTGCATCTTGCCGGGGTACCGACTGGCGTGTGCAAAAGTGTTGAACTCTTGCATGGGCAGGGCATCCATGTCGGCGCGCAGGCCAATGCCACGGCCGCAAGCGCCGCCATCCCGCCCGTGCACGATGCCGACCACGCCAGTTTTACCCATGCCTTGGTGCACGGGGATGCCCCAGGCGATCAACTGCTTGGCGACCACATCAGCGGTGCGCACTTCTTCAAAGCACAGCTCGGGGTGGGCGTGGATGTCTTGGCGGATGGCCGCGATGCTGGCCGCGTCTTGGAGGATGGCGTCGATGATCTTCATGCGGACAGTCTAGCGAGACTTTGTGGCCCTTGCCATCACCCCAGAGTCTTTGGGGGCCATGAACAGCGCAGGGCGGGCGCTTTGCATGACAATCAGCAGTCTGCAATTTTCAGTTTTTCTCGGGGACACCATGACCGATCCATTTGACGAAGTGGCCCAGACGGTGGTGCGTGGCGCTTGCCCGCACGATTGCCCGGACACCTGTGCCTTGTTGACCACGGTGGAAAACGGTCGGGCCATCAAGGTGCAGGGCAATCCAGCGCACGCAGAGACCGACGGGGTCTTGTGCACCAAGGTCTCGCGTTATGCCGAACGCACCTACCACCCCGAACGCTTGCTGCAGCCGCTCAAGCGAGTGGGGCCCAAGGGGTCGGGGCAGTTTGCGCCGGTCACTTGGGACGAGGCGCTGGACGAGATTGCCGCCCGCCTGAAAACCATCGCGGCGCGCGATCCGCAGGCCATCTTGCCTTACAGCTATGCAGGCACCATGGGCCTGGTGCAAAGCGAGTCGATCGCCGCACGGTTTTTTCACCAGTTGGGCGCTTCGCTGCTGGACCGCACGATTTGTGCGTCGGCCGGGGCCGAGGCGCTCACGCAGACGCTGGGCAACAAGGTGGGCATGCCGGTGCGCATGTTTGCCCAATCCCGCCTGATCGTGATCTGGGGCAGCAATTCGATCGGCAGCAACCTGCATTTCTGGCGCATCGCCCAAGAAGCCAAACGCCAGGGCGCCAAGCTGGTGTGCATCGATCCGCGCCAGAGCGAAACCGCCGACAAGTGCCACGAGCACATCGCGGTACGGCCGGGCACCGATGCGGCGCTGGCATTGGCCGTGATGCACGAACTGATCGTCAAGGGTTGGCTGGATCAGGATTACATCGACCGCCACACCCTGGGCTGGGCGGGTCTGCGTGAACGCGCTCTGCAATGGCCGCCCGAGCGAGCGGCCGAGGTGTGTGGTGTCCCTTCGGCCCAAATCCGGCAACTGGCGCGTGATTGGGGCACCACCCCCGCCGCGGCCATCCGATTGAACTACGGCATGCAGCGCGTGCGGGGTGGTGGCAATGCCGTGCGCGCAGTCGCCTGCCTGCCTGCCTTGACGGGCGCATGGCGGCGCCCAGGGGGTGGCTTGCTCATGAGCAGCTCGGGCCATTTCCCGGTTCGGCGTGCGGCTTTGCAGCGGCCCGATTTGCTGGGCCCGCGGCGCCCGCGCACGATCAACATGAGCACGATCGGGGACGATTTGTTGCGCCCTGCTTCGCCTCAGTTTGGCCCGCAGATCGAGGCCATGATCGTCTACAACAGCAACCCGGTGGCCGTCGCCCCTGAGTCGGGCAAGGTGGTGCAGGGCTTTGCCCGCGAAGACCTGTTCACCGTGGTGCTGGAGCACTTTCAGACCGACACGGCCGATCACGCCGACTTCATCTTGCCGGCCACCACGCAGCTGGAGCATTGGGACATCCACACCAGCTATGGCCACACCGATGTCTTGCTCAACCGCCCAGCCATTGCGCCCGTGGGTCAGGCGCGCACCAACACCGACATCTTCAGGGCGCTGGCCCAGCGCATGGGTTTTGACGATCCGTGTTTTGCGCAAAGCGATGAAAGCCTGTGCCGCAGCGCCATCGGCGATGCGGAGGATTTTGAGCAGTTGTTGGCGCACGGCTTTGTGTCATTGCCGGTGCCCGATGCGCCGTTTGCGCACGGCGGTTTCCCGACGCCTTCGGGGCGGTGTGAATTTTTCAGCCAGCGCCTGGTGGACCAGGGGCTGGATGGTTGGCCCGACCATCTGCCCAACTACGAAGTGCCGCAAGCCGGTGGGCGCTACCCCTTGGCGATGATTTCGCCACCGGCGCGGAACTTCTTGAATTCGACTTTTGTGAACGTGCAAAGCCTGCGCGACATCGAGGCCGAACCGCTGTTGGAGATGCACCCGCAAGACGCGGCCGAGCGCGGCATTGCCGACGGTGCGGTGGTGCGCGTGTTCAACGACCGGGGCACTTACCACTGCAAGGCGCGCATCACCCAGCGGGCGCGTTCGGGCGTGGTCCATGGCCTGGGCATCTGGTGGCGCAAGCTGGGACTCAACGGCACCAACGTCAACGAGCTGACCAGCCAGCACCTGAGCGACCTGGGGCGGGCGCCCGTGTTTTACGACTGTGTGGTGCAGGTGGCCTTGATGGACCCCGCGGCCCAGCCGGCGTAAAAAAAGGGGCTGAAATTTCAGCCCCTGGTTGTCGGGTGAGCCCCGGGCGGTCAGTCGACCAGCTGCTCCAGCGCGAAGGTGTCAAACGCCGATTCGCGCTGGCGGATCAGGTGGGTTGTTGTCCCGTCCACCAAGATTTCTGCGGCACGGCCGCGGGTGTTGTAGTTGCTGGCCATGCTCATGCAGTAAGCGCCCGCTGAGAGTACCGCCAGCGTGTCGCCCGCTGCGACCTGCAACTGGCGGTCACGGCCAATCCAGTCGCCGCTCTCGCACACCGGACCGACCACGTCGTACAACACGCCCTCACCGCTGTGGGCCGAAACCGGCACGATCTGGTGGAAGGCTTGGTACATGGCCGGACGGGGCAGGTCGTTCATGGCGGCGTCGACGATGCAAAAATTCTTTTGTTCGCCGGGCTTCAGATACAGCACCTCGGTCAGGCAAACGCCCGCATTACCGACCAGTGAGCGACCCGGCTCGATCATGAGCTGGCGATGGCCATAGCCGCGTGCATCGAGCTTGGCCAACAGCTGCGCCCACAGGGCATCGGCCTCAGGCGGGGTGTCGCCGTTGTAGTTGATGCCCAGACCGCCACCAAAGTCGATGTGGTGGATGGCGATGCCCGCGGCCTCGATGTCGGCCACCAGGTCGAGCACCCGGTCCATGGCATCCAGGTAAGGCGTGCTGTCGGTGATTTGCGAGCCGATGTGACAGTCGATGCCCACCACCTTCAAGCCCGGCAGGCTGGCCGCATGGCGGTAGGCGCGCAGGGCTTCTTCGTGCGCGATGCCGAATTTGTTGCCTTTGAGTCCGGTCGAAATATAGGGGTGTGTCTTGGGGTCCACATTGGGGTTCACGCGCAGGCTGACCGGCGCTTGTTTGCCCAGGCTGACCGCCACCGCGCTCAGCACATCGAGTTCGGCTTCGCTTTCCACGTTGAAACAGCCAATACCGACTTTCAGCGCTTGTTGCATCTCGGCACGGGTTTTGCCCACGCCCGAAAAAATCACTTTGGCCGGGTCGCCGCCCGCGGCCAGCACCCGGGCCAGTTCGCCGGCAGAGACGATGTCAAAGCCACAACCGGCCTCGGCAAACACCTGCAAGATGGCCAAGCTGGAATTGGCTTTCATGGCGTAGCAAATTTGCGCCTGACGTCCGGCAAAACCACGTTGGTAGGCGGCCAAGGCCGACAACATGGCGGCTTTGGAGTACACAAACAGGGGGGTGCCGTGAGCCTTTGCCAAGTCGGCCAGTCGCACGCCTTCGACCATGAGCTCAGGGCCGTGGTAGGCGAGATGGGGTTGACCGGGCATGGCCAGGGCGGTGGGGGTGACGGTCATGGTGTGAGGAATGGTGCAGGGGATGGGGTTTCGGTGTGCTGCGGTGTTGCCGAAGTGTCCGGTGCGGGCTTGCCCGATGGGGCTGCACCCTGCTCACGCAGTGCAGGCGAATGCCAGGGGTTGAGGCTTTGCGGCAAAGTGGCACGGCCTGCTGACGCCGGCGTGTTGGGCATTTTCAGCGGGCCTTTCTGCCCGCAAGCGCTCAGTGTGACCGCACAGCCCACAAGGGCAAGCGCGGTGACTAAAATCTTCTTTACCTTCAACATGCTGCGATTGTAATGACCGACCTTGAATTCATGGACCAAGCTGAGCGTGTGCTCGCTGGCGTAGAGATTTGCTGTGACCGATTGAATGACGCGGCCGATACCGACATTGACAACCAGCGCGTGGGCGGGATGGTCACCTTGACCTTTGCCAACCGCAGCCAGATCGTCATCAATTTGCAAAAGCCCCTGCACGAGGTGTGGTTGGCAGCCCGTTGTGGTGGCTTCCATTACCGCTTTGATGGGCAAGCATGGCTGGACACCAAAGGCCAAGGGGAGTTTTGGTCGAGTTTGTCACGGTACGCCTCGGAGCAGGCTGACCAAGCCTTGGATTTCAAGGCCTGAATATTTTCCAAAGCACTGCGTGAGATGCCCTTGACCGCCGAAGGCATCAGCGGCGAAACAGATCAAGGATGCGGTTTCTTTCTTCTGCGGCCGGGGCAGAAGAAGGTTTGGCTGCAGGGCTCTCTTGGCCCAAACCCAAAGACGTGATGTTGCCCTCTTTGGACGAACCCTCAAACACCCAGTCACCGCTAAGCTGGACCAGGCCTTCTGGCAAAGCGGGTTCTGACACGGGCACGCCGCGAAGCGCCGACTCCATGAAGCCGATCCAAACAGGGAGGCTCAACCCACCGCCTGTTTCACGATCGCCCAGCTTGCGCGGTGAGTCATACCCTATCCAAACCACGGCCGCCAGATTTTGTTGGTAGCCTGCAAACCAAGCATCCATGGCGTCGTTGGTCGTGCCCGTTTTGCCGTAAATGTCAGGTCTTTTCAGAGTGGCCTGTGCCCTGGCGGCAGTACCGGACCGTGTCACCTCCTGCAGCAAGCTGGTCATGACATAGGCGTTGCGCGCACTGATGGCGCGTTGGGTTTCTTCGGGATTGGAAGGGGTCGGGCTGTCAACGAGCACACGGTCCTTGTGGTCGGTGATGCGTGTGATCAAGTGGGGCTGCATGCGGTAACCGCCATTGGCAAAAACCGCATAACCCGTCGCCATTTGCATGGGGGTGACCGAGCCTGCGCCCAAGGCCATGGTCAGGTAGGCCGGGTGTTTGTCTTTGTCAAAGCCAAAGCGGCCGATCCATTCTTGTGCGTTGCGCGGTCCGACCGATTGCAGGACTTGGATGGACACCATGTTCTTTGACTTGGCCAAGCCACGCCGCAAACTCATGGGTCCCTCAAACGTACCGTCGTAGTTTTTCGGCTCCCACGGCTGTCCCCCCGTCACACCCGCATCGAAAAACAAGGGAGCATCGTTGACCACAGTGGCGGGTGTGAAGCCCTTTTCGAGGGCTGCAGAATAAATAAAAGGTTTGAAGCTCGAGCCCGGTTGTCGCCATGCTTGTGTCACATGGTTGAATTTATTTTTGGCAAAGTCAAATCCTCCCACCAAAGCTCGAACGGCACCGGTTTGCGGCGTGATGGCGATCAAGGCGCCTTCGACCTCCGGCAATTGTGTGATTTCCCAACTGCCTGTGCTGGTTTGGGTGACACGCACCACAGCGCCCCTTCGCACTTGTTTGGCCGGCAGGGCTTTGTCGGACAACCCTGATTGGACAGGTTTAAGCCCTTCACCTGTGATGGTGATTTGCTCGCCATTTTGGCGAACAACGACCACTTTGCGAGGCGAGGCCTCCAACACGACGGCAGACATCACATCGCCATTGTCAGGGTGTTCTTCCAGGGCTTCGTCAACGGCCTCGTCCATTTTCTTGGGGTCTGCAGGCAAGTCAATGAACTTTTCAGGGCCTCGGTAAATTTGCCGACGCTCAAAGTCCATGATGCCTTGACGCAATGCCTTGTAGGCAGCCATTTGTTCGGCTGAGTTGACCGTCGTGCGAACGTTCAGACCCCGTGTGTAGGTCTCTTGACCGTATTGGGCAAAGACCATTTGGCGAACGGTCTCTGCGACGAACTCGGCATGCAAAGTCCGCTTGTCATCCAATGAGCGCAGGGTCAAGGGTTCGGCCTTGGCGGTTTTGGCCTGAGCCGAGGTGATGTAGTTGTTGTCCTCCATGCGCTCAATGATGTAGAGCTGTCTTGATCGCGCACGTTTGGGGTTGCTGATGGGGTTGTAGGCCGATGGTGCCTTGGGCAGACCTGCCAGCATGGCGGCCTCGGCGATGGTGATGTCTTTGAGCGATTTTCCAAAATAAGTTTCTGCGGCCGATGCAAAACCGTAGGCACGGTTGCCCAGGAAAATCTGGTTCATGTAGATCTCAAGAATCTGGTCCTTGGTCAACAGGTGTTCGAGTTTGTAGGTCAATAAAATTTCATAGATTTTGCGGGTGTATGTTTTTTCGGACGACAAATACACATTGCGCGCCACCTGCATGGTGATGGTCGAGGCGCCTTGGCTTTTGAGCCGTCCGATGTTGGCGATACCCGCTCGCAAAATGCCCAAATAATCCACGCCACCGTGTTGGTAGAAACGGTTGTCCTCGATCGACAACACCGCATTTTTCATGACTTGAGGAATGTCTTGGATGGGGGTGAGTTGTCGACGCTCCTCGCCGAACTCGCCCATCAGTTGTCCATCGGCTGTGTAAATGCGCAAGGGCAGTTTGGGCTTGTAATCGGCCAAGTCTGAAATGTCAGGCAGGTTGGGGTACGCCACGACCATCGCCACGCCGACAACCAAGAAGATGGACAGGAGAGCGGCCACCAAAAGACCGGTGCACCACAGGGTCAGTTTCACGGCCCATGAAGACATGGACCTTGGCTGAGATGAGCGCGCCTGGCGTGTGGGTTCTTGGGGTGTTTTGTCTTGGGCTGGCATGAGGGGCGTTGGCTGGGCAAGCCGGTTGGCCACCACTTTGGATTATAAAAATCTCCGCCGTGATGGGTGATCTTTTTAGGAAAAAAATGAATTCTTTGGAATTAATAAACCATTGTCCAACCGGAGATTAACTGCTATAAAAGGCTGACAGAGGGCGTTCAAAGCCCCAATCGGGGAGGAGACGATGCAAGCACTCAAGCGCCTTTGGCAAAAGACAGGGTTCGGCAGGGCGCGCCATGCTTGGGGTTTGGCGTCCGGTCGCCAAGCTTGGACCTTGGTGGGATTATCCCTTCAAAGTGCCAATTTGTGGCGGGTCCGCACATCGTCCGTGCTGAGCCCGCAACCCGGCTTGTCTTCGCTGGACGCTTCGTGGCTCAGTCAAGCCCTGGTCGATGCGTCCCACCCCTCTAAAGGCACGCGCCAGCCCTTGGCCATGAGCTTACCCGACGCGGATATTGTGAGCGGGCAGATGCCTTGTCCATTGCAGTTGCCAAAGCAAGACTGGCCAGCCGATGTGCAGTTGGAGGTGGCCCAGGCCTTGAACTTGCCGCCAGAGGCGGTCAATTTTGATTTTGTCCTGACGGCGCCGGGTGTGACGGGGCCTTCACACCTTCAATGGGTGGGCTGCGCGCGCAGTGTGGTCTTGCAACACCAGCAACAGATTCGGGCCAGCCGTGTTTGGCGCTTGGCCTCTGTGGAGCCAGAAATGGATGCGCTGCGGCGAGCGGCCCAGGCTTTGTTGGGTGGCTTGCCCAGTGTGTTGAAGCAAGCCCCACAAGACTGGCAATTTCGCTGGCCAGACGAACCGGGCGCAGCGGTGGGGGGCGCTGTTGTGGAGAACGGCGCGTTGAGCGACGATGTCTTGCGCGAAACCTTGGCTTCGCCAGCAGGTCCGCGCCTGGTCGCGGCAGGTTTGGCTTTGAAAGCGTGGGCCTGATGTCGGGCTTCAATTTGCTCCACTATCCCACGTTGGACCAGCATCTGCGTTTGCGCCGACGCTGGCTTGCGCTGGGCTTGGGTGCGGCCTGGGGCGTGCTCTTGGCGGGGGGCTGGTTGCAATGGCAAATTGGGCAGACCGAGCAGTTGCGTCAGACTTTGCAGGGGCATGAGAGCCGATGGAAAGAGCACACAAGACAAGCCGAGGCTGGGCAATTGCTGCGCCAGCAAAACCAAGCCCAAAACGCACAAACGGCCTGGCTGACGCGTGTGCAAACGCAGCAGAGCGCGTGGACGGTCCTGCAAAGCAGTTTGCTCGAGGAAGCCCCCCGGCATGGCCTTCACTTGCAGCGCCTGCAAGTGGAAGCGGACCGGATCGAGGTGCATGGGCAAGCCCCTTCGGCGCAGGCCATGAACCGTGCTTTGCAAGCCTTGTCCAAGCGTTGGGGGCATGGCTTGTACCTGTTGAGTCAGGAAGCGGCTTTGGCCGCTGACACACCTGCACCCGGTGTGTCTTTCGTCTGGCAAGGCACATGGCCTGGTTTGAGCGATGGCCCCGTGTCCGACAGCAAGGTCAAACCATGAAACCCCGTCGCCTGTTCATGAAACTGACCCGCCGCGCCCCCGGTTCTTGGCCTGCCTTGCAGCTGTGGTGTGAGCACCAGTTCAAGCGGTGGTCCCTGGCGATGGGAGGGATCGTTTTGGGTTTTGTGGGGGTCATGTGGGTGGCCATTGACCTGGGTGCTGAGTACGAACAAGTGCAGCAAGCGGTCGACGCCGCAGCGTTGCGCCTGCAGAAGCTCCCCGCCCCTTCCTTGTCGGTGCCCAGTCGGGACCCTCACCCAGCCAGCGCATTGCAAGCCCGTTTGACAGTGGGTGTGCCTGCGGACACCTGGACTGACGTGCAGCACGCCCTTCAGGTTCACGGCGTGCAAGTGGTGTCGCTGCGTGTCTTGCCGCAGGCCATGGGCGGACCCCTGCACAGCCAAGCGGTGGCCCTGCGATTGCAGGCGCCGTTTGAACAATGGCTGCAAGCCTGGGTTGCTCTGGCCGAGGCCGGCCCCGTGGTCTCTTTGGATCGGATGGGCGTCACGCCCATGGAGGCGTCCCAAGGGGTGCAGTTGGATGTGGTGATGCGCTTGTGGTTCAAGCCCGGCAGCGAAGTTTCTCAGGCCACAGTGGCCTGGTCTTTGGATGAGCTCAAGTCCGCGGGCTCCGGCTTGCGGGCAGGTGCCCACGCAGAAGTTTTTGTCCCGGTGGTGCGCACCCAACTGCCGCCAGTTTTGCCGCAAAGTGCCGTCGCCGCTCCAGAGCGCGCATCCGATGAAACCGCCTTGCCGGCCCATCCCTCGCTGTGGCCGATCAGCCGTGTTCGCTTGCTGGGGACATGGCAACAGGGTGTGCAATGGCAGGCGGTGTTGGGCGCTGCCCAGGCCTGGGCACCGTTTGGACTGGGGTCGCGCGTGGCGATCGAGGGCTACCAACTGGAGTCGATCCGCCCCGATGCGGTGATCCTCCGGTCGGCACAGGGGCAGACGTTGGAAATGAAAACCTCCGGAGGTGGGCCATGAAGCGTGGGTGTGTTGTGGGTTTGGGCTGGCTGGGCCCGGCATTTTGGGCATCGGCGCAAGCCTTGCAGCCGGTCATCGATGGCGATGGCTTGTCTCCTGCGGCCAAATCGGCCGTCACGGCAGACGGTCAAGCGATCAGTTTGAATTTTCAGAACATCGAAATCCGCGCTCTTTTGCAAGTATTTGCACAGTTCACCGGTTTGAATTTGGTGGTGTCCGACACCGTTGCGGGCCAAATCACGGTGCGTTTGGTCGACGTGCCCTGGGTGCAAGCCTTGAGCATGGTGTTGCAATCGAAAGGCTTGGCATCTCGCCGCGAAGGCAATGTGCTCTGGGTGGCACCCCAAGAGGAATGGGCCTTGCGAGAGCGAAAAAACCTGGAGTCCAAGGCGGCACTCGAAGCGGTGAGTCCTTTGCAAATGTTGCCAATGCGTCTGCAGTACGCACGCGCTGCTGAAGTCGTGCAGCGCTTGTTGGGGGGCGCTGGGGCCACGGGTGCCCGATGGCTGAGCCCTCGCGGCAGCGCTTTGGCCGAACCGCGCACCAACCAGTTGTTCATCCTGGATGTCCCTGCGCGTTTGGTCGAGGTGGGGCAAATGATCCAAAAGCTGGACGTTCCGGTCAGGCAAGTCTTGATTGAGGCCCAGATTGTCGAGGCGGACGATCAATTCGGGCAGTCCTTGGGGGTTCGCTTGGGCCTGGGCATGGCGGCCAAGACGGGGGGCCAGCAGCTCAGTGTGGCGGCCACCAATGCCACCACGGGAGCGGGCGTGGTGACCGGCAACCAAGTCAATTTGCCTGCGGGCAATGCTGGGCAAACCCTCAACTTGCCATCCAGCTTGGCGGTGTCCCTGTTCAATGCGGCCGCGGACCGCTTCATCAATGTGGAAATTTCTGCGCTGGAGGCCGATGGCCGAGGCAAAGTGGTGTCGCGTCCCAGAGTGATCACCGCCGACCAGACCAAGGCCTTGATTGAACAGGGCACCGAGCTGCCTTACCAAACCTCTGCGGGGATCGGTGTGACCGCCATCACTTTTCGCAAGGCCAACCTGAAGTTGGAGGTCACGCCCCAAATCACCCCCGAAGGTTCGGTCGTTTTGGATGTCGATGTGAACCGAGACAGTGTGGGCCAGCTGACACCGGCCGGCTATGCCATCAACACCAAACATGTCAAAACCCAAGTGCAGGTCGACGATGGGGGGACGGTGGTGCTGGGCGGCATTTACGAGGATGTCGACCGCAATGACGAAGCCAAGGTGCCCAGCTTGGGGGATGTGCCGGGCCTGGGCTGGTTGTTCAAAAACCGCAACCAGACGAGGCGAAAATCCGAGTTGCTGATTTTCTTGACCCCTCGGGTGGTGTCTGAAACCCCCAAAGCGGTGCTGCCTTGAGCGCCCGCGCTGGCAGCAGAAGACCGGGCCTGTCGCATACACTTGCTCACCCTGTGCGGCAAACGCTTTTCCTGTTCGGTGTGGGCCGTTTTTGTGTGAGATTTCCTTTTGAGCATCATCTTCGTGGGCCTTCCAGGCTCTGGCAAAACCACCATTGGCAGGCAATTGGCACGCCGTTTGGCTCTGCCTTTTGTCGATTCCGACCATGTGATCGAAGCCCGTTTGGGGTGTTCGATCCGAGAGTTTTTCGCTCGAGAAGGGGAAGACAGTTTCCGCGATGTCGAACAACAAGTGCTGGACGAGTTGAGTCTCCAGCATCAGGGCGTGTTGGCCACAGGAGGGGGGGCGGTCTTGCGCGAGGCCAACCGCCGGCACCTGCACGAACGGGGGCAAGTGATCTACCTTCGTTCTGCGCCCGAAGATGTTTTTCGCCGCGTGCGCCACGACACGGGCCGCCCCTTGCTGCAGGTGGATGACCCCATGGGCCGCTTGCGGGCACTTTATGAAGCCCGCGATCCTTTGTACCGCGCCACGGCGCACCATGTCATCGATACTGGCCGACCCTCTGTGGCCTCTTTGGTCAACATGATCATGATGCAGCTCGAACTTTCCTCGCCTCAGCCGGTGCCTGCGGCGAAACCAGCGCCTGAGCCAGAGTGCTGAAAGTTTTGCCAAAGCTCTACACTTGGGGCCATGTCCGAGCCCAAACTCCCCTTACCAACCGATCCCCTCCAAACGGTCGCCATTTCCCTGGACGACCGCAGTTACGACATCCACATCGGCCAAGGCCTGCTGAGCCGTCCCGACACCTGGGTCGGATTGCCCAAGGCCCAAACAGCCATGATCGTGACCAACGACACGATTGCCCCGCTGTACGAGGCCGCTTTGCGCAGCGCCATCGCCCCGCACTATCAAAAAGTGCACACCGTGGTGTTGCCCGATGGCGAGGCGCACAAAGACTGGCAGACCCTGAACCTGATTTTTGACGCCCTGCTTGGCCAAGGTTGCGACCGCAAGACGGTGCTGTTCGCTTTGGGCGGGGGCGTGATCGGTGATGTGACCGGCTTTGCGGCCGCCAGCTACATGCGCGGCGTGCCCTTTGTCCAAGTGCCCACCACGCTTTTGTCACAGGTCGATTCCTCGGTGGGCGGTAAAACCGCCATCAACCACCCGCTGGGCAAAAACATGATTGGCGCTTTCTACCAGCCGGTGCGTGTGGTGTGCGACCTGAACACGCTGGCCACCTTGCCCCAAAGAGAGCGCAGCGCAGGTCTGGCCGAAGTCATCAAATACGGCCCGATCGCCGATATGGCTTTTCTGGACTGGATCGAGGCGAACATCGAGGCCCTGATGGCGCAAGACCCGAAGGCGCTGGCGCATGCCGTTCAGCGCAGCTGCGAGATCAAGGCCTGGGTGGTCGGGCAAGACGAACGCGAAGCGGGCCTGCGCGCCATCCTCAACTTTGGCCACACCTTTGGCCACGCCATCGAGGCGGGTTTGGGTTTTGGCGTGTGGTTGCACGGCGAAGCCGTGGGTTGCGGCATGGTCATGGCGGCTGAGTTGTCGCTGCGCCTGGGCAAGGTCGATGCTGCTTTTGTGGCACGCCTCAAGGCCCTGATCGAGCGCGCTGGATTGCCTGTGCGTGGCCCCGTCATCGATGCCGTTGACAATGCAGGCCATTACATTGAGCACATGCGCCTGGATAAAAAAGCCATCGGTGGCGACATCCAGTTTGTCGTGATCGACGGCCCCGGCAAAGCCACCGTGTGCGGTGCCCCTGAAGCCCTGGTGCGCGACGTGATCCAGGCCTGCTGCGCGTGAGCGCCTTGCGCATCGATGGATTGGCGCTTCAAGGGTTGAACGCGCCAGGCTTGGGCAGCCTCTCGGCCTTGGCCTGCGACCCGGCGCACACACGGGGGCGTCGCTTTGCCGAGCCACCCGCGCCCACACGCAATGCATTTCAGCGCGACCGCGACCGCATCGTGCACTCCACCGCGTTTCGGCGGCTGGTCTACAAAACGCAAGTTTTCCTGAACCACGAAGGCGACTTGTTCCGCACGCGCCTCACGCATTCATTGGAAGTGGCGCAGCTGGGCCGCTCGATTGCCCGGGCGCTGGGCCTGAATGAAGATTTGGTCGAAGCGGTGGCGTTGGCGCACGACCTGGGCCACACGCCTTTTGGACACGCGGGGCAAGACACGCTGAACGAATGCATGGCCGAGCACGGTGGTTTTGAACACAACCTGCAAAGCTTGCGCGTGGTGGATAAATTGGAGGAGCGTTACCCCGCTTTTGACGGTCTGAACCTGAGCTTTGAAACCCGCGAGGGCGTGCTCAAACATTGCTCTCGCGCCAATGCGGAGCACCTGGAGCGGACCGAGCCGGGCGGCGTCGGGCGGCGTTTCATCGACCGCAGCCAGCCCAGCTTGGAGGCCCAACTGTGCAATCTGGCCGATGCCATCGCTTACAACGCGCACGACATCGACGACGGCGTGCGCTCTGGCCTGATCAGCATCGAACAACTGCTGCAGGTGGAACTGTTTGCGCACTACCACCAGCAAACGCTGGCCGAGCACCCGCGCTTGTCGCAAAAGCCGCGCCGTGTTCTGTACGAAACCATTCGCCGCATGTTGAGCGATCAGGTGTACGACGTGATCGACAGCACCCGGCAAGCCGTCGCCAGAGCGGGTGTGCGCAGCCTGGACGAGGCCCGGCTGGCCGGGCCCTTGGTGGCTTTCAGCCCCGACATGAAGTTGCGCAGCAGTGAACTCAAAAAGTTTTTGTTCGCGCAACTCTACCGTCACCCACAGGTCATGCACACCACCGGACAAGCGCAGCAGGTGGTGCGCGAGTTGTTTGCCGCGTATGTGGCCCAGCCCTCTGGGATGTCCGCCGACTTTGCGGCCAGCGCCGACCTGCACCGCTCGGTGGCCGATTACATCGCCGGCATGACCGATCGTTTTGCCTTGCGAGAACACGAACGCCTGACAGGGCGCAAGCTGCTGTGACTCGGGGGTCCGCCGCGGGTCCCGCTTGGCTCGTCGTTCTGGCCGGTGGCGTGGCTGCGCTGCAGGTGGGCAAGCTGCCCCCCGCCTTGCCCGCCCTGCAGGCCGAGCTGGGCCTGACCTTGGTGCAGTCGGGTTTTCTCTTGTCCATGGTGCAACTGGCCGGCATGAGCCTGGCGGTGTTCATGGGTTTGCTGGCCGACGGCATGGGCTTGAAGCGCAGCATGGTGCGGGGCTTGTGCGTGCTGGCCCTGGCCAGTGGCCTGGGCGGCTTTGCCACTTCGGTCAACGCCTTGCTGGCGCTGCGGGCCCTCGAAGGACTGGGCTTTTTGCTGGTGGCTTTGCCCGCACCGGCCTTGATTCGCCGTCTGGTGCTGCCCGCGCAACTGCCCGGCATGCTCGGCGTATGGGGCGCTTACATGCCCATCGGAACAGCGCTGCCCTTGCTCTTGGGGCCGCTGTTCATACCGGCTTGGGGCTGGGGTGCTTGGTGGTGGCTGTTGGCGATCGTGTCGCTGGGCATGGCCCTGTGGGTTTTTCGCAGCGTGCCAGCCGATCTGGCCGTGGTGCCGGCCGCAGTGGCCCTCAACGGCCAAAAGTCAGAGCCAAGCCGAGCCGTCCATGGCCCATGGCCGCGTTTGCGCCGCACCCTGAGCGCGCCGGGCCCATGGCTGGTGGCGCTCACTTTTGGCATGTATTCCGGACAATGGCTGGCGGTGGTGGGTTTTCTGCCCTCCATTTATGCCGCTGCAGGCTTGAGCGGTGCGCTGCTGGGTGTCCTCACCGCATCGGCTGCAGGCGTCAACATGCTGGGCAACATGGCGTCTGGCCGTTTGCTGCAAGCCGGTTGGTCGCCCCGCGCCACGCTGTGCTTGGGTTTTGGCGCAATGGCTTTGGGCAGCACGGTGGCCTTCATGCCCTTGACCGAAGGTCAGCCTTGGCTGCGTTTCGCCGGCGTCTTGTTGTTTTCTGGCATGGGGGGCTTGGTGCCAGGCACTTTGTTTTCTATGGCGGTGCGATTGGCTCCGGGCGAGCAACAAGTGGCCACCACAGTGGGCTGGGTGCAGCAGATCTCCGCGCTGGGCCAGTTTTGGGGACCGCCTGCGGTGGCTGCTGTCGCCGTGCGCGCAGGCGGCTGGCAATTCACCCCATGGGTGACGGTCGGCTGCTGTGCGCTGGGGGCTGCGCTGGCTTGGGCCGCAGCCCGCTTGTATGCACAGGCAAAATGAGGGGGATGACCGCCATGAACACCCCCGAAATTGCCGACACCGTGCGCTGGCTCGAGCGCGCCGTGATTGGCCTGAACCTCTGTCCTTTCGCCAAAGCCCCGCACGTCAAGGGCCAGATCCATTACGTGGTCAGCCAGGCCAAGGGCCTCGAAGGCTTGCGCGACGAGTTGATAGAACAATTGCAGGCGCTGGCGGCCATGCCTGCGACAGAGCGTGAGACAGTGCTGCTGATCGTTCCGCAACTGCTGCAGGATTTTCTGGCGTTCAACGACTTTCTGGACGAAGCCGATGCGGTGCTTCAAGAGCTCGACTTGGAGGGCGTGTTCCAGGTGGCCAGTTTTCACCCGCAGTTCCAGTTTGCCGACACCGAGCCGGATGACATCGGCAACTTCACCAACCGTTCGCCATACCCCACGCTGCACCTGCTGCGCGAGGAAAGCATCGACCACGCGGTGGAGGCCTTTCCTGAGGCCGAGATGATTTACGAAACCAACATCGCCACGCTGGACAAACTGGGTGCCGAGGGCTGGAAGGCGCTGGAGGTGGGGCCGAGTCCCTGATTTTTCGCAGCAGCGACGCCTTCGCCGCGGTGCCGTCGGTCGCCCACACAGACGTTTCGCCGCCAAGGCACGGCTTCCACCATTGAAACCATGAAGAAAAAATCACCGACCGTCGACAGCCAGGCCTTGCCCCCCGAAGTGCGCCCCGGCCAGTCGCTGGAGCTGCTCAAGCAACTGCACATCCTGACCCGCGAGGGCAAGCTCAACCAGGACTCGCGCCGCAAGCTCAAGCAGGTCTACCACCTGTTCCAGTTCATTGAAAAGTTGCTTCTCGAATTGCCTGCCAGTGGCGCAGGCCCCACGCTGGCTGACCACGGCGCAGGCAAGTCCTATCTGGGTTTCATCGTTTATGACCTGTTCTTCAAAGCGCTGGGCCAAGGCACGATCTACGGCATCGAAACCCGCAGTGAATTGGTCGAATCGTCTCGCCAACTGGCTGAGCGCTTGGGCTTTGAGCGCATGCGCTTTTTGAACGTGAGCGTGGCCGAGTCCACCCAAAGTGCCGAGCTGCCCGAACAGATCGACGTGGTCACCGCGCTGCACGCCTGCGACACCGCTACCGACGACGCCATCGCCTTCGGTCTGCAAAAGAAGGCCCGATACATGGTGCTGGTGCCCTGCTGCCAGGCCGAGCTGGCCCGGGCGCTCAACCAGAACAAGGCGCTGAACCTGCAGCGCACGCCGCTGGCCGAACTGTGGCGCCATCCCTTGCACACCCGCGAAGTGGGCAGCCAGCTCACCAATGTGCTGCGCTGCCTGTACCTGGAGTCACAGGGCTACGCGATCACCGTGACCGAACTCGTGGGCTGGGAACACAGCATGAAAAACGAGCTGATCCTGGCCAAGTACACCGGCCAGAAAAAGCGTTCTTCGGGAGAGCGTTTGCAGACGCTGCTCAAAGAGTTTGGCGTGGAAACCTTGTTGACGCAGCGTTATCCGGCCCTCGATTTGTCGCCCGTGTGATCGGAGGGTCACTCCGCTTCGATCTTTGCATCGCGTATCGCCTTGGCCCACTTGACGGTTTCGGCTCTGTTGCGCTGGGCCAGCGCTTCGGGGGTGCCGGGGGCGGTTTCAAAACCGATGGCCGCGAACTTCTCTTGGATGTCCTTGTCGTTGGCCGCAGCGTTCAATGCCTTGTTCAGCTTGGCGATCACGTCGGCCGGCGTGCCTGCGGGCGCGAACATGGCAAAGTAAGCGATCAGTTCGTAGTCCCTCAGGCCCAGAGCTTCGTTGACGGTGGGCAATTCGGGGATGGCTTTGGAGCGCTGCAAAGAAGTGACGGCCAGGCCGCGGACCTTGCCAGCCTTGACCTGGGGCAGCATCACCGCAAAGTCGGCGGTGAACACATTCACCTGTCCGCCGATCAGGTCGGTCATGGCGGCGGGGCCGCTTTTGTACGGCACATGGGTCATGTCGATCCCTGCCATGCTTTGCAGCATTTCGGTGGACACGCGCTGCGAGGTGCTGGCGCTGGCAAAGGTCACTTGTGTGGGTTTGGACTTGGCCAGGGCCACGAGTTCTTTGAGGTTTTTGGCGGGCACCTCGTTGTTGACCGACACGATCAGAGGCACCGAGCCGATGTAACCAATGGGCGCAAAAGCCGTGTCCTGGTCGTAGGGCAGCTTTTTCATCAGGCTCTTGAGGGCCGCGTTGGTGCTGTTGGTGCCGACCATCAGGGTGTAGCCGTCGGGTGCTGACTTGGCCACGGCGTCCGCACCCAGCATGCCGTTCACACCCGCTTTGTTTTCAATGATGATGGGCTGGCCCAGGCTTTCGGACATTTTTTGCGCAAAGGCCCGGCCGATCTGGTCGGTGGCGCTGCCCGCTGCAAAGGGCACGATGGCCTTGATCGGTTTGCTGGGGTAGGTCTGGGCATGAACAGCGGTGGTGGCCAGGCCGAATACCAAGGTCAGCAAGCCAGCGAGGTGAATGGTTTTCATGAGGGTCTCCGAATTTTCAAGGGTGGTTGGACTCAATCACAAGACTCAGCAGTTTCGCACTGAGGCATTTCCCGTGGGCATCCAGGGCCAGTGAGCGGGTCACGCCGCCGCCCAAGGCCTGGTGCATCACGAAGTTCAGCGCCCCGAGTTGGGGCAGGCTGTAACGTTCAACCGGGCCTTTGACGATGCCCGCACAGTGCTCTCGCACCCGCTCAGGGGTGAGCTGCGCTTCCAGCAAGGCAAAGTCTTTTTTGTCGTAGGCGATGACCGACAGGGTGGAGCGGTTGCCTTTGTCCCCGGTGCGGGTGTGGGCCACGTCGCGCAGCAGCATGTCAGTGTCCTTCGGAGTCGAGCAGCACGGTGCTGGTGTGCACCGCGTCACGGGGCATCAGCACCGCTGCGGCGGCAATCACTTCGCGCACAGCGCGTGTGGCACCACCGCCGCCTGCGGGGCCGTTGAGGTACAGGGCTTCGACTTCGTGCGCCACATGCTGGGCATGGCCTTGTGTGGGCACACGCAGCGCCACGCGGGCACGCACCTCGGCTGGTTCTGTTGGCGTGTTGGGCTCGTCCGCGATGGCATTGACGCCGATCAGGTCGTAACGGCCTTCGTATTCACTGTAGCCAGCATCGGCCAAGCGCGCCCGCACCAAGTCCAGCGCCAGTTGCCCGCGTGCTTGCGCCCCCGGGCCAGCGTAAGAGATTTGCCCCTCGCCGATGAAGCCATCGCGGTAACCCACGGTGACCTTGAGTGTGTCGGTGCGCGGGCTGCCGCTGCCCCCTGTGACTTGCACGCGGTCAGCGGCGATTTGGCGCAATTGCACTTGCGAGAAGTCGGCCACCACATCGGGCTGCAGGTAGCGTGCGGGGTTTTCGATTTCGTACAGCAGTTGTTCGGTGCAGGTGGCGACCGTGACGCATCCGCCCGAGCCCGCCACCTTGGTGATGACGGCGTCGCCCGAGGCGCTGACTTCGGCCAGCGGAAAACCCAGTTGCACCATGTTGGGCACGTTCTTGAAGCCCGGATCGGCGAAGTACCCGCCCGTGATCTGCGCCGCGCATTCGAGCAAATGCCCCACCAGCACGCCTTTGCCCAGGCGCGGCCAGTCGTCCAGCGTCCAGCCAAAGTGGTGCATCAAGGGCGCCAAAAACAGCGCCGGGTCGGCCACGCGGCCGGTGATGATGACCTGCGCGTCGGACTGCAAGGCGGGCAGCAAGGCTTCTGCGCCCAAGTAAGCGTTGGCCGAAATCATCTGGGACTGCAGGTCTGCCAGGGTCTGATCCGATTCGAGCACAGGCAGCGACAAGCCGCTTGCCGACAAGGTGCTCAGCACATCGTCGCCCAGCACCACCGCCACTTTGACGGGGTGCAGCCCCAGTTCGCGGGCGATGGCCAGCACGGCGTGCCCAGCTTGCAAGGGGTTGGCTGCCCCCATGTTGCTGATGATGCGTGTGCCCTGCTCCAGGCAGGGTTTGAGCACGGCGCGCATGCGTTCGGCCAGCATCGGGTCAAAGCCGCGCTCGGGCTCTTGGCTGCGTTCGAGTTGGGCCAGCGCGATGGTGCGCTCGGCCAGGCATTCGAACACCAGGTAATCCAGCTGGCCCTTTTCAGCCAGCTCGATGGCAGGCGGGACGCGGTCGCCCGCGTAACCGGCACCTGCGCCGATGCGAAGAATTGGCTTGTCCATCCGAAAAGCTTAAGTGCCCAGACGCCGAGAGGCTGTCGCCAGAGAGCTTGAACTCAAAGGTTTAATTGGGGTCAGATCCCAATTAAACTGCTGGTCTCGATCAGGGAGTTCTCCATGGCCCGCCAACCCCGCCTGACCGTTTCAGGCTATCCCCACCACGTCATTCAGCGCGGCAATGACCGCCAGTTCATCGTGCGCGATGACGCGGACCGTGAGCGTTTGCTGGCGCTGTGGCAAGAGCATGCACAAACTTTCAAGGTGGCCATCCATGCTTACGTGATCATGGACAACCATTTCCATTTGTTGCTCACGCCGGAGACTGATGAGGGCCTGCCGCAGATGATGCAGGCGGTGGGGCGGGCCTATGTGCGTTATTTCAATTTGCGCCATCAGCGCACCGGCACCTTGTGGGAAGGGCGCTACCGCAGCAACTTGATTGAGAGTGAGCGCTATCTTTTGGCGTGCATGGTTTACATCGACCTGAACCCCGTGCGGGCGGGCATGGTGGGGCAAGCGGCCGACTTCAAATGGTCCAGCCACAGGCACTGTATTGGGCAGGTGAGCGCCAAATGGGTGACGCCACACGCCCTGTTTTGGGGCTTGGGCAACACGCCATTTGCCCGGGAGGCGGCTTATGCCGAGTTGGTACAGGCGGGCTTGGCGCAGTCCGAGAAACAGCAACTGACCCAAAGCGCTTTGTCGGGCTGGGCCTTGGGTTCGGCCGATTTTGTGGGTGCGTTGCAGCAGTCCACGACGCGGCGTTTGCTCCCAGGCAAAGCGGGGCGACCTGCCAAAAAGACGGCCGATTGAATCTGTCCCCAATTAATTCCAAGCCAAGCCAAAAGCCAAATTAATTGGGATCTGACCCCAATTAAAAAGTTTGGCATGGATGCTGCAGTGCACTACACTCGCCACTCTGCGTGAAAACCCTTAGGAGCGCCCATGACTTCGGCCAGTGCAAAAGAACATTTCCAATCGACCGGTCTGTATGACCCCGCCAACGAGCACGATGCATGCGGTGTCGGCTTTGTGGCCCACATCAAAGGCCACAAGACCCACGCGATCGTCACGCAGGCCCTGAAGATTTTGGAAAACCTGGACCACCGGGGCGCTGTGGGTGCGGATGCGCTCATGGGCGACGGTGCCGGTATCTTGATCCAGCTGCCCGACGCGCTGTACCGCGACGAGATGGCCAAGCAGGGCGTGGCCTTGCCGCCGTTTGGTGAATATGGCGTGGGCATGGTCTTCCTGCCCCAAGAGCACGCCTCCCGCATGGCTTGCGAGCAAGAGCTCGAGCGCGCCGTCAAGGCCGAAGGCCAAGTGGTGCTCGGCTGGCGCGATGTGCCGGTGAACCGCGAGATGCCCATGTCGCCCACCGTGCGCGAAAAAGAGCCGGTCATGCGCCAGATCTTCATCGGCCGTGGCGCCGATGTGATCGTGCAAGATGCGCTCGAGCGCAAGCTGTACGTGATCCGCAAGACCGCCAGCGCCGCGATCCAGAATTTGCACCTGACGCACAGCAACGAGTACTACATCCCCAGCATGTCCAGCCGCACCGCGGTGTACAAGGGCCTGCTGCTGGCCGACCAGGTCGGCACTTATTACCTGGACCTGCAAGACGAGCGCTGCGTCTCGGCCCTGGGCCTGGTGCACCAGCGCTTCTCGACCAACACCTTCCCCGAGTGGCCATTGGCCCACCCGTATCGCTATGTGGCGCACAACGGCGAGATCAACACCGTCAAAGGCAACTACAACTGGATGAAGGCCCGCGAAGGCGTGATGTCATCGCCCGTGCTGGCCAATGACCTGCAAAAGCTCTACCCGATCAGCTTCGCCGGTCAGTCCGACACCGCCACTTTTGACAACTGCCTGGAACTGCTGACGATGGCGGGCTACCCCATCAGCCAGGCCGTGATGATGATGATTCCCGAGCCCTGGGAAAACCACAGCACCATGGACGAGCGCCGCAAGGCCTTCTATGAATACCACGCAGCGATGCTCGAGCCATGGGACGGCCCCGCTTCGATCGTGTTCACCGACGGCCGCCAGATTGGCGCCACACTCGACCGAAACGGCCTGCGTCCTTCGCGCTACATCATCACCGACGACGACATGGTCATCATGGGCTCCGAGACCGGCGTGTTGCCGATCCCCGAAAGCAAGATCGTGCGCAAGTGGCGTCTGCAGCCAGGCAAGATGTTCCTGATCGATCTGGAACAAGGCCGCATGATCAACGACGAAGAGTTGAAAGCGGGCCTCGCCAGCGCCAAGCCCTACAAGCAGTGGATCGAAAACCTCCGCGTCAAATTGGACGATGTGGCCGAAGCCCCGGTGGCGCCCGCATCTGAGGTGGCCTTGCTCGACCTGCAACAAGCCTTTGGCACCACGCAAGAAGACATCAAGTTCTTGCTGGCCCCCATGGCCTCTGCAGGCGAAGAAGCCATTGGCTCCATGGGCAACGACAGCCCTCTGGCCGTGCTGTCTGACAAGAACAAGCCGCTGTACAACTACTTCAAGCAGTTGTTCGCGCAAGTGACCAACCCGCCGATCGACCCGATCCGCGAAGCGATCGTGATGTCGCTGGTGTCCTTCATCGGCCCCAAGCCGAACCTGCTGGACATCAACCAAGTCAACCCACCGATGCGCCTGGAAGTGAGCCAGCCCATCCTTGACTTCGCCGACATGGCCAAGCTGCGCAACATCGAGCAAGCCACCCAGGGCAAGTTCAAGAGCGCCACGCTGGACATCACTTACCCCGCACTGTGGGGCAGCGAAGGCGTGGAAGCCAAGCTGGCCTCGCTGTGCGCCGAAGCCGTAGACGCCATCAAAGGCGGCCACAACATCCTGATCATCAGCGACCGCGGCGTGAACGCCACCCAAGTGGCCGTGCCGGCCTTGTTGGCCTTGTCGGCCATCCACCAGCATCTGGTGACCGCAGGCCTGCGCACCACGGCGGGTTTGGTGGTCGAAACCGGCACCGCCCGCGAAGTGCACCACTTTGCGGTGCTGGCCGGTTACGGCGCCGAAGCCGTCCACCCTTACCTGGCGATGGAAACCCTGGCTGCGCTGCACAAAGAGCTGCCCGGCGACCTGTCGGCCGAGAAAGCCCTTTACAACTACGTCAAGGCGATTGGCAAAGGCCTGTCCAAAATCATGTCCAAGATGGGCGTGTCGACCTATATGTCTTACTGCGGTGCGCAGTTGTTTGAAGCCATCGGCATCAACACCGAAACCATCAACAAGTACTTCACCGGCACCTCCAGCCGCGTGGGCGGCATCGGCGTGTTTGAAATCGCCGAAGAAGCCATTCGCATGCACAACGCGGCCTTTGGTGATGACCCGCTGTTGGCCACCATGCTGGAAGCTGGCGGTGAATACGCCTGGCGCGCCCGTGGCGAAGAGCACATGTGGACGCCTGACGCGATTGCCAAGTTGCAGCACTCCACCCGTGCCAACAACTTCAGCACTTACAAGGAATACGCGCAGATCATCAACGACCAGAGCAAGCGCCACATGACGCTGCGCGGCCTGTTCGAGTTCAAGATCGACCCGTCCAAAGCCATTCCGCTGGAGCAGGTCGAACCGGCCGCCGAGATCGTCAAGCGTTTCGCCACTGGCGCGATGTCGCTGGGCTCGATCTCCACCGAAGCGCACGCCACGCTGGCCGTGGCCATGAACCGCATCGGCGGCAAGAGCAACACCGGCGAAGGCGGTGAAGACGCCAACCGTTACCGCAACGAACTCAAGGGCATCCCGATCAAACTCGGTGATTCACTGAAAAGCGTGATCGGTGAAGCCAACGTCGAAGTCGACATGCCTTTGGCCGCTGGTGACAGCCTGCGATCCAAGATCAAGCAAGTGGCTTCTGGCCGCTTCGGTGTGACGGCCGAATACCTGCACAGTGCCGACCAGATCCAGATCAAGATGGCCCAGGGTGCCAAGCCCGGTGAGGGCGGCCAATTGCCCGGCGGCAAAGTGTCCGACTACATCGGCAAGCTGCGCCACTCGGTGCCCGGTGTCGGCCTGATCTCGCCTCCGCCGCACCACGACATCTACTCGATCGAAGATTTGGCCCAGCTGATCCACGACCTGAAGAACGTGGCCCCGCACAGCGACATCAGCGTCAAGCTCGTGTCCGAAATCGGCGTCGGCACCATCGCCGCCGGTGTGGCCAAGTGCAAGGCCGACCACGTCGTGATCGCCGGTCACGACGGCGGCACGGGCGCTTCGCCCTGGTCCTCGGTCAAGCACGCAGGTAGCCCTTGGGAAATCGGTCTGGCCGAAACCCAGCAAACCTTGGTGCTCAACGGCCTGCGCGGTCGCATCCGTGTGCAGGCCGACGGTCAGATGAAGACCGGCCGCGACGTCGCCATTGGCGCGCTGCTCGGCGCGGACGAATTCGGCTTCGCCACCGCACCGCTGGTGGTCGAGGGCTGCATCATGATGCGCAAATGCCACCTGAACACCTGCCCCGTGGGCGTGGCCACGCAAGACCCGACTTTGCGCGCCAAGTTCACCGGCAAGCCTGAGCATGTCGTGAACTACTTCTTCTTCATCGCTGAAGAAGTGCGTCAGATCATGGCCCAGTTGGGCATCGCCAAATTCGACGACCTGGTGGGCCGCGCCGACCTGCTCGACATGAAGAGCGGTGTGGCGCACTGGAAGGCCAAGGGCCTGGACTTTGGTCGCCTGCTGGCTGTACCTCAGGTCGCCTCCACCGTGGCCGTGCGCCATGTGGACACCCAAGACCACGGCTTGGAAAAAGCCCTGGACAACGTGCTGATCGCCAAGAGCCGCGCCGCCATCGACCAGGGCGAAAAAGTGCAGTTCATGGAAGTCGCTCGCAACGTGAACCGCTCGGTCGGTGCCATGTTGTCCGGTGCCGTGACCAAGGTGCACCCCGAAGGTTTGCCGGACGACACCCTGCGCATCCAATTGGAAGGCACAGGCGGTCAGTCCTTCGGTGCCTTCCTGGCCAAGGGCATCACGCTGTATTTGATTGGTGAGGCCAACGACTACACCGGCAAAGGTTTGTCGGGCGGTCGCATCGTGGTGCGCCCGAGCTTGGAGTTCCGTGGCGTGGCCTCGCAAAACATCATCGTGGGCAACACCGTCATGTACGGCGCGACCACCGGTGAAGCCTTCTTCGCGGGCGTGGCTGGCGAGCGTTTCGCGGTGCGCCTGTCGGGCGCCACTGCGGTGGTCGAAGGCACGGGCGACCACGGTTGTGAATACATGACCGGCGGCACGGTTGCGGTTTTGGGTAAAACAGGTCGCAACTTCGGCGCGGGCATGAGCGGCGGTATCGCTTATGTCTACGACGAAGACGGCGAATTTGCTTCGCGCTGCAACACCGCGATGGTCAGCATGGAAAAAGTGTTGTCAGCTGCCGAGCAAGAAACGCAAGTGGACCGCAAGGTCTGGCACCGCGATCAGGCCGACGAAGCACAACTCAAGAAACTGCTGGAAGACCACCACAAGTGGACCGGCAGCCAGCGCGCCCGCGAGTTGCTGGACAACTGGGCCACGGCCCGTGCCAAGTTCGTGAAGGTCTTCCCCAACGAATACAAGCGTGCCCTGGGCGAGATCAACGCACGCAAAGCGGCGAACGCGTCCAAGGCTGCCCAGCCCGTGGCCGTCTGAGCCGAACGTCAAGATTGAAGGAATAGCATCATGGGAAAAATCACCGGCTTCATGGAATTTGAGCGCATCGAAGAGGGCTACAAGCCCGTCACCGAGCGCCTCAAAAATTACGGCGAATTCGTGATCGGATTGACACCCGAGCAGTCCAAAACACAGGCCGCACGTTGCATGGACTGCGGCACACCGTTTTGCAACAACGGCTGCCCCGTCAACAACATCATTCCGGACTTCAACAACTTGGTGTTTGAAGGCGACTGGAAAAATGCGATCGAGGTCCTGCACAGCACCAACAACTTCCCCGAATTCACTGGCCGCATCTGCCCCGCGCCTTGCGAAGCGGCCTGCGTGGTGAACTTCAACGACGACGCCGTGGGCATCAAGTCGATCGAGCACGCGATCATCGACCGCGCTTGGGCCGAAGGCTGGGTCACACCCCGTCCCGCCAAAGTCAAGACCGGCAAAACTGTGGCTGTGATCGGCGCAGGCCCCGCAGGTCTGGCCGCTGCGCAGCAGCTGGCCCGTGCAGGCCACGACGTGACCTTGTTCGAGAAGAACGACCGCGTGGGTGGTTTGTTGCGTTACGGCATCCCTGACTTCAAGATGGAAAAGACGCACATCGACCGCCGCGTCCAGCAACTCGAAGCCGAAGGCGTGAAGATCCGCACCAGCGTGCTGGTGGGCGAATGGCCCAAGGACTCCAAGGTCACCAACTGGGCCAAGGAAACCGTCAGCGCCGAGCAGCTCAAGAAAGACTTCGACGCCGTGCTGCTGACGGGTGGTTCCGAGCAATCGCGCGACTTGCCCGTGCCTGGCCGCGATCTGGACGGCATCCATTTCGCGATGGAGTTCCTGCCCCAGCAAAACAAGGTCAATGCGGGCGACATGATCAAAGGCCAACTGCGCGCCGACGGCAAAAACGTCATCGTGATCGGCGGCGGCGACACTGGCAGCGACTGCGTGGGCACCAGCACACGCCATGGCGCTGTCAGCGTGACCCAGTTCGAGGTGATGCCCGAGCCACCCGAAAAAGAAAACAAGGCGCTGGTCTGGCCTTATTGGCCCATGAAGCTGCGCACCAGTTCCAGCCACGACGAGAGTGCCGAAAAAGGCCTGCTGCAACGTGAATTCGCGATTTCCACCAAATCGTTCATGGGTGAAAAAGGCAAACTCACGGGCTTGACCACCGTGCACGTCGAGTTCAAGGACGGCAAGATGGTCGAGGTGCCTGGCACCGAGAAGGAATACAAAGCCGACATGGTTCTGCTGGCCATGGGCTTCACCAACCCGGTGGCCACCGTGCTCGACGCTTTTGGCATCGACAAGGACGCCCGTGGCAACGCCAAGGCCAGCACCGACTTCACAGGCGGCTACGCCACCAACGTGGACAAGGTCTTTGCCGCCGGTGACATGCGCCGGGGCCAGTCCTTGGTGGTGTGGGCCATCCGCGAAGGCCGCCAGGCCGCACGCGCGGTGGACGAGTTCTTGATGGGCATGAGTGACTTGCCACGCTGAGGAACAGGCCTTGTAGTTAAAATGCTTATTTTCCAAAGTTCACAAAGTGGTCACTTTGGATCTCTAAAATAACAAGAGCCGGTATTCCCGGCTCTTGTTTTTCATGAACACCTCCCACACATCCTCTCTTGTTGAATTGCGTGACCTGAGCTTCGGCTACGGGGATCGCGTGATACTGAAAAACCTCAGTTTCAAGATCCCGCGTGGGCAAGTCACAGCCCTGATGGGGGTGTCTGGTGGTGGCAAAACCACCGTCTTGCGCTTGATCGGTGGGCAAATCCGCGCGCAACAAGGCCAGACACTGTTCGACGGTCATGACCTGACCGTGATGGCGCAAGACCGGTTGTATGCGGCTCGCCGCCGCATGGGCATGTTGTTTCAGTTTGGGGCCTTGTTCACCGACATGAGTGTGTATGACAACGTGGCTTTCCCTTTGCGCGAGCACACCCGCTTGTCCGAAGACCTGATCCGCGACATCGTGCTCATGAAGCTGGACGCGGTGGGCTTGCGTGGTGCGCGGGATCTGAAGCCTTCCGAAATTTCTGGCGGCATGAGCCGCCGTGTGGCCTTGGCCCGCGCCATCGCGCTCGACCCGGATTTGATCATGTACGACGAGCCCTTTGCCGGCCTCGACCCGATCTCGCTGGGCACTGCGGCACGTCTGATCCGGCGCTTGAACGACAGCCTGGGCATCACCAGCGTGGTGGTGTCGCACGACGTGACGGAAACCTTTGAGATTGCCGACCATGTGGTGGTTTTGGCCAACGGTGGTGTGGCCGCCCAAGGCACGCCCGCCGAGTTGCGGGTCAGCGCCGACCCGCTGATCCACCAGTTTGTGCACGCGCTCAGCGATGGTCCGGTGCCCTTCCATTACCCAGCCCCCACGGCCGCACAAGACTATGACCGGAGGTCGGCATGATCACCGCCATGCTGGGCGCTTTGGGCGCATCCACCCGCCAAATGCTGGCCGATTGGGGTTTTGCCGCGCGTTTGTTTTTCAAGTTGCTGGGCATGTCAGGTGTTGCGCTCAAGCGCTTTGGCTTGGTGCGCGACCAGGTGCATTTTTTGGGCAATTATTCGCTGGCCATCATCACCGTGTCGGGCCTGTTTGTGGGGTTTGTGCTGGGTTTGCAGGGCTACTACACGCTGCAGCGCTATGGCTCGGCCGAGGCCCTGGGTTTGTTGGTGGCGCTGAGTCTGGTGCGCGAGTTGGGGCCCGTGGTGGCCGCTTTGTTGTTTGCGGGCCGTGCCGGGGCCTCGCTCACCGCCGAGATCGGTCTCATGCGGGCCGGTGAACAGCTCACCGCCTTGGAAATGATGGCCGTGGACCCTGTGCAACGCATTTTGGCCCCCCGCTTTTGGGGTGGCATCATCGCCTTGCCCTTGTTGGCCGCGGTGTTCAGTGCGGTGGGCATTTTGGGCGGCTATGTCGTGGGCGTGTTGCTGATTGGCGTGGACGCGGGGTCTTTTTGGAGCCAGATGCAAGGCGGGGTCGACGTGTTCAAGGATGTGGGCAACGGCATCCTCAAAAGCGTGGTGTTTGGTGTGGCTGTGACCTTCATTGCCTTGCTGCAAGGCTATGTGGCCAAGCCCACACCCGAAGGTGTGGCCAGTGCCACGACCCGCAGCGTGGTGGTTTCTTCTTTGTCGGTGTTGGGGCTGGACTTCATCCTGACCGCGATGATGTTCAGCATTTGAAGGGGGATGGTATGCAACGTTCAAAAAATGATATTTGGGTCGGCTTGTTTGTCTTGTTGGGCGCTGTGGCCGTGCTGTTTCTGGCGCTCAAGGCGGCCAACTTGCTCACCTGGAGTTTCAGCCAGGACTACAAGGTCACGGCCAAGTTCGACAACATCGGTGGGCTCAAGCCGGGTGCTGCTGTGAAAAGTGCGGGGGTGGTCGTGGGGCGGGTCCAAGCGATTGACTTTGACGGTGAATCTTTCCAAGCCCGGGTGACCTTGGCCATGCAGTCTCAAAATCAGTTTCCCCAAGACAGCTCTTTGAAGATCCTGACCAGCGGTTTGTTGGGGGAGCAATACCTGGACATCGCTCCCGGCGCCGACGAAAAAAACCTGGTCGCCGGTGACAAGATCGGCTCAACCCAGTCGGCGGTGATTTTGGAAAACCTGATCAGCCAATTTCTTTACAGCCAAGCTGAGAAGCCCAAGTCGGAAGGCGCTAAACCATGAACAAGGTCATGAGGTCTTGGCGATGCCTTTGCGCAGTGACCGCTTTGATGTTGCTGCAGGCCTGCGCCAGTGTCAAAAGTGCCGATGTCCGAGATCCATGGGAGCCGATGAACCGCAGCATCTACCACTTCAATGATGCCGTCGATACCGTGGCCATCAGGCCCGTGGCTCAAATGTATGTCCATGTTGTACCCAGTTTGGTGCGAACAGGCCTTCACAACGTCGTCGGCAATTTAGGCGATGTGTGGTCCATGGCCAACAGCGCCATGCAACTCAAAGGCCAACATGCGGCAGAAACTTTCATGCGTGTCGCGGTGAACACGGTGTTGGGTTTGGGCGGCGTGCTCGACCTTGCGACCGAAATGCGACTGGAGCGCCACAAGGAAGACTTTGGACAAACCTTGGGTCACTGGGGGGTCAAGCCTGGGCCCTACGTGGTGTTGCCCATTTTGGGGCCATCTACCCTGCGAGACAGCCTGAGCCTCCCCGTGGATTTCCAAGGAGATCCCAGGCGCCAGATCGGTGATCAAGCCGCGCGCACGGGCCTGGCCGTGGTGCGTGTGCTGGATGTGCGTGCCAATTTGCTCAAGACCGTTGACGCGGTCAAAGAGGCCTCCTTGGACCCTTACTCATTCGTTCGTGATGCGTACTTGCAAAAACGGGAAAACGATGTCCATGATGGCAACCCGCCTTCCAATTTTGATTACAACGATTCAGAACCTCAGTGAGGGGTGCGTGTCCCGTTACAGATGTTCACAAGCATGGCTACAAACGCCTTTATAGTTTCCACATGAACAACTCCAACGCCTTTTTTTCATTCAACCGTCGGCAAATTCTCGGCGCCACTTTGGCGACCGCATGGCTTTCGTCGGCATCGGTTTGGGCGGCCGATGAAGCACCCGAGGCTTTCATCAAGCGCATCACCAACGAAACCTTGGACTTGATCAAAGCCGACAAAGTCCTGCGCAATGGCGATGTGAACAAACTGACGCAGTTGGTGGATGACAAGCTCATGCCGCATGTCAATTTTCGCCGCATGACCGCTTTGGCAACAGGCCCCGCTTGGCGAAAAGCCACGCCCGAACAGCAAAAGCGTTTGCAAGATGAATTCAAGACTTTGCTGGTTCGCACCTATGCCGGTGCCCTCAGTCAAGTGAGCGACCAAGTGGTGGTGGTCAAGCCTTTGCGTCCCGGTCAAGAAGACAAAAACCTGGTGGTCAATACCGAGGTGCGAGGCAAAGGCGACCCGATTCAACTCGATTACCGCCTGGAAAAGACGCCGGGCGAGGGTGCGGGTTGGATGATTTTTGACTTGAACGTCTTGGGCGTCTGGTTGATCGAAAACTACCGAACTCAATTCACCAAAGAAATCAACGCGGGCGGTATCGATGGCTTGATTGCCAGTTTGGCATCACGCAACAAGTCGAACGCCCGCAATTCTTGATGGCCTCAGCGGAAATCGAGACCATGAATGCTTTGAAGTTACCACCCCGTTTGACGCATGAGCAAGCCGATGCTTGTCTGTCGCAATGGATCCGTGAGCTTCAATTGCAGGCAACTGTGGATGAGCCGCAGCCGGTGTTGGTCGATGCTTCAGCGCTCAGTGATTTTGATTCCTCAGCGTTGGCTGTTTTGTTGGGTTTGCGCCGTGTGGCCAAAGCCCAGGGGCGTTCGGTCTCGGTCCAGGGCATGTCTGCTCGTTTGAGCGAGTTGGCCGCTTTGTATGGCGTGCTCGACCTTTTGCAAGCTGTCTGAGCTCTTTTTGGGGTCAAAACCCCTCTGTTTTCGCCTTGTTCCGAGCCATTGAGCCGCCTTCACGTGGGCCAGCACTTAAAATAAAGCCCTCCCATGTCTGCGCTCTCATTCCAAACCGTCTCGAAAACCTACCCTGCCAAACAGGCGGGCACTGCTGCCATGCGTGCACTCGATCAGGTCAGCTTCGAGGTCGAGGAGGGCGAATTTTTCGGTTTGCTGGGCCCCAATGGCGCTGGCAAAACCACGCTGATCAGCACCTTGGCGGGCTTGAGCCGCCCCAGCACAGGTCGTGTTCTGGTGCATGGTCACGACGTGCAAAGCGACTACGCCGCTGCGCGCCGACTGCTGGGCGTGGTGCCGCAAGAACTGGTGTTTGACCCTTTCTTCACGGTGCGCGAGGCTTTGCGCATCCAGTCGGGCTATTTCGGCGTCAAGAAAAACGAGGCTTGGATCGACGAGCTGCTGGACAGCCTGGGCCTGGCGGACAAAGCTGGCGCCAACATGCGCCAACTCTCTGGGGGCATGAAGCGGCGCGTGCTGGTGGCGCAAGCCTTGGTGCACAAACCCCGCGTGATCGTGCTCGATGAACCCACCGCCGGGGTCGATGTCGAGCTGCGCCAGACCTTGTGGGCCTTCATTGCCAAACTCAACAAGCAAGGGCACACCGTCTTGCTCACCACCCATTACCTCGAAGAAGCCGAAGCCTTGTGCGGACGCATCGCCATGCTCAAACGTGGTCAGTTGCTGGCTTTGGAGCGCACGTCTGATCTGTTGCGCTCGGCCACCAGCCAGGTGCTGCGCTTCAAGCTCGACGGCGACTTGCCGCTCGCCGTGGCGGCCATGGCCCGCGTCACGGGGCGCATCGTGCAGTTGCCGGTGCACAACGCGGCCGAGATCGAAAATTATCTGGCCACCTTGCGCACGGCTGGCTTGGTGGTGGAAGACGTGGAGATCCGCCAGGCCGATCTGGAAGACGTCTTCCTGGAGGTGATGAACCGCAAACAAACCGCCACCGGAGCCTTGGCATGACCGGTTGGCAAACCCTGCTCTACAAAGAAGTGCTGCGTTTTTGGAAAGTCGCTTTCCAGACCGTCGGCGCACCCGTGCTCACCTCGGTGCTGTACATGCTGATCTTTGGCCATGTGCTCGAAGACCATGTCAAGGTGTATGACAACGTGCCTTACACCTCCTTTTTGCTGCCGGGCCTGATGATGATGGGCGTGTTGCAAAACGCGTTTGCCAACAGCTCGTCGAGCCTGGTGCAAAGCAAGATCATGGGCAGCTTGGTGTTTTTGCTGCTCACGCCCTTGTCTCACCGCAGTTGGTTTGTGGCCTATGTGGGGTCGTCGATCGTTCGCGGCTTGGCCGTGGGGCTGGGTGTGTTTGTCATCACGGGCTGGATGGTCAACATCAGCTTCGTGAACCCGCTGTGGATTTTGGCCTTCGCCTGCATGGGCGCGGCCATGATGGGCGCTTTGGGCGTGATCGCTGGGCTGTGGGCTGAAAAGTTTGACCAGATGGCGGCTTTCCAGAACTTCATCATCATGCCCATGACCTTCTTGTCGGGCGTGTTTTACTCCATCCACTCCTTGCCGCCGTTTTGGCAAAAACTCAGCCACCTGAACCCGTTTTTCTACATGATCGATGGCTTTCGTTATGGCTTTTTTGGCCAAAGCGACGTCTCTCCCTGGCTCAGTCTGGCGGTGGTGGGGACGGCCCTGGCCGCCATCAGTGGCCTGACCCTTCACCTTTTGCGCATCGGCTACAAAATCCGAAGCTGACTTCCCATGAACGCACAGCAACTTCAAGCCATCATCGCCGCCGGCCTCGATTGCACCCACCTGACGGTGGAGGGCGATGGCCGCCACTGGAGCGCTGTGGTCGTGTCCGAAGCCTTTGCCGGCATGCGTCCCATTGCGCGCCACCAACGCGTGTACGCCACGCTGGGCCAAAAAATGCACACCGACGAGGTGCACGCCTTGTCGATGAAAACCTACACGCCCGCCGAATGGGCTGCGCAAGCGACATGAACCGAAGGCCCTCGGGCCGCAACGCACCGACCTGACCCATGGACAAACTGATCATTCGCGGTGGCCACCGCCTGCAAGGCACGCTCGATGTGTCGGGTGCCAAAAACGCCGCCCTGCCCGAGCTGTGCGCCGCTTTGCTGAGCGATGAACCCGTCACGCTGGCCAATGTGCCGCGCCTGCAAGACGTCTCGACCATGCTCAAGCTGATCCGCAACATGGGCGTGACGGCCGAGCATCACGAAGACGGCCGCGTCATGCTGGACGCCGGGGCTTTGAACAACCCCGAAGCGCCCTACGAGTTGGTGAAAACCATGCGCGCCTCGGTGCTGGCGCTGGGTCCTTTGCTGGCCCGCTTTGGTCACGCCAAAGTGTCCTTGCCTGGTGGCTGCGCCATCGGCTCGCGCCCAGTCGACCAGCACATCAAGGGCCTGCAGTCCATGGGGGCCGTCATCACGGTGGACCACGGCTACATGCTGGCCAGCCTGCCCGCGGGTCGCACGCGCCTCAAAGGCGCGCGCATCACCACCGACATGGTCACCGTCACCGGCACTGAAAACTTCATGATGGCCGCGACTTTGGCCGAAGGCGAGACGGTGCTCGAAAACGCCGCCCAGGAGCCCGAGATCCCCGACCTGGCCGAAATGCTCATCCAAATGGGCGCCCAGATTGAAGGCCACGGCACACGCCGCATCCGGATTCAGGGGGTGGAGCGCCTGCACGGTGCTCAGCACCCCGTGGTGGCCGACCGCATCGAGGCAGGTACTTTCCTGTGTGCGGTCGCTGCAACGGGCGGTGAGGTGCTGCTGCGCCACGGCCGCGCAGACCACCTGGAAGCGGTCATCGAAAAGTTGCGCGAAGCCGGTGCCACCATCGAAGCCGGTGAGGGCTTCATCCGCATCAAATCCAATGGTCGTTTGAAGGCCCAAAGCTTTCGCACCACCGAATACCCGGGTTTCCCCACCGACATGCAGGCCCAGTTCATGGCGCTCAACTGTATTTCGCAAGGCGCCAGCAAAGTGACCGAAACGATTTTTGAAAACCGCTTCATGCATGTCAACGAGTTGGTGCGCTTGGGTGCGCACATCCAGATCGACGGCAAAGTCGCGGTGGTCGAGGGCGTGTCCAAGTTGTCGGGCGCGACCGTGATGGCCACCGATTTGCGGGCATCGGCCAGCCTGGTCATTGCTGGGCTTGTGGCGGAAGGCGAAACCACCGTCGAACGCATTTACCACTTGGACCGTGGTTATGACCGCATGGAAGCCAAACTGCGCGCGGTGGGCGCTGACATCGAAAGGGTGAAATGATCACGCTGGCCCTGTCCAAAGGACGCATCTTTGACGAAACTTTACCGCTGCTCCAGGCCGCGGGCATCGAGGTGCTCGAAGACCCCGAAAAATCACGCAAGCTGATCTTGCCCACCAACCAAGCCCAGGTGCGCGTGGTGCTGGTGCGGGCCAGCGACGTGCCCACCTATGTGGAATATGGCGGCGCCGATTTGGGCGTGACGGGTCTGGACACCCTGATCGAACACGGTGGCCAGGGCCTGTACCAACCGCTGGACCTGAACATTGCCAAATGCCGCATGAGCGTGGCCGTGCGCGCCGATGATGACTATGCCGCGCTGGTGCGCACAGGTGCACGCCTGAAAGTGGCGACCAAATACACGTCCATCGCCCGCGATTTCTTTGCCACCAAAGGCGTGCACGTCGATCTCATCAAGCTCTACGGCAGCATGGAACTGGCCCCGCTCACTGGCCTGGCCGATGCCATCGTCGACCTGGTGTCCACCGGCAACACGCTCAAGGCCAACCACTTGGTCGAAGTCGAACGCATCATGGACATCAGCGCGCGTTTGGTGGTCAACCAGGCCGCGCTCAAACTCAAACAAGCACCGATCCGCGCCATCATCGACGCCTTTGCGGGCGCGGTAAAGAAAGACTGAACAACATGGGCCTCCAAGCCAAACCCTTGCAGCTGAACACGGCGGATGCCGGTTTTGAAGCGGCCTTCGCGGGCCGCCTGCATTGGTCTGCCGACACCGACGCCGCCATCGAGCAGCGCGTGGCCGACATCCTGGCCGATGTGCAGCGTCGTGGCGACTCGGCGGTGTTGGAGTACACCCAGCGTTTTGACGGTCTGCCAGCGGCCGACGTGAAGGCGCTGGAGATCACCCAGGCCGAACTCAAAGCGGCTCTCGACGGCCTGCCTGCAGCGCAGCGCGAAGCCTTGCAAGCCGCCGCCGCCCGCGTGCGCCAGTACCACGAGGCGCAAAAAAAAGCCTCTGGCGAGAGCTGGTCTTACCGCGACGAAGACGGCACGCTGCTGGGCCAGAAAGTCACGCCGCTCGACCGTGTGGGCATTTACGTGCCCGGTGGCAAAGCCGCTTACCCCTCGTCGGTGTTGATGAACGCGATTCCGGCCCATGTGGCGGGCGTGCAAGAGATCATCATGGTCGTGCCCACGCCCCAGGGTGTGCGCAACCCGCTGGTGCTGGCCGCTGCCTGTGTGGCGGGCGTGAGCCGCGCCTTCACGGTGGGCGGCGCGCAAGCCGTGGCGGCGCTGGCTTATGGCACCGCCACCATCCCCAAAGTGGACAAGATCACTGGACCCGGCAACGCCTATGTGGCCAGTGCCAAAAAGCGCGTGTTTGGCACCGTGGGCATCGACATGATCGCGGGCCCCAGCGAAATCCTGGTGCTGGCCGATGGCAGTACGCCCGCCGATTGGGTGGCGATGGACCTTTTTTCACAGGCTGAGCACGACGAACTGGCACAAAGCATTTTGCTCTGCCCCGATGTGGCTTACATCGCCCAAGTCCAAGCCGCCATCGACCGCTTGCTGCCCGAGATGCCGCGCCGTGAAATCATCGCCAAGTCGCTCAACGACCGGGGTGCTTTGATCTTGACGCGCAGCATGGAAGAAGCCTGCGCCATCAGCAACCGCATCGCGCCCGAGCACCTGGAGGTGTCGAGCCGCGACCCGCACCGCTGGGAGCCACTGCTGCGCCACGCGGGGGCCATCTTCTTGGGCGCGTTCACCAGCGAGTCGCTGGGTGACTATTGCGCAGGTCCCAACCACGTGTTGCCCACCAGCGGCACGGCACGCTTTTCGTCGCCGCTGGGCGTGTACGACTTCCAAAAACGCAGCAGCCTGATTGAAGTGAGCGAAACCGGTTCCCAGCCACTGGGCCGCATTGCCGCCGAGCTGGCTTATGGCGAAGGCCTGCAAGCCCACGCCCGCGCTGCCGAACTCCGTTTGAACCCTGTGCCCCCGATGCGAGACCCGAAATGAGCCAAGTCAGCCCCCAACTCATGCAACGCATCCGCCAAGACGTGCAGTCCATGCACGCCTACGCCATCCAGGACTCGGCGGGCATGGTCAAGCTCGACGCGATGGAAAATCCGCACAGATTGCCCGCGGATTTGCAAAAGGCATTGGGTGAGCGTTTGGGCGCGCTGGCCCTCAACCGCTACCCTGGCGAGCGTGTGAACGAATTGCGCCATGCGCTGGCCAGCTATGCGGGCATGCCCGAAGGCTTCGACATCATGCTGGGCAACGGCTCGGACGAGTTGATTTCTTTGCTGGCCATGGCTTGCGACGTGCCCGGCGCTTCCATCCTCTCGCCTTTGCCCGGCTTTGTGATGTACGCCATGAGCGCCCAGTTGCAAGGCTTGGGCTTTCATGGCGTGCCGCTCTCGGCCGACTTTGAGCTGGACGAAGCCGCCATGCTGGCCGCGATTGCTGAGTACAAGCCGTCCATCGTCTACCTGGCTTATCCCAACAACCCCACCGGCAACCTGTGGAACGACGACACGATCGAAAAGATCGTGCTGGCCCAAGGGGCACAAGGGGGCCTGGTGGTCATGGACGAGGCCTACCAGCCTTTCGCAAGCCGCAGCTACATCGATCGCATCACCCGCCACTCGCACGTTCTGCTCATGCGCACGCTGTCCAAGTTTGGCTTGGCCGGTGTGCGGCTGGGCTACATGATTGGCCCCAAGGCTTTGGTGGCTGAAGTCGACAAAGTGCGCCCGCCCTACAACATCAGCGTGCTCAATGCCGAGTGCGCCCTGTTTGCGCTGGAGCATGCCGAGGTGTTTGCTGCGCAGGCCCAAGACCTGCGCCAAGAGCGCACCAGTTTGATGCAAGCACTGACGGCTTTGCCCGGCGTGCAGCCTTTCCCCAGCGAAGCCAACATGATTCTGGCCCGCGTGCCCGATGCCGCCAAAACTTTTGACGGCCTGAAGGCCCACGGTGTGCTGATCAAGAACATTTCTAAAATGCACCCACTGCTGGGCAACTGCCTGCGCCTGACGGTGGGCACCGCCGCAGAAAACGACCATCTCCTTGCTGCTCTGAAAGCCTCCTTATGAACCGCACCGCTGCAGTCACCCGCAAGACGGCCGAGACGAACATCCGCGTCGCCATCAACTTGGACGGTACTGGCCAGGCCGAACTGGCCTCGGGCATCGGTTTTCTGGACCACATGCTGGACCAGATCGCGCGCCATGGCTTGATCGACTTGGACATCGCTTGTGAAGGCGATCTGCACATCGACGGCCACCACACGGTCGAAGACATCGGCATCACCTTGGGCCAGGCCTTTGCGCAGGCCATTGGCGACAAAAAAGGCATCCGCCGTTATGGCCACGCCTATGTGCCGCTGGATGAAGCTTTGAGCCGCGTGGTGGTGGACTTTTCCGGCCGCCCCGGTCTGCACATGGACGTGAACTTCACTTCTGGCTCTTTGGGTTCGCTCGACACCCAGTTGATTTATGAATTCTTCCAGGGCTTTGTGAACCACGCGCTGTGCACGCTGCACATCGACAACCTCAAGGGTGTGAACGCGCACCACCAGTGCGAAACCATCTTCAAGGCCTTTGCCCGCGCCGTGCGTGCGGCACTTGAACTCGATCCTCGCTCAGCAGGTGTGATCCCCTCGACCAAAGGCAGCCTCTGACATGAGTGTCAATCGCGTTGCAGTGGTGGACTACGGCATGGGCAACCTGCGCTCGGTGGCGCAGGCGGTGATGCATGCGGCCGCCAGCGTGGACCATGCCGAAGTGATGGTCACCTCAGACCCGCAAGTCGTGCGCGACGCGCACCGTGTGGTCTTGCCCGGGCAGGGCGCCATGCCCGACTGCATGCGCGAGCTGCACGATTCGGGCCTGCGGGATGCCGTGCTCGACGCCGCCGCCAGCAAACCCCTGTTTGGCGTGTGCGTGGGCATGCAGATGCTGCTGGACCACAGCGACGAAGGCGACACGCCTGGCTTGGGCCTGATCCCCGGCCGTGTCGTCAAGTTTGAGCTGGCAGGGCAAATTCAGCCGGACGGCACCCGCTACAAAGTGCCGCAGATGGGTTGGAATCAGGTTTGGCAAGTCGCGCCTGCCCACCCACTGTGGCAAGGCATTGACGACGGCAGCTGGTATTATTTTGTGCACAGCTTCTACACCCAGGTCGCCTACCCGGCGCACGCTGCGGCGGAAACCGATTACGGTGGCCGCTTTGCCTGCGCCATTGCCCGTGACAATTTTTTTGCCACCCAGTTTCACCCCGAAAAAAGCGCGGCTCAGGGCCTGGCCTTGTTCCGCAATTTCCTCCACTGGCAGCCTTGAGAAGTTTTCAGGGCCGTTTTGCTTCCTTCACCTGTTTTTAATTCGCCATGATTCTGATCCCCGCCATTGACCTCAAAGACGGCCACTGCGTTCGCCTCAAACAGGGCGATATGGACCAAGCCACGACCTTTGGGGAAGACCCCGCCGCCATGGCCCGCACCTGGCTCGAAAAAGGCGCACGCCGCTTGCACCTGGTGGATCTGAACGGCGCGTTCGCGGGCAAGCCGCAAAACTTTGGGGCCATCAAGTCCATCCTCAAGGCGGTGGGCGACGAAATCCCGGTGCAGCTGGGCGGTGGCATCCGCGATCTGGACACCATTGAAAAATACATCGACAGCGGCCTGCGCTACGTCATCATCGGCACCGCCGCCGTCAAAAACCCCGGCTTCTTGAAAGACGCCTGCACCGCCTTTGGCGGCCACATCATCGTCGGGCTGGACGCCAAAGATGGCAAAGTCGCCACCGATGGCTGGAGCAAGCTCACCGGCCACGAAGTGGTGGACCTGGCCAAGAAGTTCGAGGACTGGGGCGTCGAGTCCATCATTTACACCGACATCGGCCGCGACGGCATGCTGAGCGGCATCAACATCGACGCCACCGTCAAACTGGCCCAAGCCCTCACCATCCCCGTGATCGCCTCGGGCGGCCTGTCCAACATGGCCGACATCGAGCAGCTGTGCGCGGTGGAAGACGAAGGTGTCGAAGGCGTGATCTGCGGCCGCGCCGTGTATTCGGGCGACCTCGACTTCGCGCTGGCGCAGCAACGCGCCGACGAACTCAACGGCTGATCTATTCCCTCGCCATTGCCCATGAGCGCTCAGGCCACTTGTCGCGACACCGCGTTCGCGGGCCTGCCCGCTTGCGAGTTGGCGCTGCCGCAAGGCGATCGCCTGTTGGTGGCGCTGCATGGTGCGCATGTGCTGTCTTGGGTGTCGGGCGGCCAAGAGCGGCTGTACCTCAGCCCCCAAAGCGTAATGGACGGCCAAGCCGCCATTCGAGGCGGCATCCCCGTGTGCTTTCCGCAGTTCAACCAGCGCGGCCCCCTGGCCCATCGACTGCCCAAACACGGTTTTGTCCGCAATCTGGCTTGGCAGCCCGGTGAGCCTGAACTCGCTGCTGACCATGCGCGGCTCACGCTGCGCCTGCACGACACCGCGCAAACCCGCACCTGGTGGCCGCGAGCCTTTGAACTGGAACTGCACATCGAGCTGAACCCCGCTGCCTTGAAAATCACTTTGGCTGTGCACAACACCGACCTTGGGCCGCTTGTTTTTTCCGGGGCTTTGCACACTTATGTGGCCGTGCCCGATGTCACGCAGGCCACGCTGCAGGGTCTGGGCGGTCAGCCCGAGTGGGACTCGCTCACCGACACCCACGCCCCAGCCGCTGACACGCTGCGCTTTGCCGCCGAGTTTGACCGCGTCTACGACGCTGCCACGCAAGCCCTGACGCTGGGCCAGACCCTGCACATTACCCAAAGCCCCAGCTGGGCCAACACGGTGGTTTGGAATCCAGCGCAAGACCTTTGCAAGCGCCTGGCCGACATGCCCGATGACGGCTGGCGCCAGATGCTGTGCGTCGAAGCCGCCCAGGTCCATGCGCCCATCACCTTGCCCGCGGGCGGGCGCTGGGCAGGCTGGCAGCGCTTGCAAGTGCTGAACCCCTGACAACACACCGAAGAGAAGTCCCCATGCTCGCCAAACGCATCATTCCCTGCCTTGACGTGACCGGTGGCCGTGTGGTCAAGGGTGTCAACTTTGTCGAATTGCGCGACGCCGGAGACCCGGTGGAAATCGCCGCCCGCTACAACGAGCAGGGCGCGGACGAACTCACGTTCCTGGACATCACCGCCACCAGCGATGGTCGCGACGTGATCCTGCACATCATCGAAGCCGTGGCCAGCCAGGTGTTCATTCCGCTCACCGTCGGTGGTGGCGTGCGCACGGTGGAAGACGTGCGCCGATTGCTCAACGCCGGTGCTGACAAAACCAGCTTCAACTCGGCAGCCATTGCCAATCCGCAGGTCATCCGTGACGCCTCGGCCAAATACGGCGCGCAGTGCATCGTGGTCGCCATCGACGCCAAACGCCGCACAGCCGAAGACGAACAACGCATGGGCACCCACGGTCTGCCCATGGGCCCCGGCTGGGACGTGTACAGCCACGGCGGCCGCCAAAACGTAGGGCTAGACGCGGTGGCCTGGGCCCAGCAGATGGCCGACTACGGCGCAGGCGAAATCCTGCTTACCAGCATGGACCGCGATGGCACCAAAAGCGGCTTTGACCTGCCACTGACCCGCGCCGTGAGCGACGCCGTGAGCGTGCCCGTGATCGCGTCCGGCGGCGTGGGCAATCTCGATCACCTGGCCGACGGCGTGAGCATCGGCGGGGCTGACGCGGTCCTGGCGGCCAGCATCTTCCATTACGGTGAATACACCGTGCAACAGGCCAAAGCGCGAATGCGCGAACGTGGCATTCAGGTTAGGCTGTGAACATGAACTGGCTCGATCAAATCAAATGGGACGACAAAGGCCTGGTGCCGGTCATCGCCCAAGAAAAAGACACAGGCGACGTGATGATGTTCGCTTGGATGAACCGCGAGGCGCTGCACAAGACGGCCGAGCTCAAGCGGGCGGTGTATTTCAGCCGTTCGCGCAACAAGCTGTGGTTCAAAGGCGAGGAGTCGGGCCATGTGCAGACGGTGCACGACATCCGCATCGATTGCGACAACGATGTGGTGCTGCTCAAAATCACCCAGCTGGGGCACGAGCCGGGCATTGCCTGCCACACGGGCCGCCACAGTTGCTTTTTTCAGAGCTTGCAGCCGGACGGCTGGCAGGCTGTGGATCCGGTCCTGAAGGACCCTGAAACCATTTACAAGTGAGCGCCCCAATCCTATGAGCAACCAAGACATCCTGGACCGCCTCGCGGCAGTGGTCGAAAGCCGCAAACCCGCCAACGGCGGCGACCCCGAAAAAAGCTATGTGGCCCGCTTGCTGCACAAAGGCCCAGACGCCTTTTTGAAGAAAATCGGCGAAGAAGCCACCGAAACCGTGATGGCCGCCAAAGACGTGGACCATGGCGGGGACAAAACCAAGCTGGTGGGCGAGGTGGCCGATTTGTGGTTTCACAGCATGATCGCGCTGGCGCACTACGGCCTCACGCCCGCCGACGTGGTCAACGAGCTGGCCCGCCGCGAAGGCCTGAGCGGCCTGGAAGAAAAAGCCCTGCGCAAGGTGCAAGACCGTGAGCGCCTGGGCGAATAACGCCCAAGCCTGTGTGAATTAAGCATGAACGACCAATCCATCGACGACAGCACCCACACCATCAGTTGGGTGAGCTACATCCTGCACCTGATCGTAGCGGTGAGCGCCGTGATTCCCGGGGCGCAAATGGGTCCGGCTTTGCTGGTGGTGGCGCTGATCATCGATTTGGTCAAAAAGGGCGATGCCCCGGGCTGGGAGGCCACGCATTTCAGCTACCGCATCCGGACCGTGATTTGGGCCGCCTTGCTTTATCTGGCGACTGCCCCGCTTTGGTTTTTCTTTGTTTTCCCGGGCTGGCTGGCCTGGGCCGCCGTTTCCATCTGGTTTTTGTACCGCATCGTGCTGGGCATGGTGCGCCTGAACGGGCAGCGACCCGTGATGGATGGGTCTATTTTTTAAACTGAGCGCAACATGACTGACGACCACTGTATTTTTTGCAAAATCATCACGGGCAAAATTCCTTCGCGCAAGGTGCATGAGGATGAGCAGGTGTTCGCTTTCCACGACATCGCGCCCTGGGCGCCCATCCACTTTTTGATCATTCCCAAGTGGCACCTCCCTTCGATGGCGCAGTTGGCCCCCGAGCATGCTGGCCTGATGGGCCACATGATGACCTTGGCCCCCAAACTGGCTGCGCAAGAGGGGTGCAAGCCTTACCCCGATGGCGGCTTCCGGATTGTGGTGAACACTGGGGCCGAGGGTGGGCAGGAAGTGCACCACCTGCACATGCACGTCATGGGCGGTCCTCGGCCTTGGTTGCGGGGTTGAAACAGCGCTTTCCCATCCCAAATCCTTCCATCCTCAGGGCCGATCCGATTGCGGGCAGCGATCCCCTTAGAATCCATCCATTAACAGGAGAGTTTCATGGGTACTTTTTCCATTTGGCACTGGCTGATCGTTTTGTTGATCGTGGTCATGGTGTTCGGCACCAAAAAGCTCAAAAACATGGGTTCTGACCTTGGTGGTGCGGTCAAAGGTTTCAAAGACGGTATGAAAGACGGCGGCGCTAAACCCGAAGACGGTGCAGCACCTGTGGCCGGTCAGGTCACTGCTTCCACGCCGGTCTCTGAAAAGACAACCATTGACGTCGAAGCCAAGACCAAGTCTTGATCGACTGATCGCTGCACTGTGCTCGATTTAAGTTTTTCGAAAATGGCCCTGATCGGGGTGGTGGCGTTGATCGTCATTGGTCCCGAGAAGTTGCCCAAAGTCGCCCGCACATTGGGCGCACTCTTGGGCAAGGCGCAGCGTTACGTGGCAGACGTGAAGGCCGAGGTCAATCGCTCCATGGACTTGGAAGAGCTCAAGAAAATGAAAGAGACCATGGAGACGGCGGCTCGGGATGTCGAGGAAACCGTCCAAACCACGGCCTCTGATTTTGAAAAAGACTGGGCCGACACCACGGCGGGGCTGAACAGCGATTTGCCCGCCATCGAGCCGCCCCCGCCTTATTACGTTCGCCCGGACAAAAACTGGCGTCTCAAAAGGGGTGCGATGCCCCAGTGGTACAAAGCACGTTCCGGTGTGCGCACCAAAGCCTTGTCGGGTGCTGCCCGCGTGGCGCGTTACCGGCCCAAGCCCCTCAATTCCTTTTGACCTTGGCGCACTTGCTGCGCGACCGTCTGACTGACCCATCCCATGCCTGAAACCCCTTCCCAGCCCGACGACGAACTCAAAGGTTCCGAGCAACCTTTTGTGGCGCACTTGATCGAGTTGCGAGACAGGTTGATGTGGGCTGTGGCCGCCGTGGCTGTGGCTGCTGCCGTTTTGGCCATCTTTCCGGGCCCAGGCAATTTGTACGACATTTTGGCGGCCCCCCTGGTGGTGCATTTGCCCAAAGGCGCCACTTTGATCGCTACCTCGGTCATTTCTCCTTTCATGGTGCCCCTCAAGATTTTGCTGATGAGCGCCTTCCTCATCGCTTTGCCGGTGGTGTTGTACCAAGTTTGGGGCTTCATTGCGCCGGGGCTCTACAGCCATGAGAAAAAGCTGGTCATGCCTTTGGTGGTGTCCAGCACGGTGCTCTTTTTCATCGGGGTGGCGTTTTGTTACTTCTTTGTGTTCGGTCAAGTGTTCAGCTTTATCCAGAGCTTTGCGCCCAAAAGCATCACCGCCGCGCCTGACATTGAGGCTTACCTGAGCTTCGTGCTCTCGATGTTCCTGGCCTTCGGCTTGGCGTTTGAGGTGCCCGTGGCTGTGGTGGTGTTGGCGCGCATGGGCGTGGTCACCATTCAAAAACTCAAGGATTTTCGGGGTTACTTCGTGGTCCTGGCTTTTGTGATCGCCGCCGTGGTCACGCCGCCCGATGTGGTGTCGCAGCTGGCTTTGGCCATACCGATGTGCTTGCTTTACGAGTTGGGCATCTGGGCGGCGCAAATTTTCATTCAGCACACACAAGCCCCCGAAAATCCAACCGATGTTTGAATCGGACTTCCCGTCAAAGGGGTGAGCGCCAGCGCCCTTTTTCAAGCGTTCAAACTTCGCCGTTTGGCCGCCATCGGGCTTTAACGTTGGGCTTTTCGCACGGCCGGGCGCTCACTGGGTGTCAGGGTCACAGCCAGTTCAGCTTGTCTGCGCCAAATCAGGACTTCGGTCGGCGCGCCAGGCTTGAGGTTGGCGACCAGCGCCAACAGGTCAGAGACGCTCATCACGGGTTTGGTGGCGATTTTGATGATCACATCCCCTGGGCGGATGCCGGCTTTGGCGGCTGGACCATTTTGCAAAACGCCGGTGATCACCACGCCTTTGTGCTGGGCTTGGGCGCTGGTCTTGGGCAGTTGAAAGCTTTCGGCCAGCTCAGGCGTCAAGTCTTGGGGTTCAACACCAATCCAGCCGCGTGTGACTTTGCCATTCAGCAACAAATCCTGCATCACTTGTTGCGCGGTGGTGACGGGAATGGCAAAGCCAATCCCCATGTTGCCGCCTGAGCGAGAGTAAATCGCGGTGTTGATGCCCATCAAGTGACCGTTCACATCCACCAAGGCGCCGCCTGAATTGCCCGGATTGATGGCGGCATCGGTTTGGATGAAGTTTTCAAAGGTGTTGATGCCCAATTGGCTGCGCCCCAAGGCGCTGACGATGCCCGATGTCACAGTTTGACCCACGCCAAAAGGGTTGCCGATGGCCAGCACCACGTCACCGATCAACAGGTCCTGGGGTTGGCCCAGCACAATGACTGGGAGCTTGTCCAGCTGGATTTTCAACAGAGCCAAGTCGGTGTCGGGGTCGGTGCCGATCACTTTGGCAGCGGCACGGCGACCGTCGGTCAGGACGACTTCGATGTCATCGGCATCTTCCACCACATGGTTGTTGGTCAGGATATGGCCTTGGGCACTCACGATCACGCCGCTGCCCAGACCGGCAAGGTTGTCTTCGGATTCGCCATTGAAAAAACGCAACCAAGGATCGCTGTGCACCGCAGGCCGATTTTTGCTGGTGTTGATGCTGACCACCGCGGGCGAGGCGATTTGAGCTGGCACACTCAGGCTGCCCGGGGGGCGATTCAGCCCATGGCCCGAAGGTGCTTGCAGCAAGGTGAAGCCTTGCCCCGAGCGCTGCGTACCTTGGAGCCATTCGGGTTTGAGAGTGGCCACCACAAACCATGCGGCCAGCAGGACCGTCACCCATTGAGAAAAGAAGAGCCAATAACGTTTCATGGGCGCCATTGTCCTTGATCCCTGAGTGGTGTGCAGCGATCCGTGCGCCACAATACAAGCTTCGTCAGGAACGCCGCACATGACCGATGCCAAAACACTGGGCCAAGCGCTGGATGCGCTGTTGCAGCCCGATCAATTCCGTGATTACGGCCCAAATGGCCTGCAAGTCGAAGGCGACCGGGCCGTGCGCTTGCTTGTCAGCGGCGTGACGGCGAGCAGGGCTTTGATCGAGGCGGCGATCGAAGCCAATGCCGATGCACTTTTGGTTCACCATGGTTTGTTTTGGCGTGGGCAAGACGGGCGTGTGACCGGCTGGATGCGCGAACGGTTGCGCTTGTTGTTGGCGCATGGCATGCACCTGTTTGCCTACCATTTGCCCATGGACGCGCACGCCGAGTTGGGCAACAACGCCCAACTCGGTCGCATGCTGGGCCTGCAGGCCGATGGGCGCTTTGGCGATCAGAATCTGGGCTTTGTGGGGCAAGGCAGCGGTTCTTGGTCATGCGCCCAATCCTTGTCTGCGCATGTGGAAAAAGTCTTGGGCCGATCGGTCATCTGTGTGGGCGACGCGGTCCGGCCGATTCGCCGTGTGGCTTGGTGCACGGGTGGGGCGCAGGGTTATTTTGAAGCGGCCGTGGCCGCAGGTGCCGATGCCTTCATCACGGGTGAAATTTCCGAGCCCCAGGCCCACTTGTCGCGTGAAACAGGGGTTGCATTTCTGGCCTGTGGTCACCACGCCACCGAACGGTATGGTGCACCAGCCATTGGGGCGCGAGTCGCACACGATCTCGGCTTCGAGCACCGGTTCATTGAAATCGACAACCCCGCATGAAGAGGGGCAGCCCATGAGATCGAGCGTACTTCCCTTGGCCATCACGCCTGGCGATCCTTGCGGTATTGGGCCTGAAATCATTGCCCGCGCTTGGTGTGAGGCCCCGGAGCTCACTCGGCAATGCTTTGTGGCCGGTGACGTCGGACTCATGCGCCGGGCCATGGCCTTGGTGCAGGCGCCACCAAGCTGGCCGGTCTGCGAGATCACCAACCCGTCGGAGGCCTTGAACCTGCCCCCCCGTTGTCTGCCGGTGCTCCAAGTGGTTCCCAAGGCACCCGTTCTGCCATGGGGGGTGGTCGATGCGCGTGCCGGCCAATTGGCCGCAGAGGCGGTGATGTGGGCCGCGCGTGCCGCTTTGCGTGGCGAGGTGGCTGGCTTGGTCACGGCCCCCTTGCACAAAGAGGCTTTGCACGCGGCGGGTGCGCCCTACGACCAGTATCCAGGCCACACCGAATTGTTGCAGGCCGAAGCGGCACGTCACGCCGGTGTGTCGGTGGCGCAAATGCCCGTGCGCATGATGCTGGCCAATGATGATTTGCGAACCGTGCTGGTCAGCATCCATGTGTCCCTGCGCGAAGCGCTCAATGCCATCACGGTCGATCGGGTGTTGCAGACCATGAGCATCACGCACATGGCCTTGTCACGCTTGCTTGGCCGTGTGCCACGCATGGCGGTGGCGGGGGTCAATCCGCATGCAGGAGAGGGGGGGCTTTTTGGCCGGGAAGAAGTCGACGTCTTGCAGCCCGCTTTGCTTCAGGCACGCTCGCAAGGTATGGACGTGCATGGACCTTATGCGCCCGATACCGTTTTCATGCGGGCTCGTCGTCAAGCCAACGGGCACAGGGAATTCGATGTGGTGATCGCGATGTACCACGATCAAGGCTTGATCCCCGTGAAGTACTTGGGCGTTGAGCGGGGCGTCAACGTCACCCTGGGTTTGCCCTTGTTTCGCACCAGCCCCGATCACGGCACAGCCATGGATGTTGCTGGACAAGGTGTGGCTGACGCCAGCAGCATGGTCCAAGCCATTCGAATGGCCCGCCAACTGTTGGCTGGTGGGCCTTGATCCGGCGACTTTTCAGGCTTTGTTTTTGAGGCTGTCCCGAATTTCACGCAGCAACAAGACGTCTTCCGGGGTGATCACTTCAGCGGGCGAGGCTTCGGCAGGTTTGCCGGCGGTCAGTTTGTTCATCTGGCGGATCATCACAAAAATGATGAAAGCCAGGATGATGAAGTTCAGCGCGACAGTCATGAAGCTGCCGTAAGCGAACACCGCCCCGAGTTTTTTGGCTTCGACCAAAGACAGCCCTGCGGTCTGCCCTGCCAAAGCCAGGTAGTAGTTGGAAAAATCCAGGCCACCGAAGGCCTTGCTGACCAGGGGCATGATCAAGTCCCCAACGATCGAATCGACGATCTTTCCAAAAGCGCCTCCGATGATCACACCAACGGCCAGGTCCATGACGTTGCCTTTGACCGCGAAAGATTTGAACTCTTGAAAAAATGACATGTAAGCCTCAAACGGAAATGTGAATCACAAAGTTTAATCTTTTCTGATCCGCTTGGCGCACGACAAGCCATTGCATGTTGGTAGGATGTTTCACTCCGCTAGAATATCGGGTTGACCCTGATAACGATACGCTAGAGGATTCCCATGAGTGACAACCCAGTCGACAGCAGCAAGCGGACGTGGCTGATTGCCTCCACTTGCGCAGGTGCCGTAGGCGCAGGCTTTGTGGCCACCCCCTTCGTCAGCAGCTTCCAGCCTTCCGAACGGGCCAAAGCGGCCGGTGCGGCCGTCGAAGTGGACATTTCCGCTTTGAACCCGGGCGAAAAGCTCACGGTCGAATGGCGCGGCAAACCCGTGTGGATCATGAAACGTTCCCCGGAGCAGCTGGAATCCCTGAAAAAGATCGAAGGTCAATTGGCCGACCCCGCCTCGGACCGCACCGCGTATCCCACGCCCGCATATGCCAAGAATAGCCACCGCTCGATCAAACCCGAAATCATGGTGGCTGTGGGCATTTGCACGCATTTGGGTTGCTCACCCGCCGATAAGTTCGCCGCAGGTCCCCAGCCTTCATTGCCTGACGACTGGAATGGCGGCTTTTTGTGCGCCTGCCATGGCTCCACCTTTGACCTGGCCGGCCGCGTGTTCAAGAACAAACCCGCGCCGGATAACCTCGAAGTGCCGCCTCACATGTACCTGTCTGACACCAAGTTGATCATTGGCGAAGACAAAAAGGCTTGATGGAGAACAACATGGCTCAATTCAAAGACATTTCCCCGAACGCTCCCGCTGGCGAGAAGCTGCTCAACTGGGTGGACAACCGCTTTCCCTTGTCCAAGTTGTACAAAGACCACTTGTCCGAGTACTACGCATCCAAAAATTTGAACATTTGGTATGTGTTTGGTGCCCTCTCGCTCTTGGTGCTCGTGATCCAAATCGTGACCGGTATTTTCTTGGTCATGCACTACAAGCCTGACGCAGCGTTGGCGTTCGCCTCGGTCGAATACATCATGCGTGATGTGCCTTGGGGTTGGCTGATCCGCTACATGCACTCGACAGGCGCGTCTGCGTTCTTCGTGGTGGTTTACCTGCACATGTTCCGTGGTCTCATTTACGGCAGCTACCGCAAGCCGCGCGAGCTGGTCTGGATCTTCGGCTGTGCGATCTTCTTGTGCCTGATGGCAGAAGCCTTCATGGGTTACCTGTTGCCTTGGGGTCAAATGTCCTACTGGGGCGCACAGGTGATCGTGAACTTGTTCTCGGCCATCCCTTTCATTGGCCCAGATTTGGCTTTGCTGATCCGTGGTGACTTTGTGGTGGGTGACGCCACTTTGAACCGCTTCTTCAGCTTCCACGTCATTGCTGTGCCTCTGGTCTTGTTGGGTCTGGTGGTGGCGCACATCATCGCGCTGCATGAAGTCGGCTCCAACAACCCTGACGGTGTGGAAATCAAAGCACCGGATGCGCCTAAAGATGCCCGCGGCAACCCCTTGGATGGCATTCCGTTCCACCCTTACTACACCGTGCATGACATTTTCTCTGTCAGCATCTTTTTGATGGTGTTCACTGCGGTCGTTTTCTTCGCGCCTGAGTTGGGAGGTTACTTCCTCGAGTACAACAACTTCATTCCGGCCGATCCGTTGACCACACCATTGCACATTGCCCCCGTTTGGTACTTCACCCCTTACTACTCCATGCTGCGTGCCATCACCAGCGAGATGATGTACGCCTTGATCGCTTGCGTGGTCATCGGTGCCGTGTTGGCAGTGGTTAAAGGCAAGTTGCCCACACTGCTCAAAGGCGCCGTCATTGGCGCTGCGGTGGTGATCTCTGCCTTGATGTTGGCCATTGACGCCAAGTTCTGGGGGGTGGTGGTCATGGGGGGGGCGGTGATCATCATGTTCTTCTTGCCATGGTTGGATTACAGCCCCGTCAAGTCGATCCGTTACCGTCCTGATTGGAACAAGTATTTGTACGCCGTGTTCGTGATCAATTTCTTGATTTTGGGTTATTTGGGTGTTCAGCCGCCCTCGCCCATCGGTGAGCGCGTGTCCCAAGTGGGTACCCTGTTCTATTTCGGCTTCTTCCTGCTGATGCCTTGGTGGAGCAAACTGGGCACGTTCAAGCAAGTGCCTGACCGCGTGACTTTCACGCCTCACTGAGACCCCGGAGAGTCAAGAACATGAACAACCTCAAGAAATTCGCATTGGGCTTTGTGATGGCCCTGGGTCTGCTCTCGGGCGCCCATGCCGCTGGCGGCGGCATTGCCTGGGACAAGGCCCCCCACAAAACCAACGACTTGGCAGCTTTGCAAAATGGCGCCAAGCTGTTCGTCAACTACTGTCTCAATTGCCACTCCGCGGCTTACATGCGCTTCAACCGCCTGAAAGACATTGGCTTGTCGGAGCAGCAAATCAAGGACAACTTGCTGTTTCCCACAGACCGCGTTGGCGACACCATGAAAGTGGCCATGGACCCTGTGTTGGCCAAAGACTGGTTCGGCAAGAACCCACCCGATTTGACCTTGATGGCCCGCTCGCGCTCAGGACACGGCGGTTCGGGTGCTGACTACCTCTACACTTATTTGCGCACTTATTACCGTGATTCGACCAAACCCACAGGTTGGAACAATTTGGCCATGCCCAACGTGGGCATGCCCAACCCGCTGTGGGAACTGCAAGGCGAGCGTGAACCCGTTTACGTCGAAAAAGAAGAGCACGGTCACAAAGTCCAAACCTTCTCTGGCTGGAAGCAAGTCAAACCCGGCACCATGACGCCTTTGGAATACGACCAGGCGATCGGTGATCTGGTGGGTTATATGCAGTGGATGGCCGAGCCAGACCAAAATACACGGGTTCGCATCGGTGTTTGGGTTCTGATTTTCTTGGCTTTCTTTACCTTCATTGCATGGCGTTTGAACGCTGCCTATTGGAAAGACATCAAGTAATTGACCTTCACCCGGTGCTTGGCGTCGGGTACTTTGGAGTGGTGGGCCTCGAAGGCCTCCCACTCTTTTTGATTTTTTGAGGAGCCTCCACCATGATGGTGCTTTATTCCGGAACCACTTGCCCTTTCTCTCACCGCTGCCGTTTTGTGTTGTTTGAAAAAGGCATGGATTTCGAGATCCGTGACGTGGACCTCTACAACAAGCCCGAAGACATCAATGTGATGAACCCCTACGGCCAGGTGCCCATCTTGGTTGAGCGCGATTTGATTCTGTACGAATCGAACATCATCAACGAGTACATCGATGAGCGATTTCCACATCCTCAATTGATGCCCGGCGACCCGGTCGACCGTGCACGTGTGCGTTTGTTCCTGCTCAACTTCGAGAAAGAACTGTTCTCGCATGTCGTCACCCTGGAAAACCGTACGCTCAAAGGCAATGACAAAACATTGGAAAAAGCCCGTGCGCACATCCGCGACCGGTTGACCCAATTGGCGCCCGTTTTCTTGAAAAACAAGTTCATGTTGGGCGACAACTTCTCGATGTTGGATGTGGCCATCGCGCCGCTCCTTTGGCGCTTGGACTATTACGGCATCGAACTCAGCAAAAATGCTGCGCCTTTACTCAAGTATGCAGAGCGCATTTTTTCACGCCCGGCCTACATTGAGGCTTTGACGCCTTCCGAAAAAGTCATGCGCAAGTGATGCCCCGTGAGGACCGACATGTTCAGCAACACCGAATTGCCTTCGACACGTCCGTACCTGATCCGTGCTTTGTACGATTGGTGCAGTGAAAATGGTTTCACGCCCTATGTGGCTGTGAAGGTGGATGCATCGGTACAGGTGCCGCGAGAATATGTGCAAGGTGGTGAGATCGTGCTCAATGTGAGCATGGACGCCACCAGTTCGCTCAAGTTGGGCAATGAGTTCATTGAATTCAAGGCCCGCTTTGGTGGCAAGCCACGCGAGATCATGGTGCCGATTGACCGTGTGATGGCGATTTATGCACGGGAAAACGGCCAAGGCATGGCATTTCCGGTCAGCGACGCTGGCGTAGACCGTGCTTTATCAGCGGTTGACATTCATGCTGTTGGTGACAAGGATGACGAGCCCTTACCGCCCACACCACCGGCCCGCCCATCCCTCACGCGGGTGAAGTAAAAAAATCTTTCAATCCCCGGATGCGTTGAGATTGGCAAGTTAGAATCTAGCCCGTGCCGCTTTAGCTCAGTTGGTAGAGCACCCGCCTTGTAAGCGGTAGGTCGTCAGTTCGAATCCGACAAGCGGCACCATGAATTTAAAAGCCCCTGATCACACGATCAGGGGCTTTTATCTTTGGAGCGGTCGATCAAAGGCTCCGGTGTTGAACTTTGATCCGGATAGCGTTCACATGCAGGCCTTTCTGGTTCAAATGGGCTTGCAGAGCAGGCGTCATTTGGCGCAATTTGGCAGCGACGGCATTCGAGTTGGCCAACAGGCACCAAGAGCCTTCTTCGATCGGTCCGGCGTGAACACTGGCACGCAAAGGCGCGGGTAAAAGGCTGCGGATGGCCAAAAGGCGCTCGGACGATTCGCGCACACGGCTGGCCAACAGCGCAAAAGTCGGTGACTCTTGCGCGGCCTGTTGCAGGGGGATGGGGTGGTGGCGTCTTTGCATGGTGAACCGATCAAAATTCATTATCACGCAGCAGCCAATCGCAGGTCTTGCCCCAGTGACTAAGGGTCACAGGCAGAGGCTAAAATAAACGAAGGCCTGTGAGGGCCACGCCCTTGCGTCGCAAGACTTGTTCTTGGGCGCATGGGCTTCAAATGAACTTTTTAACTTGACAGGACAGACGGTCTGTTTTTCAGCATCTGGCTGAAGGTGGATCCCGCAGACATGGCCATCCCATTCCTCACCAAAATTTTCGGCAGCAGCAACGATCGACTGCTCAAGCAATACCGCAAGACGGTGGAGCGCATCAATGCCCTGGAAGCAGGCTTGGAAGGCCTGAGCGACGAGGCCTTGCGCGCCAAGACCGAAAGTTTCAAGCAACGTGTGGCCGCGGGCGAAACCCTCGACGCGTTGCTGCCAGAAGCCTTCGCCGTGGTCCGTGAGGGCTCCAAGCGCGCCATGAAGATGCGCCATTTCGATGTTCAACTGGTGGGCGGCATCGCCTTGCACAAGGGCAAAATTGCCGAAATGCGCACCGGTGAAGGCAAGACGCTCACATCGACCTTGCCCGCTTACCTCAACGCCTTGGCAGGCAAGGGCGTGCACGTGGTGACGGTGAACGATTACCTGGCCAACCGCGATGCGCAGTGGATGGGCAAGTTGTTCAATTTTCTGGGCATGACGGTGGGCATCAACCTCTCGCAGATGGCGCGTGAAGAGAAACAGGCCGCCTACAACGCCGACATCACCTACGGGACCAACAACGAATACGGTTTCGATTACCTGCGCGACAACATGGTTTATGAAGCACAAGACCGTGTCCAGCGACCACTGAGCTACGCCATCATCGACGAGGTCGACTCGATCTTGATCGATGAGGCCCGCACACCTTTGATCATCAGTGGCCAGGCCGAAGACCACACCGCCACGTATGTGGCGATGAAGCAGGTCATCCCTTTGCTCTCGCGTCAGGAGGGTGAAGCCGACCCTCGCACAGGGGAGGGCATCATCACACCCGGTGATTTCACCGTGGATGAAAAGTCTCACCAAGTGTTCCTGACCGAAGACGGTCACGAAAAAGCCGAAGCTGTGCTGGCCCAACTGGGCTTGATTCCAGAAGGCGCGAGCTTGTACGACCCGGCCAACATCACCTTGATGCACCACTTGAATGCCGCCCTGCGCGCGCAGCACCTCTACCACCGTGACCAGCACTATGTGGTGCAAGAAGGTGAAGTGGTGATCGTGGACGAGTTCACCGGTCGATTGATGACCGGTCGCCGCTGGAGCGATGGTTTGCACCAGGCTGTTGAAGCCAAAGAAGGTGTGCAGATTCAGGCCGAGAACCAGACCATGGCCTCGATCACTTTCCAGAATTACTTCCGCCTGTACGAGAAGATCGGGGGCATGACTGGCACGGCCGACACAGAGGCCTACGAGTTCCAGGAAATCTACAGTCTGGAAACAGTGGTGATTCCTCCACACCGCAAGAGCCAGCGCGAGGACCAGCTTGACCGCGTCTACAAGACATCGCAAGAACGTTACGCCGCGGCCATCGCTGACATCCGCGAATGTCACGACCGCGGTCAACCCGTTTTGGTGGGCACCACGTCGATTGAAAACTCGGAGTTGATCGCGCAAATGCTGACGAAAGCCGACTTGCCCCACCAAGTGCTCAATGCCAAGCAGCATGCGCGCGAGGCCGACATCGTGGCGCAGGCGGGTCGTCCAGGCATGATCACCATTGCCACCAACATGGCCGGACGCGGCACCGATATCGTGCTCGGTGGCAACATCGAAAAAGACATCCAGGCCATCGAAGCCGAGGAGTCCTTGCCCGAGGCCGACCGTCAAGCGAAAGTGAGCACCCTGCGCGAGCAATGGAAGCTCACGCACGAGCAGGTCAAGGCGAATGGCGGTTTGCGCATCATCGCCACCGAGCGGCATGAGTCACGCCGCATTGACAATCAATTGCGTGGTCGTTCGGGCCGCCAAGGTGATCCTGGCTCTTCGCGTTTTTACCTGAGCCTCGATGACCCCTTGATGCGCATTTTTGCCGGTGATCGCGTGCGCGCCATCATGGACCGTTTGAAGATGCCTGAAGGCGAAGCCATCGAAGCGGGCATGGTGACGCGCAGCATCGAAAGCGCCCAGCGCAAGGTCGAGTCGCGCAACTTCGATATCCGAAAGCAATTGCTCGAATACGACGATGTCTCCAACGACCAGCGCAAAGTGATCTACCAGCAACGCAACGACATCCTCGATGCGCAAGACATGGAAAGTCAGATCGCGTCACTGCGCGAAGGTTGTTTCACAGACTTGGTTCGCCAGTTTGTGCCTGCCGAAACGGTGGAAGAGCAATGGGACTTGGCCGCGCTGGAAAAGGTGCTGAACGATGAATGGCAATTGACCTTGGACTTGCGTGAAAAAGTGCAAGCCTCCAACGCCATCACCGATGACGACATTCTGGAGATGGTGGTGGCTGCGGCCCATGCCCAGTTTCAGACCAAACTCGACCAAGTGGGCGCTGCCAATTTCACGCCTTTTGAGCGCATGGTCTTGCTGCAAAGCATCGACACGCACTGGCGTGAACACCTCAGCGCGCTGGATTATTTGCGCCAAGGCATCCACCTGCGCGGCTATGCCCAAAAGCAGCCCAAGCAAGAATACAAGCGGGAAGCTTTCGAGTTGTTCGGTCAGTTGCTCGATTCGGTCAAAAATGAGGTCACCCGCACCTTGATGCTGGTGCGCGTCGACTCCGGGGCGCAGATCGAACAAGCCGCGCAGGACATTGAAGCGCGTGCCGAGCACATCAACAATGTGACTTACAGCGCACCCGATGAATCAGGTGAGCCTCAAACCGTGGCCGCCGGACAACAAGCGGGGGTGCTGGTGGGCCGCAACGACCCTTGCCCCTGCGGCAGCAGAAAAAAATTCAAGCACTGCCACGGCAAATTGGCCTGAGCCTGCGCCAAGCAATGAAACGGGCTTCGGCCCGTTTTGTTTGTGGACTTTGAAATCATCTCCATTTTTGAAAGATCACCATGCCCGTGAATCTGCCCCAGATCGATCCCGCTCAATTGCATGCCGTTGCCGGTGTGCGTTGGGGCATTGCCGAAGTCGGCGTGCGCAAAGCCCATCGCAAGGACCTGAGCGTCATGCTGCTGGACGCAGGCGCCAGCGTAGCGGGTGTGTTCACCAGCAACCGCTATTGCGCAGCGCCTGTGCAGGTGTGCCGTGAGCATCTGGCGCAAGGCAGTGCCGTGCGCGCCTTGGTCATCAACACGGGCAACGCCAACGCGGGCACCGGTGCACCGGGTCTGGCCCATGCGCGCCAAACTTGTGAGGCCATGGCCCATTTGTTGCAATGCGCGCCTGCGCAGGTTCTGCCGTTCTCGACCGGCGTGATCATGGAGCCCTTACCGGTGGACCGCATCGTGGCCGGCTTGCCCGCTGCATTGGCCGACGCGCAAACGGCTCATTGGGCACAGGCAGCTGTTGGCATCATGACCACCGACACCCAGCCCAAGGCGGCCAGCGTGCAGGTGCAGGTCGGCGGCAAGACCGTCAACATCACCGGCATCAGCAAGGGCGCGGGCATGATCCGCCCGAACATGGCCACCATGCTCGGTTTTGTGGCCACCGATGCGAACATCGATCCGGCCTTGCTGCCCGGCTTGGTCAAGACCCTGGCTGATGGATCGTTCAACCGCATCACCATCGATGGCGACACCTCGACCAACGACTCTTTCATGCTGATCGCCACGCACCAAGCGGGTCACGCCCAGATCACCTCGCTGGACAGCGCAGACGGTCAGGCTTTGTTCCAAGGCCTGATGCAGGTGGCCCGCCAGCTGGCCCATGCCATCGTGCGAGATGGCGAAGGTGCCACCAAATTCATCACCGTGCAGGTCGAAGGCGGCCGCACCGGCGAAGAGTGCCGTCTGGTGGCCTATGCCATCGCCCATTCGCCCTTGGTCAAAACCGCTTTCTTTGCCAGCGACCCCAACTTGGGCCGCATTCTGGCGGCCGTGGGTTATGCCGGCATCACCGATCTGGACCAGGGCCTGATCGATCTGCACCTGGACGATGTGCATGTGGTCTCGCAAGGCGGGCGCCGCCCCGAATACCGTGAAGAAGACGGTCAGCGAGTCATGAAGGGCAGCGAAATCACCGTGCGCGTAGGCTTGGGCCGTGGCACCGCCAGCGACACCGTGTGGACCTGCGACCTGAGCCACGATTACGTCACCATCAACGCGGATTACCGTTCATGAGCCAAACACTGGAACAACTGCTGGCCAAAGTCAGCCAGCTGGTGGACCGCATCGAATCGGTCTTGCCCCAACCCTTGAGCGCACCCGATTGGTCTCAGGCGATTGCTTGGCGTTACCGCAAGCGCTCATCTGGTCACGGCGTGTTGGAGCCGGTGCGCCACGTTGCGGCCATGACACTCGATGACCTGAAGGAAATCGAACCGCAAAAAGAAAAACTGCAACGCAACACCGAGCAGTTTGTGAACGGTCGCCCGGCCAACAACGTGCTGCTGACCGGTGCGCGCGGCACGGGCAAATCGTCGCTCATCAAGGCGTGTTTGAACTCCTACGCATCACAAGGCTTGCGCCTGATCGAGGTGGACAAGGCCGACCTGACCGACTTGCCCGACATCATCGAAGTGGTTGCTTCGCGCCCGGAAAAGTTCATGGTCTATTGCGATGACCTGAGCTTCGAAGACGGTGAGCCTGGTTACAAAGCGCTCAAATCCATCCTGGACGGCACGGTGGCCGCGTCCACCCCCAATGTGCTGATCTGCGCGACCAGCAACCGCCGCCATTTGCTGCCCGAGTACATGAGCGAAAACCTCACCTACAAACACACCGAAGATGGCGAAGTGCACCCCGGTGAAGGTGTGGAAGAAAAAATCTCCCTCTCCGAGCGCTTTGGTTTGTGGATCAGTTTCTACCCCTTCTCACAAGACGAGTACCTCACCATTGCGGGCCAGTGGCTCAGCAGCTTGGGTGCCACGCCTGCACAAATCGAAGCGGCCCGTGCCGACGCCTTGTTGTGGGCTTTGGAACGTGGCTCACGCAGCGGCCGTGTGGCCTACCAGTTTGCCCGTGACTTCATGGGCCGTCAGGCGTCTGCATGAGCAACTTGTTGGTGGCCGATGGGGAGCGTCAACGCGAAGGCGGTGTGGACCGCCCCGTGGTTGATGTGGCCGTGGGCGTGCTGATGCAAGCCGACGGGCAGTTCTTGCTGACCTCACGCCCCGAAGGCAAGGTCTATGCGGGCTATTGGGAGTTTCCAGGCGGCAAGCTCGAAGCCGGTGAAACAGTCGAAGAGGCCTTGCGCCGCGAACTCCAAGAAGAGCTGGGTATCGTGATCGGTGCTGCGCAGATCTGGAAAACCCAGATGGTGGATTACCCCCACGCCTTGGTGCGGCTGCACTTTTGCAAAGTCTGGGATTGGCAAGGGGACTTGCAAATGCGCGAAGCGCAATCTCATGCTTGGGAGCAACTGCCGGTGAACGTGGTGCCGGTGTTGCCAGGCACCATCCCGGTGTTGACTTGGTTGGCGCAAGAGCGCCAGTTCAGCGGCGCCACGCACCGCTGATCAGTCCTTGGTCGCGTGCCTCTGCACGCAGTCGATGTAGGCCGCGCCGTCGGGCATGCGGCCTGCGCGTTGACTTTCAAAGACCATGCGGCCCAGACATTCCATGGTCTGGTGGTGCGCGTCGTGCAAAGAGTTGAGTTTGTGCGTCAGCAACTCCACTGCCTGGCGAATGCCGCGTGGCTGGTCGATGCTGCATTGCTCGCTGATCGACAGGTGCATGGACAGATGCAAAAACGGGTTTTCTTTGTCGGGATCTGTTTTGACCATGCTGGCCAGCGCGGCATCGACATCCGCCAGCTCGGCATGGTATTCTGGGTGCTGGTCGATCCATTGGCTTACCAACATTTCCATCGGCTCTAACGGGACCGCAGTTTTGGCCTTGGCGTACACGCCACAAAAAAATCGCCGCACATCGGATTGAGAAGGTTGCATCAGCATGGGCAGGATTGTCCTTCATGTTGGCACCGGCAGCCTGCGATGGGGCCATGGGGCTTGGGTTCAGAGGCACCTCGCTTTGCCAAATGGCCCCATCCCATGGCCCATCGCAGGCCCCTTGCAGACATCGCATCCTTTCACACTGCAAGTGAGTGCTTGGCGGAAATCGCGCACAGGGTGCTGCTCCCACAACACCCAACCCAAAACCATGTCAGCGCAGTGCCCCGCGCGCGATCCTTCCTTGTAGGCGCTGCGCCCCCGCGCGATCAGCGGTGTCCAAGCCCTGCAAGCCGACACCCAGTTCAGGGTTGACCAAAGCGACAAAGACGGCTGCACCATTGACATTCAGACAACACACGCCAACACCCTGGCGCAGCATGCATCCATTGGACAGAGGGACAGGCTGGCGTGCAATAAAATGCGCCCATCCTTTATCCCGAGACCAGAAGATGAACCAAGCCTATGTATGTGACGCGATCCGTACCCCCTTTGGCCGTTACGGCGGCGCCTTGAGCAGCGTGCGCACCGACGACCTGGGCGCTGTGCCCCTGCGCGCCTTGATGGCGCGCAACCCCACCGTGGACTGGGCCGCTGTGACCGATGTGCTGTATGGCTGCGCCAACCAAGCCGGTGAAGACAACCGCAACGTGGCCCACATGGCCAGCTTGCTGGCCGGATTGCCCATCGACGTGCCCGGCGCCACCCTCAACCGCTTGTGCGGCTCTGGTCTGGACGCCATTGGCACCGCAGCACGCGCCATCAAGGCCGGTGAAGCGGGTTTGATGATTGCCGGCGGTGTCGAGAGCATGAGCCGCGCCCCGTTCGTCATGCCCAAGGCCGAAACCGCCTTCAGCCGCAACAACGCGGTGTACGACACGACCATTGGCTGGCGCTTCATCAACAAGCTGATGAAAGCCCAATACGGCGTGGACTCCATGCCCGAGACCGCCGAAAACGTGGCCACCGATTACAAGATCGAGCGCGAAGCGCAAGACTTGATGGCCTACAACAGCCAGCTGCGTGCGGTGGCCGCCATCAAGGCTGGCCATTTGGCGCGCGAAATTGTGGGCGTGAGCATTTCCCAGAAGAAGGGCGATGCGATCATTGTGGACACCGACGAGCACCCGCGCGAAACCAGCCTGGAGGCGCTGGCCAAGCTCAAAGGCGTGGTGCGCCCAGACGGCACCGTGACCGCTGGCAATGCCTCGGGTGTGAACGATGGCGCGTGTGCCTTGCTGCTGGCCGACGAAGCCACCGCTGCCAAAAATGGTTTGACGCCCAAAGCCCGCATCGTGGGCATGGCCACGGCCGGTGTGGCCCCGCGTGTCATGGGCATTGGCCCTGCGCCTGCCACGCTCAAAGTGCTGGCGCAAACCGGTTTGACCATCGACCACATGGACGTGATCGAGCTGAACGAAGCTTTTGCCGCTCAAGGCTTGGCGGTGATGCGCATGCTGGGCTTGAAAGACGACGATGCCCGCGTGAACGCCTGGGGCGGCGCGATTGCCTTGGGTCACCCGTTGGGTGCATCGGGTGCCCGTTTGGCCACCACCGCCATCAACCGCTTGCAGCAAACCGCAGGCCGCTACGCGCTGTGCACCATGTGCATTGGTGTGGGGCAGGGCATTGCCTTGATCATCGAGCGCGTTTGAGGCATGGACCCCGGATCTAGTCCGGGGTGACAATAGGGTCGAGTTCGAATTTATGGCCCAGGCCACCAGCCCCTTCGGGGGCTTTTTTGTGCCTGCTCGAACTCTTCAGTGCTGACCTCGATCTCTAGGCGCAAGAGTGCTGCACCCATGGCTTTGCCCAAATTGTCCAAGCGCAAGTTGCGTGCGCCGCCGCCCTGCAGCGCGCCGTGCAGCACGAACTTCAGGGCCAGGATGTTGGGCAATGGCCAGGCATCCACCTGCCCCGGCAGCCAGGGCGCAAAGTGCGCTTGCACTTTGGCGGCGGTGACTTCGCGTTCGAGGATGCGGTAACCCGCTTCGTTCCAAGCAAACAGGCCAAAGTCCACCCAATCGGCTTTGTCGCCGCTGCGGGCGTGGGCGATGCGGGCCAAGGGAATTTGGATCAGGGTTGGGGCGTTCATGCGCTGGGCTCCAGCATCTCCAGGCGGGCTTGCACCCGGTCGCGTGGGATCAGCGTGGGCCAGATGCCCAGCAACTCGCTGGTGTTGTTCAGGCCCTGAAAGCCGCAGGTGTAGGCCGGGCCGCTCAACGCCATCCAGGGGAAAAGCCGCCCGAACCCATCGGCCACCGCTTTGACTGGGGTGCGCAGCACCATGCGCACCCAGATTTCGGCGCGTTCGTTCAGTTCGGCCGCAGGGGGCAGCGGGGCCAGTGGGCCATGCGCCGAATTCAGACCGGGGTATTCCACAAACAACTCGTCAAAGGGCATTTTTCGCTCTTGCAATTGGCTGCGGACCATGGCCTCGGCCGCCTTCACTTTGTCCCAGGCGTCGGGCCAGGAAAAGCCCCAGCTGACTTCAGCTTTGAATCCATCTTTGAAGCCCGCCACCACCTTGAGCTGATCGGTCGGTGCGCGGCCTTGTGCACCGGTCAAGCGCACGCGGTGCTGGCCTTCTTCGGTCAATTGGATCTGGCCCATGTCGAGCACCACATCGGGCGAAAAATAGGCGTGCGGGTTGTGCACCTCGTACAGCAGTTGCTGGCGCACGGTGTCAAAGTTGACCAGCCCGCCCGTGTCGGGGGCCTTGGTGATGAAGGCCGTGCCGTCTTGCCAGACTTCGGCAATGGGGTAGCCGATGTGCGCCAGATCCGGGATGTTTTGCCAATCGCCTTGGCTGCCGAAATTGCCGCCGCTGCCTTGCCCTGAGCACTCGAGCAAATGCCCCACCGTCAGGCCTTGGGCCAGGCGGTTGAAGTCTTCGGGGGTGGCCGCATCCTTGAGCTTCCAGCCCAGGCCATGCACCAGCGGCCCCAGAAACAGCGCCGCGTCGGCCACCCGCCCGGTGATCACGATGTCGGCCCCTTGGTCCAGTGCCGCCACGATGGGTTGCGCCCCCAAATAGGCGTTGCCAAACACCAGGCGCTCGCGAACGGGCGTCACAGCGGCGCCGTTCATCAGGTGGTCAAAGCGCTCGCTGGCTGTTTGCAGTTGTGTCAGCACATCATCGCCACTGACCACCGCGATGCGCGGGTGCCAGCCCTTGGCTGCGAGCGCCGTTTGCACCGCCTGCGCGGCGCCCATGGGGTTGAGCCCGCCCGCGTTGCAAACGAACCTGATGCCGCGCGGCTGCATCAGTGGCCACAGGCGAAGCAGCATGGGCACCACATCGCGGGCGTAACCCAAGGCCGGGTCGCGTTGGCGGTCTTTTTGCAAGATGGCCAAAGTGAGTTCGGCCAGGTGGTCGCTGGCGATGAATTGGACCTGGCCGCGCTCGATGCTGGCCACCACGGGCTCCCAGTTGTCGCCATAAAAGCCCAGGCCCGAACCGATGCGTATGGATTGCGTCATGGGGCGATATTGAAGCCTTGAGATTGGACCGTAATGGGGGACAACCCCTAGGGAAAGTCTCGCGTAAGACATACATAATCGCACGGTCGTTCGCAAATGCTTTTTGCCGGGTGCTGAATCAGTGCCCCACCAAGCCCAGCGAACTCGGCCAGACAGAACCAAGAGGAGACAGGCGTGCAATTGCTGCAACTGCTGATCAGCGGTGTAGCCCAGGGCTGTATTTACGGACTCATTGCCCTGGGTTTCGTGCTGATTTACAAAGCCACCGAAACGGTGAGCTTTGCCCAGGGCGACCTGATGATGGTGGGGGCCTTTTCGGGCTTGGCCGCCATGACGCTGCTGGGTTTTCCTTTCTGGATTTCTGTGCCTGCAGCCATTGTGGCCATGGGTGTTTTTGGCGTGTTGGTCGAGCGCCTGGTCATTCGTCCCATCCTTGGACAACCGGCTTTTTCCATCGTCATGCTGACCATTGGCGTGGGCTATGTGCTGCGCGGCTTGATCACCATGATCCCCGATGTGGGCACCGACACCCACACCCTGCCCGTGCCCTATGCGGGCGAAGTTTTGCGCTTGGGCGGTCTGGTGATCGCGGCCGAGCAAATGGTGGTGATCGGCGCCACCGGCATTTTGTGCCTGGGCCTGTTTGCCATGTTCAAGTACAGCAAGCTGGGCATCGCCATGCAGGCGGCCTCGCAAAACCAGCTGGCCGCTTATTACATGGGCATCCCGGTCAAGCAGATCAACGGTTTGGTGTGGGGCTTGGCGGCTGCCGTGGCGGCGGTGGCGGGCTTGCTCTTGGCGCCCATCACCTTTGTGCACGCCAACATGGGCTTCATCGGTCTGAAGGCTTTCCCCGCCGCGGTGGTGGGCGGCTTTGGCAGCTTGCCCGGCGCGATTGTGGGCGGTCTGGTGATCGGCATTGTTGAATCGCTGTCAGGCTTTTATTTGCCCGAAGGCTTCAAGGACATTGCCCCTTACATCGTGGTGTTGCTCATGCTGGTGCTCAAGCCCAATGGCTTGTTCGGCGAGCAACTGCGCAAGAAAGTTTGAGGCCCCGGCATGCGCTTTATTTTTAAAACCGATTACAACCAGGACGTGAAGCTGGCCAAGCACGGCGGCCATGTGTTCTGGTACAGCCTGCTCGGTCTGTTCCTCGTGGCCGCCCCGTGGGTGGTGGCCGAGTACTGGTTGGCGCAGCTGACCTTTGTGCTGATTTATGCCGTGGTGGGCCTGGGCCTGATGCTGCTGGCAGGCTTTACCGGCTTGTTCTCGCTGGGCCACGCCGCATTTTTGGGCGTGGGGGCCTACACGCAGGCCGTCATGGTCAATGCCGGGGTGCCTTTCCCGCTGGCGCTGGTGTGCGCAGGCTTGTTCTCGGCCATCGTGGGCGTCATCGTGGGTTTGCCAGCGTTGCGCGTCAAAGGCATTTACCTGGGCATGGCCACGCTGGCCTTTGGCTTCATCGTTGAAGAAGGCATGGCCCGCTGGGAGCATGTCACCGGCGGCAACGCAGGCCTCATGGTGGGCTACCCTGCCATCGGCGGCTGGACCTTGGACAGCACCGAAGAGTTTTATTTCCTGTGCTTGCTGGTGACCGTTGGGGCCACGCTGGCCATTGTGAACCTGCTGCGTTCCTCCACGGGCCGTGCCTTTGTGGCCATCCGCGACTCTGAAATTTCGGCGCAAAGCATGGGCATTCATTTGGCGCGTTACAAAACCTTGTCTTTCGCTTTATCAGCCGCTTTGGCGGGCATTGGCGGCGCTTTGTACGCCCACAAAATCCAGTTCCTTTCGCCCGAGCAGTTCAGCATCATCCAGTCGATTGATTTGCTCTTGATGGTGGTGATTGGCGGCTTGGGTTCGATCCACGGGGCATTCCTGGGTGCGATTTTCCTGATCGTCATGCCGCAGCTGATCTCCTTGGGCAAAGACTTTTTGCCCGCCGCCATTGGCGGTGCAGCCGGTTTGCAGGGCACGGTCTACGGCATGGTGCTGATCGCCTTTGTGCTGTTTGAGCCCATGGGCCTGTATGGCCGCTGGCTCAAGGTGCGCACCTGGTTCCAGTTGTTTCCGTTTTACCGCCGTGGCCTGTTCAAGCGCCAAAAATCATTCCAGAAGTCGGACCGCCTGAAATGAACGCAGACATCCTTTTATCCGCCCAAGACCTGAGCGTGCGCTTTGGTGGCGTGCTGGCCGTCAACAAGGTCAGCTTCGACGTCAAGCGCGGC
>JAIXRJ010000019.1 GCA_027485235.1 Comamonadaceae bacterium
GCGTTTATTGCCTTCGAGAAAGACGTGGATGCCAAGGTTGCCGTGTTCCATGGTGCGCATGGGCATTTTTGCGCGGGCTGGGACCTGAAGGCTGGTGCGCGCATGGCTCGGGAAGAGGGTGGGCCCGGCGTCTTAACGAATATGGATTTTGAGCCGCTTTCCGGCGCGCAATTGGAGTCTCAGCCCTCTAGCGCACCGCTAGGCCCCATGGGCCCCTCCCGCCTGCTTTTGTCCAAACCGGTCATCGCTGCTGTCAGTGGCGCAGCCGTCGCCGGTGGTATGGAACTGGCTCTTTGGTGCGATATGCGGGTCATGGAGGAGGACGCCTACTTTGGCGTGTTTTGCCGCCGCTTTGGTGTGCCTTTGATAGACGGCGGCACGGTGCGTCTGCCGCGTCTCATTGGCATGGGCCACGCTATGGACTTGATTCTCACTGGGCGCAAAGTGGAGGCGGTCGAAGCACTGGCCATGGGGCTGGTCAACCGTGTAGTGCCCACGGGAGGCGCGCTGGATGCGGCGCTGGCTTTGGCTGAGCAATTAGCGGACTTTCCCCAAGCCACCATGAACGCCGATCGAATGAGCGCCTACCAGCAATGGGACTTGCCGTTGCATCATGCGCTGCACCAGGAGTGGCTGCGCGGTAAAGCTTGTATCGAAGAGGGATTGGAAGGCGCCGGCCGGTTTGCCGACGGGCAAGGCCGTCACGGCAGTTTCGGCAGGTAGTTTAGAAAGACAAAAAACCGCTCTAGCGCAGCATGTTGGTAGGAGTCTTCAAAGCGAAGTCGTGTCACTGAACGCGCTGATGGTGCTGCGAGAAAAATGCGGTCGCAATCAGTCAGTGCGTCAACCGCGCAGATCAACCCAACATGGTCCCTTGGTGACTATTGCTTCGCAAGAGAGGACCAGGATTGAAATCTAATTGCAATCAAGTGCCCCCTGCAGGCTGGAACCTGTCACTGTTCAAAAAGGAATGCGCTCACTTCATTCATGAGGTGGTCTCTGGCGTGTTCCAAGTGCAGCAAGTGCGTGCCAGTTTCGAAAGTGACAAGCCGCTTGTGGTGTGCACCCACGGCATTCAGTAATGAAGTAGCGTCCAACTCGCTCGATAGCCGGTCCTGAGTACCCCGTAGCATCAGCGTGTCACATCCGATCTGCGCTGCATCGAACAAAGCAGATCCTTGAGTGACGGCCAAGGCATCCACCATAGGGCCAAGTGGTGCACGAAAGCCACCCCATGCATTGAAGTCGTCTGAAGCCATCAAAGCCTGTTCAGCTGCAGCCAGCGCCTCTGGGCTGCGGAATCGGCTGGCATTTTCCTTGTCAATCTCCCAATCCCAGTTTCTCGCTAAATCGCCAGGCTTGAACAAGACATAGCCGCCGTGTTTGGGGTTCATCTGTCCGGGTGCGGCTGGGTTATGCGCATCCCCAGCTGCACCGGTGCTGGGCTTCCAGACCGGCGCGTATAAAACCAACTTGCGGACCAGGCCGGCATGGCTCAGGGCATAGTTGACACTGCGCGCTGTTCCCCATGAATACCCCAGTAAATCAACCTGCTTTACGCCTTCCTCATGAAGGACAAAGCGGACAACATCTTCGAGATCAGCCACCGCATCGCTCATGCAACCCAAGGAGGGTGTGGACTCCGCTGCTGGCCGGTCCATGAATGGGGGGCGACTGGACAGGCCATACCCGCGAAAATCAAAGAGGTAGACCCGAAAGCCTTGGGCGGCAAGCGCCTGCTGCATGGAGTAGCAAGGCACATCCAGAATGGCGGATGCAGGCTGGAAGAAGCCATGAACCAAAACCAATGGGGTTCGCCCACGAGGTCCTCGGGCACGCACATACAGCTTGTGGCCTTCAGCCAAGGTACTCGGGATGAACCACTCCGAGGACTCAATGCTGCTAGGCGTTTCATTGTCGGAAGTGACGCCCACGGCCATAGGGGCAGCAATGGCTGTCGCGGCAAACGGACTCACTCGGCTTGCACTCCTGCTGTGCGCATGGCTTCAGCAATCAGTGGTGTCTCACGTTCCAACGCTGCCCTGAATTGCGCCGGTGTGTTGCCCATGGCCGACCACCCGAACCGTGCCAGAAAGTCTTGCATGGGTTTCTCCGCAAGAACTTTTACCACCCCATCTCGCACTTTGTTGACGATCTCCACCGGTGTGCCTGCTGGAGCAGCCAGTGCAACCCAACTCGGGACCGAAAAAGTGGCTTCGGTAAAACCAAGCTCGGCGTAGGTGGGTACGTCAGGCAGGGCTGCAGAACGCTGGCCTCCGCCCACCGCCACAATCTTTCCAAGGCCTTTGGTCTGTATATCGAGGGCCGCGGGAACGCCCGCAATGGTCATCTGAATATGCCCCCCCATGAAATCCTGCACAGCGGGAGCACCACCACGGTAGCCCACGATGGTCATATTTGCGCGGGTCTTCTGTGCTAAGGCTGCTGCAATCAGGTGCGGGTAAGTCCCGGAGCCCCAGGTGCCAAAGCTGATGGGCGGGCTTTTGGGGCCCAGGTCCTTGATCGAGGCGACACCGGCGTCATGGCGCAGTACCAGCACCGGTGGTGTGCTGGCCACTTGCGTGATCGGGGCGAAATCCTTCAGGGGATCGTAGGGGAGGTTCTTGAAGAGCCGGGGTAAATAGGTGAACGAGTCTGGGAGGGTGAACAGCAGCGTGTGGCCGTCGGCTGCGGACTTGGCCACTTCAGCAGCACCCAGGCTGCTGCTGGCTCCAGGCTTGTTATCCACGATCACCGATTGCCCGAATTGTTCGGCCAGCCCCCTTGCCACCTGACGCGCTGCGGCGTCCACCGGACCACCAGCCGGATAAGGAACCACGATGCGGACCGTCTTGCTCGGGTAGCCGGCGGCTGTCTGGGCTTGAGCGGCGCCAGTCGCCAGCACTGCGGCAGTCAGAGCCCAATGGATGAGATGTCGAATCATGATCGTCTCCTGATGGTGGTATCAAGTTCCCATGGTAGGACCCTCTCATCATTTGTGTGAACGATTGCGCAGTTACCAATCATCGATATCATCGATGGAGATAGAGGGATCAAAACTGAACAAGTGAAACAAGACGATGGGAATAGATGTATCGCTCCTTCAGGTCGTTCGGGCCTTGGCGCTGCACGGTACGGTCACTGCCGCAGCAGCCCACCTGGGGCTCACGCAGTCCACGGTCAGCTACGCGCTCGGACGCCTGCGTGCGCATTACAACGACCAGTTGTTTGTTCCTGCAGGCAAGCAGTTAACCCGCACGCCACTAGCTTCGCGGTTGATTGAAGAGGCAGAGCGGATTCTTCAGGATTTCGAGCGTGTCGAATCACTTACCGAGACTTTCGACCCTCGGCAGTCGAGACGCAGGTTTCGTATTCACATGATCGATGTGGCCGAAGTGTTGATACTTCCCAGCCTCATGCACCGGCTCAGTGAAGAAAGTCTGCTGGTGGAAATCGATGTGGTGAGGGTACCTGGCGTCGAAGTTTGGGGCGAGTTGGAGTCAGGCAGGCTGGACTTGGTCATCGGGACGCCATGGAAATCGCACCCGACGCTGTTTCGGCAAAAGTTGTTGGCAGAGAACTACGTTGGGATTGCGCGCAAGGGTCACCCACTGCAGCAAAAGCTCGATTCGCTGGAGGGCTACCTGCGTTGCACGCATTGTGTCGTCAAGCCTCGAGGGCCTACGCTGGGTCGCATGGAGGCTGCCTTGGCTTCGCTCAACCCAGAACGTCGTGTCCAACTTCAAGTCATGGATTTCTTGTCGGTGCCATCCATTGTCGCCAACACCGAGATGGTCGCAGCCGTACCCTCAACTCTGGTGACTCTTCATCCACACAGAGATCAACTGCAGGTCTTCAAGTTGCCGATAACCCAAACGGAATTTGTGGTGATGCAGCACTGGCACAAGCGCGTTCACTCCGACATGGCAAACGTTTGGCTGCGACACTTATTGAAAGACGTGACTGCGGGGTTCGCATCCATGCCCATCAGCTTCGATGAACACATTCAAGGTTCAGAAAGCCAAGCGCCATTGATTGTGCTGGAGCAACAAAACTAATTTTCTTTTATTGAAGTTCTACTGTTCTCGGCAACCACAGTTTGACCAGCTTGTCGGCTTAGTGCCAATCCTGCTGTGCACAGACTACCCGTTGGACGCTGACTGATCCAACTGAAATTGGCGCCCCTCGCCAATTTGCCAACTGTTTCAACAAGTGTGGAGCCGCCTCAAAATCCGAGGCGATTCATAACGCTCCTTCATGCGCCAGCTGCTCAAACCACGGTCTGACAGGACCCGGGCATTCAAGAATTAACAAGTTTGTCATGTGATCTTTTTAACATTGCTAAAGATGCAAAAGAAAAATTGTGTTCAAAATCAATTCGTTACTAAAAATAGCGCTAAAAATGATTCAAAATGGCAATTATGCAAATTTCATTGAAAGTGTTTGTGGCACTCTCCACTGCGGTAGCCATGGCCCACCCTGTGAAGGCTCAAAATCTGCCTTCTGACTTCGAAAAAGCACTGCAGTTTGATCCCGCC
>JAIXRJ010000009.1 GCA_027485235.1 Comamonadaceae bacterium
GTCACGCACCACAACGCGCTGGACCAAGAGATGTTCTTGCGCATCGCGCCCGAGCTGTACCTCAAGCGCTTGCTGGTGGGCGGCTTTGAGCGCGTGTTCGAGATCAACCGCAACTTCCGCAACGAAGGCATCTCGGTGCGCCACAACCCCGAGTTCACCATGATGGAGTTCTACGCGGCGTATTGGAACTACCAGGACCTGATGGGTTTCACCGAAAGCCTGATCCGCAACGCGGCCATGACCGCTGCAGGCAGACTGGATTTGACCTACAACGGCAAGCCGGTGGACCTGAACAAGCCTTTCGCCCGCATGACGATCCGCGAAGCCATCGTGAAGCACACCGAAGCCGCAGGCAACGTGGACAACGCCGAGTGGCTGACCAACGCCCTGAAAAAGCTGGGCATGAACGAAGAGAAGAACAAGCTGTCCACCCGCAATTTGGCCAGCCTGCAGGTTTTCTATTTTGAGGAAACCGTGGAAGACAAGCTCTGGGAGCCCACCTTCATCATGGAGCACCCCACCGAAATCTCACCGCTGGCACGCGCCAACGACACCCGCCCCGAAGTGACCGAGCGCTTTGAGCTCTACATCACTGGCCGCGAGTTCGGCAACGGTTTCAGCGAGCTGAACGACGCCGAAGATCAGGCCGCACGCTTCCAAGCCCAGGTGGCCGCCAAAGACGATGGCGACGACGAAGCCATGTACTTCGACCACGACTTTGTGCGTGCCCTCGAATACGGCATGCCGCCCGCCGGCGGCTGCGGCATCGGCATCGACCGACTGATGATGCTGCTGACCGACAGCGCCAGCATCCGTGACGTGATCTTGTTCCCGGCCTTGCGCCACGTTCAGGAATAAGCGATCACAGCCGTCTCAATAACTCCAGATCAGGCCTGGATTTTGGTGCAAACCTCAGGCTGCAAGCGCTTACTCCAATGCATCTCTGGTTTTCTTGAGGAATCGGACCAACAGCATCTCGGTAAAAGCCCCGCCATTGGAAAGCATGATGAATTGAAAATCACGTGGGCGATTGAAATACAAGGCGCTGCGGTAAGCCCCCAACCGCCCTGTATGACCCACACCGGCGGCAGGCCCTGTGGTGGTCATGGAGGCCCAGCCTCCAAATTGGCCGATGTACCAACCATAGCCGTAACGCTTGCCGTCTTCCAACACAGCGTGTGGGGTCATCATCAGGTCCAGCGTTTCTGACTTGATCAGGCGATGCGACAGCAAAGCTTTCATGAAATTTTGCAGATCTTGCATCGGGCTTTTTTGGCTGATGGCACCCACGAGTGCATAGTCAATGCCATGGATTTTCCCAGCTTCGGCATAAGACAAGGCCTGCTGTATCAGTTGTTCAGGCGCCAAAACCAAAACAGAGCTGGCACTCATGTCCGCAGGGCCGAACACATGCTCCTGCAAATAATCGGCAAAAGCCAGTCCAGAAACCTCCTCGACCAATTGCGCCAACAAAACATAATTGGTATTGCTGTAGACCGCTTGGCTACCGGGTTCAAAGTCAAGCTGGGGTTGCTCGGCCAACTGCTGCATCAACGCCCTGAAGTCCATCTCGTGCAAGCGGCTGCGCGGCCAGCGGTTGAGCCAATCCGGCACGCCCGACTGGTGCGACAGCAAGTGATGCACACTGATCGCCTCCCACGCTTTGGGCATGTCCGGCAGGTAGCGTGACAAGGACAGCTCCAGATCGATCAAGCCCTGCTCCTGCAACTGCATCACGGCCAATGCTGTGAATGATTTGGACAGGGAAGCCAACTCAAAAATGGTCTGACCATCGATGGGCATGTGCCCATCGGAAGACGCCAAACCCGCGTCTTTGGCGAACAACATTTGCCCTCGTGAGCTGATCCTCAAGGCATAGCCCGCGGATTCAGAAAGGTCCACCGATGCGGCAATCTGAGCGAGCGCCTTTTTCAGCGCCGCATGCCGCAGTCCATCGGCTTGCTGCTGCGGCACCCAAGCACAGGCCGACAAGCAGCTTGCAAGCACCAGCCCGACCAGGGCCCCACACCTGCGCAGACGCGCCTGCATGACCAAGGCGCTCATCGACATCATTTGAGCCACTTGTCCTGCGGCGTGTCGGGTCGTATCTCACGCACTTCCACATCGACAATATCGCCCTGCCCTGCCGCCTCGTGGCCCGCCTCAGAACCGAACTGACCTCCCCAACGTGCCCCCTTGCGCATGTTGCTGAACTGCTGCCAGACCATCACCACTTGAGGCTTGCGCCCAGTCAACAGCCAGCGAATGGCCGCATAAACGATGTAGCAAAGCAAGCCCAAGAGCAAGGCGGCCAAGAAAACCAGGCCGAGCAAGCCCATGAAGATGCGCGCGATCCAGTTCATTCAAGTGTCCATTCAGGTCAAGGCAGACGGTCAAGCGCCTGCATGTAGTCGGCAGAGCGCACCAACTTGTCCCATGGGCGGGCAGGCGATCGGGGCAAAAGGTCCAAACGGCGCTCTTCGCTGATGTCGCTCGGTGTCCACTGGCCTTTGAGTTGGGCTTCGGCCAGCTGGTCGAGCACCTCGTCCAATTCAGCCCCACCGTTCACGGCAGAGCGGTTGCACAGCAAGGCCAGGTCGCACCCGGCATGCAAGGCAGTGATCACGGCTTCGGTGTAGCTGAGGGTGCGGCCGTCCATTTGGCGGGCGGCGGCCATCGACAGGTCGTCGGTGCAGACCACGCCCTGAAAGCCCAGCTGCGCACGCAAAATGTCTTGCAGCCAACGCGCCGAAAATCCGGCTGGGCGGCTGTCCACCTTGCTGTAGATCACATGGGCGGGCATCACGGCCGTGAGCACACTGCCCAACCAACGGTAAGGCTGCGCATCGTCGGCCAGAATGGCTTTGAGGCTGCGTTTGTCGACGGGCAGGGCCACATGCGAGTCGGCCTTGACGGCGCCATGCCCCGGGAAATGTTTGCCGCAATTGTCCATGCCCGCTTGAAGCAGGCCCTGCATCAGGCTGCGGGCCAGCAGGCTCACCACGCGCGGGTCACGGGCGAAGGCACGGTCGCCAATGACGCCGCTTTCGCCGTGGTCCAAATCGAGCACGGGGGTGAAACTGAAATCCACCCCGCAAGCACGCAGCTCGCTGGCCAGCACAAAGCCTGCCGACGTGGCCGCTTCACAGGCCTTGAGCACGCCCGATCCGGGCTGGCCCTTGTCGTCTTGCGACCAGAGTTCGCCCAGGGCTCGCATGGGCGGCAAATGGGTGAAGCCGTCGGTGCGAAAGCGCTGCACGCGCCCGCCTTCATGGTCCACCGCAATCAACAGGTCTGTACGTGTGCTTTTGATGTCGGCGCACAAATCGGTCAGTTGCGCCCGGCTTTGCCAGTTGCGGCCAAACAAAATCATGCCGCCGACCAGCGGATGGGCCAAGCGAAGGCGGTCCACGTCGGTCAAAGTGGTGCCAGCCATGTCGATGATCAGGGGGGCGTGGAGGCTCATGATTGTCTTTGTGCGTGAAAAGGCAGTTCGGGGCGAAGCACCACAAATCAAGGGGCGCGGGAGTTCGCTGCGAAGTTCGGTGCAAGTTCTGCTGAAGTTTGTCGGGTCTCGACCACACAAAAACTCGCGGCGTATTCGGATTCGTCGGTCACAGTGATGTGGGCTTGTAGGCCCTTGGCTTCAAACCATTCTTTGAGCACCCCGTGCAACACGATGACCGGCTGGCCGCTGGGCAGTTTGCCCACTTCACACAGGCGCCAGGTCATGGGCATGCGCATGCCCAGGCCAATGGCTTTGCTGAAAGCCTCTTTGGCCGAGAACCGTGTGGCCAAATAACGCACACCACGTTCGGGCCAGCGGGCGCTGCGCGCTTTCCAGGTGGCCATCTCGGCGTCGCTCAAGACTTTGGCGGCAAAGCGCTCGCCGTGCCGCTCCAAGCTGGCACGGATGCGACGGATATCGCAGATGTCGGTGCCGATGCCGTAGATCATTTTTGCAGGCAGGCCAAATACGCTTGCACCGTGGCGGCGTAACCCAGCTCCAGCGCATCGGCCATGAAGGCGTGGCCGATCGAGACTTCTTGCAGGCCTTTGACGGCCGCCACAAAGGCGGGCAGGTTGTCGCGGTTCAGGTCGTGGCCGGCGTTCACACCCAAGCCCGCAGCCAGTGCGGCTTGCGCGGCATCGGCATAACACTGCAGCTGGGCGGCGTTCTCTGGCGTGCCCCAGGTGGCCGCATAGGGCTCGGTGTACAGCTCAACCCGGTCAGCACCTGCAGCGCGGGCGGCGGCCATTTGCTCAGGAATCGGGTCCATGAACAGGCTCACGCGCACACCCAGCGCCTTGCATTCGACGATCAGGGGTTTCAGGCGCTCGGCGTCTTGCGGGAAGGCCCAGCCGTGGTCGCTGGTGAACTGGCCTTCGCTGTCGGGCACAAAGGTCACCTGGTGCGGGCGCACAGCGCGCACATGGTCCATCAGGTTGTGGACCGGGTTGCCTTCGATGTTGAACTCGCGCTCAGGCCAGGCCTGCATGAGGGCGTGAAGTTCGGGCACGTCGCTGGCGCGGATGTGGCGCTCATCGGGCCGGGGGTGGATGGTGATGCCGTTCGCGCCCGCTTGCAGGCACAGCTCGGCAGCACGAACCACACTGGGAATGCCCAGGTGGCGCGAGTTGCGCAGCAAGGCGACTTTGTTGACGTTGACCGACAGGGCCACGCTTTGTGTTGTGTTCATAAGGTTTGCAGGTCCAGCATCATTTGGCGGGTGCGCAAAGCGCCCACACCGCAATGGTAGTTGAGCAAAAGGCGCAAGGGGCGCTGCAGCTGCACCAGCAAGTCAGCGCAGTCGCGCAGCAAAGCCGTCAGCGGATGGGGCTGGTCGAGTGCCGCTTGAAGCGACAACCACTGTTCGCCACGCAAGGCGTGGCGCGGGTCATCACTCACCCACTGCAGGCCCGCCTCGGGCACCAAGGCATAACTGACGGTGGGCGACAAAGGCTTGAGGGTCAGGGTCTGCAGGTTCAGGGCGGGCAAGAGGCCCATTTCGCGCAGCAGCAACAACTCAAAGCCGCGCAAGGCCCACTGCAGCGCATCGGGGTCGCCACTGGCCAGCAGACGAACGGCGGCGGCATACACCTCGAACAAAGCGGGGTGCGGGTCGTCGCGCGCGGTCAGCCGCATCAGCAGTTCATTGAGGTAATAACCGGACAGCAGCGCCTCGCCCGTGGGCATGACGTGCCCGCCCACCCATTCGGCCGATTTGAGGGTGCGGATATCGCCGTCGCCCCCAAACGCCAGCGACAAAGGCTGCAAAGGCAGCAGCACAGGGCGAAAACTCGATGTCGGGCGTTTGGCCCCCTTGGCCACCAAAGCCACCCGGCCGTGGTGGCGGGTGAAGACCTCCAAGATCAGACTGGTTTCGCTCCAGTCGTAGCGGTGCAGCACATAGGCTGGCTCGTCTGCGATCCGCTGGGTGGCCATTGACGGAGAAATTACTCGTAGCCGAAGCTGCGCACGCGGGCTTCGTCGTCGGCCCAACCCGAGCGCACTTTCACCCACAGCTCAATGAAGACTTTGGCGTCCAGCAGCTTTTCCAACTCGACGCGGGTTTCGGTGCCGATGCGCTTGAGTTTTTCGCCCTTGTCACCGATCACCATGGCCTTGTGGCCTTCGCGCTCGACCACGATGGTGGCGGCGATGCGCAGCATGCGCTTGGCGGTGCGGCCCGCTTCTTCTTCGAACTTGTCGATCACCACCGTGGAGGTGTAAGGCAACTCGTCACCCGTCAGGCGAAAGAGTTTTTCGCGCACCATTTCGCTGGCAAGGAACTTCTCGCTGCGGTCGGTCAGTTCGTCTTCGGCATGCCACCAAGGCTGCTCAGGCAGGTATTTTTCGCAAACACCGAGCAAGCGCTCAATGTCTTTGGGCTGCTTGGCCGACATGGGGAAAAACTCTGTGAAGGCGAGGCGCTCTTGCATCTCGCGCAACCAAGGGGCGATATCGCCACGGCGGTGCACGTTGTCGAGTTTGTTGGCCACCAACAAGACCGGAATGCCGGGCTTGAGCAGCGCCAGCACCTTGGCGTCAGCCGTGGTGAAGCTGCCCGCCTCGACCACGAACAAGACCAAATCCACATCGCTCACCGCGCCGACCACGGTTTTGTTCAGCGACTTGTTGAGTGCGGTGCCGTGGATGGTCTGGAAACCGGGGGTGTCCACAAACACATACTGCGCCGCGCCTTGGGTGCGGATGCCGGTGATGCGATGGCGCGTGGTCTGGGCTTTGCGCGAGGTGATGCTGATCTTTTGTCCGACCAGGGCGTTGAGCAAGGTCGACTTGCCCACGTTGGGTTTTCCGACAATGGCCACCAGGCCGCAATGCTGGCCCTCGACTGGCACGGGCGCAGTTGCAGCCGCAACGGGAGGCAAGGCAGCGCCTTCCGTTGCGTCGCGTGGCTGAATGGTCACACCCGCAATTTGAACGGGGCGGCGCAGGGTTGGCTCTTGCGGCGTGCGTTCAGTTTCAGGTGTTTTTTTGTCGGTGCTCATGCGGCGCTTTCAGATTTCAGGGTCTGCAGCATGGCGGCTGCCGCTGCTTGTTCGGCAGCGCGACGCGATGCGCCCGAGCCTTGTTGGGTTTGGCGCAATTCAGTCACTTCGCACGAGACCTCAAATTGCTGTCGATGCGCCGCCCCGGAGGTACCGACCACGGTGTATTTGGGCAGAGCCAGTCTGCGCCCTTGCAACCATTCTTGCAACTCGGTTTTGGGGTCTTTGCCCACGGCCTGCATATCGGGTTTGATGTCCACTTGGGCAAACAATCGCTCCACCAAGTCTTGAGCATCCTTGTAGCCGCCGTCCAGATAGACGGCACCGATGATGGCTTCGACCATGTCCGCCAGAATGGAAGGTCTGCCCTGCCCGCCGGAGCGCATCTCGCCTTCACCCAAACGCATCACGGCAGACAAGTCCAGTGTTTTGGCCAATTGGTGCAGGGTGTCTTGCTTGACCAGATTGGCCCTCACACGCGACAAGTCGCCTTCAGGCAGGTCGACAAGTTGGGCATAGAGCAGGTGCGAGACAGCCAAGTTGAGCACCGAGTCACCCAAAAACTCCAAGCGCTCGTAGTGGTCAGCGCTGAAACTGCGGTGCGTGACCGCTTGCTGGAGCAAACTCGCCTGGCCAAAGGCGTAGCCCAAGCGGATTTGCAAATCAGACAATGCGGGTGAAGTGGCCACGCGCAACTCAGTCAAAAGCGCCAATGCGCCGCAGGTCGCCGAAATTCATCCAAACAAAAAAGGCTTTGCCCACGATGTTGCCATCCGGCACAAATCCAAAGTAGCGCGAATCGAGCGAGTTGTCTCGGTTGTCGCCCATCATGAAATAGTGACCCGCTGGGACTTTGCAAGTGACGCCTTCGACGGTGTAATTGCAGTTTTCGCGGCCGGGGAACGGATCTGCCCCAGGCACGAAGGCCGGACGGTCATCGTCTTGAAGCGTTTGGTGCGGTTTGAGTCCCAGCATTTCTCGGCGCTGTTGGTGGTACCTCATGGTCGACTCGTCAAAGAAATCAGGCATCAGCTCGGTCGGCACCGGTTTGCCGTTGATGGTCAGCCTTTTGTTCAGGTAAGCCACCTCGTCACCGGGCAAACCCACCACGCGTTTGATGTAATCCACGCTGGGTTTGGGTGGGTAACGGAACACCATCACATCGCCGCGCTGCACGGGTGTGCCTTCGGTGAGCTTGGTGTTGGCCACCGGCAAGCGCACACCATAATGGAATTTGTTCACCAAAATCAGGTCGCCAATGTGCAAGGTCGGAATCATGGAGCCCGAGGGGATCTTGAAGGGCTCGAACAAGAACGAGCGCAACACAAACACCACCACGATGACCGGAAACAGTCCAGCGGTCCAGTCCAGCCACCAGGGCTGCATGAGCAACTTGTCGCGGGACTCGCGGATGTCGGTGTCCACCTTGTCGATGCCCATTTTGGACAACTCGGCGCGGCGTTGATCGGTTTCAGCCTCGAGCTGTGCCACCGCTTTTTGGCGCTGCGGCAGGAACACGAAGCGCTCGGCCAGCCAATAGATGCCCGTGACCACAGTGGCCATCAGCAAAAGCAAGGCAAAGTTGCCTTCCAGAAAGCCCAGATACCAAGCACCGGCATAGCCGACAAAAGCGGCCAGTACCAAAGACGTTAAAAAGGGCATCAATCTTCCACCTGCAAAATCGCCAAGAACGCCTCTTGAGGCACCTCAACCGAACCAATTTGTTTCATGCGCTTTTTACCCGCTTTTTGCTTTTCAAGCAGTTTGCGTTTGCGCGAAATATCGCCACCGTAGCACTTGGCCAGCACGTTTTTGCGCAAAGCCTTGATGCTTTCACGGGCAATGATGTTGGCACCAATGGCCGCCTGAATCGCCACGTCAAACATCTGGCGGCTGATGATCTCACGCATCTTGGCCACCACGGCACGGCCACGGTACTGAGACTGTGAACGGTGCACGATGATGGACAAGGCATCGACCTTCTCGCCGTTGAGCAAGATGTCGACCTTCACCACGTCAGACGCTCGAAACTCCTTGAATTCGTAATCCATCGAGGCATAACCCCGGCTGACCGATTTGAGCTTGTCAAAGAAGTCCAGCACGATCTCGCCCAACGGCATCTCATAGGTCAACATGACCTGGCGGCCGTGGTAAGCCATGTTGAGCTGCACACCACGCTTTTGGTTGGCCAGTGTCATCACGGGGCCGACATAGTCTTGCGGCATGTACAGGTGCACCGTGACAATGGGCTCGCGGATCTCTTGCAGCTTGCCCTGGTCGGGCATTTTGGATGGATTTTCCACCATGACCACTTCGCCATCGGGCTGGACCACTTGGTACACCACGCTGGGCGCTGTGGTGATCAGGTCTTGGTCAAACTCGCGTTCGAGTCGCTCTTGCACGATTTCCATGTGCAGCAAGCCCAAAAAACCGCAACGGAAGCCAAAGCCCAGCGCTTGAGAGACTTCAGGTTCGTAATGCAAAGACGCGTCGTTGAGCTTGAGCTTTTCCAGCGCGTCGCGCAGGCCGTCGTATTGGTTGGCTTCTGTGGGGTACAAACCCGCAAAAACTTGGGGCTGGATTTCCTTGAAGCCAGGCAAGGCCTCGGTGGCTGGCCCAAGGTTGTTGGGCAGCTTTTTTTCCAGGGTGACGGTGTCGCCCACCTTGGCCGCTTGCAACTCTTTGATGCCGGCAATGATGTAGCCCACCTCGCCGGCCTTGAGCGACTCGCGCGGCTGGTTGGCCGGGGTGAACACACCCAGGCTGCCGGCTTCATAGACGGCGTTGCTGGCCATCATCCGAATGCGTTCGTTTTTGAGCAACTGGCCATCGACCACGCGCACCAGCATGACCACGCCGACATAGCTGTCGAACCAGCTGTCGATGATCATGGCGCGCAATGGGGCATCTGGGTTGCCCTTGGGCGGTGGGATGCGGGCCACCACCGCTTCCAATATGTCATCAACCCCCATGCCAGTCTTGGCCGAGCAGGGAATGGCGTCATCCGCGTCGATGCCAATCACGTCTTCGATTTCTGATTTGGCGTTGTCTGGATCGGCGTTGGGCAGGTCCATTTTGTTGAGCACCGGCACCACTTCCACACCCAGGTCGAGCGCGGTGTAACAGTTGGCGACGGTTTGGGCTTCAACGCCTTGGCTGGCATCGACCACCAGCAAAGCCCCTTCGCATGCAGACAAAGAGCGCGAGACTTCGTAAGAGAAATCGACATGCCCGGGTGTGTCGATCAGGTTGAGATTGTAAATCTGCCCGTCTTGGGCCTTGTATTGCAGCGCAGCGGTTTGCGCCTTGATGGTGATGCCGCGCTCTTTCTCGATGTCCATCGAGTCGAGCACCTGGGCCTCCATGTCACGGGCTTCGAGTCCACCGCAACGTTGAATCAAACGATCAGCCAGCGTGGATTTACCGTGGTCAATGTGCGCAATGATCGAAAAATTTCTGATGTGATTCATCAAGCAAGTTCTGCAAGTGTTGGTGGATACAGGATCCGAAAAAGAAAAAAGGGCGCGTCTGGTGATGACGCGCCCTGAACCAACAATCTATGGCAACTGCGATAGTTGGGACTTCATTGTAGGCAAATTGCCCCATCCGTACAGCCCCAAAAACGCTTCAGACTGGTCGTTGCTGCTTTGCAACAGGGAATTTATCCACAACTTATTCACAAGCCCCAGAACATTTTTGGGAACAACTTGTGGAAGGTCTGTGTATCCGCGGTGGATTCTCATGGGGAATCTCGCATCGTGAATTCGAACCTGCCTGAGATGCCATGAATTCATGGTCAAGACGTCTGATTTTATCCAAATTCGGTAGGAGAACCCATTAAAGTTAGTTGTTGCATACATTGAACCCCGCTGGACTCACTGAGGAAAAAATTTGTAACACTGGATTCTGGCGCTCAATAACCCAACAAACCGACAGGGCTCTTGACACACCGGCATCCCGCTCACTTGCTCGGTCTGATCAAAACGTACTGAGCCGCATCGCCCCGCTTGATCAAAAGACTCACCGGACGGCTCTTGTCGAGTTTGCTGACCACCGCCTCAAACTCTTTCACACTGGAGACCTCCGTGTTGGCCACTGCCAAAATCAGATCGCCCTCCAAAATACCTGCCCGGGCAGCCGCGTCGCCGACACTGTCCACCATCACGCCACCACGCACACGCAACTCTTTCTTTTGAGCGACCGAGATGTCACTCACCGTCAAGCCCAATGTGGTGGCTTTGGCCGGCGCGGTTTTTTTCTCGGCGGCCGGCGCTTCCGTTTTTTCAGACTCGATCTCAGCCACAGTGATGAACAACTCCTTGCTGACACCGCGTCGGAACACGGTGATCGGCGCACGTGTGCCGGGCTTGGTATTGCCCACCCAACGGGGCAGGTCGGACATTTTCTCAATCGCTTTGCCGTCGAACCGGGTGATGATGTCCCCTGCCTCCACGCCCGCGCTGTCTGCCGGCGCACCGGCTTCCACGCCGCGCACCAAAGCGCCTTGCGCCTTGCCCAAACCAATCGACTCGGCGACCTCTTTGGTGACCGGTGCAATTTGAACACCGATGCGCCCACGCGTGACGCGACCGGTGCTGCGCAATTGTTCACTCACCCGCACCGCCTCGTCCATTGGAATGGCAAAGGAGATGCCCATGAAGCCGCCAGAGCGCGAGTAGATCTGGCTGTTGATGCCCACCACTTCTCCGCGCATATTGATCAGCGGTCCGCCTGAATTGCCCGGATTGATCGCCACATCGGTCTGGATGAATGGCAGGTATTCGCCAGTGTCGCGCTGCTTGGCGCTGACAATGCCAGCGGTGACGGAATTTTCAAGCCCAAACGGTGAGCCAATCGCCATCACCCACTCCCCCACTTTCAAACGACTGACATCGCCCACTTTCACGGCCGGCAGGCCGGTGGCCTGAATTTTGACAACCGCCACATCGGTGCGTTTGTCCGCACCCACAATGCGGGCCTTGAACTCGCGCTTGTCGGTCAAAGTCACCATCACTTCGTCGGCTCCCTCCACCACATGGGCGTTGGTCATGATGAAGCCATCAGCGCTGAGAATGAAGCCCGAACCCACACCCCGGGGTTGTGGTTCTTCTGGCGCTGGTGAACGATTGGGCCGGGGAGATTGACGCGGCGCGTTGGGCATGGGAATGCCAAAAAATCGACGAAAAAGTTCTTGCATCTCTTCATCGGAACCGGCAGCGCCAGCGGCGTTGGCCCGAGCCTTTTCGAGCGTGCGGATGTTCACGACCGAGGGACCCACCTGCTCCACCAATTCCGTGAAGTCAGGCAAGCCACGCGCCAAAGTTGGAACACCTTGCGCCATGGAGGAGGTCGGCGCAAAACCTGCTGCAGCGCCCATGAGCGCCAGTACGCCCGTCCAAGATATGGCGCATTTTTTCCATGTCATCGTCTTCATCGGTATCACCTTGATTTGAAAAACCAGCACTCTTGCATGAATGCTGTGATCAGATTTTTCGGGCTGTCGGATGCCGCTCGGGCAGCTGGCCGGTCTCCGATGGGCGCGAATATACCGCGCATCGAAAACCATGCCAAGACAAGGGCATGCTGGCTTGGTGAACGCATGCGAACTGTGGTCGCCCGCCCATCCAGCGGGCATCGTTGATGGCCCGATAAGAGACCCACAATGACTGGCCAAAATCGACCAAGGGATTCAAATGCACAGCCCACTCTTGCTTGTTTTCATCGCGCCAATGCCATAGCCCGTCGGACCATGCCAAGTGGCCGCGATCGGATGCTTCTTGCGGTGCCAACCAAAGCGCCCAGCCCGAAGAGACAAGCCAAAGCATCCAAGCCCCCCCGAGCCGGACACCTTCCGCATGGCTGAAGAACTGCCAACACAACAAACCCAGAGCACCCATCAGCACCAAAACCACCCAGCAGCCAATGCCCCCAAAAAAACGCCCCACCGGGTAAACCACTGGTGGGGCGTTGTGCATGAGCTCAGCCTGGCTTTCAGATCGTCAAATGCGTTTGAAGACCAAGGAGCCGTTGGTGCCGCCAAAACCGAAGTTGTTTTTCAAGGCGACGTCGATTGTCATATCGCGTGCCGTGTTGGCACAGTAGTCCAAATCGCATTCCGGGTCAGGGTTGTTCAGGTTGATGGTTGGCGGCACTTTTTGATGGTGCAGCGCCAACACGGTGAACACGCTTTCAATACCGCCGGCACCGCCCAAAAGGTGACCCGTCATGGATTTGGTGGAACTGACCACGGTCTTGTACGCGTGTTCACCCAAAGCCGCCTTGATGGCGTTGGTTTCGTTGATGTCACCCAAGGGGGTGGAGGTGCCATGCGCGTTCAAGTAATCGATTTGGCTGGCGTTGACACCCGCGTTGCGCATGGCGTTGACCATGGCACGACGCGGCCCGTCCATGCTCGGCGCCGTCATGTGACCCGCATCGGCGCTCATGCCATAGCCAGCCAGCTCGGCATAAATCTTGGCCCCACGTGCCTTGGCATGTTCATACTCCTCGAGCACCATCACCCCAGCGCCTTCGCCCAGAACAAAACCATCACGGTCTTTGTCCCAGGGGCGAGATGCCAATGTGGGTTCGTCATTTCGGGTCGACAGGGCGCGCATGGCCGCAAAGCCACCGACACCCAAGGGTGAGACACAAGCTTCTGATCCACCAGCGATCATCACATCCGCATCGCCGTACTCGATCAAGCGACCGGCTTCGCCGATGCTGTGCAAACCTGTGGTGCAAGCCGTGACCACGGCCAAGTTGGGCCCCTTGAAACCGCTGCGCATCGATACATGCCCCGAGATCATGTTGATGATCGAAGCAGGCACAAAAAATGGAGAAATGCGGCGAGCGCCGCGCGCCACGTACTCGATGTGGGTTTCTTCGATCAGCGGTAAGCCACCAATGCCTGAACCAATCACCACACCCGTGCGGCAAGCCTCTTCTTCACCCAGAGCGTCACCACTGGGCAAGCCAGCGTCTTGGATGGCCTGCGCCGCAGCAGCGATACCAAAATGGATAAATCGGTCCATGGTCCTCGCTTCTTTGGAAGACATGTAGGACTCGAGATCAAAGTTTTTGACCTCACCCGCAAACCGGCAGGCCACGGCTGAAGCATCAAAAAGTGTGATCGGGCCAATGCCGGATTGACCGGCAATCAAGTTTGACCATGCCTCAGCGACCGTGTTGCCCACGGGGCTGATGCATCCCAAACCCGTGACAACAACGCGGCGCCGGGTCATCGTCGATCAGGCCTTCTTGCTTTGGGCGTAGTCGATCGCAGCTTGCACCGTGGTGATTTTTTCTGCGTCTTCGTCAGGAATCTCGATGCCAAACTCGTCTTCGAGTGCCATCACCAATTCCACTGTGTCCAGGGAGTCGGCACCCAGATCAGCCACAAAGGCTTTTTCGTTGGTGACTTGTGACTCTTCAACGCCGAGTTGTTCGGCAATGATTTTCTTGACACGTGCTTCGATATCGCTCATAGGGTCCCTCTGAGGGTTGTGAAAAATGGAGATTTTACCTGTCCGGAAGGCGTTTCTGCCAATCGGCTGATGAATCAGGCCATGAACATGCCGCCATTGACATGCAATTCTTGTCCGGTGACATAACCCGCGTGCTTGCCGGCCAGATAGGCCACAGCATGCGCGATGTCTTCGGGTTGGCCCAGATGGCCCAGAGGAATCTGGCCCAACAAGGCTTTGTGTTGCTCCTCGGGCAGGCTGGCGGTCATATCGGTCTCGATGAAACCAGGGGCCACGCAGTTGACGGTGATGTTTCGGCTGCCCAGTTCACGGGCCAGCGCGCGGGTCATGCCCGCCACACCGGCCTTGGCGGCGGCGTAGTTGGCCTGCCCTGGGTTGCCGGATGCGCCCACCACGCTGGTGATGCTGATGATGCGACCATAGCGCTGCTTCATCATGGGTCGGATCACGGCGCGGCTCATGCGGAACACGGCTTTGAGGTTGGTGTCCAGCACCGCGTCCCAATCGTCGTCCTTCATGCGCATGGCCAAAGTGTCGCGGGTGATGCCCGCGTTGTTGACCAGCACCTGCAGGCCGCCGTGCTCCTTGACGATGGCGTCGATCAAGGCTTCGCCCGCGGCGGCGTCGTTCACGTTCAGATTTGCACCCCGGCTGCCGGGGAAGGCCGACAGCGCTTGGCTGATCTTGGCAGCGCCGGCATCGCTGGTGGCGGTGCCAATGACCACAAAACCTTGTTGCGCCAGGTGCAGGGCAATGGCTGCACCGATGCCGCGAGATGCGCCAGTGACCAGTGCAATTTGTTTGTGTGCTTCGCTCATGCGAGGAGTCCTTTCACTTCAGCCAGGGTGGCGGGATCGTAAAGCGCCAGACCGTTCAATTCAGCATCGATGCGCTTGGTCATGCCCGCCAGCACTTTGCCGGGGCCGCATTCAACAAGGGTTGTAGCGCCAAGCGCCTTGATGGCCTGCACACATTCCACCCAGCGCACCGGACCAAAAGCCTGACGGTACAGCGCATCGCGGATGCGGTCGGCATCGGTTTCGATGGCCACATCGATGTTGTTGAGCACCGGAATCTGGGGCTCGCCCAGCTTCAAGGTGGTCAGTTTCTCGCGCAGCTTTTCAGCAGCGGGCTTCATCAGGCTCGAATGGAACGGGGCCGACACGGGCAAGAGCAGCGCGCGCTTGGCACCCATGCCCTTGAGCACTTCGCAGGCTTTGTCCACGGCGGCCTTGCTGCCGGCAATCACGGTTTGCGCCGCGTCATTGAAGTTTGCAGCTTGCACCACTTCGGCGCTGCCTGCAGGGAATGTGGCTTGTGCTTCTTGGCATCCGGCAATGACTTTGTCGGAGGCCAAACCCAGAATGGCGGCCATCGCGCCCATGCCCACTGGCACGGCTTCTTGCATGGCGGCGGCACGCAGGCGCACCAGGGGCGCGGCTTGCGCCAGCGTCAAAACGCCTGAGGCCACCAGAGCGCTGTACTCGCCCAGCGAGTGCCCCGCCACCACGGACGGCTTGACACCGCCTTCAGCCAACCAAGCACGGTAAGCCGCCACGGCCGAGACCAGCATCACGGGTTGGGTGTTGGTGGTCAAGGCCAGCGCTTCTTTGGGGCCTTCGTGGATCAGTTGGGCCACGTCTTCGCCCAAGGCGTCAGAGGCTTCTTGGAGGGCTTCGAGCACCACGGGGTGGTCACCCCAAACGTCCAACATGCCCACCGATTGGGAGCCTTGGCCGGGAAAAATGAAAGCAAATGTGGTCATGTGCAAATATGGGGTCGGTAAAAAATCTGAGAGAGCGATTCGAGGCGTGCCACCAACCGCCGACCCATGCCTGTCCAATTCATGGCAATCAATAACGCAAGAGCACCGAGCCCCAGGTGAAGCCGCCGCCCACGCCTTCAAGCATGAGGGTCTGGCCGCGCTGGATGCGTCCATCGCGCACAGCAGTGTCCAGTGCCAGCGGAATCGAGGCGGCCGAGGTGTTGCCATGCTGATCGACGGTCACCACCACTTTGTCAACAGAGACCTTCAATTTCTTGGCGGTGCTTTGCATGATGCGGATGTTGGCTTGGTGCGGGATCAGCCAGTCAATGTCGGCATCGGTCAAATTGGCCTTGGCCAGACTGGCGCGCGCAGTGTCTTCGAGCACGCCCACCGCCAGTTTGAACACGGCTTGGCCATCCATTTTGAGCACCGGGTCGCCCAAAATGCCACCCCGATTGACGTGGCCAGGGACACACAAAATGTCTTTGTATTTGCCGTCAGCGTGCAAATCGGTGGCCAAAATGCCGGGCTGGTCAGAGGCCTCCAAAATGACGGCACCTGCGCCGTCACCGAACAACACGCAAGTCGTGCGGTCTTGGAAGTCCAAGATGCGGCTGAACACCTCCGAACCGATCACCAGAGCGCACTTGGCCGAACCCGACTGGATCATCGAATCGGCAATGGTCAGCGCATAAATAAAACCGCTGCAGACGGCTTGCACGTCAAACGCCGGGCAACCTGCGGCGCCCAGCTTGTGCTGCACCATGGTTGCCACAGAAGGAAAGACCATGTCCGGCGTCGAGGTCGCGACGATGATCAGGTCGAGATCGTCGGCTGAAATGCCTGCGGCGCCCAGCGCTTGGCGTGCGGCTTCTGTCGCCAAGTCGCTGCTGCCTTGAGCGTCGGCCGCAAAGTGACGGGCACGGATGCCGGTACGCTCAACAATCCAGTCGTCCGACGTTTCCACGCCTTGTTGCGCCAATTCGGCGGCCAGGTCAGCGTTGGTCAGGCGTTTTTCCGGCAGGTAGCTGCCTGTGCCCAAAATGCGTGAAAAAATTCTCATGGTGTGGTGACCGCGGGTTCTGCATGATCCACTTGCGCGCCCATCAACAGGGGGGCGGCATGCGCGATGCGTTCGCGAACGCGGTCCAGCAATTGGTTTCGGCTTGCATCATAAGCCCGGTTCAGGGCCATCTCAAAAGCCACCTCATCGGCCGATCCATGGCTCTTGAACACCAAGCCCCGCAAACCCAGCAAAGCTGCACCGTTGTATCGGCGGTGATCGACGCGATTTTTAAATGCAGATAAGACCGGATAAGCCAAAAGTGCTGCAATTTTAGTCAAGATGTTGCGAGAAAACTCGGTTCTCAGAAACCCACCGATCATGGTTGCCAAGCCTTCGCTGGCCTTGAGTGCCACATTGCCGACAAAACCGTCACAGACCACGATGTCCACGGTGCCCTTGAAAATGTCATTGCCTTCCACATTGCCATGAAAGTTCAAATCGCCCATATTGCCGGCAGATCGCAAAAGTTCACCGGTTTTTTTGATGATTTCGTTCCCTTTGATGGCCTCTTCACCAATATTGAGCAAGCCCACCGTGGGGTTTTGCTTGTCTTGCAGCACGGATACCAGGGCGGAGCCCATCACGGCAAACTGCAACAAGTGCTCAGGGGTGCAATCGACATTGGCCCCCAAATCGAGCATGGTGGTGCCGCCGCCCTTGAAATTGGGCATTTGGCCTGCTATGGCCGGTCGATCAATGCCATCCATGGTCTTGAGCACATAGCGGGCAATCGCCATGAGCGCGCCTGTGTTGCCTGCAGACACCGCCGCACCGGCTTTGCCGTCGCGCACCTGCTCAATGGCCACACGCATAGAGGAGTCTTTTTTCTTGCGAAGTGCAACTTCAAGGGAGTCGTCCATTTCGACCACTTCAGTGGCCGAAACAATGCGTGCGCGGGGATCGGACAAACCCGCCAGTGTTTCGGGCCGGCCCACCAAAAGCAAATGCGCCTCCGGGTGATTCGACAGAAAACGGCGGCAAGCGGCCAACGTGATCCGCGGACCGTGGTCACCGCCCATGCAATCAACGGCCACAGTGATCGGGCTTTCTGAGGTCATGGCATCCTTGGACTCAAACTGAAGAAATACAAATCAAAAGCCACAAAAACAAAAGCCCGTTGCTACTTTAAAAGTAGCGCCGGGCCTCTTGCGGCTTGAGGGCTGACGCCGCTCAGGCTTCGGATTTGTTTTTCAGCACTTGGCGGCCACGGTAAAAACCGTTGGGACTGATGTGGTGACGCAGGTGTGTTTCACCTGTTGTAGGCTCCACTGCGATGCCCGGCACATTCAAAGCATTGTGCGAACGGTGCATGCCGCGCTTGGAAGGCGATTTTTTGTTTTGCTGAACAGCCATGGTGGCTCCTTGGAAGCTTGAGGAGGCCGCGCAAATACAACGCAGCTTCTGGTTGATGACAGTTTGTTGCTCAGCAAACCGCTGGGCGAAGCCTTGAATTATAGCCTAAGACATGCGACTTGGCCATGCAGAGCCGCAAAGATCAAGACTTGCCGGTCTTGAACCCTGCCAGCACCCCAAACGGATTGGGCTTGACCGCAGCCGTCTCAAATTCGGGGTCTGCCGCCGACATGGGCAAGGCCTGCGGGCAAACCTCGTGCAAAGGCACCAAGGGCAAGGACAAAATCAACTCATCTTCCACCAAAGCCAGCGCATCAAAGTCGCGGCTGACGACCAAAATATCTTCTTCGGCCTCATCGTCCAGCGCGGCGGCCGTGGCCTCATCGGCCACAAAACGGAAAGAGCGCACCGTCGCCACCGTCACCAGCACGGGGGTCAGACAACGCTGGCACTGCATGGGCAAAGCGACGGAAGCTTGCAGGTTCAGCCAGATCTGATCGGCATCGCCCGAGAGCGGCACCAGACGACCTTCCAAGCGCCATCCCACCAGGCCGGCTTGCAAGCCACCGGCGACCTGCTCATCGTGCAAACGCTGCAAAGCGGTCAAAGGCAACTGCCCTTCAAGGCTTGCACCATCGCGGGCAAAGGCAACGACATCCAAATGCGAGGGGTCTGACTTTTTTTCCATCCCTGCAGTGTAAGAGAATCACCCCCATGAGCATTTCTGCAACCCTTCTGAATTCCATCCCAAACCGCCCGGTGGTGCTGGGCTCGACCTCGCGCTACCGCCGCGAACTGATGGAGCGTCTGCGGATCCCGTTTTCAGTGGCTGCACCCGATGTTGACGAAACCCCCGCAACAGATGAATCGCCCCGTGATCTGGCCCTGCGCCTCGCCCTGGCCAAAGCCAAAGCGGTAGCAGCCAAACACCCCGAATCGGTGGTGATTGGCTCAGACCAGGTGGCCGATATGGCCGGAGTGCCTTTGGGCAAACCCGGTGAACACGCCCGCGCCGTGCAACAACTGCGTCAGATGCGCGGGCAAACCGTGGTGTTTCAAACCGCATTGGCTGTGGTGTGCCTGGCCACCGGCTTTGAAGCGGTCGATCTGGCCGCCGTGCGCGTGGTCTTTCGCGAGCTGAGCGACGACGAAATCGAGGCGTACCTGCAAGCCGAAAAACCCTACGACTGTGCTGGCAGCGCCAAAAGCGAAGGCTTGGGCATTGCACTGCTCGAATCCATCGAGAACGACGACCCCACAGCGCTGATTGGCCTGCCCTTGATCCGCACCGCACGCCTGCTGCGTCAAGCCGGAGTGAAACTGCTGTGAACGCACCTGCCCACAAAGGCCGCCTGTTTCTGGTGCCCACCCCGCTGGATTTTGGCTGCGCCGAGCAAGCCCCGATCAGCGATGTCTTGCCTGTCAGCACCCTGGCTGTGTCCGCTGAACTGAGGCACTGGGTGTGCGAAAGCGCCAAAAGCACCCGCGCCTTTCTCAAGCGCGTGGGTGAATCGCACCCGCTGTTGGCACCACTGGCGGAACAAGAGATCACCGAATTGCCGCGCCATGTGCACAAAAAAGGCGACCACCAATCCGGCTTTGATGGCAAACCCCTGCTGTCAGCGGCTCTGCGAGGCCACGACATCGGCCTGGTCAGCGAGGCGGGCATGCCCGCTGTAGCAGACCCCGGCAGCTCTGTGGTGCGGGCCGCGCACGATTTGGGTCTGCAGGTGATTCCTCTTGTCGGTCCTGTGTCTTTGCTGCTGGCCTTGGCCAGCAGTGGCCTCAACGGTCAGAACTTTGCATTTGTGGGCTACCTGCCCCAAGATGCTGGCGAGCGTTCTGCTCGCCTCAAACAGCTCGAATCGCTGGCCCACAAAAGCGGCCAGACACAGCTGTGGATCGAAACGCCCTACCGCAACGCGGCCATGCTCAGCGGCTTGCTTCAAAGTCTGCAAGGCGGGACCCGACTGGCCATTGCCAGCGGTTTGACGTTGCCCTCGGCGCGTATCCAAAGCCACACCGTCGCACAGTGGAAAAAGGGCCTGCAAGGCCCTGATGGTCACACGCCCGCGGTCTACGCCATCGGGCCTTGAGTGGTTTTAGCGCAGTGCCGAGCCCATGCGCAGCGCATGCACCGCGCCCTCCCCGACCGCAGCACCAAAGCGCTTGGCCAAGCGCTCGGCCACATTTTCCTGGCGTGAATAATCGATCACGTCCGGCGCTTTGACGACATCACGCGCCACACTGTCCACACTGCCCAGGGCATCGGCCAGGCCCAGGTCCACGGCCTGCTGGCCGCTCCAAAAAAGACCGCTGAACATGTCTGGCGTTTCTTTCAAACGCTCCCCCCGGCCTTGTCGCACAACCTGGATGAACTGGGAATGAATTTGGTCAAGCATGGCTTGCGCGTGTTTACGCTGGGCTTCGGTTTGAGGACTGAAAGGATCCAGAAATCCCTTGTTCGTCCCTGCTGTCATTAATCGGCGTTCCACGCCCAATTTGTCCATGAGGCCCGTGAAACCAAAACCATCCATCAAGACGCCAATGCTGCCCACGATGCTGGCCTTGTCGACATAAATTTGGTCAGCCGCAGCGGCGATGTAATAAGCCGCCGATGCACAGGACTCTTCCACCACGACATAAATCGGTTTCTTGTGCAAGGCTTTCAGTCGGTGGATCTCATCATTGATCAAACCGGCTTGGACAGGGCTGCCGCCAGGCGAGTTGATCAGCAAGACCAAGGCCTTCGAGCCTGAGTCTTCAAGCGCACTGCGCATGGCGGACATGACGTTCTCTGCGCTGCCATCGCCTTCTGACCCGATTTCGCCCTTGATGGCCACCATGGCCGTGTGCGGCATGCTGGGGCTCATGACCGGTGAGTTGTGGGTCAACAGTTGCCAAGCGATCACCCCCATCAGGCACAACCAGGCCAAACGCAGCCCCACTTTCCAACGACGAGATGCCTTTTGCTCCTGCAAGCTGGCAAAGGCCAGTGATTCCAAAGTGCGGCGTTCCCACCCGCGATCGGCCGTTGGCACACCGTCGGCAGAAGCTGGGGTAAATAGTGGATCGCGGGGTTCTTGCATGGTCAAAATTCAAGGGGTTTGAGGTTATAGGCAGTATGCCAGTGAACCACGCCGCCCCATTCAGAAAGGTCTATTTTCACCAAGCCACCACGGCAGGGTCCCCCAGTGCAAGCCCCCGTGTCAGGCTGGTAAGCAGCGCCATGGGTGGCACACATCAGCCAGCGGCCGGTGTGGTCAAAAAAGCGGTCCGGCTGGTAATCCATTTCCATGGCCACATGGGTGCAACGGTTCAGGTAAGCATGGACTTCCCCAGCGTAGCGAACGGCAAAGGCCCGACAGGTCTGACCGGCATACACGAGGTCAAAAGGCACTGCGCGCCCGCCGTTGATGAGGTCTGCACTGTTGCACAAAGGAATTGTCGCGTCCATGATCACGCCCACTTCAAGCGTTTTGCAACAACCAGTCATGCAAATCCTGCACGCTGTGGGCCACATGGCGAGGTTTCAGAAGATGGAAAGCATCGGGCTCGTGGGCGCCATAACTCACGCCTACACTGGCGCAGCCTGCATTCAGGGCCATCTGCAAGTCGTGTGTCGTGTCACCGATCATCAAGGTGCGCTCAGGCTCCACCCCAAATTCGCGCATCAGCTCGTGCAACATCAATGGGCTGGGTTTGCCGGCCGTCTCATCGGCCGTGCGTGAGCCATCAAACACATCGCGCAATTCCACATCGCGCAAAGCTTCATTCAGGCCGTGGCGGCTTTTGCCGGTCGCCACCGTGAGCCAATGGTGCCGCGCCTTCAGTGCTTGCAGCAAGGGCAAAACACCGTCAAACAAACTGATGTCGTTTTGGTGAGTCATGTAATGGTGGCGATACCGCTCCCCCAAGGCCGGGTATTTCTCAGTGGGCACATCCGGGGCTGCATGGGCCAACGCTGGCATGAGTGCCATGCCGATCACATAAGAAGCCGCTTCGCGGGTGGGCTCCTGCCCGCCTACATCCACCACCGCCCGCTGAATACAACGGCTGATGATGGCTGTGGAGTCAAACAGTGTGCCATCCCAGTCGAAGGCAATCAGGTCAAACTGACGGGGTCTTGAGTTGGGCATGGTCGATGTAGGCTTTCAATTCAGGGGGCAAATCGGCTTGCAGGGCCACGCTTTCGGCCGTGGCCGGGTGCTTGAACTCCAAACGCCAAGCATGCAGAAACATGCGCTTGAGACCTTGCTTAGGCAAGATTTTGTTCCATTCGAAGTCACCGTATTTGTCGTCACCCGCAATCGGGTGGCCGTTGCTGGCCAGGTGCACGCGGATCTGGTGGGTACGCCCGGTCTTGATGGTCACCTCCAGCAGCGTGGTGCCCGACAGGCGTTGGGCCACCTTGACCAAAGTGATGGAGCGCATGCCGTCCGGGTCTTCGGGCGTGGTCACTTTGACGCGTCTCTCACCGTCGGGCAACAAGAATTTGTGCAAAGGCTGGTCGATCACCTTGAGCTTGGCGGGCCAGTCGCCATGCACCAAAGCCAAGTAGGTCTTGCCTGTCTCGCGCTCGCGGAACTGGTCTTGCAGGTTTTTCAGAGCACTGCGTTTTTTGGCCACCAGCAAAATCCCGCTGGTATCGCGGTCCAGCCGGTGCACCAACTCCAGCAATTTGGCCTGCGGCCGAGCTTGACGCAATTGTTCGATCACACCAAAGCTCACGCCCGAGCCCCCATGCACCGCCACGCCGGCCGGTTTGTCGATGGCCAAAAGGCTCTCGTCCTCGAAAAGCATGGGAAATTCGCGGCCAGGCGCTGGGCGCACGGCTTTTTCGGCCACTTTTTCCGATACCCGCACAGGAGGCAAACGGACCTCATCGCCCGTTTCAACCCTCGTGTCTGCTGTGGCGCGGCCCTTGTTGATGCGCACTTCACCGCTGCGAATGATGCGGTAAACGTGGGTTTTGGGCACCCCCTTGAGGTGGCGCAGCAAAAAATTGTCCAGTCGCTGACCCGAAGACTCCTCGTCCACGCACAACCATTTGACGGCAGGCGCCCCAGTGGCGGTTTGGACCCCTATAATGTGATTCACTGGCAATTGGTTGTAAGTGGTTGATTCAAATGGAAATGAATTCCCGTCAAGCTGGAGTTTAGTCCACTGCCACAACGCCAAACCAGACGGTCGATGCCACCATCGGCACGATTTGCAGACTGAAGGCCAACGCCAACAGTGGCCAATCGCCTCGGAGGTTGGGCCGACGCCCAGAAACCCAGATACGGAATACCCATGTTCAGCAGCCACGAAAGACTGCTGAACGGATCAAAGCGAGATGTTTGTGTTGTTCGGAACTTTGCAGATGTGGATGGAGTGGCTCACAAAGTCAAACTCTGTTGTCACGCCTTGTGCCGAACAGTTTGTCCTGGACACCGGGGGACACCCCCGGCAGTGGCCAAATATCAGCACAACTTTCCACTCGCCCCCATCCACGCGCCACGATCCCCATTCCTGTGCTCGCGCGCAGTTGAATGCAGGACAACCTCGGCAATTCCCTTCGTTTCAGGCGTCAGCTTAAGGCAACGTGGACCCCTTGAGGGTCGGTTGTAATTTGGTCGTGTGCGTGCTGTCAGAAAACTGCCCCACCCGATCGACACTGATAAATGAAGGACCGCATCATGAAACGGATGCTCATCAACGCTACGCAGGCTGAAGAACGCCGCTTGGCCATCGTCGACGGACAAAAACTCCTCGACTACGAAATCGAAATCGAAGGGCGCGAGCAGCGCAAGGGCAACATCTACAAAGCGGTGGTGACTCGCGTCGAGCCGTCTTTGGAAGCTTGCTTCGTGGACTACGGTGAAGACCGCCACGGCTTTTTGCCCTTCAAAGAAATCTCGCGCCAATACTTTGCTGAAGGCGTGTCCGTCAGCCAGGCCCGCATCAACGATGTGATCCGCGAAGGCCAGGAGCTCATGGTCCAGGTCGAAAAAGAAGAACGTGGCAACAAGGGCGCCGCCCTGACCACTTTCGTCTCGCTGGCTGGCCGCTATGTGGTGCTGATGCCCAACAACCCCCGGGGTGGTGGCGTCAGCCGCCGCATCGAGGGCGACGACCGCGCCGAGCTCAAAGAGGCGATGGACCAGCTGGAATACCCCAAGGGCATGTCCATCATCGCCCGCACAGCTGGCATCGGCCGCTCCGCGCCCGAACTGCAGTGGGACCTGAACTACCTGCTCAAACTCTGGACCGCCATTGACGGCGCTGCACAGGGCAAAGGCGCCTTCCTGATTTACCAGGAATCTTCGTTGGTGATCCGCGCCATCCGCGATTACTTCAACAACGACATCGGCGACATCCTGATCGACACCGACGACATCTACGACCAAGCTCAGCAGTTCATGAGCCACGTGATGCCTGAGTTCGCCCCGCGTGTGAAGCGCTACCGCGACGATGCCCCCTTGTTCAGCCGTTTCCAGATCGAGCACCAGATCGAGTCGGCCTATGCCCGCACGGTGCAGCTGCCCTCGGGCGGCGCCATCGTGATCGACCACACCGAAGCTTTGGTCTCGGTGGACGTGAACTCGGCCCGCGCCATCAAGGGCGGTGACATCGAAGAAACCGCCACCCGCACCAATCTGGAAGCCGCTGACGAAGTGGCACGCCAGATGCGCCTGCGCGATTTGGGCGGTCTGATCGTGATCGACTTCATCGACATGGAAGAGTCGAAGAACCGCCGCGAAGTGGAAAACCGCCTGCGCGACGCGCTGCGCCAAGACCGCGCCCGCGTGCAGTTCGGCACCATCAGCAAGTTCGGCCTCATGGAAATGAGCCGCCAGCGCCTGAAGCCTGCCTTGTCAGAAGGTGCGTCCATCCCTTGCCCACGTTGCGGCGGTGCTGGCCACATCCGTGACACCGAGAGCTCGGCCCTGCAAATCCTGCGCATCATCCAGGAAGAGTCCATGAAGGACAACACCGCCGCTGTGCATGCGCAAGTGCCGGTCGAAGTGGCCGCCTTCCTGCTGAACGAAAAGCGCCCCGAGATCGCCAAGATCGAATTGCAGCAACGCATCAGCGTGCTGCTGGTGCCCAACAAGTCGCTGGAAACCCCGCACTACAAGCTGGAGCGCTTGAAGCACGACGACCCGCGCCTGGACCGCATCGAAGCCAGCTACAAAATGGCCGAAATCGTCGAAGACGCCACCACGGTGACGCGCCGTTCGCAAGAACCCACCAACAAGCAAACGCCCGTGATCAAAGGCGTGCTGCCCGATGCACCTGCGCCTGTGGCACCAGTCAAGGCCGAGGCCCCGGTGGTGAAAGCCAAACCAGCCAAAGCCGCGAAACCTGTGACCCCAGCAGCGGCAACAGGTGGCTTTTTTGGCTGGCTCAAAAAACTGTTCGGAGGCCAGACCGAAGAGGTCAAGCCCGCAGTGGCTGACAAAAAAGACGGTAAAACGCGCGAAGGCCGCAACGGCGAGCGCAATGGTGAACGCCGCGAAGGCGGTCGTGACGGCCGACGCGAGGGTCGCCGAGATGGTCGCCGCGGCGAACGCTCAGAAAACGCCGAAGGCGTGCAAGGCGAAGCCCGCGCACCACGTGAAGGCGGACGCCGTGGCGAAGGCCGCAACGAAGTGCGTGATGGCGAAGGCCGCCCTGCACGTGGCGAGCGCTCTGAGCGCCCAGCGGGTGAGCGTCAACCCCGTGAAGGTCGTCGAGAACGCGGTGACAACAACCGCCATGAAGCACCTGCCGAGTTGGCCGCAGACGGCGCCGAACGCACACCCCGCACTGATCGTGGTGAACGCGGCGAAGGCCGCCGTGAACGCGGTGAAGGCCGCCGTGACCGCGGCGGCGAGCGCCGTCACAACGACAAAGCCTCGGGCGAGCTGAACACCACATCAAGTGCAGGGGTCACAGAAGACCAAGAAACGGTCACTGACGAGAACGCCGCACTGGCCGAGAACAACGGCGAGCGCCGTGAACGCCGCTCACGCGACCGCTATGGCCGCGACCGCCGCGAACGCAACGGCGAGCCACGTCAGGACAACGAATCGAATCCCGCCAGCGATCCAGCGGCGAGCGACGCAGCACCGGCTGCCGAATCGGCCGCAGAAGACCGTTCAGCGCCACGTTCATACTTTGAGCGCGCACAGCAAGCAGCAGCGCCTGCCGAAATTGCACCCGCCAATTCAGCACCTGCCGCAGCAGCGGTGATGCCCTTGACGGCAACTGTGGTGGCTTCCATGACGGCAACCGTGGCAGCCCCTGTCATCACCCAGGCCACGGCCGAAACTGCAGCTATACAAACCACACCTGCACCAAGTGCTCAGCCCATTGCCGCACCTACGGCTGCAGAGCCAACTGTGCCAGCACCCGCATTGCCCAAAGTGACCAGCTACGACTTGCCCATGGACAGCTTGCACCAGCTGGCACAAACTTCCGGATTGGTGTGGGTGAACTCCGATGCGGACAAAATCGCTGCTGTGCAAGCCCACATCGCCGCTGAGCTCAAACCGGTGCATGTGCCACGCGAGCGCCCTGCAGCAGTGGCGATCACCGAGGGGCCTTTGGTTCTGGTGGAAACTCGCAAAGACCTCAAGGACATGAACCTGCCGTTCTGACCGCGTCATGCGCTGAAGCCATTGAGCGTCACCAAGCCAAAAGCCGAACCCCAGGGTTCGGCTTTTTTGTGTGTGAATGCCGGCTCAGCCCGGGGCTTCAGGCATTGACCAATGCCGCCCGCTTCCAGGCTTGGGCAGCGGCCAGTGCATCTTCGCGTTGCTCGGCCAATTCGGCCAATGCAAGCCAAGTGCTCCGCAAAAGCTCCGGCTCTTGCAAACCTTTGGCGGCTTGAGACAGCAAAGCCTGAGCTTTGCCCCACAAATGCTGACGCATACACACCATGCCCGTCAGATATTGCAAACGCGCATCGCGAGGATGAGCTTGTTGCAAGCGCTCCACACGGGCCAAGCCCTGTCGAGCATCGGGTGCTAGCGGATCGGGCTGACTGCGCTCAAGCGCTTGCACAACACGCAACATTTGCAACGGCGACCAATGGGCCGAAGCCCCTTCTTGCAAGGGTGTCCACAACGGCTCCAGCCACATCCGCGCTGTGGCGGCCGGCCCACCCAAAGCCATGAAGCGCAAAGCGACTTCGGCGGCCACATCGGGCATCTTTCGTTGAACCGGACTGAGTTTTTCCCACAGTTTCTGCACGCCATCGGGATCGCGCAATTGCCTGAGCCATTCCAGAATCAAGCCACGCACCAAACTCTCGGCCGCACCGGGGGTGAATGCTCGGTGCTTGATCAACAACACCGCGGTGTCCAGCGCTTGCGCGGTTTGCCCCGCCAAACGAGAAGCTTTGAGCAACAAGCGCATTGCAACCATGCGACGTCCCGCCGCGGGGGGCAGTGCCTTGAGCCGTTCCAGACTGGCCAGGGCATCGCGTTCGTCCAACAACCAACGAGCGGCGCGCAACTGAACACCTTCGCTCAAGGTCTGGCGCTCCAAAGCTGGTCCCATCTGGGCTTGCAGGACCGCCTGAGCCAAGTGGTGCTGACGAAGCGACTTGTCTTGCAAGGCATGCGCCGATTCAGCCACCATGATGTGCGCGACGGTGCGCAAAGAAACGGCGTGGTCCAGGGTCAGACCTGCCGTTTGCATTTGGGCTTCTTTGTCCAGCGCCGATTGCGCAGATTTGCGGGCACGCAAAAAACGACCTGCCATGAAATGGCTGATGGCGTCCAGCAAAGCGGCGTGTGCAGCACGTTCTTTTTGCTGCAAACGCCAGCGCTGGGCCTGTTGGGGCAGCGCAAACAAAGCCGCCAAAGCCTGCTGCGCCACCACCACAAGCAAAATCACCGACACCAAGATCAGGATCACCAAATTGAGTGACAAGTCCACCCGGTAGGGTGACAGGAACAAGGTCACGGTGCCTTGGTTGTTGCCGGCCAACCACGCACCGGCGGCCGCCAGCGCAAACAGACTGAGAAGCCAAAGGGCTGCACGCATGATGACTTACCTCCCTGCCGCAGCGGCAGACAAAGCGTTCATCGACGCATCCAGACTCGGCATGTCACCGGCCTTCATCTGCACCCCGGCTTGCTCGAGCAACTCGAGCATCTGGGTGGTTTTTCGCGATGAAGCATCGGCATAACGGCGCACCATGATTGCCGCTGTGCCGAGATCATTGCGAGCCGCATCTTTTTGACGCGCCAACAAGCCCAAGCGGGCATTGAGCAATTTGAGCTTGAGGTTTTCGCGCAGGAAAAAGCCCTGCTCTGGGGACAGCAAAGCAGCCTCAGGCGAATCGATCCGGCTGACCCGCACCAAATCACGCAACTGTTCGCCAAAGCGGCTCAAGCTGGCCAGCCACCGGGACGGGGGCACCCGGCCACCTTGTGCATCCAATGGAATGGGCGCCACAGCCAAGGGGGGCAAATGCTGATTGGCCAACACCAAAGCATCCACCAAGGCCACACCTTCGTCCAGCTTGATGAGCAAGCCTGGCAGATCGAATACGGCCGTGGCCGCCAGGCGCTCCAGGTCTTTTTCGAGCGCCCGTTGCACAGGTGCCAAGCGGGGCTGAGCGGCACGCTGAACGCGCTGCTGGGCCGATTTGAGCGCGGCCAGCAAAGGCTCGATGCTGCCTGTGAGCTGGGCTTGCTGCTGGGCCGATCGCAAAGCAGCCTCGATGTCCACCACCAAATTTTCATCACGCGAGCGGGACAGGCTTTGCATCAACTCTTCCAGCTGGCTGCGCTGCAAGGCCACCTCGCCGAGCCGAGCTTCGAGCAAGCCCAAGCGGGCCGCACTGTCTTTGACAGTGTCTTGCGCTTGCTTGGCCCAAGCCTTGGCCTCCAATGACTGCTGGCCCGCGTCGGCACTTTGACGGGCCAGCTGCTCCTGAATGCGGGCCAGTTTTTGCCACAGCGTCACTGAGACCAACAAACCCACAGCGGCCACCCCCAGCGCCAGCCAGATTTTCCAAGGCTTGTGTGCCCGAAAAATGGTTTCAGGTGGCGCGGTGACCGCTTCAGCTGCGGACGCTGGGTCGGGCATGGGGTTCATGGGAGTGATTTTATAGATACCGCCTGCGCACCCAACCCTGGCGGCACCAAATGCACCTGGCCCCAACCGGCTTGCTGTAAACGCTCTGCAATGCGTGGATGCGTCGCCAATGCCCTTGCTTTGGACAAATTCAAGCGCGGACAAGCCTGCTGCAAATGAAGCGCCGCTTCCGAGCTGCTGAACAACCAAAGGCTGCCATCGTGCGTGGCCTGCTCTGCCCGCACTTGCTGCGCCGCCGACAAGACAGGTGCCCGCCGTGCATAGGCCACGACTTGTGCCACCTGGAAACCGCTTTGTTGCAGCTTCTGGGCCAGCCAATCACGTCCAGCCATCTGTCCTTGGGTATCCGCACCGCGCACGATCAGCACCGAAGATTTGCCCAGCGCCTGCGCCGCTTGGGCGCCCTCGGCCACCACCTCCCACAGCGCTTCCGAGTCAAACTGCAAAGCGTCTGCTGCAGGCGCATCAATCTGTTCCGCAGGCCATCCGGCCGTCACCAAGGCCGCTTGCGTACCCGGTCCAGTGGCCCAAGCCCGACATGTTGTGACACCGACACCCGCAGCTTGAGCGCGCATGAAAAACCGCACCGCATTGGCGCTGACGAACATCACGGCCAGACAGGAAGGCACCTCTTGCCAAGCCGCCTGCAAAGCCGAGGGATCGGCCAGCGCAGTGATTTCGATCAAGGGGAAAGACTCGGCCTTGACACCTTGGGCTTTCAAGGCCAGCGTCCATGCTTCCGCTTCTCGTTCGGGTCGGGTGACCAAGACAGCAGTCAGGCCTGACATGTGCGACTCAATGCGCTCCGCCCTGTTGCAGCGCTTGAGCCACGCGCAGGCCCAAAGCCTCGGCCTCCGACAAGTCGCCGGCGGTCATGTCCATGGCTGCGGTCACCAACGTGGTGTCGCCGTCTGGGTCACCCCAGGCCGCTTGCAATTTGAGCACCCCGCCGTCATCGATGGTGGCGTGTGCGGCCAAAGGCATGGAGCAGCTGCCACCCATGGCACGGCTCACCGCCCGCTCGGCCGCCACGCGCCGCCACGAGGGCGCATCGGCCAGCGGCGCCAGCAGGGCACGCAAATCGGCGCGGTCGCTGCGGATTTCAATGCCCAAAGCGCCCTGCCCTGCAGCGGGCAGCATTTGATCGGTTTCAAAAATATGGCGAATCCGCTCGCTCATCTCCAGGCGCTTGAGCCCGGCAGCGGCCAACACAATGCCGGCGTACTGGCCTTCGTCGAGTTTGCGCAGGCGCGTGTCCAGGTTGCCGCGCAGGGGCTCGATCTTCAAATCGGGTCGCAAGGCCCGCAGCAGCACGGTGCGGCGGAGGCTCGATGTGCCCACCACAGCGCCTGGCGGCAAGTCTTCCAAACGAGCGTATTGCGACGACACCCAAGCATCCCGCGGGTCTTCGCGCTCCATCACGCAGGCCAGCTCAAAGCCCTCGGGCATGTCCATGGGCACATCCTTGAGCGAGTGCACCGCGATGTCGGCATGCCCCTCTTGCAGCGCCACTTCGAGTTCCTTGACGAACAGGCCCTTACCGCCCACTTTGGACAGACTGCGGTCCAGGATCTGGTCGCCCTGGGTCGTCATGCCCAGCAACTTGACCGTGCAGCCCAGCCCCTCCAGCAAGGATTTGACATGTTCGGCTTGCCACAAAGCCAAACGGCTTTCACGCGTGGCGATGACAATGGAGGGCTTTGCAGTCTCGGTCACGGCAGGTTTCCTGAAAATAATTTTGATCCATCAAAATGAAATCAATGGGTCATTTTGTCTCTCCTGTCGATGCTAGCATGGCGTCAAGGGAAATTGACACCCCGTTTGACTCTGCCGCGCACCTGGCGCACCCGCACTTCCTCACCCTCAGCCCCCGTACACGATGAAACAGGCCACCTCAGACCACGCCGTACCCAATCCCAGACCCGCGAGCAGCAACCGCGAAAAACGCGACAGCGAGCGCCCCTTGGTCGAGGACATTCGGCTCTTGGGTCGCATCCTGGGCGACGTGATCCGCACGCAAGAAGGCCCCGAGGCTTATGAGTTGGTAGAGCAAATTCGCAAACTGTCGGTGGCCTTTCGCCGCGATGCCGATCACGAAGCGGACAAGGCGCTGAAAAAGCTGCTCAAGGGCCTGCCCGGTGACCGCGCTGTGAGCGTGATCCGCGCCTTCACTTATTTCTCGCACCTGGCCAATCTGGCCGAAGACCGCCACCACATCCGCCGCCGCGCCATCCACGAACGCGCAGGCCACACCCAGGAAGGCAGCATCGACGTGGCGCTGCAGCGCCTGCGCTGGGCGGGCATCACCCCCAAAAGCATCTCGGACATGTTGGCCACCAGCTACGTCTCGCCCGTGCTGACCGCCCACCCGACCGAAGTGCAGCGCAAAAGCATTCTGGACGCCGAGCGCGACATCGCCCACCTGCTGACCGAGCGCGACGCCATCAAGGCCCGCGCCGCTGCCGTGAACGCCGCCAAAGACGCATTGACGCCCAAAGAGCTGGCCGCCAACGAATGGCAAATGCGCGCCCGTGTGATGCAGCTGTGGCAGACCCGCCTGCTGCGCTTCACCAAACTCACCGTGGCCGACGAGATCGAGAACGCCCTGAGTTATTACGAAGCGACCTTTTTGCGCGAGATCCCCAAGCTCTATGCCGAGCTGGAACACGCCTTGCCCGGTCAGCCGATTGCCAGCTTTTTGCGCATGGGCCAGTGGATCGGTGGCGACCGCGACGGCAACCCCAACGTCACCGCACAAACGCTGGAGCACGCCCTGACGCGCCAAAGCGATGTGGCCCTGCGCCACTACCTGACCGAGGTGCATTACCTGGGCCGCGAGCTGTCGCTGTCGGCCATGCTGGTGCCCTTTGGCCCCGAGATGCAGGCCCTGGCCGCACAGTCTCCCGACACCAACGAGCACCGCCAGGACGAGCCGTACCGCCGGGCATTGACGGGCATGTATGCCCGCCTGGCCGCCACCCTGAAAACCCTGACCGGTGGCGACGCCGCCCGCCACGCGATCGCGCCGCAAAACCCCTACGCCAGCGCCGAAGAATTTTTGGCCGATTTGCGCGTGATCGAAGCGTCCCTTTGCAGCCACCATGCCGAAGCGCTGGCCGCCCAGCGCCTGCACCCACTCATCCGTGCGGTGGAGGTGTTTGGCTTTCACCTGGCCACGGTGGACCTGCGCCAAAGCTCGGACAAACACGAAGAAGTCGTGGCCGAACTGTTGACCACGGCCCGCGTGGAAAATAATTACAGCCAGCTCGATGAGCACGCCAAACAGGCCCTGCTGCTGGGCCTGCTCAACGACGCCCGCCCCCTGCGTGTGCCCGGTGCCGACTACAGCGAACACGCCCTGTCGGAGCTGGCGATTTTTGAAACCGCCAAACGGATGCTGGCCAGTTTTGGCCATCAAGCGATCCGCCACTGCATCATCAGCCACACCGAAACCGTGAGCGATTTGCTGGAGGTGCTGTTGCTGCAAAAAGAAGTGGGCCTGATGCGCGGCACGCTGGATGCGCAAGCGCACAACGACCTGATCGTGGTGCCACTGTTCGAAACCATCGAAGACTTGCGCAACGCCGCGCCCATCATGCGCGACTTTTACGCCCGGCCCGGCGTGGCCGGCATGGTTCAACGCTCGGGGGGCGAGCAGGACATCATGCTGGGCTACTCAGACAGCAACAAGGATGGCGGTATCTTCACCAGCAACTGGGAACTCTACCGCGCCGAAATCGCCCTGGTCGAGCTGTTTGACAAACTCGAGCGCAGTCACGGCATCACCTTGCGCATGTTCCACGGCCGGGGCGGCACCGTGGGCCGAGGTGGCGGTCCCAGCTACCAAGCCATCCTGGCGCAACCCCCCGGCACCGTGCGCGGCCAGATCCGCCTGACCGAACAAGGCGAAGTGATTGGTGCCAAATTCGCCAACCCCGAAATCGGCCGCCGCAACCTGGAAACCCTGGTGGCCGCCACCCTGGAAGCCACGCTGCTGCAGCCCACCAAACCTGCCACCCGGGCCTTTCTGGACGCGGCGGCCGAACTGTCTGAAGCCAGCATGGACGCCTACCGCGCCTTGGTCTACGACACACCCGGCTTCACCGATTACTTTTTTGGGGCCACGCCGCTGAAAGAATTGGCCCAATTGAACATCGGCTCACGCCCTGCCTCGCGCAAAGCGCTGCAAAAGATCGAAGACCTGCGCGCCATTCCCTGGGGCTTCAGCTGGGGCCAATGCCGCCTGACGCTGCCCGGCTGGCTGGGTTTTGGCTCGGCGGTGCAAGCCTTTTTGGACAAGCCCGACACGGCCGAGCGCAAAGCGGCGCTGGCCTTGCTGCAAAAGATGTACCGCCAGTGGCCGTTTTTCCGCACCTTGCTGTCCAACATGGACATGGTGCTGGCCAAAAGCGACTTGGCCCTGGCCTCGCGCTACGCCGAACTGGTCAGCGACAGCCGCCTGCGCAAAAAAATCTTTGCCGCCATCGAGGCCGAATGGCAACGCACGGCCGATGCGCTCACGCAAATCACCGGCGACAAGCACCGCCTGGCCAGCAACCCGGCGCTGGACCGCTCGATCCGCCACCGTTTTCCCTACATCGACCCGCTGCACCACCTGCAGGTCGAACTGATCCGCCGCTACCGCGCAGGCAAAGCCGATGAACGCGTGCAGCGCGGGATTCACATCTCGATCAACGGGATCGCGGCGGGGCTGCGCAACACGGGCTGAGACCCGACTGGAGCATTGTGGTTTGGCTCTAACATGAGCGCATGAAACGCCCTTTGTTCATCTTCATCCGCCAGGTCAAGGCCCGCATCCGCCTGGTCATCGCGTTCGCTTTTGGCGTGGTCCTGCACCTGGTGCTGTCGCCCGATTGGCCCCGTCTGCCCACCACCCGAATTTTGTTGTGTTGGAACGCGTCCGTGGCGCTTTACCTGCTGATGGCCTTGTGGGTCATGCGGCAGTCCGATGTGGCGCACATGCGACAACGGGCTTACCGGCAGGACGAGGGTCAGAAAACCATCCTGCTGCTCACCATCGGCTCGGTGTTGGCCAGTCTGGTCACCATCGTGGCCGAATTGTCTTCCATCAAAACACTCAGCGGCAGCGACAAGCTGCTGCACATCGCCCTGACAGCGTCTACCGTGGCCAGTTCTTGGTTGTTCATGCACCTGATGTTTGCCCTGCACTACGCCCATGATTACTACCTGAGTGGGCGCCACGGGCGCGAACCCGGTCTGGCGTTCCCGCAAGACCCCTTGCCGGACTACTGGGACTTTCTCTATTTTTCGGCCGTGATCGGCACTTCGGGCCAGACCTCCGATGTGTCCTTCACCTCCAAGGCCATGCGCCGCACGGGACTGGTGCACTGCGTGCTGGCTTACTTCTACAACACCACGGTGCTGGCCCTGACCATCAACATTGCGGCCAGCCTGATGTGAGCCAGCGGGTGCGGCCGCCCATGGCCGATAAAATCACAGGCTATGACAAACCAACTCGACACCAAATCCCAGGCCTGGTCCGCGCTCTTTTCTGAACCCATGAGCGAGTTGGTCAAGCGCTACACCGCCAGCGTGTTCTTTGACAAGCGCCTGTGGCAAGCCGACATCACCGGCAGCCTGGCCCACGCCGACATGCTGGCCGCACAAAACATCATCGGCGCCAGCGACTTGGCCGACATCCAGCGCGGCATGGCGCAGATCACGCAAGAAATCGAATCTGGCGCTTTTGAATGGAAGCTCGACCTCGAAGACGTGCACCTGAACATCGAAGCGCGCCTGACCACCCTGGTGGGCGATGCGGGCAAACGCCTGCACACTGGCCGCAGCCGCAACGACCAAGTGGCCACCGACGTGCGCCTGTGGTTGCGCAGCGAGATGGACCTGATCATTGATCTGCTGGTCGACCTGCAAAAGTCGCTGGTCGATGTGGCCGAGCAAAACGTCGAGGTGATCCTGCCGGGCTTCACCCACTTGCAAGTGGCCCAGCCGGTGAGCTTTGCGCACCACCTGCTGGCCTATGTGGAAATGTTCAGCCGCGATGCCGAACGCATGAGCGACGTGCGCCGCCGCACCAACCGCCTGCCGCTGGGCAGCGCCGCCTTGGCGGGCACCACCTACCCGCTGGACCGCGAACGCGTGGCCCGCACACTGGGCATGGTCGATGCAGCAGGCAACCCACAAGTCTGCCAAAACAGCCTGGACGGTGTGAGCGACCGTGACTTCGCCATCGAATTCGCCGCCGCAGCCAGCCTGTGCATGGTGCACATCAGCCGCTTCAGTGAAGAGTTGATCTTGTGGATGAGCCAGAACTTCGGTTTTGTGCGCATTGCCGACCGTTTCACCACCGGCTCGAGCATCATGCCGCAGAAGAAAAACCCCGACGTGCCCGAGCTGGCACGCGGCAAAACCGGCCGCGTGGTCGGCCACCTGATGGGCCTGATCACCCTGATGAAGGGCCAGCCCTTGGCCTACAACAAGGACAACCAGGAAGACAAAGAGCCGCTGTTTGACATGGTGGACACGCTCAAAGACACCCTGCGCATCTTCAGCGAAATGGTGGGCGGCCAGCTCAACCCCGCCACGGGCCAGAAAGAAGGCGGCATCACCGTCAACGCGGCCGCCATGGAAGCCGCTGTGAAAAAGGGCTACGCCACCGCCACGGATCTCGCCGACTATCTGGTTAAAAAGGGCCTGCCGTTTCGCGATGCGCATGAAGTGGTGGCCCACGCCGTCAAAACCGCCCAAGGCCTGGGTGTGGACCTGTCCGAGCTGCCGCTGGAAACCCTGAAACAGTTCGACAACCGCATCGAATCCGATGTCTTCGGACCGCTCAGTCTGCAAGGGTCTTTGAACGCCCGCAACACCTTGGGCGGCACGGCACCCGCGCAAGTGCGTCTTCAGATTGCACGGCACCGCGCTCGCTGGGTCTGAACTGCCAGCCGCTGCACTGAGCAAGCTTCAGCTGCCAGCCGAGCCCGGGGACGGCACATCACGCCCCAGTATCCGCTGCCCCAGCCATTGCAGGCCCTCACCCACGTTCATGCGGCGGCTGCGTTGCTCGGCCACGGGGTAAGTCTGACCCGCTGACAAGGGCGGGCCAATGTCAAAAGAAAACACATAGTCAGGCTCCTGGCCCATCCGCAGGTCGGTCACGACCAGGTTCTCCCCGTGGCGCTGCACTTTGAAAAACCCATCGGTGAAACGGGCCAAGCGCTGCAACTGCGGGTGATTGGCATGTTGCGTGGCCAGCGCCCCGCCGCGCTCATGCGCCACAAAGCGAATGGCCCGCCCGCCATCCATCAGCGCATAAAAGCCTTCGTGAAAGCGCTCGCCATCCAGCGCCACCACACGCCACACCAAAGTGCTCAAGGGCGCGGGGGTCACCAGCAAGTGCTGACTGGGCAAGCCCTGCGCCTGAAGTGACTGGCGAGCGTGCTGCGTGACCAAGGCCTGACCCAGCGCGCTCCAAGCCAGATAAGCGGTGCTGAAAGCCAAGGCCCAACCATTGATGCGCAAAGCCCGACCCACTGTTTTGACACGCAGCGCCACCGCCAGACCTGCCAGCAAAGGCAGCGAATACACCGGGTCGATGATGAACATGCTGCCCAAGCCGTAGGCCTCATCGGTGAAGGGCTGAAACACCTGGGTGCCATAAATCGTCATCAAATCCAGCAAAGGGTGCGTGACCAGCGCCAGCATGAGCGCCCACCACCAACGGCCATAAAGCTGGGGCTGACGGTGCAGACGACTCACCCACCACGCCATCGGAAACGCCAAGAGCGTGAGCAAAAGCAATGCATGGCTCTCGGCGCGGTGCCGAATCATGTTCAAGATCGGGTCGCCATGGTCGATCAGCACATCCAAATCGGGCAGCAGGCCCGCCAAGCCGCCCCACAAAGCCGACTTCCAAAGCGCTGTGCGCCGCCCCATGACGGCTACGCCAACGGAGGCGCCCAAAAGTACTTGTGTGACGGAATCCATGGTGTTGACTCAGCGCTCCAAGGCTAAAAAACCAAAAGGTTAACGGCTTGTGCATCTCCTGAGAAAGAGTAGGCAAAAGCGCGCTCAAGCATGCCCGACCCTTGAATCACCAAGGCTGTCAATCAGCCCCGATAATCCTCTTCAAGAATATCTTTCACTTTTTGTCTTCATTCAGCCATGTCACACACCGCCAACGTCATTGCCACCGCCCCCAACTTGATGCCCTGGACCGACTCGCTCAACACAGGGGATGCCCGCATGGACGAGACGCACTTGGAATTTGTGGACATGATCAACCAGATTTTGGCCACGCCTGAAGACGCGCAGCTGCCGGTTTACAAAACTTTTTTAGCCCACACCGTCGAGCACTTTGCCCAGGAAGAGCGCTGGATGCTGGCCACCGGCTTTTCGGCCGACAACTGCCACGCCGAACACCACGCCACCATTTTGGAAACCATGCGCGTGGTCGAAGCCCATTACCTGGACAGCGACACGACCATCATCACCCGCATGGCCGAGGCGCTGGCCGAATGGTTTCCGGGTCACGCCAACAGCATGGATGCGGGCCTGGCGGCGCACCTGAAGTCGGTGGGCTTTGACAGCGTGACCGAAACGCTGGCCGACCCTTCTGCCATCAAGAATGTGACCATGTCCGGATGTGGCAGCGTCAGCTGCAGCTGAGCGCCCAACAAAGTTGGGCTCCTACGGGGTCAGGGTATGCGCAGGAGCTGAACTCTGTTCGGTGATTCAGCGCAGACCCACAGCGTTTCAAGAAATTTCAAAGCGGCTGTCCCAAGTTTCACAGCCTGTCTCCCGCATGACGGCTAGGATGCCTGTAGTTTTGCACCACCCACACCCCACCCGGAGACTGCCCCATGACTGTGATCACCAACATCGAAGACCTGCGCGTTCTGGCCGAAAAGCGCGTGCCACGCATGTTCTACGACTACGCCGACAGCGGGTCGTGGACCGAGGGCACCTACCGCGCCAACGAGACGGACTTCCACAAGATCAAGCTGCGCCAGCGCGTGGCGGTGAACATGGAAAACCGCAGCACCGCCACCAAGATGGTCGGCATTGACACCAAAATGCCCGTGTGCATCGCCCCCGTAGGCCTGACGGGCATGCAGCACGCCGACGGCGAAATGCACGCGGCCATGGCCGCCAAAAAATTCGGTATCCCCTTCACCCTGTCGACCATGAGCATCTGCTCCATCGAAGACATCGCAGCCCACACCCAAGCCCCCTTCTGGTTTCAGCTGTACATGATGCGCGACCGCGAGGCCATGGCCCGCATGATCGACCGCTGCAAGGCCGCCAATGTGAGCGCGATGGTGCTCACGCTCGATTTGCAGGTGATTGGCCAGCGCCACAAAGACCTTAAAAACGGTCTGACCGCGCCCCCCCGCCCCACCCTGGCCAACATCATCAACCTGATGACCAAGCCCCGCTGGTGCTTAGGCATGGCGGGCACGAAACGCCACACCTTTGGCAATCTGGTCGGCCACGTCAAGGCCGTGAGCAATATGAAGTCGCTGGCCTCTTGGACCAACGAACAGTTTGACCCGACGCTCAACTGGGAAGACATCGCCTGGGTCAAAAAGCAATGGGGTGGCAAGCTGATCTTGAAGGGCATCATGGACGTGGAAGACGCCCAACTGGCCGTGGCCAGCGGAGCCGATGCCATCGTGGTGAGCAACCACGGCGGCCGCCAGCTCGACGGCGCACCCAGCAGCATCGAGGCTCTGCCGGCCATCGTGGCGGCCGTGGGCAGCCAGATCGAAGTCTGGATGGACGGCGGCATTCGCAGTGGCCAGGACGTTTTGAAGGCCTGGGCGCTGGGTGCCAAAGGCACCATGATCGGTCGCGCCATGGTCTATGGTTTGGGTGCCATGGGCGAAGCAGGTGTGACCAAGGCCCTGCAAATCATCCACAAAGAGCTGGACGTGACCATGGCCTTCTGCGGCCACACCCACATCCAGCAGGTGGACACCAACATCTTGCTGCCGGGCACCTTCCCACGGCCTGAATGATGCGTTCGGGCACCTCACGCAAGGGCAAAGGCCCATCCCTGGCGCTATGCTTCAGGGGTGTCTGAAAACACCCTCTCATCGCCACTGCCTCGGCGCATCGCCCACCTCGACATGGACGCGTTTTACGCGTCTTGCGAGCTGCTGCGCTACCCGCAGCTCAAGGGCTTGCCGGTGGTCATTGGCGGCGGCCGCCGCAAAGAAGACGACCTGCTGGGCAAACTGCAAGCGGCCTACCCCGACGGCGAATGGACCGAAGAGACCTTTGCAGAACGGCTGGACCGCATCCCGGTGGATTTTTTCCCGCGCATTGAGGGCTACACCGGGCGCGGCGTCATCACCACCGCCACCTATGCGGCGCGGCAGTTCGGCATCGGCTCGGCCATGGGCCTGATGAAAGCGGCCAAACTCTGCCCGCAGGCCCTCTTGTTGCCGGTGGACTTTGAGCGCTACCGGCACTTTTCGCGCACCTTCAAAAGCATCATCCTGGACATCGCCCCTGTCATGCAGGACCGGGGGGTGGACGAGGTCTACATCGACTTCACCGACGTGCCCGGCGGCCAACGCGAAGGCGGCCGGGTGTTGGCGCGCTTGATTCAGAAAAGCATTTACGAAGCCACAGGCCTGACCTGCTCGATTGGCGTGGCGCCCAACAAACTCATCGCCAAAATGGCCAGCGAGTTCAACAAACCCAAGGGCATCTCCGTCGTTCATGAAGCCGACCTGCAAACCCTGATCTGGCCGCTGGCTTGCCGAAAGATCAATGGCGTGGGCCCCAAAGCCGATGAAAAGCTCAAGGGCTTTGGCATCCACACCATCGGCGAGTTGGCCGCGCGCGAGCCACACTGGCTGGTGGAGAACTTTGGCAAAAGCTACGGTGCCTGGCTGCACGAAGCCGCCTGGGGCCGTGACGACCGCCCGCTGGAAACCGAGAGCGAGCCCGTCAGCATGAGCCGCGAAACCACGTTTGAGCGAGACCTGCACGCCGTGCGCGACCGCGAAGAATTGGGCGCGGTCTTCACCCGGCTGTGCGCGCAAGTGGCGGCCGATTTGCAGCGCAAAGGCTACGAAGGCAAAACCATCGGCATCAAGCTGCGGTATGACAACTTTCAGGCCGTCACCCGCGACCAGACCCTGACCGAATACACCGCCGATGCCAAACACATCCGCCAAGTGGCGGGGCAATGCCTCAAACGGGTGGACCTGTCACGCCGCCTGCGGCTGCTGGGGGTGCGGGTGGGCTCGCTGGTCAAAGCCGGGACAGCGCAGACCCCCATCGCCGCTTACAGTGAAGCACCCGATCAAGACCCTCCTCAAGTGAATGACCATGGACAAACTCAGCTGCTTTTCCCTCTCGACTGAAAACCACATCGCCCACTTGGTGCTGAACCGCCCCGAGGCGTTGAACACCATGAGCCCCACCTTCTGGCGCGAACTGCACGAGCTTCTGACCGACATCCACAGGGCGGGCACGGCGCGGGCGCTGGTGATCTCCAGCACCGGCAAACACTTCAGCGCGGGCATGGACCTGCAGACCTTTGGCAACGCTATTCATATGGACGACACCAGCGCCGAAGGCCGCTCTGCCGTGTACGACCTGTTGACCGACATGCAGCACACCTTCACCTTGTTTGAAGAACTGCGCATCCCGGTGATCGCGGCCATCCACGGTGGTTGCATTGGCAGTGGTTTGGACATGGTCACCGCCTGCTGCATGCGCTACGCCTCGGCCGATGCCTTCTTCTGCATCCAGGAAATCAACATCGGCTTGGTGGCCGACGTGGGCACGCTGCAACGGCTGCCCAAACTGCTGCCCATGGCGCTGGTCAAAGAGCTGGCCTACACGGGCCGCCGCCTGAGTGCCGACAAAGCGCTCACCCACGGCCTGGTGAACGAGGTGCTGCCCACCCACGAAGCCACTGTGGCCGCTGCCCTGCAAGCGGCCAAAGAGATTGCCAGCAAACCGCCCGTGGCCATCTGGGGCACCAAGCAAGTGCTGCACTACGCCCGCGACCACAGCACCGAAGACAGCCTGCGCCA
>JAIXRJ010000034.1 GCA_027485235.1 Comamonadaceae bacterium
CAAACCAGCAGCTTTGTGTTTGACAGCGCCGAGCACGCGGCATCGCTGTTCAACCTGCAGACCTTTGGCAATGTGTATTCGCGCCTGAGCAACCCCACGGTGGCGGTGCTCGAAGAACGTGTGGCGGCGCTGGAAGGCGGGCGCGCCGGGGTGGCCAGTGCCTCGGGCATGGCGGCCGAAACCATGGCGCTCATGACCATCTTGCAAGCGGGCGACCATGTGGTGGCGGCCGGGGCTTTGTACGGCGGCTCGGTCACGATGCTGGCCGTGAGTCTGGCTAAGTTCGGCATCGAGACCACCTTTGTGGACGCGACAAAGCCCGAGGCCTTTGCAGCCGCCATGCGCCCCAACACGCGTGCGGTGTACGCCGAGAGTTTGGGCAACCCAAGCATGGTGGTGCTGGACATCGCGGCTGTGGCCGAGGTGGCCCACGCACACGGCGTGCCGCTCATCATCGACAACACCGTGCCCAGCCCGCTGCTGTGCAACCCTCTGGCGCTGGGGGCCGACATCGTGGTTCATTCGGCCACCAAATACCTGGCGGGCCATGGCACCACCTTGGGTGGCGTGGTGGTCGAAGGGGGCAAGTTCCCTTGGGACAACGGCAAGTTTCCGGGTATGACCGAGCCGTCCAAGGGCTACCACGGCGTGAAGTTTTACGAAACCTTTGGCGACTTTGGCTTCACCATGCGCTGCCGCATGGAAAGCCTGCGCGTGTTTGGCGCGGCGCTCAGCCCCATGAGCGCCTGGCAAATTTTGCAAGGCGTTGAGACCCTGCCGCTGCGCATGCAAAAGCACTGCGACAACGCTTTGGGCGTGGCCCAATTTTTACAGGCCGACCCGCGTGTGGCTTGGGTCAATTACCCCGGATTGCCCGACCACCCGCAACACGCCCTGATGCAGCGCCAGATGCGCGGGGCCTCGGGGCTGCTGTCCTTTGGTGTGAAAGGCGGCTTGGTGCAGGGCGTGAGCTTCATCGAGTCGGCCCAGTTCATGAGCCACTTGGTCAACATCGGCGACACCCGCACCCTGATCAGCCACCCCGCCAGCACCACGCACCGCCAGCTGGACGATGCCCAGCAACTGGCCGCAGGCGTGCCGCCCGACATGGTGCGCATCTCCGTCGGCCTGGAGAATCTGGACGACATCCTGTGGGACATCGACCAGGCGCTGGACAAGGCCAGCCGCTGAAAAAAGGGACCTCGATTGGCCCACCGGTGGATCCGCCCCATCGATTGGTCACAATAGCGGTCTATGTCTTTTTTCAAAAACATCCCCTACGAACTGGTTTTGGGCTGGCGCTACACACGTGCTGGCCGCGCCACTCGGCGCAACGGCTTCATTTCTTTCATTTCGGGCGTGTCCATGATGGGCATTGGCCTGGGTGTGGCGGCGCTCATCATCGTGTTGAGCGTGATGAACGGTTTTCAAAAAGAGGTGCGCGACCGCATGCTCGGTGTGGTGTCCCACATTGAGGTGTACGCGGCCGATGGCGCGGCCGTGGCCGATTTGCACGCACTGCTGACCCGTCTGAAGGCGCACCCTCAGGTGTTGGGCGCAGCGCCTTTCATCACCGCGCAGGCTTTGCTGGCGCGGGGCGAGGACATGAAGGGGGTGCTGGTGCGCGGCATCGACCCGGCGCTGGAGCCCGAGGTCAGTGATTTGTCGAACGACACGCAAGCCGGGGTGCTGCAGCGTCTGCAGCCGGGGGCGTTCAGCCTGGTGCTGGGCCGTGATTTGGCGAGCAACCTGGGCTTGCAAAGCGGTGACCCCGTGACCTTGGTGTCGCCGTCGGGCCAAGTCACGCCGGCGGGCGTGGTGCCGCGCATGAAGCAAATGGGCGTGGTCGGTACTTTTTCATCGGGCCACTATGAATACGACTCGGCGCTGGCGATGATGCATGTGGAGGACGCTGCCCGCATGTTCCGGCTGGAAGGCCCGAGTGGCGTGCGCCTGAAGCTGCGTGATTTGCACCTGGCGCGGGATGTGGCGCGTGAGCTTCAGATGAACTTGGGGCCGAGCTTTTTTGTGCGCGACTGGACGCAGCAAAACCGCACTTGGTTTGCCGCCGTGCAGGTGGAAAAACGCATGATGTTCATCATCCTCACCCTCATCGTGGCGGTGGCGGCGTTCAATTTGGTCAGCACGCTGGTCATGACGGTGACCGACAAACGCGCTGACATCGCGATCTTGCGCACGCTGGGCGCCAGCCCGCGCAGCATCATGGGCATCTTTGTGGTGCAGGGCGCCACGGTGGGCGTGATCGGCACCATGAGTGGCTTGGCGCTGGGCTTGCTGGTCGCCTTCAACATCGATGTGATCGTGCCCGCCTTGGAAAAATTGTTCAACGCCAGCTTTTTGCCGCGCGACATTTACCTGATCAGCCGCATGCCCAGCGAGCCGCTGGCCAGCGACATCTGGCCGGTGGCCATCATTTCTTTGGTCTTGGCATTTGTGGCCACGCTTTACCCCAGCTGGCGCGCCAGCCAGGTCAACCCGGCGGAGGCGTTGCGTTATGAATGACCCTCAAAACGTGGGCACCGTGTTGCAGGCCCAGGGCCTGACCAAACGTTTCACCGAAGGCCGTTTGGACGTGACTGTGCTGCAAGGCGTGGACCTGCAGGTTCATGCTGGGGAGACCTTGGCCATCGTGGGCGCTTCGGGGTCTGGCAAAAGCACCTTGCTGCATTTGCTCGGCGGCCTCGATGCGCCGACCCAAGGCTCGGTGCAGCTCAAGGGCCAGTTGTTGTCAGCCTTGAGCGCCGCCGAGCAAGGCCAGTGGCGCAACCGCTACCTGGGATTTGTTTACCAGTTCCACCATTTGCTGCCGGAGTTCAGCGCGCTGGACAACGTGGCCATGCCGCTGTGGATTCGCCGGCAAGACCGTGCCGAAGCTGCGACCGTGGCCACCCAGTGGCTGCAGCGTGTGGGCCTGGGCGAGCGCCTGCACCACCGGCCCGCCGAGTTGTCGGGCGGCGAGCGCCAGCGTGTGGCGCTGGCCCGCGCTTTGGTGAATGACCCGGCCTGTGTGTTGGCCGACGAGCCCACCGGCAACCTGGACCGCGAAACGGCTGACGGCGTTTTTGCGCTGATGCTGCAGCTGGCCCGCGAGCGCGGCACCGCTTTTGTGGTGGTCACGCACGACCCCGCCTTGGCGGCGCGTTGCGACCGGCAATTGCACCTGGTCAAGGGCGTGTTGCAAGCGCCTGTTTGAGCTGACCACGCGGGATGTGGATCGACACCCATTGCCACCTGGACGCGGCCGAATTTGACGCCGACCGGGACGCGGTGCGCGAAGCAGCCCGCCAAGCCGGCGTGACACGCTGTGTGATCCCGGCGGTGTACGCATCGCACTGGGCCGAGGTGGCGCAACTGGCCGAGCGGCATGGCGACGCCTACGCTTTGGGCATTCACCCGCTGTATGTGCCGCAGGCCCAGGTGGCCGATTTGCTGGCGCTGGACCACGCCTTGAGCGAGCGCGCAGGCGACCCGAGGCTGGTGGCTGTGGGCGAGATCGGGCTGGACTTTTTTGTGTCTGCTTTGTGCACGCCCGACATGCGCGAGCGCCAATGGTTGTTCTACACCGCACAACTGAAACTGGCCCAAAAGCACGGCCTGCCCGTGATTTTGCATGTGCGGCGCTCGGCCGACCTCTTGCTCAAAGGCTTGCGCCATTGCCCGGTGGTCTCGGGTATCGCGCACGCCTTCAATGGCAGTGTTCAGCAAGCACAGGCTTTTGTGGGCATGGGTTTTGCGCTGGGTTTTGGGGGCACCTTGACCTACGAACGCGCCTTGCAGTTGCGCCGACTGGCTTGCGAGCTGCCGCTGAGCGCCCTGGTGTTGGAGACCGATGCGCCCGACATGCCGCCGCATTGGCTGTACCGGACGACCGAGCAACGGGCGCTGGGCGCAGTCCAGGGACGCAACAGCCCGGCCGAGCTGCCACGCATCGCGCAGGCGCTGGCCGATTTGCGGGGCCTGCCCCTGAACAGCCTGGCCGCGGCCACCAGCGCCAATGCCTTGCGTGTGTTGCCCAAGCTGGCCGGTTGTTCGGTTGAAGGACATTGAAAACACGGGACCCTGGATCAAGTCTGGGTTGACAACACCTGGATCAGCTGCGGGGTGACCGTGGTGTGGACCGCGTGAACGCCTCGCCTCTGTACCATCATGCCCATGACCCGAAAAAAATCTTCTGTCCTCGCCTCCGAACTGCCCGAAGTCAATTTCTCCGAAGACGGCGAGGTCCGGTACCTGCACCTGGGCACCGAGTGGATTCAGGGTTCGATGTTTTTGGATCGACCCTTCGAGATCGAGCTGGAATACGTGCAACGCATGTTTGCATGGTTGTTGTTTTTTTCGGACGCCGAAGTCAAGGGTGCACACGCCATGCAGCTGGGACTGGGCGCGGGCACGATCACCAAGTTTTGCTACAAAAAACTCAAGATGACCTGCACCGCTGTGGAGTTGAACCCCGGCGTGCTGCATGCCTGCCGGGGCTGGTTTCGCTTACCGCCCGATGACGAACGCTTGCGCGTGGTGCTGGCCGATGCATCTTTGGAAATCCAAAAAGACGAATGGCGCGGCACGGTCGATGCTCTTCAAGTGGACCTGTACGACGAAGAGGCCGCTGCACCGGTGCTGGATACGCCTGACTTTTACCACCACTGCCGGGAGCTCTTGACGCCGCAAGGCTGCATGACGGTGAACCTGTTTGGCCGCTCGTCAAGTTACGCCGAAAGTGTGGAGAAAATTTGCGCTGCTTTTGGCGAAGACGCCGTGTGGGCCTTCAAGCCTACGCGTGAGGGCAACGCCATCGTGCTGGCGCAACGCACGGCCAGCCGGCCATCGCGCGCAGACTTGGCAGAGCGCGCTGACGCTTTGCAAGCGCAGTGGGGCTGGCCTGCCCACTTGTGGATCAAGGTCTTCAAACCCTTGGTCAAGTGAACGGTTGGGGGCTGAAAACTGCCCATCGACGGGCCAGTGGCCGAGGGTAAACCATGAGGCCAAAGGCCTTGGGGCCTAGGTGTAACCCACATTCAGAAATCCGTAAGCTTCACCCACAATGTGACCAACTCAAAACCGAGGAGATTTGTTGTGAACATCAAGAGTCAGAAAGACTTTTTCGCTGGGCTGTTTTACGGCGTTGCCGGCGCAGCCTTTGCCATTGGCGCCACCAATTACACCGTTGGCACCGGTGCCCGCATGGGGCCGGGCTACTTTCCATTGCTGCTGGGCTGCTTGCTGGCCTTGATCGGTGCCTTTGTCATGTTCAAGTCCTTGACGGTCGAGACGCAAGACGGCGAGAAGATCGGCCCATGGGCATGGAAGCCGCTGGTCTTCATCATTGCCGGCAACGTGTTGTTTGGTATTTTGCTGGCGGGCTTGCCCACTTTGGGCGTGCCCGCCATGGGCCTGATCGTGGCGATCTTTGGTACCACCCTGGTCGTCAGTTTGGCGGGTGACACCTTCAAGCTCAAAGAAGTCTTGATTTTGGCGACGATTCTGTCGATCGGCTGTTACGGTGCTTTTGTGCTTTTGCTCAAGTTGCAGTTCCCCGTCTGGCCCACCTTCATCACCGGTTGAGGAGAAATAATTCATGGAACTGTTTGACAACCTCGCGCTCGGTTTTGGGGTGGCGTTCACCTTTCAAAACCTGATGTACGCGTTCATTGGCTGTTTGCTGGGCACTTTGATCGGTGTCTTGCCAGGGGTCGGCCCTGTGGCGACGATTGCCATGCTGTTGCCCGCCACCTATGCGCTGCCCCCTGTGGCCGCGTTGATCATGTTGGCCGGTATTTATTACGGCGCGCAATACGGTGGCTCCACCACCGCGATTTTGGTCAACTTGCCCGGCGAAGCTTCGTCGGTGGTGACCATGATTGACGGCTACCAAATGGCCCGCAGAGGTCGCGCCGGTCCCGCTTTGGCGGCCGCCGGTTTGGGTTCGTTTTTCGCCGGTTGCGTGGGCACCTTGATTTTGGCGGCCTTCGCGGGCCCGCTGACCGAAGTGGCCTTCAAGTTTGGCCCGGCCGAATACTTCTCGCTGATGGTCTTGGGCTTGATCGGCGCTGTGGTGCTGGCCTCTGGCTCCCTGATCAAAGCCGTGGGCATGATCGTGTTGGGCCTGTTGATGGGTTTGATCGGCACCGACGTGAACTCGGGTGTGGCGCGTTTCAGCTTCGACATCCCTGAGTTGACCGACGGCGTGGGCTTCATCGTGATCGCCATGGGTGTGTTCGGTTACGGCGAGATCATCTCCAACCTGTCCAAACCCGAAGAAGACCGCGAAGTTTTCACGGCCAAAGTCACGGGTTTGATGCCCACGGCACAAGACCTCAAGAACATGGTTCCTGCGGTGTTGCGCGGTACCACCTTGGGCTCGGCTTTGGGCATCTTGCCTGGTGGCGGTGCACTGTTGGCGGCTTTTGCGGCTTACACCATCGAGAAGAAAACCAAGCTTTCACCCGGCGAAGTGCCTTTCGGTCAAGGCAACATCCGCGGTGTGGCCGCTCCTGAGTCGGCCAACAATGCCGCTTCGCAAACCTCGTTCATTCCTTTGCTGACGCTGGGCATTCCACCCAACGCCGTGATGGCCTTGATGGTCGGGGCGATGACGATCCACAACATCCAGCCTGGCCCTCAGGTCATGACCAGCAACCCCGAGTTGTTCTGGGGCCTGATCGCCTCGATGTGGATTGGCAATGCCATGCTGATCATCTTGAACCTGCCTTTGATCGGCATCTGGATCAAGCTGCTGTCGGTGCCTTACCGCTGGTTGTTCCCGGCCATTGTGTTGTTCTGTGCGATCGGGGTGTATTCGACCAACAACAACAGCTTTGACATCTGGATGGTGGCGATGTTTGGTGTGATCGGTTACGGCTTTATCAAACTGGGCATGGAGCCTGCGCCTTTGCTGCTGGGCTTCATCTTGGGCCCGATGATGGAAGAAAACTTGCGCCGCGCCATGCTGCTGTCGCGCGGTGACTGGAGTGTGTTCGTGACACGCCCCTTGTCGGCGGGTTTGCTGGCTGCGGCCTTGCTGCTTTTGATCATCGTGGCTTTGCCATCGATCAAATCCAAACGCCAAGAGGCTTTTGTCGAAGATTGATGCACACCTTTGTTTGAATTCAACGGCCTCCCTGTGAGGCCGTTTCTCTTGGAGCGTGCTGTCTGTCACCTGGGGGTGCGCCCAATCTTGCGGCCTCTGACAAAATCAAGCCCTCTTCAACATGCCCCACTTCGATGGTTTGAATCAGGACACACCATGCAAAGACGACAACTGATGGCCACTTTGTGGCTGGCTTGCAGTGCATGGAGCGCGGCTTCGCAGGCCCAGGCCCAGCCATACCCCTCCAAGCCCGTGCGCTTGATCGTGCCTTTCCCGGCCGGTGGTGCCACCGACTTGTTTGCCCGCAGCCTGTCGCAAAAACTCGGTGAAAAAATCGGCCAATCGCTGGTGGTTGAAAACCGGCCCGGCGCCGGTGGCACCCTGGGCTCGGACCTCGTGGCCAAAGCCACGCCCGATGGCTACACCTTGCTGTTGGCGACCTCCAGCACGCACTCGATCGGTCCCAACCTCAACCCGCGCATGCCCTATGACGCTGTCAAAGACTTCACGCCCATCAGCCAGGTGGGCCATGCGCCCAGCATCATGCTGGTGCCCAACAGTTCGCCAGCCAAAACGGTCAAGGAATGGATCGACCACGCCAAGAAGAACCCTGGCCGCCTGAACTACGCATCGAGTGGCAACGGGACCATCGTGCAACTGACGGCCGAGCTGTTCAAGTCGCAGGCTGACTTGTTCGTGGTGCACATTCCCTACAAGGGCACAGCCTTGGCCATTCCCGACTTGGTCAGCGGCAAGGTGGATGTGCTGTTTGACAGCTTGCCCACCGGTTTGCCGCATGTGCGCGATGGCCGTTTGCGCGCCTTGGGGGTGACCACGCTCAAGGCCACACCCTTGGCCCCCGGTGTGCCACCGATTGCCGATGTCTTGCCCGGCTATGAATCCAACACCTGGTTTGGTCTGTTTGGCCCCAAGGGGCTGCCAGCCGACGTGGTCACGCGAGTGAACATGGCTGCCAACCAGGTGCTGCAAGACCCTGAGGTCGTCGACAAGCTGCAACGCTTGGGCATCGAGTCTGTGGGCGGAACACCTGCGCAGTTCACCGCCATGCTGGCCAAAGAGTCGGCCAAATGGAAAAAAATCATCGGTGAACGCAAGATCACAATGGACTGACATGCAATTTCAAAACCAATACCCTTACACCAGCACCCGCCTGCCGCTGTTTGCGCGCAACGTGGTGTCCACCTCGCACCCATTGGCCGCGCAGGCCGGCCTGCGCATGATGCTCAAGGGCGGCAACGCCGTGGACGCCGCCATCGCCGCAGCCGCCGTGATCACTTTGACCGAACCGGTCAGCAATGGTCTGGGCTCGGACGCCTTCGCTATTTTGTGGGATGGCCAAGAACTGCACGGCCTGAATGCGTCCGGCCCAGCCCCGGCCACTTGGACCCCCGATTACTTTCACCGCAAATACGGGGCTGAGGCCAAAACACCGCCCAAACGCGGCTTTGATTCGGTCAGCGTGCCCGGTGCGGTGGCCAGCTGGGTCGCTTTGAGTGAGCGTTTTGGCAAGCTGCCCTTTGCCGATTTGCTGGAGCCTGCGATCGACGTGGCCGAGCGCGGTTACCTGATCCCGGTGGTGGTGCAGCAAAAGTGGGCGGCGGCCACGCCCGAGCTGCAGTCGCAGCCCGGTTTTGCACAAAGCTTTTTGCCTTGGGGCCGTGCGCCACAAGTGGGCGAGTTGTTCCAGTTCAAGAACGCGGCGCGGGGCCTCAGAGCCATTGCCGCCACCCAAGGCCAAGCGCTGTATGGTGGCGAGATCGCCCAAGCGATTGAAAAGTTTGCCCAGGACAACGGCGGCAGCATCACTGCCAAAGACCTGGCCGACTTCAAGCCCGAGTGGGTCAAGCCCATGGCGCAAGACTACCGCGGCTACACCCTGCACGAGATTCCACCCAATGGCCAGGGCATCGCCGCGCTCATCGCTTTGGGCATCTTGTCCAACTTCGACCTGGCCAGCCACAAGGTGGACAGCGCCGACTCGCAGCACCTGCAGATTGAGGCCATGAAGCTCGCCTTTGCCGATACGTACCGCTTCGTGGCCGATCCGCGCTTCATGGAGTTGCCACCCGAGCACATGTTGGACCCGGCCTACCTGGCCAGCCGGGCCAAACTCATCGACATGAAGAAGGCGCAAGACTTCAAAGCGGGCAACCCGGTCAAGGGCGGCACCATTTACCTCACGGCCGCTGATGAAAACGGCATGATGATCAGCTTCATCCAGAGCAACTACATGGGCTTTGGTTCGGGCGTGGTCGAGCCGACTTACGGCATCAGCTTGCAAAACCGGGGCCACGGTTTCAGTACCGACCTGCAGGGCCAAAACCCCGCCAACCTGGTGTTGCCGGGCAAGCGCCCCTTCCAGACCATCATCCCGGCCTTCCTCACCCAAGACGGTCAACCCGTCATGAGTTACGGCGTGATGGGCGGCAATATGCAGCCCCAAGGCCACCTGCAAACCCTGGTGCGTATGCTCGACCATGACCAGAACCCGCAAGCCGCTTGCGACGCACCGCGCTGGCGTTACAACGCCGGCCTGAACATCAACGTGGAAGCCGCCATGAACGGCCAGACCGTGCAAGAGCTGATCGCACGCGGACACCAGCTCGACATCATCAACGACTCCTACCAGGACTTTGGTGCGGGCCAGTTCATCTGGCGCATGGGCGATCCTGGCGTCGAGGGCTACATGGCCGCCAGTGACCCACGCCGGGACGGTCAGGCGGTGGGCTTTTGATGGTGCAAGCACAGCCGCAAGCAGCCACCGCTGGTTTGATCCTGGCCGCCACCGGCGCCATCGCCTTCAGTGGCAAGGCCATCATCGTCAAACTGGCCTACCGCCATGGTGTGGACGCGGTCACCCTCCTGATGTACCGCATGCTGTTTGCGCTGCCCATGTTCCTGCTCATGGCCTGGTGGGCCGGGCGTGGCAAGGCGCGCTTGAGCCGGCGTGATTGGCTGGGTGTGATCGGCTTGGGTTTCAGCGGTTATTACCTGTCGAGCTTTCTGGACTTTTGGGGTCTGGAGTTCATCAGCGCTTCGCTGGAGCGGCTGATCCTGTACCTCAATCCCACGCTGGTGCTGCTGTTGGGGTGGTTCTTGTTCAAAAAGCGCATCAGCACCCGCCAGAGCATGGCCATGGCCATCAGTTACGCCGGTGTTTTGTTGGTGTTCGGGCACGAAGTCAGCCTGGCCGGCACGCATGCCGCTTTGGGGGCCTTTTTGGTGTTTTCCAGCGCGGTCACCTATGCGGTGTACCTGACCTACAGCGGCCAGATGGTGCAACGCTTGGGCTCTTTGCGCTTGGCGGGGTTGGCCTCTTCGGCGGCCTGTTTTTTTTGCTTGTTGCAGTTTGCATTGCTGCGGCCTGGGTCTGCCGCGCTGGTGGCCGAGCCGGTGCTGTGGCTGTCGCTGCTCAATGCCACGGCCTGCACCGCCTTGCCGGTCCTGTTGGTCATGATGGCGATTGAGCGCATTGGCCCCGGCCTGACCGCGCAGACGGGCATGATCGGGCCCATGTCAACGATTTTGATGGGTGTTTTGATTTTGGATGAGCCCTTCAATGTGTGGGTCATTGCTGGCACCGCTTTGGTCGTCAGTGGTGTATTTTTCATGACGCGGCCAACTGGCCGCACCCCTTGATTTTCAGGAGAACAAAATGGATTTGGGCATTGCAGGCAAGTGGGCTTTGGTGGGTGGCGCGAGCAAAGGCTTGGGCTGGGGTTGCGCACGGGCTTTGGCCCTTGAAGGCGTGAACGTGGTCATGGTGGCGCGTGGCGCCGAAGTGCTGAACAAGGCCGTTGACGACTTGCGCGCGGAAACCGGTGGCCAAGTGCAGTTGATCGCCCTGGCGCAAGACATCACCACCGAAGCCGGTCGCGAAGCGATCTGGAACGTCGCCGGTGGCCCCGGCAAAGATTACGACATCGTCGTCACCAACGCGGGTGGCCCACCCCCGGGTGACTTCCGCGACTGGGACCGCGACGCCTGGATCAAGGCCATCGACGCCAACATGCTCACGCCCATCGCGCTGATCAAGTCCACGGTGGACGGCATGGCCGCCCGCGGCTTTGGCCGCATTGTGAACATCACCTCCAGCTCGGTGAAGTCGCCCATCGATGTGCTGGGTTTGTCCAACGGTGCCCGCAGTGGCCTGACTGGTTTTGTGGCCGGCACCTCACGCAGCAAGATCGCGGGGCAGGGCGTGACCATCAACAACTTGTTGCCCGGCAAATTCGACACCGACCGCATCCGTTCGACCTTGCCGGCCATGGCGCAAAAAGCGGGCAAGACGGTGGAAGAGCTGCGGGTGATCCAGCAAGCGCAGATTCCTGCAGGCCGCTACGGCAACCCGCAAGAGTTTGGCGCGATTTGCGCCTTCTTATGCAGCCAGCAGGCGGCGTACATGACGGGTCAGAACGTGTTGGCCGATGGTGGGGCGTATCCGGGCAGTTTTTAAACCCGGCCTGATATGGACCCCGGGTCTTCGCCCCGGGTGTCTTGGCATGTGGGGGCTTCAGCGCTGTCGGGAAGACACCCAGATGCCACCCACGATCAGTGCAAACGCCGCCAAGTGGTACAACTGCGGCAGCTCACCCAGAAACGCGGCCGAGAAGAGGGCGGCAAACAAGGGCGTGAGGTTGGCAAAGAATCCGGCCAGCGCAGGACCGGCTTGCTGAATGCCCAGCCCCCAACAACGGTAGGCCAACACCGCAGGGCCTGCCGCCACAAAAGCCAAGGCGCTCACCAGCGGCCAGCCCCAGGTGATGTGGGCATCGGTCAAGCCCCATTCCAGGCCAGCAAACAGGCCTGACCAACCCAGCCCAAACACCACTTGCGCCAGCAAGAAGGCGGCCCAGTCCTTGCGGATGGCTTCGGGTTCGTCTTTTTGGGTGAGCAGCCAGCTGTACCAAGACCAAGATGCCACCGCCAGCAAGATGAACAAATCGCCTGTGACCAGACGCACCGCCATGAGCTGTGCCCAATCACCCCGCGACATGACCACCAAGACCCCCACAATCGACAGCACAGCACCGTGAATTTGAGCACGTCGCACCGGGGCTCGAAAAAACAGCGCCCCGATCGCCAGCATCCACACCGGGCCGCTGGCGGCCACCAAAGTCACGTTCAGGGGCGTGGAGGTTTGCAAGGCCAGGTACTGCAGCGCGTTGTAGCAGCCCACCCCCAACAGACTGAGCAGGCCAAAGCGCTTCCAGTGCGTCCAAAGCCCGCTGCCCGGGCGCAAGACCCAGGCCGCCAGCGGCAGCAAGATGACAAAGGCGATGGCCCAGCGCAAAAAGTTGAGCGTGACGGGCGGCACCAAGGCATTGACCATTCGGCCCACCACGGCATTGCCTGCCCAGAGCAAGGGTGGCAAGGTCAACAGCAAGGCCGTGATGGGAGAGAGTTTTTGAGACATGGGTCAATGTAAAAGAGTTCGGGTTTTCCCGCTGTCGCCAAACTGTCCCGGCCCAGCACGGGGTCTGGAAATTCATGGCACAGTCACGCATCTTTGACACCTTTACAACAGGAGAATGCCATGAGCCTTGCAGTCCAGATTGACCAACACGGTGGTCCCGAAGCCATGAAACTGGTCGATGTCACGGTGGGTGAACCCGGCCCCGGCGAGATCCGCATCCGCCACAAGGCCGTTGGCCTGAACTTCATCGATGTTTACCAGCGCAGCGGTTTGTACCAGCTGCCCATGCCCCTCAAGCTGGGCATGGAAGCCTCGGGCGTGGTCGAAGCCGTGGGCGAGGGCGTCACGCACCTCCAAGTCGGGGACCGGGCAGCCTATGCCAGCCAACCCCCCGGCAGCTATTGCGAAGTGCGCGTGATGCCCGCCAAGTGCGTGTGCAAGCTGCCCGATGCGATCTCGTTCGAGACCGGCGCCGCCATGATGCTCAAGGGCCTGACGGCGCAGTACTTGCTCAAGCGCACGCTGCCTCAAGGCGGCCTGAAAGCGGGTGACTTTGTGTTGTTCCATGCCGCTGCTGGCGGCGTGGGCCTGATCGCCAGCCAGTGGGCCAAGGCCCTGGGCCTGCGCTTGATTGGCACGGCAGGCAACGACGCCAAATGCGCACTGGCCAAGGCCAACGGTGCCGAGTTCTGCATCAACTACTCGACCGAAGACTTCCAGGCCAAGGTCAAAGAAATCACCGGCGGCAAGGGTGTCAAAGTGGTTTACGACTCGGTGGGCAAAGACACTTGGGACAAGTCGCTCGACTGCCTGGCCCCGTTTGGCCTGATGGCCAGCTTTGGCAATGCCTCCGGTCCCGTGGCCCCGTTTGCACCCGGCATTTTGGGCCCCAAGGGTTCGATCTACGTGACGCGCCAGACCTTGTTCAGCCACATCACCACGCGCGAGAGCACGCAAGAGATGGCCGACGATTTGTTCGAGGCGGTGACCAGTGGCAAGGTGAAGATCCACATTGAACAGACCTTCCCGCTGGCGCAAATCCAGGCTGCGCACATCGCGCTGGAAGCCCGCAAAACCACGGGCTGCACCATCATCACTTTGTGAGGCTGGGGCGTTGGCGCTTCGGCGCCGAATGCCCATTCACGCTGCGCTGAATGCAAAAAACCGCTGACCCCCAAGGTCAGCGGTTTTTTTGTGGACCCTCAGCACTCAGAGATCAGGCGGCCAGTTTGGCCTTGGGCGCGAGGGTCTCCAAGGCAACGCTCAGTTGCTGCAAGGTGCGCGGCACTTGGTGCCATTTGTCCAAGCCGAACAGGCCCATGCGGAAGGTTCGGAAATCGGCGGGTTCGTCGCACTGCAGCGGCACGCCTGCGGCGGTTTGCAGGCCGAGCGCCAGGAACTTCTTGCTGCTCTGGATCTCGGGGTCGGTGGTGTAGCTCACCACCACGCCGGGCGCTTCAAAGCCGGGCGCCGCCACGCTCGGAAAGCCGTGCTCCAGCAGCAAAGAGCGGACTTGGCGGCCCAGCGCCATTTGTTCTTCACGCACTTTGGCAAAGCCATAGGCTTCGGTTTCCAACATGGTTTCTTGCAGGCGTTGCAGGGCATCGGTGGGCAAGGTGGTGTGGTAAACGTGGCCACCCGCCTCGTAGGTCTCCATGACCTGCAGCCATTTTTTCAGGTCCATCGAAAAGGTGGTGCTGGTGGTGCCGTCAATCGCTTGGCGGGCGCGCTCGCTGAACATGACCATGGCGCAGCAAGGCGAACTGCTCCAGCCCTTTTGCGGGGCACTGATCAGCACATCCACGCCGGTGGCTTTCATGTTCACCCACATGGCGCCCGAGGCAATGCAATCCAGCACAAACAAACCGCCCACCGCGTGCACCGCATCGGACACGGCTTTCAAGTAATCGTCGGGCAGGATCATGCCAGCCGAGGTTTCGACGTGCGGGGCAAACACCAGCGCGGGTTTTTCAGCAGCAATCGCAGCGATGACTTCGGCGATGGGGGCTGGTGCCCAAGCAGCCTGTGAGCCCGTGGCGATGCGGCGGGCCTTGATCACACTGTGGCTCTTGGGAATCTGGCCCATGTCAAAAATTTGCGTCCAGCGGTAGCTGAACCAGCCGTTGCGGATCACCATGACGTGTTGGTGGGTGGCAAATTGGCGCGCCACCGACTCCATGCCAAAGGTGCCGCTGCCGGGCACCAAAGCGACCGAATGGGCACCGTAGACGCTTTTGAGCATGCGCGAGATGTCGGTCATGACACCGCCAAAGCGCTTGGACATGTGGTTCAGGGCGCGGTCGGTGTAGACCACCGAAAATTCGAGCAGACCGTCGGGGTCGATGTGGGGTAACAAGCCGGGCATGGAATCTCCGTGTTTCTCAATCAGGGGAGAGAGCTTAACCGAGTTGGCGCTTTTGTGGGGCAGGGGCATGGGCCGGGTGCCTAAGACCTCACCAATCGCTTGGCGCCAGAAAATCGGCCACCCTCACCCACCCGTGCCCTTTTGTGGTGGTGATGGCAGGTTTCAACGTCCGCGCCGCACACGCAAAATTTCATCCAGGATCAGCAGGGCTGCGCCCACGCTGATGGCGCTGTCGGCCACATTGAAGGCCGGGAAGTGCCAGGCACCCCAGTAAAAGTCGAGGAAATCCACCACGTAGCCGTGCAACAGGCGGTCCACCACGTTGCCAATCGCACCGCCCAAGATGAGGGAGATGGCCAGGCTGAAGAGTTTTTGGCCGGGGTGCGAGCGCAGCATCCAGACCATGAAAATGGCCGCGAACACGCCAATGCCTGTGAAAAACCAGCGCTGCCAGCCGCCCGCACCAGCCAAAAACGAAAACGCCGCGCCGTGGTTGTGCACCCGAACCAGGTTGAAAAACCCGGTGATGGGGGTGCTGTCACCCAGCTGGAAGGCCCCCAGCACCAGGACCTTGGTGAACTGGTCGATCAGCAGCACCAAGAGCGCCATGCCCAGCCAAAGCGCCATGCCTTGGCTTTTGCCGGCGTCGTTTTTGCCGATTTTTTTGCTGCTGGCCATGAATTTGCCTTGTTGGGGTTGGGGTTGAATGTCAGGCCACGCTGCGGGTTTCGCCCGTGCCATGCAGGTTGCTCACGCAGCGACCGCAGATGGTGGGGTGGGCGGCGTTGCTGCCCACGTCATCGGCGTAGTGCCAGCAGCGCTCGCATTTCACAGCCTGGCTGACGGCCACGTGCACCACCAGGGTGTCACCCGCCTGCAAAGTGACTTTGGAGGTGATGAACACAAACTTGATGTCCGCGCCCAAGCTGGCCAGCAGGGCGTGGTCAGCGGCCGGTGCGGTCAAGCTGATTTCGGCTTGCAGCGACGCACCCACTTGGCCGTCTGCACGCAGGTTTTCGATGTCTTTGTTGACCAGGTCGCGGATTTCGCGGATGCGCGCCCACTTGGCCAGCAGCTGCTCATCGGCCGCGCCGAAGTTGCTGAAGGTTTCCAAGAAGATGGATTCCGAGGTGCCGAAAGTGCCCCACGCTTCTTCGGCTGTGAAGGACAAGAAAGGTGCCATCCAGCGCAGCATGCCGTGGGTGATGCGCCACAAAGCGGTCTGTGCGCTGCGGCGGGCCAGCGATTTGGGCGCTGTGGTGTACAAGCGGTCCTTGAGCACGTCCAGATAAAACGCACCCAGGTCTTCCGAGCAATAAATTTGCAGCTTGGAAACCACCGGGTGGAATTCGTACACGTCAAAGTGGGCGCGGATGTCGGCTTGCAGCTGCGCGGCGCGGGCCAGCGCAAAGCGGTCGATTTCCAGCAATTGGTCGTCGGGCACGGTGTCAGTCGCCGGGTCAAAGTCACTCACGTTGGCCATCAAGAAGCGCAGCGTGTTGCGGATGCGGCGGTAGCTGTCCACCACGCGCGCCAAGATCTTGTCGTCGATGTTCAGGTCGCCCGAGTAGTCGGTGCTGGCCACCCACAGGCGCACGATTTCGGCGCCCATTTTGGAGGTGATGGTTTGCGGCTCGACGGTGTTGCCCAAGGACTTGCTCATTTTGCGGCCTTGGCCGTCGGTGGCAAAGCCGTGCGTCAGCAGGCCCCTGTAAGGCGCGCGGTCGTACAGTGCGCAGCCCAGCAGCAGCGAACTGTGGAACCAGCCGCGGTGCTGGTCGTGGCCTTCCAGGTACAAATCAGCCTCTGGTCCTTGGCTGTGGAAAGGCGGCACGCCATAGGCGTCTTTGTGGCTGGTGCGCAGCACATGCTGGAAGGTGGAGCCCGAGTCGAACCAGACTTCCAGAATGTCGGTGCTCTTGGTGTACTGCGGCGCGTCCTGTGCACCCAAAATTTCTTCCACGGTCACGCGGCTCCAGGCTTCGATGCCGCCTTTTTCGACGATGTCAGCGGCCTGGTCGAGAATGGCCATGGTGCGCGGGTGCAGCTCGCCACTGTCCTTGTGCAAAAAGAAGGGCACCGGCACGCCCCAGCTGCGCTGACGCGAGATGCACCAGTCGGGCCGGTTGGCGATCATGTCGCGCAGACGCGATTTGCCGTTCTCGGGGTAGAACTGCGTTTGTTCGATGGCGTCCAGCGCCAGCTGGCGCAGGGTCTTGGGCGCTTTGTCTTTTGTGAACACACCTTCACCCTCGTCCATGCGCACAAACCACTGGGCGGCAGCGCGGTAGATGACGGGCGTTTTGTGGCGCCAGCAGTGCGGGTAGCTGTGGGTGATTTCCACCGTGGCCATCAGGCGGTCGCTTTGGCCCAGCACCTCGATCACGCGGGCACAAGCTTTCCAGATGTGCTGGCCGCCAAAAAAGGGCAGCTCTTGTGCATACACGCCGTTGCCTTGCACCGGGTTCAGGATGTCGTCGTATTTCAGGCCGTTGGCCACGCAGGAGTTGAAGTCGTCCACGCCGTAGGCGGGCGACGAGTGCACGATGCCCGTGCCGTCGGTGGCGGTCACGTACTCGGCCAGGTACAGCGGCGATTTGCGGCGGTAGCTGTATTCGCCACCTTGACCTTCGCCACCTTCGCCTTCGGCCACCGTGTCGTACAGCGGGTGGCGGAAGACCAAACCGCGCAGTTTTTCGCCCACAGCGGTGGCGATCACAGAACCATCGAGCTTGTAGCGCTCCAGGCATTTCTCGACCAAGCTGGCGGCCAGCAGCAGCACGCCGCGGGGTGTGTCCACCAGGGCGTATTCCAGCTCGGGGTGGGCGTTGAGCGCTTGGTTGGCAGGGATGGTCCAGGCGGTGGTGGTCCAGATGACGGCAAAGGCTTTTTTGCTGCCCTCGCCGGGCAGCTTGGGCAGGCCAAAGGCGGCGGCGAGTGCTGCGTTGTTGTCGGCTTCAAAAGCCACGTCCAGCGTGTCGCTCTTTTTGTCGGCGTATTCGATCTCGAACTCGGCCAGCGAGGAGCCGCAGTCAAAGCACCAGTAAACAGGCTTGAGGCCCCGGTAGACAAAGCCGCGCTCGATCACGCGCTTGAAGGCGCGGATTTCACCCGCCTCGTTGGCGAAGTCCATGGTGCGGTAGGGGCGTTCCCAGTCGCCCAACACGCCCAAGCGCTTGAAGTCCTCGCGCTGTTGGCCGATTTGCTCGGTGGCAAAGGCGCGGCACAACGCTTGATTTGCGGCCTGCAAGTCGTCTCGGTTCAGCTTGCGGCCGTGCAGCTTTTCAATCGCGTTTTCGATCGGCAGGCCGTGGCAGTCCCAGCCGGGGATGTATTGCGCGTCAAAGCCAGCGAGTTGCTTGGACTTGACGATCATGTCTTTCAGCACTTTGTTCAGCGCATGGCCGATGTGCAGTTTGCCGTTGGCGTAGGGCGGGCCGTCGTGCAGCACGAACAGGGGGGCACCCTGGCGGGCGGCACGCAGCTTTTTGTACAAACCGCCGTCATTCCACTCGCTCACCCAGCCCGGCTCGCGCTTGGGCAAGTCGCCGCGCATGGGGAAGGGGGTGTCCATCATGTTGATGCGGGTGTCGGGGTTCTGGGTTTTGTCGGTCATGGTGCGTCAAGTCGAGAGGGCTTCGACAAGCTCAGCCCGAGCGGCGGGCCGTTCGGAGAG
>JAIXRJ010000020.1 GCA_027485235.1 Comamonadaceae bacterium
ACCGAGCGCAAAGTGATTTTTCAAGGTGTGCACCAGCTGATGGGCAGCGACCTGGGACCCCTGTGGCGCGAGGATGAGGCGAGAACGAGTAAGATGGTATTCATTGGCATCGATCTGCCCAAAGACATCCTGTTGCAAGGTTTAGAACAGTGCTTGGTTTGAGTGAGATTCAGTGAGTGGGCGCGTTCTGCTTGAAGCGGAACGGGCCATTAATCGATCCAATATTATTTTTTGATCGTTCTTATCGCTACAATCGCCCGCCTGAAGCCCCCCCTTTGGGGCGGTTGGTGAAACCCACTCGGTCTACAAACGGGTTTGAAATGCAAATGAACAGGTTTTTCAATCGGTTGCTGCAGTGTGGCAAGAAGTTTGGGCCTGCCCTTTCACACGGCTAGGAGACAAGACGTGAAGACCTCAAATAAGAAAACGGCAGCCAAAGCGGTGGCTAGCAAGTCCAAGCCCAGTGCTGTCAAAAAAGCAGCTCCGGCCAAGAAACCCGTGCCTGTCAAAAAGCCTGTACCAGCCAAAAAAGCGGCGCCTGTGAAAAAGGCCGCCCCAGCCAAAAAAGCGGTGCCGGCCAAGAAGCCAGCCGCAGCAAAAAAGGCTGTCGCCGTGAAAAAGCCCACGCCTGCCAAGAAAGCCATGCCTGTGAAAAAGGCGGCACCTGCCAAGAAGCCTGCTGCGGTGAAAAAAGCGGCGCCGGTGAAGAAATCGGCATCTGTCAAAGCGGTGGCCAAACCGGCCTCGAAGCCCGCAGCCAAAACGATGGTGACCACGGCTGGCAAAGGCAAAGCCACAGCCAAGCCCGTTGCCGTAGTCGACAAAACAAAAAACAAAACCACAGTCCCCGCCGTGAAAAAACCGGCCCCTGTGGTCTCCAAGCCAGCGGCTGCCTCTAAGGCAAAAGCTGCACCCGTGCCGACCTCTAAAAAGGCGGCCTCTGTTCCTGAAGCGAAACCTATGACTGTTAAAAAAGTGGCGACACCGACTGCCCCGGTCGCCCCAACTGCCGTGACGGCAGCGGCGGCGCCTTCTGCGCCTGACCAATTGATTCGTGCCACGCGTCCCTCGGCCCGTTTGGCCCAGATCACTGTGCCTTCTCTCCCACCGGCCGTGGCCTCTACGGCGGCCAAGGCCAGTTTCATGCCGAGTGCGCCCGTTGCGGCTGTGGCTGCCCCATTTGCACCCATCAAAAAAGACCCCAAGCTGGCCAACAACTGGAAATCCAAATCGCTCGAAGCATTGACCGACGCCGAGATTTTGGCCATGCCTGAAGCGGAGTACATGAACAATGTTCAATTGGCGTATTTCCGTCTGAAATTGACCGCCTTGAAGCAAGAGATTTTGAACAGTGCGGGTGCGACGACCGAGCATTTGCGTGAAGACACCGTGGTGGTGCCCGACCCTGCTGACCGCGCCACCATTGAGGAAGAACACGCGCTGGAGTTGCGCACGCGCGACCGTGAGCGCAAATTGCTCAAGAAAATTGAGCAATCGATTGGCTTGATCGATTCGGGTGAGTACGGCTACTGCGATGAAACCGGTGAGCCCATTGGCGTGGGCCGTTTGTTGGCTCGCCCGACGGCCACTTTGTCGCTGGAAGCGCAGCAACGCCGCGAGTTGAAGCAAAAGATGTTCGGCGACTGATCTTGATGGCTTCTGAGCCCTTAAAAAAACCCCTGCGAAGGGGTTTTTTTTCGCCCTCAGCGTTGAGTCGGTGTCGAATTCATTTTTGCATTTGACAATTTTGTAATTTTTTTATTTTCCAGAATCCTTCACAGGTTACTTTCAGTGCCCCTTGTAAGTGCCTAATTTACATAGAAATTTCCCTGCATTGAAGGTAAGATTTCTCCGCTAAGCCATTGATTTCATTGAAAAAAATCGACTTCCTCCTGTTGAGTTGCGTTGAATTCCTGTTACAGTGCAAAAAAGTGCAATTAAGTGGGGAAAAGTGCCTCCGCTTGCACCTCTCAACTGGAAAAAGGTCGTTGCAGTGTTTCAAGGGGCTTCATCGCTGAGTCTGGATGCCAAAGGGCGGTTGTCTGTGCCGACTCGGCATCGCGACGTCCTGAGCGCCAACGCCCAGGGCCACTTGACGATCACCAAACACCCGCACGGTTGCTTGATGGTGTTTCCCCGCCCTGAGTGGGAAAAATTCCGTGAGCGCATTGCCCAGTTGCCCATGTCGGCCCAGTGGTGGAAGCGCATTTTTTTGGGCAACGCCATGGATGTCGAGATGGACGGCACTGGTCGGGTCTTGATTTCACCCGAGTTGCGCCAAGCCGCGGGCATTGCCAAAGACACCATGTTGCTGGGCATGGGCAACCACTTTGAGTTGTGGGACAAGGCCACCTACGACGCGCAAGAAGCGCAGGCCATGCAGGGCGAGATGCCCGATGTGTTCAAGGACTTTTCGTTCTGAATGCAATGACCGAAAACGCGCTGACCCACACCACTGTGCTTTTGAATGAGGCGGTGGACGAATTGCTCCAAGCCAGTGCCGGTGCTGATGGCACTTATGTCGACGCCACCTTCGGGCGCGGTGGGCATTCGCGATTGATTTTGTCGCGCTTGTCGGCGCAGGGGCGACTGCAAGCTTTTGACAAAGACCTTGAAGCCATTGCCGAGGCTGCCCGCATTGCGGATGAACGGTTTTCTATCCGCCACGACGGCTTTTCGCACCTGGGTGAACTGCCCGCCGGCAGCGTCGATGGCGTCCTGATGGACTTGGGCATCAGCTCCCCCCAAATTGACAGCCCCGAGAGGGGTTTTTCTTTTCGTTTTGAGGGCCCCCTCGACATGCGCATGGACACCACGCGCGGTGAGAGTGTGGCCGATTGGCTGGCTTCGGCCACAGTGGATCAAATCACGGAGGTGATACGTGACTATGGCGAAGAACGGTTTGCTTTTCAGATTGCAAAGGCGCTTGTGGCTCGCCGACAAGAGCGGGGCCCAATTTCAACCACCGCCGATCTGGCCCAGCTCGTGGCTGACACGGTCAAAACCCGCGAGCCGGGCAAGGACCCTGCAACGCGGACATTTCAGGCTTTTCGGATTTTCATCAACGCCGAGCTTGAGGAGCTCGAACAAGCGTTAGAAGCCAGTCTGCGCGTGCTCAAGACCGGTGCGCGCTTGGTGGTGATCAGCTTTCATTCTTTGGAAGACCGGATTGTCAAGCAGTTCATCGCCAAGCATTCCAAGGAAGTGGTGGACCGCCGGGTTCCCTTTGCGGCGCCTGTGCCCATGCGTTTGAGGGCTTTGGGCCGTGTCAAACCCAGTGCGCAAGAGGTGGCTGCCAATCCCCGATCACGCAGCGCCATCATGCGCATCGCTGAGCGAACGGAAGTGCCCGCATGACACGACTCAATCTGCTGATTTTGCTTGCCGTGCTGGGGAGTGCCTTGATGCTGGTGCACAGCCAGTATGAAACGCGTCGCTTGTTCATGGCCTTAGAGACCGCTCGTAAAGAGGCGCATCGCCTTGAAGTCGACCACGATCGCTTGCAAGTGGAGCGACGTGCCCAGGCCACGCCCTTGCGCGTGGAGCAAATTGCGCGTCAGCAATTGCAGATGAAGACAGCATCCCCAGCGATCACCCAGTACGTCAGCCTTGCGGGCAAAAAAGCCCCTGCTGCACCTGTGTCACCTGTGGTCGCACCGTCCGAGGATGGCCGCCCATGAGCCATCGCAGTGTCCAACTGAGCTCCAGTCCTTTGTTGACCAGCAAAACCCCTGTTTGGCGCAGCAAACTCATTGTGGCGGCGATCGCACTGGGTTTTCTGGGCCTGGTGGTGCGGGCAGTTTATGTGCAAGTGATTGCCAACGATTTCTTCTTGCGCCAAGGCGAAGTGCGGTTTGCCCGCACCTTGACACTGCCGGCCAACCGTGGGCGGGTGCTGGATCGCAATGGTTTGTTGTTGGCGTCGAGCGTGCCTGCTCCCAGCATTTGGGCCAATCCCGAGGACATCGAACGCGATCCGGTCAAGCTGCGTGAACTGGCCCGTTTGCTGCAAATGAGTTCTGTGGAGTTGGACAAAAAACTCAAAGATGACGAGAAGACGTTTGTCTGGTTGCGTCGACAAATGGACGAACCGGTGGTCAAGGAGATCCTCGCCTTGAAAATCAAGGGGGTTTACGACATCAAAGAATACAAGCGTTTGTACCCTGAAGGTGAAGCTGCAGCCCACATTGTGGGCTTTACCAATGTGGAAGATCAGGGTCAGGAAGGTGTGGAACTGGTTTTTCAACAGCAACTGGCAGGCAAGCCCGGCACACGCCGCGTGATCAAAGACCGCTTTGGCCGTGTCGTGGAATCGGTCGGTGAGACGATTCCTCCGGAAGACGGCATGGACTTGCAATTGAGCGTGGACAGCAAAGTTCAGTTCTTTGCCTATCAAAAGTTGCGAGAAGCCGTGCTGGAGCACAAAGCCAAAGCGGGCAGTGTGGTGGTGCTGGATGCCCAGACGGGTGAGATTCTGGCTTTGGCCAATTACCCCAGTTACGCGCCTGACAAGCGGGTGAACTTGAGTGGTGAACAGTTGCGCAACCGTGCATTGACAGACACTTTTGAGCCAGGCTCCACCATGAAGCCATTCGCTGTAGCGCTGGCGCTGGAGAAGGGCTTGGTCAAACCAGAGACACCCATTCAGACGGCACCAGGCCGCATCACCATCACCGGATCCACCATCACCGATGCGCACCCGCACGGTGTCCTCACGGTCAATGAGGTGATCCAAAAATCCAGCAACGTGGGCACGGTCAAGATGGCGATGCAGATGCAGCCTCGCGAGATGTGGGAAATGTTTGCCCAAGTGGGTTTTGGACAAAAACCGCAGTTGCCTTTCCCAGGTGTTGTGAGTGGACGCCTGCGCCCCTACAAGACTTGGCGGCCGATCGAGCAGGCCACCATGAGTTACGGTTATGGTATTTCGGGCAGCTTGTTTCAAGTGGCCCGTGCCTACACCGTTTTTGCGCGGGATGGTGAGGTGGTGCCGGCGACCCTCATGAAAGCCGAAAACCCAGTGCCTGGCGTACGTGTGATCAGTGCGGACAACGCCAAAGCCATGCGCAAGATGCTGCAAATGGCCGCTGGCCCGGGGGGAACAGCCCAAAAAGCCCAAACGATGGGCTATTCCGTGGGAGGTAAAACAGGCACAGCCCACAAGCAAGAAGGCAAGGGTTATGCGGGGAAAAAATACCGCGGATTCTTTGTTGGCATGGCCCCCATTGAGGCGCCACGCATCGTCGTTGCGGTGATGATCGATGAGCCCACCAATGGGCGTTATTACGGTGGCGATGTGGCAGCACCCGTTTTCAGTCAGACGGTGCAGCAGACTTTGCGCTTGATGGGGGTGCAGCCCGACATGGCGGTCAAGCCTCAAATCATCGCCCAAACGGTGGAGGAGTCATTCTGATGAAGGTTTTGCAAAACCCTTTGGAAGCTTCACGCTGGTTGCGGCAGCGTGTGACGGGCGAGTTGCGTACCGACAGCCGTTTGGTGAAGTCGGGAGATGCTTTCATCGCTTGGCCCGGTGCAGCCACAGATGGCCGTCGGTTTCTGGATGTGTCAATGCAACAAGGTGCGGCAGCCTGTGTGCTGGCTCAGGAGGGCAGCGAACCCTGGCAAGCCTTGAGCGATCAGGACCCAGTGGCGCAAAAATTGGAGCGCATGGCCTGCATGGCCGATTTGAAAGCACAAACCGGCTTGATCGCCTCGGCTTTCTATGAGCACCCCAGCCAAGAATTGGCTGTGCTGGCCGTGACGGGCACCAACGGCAAGACATCAACCACCTGGTGGTTGGCGCAAGCCCTGGGGTCACCTGTGTTGCGCAAGCCTTGCGGTTTGGTCGGAACACTGGGGGTCGGTTTGATGCCACATTTGTCATCGACTGGCATGACCACTCCTGATCCGGTCTTTTTGCAGCGGCAGTTTCGAGAATTTGCCGACGCTGGATTGAAGCACTGCGCCATCGAGGCTTCTTCAATTGGTTTGAGTGAGCACCGCCTTGCTGGCACAGTCATCCGCGTGGCGGTGTTGACCAATTTCACACAAGACCATCTCGACTACCACGGCAGCATGGGCGCGTATTGGGCTGCCAAAGAGGCCCTTTTTCAGTGGCCGGGGCTGCAAGCTGCGGTGGTGAATGTGGATGATCCGCAAGGCGCGGGATTGGCAGCGCAATTGCTGGAACAGGGCATGGAGGTTTGGACCTGCTCGCGACAGGGGACAGCGCGTTTGACCGCACGGCCCATCGACAACGCTGAGGGCATCGCTTTCGAGGTGATCGAGGGATCGCAGGTGCGGAGTTTGCACACCGCACTGATGGGGGATTACAACATCGACAACCTGTTGGGCGTGATCGGGTGCTTGCGTGCTTTGGGGATTTCTCTCGACGAGGCGGTGCAGTCTTGCACCTATTTGACGCCCGTGCCAGGGCGCATGCAGCGCATTGCGAAGTTGAAGACGGATGTGCCCTTGACGGTGGTTGACTACGCCCACACGCCAGACGCCATTGAGAAAGCCTTGTTGGCCTTGAGGCCCATGGCACGGCAGCGGGGGGGGCGTTTGTGGTGCCTGCTCGGGTGTGGTGGTGATCGTGATCCCGGAAAACGTCCGCTGATGGCCGCCGTGGCTCAAACCTGTGCCGATGGACTTTTCTTGACCAGTGACAACCCCAGGTCCGAGTCACCTCAAGCCATTTTGGATGACATGAGCAAGGGTTTGAGGCATTTTCAAAACGTGACCATCGAATCAGATCGGGCCTTGGCGATCCATGCGGTGATCGACGGGGCACAAGACCACGACGTGGTGCTGATTGCAGGCAAAGGGCATGAGACTTACCAGGAAATCATGGGTGTCAGGCATCCATTTTCGGATGCCGAGGTCGTTCAGACCGCATTGCAACGCCGAGCCGCTCGCTTGAACCCTGTCCCGCAGAAGGTGAAGGCATGAGCGCCATGAATTTGTCTTTGCAACGGGCTGCAAGTTGGTTGAGCCAAGCGCGCATTGTGGGCCATGGCGAAGTGATTGTGGACCGTGTCCACACCGACACACGCACACTGCAGCCGGGTGATTTGTTTGTGGCTTTGCGTGGCGATAAGTTTGACGCCAACGCGTTCATCAACCAAGCCAAGACGCAAGGTGCCGTGGCGGTCATTTGCGAGCCCCAAGGTGAGGCCATGGCCTTGGCCCACGGCCTGAGCGCCGTTGTGGTGCCCGATGCCCGCTCGGCATTGGGCGAGTTGGCGGCGGGCTGGCGTCAGCAATTTGATTTGCCTGTGGTGGCCATCACCGGCAGCAATGGCAAAACCACCGTGACGCAGATGGTTGCATCCATTTTGCGGGTTCATGCACACGAACACAGTTTGTCCACCCAGGGCAACCTCAACAACGAGATTGGGGTGCCGCTGACCTTGCTCAATTTGCGTGCACACCATCGCATGGCTGTGGTGGAGTTGGGCATGAACCATCCTGGTGAGATCGCCTACTTGGCGCGTTTGGTTCGTCCAACAGTGGCTTTGGTAAACAACGCGCAGCGGGAGCATCAGGAGTACATGGGCTCGGTCGAAGCGGTGGCCCATGAGAACGGTGCAGTGCTGCAATCATTGCCTTCCCATGGTGTGGCGATCTATCCAGCCGATGAAATCCATACCCCCATCTGGGCCACATTGGCAAGCCCAAGAGCTTGCCGCACATTCGCTTTGCACGACGCGCAAGTTTCGGCCGCCATGGTGATTTGGATGGCTGGCGCTTGGCAATTCACTTTGAAGACAAGCGAAGGGGCCGCGCCAGTTCGCCTGCACATTGCCGGACGCCACAACGTGAAAAATGCTTTGGCTGCTGCCGCTTGTGCTTTGTCTGCAGGGGTAGCGCTGAGCGATGTGGTGCAAGGCTTGCAAGCTTTTGAACCGGTCAAAGGCCGTTCGCGAGCGTTGACGGTCCAGCAAGGCGGGCGTGTGTTGTCATTGGTCGATGACACCTACAACGCCAACCCCGATTCGGTGCGTGCTGCCATCGATGTACTCGCGGAGTTGCCAGCGCCCCGCTTGATGGTTTTGGGCGACATGGGAGAGGTGGGCCACCAAGGTCCGCAGTTCCACGCCGAAGTGGGGGCCTACGCCGCTGAGCGTGGCATCGACGTTCTGTTCACTTTGGGAGACCTGTGTGCCGAAGCCGCCAAGGCGTTTGGTGCGGGCCGACATTTTGACAACATGGCCGATCTGTGCAAAGCCGTGTTGACGCAAGTCATGGACTCTCAAAGTGTGCTCGTCAAAGGATCCCGCGCCATGAAGATGGAGCAAGTGGTGGACGCCGTGGTGCAGCAAGCTGCAGAAATCAATAAAAAAGGGGAGACCCATGCTGCTTAGTCTGGCGCAATGGTTGCAAACGTTGTCTCCTGAGTGGGGCTTTTTGCGGGTATTTCAATACATCACCTTCCGTGCGGTGATGGCCGCAATGACTGCCCTGTTGATCGGCTTGAGCGCGGGTCCATGGGTGATTCGCCGCCTGACTTCGCTCAAGATCGGTCAGCCTATCCGCGGGTACGCATTGCAGTCGCATCTGGCCAAAAGTGGCACACCGACCATGGGGGGGGTGCTGATTTTGCTGTCCATCGCCATCTCGACCCTGCTGTGGTTTGACCTGTCCAACCGATTCGTGTGGATCGTCTTGATCGTGACCTTGGGTTTTGGTGCTATTGGTTGGGTCGATGACTGGCGCAAGGTCGTGCACAAAGACCCTGAGGGCATGCGCTCACGCGAGAAGTACTTTTGGCAATCCGTCATCGGTCTGTTGGCCGCGCTGTACCTGGTTTTCAGCATTTCCGAAAGCTCCAATCTGCGGGTGATGGACTTGTTTGCCAGATGGGCGATGTCCGGTTTCGATGTGAACTTGCCGCCCAAGGCGGACCTGATGGTGCCGTTCTTCAAAGAAGTGAGCTATCCCTTGGGCGTGTTCGGGTTCGTGATCCTGACCTATCTGGTCATTGTGGGGTCCAGCAATGCCGTCAACTTGACCGATGGCCTCGATGGCTTGGCCATCATGCCGGTGGTCATGGTGGGCTCTGCATTGGGGGTGTTCGCGTATGTGACGGGCAGTTCGGTGTATTCCAAATACCTGTTTTTGCCCCACATCCCGGGTTCGGGTGAATTGTTGATTTTTTGCGCTGCCATGGCCGGATCAGGTTTGGCCTTTTTGTGGTTCAACACCCACCCAGCGCAAGTGTTCATGGGCGACGTGGGCGCCTTGGCGCTCGGTGCTGCACTGGGGACCATCGCCGTGATCGTGCGTCAGGAGATCGTCCTGTCCATCATGGGGGGCATCTTTGTGGTGGAGGCCTTGTCGGTGATGGCTCAGGTGGCGTACTTCAAGTACACCAAGAAAAAATACGGTGAAGGCCGCCGCATCTTGAAGATGGCGCCTTTGCACCATCATTTTGAGAAAAGCGGTTGGAAAGAAACCCAGGTGGTGGTGCGTTTTTGGATCATCACCATGCTGCTGTGTCTGGTCGGCTTGTCGACCTTGAAGCTGAGGTAAACCATGCAGCTGGAAGGTCAACACGTGCTGATTCTGGGTTTGGGTGCTTCGGGCTTCGCGATGGCCCGCTGGTGCGCACACGCCGGAGCACAGGTGACCGTGGCCGACACGCGTGAGGTGCCGCCGCAATTGAGCGCCATGCAAGCCGAGTGCCCGAGTGTGCAATTCGTCTCAGGGGCCTTGGCGGCTGGATTGGTCGAAGGCACTGGCGTGCGTGCGGTGTTTCGCAGTCCCGGTCTGACCCCCGAAGCCGTGGCGCCCGTGGTGGATGCTGCCAAAGCGATGGGATTGTGGCAAGGCGGTGAATTGACCTTGTTTGCAGCCGCTTTGAGAAACTTGAAAAATGAATACGGCTATGCCCCTCAGGTGCTGGCCATTACGGGAACCAATGGCAAAACCACGGTCACTTCATTGACCGGTCAATTGGTCGAGCGTGCCGGCAAAACCGTGAAAGTGGCGGGCAACATTGGCCCCACTTTGCTCGACACCTTGACCAATGCCTTGGCGCAAGCCAAAACCCAGGTCCAACTTGAGGCACAGGCCTTGGCAGAACAGCAGGCGCAAAAAGCCCAAGACGGGCAAGACGGGCAAGACGGGCAAGACGGGCAAGACGCCCAAAGCCAGTCAGTGCAAGCCGCGGCACCCCTGTTGCAAGAAGGCAAAGTCTCCGTTCAGGCGTTGGCTGAACAAGAAATGCCTGATGGCGACAATGATCCCGCTGAGACCGCAGGCGAAGCACTTCAGCTTCAGCCCGTGGCCGCCCCTGCAGTGCAGCACCCGTTGGCGCTGGCTTTGCCGCAAGTCTGGGTTTTGGAGCTGTCGAGTTTTCAATTGGACAGCAGCGAAGGCTTTGAGCCGACAGCCGCCACAGTGCTGAACATCTCGCAAGACCATTTGGACTGGCACGGCACCATGGGTGCCTATGCTGCAGCGAAGTCACGTATCTTTGGTGAGCAAGGCCTCATGGTGCTGAACCGTGAAGATGCCCAAGTCATGGCCATGCGGCCAGAACCGATGAAAGTCAAGTTGCAGCGCCCCACGGCGCGCGCATCGGTCACCTTTGGTGGGGACATGCCCCAGCGGCCGGGGGACTTTGGCATAGAAGTGATGAACGGCATGACGTGGCTGGTGCGTGCCCTCGAAGCCGACGAGACACGCCGTCGCCGCAAAGATGCCGAAGAGGCGCTGCACATCCAGCGGCTCATGCCCGCCGATGCTTTGCGCATCCGTGGGCGTCACAACGCGGTCAATGCCTTGGCTGCATTGGCCTTGGCCGGCAGCGCAGGATGCTCACTGGCGCCGATGCTGTACGGCTTGCGCGAGTACCGGGGTGAGCCGCACCGCGTCGAGCCCATCGCGGTGATCCACGATGTCGAATACTTTGACGACAGCAAAGGCACGAATGTGGGGGCCACGGTGGCCGCTTTGCAAGGTCTGGGCGCAGACCGCAGCGTGGTGCTGATTTTGGGGGGAGAAGGCAAGGGGCAGGATTTTTCCCCCCTGGCTGAGCCGGTATCCCGGTTTGCCCGCGCCGTGGTGCTGATGGGCAAAGATGCGCCACGGATCAGAGAGGCCTTGCATGCCACGGGCGTGGTTCTGCAAGACGCGGGAGACATGACCGAGGCCGTGGCGAAGGCCGCTGCTGTGGCGCAAACGGGTGATGCGGTGCTGATGTCGCCTGCATGCGCCAGCTTTGACATGTTCAAGGACTACGAGCACCGCGCACAGGTGTTTGTGCAGGCTGTGGCTGACTTGGCTGAAGACGCCGGTGTCAGCATGGAGGGCGCACTGTGATGGGCATGCCAACATTTGTGCAAAGCGCACGTGACAGTTTGTGGCGGATGCTGGGTGTTTTTCCTGCTGATGGTGCGCGTGCACAAACCACTTCTGGCCATGGACTGCCCGTCAATTTGGGGGGCTATGAGTTTGCACGCCAGTCGCAGGGCCAGGCCGCGCGATTGCAAGGCGTGGACCAAGCCTTGGTCTGGGTGGTGGTGGGTTTGCTCATGTGGGGCATGGTGATGGTCTACTCCGCATCGATCGCGATGCCGGACAACCCCCGTTTTGCGCGTTATACCCACACCCACTTCTTGATGCGTCACACCATTTCCATGGTGTTCGGCTGTGCTGTGGCCTTGCTGGCTTTTCAAGTGCCTATGGAGACTTGGGAAAAAATGGCCAGGCCCATGTTTGTGCTGGCCTTGGTCTTGTTGGCCTTGGTCTTGGTGCCCTTCATCGGCAAAGGAGTGAATGGCGCACGTCGCTGGATTTCATTTGGGGTGATCAATTTTCAGCCCTCGGAGCTGGCCAAATTGGCGACCATCATTTATGCCGCCGATTACATGGTGCGCAAAATGGAAGTGAAAGAGCGGTTTTTTCGAGCGGTTTTGCCCATGGGGGCAGCGGTGGGCTTGGCAGGTGTTTTTCTGCTGGCGGAGCCGGACATGGGGGCTTTCATGGTGATTGCCATCATAGCCATGGGGATCTTGTTTCTTGGCGGGGTCAATGCGCGCATGTTCTTCATGATATTTGCGGTGTTGGTCGGCGCTTTCATGGTCATGATTGCCGCATCACCGTGGCGGCGTGAACGGATTTTTGCCTATCTGGACCCCTTCAGTGCCGAACACGCTTTGGGCAAGGGTTACCAGCTGTCTCACTCATTGATCGCCATCGGTCGGGGCGAGGTCTGGGGCGTGGGTTTGGGTGGCAGTGTTGAAAAATTGCACTGGTTGCCTGAAGCGCACACCGACTTCTTGTTGGCCGTCATTGGTGAAGAGTTTGGCTTGGTTGGCGTGAGCTTGGCCATCTTGGCTTTCCTTTGGTTGTCACGCCGCATCATGGTGATCGGCCGCCAATCGATCGCCATGGACAAAGTTTTTTCGGGCTTGGTGGCGCAGGGTGTGGGCATTTGGATTGGTTTTCAGGCCTTCATCAACATGGGTGTGAATTTGGGCGCTTTGCCCACCAAGGGACTGACGCTGCCACTGATGAGCTATGGCGGCTCGGCCATCATGATGAACTTGGTGGCCATTGCCATCGTCTTGCGCATCGATGCCGAGAACAAACTCATGATGCGCGGGGGCCGGACATGAAGACCAAGTGCGCATTGGTCATGGCCGGAGGCACTGGCGGGCATATATTCCCGGGTTTGGCGGTGGCCGAAGCTTTGCGCGACGCCGGTTGGCGGGTTCACTGGTTGGGAGCTCCGAACAGCATGGAAAGCCAATTGGTGCCGCCTCGTGGTTTTGCGTTCGAAGCCATCGACTTCGGTGGAGTGCGTGGCAAGGGTTTGAAAACATTGGCTTTGTTGCCGTTGCGTTTGCTCAAAGCGTTTTGGCAGAGCCTGCAGGTGGTGCGTCGGGTTCAGCCCGATGTGGTGCTGGGCTTGGGCGGCTACATCACTTTCCCAGGCGGCATGATGGCCAGCCTGTGCGGCAAACCCGTGGTCTTGCATGAGCAAAATTCGGTGTCAGGCCTCGCCAACAAGGTCTTGGCCCAAGTGGCCGACCGGGTATTCACCGCTTTCCCTCAAGTTTTCAAAACCGGCCAATGGGTGGGCAACCCCCTGCGCCAGGCTTTCAACGAACAAGCCCCCCCGGCAGAGCGCTTTGCCGGCCGCACCGGTCCCTTGCGCGTGCTGGTTGTTGGCGGCAGTCTGGGCGCCAAAGCGCTGAATGACATCGTGCCGCAAGCCATGGCCTTGATCCCTGAAGCACAGCGTCCCTTGGTCATTCACCAAAGTGGTGCTAAACAGATCGATGCACTGCGCGCCAATTACGCCGCTGCCCGCGTTCAGGCCGAATTGACCCCTTTTATCGACGACACCGCCACCGCCTTCGCCCAGGCCGATCTGGTGATCTGCCGTGCTGGCGCCAGCACCGTGACCGAATTGGCTGCTGTGGGTGTGGCCGCCCTGTTTGTGCCTTTTCCCTTTGCGGTAGATGACCACCAGTCCACCAACGCCAACTTTTTGGTCCAGCACGGCGGTGGCTGGGTGGTGCAACAGGCCGAATTGACGGCCGAGTCTTTGGCCACCCGTTTGAAAAATTTGGACCGGGGACAACTGCTGGTTTGCGCCCTAAAAGCCCACGAACAGAAAAAAACAAATGCAACGCGGGAGGTTGTGATGGCTTGTGAGGAGTTGGCGGCATGAAACACGCCATTCGAAAGATCCATTTCATCGGCATTGGCGGATCCGGCATGAGCGGCATTGCCGAAGTCTTGCTCAATTTGGGCTACGCCATATCGGGCTCTGACCTGTCAGACAGTGCCACCTTGCGCCGTTTGACAGGTTTGGGCATCCAGACCCATGTGGGCCACAGCGCTGACAATGTGCGCGATGCCGATGCTGTGGTGACCTCCACCGCCGTCAAGGCGGACAACCCCGAGGTGCTGGCCGCGCGCGAGCGCCACATCCCGATCGTGCCACGTGCCGTGATGCTGGCCGAGTTGATGCGCATGAAGCAAGGTGTGGCCATTGCAGGCACACATGGGAAAACAACCACCACCAGTTTGGTGGCGAGTGTTTTGGCTGAAGCGGGCTTGGACCCCACCTTTGTGATCGGTGGGCGTTTGAACAGCGCTGGCGCCAATGCCAAGCTGGGCAGCGGGGATTACATCGTGGTCGAAGCCGACGAGTCCGATGCGTCTTTCCTGAACCTTTTGCCGGTGATGGCGGTGATCACCAACATCGACGCCGATCACATGGAAACCTATGGTCACGATCTGGCACGGTTGAAATCGGCCTTTGTCGATTTCCTGCACCGCATGCCTTTTTATGGAACGGCCATCGTGTGTGCCGATGACCCAGGTGTGCAATCGATCTTGCACGATATCGCTCGGCCGGTGACCACCTATGGCTTGATCGAGGGCGCGCAAGTGCGGGCAGTCGAAGTGCGGGCGGTAGCGGGTCAAATGCATTTCACCGTCCAGCGTCGCAACGGCGTGGTCATGGCCGACTTGCCTGTGATGTTGAACTTGCCAGGCAAGCACAACGTGCTCAACGCACTGGCAGCAGTGGCCGTGGCTGTGGAGTTGGGCGTGGACGATGCTGCGGTGCAACGGGCACTGGCCGGATTCAAAGGTGTGGATCGCCGCTTCCAGCGTTATGGGCAGGTTCGCACGGCCGATGGCCTGGGCCAATTCACATTGATCGACGATTACGGTCACCACCCCGTCGAGATGGCCGCCACTTTGTCTGCTGCACGAGGCGCGTTTGCGGGTCGTCGATTGGTCTTGGCATTTCAGCCACACCGCTACAGCCGCACGCGGGATTGTTTTGAGGACTTCGTCAAAGTCATCGGTCAAGGTGCCGACAGCGTGCTGTTGTCGGAAGTCTATGCTGCCGGCGAAGCGCCGATTGTGGCAGCTGATGGCCGCTCACTGGCGCGCGCATTGCGCGTCGCTGGCAAGGTCGAGCCGGTGTTTGTCGATGACATCACCGAAATGCCTCAAGCTGTGATGACCAATGCCCGTGACGGCGATGTCGTGATTTGCATGGGTGCAGGCACCATCGGTGGTGTGCCAGCCAAGATCGTGAATTTGGGAGGTGCGGCATGAGCACTTCAAGATTTGGAAAAGTCGCTGTTTTGATGGGCGGTCGCTCAGCTGAGCGCGAGGTCTCATTGATGTCCGGGAAAGGCGTGCTCAAGGCTTTGCAAGCCTCAGGACTGGATGCGCAAGCCTTTGACCCCGCTGAGCGCGATGTGAGTGAGCTCAAGCGCGAGGGATTTGATGTGTGCTTCATCGCCTTGCATGGCCGTTATGGTGAAGACGGCACGGTACAAGGCGCTCTGGAATTGCTGGGTATTCCTTACACCGGCTCGGGCGTGATGGCCTCCAGCATCGCCATGGACAAAGCCATGACCAAACGCGTGTGGTTGGCTGAAGGCTTGCCAACACCCCGCTATGAGTTGCTGCAGCGGGAAAATTTGGCCAGCGTATCCGCTGACCGATTGATCGCAGCCTTGGGTTTGCCCATGATCGTTAAACCAGCGCGTGAAGGCTCTTCCATTGGTGTGACCAAGGTCACCCGTGCTCAAGCCTTGCCTGATGCATTGGCCTTGGCCGCGCAATGCGACGCCGACATCCTGTGCGAGCAATGCATCGTGGGCGACGAGGTGACTTGCCCTGTGCTGGGTTCGGGCGATGGCGCCCACGCCTTGCCGGTGATCCGCATCGTGGCCCCTGAAGGCAATTACGACTACCAAAACAAATACTTCACTGACGATACACAGTACTTGGTGCCAAGCGGCTTGACTGTCGAGGAAGAGGCGGCCCTTGAATCCTTGGTGGTCAAGGCGTACCAAGTGCTCGGCTGCCGAGGCTGGGGTCGCATTGACGTGATGATCGATGGCACCACGCGCAAGCCCTATTTGCTCGAAATCAACACCTCGCCCGGCATGACGGGTCACTCGCTGGTGCCTATGTCGGCGCGTGCTGCAGGGATCAGCTACGAAGCCTTGTGTGAGCAGTTGCTGGGCTCAGCCAGTCTGGATTACCCGGAGGCGCGTCGGTGAAAAAAGCCATGCCACTGCCCATTGATGTGCGGCTCATGAACATTTCTGCCCAAGTTTTGGTGGCGGGGGTTGTCTTGCTTGCGCTCGGCGGTGGCGCCTTGTGGTTATTGCGTCATCCGGTGTTTGCCATCGAGTCGATCAGCGTTCAAGGTGAAGTCAGTCGCAACAATGCCGTGACTTTCAAGGCCAATGTGATGCCCAAACTTTCGGGAAACTTTTTCACGCTGGATCTGGATGGGGCTCGGCGGGCGTTTGAGTCCGTGCCTTGGGTGCGCGCTGCGGTGGTGCACCGCGATTTTCCCAACCGATTGCGTGTTGTTTTGCAAGAGCACCAGCCCTTCGCTTTGTGGGGGGAGGAAGGCAGCAGCACCTTGATCAACCAGCAAGGCCAAGTGTTCGAAGCCAATGTGGATGAGCTTGAGCTGGATGATTTGACCCGAATGAAAGGTCCGCAAAGCCTGTCATTGGAGGTGCTGAACATGTACCGTTATCTGCAACCCATTTTTCAGGCAGTGGACATGAGCATTGACCTTCTGGAATTGACCCCTCGTGGCAGCTGGCGGGTGTTGACGCAAACAGGTGCACAGATGGAGCTGGGACGTGGTTCACAAGCAGAAATCGGTGCGCACTTGCAACTGTTCTTCAACACCTTGTCGCAAGTCACATCGCGTTATGGACGAACCTCGACAGCTTTGTTGGGGGCGGATTTGCGCCACAAGGACGGTTATGCCCTGCGCTTGCGTGGCGTGAGCACGGTCGAAGACATGAAAAAGCCTTGAGCGATCAAGCAGGACTTCAACGAAAACGGTGATTCAAATGGCAAAAGAATACAAAGATCTGGTGGTGGGTTTGGACATTGGCACCTCCAAAGTCATGGCGGTGGTGGCCGAGGTCTTGCCCGATGGTCAGCTCAAGATCGCGGGTCTGGGCATTGCCCCAGGCAACGGTCTCAAGCGCGGTGTGGTGGTGAACATCGATGCCACCGTGCAAAGCATTCAGCAAGCCCTGAAAGAAGCCGAGTTGATGGCCGATTGCAAGATCAACCGGGTCAATGTGGGCATCACAGGCAGCCATATTCGGGGCATCAATTCCAGTGGCATGGTCGCCATCAAGGACAGAGAGGTTTCGCAAGCCGATGTCGCGCGCGTGATGGAAACAGCAAGAGCCATCAACATTTCGACCGATCAGCGCTTGTTGCTGGTTGCGCCGCAGGAATTCGTGATCGACAGCCAAGAGGTCAAAGAGCCGATTGGCATGAGCGGCATGAGGCTGGAGGCCAAGGTGCACATCGTGACGGGTGCCCAAAGCGCGGCTGAAAACATCATCAAATGTGTTCGCCGCTGCGGCTTGGAAGTGGACCAGTTGTTGCTCAACCCCCAATCGTCCAGTTTGGCCGTGTTGTCCGAGGACGAGCGCGAGTTGGGTGTGGTGTGCGTGGACATCGGGGCAGGAACGACCGATGTGGCGATTTTTGCCAACGGCTCGATTCGACACACCGCTGTGATCCCCATTGCGGGTGATTTGATCACCAGCGACATCGCCATGGCCCTGCGCACACCCACCAAAGACGCTGAAGACATCAAGGTCGAAAGCGGCTTTGCCAAACAGTTACTGGCCGATCCTGATGCGCAAGTCGAAGTACCGGGCTTGGGTGATCGCGGGCCCCGCATGCTCAGTCGGCAGGCCTTGGCCGGCGTGATTGAACCGCGCATTGAAGAAATCTTCTCATTGGTGCACCAAGTCATTCGCGAATCGGGCTACGAAGAAGTCTTGTCTTCAGGGATTGTGCTGACCGGGGGCAGCGCGGTCATGCCCGGCATGATCGAACTGGGCGAAGACATTTTTCTCAAGCCTGTGCGCCGAGGTTTGCCCAAGTATTCAGGCGGCTTGGCCGACATGGTCAGCCAGCCACGTGCCGCAACCGTCATGGGCTTGTTGGAAGAGGCCCGCATGGCTCGCCTGCGCGGATTCAAGGTCACACAAAAGAAGAGTTCGGTCAACAACGCCTTTGGCCGCTTCAAAGACTTCATCGTGGGGAACTTCTGATGAATTGGCAAAAAAAGTATCAGGCCAGGGGCAGTCCTCCGGTCTCCAGGCCTTGTCGATGTTGACACCCCTTCACCCCACAACAAGCATTTAAATCAAAAACCCCAGGCAACTGCAAATACATTCAGGAGTAGCACCATGAGCATCGAAATGATCCAGACAGAAGAATTCAAGCAAGGCACACAGATCAAAGTGATCGGTGTCGGCGGTGGCGGCGGCAATGCGGTCGAGCACATGATCGAGCGCAACGTCCAAGGCGTTGAATTTGTGTGTGCGAACACCGATGCACAGGCTTTGGCCCGCAGCGCAGCGCACCGGTTCATCCAACTGGGCCAAACCGGCTTGGGTGCAGGCAGCAGGCCTGAAAAAGGCCGTGAAGCCGCTGAAAGTGCAGAAGCCGACATCCGCGCCGCCATCGAGGGCGCGCACATGCTGTTCATTACCGCCGGTATGGGCGGCGGTACGGGCACAGGTGCAGCCCCAGTGATTGCCCGCATTGCCAAGGAAATGGGCATCCTGACCGTGGGCGTGGTCACCAAGCCGTTCGAGTTTGAAGGGGGTCGCCGCATGTCCAATGCCGACAACGGCATGCAGGAACTCGAAGCCAATGTGGATTCCTTGATCGTGGTCCTGAACGAAAAGCTGCTGGACTTGCCCGGCGGCGAAGACATGACCCAGGACGAGGCTTTTGCCCATGCCAACGACGTGCTGAAAAACGCAGTGGGTGGTATCGCTGAGATCATCAACGTGCCAGGCCATGTGAACGTCGACTTTGAAGACGTGCGCACCGTGATGGGTGAGCCTGGCAAAGCCATGATGGGCACGGCAGCGGCCAGCGGCCCCGACCGAGCCCGCATCGCCGCCGAACAAGCCGTGGCCTGCCCATTGCTGGAAGGTGTGGACTTGTCGGGTGCCAAGGGCGTGCTGGTGCTGATCAGTGCCGCCAAAGGCTCTTTGAAACTGTCCGAATCCAAACAGGCGATGAACACCATCCGCGCTTACGCCTCAGAAAACGCGCATGTGATCTATGGCACCGCCTACGACGAAAGTTTGGGCGACGAGATCCGCGTGACCGTGGTGGCCACAGGCCTGTCCAAGCAAGGTGTTCGCCGTACCGCTCCTCCGCTGCAAGTGCTGCGCACCGGCACCGACAACGCCCCCTTCATCATGAACGGTCAAGATGCCGTGGCCCCCACGCTCAACACAGCATCGCCAGCGGCGGCCAGTGGCGTGAACATTCCAGCTTATTGGCGCAACAACCGCACCCATGCCGCCACGCGTGTGGACGGCATGTCGGCCGCCGGCATGGACGACATTGAGATTCCTGCTTTCCTGCGCAAGCAAGCGGACTGATCTGGATTTGCTCAATCATTTGAGGGGCTTTCAAGGCCGGAGGGGTGTTCGCCTGTCCGGCCTTTGATGCTTTTCCGGCTCAGCACAAGGCAAAGCGTGGCCCTTTAGAATCCAAGAATGCTTGCACAACGCACCCTCAAAAGTTTGACCAAAGCCGTTGGCGTGGGCCTGCACAGTGGCCAACGTGTTGAGTTGACTTTGCGCCCTGCATCGCCAGACACAGGCATCGTTTTTCGGCGTGTCGATTTGCCTGATCCGGTCGACATCCCCGTGAAGGCCGAATCGGTGACCGATACCCGTTTGGCCTCGACCATTTCTGTTGGTCAAGCCAAGGTGCACACCGTGGAGCACCTGATGTCGGCTTGTGCCGGTTTGGGCATCGACAACCTGTACGTCGACATCACGGCCGAAGAGGTGCCCATTCTGGACGGTTCTGCCTCGTCTTTTGTTTTTTTATTGCAAAGCGCTGGGGTGGTGGAGCAAGCCGCGCCCAAGCGGTTTATCCGAGTGCTCAAGCCCGTGCAAGTCAGTGACGGGGAAGGACAAAACATCAAATGGGCACGCCTTGAGCCCTACCATGGTTACAAGCTCAGTTTCGAAATCGAATTCCACCATCCCGCCGTCGATTCGACCGGTCAACAAGTGGTGTTTGACATGTCCGATGGCGTGTACGCCCGTGACATTGCCCGTGCTCGCACTTTCGGCTTCACCAAAGATGTGGAAACGATGCGCGCCAATGGCCTCGCTTTGGGCGGAGGCTTGGACAATGCGATCGTGATGGACGATTACAAAGTGCTCAACGCCGATGGCCTGCGTTACGACGATGAATTCGTCAAACACAAGATCCTCGATGCGATGGGGGATTTGTACATTGTGGGACACCCCTTGTTGGCGGCTTACAGCGCATTTCGTTCCGGCCATGCCATGAACAACCAGCTTTTGCGGGCTTTGTTGGCGCAAGCCGATGCCTATGAAATCGTGACGTTTGACAACGCCGCACTGGCTCCGAGGGGTTTTGCGGCTTTGCAACCGGCTTGGTGATGCTTCAAAGCCCTGGTCGCCCATGAGCAGCACCACCCACTTGCTTTACCTGCATGGTTTTCGGTCCTCGCCACAATCGGTCAAGGCTCGGAAAATGGCCAACTGGATCCGCCAAGAGTTTCCCCAAGTGCTTTGGTGGTGCCCGCAATTGCCCGCCTCACCTCGGCAGGCCATGGCGGATCTTTTGGCTGGTGTGGCCGATTGGCCCCATGAACACATGGCCGTGGTGGGTTCCTCGTTGGGCGGTTTTTATGCCAGCGGCCTGGCCCAGCAATTGGGCTGCCCTGCGCTGCTGATCAACCCGGCCGTGTATCCATCTCGGGATTTGGCCCAATACATTGGGCAGCAGACCGCTTGGCACGACCCTTCCCAGAGCTTCTATTTTGAGCCCGCCTATGTAGAGGAGTTGCAGGCGCTGGAGGCCCAGCCGCGCAGCGCTCAGCCATCCACCCTGGCCCTGATTGCCAAGGGGGACGAGTTGCTGGATTGGCGGGAGATGCTGGCGCGCCATCAAGCCGGGCGGGTGCATTTGATCGAGGGCAGTGACCACGCGCTCAGCGACTTTGATCTTTACAAAGATGAAATCCTGCAATTTCTTCGCCTGCTCTGAGGCTTAGGCACCGGAATTGCGGGCTGACGTGGGAAAATCTGAGCATGTATTTAATATTCGAAGAAGCTGGCAAATTCTTGGCCGGGCGGGTCATGTCCGAAGCCGAGGCTTCAGCACAAGTCGAGTTGGACTCGGGCAAACGGGTCAAAGTCAAGGCTGCGCAAATCCTGCTCAAGTTCGACAAACCCGCTCCCGCCGCCTTGCTGAGTGAGGCCGCCGCCTTGGGTCAAACCATCGAGCTGGAGTTGGCCTACGAGTTTGCCTCGGATGCCGAGTTTGGATTTGCCGATTTGGCACAAGACTATTTCAGCAACCCTGCCACCACGGTGCAACAAGTGGCGACCTTGATGCGCTTGCAGGAAGCGCCTCACTACTTCCGCCGCGCAGGCAAGGGGCGTTTTCGCAAAGCGCCAGCCGAGATCGTGCAGCAAGCCTTGGCCGCGATCGAGAGGAAGAAACAAATCCAGGCGCAGATCGAAGAGTGGGCCGCCGATTTGGTCGCAGGCTCATGCCCTGCACCGATCCGGGAGCAGCTCTACAAGATTTTGTTCCGGCCCGACAAAAACACAGCCGAGTACAAGGCGGTGGTTGAGGCCAGCAAGGGCAGCCAGATGGCACCGCTGGATTTGCTGAAAAAAGCCGGTGCGATCGCCTCTCCTTGGGACTTCCATTGGCAGCGTTTTTTGTTTGACCTGTTTCCCAAGGGCACTGGCTTTGCAGCTTTGCAGGCACCGGCCATCATCGATGCGCTGCCCTTGTCGCCGGTTCAGGCCTTTTCCATCGACGATTCGCACACCACCGAGATCGACGATGCGCTGTCTTTGCAGGGCTTGGGCACCGGCACGGTCACGGTGGGCATTCACATTGCGGCGCCGGGCTTGGCCCTGAAGCCGGGCAGTGCCATCGATCTGCTGTGCCGCTCACGCCTGTCCACGGTCTATATGCCCGGCTACAAAATCACCATGTTGCCCGACAGTGTGGTGCAGGCTTACACCTTGACCGAAGGACGTGCTTGCCCTGCGGTGTCTCTGTATGTGAACTTCAACGAAGACAGCTTGGAGTTGCAAAGCACCGTCACGCGCTTGGAGCGCGTCCACATCCTGGCCAATCTGCGCCATGACCAGCTGGACCAGACCATCACCCAAGAATGGTTGGAAGCAGCCGCCACATCAGCACCCTCGGGCTTGCCGGTAGAACGAGAGACTTTGGCGTTTTTTTGGCGATGGGCCCAAACCCTCAAATCGCGCCGCGAAGTCGTGCGTGGCAAACCCGAGACATTCAACCGGCCAGATTACAGTTTCAAGCTGGACCGCGCCAGCAGCGACAAGCCACCCACTGGGGAGGAGACCGTGCTGATCGGTACCCGAAAGCGGGGCGCGCCGCTCGATTTGATGGTGGCCGAGGCCATGATTTTGGCCAACAGCACTTGGGGCCAGTGGATGGCCAGCTTTGGGGTGCCTGGCATATACCGAAGCCAAGCCAGCTTGGCGCCGGGCGTCAAGGTGCGCATGGGCACCAAAGCGCTGCCGCATGCCGGCATTGGCGTCCCCAGCTACGCCTGGAGCACGTCCCCCTTGCGTCGCTACACCGACTTGGTCAACCAGTGGCAAATCATTGCCTGTGCCCAGCATGGCGCTACCGCCGCATTGGCCGCGCCTTTCAAGCCCAAGGATGCCGAGCTGTTTTCCATCATCAGTGGCTTTGATGCCGCTTACAGCGCTTACAGCAGCGTGCAGTCAAGTATGGAACGGTATTGGACTTTGCGCCATGTGCAGCAGCAAGGCATCACCGAATTGGAAGCCAGTTTGGTCAAGGAGATGGGCGCAGGCACTTGGCTGGTCCGGGCCGACAGCCTGCCCTTGATGTTCACGGTCATGGGCGCGCAGGCCTTGGCGCGGGGTGCGCGGGTGCGGGTGCAGCTGGGGAATATTGACCTGATGGCCTTGGATGTGAAAGGCACTGTGACAGCGCACTTGGACGCCTGCGTGAAAACCGAAGATGAAGGCGATGAGGCAGAAGAGGAAGAGGACTTGAACGCAGGGCCTTTGACGATCGCGGTCGATCTGAACGACAGCACGCAAAGTGATGGTGCCTGAACTCCGCCCATTGGGGTTGCCGACTGACATGGACATGAAAAGCCCATCGCCGTACCGCACCCTTCAATGGACCCTGGGCATTTCGCTGCTGCTCCATTTGGGCCTGTTGACACTGCGCTTTGCTGCACCTGATGTGTTCAACCGGGTTTTTGAGGACACTCCACTCGAAGTGGTGTTGGTGAATGCCCGCAGCAATGAGCGCCCCAAAGACGCGCAAGCCTTGGCGCAAGTGAGCTTGGCGGGCGGCGGCAATGTCACCGATGTGCGCATGTCGAGTTCGCCCTTGCCTGCCGAGAACCCATTGGAGGCTGGCGCAGACATCACCGAAGTGCAGCGCAAAATCGAGGCACTGAAAGTCCAGCAAATGCGTTTGCTGACACAACTCAAGGCCGAATTGTCAGATCTGACCCGCGAAGAGACGGGTGACACCAGCGCTGTCCCCGATCGCCAAGCTCGGGAAGAGCGCAAGCAACAGCTGACGCGCCAGTTGTTTCAGATTGAACAGCGCGTGGAACAAACGCAGGGTGCACCGCGCAAACGCTACATCAGTCCTGCCACCCAAGAGACGGTTTATGCGCTGTATTACGACAAGTTGCGCCGCACCATCGAGATGCAGGGCACCTTGAATTTTCCGCAAGCGCGGGGTGAAAAACTGTATGGCAAGTTGACGATGGTGATCACGGTCAACAGCCAAGGCGAGTTGCTGCACACCGAAGTGGCCAGTTCTTCGCGCAACCCGTTGCTTGATGAGCGGGCGGTGGCGATTGTGCGCAGTGCCGGGCCGTTTGATGCGTTTGACGCGAAAATGCGGCGTCAGGCCGATCAGATGGTGGTGGTCTCACGCTTCATGTTTACCCGTGACGATACCCTGTCCACCCGCATGTTGGCGCCTGATAAATGAGCGTCATCGGCTCGCGTCACATCGATAAAAGGAGTGTCATGAAGGCTGCAGGGCGTTGGTGCATTTTGTTGGGCTGTGCTTGGCTTTGTCTGCAGGTTTTTTTCCTGCTGCGCATCGCCAGCATGGGCTTCATGGCGCCCGAGTCCACCAGCTTTGAACGCTCGCAAATATGGCAAGTCCTGACGCGGCAAGGCCAACTGCCGTGGCGTCAGTCGTGGGTCGATGAAAGCCGTATTTCCCCATCGCTCAAGCGCGCCGTATTGGCTTCGGAGGACAGTGCCTTTACCCAGCACCAAGGCATCTGGTGGGATGCGCTGGAAAAGGCTTGGGACAAAAACGTCAAGTCCAAGGCACAGGCCGAGCGCCGAGCGCAACGCCGAGGTGATGCCAAACCTGCAGAGGCCAAGATCGTGGGGGGCTCCACCATCACCCAGCAACTGGCGAAGAATTTGTTTTTGTCGGGCGAGCGGACTTTGCTGCGCAAAGCCCAAGAGATGGTGTTGACGATCGGTTTGGAGGCCTTTTTGTCGAAACGCCGCATTCTGGAAATATACCTCAACAGCGTGGAGTGGGGTGAAGGGGTGTTTGGCGCCGAGGCGGCGGCCCAGCATTACTTTCGCAAACCCGCATCGGCATTGAACGCTTGGGAGAGCGCTCGTTTGGCCGTCATGTTGCCGCGACCCCGTTACTTCGAGCGGCGTGCACAGTCGCCCTACCTGGCCAGCCGTGCCGAAGTCATTGTTGGGCGCATGAATGACGTGGTGCTGCCATGAGTACGCCCACCACCGTGCGGATTTTGGGCATCGACCCTGGCTTGCAGACCACCGGTTTTGGCGTGTTGGACGCCAGTGGCTCGCATTTGCAATACGTGGCCAGCGGGGTCATCCAGACCACCCGAGAAGAGATGGGCAATTTGCCCGCTCGACTGAAAGTCATCTACGACGGCATCCGTGAGATCCATGAACGGTACCAACCCGATGTGGCTTCGGTGGAAATCGTGTTCGTCAACGTCAACCCTCAGGCCACCTTGTTGTTGGGGCAAGCTCGCGGCTGTTGTGTCACGGCGCTGGTGTCTTGCGGCTTGTTGGTGGCCGAATACACCGCTTTGCAAATGAAGCAGTCCGTCACAGGCCATGGCCGAGCGGACAAATCGCAGGTGCAAGAGATGGTCAAGCGCTTGTTGCAACTGCCCGTGGTGCCTCGGCAAGACGCAGCAGATGCTCTGGGCTTGGCCATCACCCACGCCCACGCCAGCCCATCCATGAACAAGTTGGCTGCGCAAGGTGTGCTCCACCGTAAAACCCATGGCATGTTCCGCAGTGGCCGCAGCCACTGAGCCGGTCTTGTCCATACTTTGAAAGAAGGATCATCACAACATGGCCGCCGTGATTCAAAAACCCACTTGGGGGCAACGCCTGAGGGGGCTCGTCGACGGTTTCGACGGCCCTTTGGCTTTCGCCGTCTTTGTGCTCGCTTGTGTGGGGCTGGTGATCATGTATTCCTCGGGGTTTGACCATGGCAGCCGTTTTGTCGACCACACCCGCAACATGTTGTTGGCGGGATTCATCATGTTCGTGGTTGCGCAAGTGCCACCGCAAAAACTCATGGCTTGGGCCCTGCCTGTGTATGCCGCGGGGGTGGTTTTGTTGATTGCTGTGGCTTTGTTCGGTTTGACCAAAAAAGGTGCGCGCCGCTGGTTGAACATTGGCATGGTGATCCAGCCGAGCGAGATCATGAAGATCGCCATGCCCTTGATGTTGGCCGCATGGTTTCAAAAGCGTGAGGGCCAATTGCGTCCTTGGGACTTCGTCATGGCCTTGTTGATTTTGGGCGTGCCTGTGGGGCTGATCATGAAGCAGCCTGATTTGGGGACGGCCTTGTTGGTTTTGGCGGCAGGTTTGTCCGTGATTTTCTTCGCCGGTTTGAAATGGCGCTGGATTTTGCCTCCGGTGTTTTTGGCTTTGGTGGGGATCGTGGTCTTGGTGATCATGGAGCCGACTTTGTGCGAACCCGATGTCGATTGGCATGTACTCCACGAATACCAGCGTCAGCGCGTGTGCACTTTGCTCGATCCGGCCCGCGACCCGCTGGGCAAGGGTTTTCACATCATCCAGGGCATGATCGCCATCGGCTCAGGGGGGGTTTGGGGCAAGGGCTTCATGCAAGGCACACAAACCCATTTGGAATTCATTCCTGAGCGAACCACCGACTTCATTTTTGCTGCTTTTGGCGAAGAGTTTGGCTTTTTAGGCGGGCTGATTTTGATTTCCGCTTTCTTCTTTTTGGTTTACCGTGGATTGGTGATCGCGTCTCAGGCCCCAACAATGTTCAGCCGTTTGCTGGCCGCCAGCGTATCCATGATTTTTTTCACCTACGCCTTCGTGAACATGGGCATGGTCAGTGGCATCTTGCCTGTGGTGGGCGTGCCCTTGCCCTTCATCAGTTATGGGGGGACGGCGATGGTGACCTTGGGTTTTGCCTTGGGCATTCTGATGGCGATCGCCAAATCCAAGCAATTGGTGCAAAGCTGAGCCGGTCAGGACGCTTTGGCAAGGGCATTGCGCAAACTCTACAATGAACTCCATGATTTCACGCGAACCCACCATTGAACGCTTGGCCACGGCCAAGTCCCTGTTGCTTGACCCGTTTGGTCTCGATGAGTCCCACCTGAGCCGGGCGCTCAACGCCATCAAGGCGCACGCGGTCGATGACGCCGATTTGTACTTTCAGTACACACGCTCCGAAGGCTGGAGTCTGGAAGAAGGCATTGTGAAGACCGGCAGCTTCAGCATCGACCAAGGCGTGGGGGTGCGGGCTGTTTCGGGCGAAAAAACCGCCTTTGCTTACTCGGACGACATCTCCGAAGCTTCCTTGATGGACGCGGCCATGACGGTGCGCTCGATTGCGTCTGCCGCGCAAAACAAGCGCATCAAGGTGCCTGTGCGCAAGATTTCGGCCAGCCGTTCGCTCTACCCCTCACTTGACCCGATGGACACGCTGGACAGCACGGCCAAAGTGAATTTGCTCGGCCATGTGGAAAAAATCGCCCGCGCCAAAGACCTGCGTGTGGTGCAGGTCATGGCCGGTCTGGCCACCGAGTACGACGTGGTCATGGTGGCCCGCGCCGATGGCACGCTGGCCGCCGATGTGCGCCCGCTGATCCGCCTGTCGGTCACCGTGATCGCCGAACAAAACGGCCGCCGAGAAATGGGCAGCGCAGGCGGTGGTGGCCGCTTTGGTTTGGCCTATTTTGACGACGCCATGGTCGAGAGCTATGTGCAAGAAGCCGTCTCAGCCGCGCTCATCAACCTCGAAGCCCGCCCAGCCCCTGCGGGTGAGATGACGGTGGTGCTGGGCAATGGTTGGCCTGGTATTTTGTTGCACGAGGCCGTGGGCCATGGGCTCGAGGGTGACTTCAACCGCAAGGGCTCGAGTGCTTTCAGTGGCCGCATTGGCCAACGCGTGGCAGCCAAAGGCGTCACGGTGCTGGACGACGGCACCATGGCCGACCGCCGTGGCTCGCTGAACGTGGACGATGAAGGCCACGCCAGCCAAAAGAACGTGCTGATCGAAGACGGCATCTTGCGCGGCTACATCCAGGACTCGATGAACGCCCGCCTGATGGGCGTCAAACCCACCGGCAACGGACGCCGTGAAAGTTACGCCCATGTGCCCATGCCGCGCATGACCAACACCTACATGCTGGGTGGCGACAAAAGCGCCGAAGAAATCGTGGCCAGCATCCAAAAGGGCTTGTACGCCACCAACTTTGCGGGCGGCCAGGTCGACATCACCAGCGGCAAGTTTGTGTTTTCGGCCAGCCAGGCCTACTGGGTGGAAAACGGCAAGATCCAATACCCCGTCAAAGGCGCCACCCTGATCGGCAGCGGCCCCGAGTCGCTCAAGAAGATCAGCATGATCGGCAACGACATGAAGCTCGACTCTGGCGTGGGCACCTGCGGCAAAGAAGGCCAGAGCGTGCCGGTGGGTGTGGGTCAGCCGACCTTGCGCATCGAGGGCCTGACGGTGGGCGGGACCGCGTGAACAGCGCCCAAGGGTTTGCCCTTGGGCTGTTCTGTCATAAACGGTCATCTACTTGTGCTACATTGATTCCCATGTTTTCGCGCAACGCTGTCTACTTTTTTTATTTTGGATTCTCAGTCCCCGGCGGACGAGAGGCGAGCGCATAAGCACCCGAACATCTCGACACACACCGCCGGAGCCTCCAAGCCCGGCGGTTTTTTTTCACCTGTTTTTTTCAATCTGAGGAGTCCACGATGAACGCCAAAACCACCGCCCCCGACAGCTGGTATCCGAATGCCGCCGACCGTACAGGCCAGACCGACGACGAACGCATCAAGGACATCACCGTGCTCCCACCGCCAGAACATTTGATCCGCTTCTTTCCGATTGCCGGCACGGCAACGGAAACCCTGATCGCTCAAACCCGCCTAGCCATTCAGAAAATCGTGCACGGTCAAGACGACCGTTTGCTCGTCATCATCGGACCCTGCTCGATCCACGACCCGGCTGCGGCGCTGGATTACGCCCGCCGCCTCAAACCCCTGCGTGACCAGTACGCCGACACGCTCGAGATCGTGATGCGCGTGTACTTCGAAAAGCCCCGCACCACCGTGGGCTGGAAGGGCCTGATCAACGACCCCTATTTGGACGAGAGCTACCGCATCGACGAAGGCCTGCGCATCGCCCGCCAGTTGCTGATCGAGATCAACCGCCAGGGTCTGCCCGCCGGCAGCGAGTTCCTTGACGTGATCTCGCCCCAGTACATCGGCGACCTGATCAGCTGGGGCGCGATTGGTGCCCGCACGACCGAGAGCCAAGTGCACCGCGAATTGGCTTCAGGCCTGTCGGCCCCCATCGGCTTCAAGAACGGCACCGATGGCAACATCAAGATCGCCACCGACGCCATTCAAGCCGCGGCCCGTGGCCACCACTTTTTGTCGGTGCACAAAAACGGTCAGGTGGCCATCGTGCAGACCCAAGGCAACCAGGACTGCCATGTGATCTTGCGAGGCGGCAAGGCTCCCAACTACGACGCAGCCAGTGTGGCCGCGGCCTGCAAGGAACTGGAAACGGCCAAGTTGCCCGCCACCTTGATGGTCGACTGCAGCCACGCCAACAGCAGCAAAAAGCACGAACGCCAGATCGATGTGGCCCAGGACATCGCCGCGCAAATCAGCGGCGGTTCAAGCCAGGTGTTCGGTGTCATGGTCGAGAGCCACATCCTGGACGGTGCCCAGAAGTTCACGCCCGGTCAGCACGATGTGGCGAAACTGACCTACGGCCAGAGCATCACCGACGCCTGCATTGGCTGGGACGACAGTGTGGGTGTGTTGCAGGTGTTGTCAGATGCGGTGAAGGCGCGACGCGCGCGCTGAGTTACGCGGGGTTATCAAGGCGGGCCTGCATGGCCCTTCCTCAGCTGCCGCGCATGGCCTCATGCCGGAGATGATTCGGCCTTCACTTGGAATTCGCGCCACAGCAGGTAAAGCCCGCTGGCCACCACCACGGTGGCGCCCAACAGCACCGCCCGGTCGGGCACTTGGTCAAAGACCAGCCAGCCACCCAGGGTCATGTAGAGGATCTGCTGGTATAGAAACGGCCCCAACACGGCGGCTGATGCGAAGCGGTGCGCCTGGGCGGCGAAATAATGCCCTGCGCCCCCACTGAGTCCGGCCAGAGCGAGCAACAGCCATTGCCAGCCGGTGCTGGGCGTTTGCCAAACCCATAACGCAAAAGGGGTGAGCACGGCGGTGGACACCAGGGCCGATGCCAGCTGCATGGTGGCCGGATGTTCTTGGCTGGCCAGACGGCGTGTCAGCAGGTTGAACAGCGCATACAAAATGGCGTTGCCCAGAGACAGCAAGATGGCGGGCTGAAACGCTTGGCTGCCCGGACGGATGATGATCAGCACACCGATGAAGCCGGCAGCGATGGCGGCCCAACGCCGGGCATCGAGCCTTTCGCCAAGCCACCAAACCGACAGCAGGGCAATCAAGATCGGTACGGAAAACTGCATGGCGCCGGTTTCCGCCAGTTGCAGGTATTGCAGGGCCCAGAAGTTCATTCCCGTCATGCTGGCCAGCATCAGGCCGCGCAGCACTTGTAGCCGGGGATGCTGCCACCGCACCAGTGACAGGCCCATGCTGGGGCCGAATACCGCGAAGGAGAACAGCGAGTGCGTCAAAAAACGCAGCCACACCACCTGCAGCACTGGCAAAGTCAGTACCAGCCATTTGGCCGTGGTGTCCAGCACCGCAAACATCAAGGTGGTCAAGGTGATCAGGCCAATGCCAAGCCGTCGGCGGTTGTTCAGCATGCTTTCAGCCCGCTTGCAAGGCTTGCAGCAGCTTGTCGTGAATCCCGCCAAAGCCGCCGTTGCTCATGCACAGCAACTGGTCCCCCGGCCGCACTTGGGCCATGACCTGGGCGATGACTTCTTCAATGTTGGCACCCACTTGCGCGCGTTGGCCCATGGGCTCAAGTGCCGTTGCCGCATCCCAACCCAGACCACCCGCGTGGCAAAAGGCCAGATCGGCTTCTTCCAAGCTCCAAGGCAGTTGCGCTTTCATGCTGCCCAGCTTCATGGTGTTGCTGCGCGGCTCAAAAATCGCGAGGATGCGGGCGTTGCCCACTTGACGGCGCAGGCCGTTGACGGTGGTGCGGATGGCGGTGGGGTGGTGGGCAAAGTCATCGTAGACGGTGACGCCCTTGACTTGGCCACGCACTTCCATGCGGCGTTTGACGTTTTCAAAGCTGGCCAATGCCTGAGCGGCCGCAGCCGGGTTCACGCCCACATGCTCGGCGGCAGCGATCGCGGCCAATGAATTGAGCTGGTTGTGAACGCCGCCGATGGCCCACTGCACTTCGGCCACAGGCTTTCCGGTTTGCAAGACTTTGAAATGCGAAGGCGCACCTTCTGCAACAAAGTCGCTCACGGCCGAGCCAAAGGTGCGCACTTCGCTCCAGCAGCCCTGGCCCAGCACACGCGTCAGGCTTTCTTCCAGACCATTGACCACCACGCGACCCGAGCCGGGCACGGTGCGCACCAGGTGGTGGAATTGTCGCTCGATGGCGGCCAGATCGTCAAAGATGTCGGCGTGGTCGAACTCCAAGTTGTTCAAGATCGCTGTCCGGGGGCGGTAATGGACAAATTTGCTGCGCTTGTCGAAGAAGGCGGTGTCGTACTCGTCGGCTTCGATGACAAAGTAATGGCCACCACCCAAGCGGGCCGAAACGCCAAAGTTGAGCGGAACGCCGCCCACCAAAAAGCCAGGGTCGAGACCGGCTTGTTCCAGCACCCAGGCCAGCATGGACGTGGTGGTGGTTTTGCCGTGGGTGCCCGCCACGGCCAGCACATGCTGGCCTTGTAAGACCTGCTCCGACAGCCATTGCGGGCCGCTGGTGTAAGGCACGCCCGCTTCCAAAATGGCTTCCATCAGCGAAAATTTGGGGTTGCCATCGGTCAGCCTTGCACGGCTGACCACGTTCCCGATCACGTACACATCGGGCTTCAAGGCCATTTGTTCGGCCCCGAAGCCCTCGATCAGCTCGATGCCCAAAGCGCGCAATTGCTCGCTCATCGGCGGGTAAACGCCCGCGTCGCAACCGGTGACTTGATGGCCCGATTCGCGGGCCAGCGCGGCCAAGCCGCCCATGAAGGTGCCACAGATGCCCAGAATATGTATATGCATGGTCTGATTTTAGGTGCCACCGTTGCGGATGACCTTGGGTGGGGCCAGACTTTCTGGGTCCTGATGTGCCGGGGGAGGGCCTGCCTGAGGGCACAATCGTGTGCATGAATGATGTTGGATTTGAGATCGCGGCCACGGCGGCCCGTTTGGTGGTGGAGGAAGGGCTCGCGTTTGGCCCCGCCAAGCACAGGGCGCTCAAGGCATTGGGCTTGCCCGGCCGCACGGCCTTGCCCTCCAATGAGGAGGTTGAGGTGCAGGTGTTGGACTACATCGCGCTGTTTTGTGCCGACACCCAGCCTGGGGAATTGCGGGCTTTGCGTGAGCATGCGCAGATCTGGATGCAGCGCTTGTCTGAATTTCGCCCGCACCTGGGCGGCGCTGTCTGGCAGGGCTGGGCCACCCGCTTGTCGGACATCGATCTGGCCTTGTTTTGTGACGATCCCAAATCGGCAGAGATCGCCTTGATCAACCAGAATCTGCGTTACGAAGTGCAGACAGTGCGCGGCATGCATGGTGACGACGTGGATGTGTTGAGCCTGCACAGCTTTTGCCCGGACTTGGGCGAGGACATCGGCGTGCACCTGCGCATTTACGATCTGGACGATCTGCGCGGCGCCTTGTTGCACGACGCCCAAGGGCGAACGCCACGCGGCGACTTGGCCGATTTGACGCATTTGCTCACACGATGAAAGACCATGCAAGTATGAACCCGACCCCTCCTTCTTCTTCACGCCGACAGGGTTTGCTGGCGGCTGGTGCCCTTGCGGGTTTGGCTGGCGCGGGCCTGGCTTGGTGGCGTTTGATGCCGCAGTCGGCCCCTGGCGTTGAACAGCATGCTTTTTGGGGTCAAAGTTTTGAAACCCCCCAGGGACAAGCCTTGGCCATGGCCTCTTTCGCCGGGAAGCCTCTGTTGCTGAACTTTTGGGCGACATGGTGTCCGCCTTGCGTGGAGGAGTTGCCATTGATTGATCGCTTCTGGCGTGAAAATGCTGCAAACGGCTTTCAAGTACTGGCCTTGGCGATTGATCAACCCAGTGCCGTCAGAAGATTTCTAGACCGCCAATCCTTGGGATTTCCCATGGGCTTGGCCGGTCTGGGGGGCACTGAGCTGGCCAGATCGCTGGGCAACGCTGCCGGGGGTCTGCCTTTTAGCGTGTTTTTCAAAGCAGATGGCTCAATTTGGCGGCAAAAACTGGGTCAATTGAGTCCAAGCGATCTGGACGCATGGCGTTCAAGCCCGCCATGAGTGCCAGAATTCCGGGCTTGTTTGCTTCCCTGACGGGGTTTGCTCCGCATGCCATGTCCTTGGTTTGATTTTTGACGGTTTTTAATGAAAATTGGTGTAAATTCAGGATCTTATATATTGGCTTACGCAATGGAGGTCCTATGGATTTGCGCAAACTCAAAACCCTGATCGATCTGGTTTCAGATTCAAACGTCTCTGAATTGGAAATCACCGAAGCCGAAGGCAAAGTCCGCATTGTCAAAAGCATGGGCGTTGCCGCCCCTTTGATGGTGCAACAGGCCCCGATGGCAGCCCCCGTTGTTGCTGCGCCGGCAACTGTGCCGGCTCCCGTTGCCGCAGAAGCAACAGCCGCGCCCGCGCCCGCTGGCCATGCCGTCAAGTCACCCATGGTCGGTACCTTTTACCGCTCCTCCAGCCCAGGTTCTGCGCCATTTGTGCAAATTGGCTCCGTGGTCAAAGAAGGCGACACCTTGTGCATCATTGAAGCCATGAAGATCCTCAATGAAATCGAGTCTGACAAATCCGGTACCGTGACCCAAATTCTGTGCGAAAACGGTCAAGCGACCGAATACGGCCAGCCTTTGTTCATCGTCGAATAAACCAAACGGGAACTTCATGTTCAAGAAAATCCTGGTCGCCAACCGCGGTGAGATCGCTTTGCGGATCCAGCGCGCTTGCCGAGAGTTGGGCATCAAGGCGGTGATGGTGTATTCCGAAGCCGATAAAGAAGCCAAATACGTCAAATTGGCCGAAGAAGCGGTCTGTATCGGACCGGCAGCTTCTCCGCTGAGTTACCTGAACATGCCCGCGATCATTTCGGCTGCTGAAGTGACCGATGCTGAAGCGATTCACCCGGGCTACGGCTTTTTGAGCGAAAACGCAGACTTCGCCGAGCGCGTCGAAAAAAGCGGTTTCCAGTTCATTGGCCCCACGCCCGAGTCGATTCGCATCATGGGCGACAAAGTTTCGGCCAAGCAGGCCATGATCCGTGCAGGCGTGCCTTGCGTGCCTGGCTCTGAGGGCGAGTTGCCTGACGATCCAGTCCAGATCCGCCGCATCGCCAAGAGCGTGGGCTACCCGGTGATCATCAAGGCCGCTGGCGGCGGTGGTGGCCGTGGCATGCGCGTGGTGCACACGGAAGCTGCACTGATCAATGCGGTGCAGATGACCAAGGCCGAGGCCGGCGCGGCGTTTGGCAATCCTGCGGTCTACATGGAAAAGTTCCTGCAGAACCCTCGGCACGTTGAAATCCAGATCCTGGCGGACAAATTCAAAAATGTGGTCTACCTGGGCGAGCGCGATTGCTCCATGCAACGCCGCCACCAAAAGGTGATCGAAGAGGCGCCGGCACCGGGCATTCCCCGCAAACTGATTGAGAAGATCGGCGAGCGTTGCGTGGCCGCTTGCAAAAAGATCTCATACCGCGGTGCGGGCACCTTCGAGTTCCTGTACGAAAACGGCGAGTTCTACTTCATCGAAATGAATACCCGGGTGCAAGTCGAGCATCCTGTGACCGAATGGATCACGGGTGTGGACATCGTGAAGACCCAGATCATGGTCGCAGCCGATGAAAGATTGCCGTTCACGCAAAAGCAAATCGTGATACGCGGGCATGCGATCGAGTGCCGAGTGAACGCTGAAGACCCCTTCAAGTTCACGCCCTCTCCTGGTCGGATCACTTCCTGGCACATGCCAGGCGGTCCGGGTGTGCGCGTGGATTCACACGCTTACAACAACTATTTTGTGCCACCGAACTACGACTCGATGATTGGTAAGATCATTGTGCATGGTGACACCCGCGAGCAGGCCCTGGCCCGCATGCAGACCGCTCTGGCCGAAACCGTGATCGAAGGCATCAACACCAACATCCCGCTGCATCGCGAGTTGATGGTGGACGCCAAGTTCATGCAAGGTGGCACCAACATCCATTACCTCGAACACTGGCTCAGCCAACACAAACGCTGAGATCGGACCGCACCATGTTTGAACTGAGCTTGCTCTGCCCAGAGGAACGGGTGGACGTTTTGAGCGACGCGCTCGATGCCCTGGACGCCTTGAGCGTGTCGGTGGAAGACGCCGACGCCCAGACCCCTGCTGAACAAGCTTTGTTTGGTGAGCCTGGCATGCCGCCGCCTAAAGATGGATGGCAGCGTTCACGCATGGTGGCTTTGTTTGCCCAAGAGTCTGACGCCAAGGAAGCGTCCACTTTGCTGCAGGCGCAGGACTTTTTCGACGGTTGTCACATGCTGGATATCCAAGTCGTGGCCGATCAGGACTGGGTGCGTTTGACCCAATCGCAATTTGCCCCGGTGGAAGTGACACCTGATTTCTGGATTGTGCCCTCTTGGCACGAACCACCGGCGCAAGCCAAGCAGATCATTCGCCTAGACCCTGGTTTGGCTTTTGGTACAGGCACCCACCCGACCACGCGCATGTGTCTGCGCTGGATCGCCCGGCATGGTGTGCAAGACCAGCGTGTGCTTGACTATGGTTGCGGCTCAGGCATTTTGGCGATGGGTGCGGCCAAATACGGTGCTTTGCACATCGATGCTGTTGACATCGATGAAGCGGCCGTTTCATCAACTGTATTGAATGCCCAGTCCAACGGGGTGATCTTGGAGGCCGGTTTGCCCGAACTGGCGCAAGGGTTTTACCAGACGGTGTTGGCCAACATCCTGGCCACGCCCTTGAAGGTGTTGGCGCCACTCTTGTGTGCTCACGTTGATACCGGCGGCTCGCTGGTTCTGGCAGGCATTTTGGAGCGCCAAGCCGACGAACTCAAAGCCGCCTACGGCCCTTGGGTCCAGCTGAACGTATCAGACGCAGATGATGGCTGGATCTTGATGACCGCCACCAAGGCAGCTGCGGCAGCTTGAAGCGCTGATGACCCTGTCTACAATCGGGTCATGAATTGGATCACACGCTGTCCGGAATGCGCCACGGTTTATCAGCTTGCGCCTGAACAAATTGAGGCGGCCAAGGGTTGGGTGCGCTGCGGTCAATGCCAACATGCATTTGACACCAAAGGCTTGATCTTGGCTTGGCAATCCGCTGCCGCGCTTGCGACCGATGTGGCAGCCAATAGCAGACTTGACATCGAAGGTCTCTTGCGGCGTGAAGACCGCTCGATGGCGGAGGTCCCTTCTGAAGCCTCCGTGGAACTGCGCTCGTTTGAGCAAGCCTTGTCCAGCTTCCAACCTGAAATTGAAAAAGCCATCGACGAATTGGCCTCGTACCCCGCCAAAGTAATGCCATCAGGCGATCTCGAAGGTACGTCAGATGAGGCCCCACCGATCAAGATCCGACGCCGATGGCCTGCGGCTCTCTGGGTCTTGGTCTTGACCCTGAGCTTGATCGCTCAATGGGTCTGGATTGAGCGCTTCGCTTTGGTGGCGCGTTTCCCTGCTTTGCAAACGCATGTCCAAGGTCTTTGTCGGGTCTTTTCTTGTGAATCTTTGCATGTGCGTGACCTCCGAGGCCTGGTGATCGATACTTCAACCTTCTTGCAGCGAGACAATGAATTTGAGTTGCAGTGGGTCGTTCGAAACACCACTGAGCAGAGCGTCTTGATGACAGCTTTGGAGCTCACCTTACAAGATGCGCAAGGCAATCCCTTGTTGCGGCGTGTGTTCTTGCCAGAGCAATTGCATGCACCCACTGTCATGGTCCCAGCACAAGTATGGCAAGGGACCTTGCTGATCAAGGTGGCCAGTGAAAAAGCTGTGACCGGTTACCGTGTTCTGAGTTTCTACCCCTGAATTTTCCCCCATTAAAAAAGCCCGCCACTGTGACCAGTGGCGGGCTTCAGAGCTGGCTTCTAACGGTTGAATCAGGGCTTGGCGGCCGAAGGGAACGGCCATGCAGCTTGTGGATTCAGTGTGGTTTGAGCAGCAGGGGCAGCGGGTGCTTTGGATGCCTTCTTTGCAGCGGGCTTTTTAGCAGCTTTTTTTACCGCAGGCTTTTTGGCAGCGGGCTTTTTAGCAGCGGTTTTTTTGGCGGCTGCTTTTTTAGCGGGAGCTGCTTTTTTGGCTGCGGGCTTCTTGGCGGCGGCTACTTTTTTAGCGGCTGGCTTTTTGGCCGCGACGGCTTTTTTAGCGGGAGCTGCTTTTTTGGCTGCGGGCTTCTTAGCGGCAGCTACTTTTTTAGCGGCTGGCTTTTTGGCCGCGACGGCTTTTTTAGCCGGAGCAGCTTTCTTAGCGGCGGGCTTCTTGGCTGCGACTACTTTTTTAGCAGCAGGTTTCTTGGCCGCGACGGCCTTCTTTGCGGGAGCAGCTTTTTTAGCTGTTACTTTTTTTGCAGTTGCCATGATTTTCTCCTTGATCAAGTTGAGAACTCAACGGAAAGGGAACGCTTGGTGCTTGTTGGAATGCACAAAGCGATCCATGGTGCTGAGGAAAGCCTCAACACCATGAACACAGAAAAGCCACACAGCCTGCGCCCCAAAGGGTTCATGCGATGTGGCTTGAAGAAGGGTGACATGTGAAGGGTGTTCAGAAGATCAGTCCCAAGACAAGGCGCCGCCAGATTGGTATTCAATGACCCGGGTTTCAAAGAAGTTGCGTTCTTTTTTCAGGTCAATCATTTCGCTCATCCATGGGAATGGGTTCTCTTCGTTCGGAAACAAAGCTTCAAGTCCAATTTGCGTGGCCCGGCGGTTGGCAATGTAGCGCAGGTAACCTTTGAACATCGAGGCGTTCATGCCCAGCACGCCGCGTGGCATGGTGTCTTCGGCGTAACGGTATTCCAATTCAACGGCTTGCAGGAACAAGGCTTTGATTTCGGCCTTGAACTCTGCCGTCCACAACTGGGGGTTTTCCAGTTTCACGGTATTGATCAGGTCGATGCCGAAGTTGCAGTGCATGGACTCGTCGCGCAGGATGTACTGGTACTGCTCGGCGGCACCGGTCATCTTGTTTTGGCGACCTAAGGCCAAGATTTGCGTGAAGCCGACGTAGAAGAACAAGCCCTCCATCAGGCATGCGAACACGATCAATGACTTCAGCAAGGTCTGATCGGTCTGCAGGGTGCCCGTCTTGAAGTTGGGATCCATGATTGCGCTGATGAACGGAATCAGGAACTCGTCTTTGTCGCGGATCGATTTGACTTCGTTGTAGGCGTTGAAGATTTCGCTCTCGTCCAAGCCCAAGGATTCGACAATGTACTGGTAAGCGTGGGTGTGGATGGCTTCTTCAAAGGCTTGACGGAGCAGGAACTGGCGGCACTCTGGCGCTGTGATGTGGCGGTAGGTGCCAAGTGTGATGTTGTTGGCAGCCAAAGAGTCGGCAGTCACAAAGAAACCGAGGTTGCGTTTGACCATGCGGCGTTCGTCTTCGGTCAAACCGTTGGGGTCTTTCCACAAGGCGATGTCGCGGCTCATGTTCACTTCCTGCGGCATCCAGTGGTTGGCGCAGGTGGCCAGGTATTTTTCCCAAGCCCATTTGTATTTGAAAGGAACCAACTGGTTGACGTCGGTCTGGCCGTTGATGATTCGTTTGTCCGCAGCGGTCATGCGGCGAGCAGGTGCAGCGGGAGATGTTGAATCGGATGCAGCGGCTGTGCCTGCATTGGGCATGAGGGGCATTGCAGCTTGCAAGGCAGGCTCGGCTTGATCGTTCCAGGACAACATATAAAAATTCCAGTTCTTAAATTATGAAAGCATGCGCACGAAATGAAAAGCAGTGATTCAGTTTCTGTGCCAGCATGGGCTTGAAGTGTTGTTCAATTGCATCGAACCCAGATTGAAAATGGGTGTTCGATGCGCGTGAATTCACTGACAAGCTTCGCAACCGACATCGTCAACTGAAGTGAACTGAACATCGGTAGCAGGTGTTGCGCTCAGTTGTGCATGGGGTGCTGTCGCATTTTGTGCGGACATGCCTGTTGATGGCATGCCATCTGAAGACACCGCGTTGTGCGAACCCGCTTGCACGGTGGATTTCTCCGTTTGTGTAGCGCTCGATGTGCGCAAGTAGTAGGTGGTTTTGAGACCCCGCAACCAAGCCAGCTTGTAGGTGTCGTCAAGCTTCTTGCCTGAGGCGCCAGCCATGTAGATGTTGAGTGACTGCGCTTGGTCAATCCATTTTTGGCGACGTGCGGCCGCTTCGACCAGCCAAGTGGTTTCCACTTCAAACGCGGTGGCGTACAAAGATTTGATCTCTTGCGGCACGCGGTCGATGGGGCGCAGTGAGCCTTCGAAGTGCTTCAGGTCCATGACCATCACATCGTCCCAAAGGCCCAGGCGCTTGAGGTCACGCACCAAGTAGCTGTTGATCACGGTGAATTCACCCGACAGGTTGGATTTGACCGAGAGGTTGCCAAAGCAAGGCTCGATGGAGGCGTCTACACCGATGATGTTGGAGATGGTGGCCGTGGGGGCAATCGCCACGCAGTTGGAGTTGCGCATGCCGTCTTGCGCGATTTTCTTACGCAGGGCGTCCCAGTCGAGGGTGGATGAGCGGTCCACTTCAACATAACCGCCGCGCTCACGCGCCAGCAAGTCCAAGGTGTCCAACGGCAAGATGCCCTGGTCCCACAGTGATCCTTTGTAGCTGGAGTACTGACCGCGTTCCTGGGCCAGCTCGGTGGATGCCCAGTAAGCGCAATAGCAGATCGCTTCCATCGACTGGTCCGCAAACTCCACAGCCGCTTGTGAGGCGTAAGGGATGCGCATTTCATACAGCGCATCCTGGAAAGCCATCAGACCCAGACCCACAGGGCGGTGACGCATGTTGGAGTCACGGGCCTTCTTGACGGCGTAATAGTTGATGTCGATCACGTTGTCCAGCATGCGCATGGCGATCGTGATCGTTTTTTTCAGCTTGTCATGGTCCAGGACTTTGCCATTGGCGCTGTCTTTCAAGTGGCGCGAAAGGTTCACCGAGCCTAGGTTGCAGACGGCGGTTTCGGTGTCACTGGTATTGAGCGTGATTTCAGTGCACAGGTTGGACGAGTGCACCACACCCGCGTGTTGCTGAGGCGAGCGCACATTGCATGGGTCTTTGAACGTGATCCAGGGGTGGCCGGTCTCGAACAACATCGACAGCATCTTGCGCCACAGGTCATTGGCTGGAATCTTCTTGCTGGGGCGAATTTCGCCGCGCTCGGCCTTTTGTTCGTAAGCCACATAGGCTTTTTCGAAGGCTTGACCAAACAAATCATGCAGGTCGGGCACATCGGAAGGCGAGAACAAGGTCCAGTCGCCTTTTTCCATCACGCGGCGCATGAACAGATCAGGGATCCAGTTGGCCGTGTTCATGTCGTGCGTGCGGCGGCGGTCGTCGCCGGTGTTTTTGCGCAGCTCGAGGAACTCTTCGATGTCCAAATGCCAGGTTTCCAAATAGGTGCAGACCGCCCCTTTGCGCTTGCCGCCCTGGTTGACGGCCACAGCGGTGTCGTTGACCACTTTGAGGAAGGGCACCACGCCTTGCGACTCACCGTTGGTGCCCTTGATGTGCGAACCCATGGCGCGCACGCGGGTCCAGTCATTGCCCAGACCGCCCGCAAATTTGGACAGCAAGGCGTTTTCCTTGATGGACTCGTAAATGCCATCCAGATCGTCGGGCACCGTGGTCAGGTAGCAACTCGACAGTTGCGAGCGCAAGGTACCGCTGTTGAACAAGGTGGGTGTGGACGACATGAAGTCGAACGAGGAGAGGATCTCGTAGAACTCGATGGCGCGGGCTTCGCGGTTGATCTCGTTGAGTGACAGACCCATGGCCACGCGCATGAAAAAAGCTTGGGGCATTTCGATGCGGTTTTTGCGCACATGGAGGAAATAGCGGTCGTACAGTGTTTGCAGACCCAAGTAGTCAAACTGCATGTCGCGCTCGGGCTTGAGGGCTTCAGCCAAGCGTTTGAGATCAAATTGCAGCAGCTTTTCATCCAGCAGGTCGTTGTCAACACCTTTTTTGATGAACTGGGGGAAATAGTCCAAGTACGCTTGACCGAGTTGGTCGGCTGTCACTTCCTTGCCCAAAATTTCCTTGGCGATGGTATGCATCAGCAGGCGGGCGGTCACATAAGTGTAGTCCGGGTCTTTTTCGATCAGGGTCCGCGAAGCCAGGATCGAGGCCTTGTACACCTCTTCCATGGGGACGCCGTCGTACAGATTGCGCATGGTTTCGGCCAAGATGGGATCGGCGCTCACGTCTTTGCCCAGACCCGCGCAGGCATTGACCATCAAGGACTTGAGGTAATCCAGGTCCAGTTTTATCCGATGGCCACCGTCGATCACATGCAAGGCTGGCTCGCTCGGGGTGCTCGCGGCGGTCACCTGTTGCTGCTGTTGGGCGCGCTCTTGGGTTCGGCGTTCACGGTACAGCACATAGGCGCGGGCCACTTCGTGGTTGCTGCTGCGCATCAAACCCAGTTCGACCTGGTCTTGCACGTCTTCAATATGGAAGGTGCCGCCGCCGGGACGCGAGCGCACCAGTGCGCGAACCACGTTCTGGGTCAATTCCTCTACCACTTCGCGCACGCTGGCCGAGGCCGCGCCTTGTGTACCGTGAACAGCCAAAAAGGCTTTCATCAAAGCCACAGCGATCTTGTTGGGCTCAAAAGGCACCACCGCGCCGTTGCGTCGGATGATCTGGTAATTGGCCAGTGCATTCACAAACGCTGTGGTTTGGTACTCATTTTTAGCCAAGCCCATCAGGCCTGCGGGATGACTTGAAATGTTCAGATCGGTTTGCATGGTCATATTTTTGGTTTGTTGTCGTTCCGTGAATCTGGGTGAGGCCTCGAAATTTTCACAAAATCGAATTGTGAAAATTTGTAATTAACACTATATCTGGTGTTTGGAGTTCCTTCAAGCCACTACCTGTAGTGTATCGACCTGATCATGCCAGTTTTAATCACAACTGCAAAATAAGGTCTCAGTCAGATCTGTGCGTTGGCATTTCAAGCGCTGAAATGTGTCTTCAAAACGCCTGTGTACCATGGGTTTTTTGAGTGAAAGTCAGGCCAGCATTGGCTTTTGAGGACATTTCCTCCGCAAGGGCTGGATTTGATTCACTCTTCAAAATACCAGTGTTCGTGAAAATTCTGGTGAGATTCAAAACAAGCTGTGCAATTCAAAGCGAAAATATTTTTCGCTTTGCTGTGCCTACATCAAAGCAAGGGAAAGTATTGATCGGAAAAATTCGACAGAGATCGGAAAAGTGCCCAGTCAAAACCGGGGCCAGGATCTTCTTTGCGGCCGGGGGCAATGTGCTCGTGACCGGCGATGTGGGCGATCGGGTAAGCGCCTGCAATGCCTTGGCACAGACGCGCCAGACTGGCGTACTGTGCAGGTTCAAACAGCGTGCCCTCGAGTCCTTCCAATTCGATTCCGATCGAGTCGTCGTTGCAATTGGGGCGGCCGCGGTAGGCCGAGGCGCCGGCGTGCCAGGCTCGGTCATCGCAGCTGACAAATTGCCACAGGTCGCCATCTCGCCGAATGTAGAAGTGCGAGGACACCTCCAACCCCCGGATTCGCCCAAAGTACGGGTGGGCGTCCCAGTCCAGTTGGTTGGTGAAAAGGGCTTGCACTTCGTTGCCGCCGTATTGACCGGGTGGCAAGCTGATGGAGTGGACCACCAGCAAGTCAATCAGGGCGTTGTTTGGGCGAGGGCCAAAGTTGGGTGAATCCAACCGATTGGCCAGGCTGTACCAGCCGTTTTGCCAAAGAGGGAGAGGCGTTTGACTGGACACACGCAAGTGCCATCAGCTCGGGTTGCTGTCTTGCGCTGCGTTGCGGTGCTCGGTGCTGCAGTAAGCGCCTTTTTGGCCGGAGACCGCCTCGGCGTGAGGCAGGTGAATGCCGCAGTGGCTGCATGCCACCATCTCGGTGGGTGACGGCTTCTCGGTTGGGCTTGACTGGGTGGGTTTGCCGACACGCGTTCGCTTGACAGCCCAGATCACGATCAGCACCAACAACAATATGAACAAGTACTTCATCCCGCGCGCCCCAGCAATACTTCAAGAACAAAACGTGAGCCTGCATAAGACAACAGCAGCAATCCCGAACCGATGTACAGCACACGGACGGCACGGCGACCGCGCCATCCCCATTGGCTGCGGCCGATCAACAGCACCGCAAAAGTCAGCCAGGACAAGACCGCAAAAATCGTCTTGTGGTCCCAACGCCATTGGCCACGACCTTGCCCATAGAGACTTTCACCAAAAAAGACGCCCGCCACCAATGTGGCCGTCAGCAGCATGAAGCCCGCTGTGACAAAGCGGAAAGTGAACTTTTCCAGCGTCAACAAAGGCAGGCCGTTGTCAACATCTTGACCCATGCGGATCTTGCGTTCGCTGCGGGTCATCATCCACGCGTGCACCACGGCCGCACCAAACATGCCATAGGCCGACAAACCCAGCGCCCAGTGGAGAGGGAGCCAAGCCGACGCCCGCTCGTGCAGCAGCGTGCCCGGGAAAAAAGCCGCCAGCACCACTGCGCAGGCCCCTAGGCTGCCCATGGCCCAGCGGGTCTTGAGCTGCGGGAAAATTTGTCGCTCCACCAAATAGGCCGTCACCACCAACCAGGCGGTGACCGACAAGGCGGGCGCAAAGCCAAAGCGAACAGGACCTGCCAACAAGCCGAGCAAGGCCAGCGCGTGCGCGACCCACGCCAGGCCCAGCAAACGGCGTGTGTTGACTTCGTTGATGCGGGCACCCATCACAGCCGCTGAGCCATAAGCCAGCACAGCCACTGCAGCAGCGGGGTGTATCCAAAATGGGGGACTCGCTAAAATCATGTGTCCGAGTTTAGCCTTTCAGGCGCCGCCGCTGGGGCTTCGCCAACACGCTCAACCGGTTTTTTCTGGATTCCCCCATGGCCTCCGCCCTGACCGACAAACTCTCACGCCTCGTCAAGACCCTCAGCGGCCAGGCCCGCATTACCGAATCCAACGTGGCCGACATGCTGCGCGAAGTGCGCATGGCCCTGCTCGAAGCCGACGTGGCCCTGCCGGTGGTGCGCGACTTCATCGCCCGCGTGAAAGAAAAAGCGCTGGGCCAAGAGGTCATGGGCTCACTCAAGCCCGGTCAGGCCTTGGTGGGTGTGGTCAACCGTGAATTGGTGGCCACCATGGGTGAGGGGGTGTCGGACATCAACCTGGCCGCGCAGCCGCCTGCCGTGATCCTGATGGCCGGTCTGCAAGGGGCCGGTAAAACCACCACCACCGCCAAGCTGGCCAAACACCTGATTGAAAAGCGCAAAAAGAAAGTGCTCACCGTCTCGGGCGACGTGTACCGCCCCGCCGCCATCGAGCAGCTCAAGACCGTGACCGCACAAGCCGGAGCCGAGTGGTTCCCCAGCACGCCCGACCAAAAGCCGATCGACATCGCCCGCGCCGCCATCGACTACGCCCGCAAGCATTTCTTTGACGTGTTGCTGGTCGACACCGCCGGTCGTTTGGCGATTGACGAAGCCCTGATGGCCGAAATCAAGGCCTTGCACGCTGAACTCAAGCCGGTTGAAACCCTGTTCGTGGTCGACGCCATGCAGGGCCAAGACGCGGCCAACACCGCCAAAGCCTTTGGTGCAGCCCTGCCCCTGACCGGTATTGTGTTGACCAAGCTCGACGGCGATTCACGCGGCGGTGCGGCTCTGTCGGTGCGCCAGATCACGGGTGTGCCCATCAAATTTGCGGGCACCAGCGAGAAAATCGATGGCCTGGAAGTGTTCGACGCCGAGCGCCATGCAGGCCGGGTGCTGGGCATGGGCGACATCGTGGCCCTGGTCGAGCAGGTCACAGCCGGCGTGGACATGGAGGCCGCGCAAAAACTGGCGTCCAAGGTCAAGAGCGGTGGCAGTTTTGATCTGAACGACTTTTTGGCACAGATTCAGCAGATGAAGCAAATGGGCGGACTGTCCAGCTTGATGGACAAGCTGCCATCCCAGTTGACCGCCAAGGCCGGGTCCATGGACATGGACAAGGTCGAAAAAGACATCGGCCGCAAGCAGGGCATCATCCATAGCATGACGCCGCAAGAGCGCAAAAAACCTGAGTTAATCAAAGCGACCCGCAAGCGCCGCATTGCCGCAGGCGCGGGGGTTCAGGTGCAAGACGTCAACCGCATGCTCAAGGAGTTTGAGCAAATGCAGGACATGATGAAAAAAATGTCTGGCGGCGGCATGATGAAAATGATGAAGCGCATGGGCGCCATGAAAGGCATGATGGGCGGTGGCGGGGGCTTCCCCGGCATGCCGCGCTGATTCAGTACTGGCTTGCAGGCAGCGTGACCTGCAGGCCGTCCAGTTCTGGCGTCAACATGATCTGGCACGACAGTCGGCTGCCCACCTCGCGCGTTTGGGCGGTGAAGGCCAGCATGCCGTCCTCATCGCTGCTCATGACAGGCAGCTTGGACTGCCAATCGCCTTGAACCACCACATGGCAGGTGGCGCAAGTCAGCAGCCCGCCGCAATCGGCCTGGATGCCTTCCAGGTTGGCATCCACAGCGGCTTGCATCAGGCTTTGGCCGGGCTGGGCTTGCAGGGTGTGCACGGCTTGGCTCGTGTCGTGGGGTTGCAGGTGGATCGTGATCATCTTCAATACAGCACACTCACATGCGCTTTGTCCATGGGTTTTAAATTCGGCCGAAGTATTCACGCTTGTGAAACTCCGTCGCATCTTCGGCTTGCGTCAGGCGGTGGTGCTCGGCTTGTTTGATGGTGCTGTAGTAGTCCACAAAGGGCTGGCCGAGCGATTGGCACAAAGCGGCATCGGCTTGCAAGGCCTGCACTGCATCGGCCAGGCTGGTCGGGATGCTGGCCGCAGCTGAAGCATAGGGCGTCTCGGTCGCCTCAGGGGCTTGCCGCTGCGCGTCCACGCCCTCAAGGCCCGCGTGGATTTGCGAGGCCATGTACAGATAAGGGTTGGCCGCAGGCTCGCCCAAGCGGTTTTCAATGCGGGTGGCCTTGTCGCCGGGTGCGCCAATCACGCGCAGCATGGCCCCTCGGTTGTCGCGGCCCCACAAAATGGACTGCGGTGCCATCGCGTTGGGCCTGAAACGTCCATAGCCATTGCTGGTCGAAGTGCACAGGGCGGTGAGTGCCGGGGCATGCGCCAGCAGCCCGGCCAGCCAGGGCGCGCCCACATCGCTCAGCACCTGCCGCGCATCGCGTGCACTGCTGCCGGGGGCGGGCGTGTCACGCATGAACACATTGCGGCCCGTGGCCAACTCGCAGACCGATTGGTGCAGGTGCCAGCCGCTCGACATGATGTGTTCAAACGGTGGGCGGCACATGAAGGTGGCGTGGTAACCGGCGCGGCGCAAGGCTTGGCGCGTGGCGTTGCGAAACAGCACCATGTTGTCGGCGGCCGTGAGCGCGTCGCTCACGTCAAACACCGCTTCGACCTGGCTGGGGCCGAGTTCAATTTCGAGAGAGATCAGCGGCAGACCCAGCGCCTGCGCGGTGCGCTGCACGATGCGCAGCGGCTCTTCGGCCCGGTCCATCCAGCCTTCGGTCAGCAGGTTGTAGCCCGGGTGTATCAGGCTAACTTCGGGCGCGGGGCCGGGCCATGCGGCACGGTCCGGGTCCAGGTCTTGCCCGTGCAGCGGGTCTTTGAGGCGGTAGATGTGAAATTCAACTTCCAGCCCGCAGCGCATTTGCCAGCCGCGCTCGGCCAAGCGCTGCACGGCTTGCTGCAGCACATGGCGCGAGTCGAGCGGCACGATGCGCCCGTCGATAAAGTAGGGCTGGCAGTGCAGCCAGCCGGTTTTGTCGGCCCAGGGCAGCACATGCCAGCTGGCCGGGTCGGGCATGAGCGTGAAATTGCTGGCCCCAGCAAAGCCGGGCAGGGTCTCTTCGATGCCCGGCTCAAACACCTTGAAGGCGGTGCGGTCCGCGCTGTCTTTGAGCAGCAAGGTGCTGACCATGCCGATGCCATTGGCCAGCGCTTGGCGCAGCTGCGAGGCCACGAGGGTTTTGCCGCGCACCACACCGTGCAGGTCGCACCAGCCCAGGCGGATCAGCTCGATGCCCGAAGCTTCGACCTGACGCAGCAATTGCTCACAAGCCTCTTGGCGTTCGCGGCTGTGCAGGCCGCAGCGTTCAGCGAAGCTCATGCCGCGCTCGTGTCGGCTGGAGTTGGCACATCAGCCGGCAGGGCAGCATCCCACGGCGCGCCGCTGCGTTTGGCGTCGCAGGCCTCCTGCCACCACTGCGGCCATTGACCGCTGGGCGCGATGCCGTCCACCGTGTCGGGGCCGATGCGCTGGCTGGCCACGGCGTCTTGTGCAAAGCCGGGCGGCAAGCCTCCGGCCTTTACCGTCTCGATGGCTTTGAGCAAAATGCGGCGGTTGGCCATGATCACTTTGTCGCTGGTGCCCAGGTGTTCGCGGGTGCGGTCCTGGATCGGGCCCATGCTCTCGCAGGCCCACTGGTCGTGGACGTTGATGTCGTCCTCGCCCATGCCCAGATAGGTGCGGGTCATTTGCTCTTCGGGGTTGAAGCCCCAGTGGTTGTGTTGGCCCGCTTTGGGGATGTAGTCGGGCAGGGTGACCGAGGGCAGGCGCTGGTTTCTCATGGCCTCTTTGTCCACCGGTCCGGCAAAGCTGGTGAACACCGAATACCAATAGGTGTGGGTGTCGTCCACCGGCACATGCATTTGCGTGATGGTCATGGTTTCCGACAGCGGAATCACGAAGGTGTGCGGGAACAGCGCATTCGTCACCCGCACATGCGTCAGCGCCTCGTTGATTGGGCGCAGGGCCGTCAGGCGCAGGCCCGGGTCGGTGGGCTCAAACGAGATCTCGGGCTGGTCCAGCTCGCGCATCACCCGCGTCATGGGCCAGCGCTCGCCTTGCACATCGCCCGCGCTCGCGCCCCGAAACTGGCGGCCATAGCTGCCTTCGAGCGATTCGTCATTGAAGAAGCGGTGCAGGTACGACGCATGCGCCGGGTCAATGCCCACCTCAAAGGCCTGCAGCCAGTTGCAGTGCCACAGCCCTTTGAAGGCGAAGGTGTGTGTGGCCGGGGCGCTGAAAGCGTCGATGCCCGGCAGCGGCGGCGGAGTTTGGCCTTCGGGGCCGAACCAGCCAAAGAGGATGCCGCTGCGCTCAATGATCGGGTAGCTGCGCTGGCGCACACGCTTGCACAGTGTGCTGCCGGTGGGCTCGGCGGGCGTTTCGATGCATTGGCCTGTCACGTCAAACTTCCAGCCGTGAAAAGGGCAGCGCAGGCCATCGCCTTCGTTGCGGCCAAAGGCCAGGTCGGCCCCGCGGTGCGGGCAGTCGCGGTCGAGCAAGCCGTAGTCGCCCTGCGCGTTGCGAAACAGCACCAGGTCCTGGCCCAAAATGCGCACGGCTTTGACGGGGCGAATCGCCATGCGCGGGTCGAGCGCGGGGTTGAATTCGTCCACCAGGGCGACGGGCTGCCAATAGTGGCGCATCACCGCGCCGCAAGGCGTGCCCGGCCCGATGCGGGTGATCAACTCGTTTTGTTCTGCTTTCATGGGCGCCTCTGTGCCTTGAGTCTGCTGGAGGGGGTCGACCTCTTCATGTCAGCGACACCCTGTCTCTTGATGATCAGTTTAAACGGCCGCCGTGGGGGGTGGCTGCCAACAGGGGACAGGCGTGATTTGATGGATGTCCATGGTGAGGCTGACAACTTGGGCCTGAATGACGCAAAATCAGGCGCATGACGAACGCTCTATTCATCTACGGCACCTTGATGCCCGGTTTGCGCCTCGAGGCCGAAATGCACGGCGCCCGATTCATGGGCCCAGCTCAGGTGCCCGGTCGCTTGGTCGATCTGGGCCGCTACCCCGGCCTACTTCAGGGTGACGGTCAAGTCACCGGCGAAGTCTTCGAAGTCGATGACGCGCACTTGGCCCGACTCGATGGGGTGGAGGGCATGGTGCCCGGCGACCGCGCTGCTTCACAATACTGGCGCGAAGAGGTCACGGTGGTGGGCGGCCCGCTGAAAGGTCAGTCTGTGCAGACGTATGTCTACAACCGCCCAGTCGAAGGCTGCACGCCTATCCCGCACGGCGACTACCGCCGCTACATCCGCGAAGTCGGGCGCGAATCCTGACAAACCCAGCGGGTCAGTCCTTGAACACCAACTCCCCGCGCAGCGAGTGCGACAGGCCTTGGGTGATGCGCACGTCGGCCATCTGACCGATCAGGCGGTCCATGTTGGGGCCACCAGGAAAGTTGACCACCCGGTTGCACTCGGTGCGGCCGGCCAGCTCGGTCGCGTCCTTGCGTGAGGGGCGCTCCACCAAAATGCGCTGCACCGTGCCCACTCGGCTCTCGCCAATGCGCTGCACGTTCTCCTCGATGGTCGCTTGCAGGTGGTGCAGGCGGCGCAATTTTTCGGCGTGGGGCGTGTCGTCGTGCAGGTTGGCCGCAGGCGTGCCGGGGCGAGGGCTGAAGATGAAGCTGAAACTGGTGTCAAAACCCACATCGGTGATCAGCTTCATCATCTTGTTGAAGTCGTCCTCGGTCTCACCGGGGAAGCCCACAATGAAATCGCTGCTGAGCGACATGTCGGGGCGGATCGCCCGCAGCTTGCGGATCGTGCTCTTGTATTCCATGGCGGTGTAGCCGCGCTTCATGGCCATCAAGATGCGGTCCGAGCCGTGCTGCACGGGTAAGTGCAGGTGGCTCACCAGTTTGGGAATCTTTTCATACGCGTCGATCAGGCGCTGGGTGAACTCATTCGGGTGGCTGGTTACGTAGCGGATGCGCTCTATGCCCGGCATGTCGGCCACGTACTCCAGCAACAAGGCAAAGTCGGCAATGTCCGACGTTCCGCCCATCTTGCCCCGGTAGGCGTTCACGTTTTGGCCCAGCAGGGTGATCTCTTTCACGCCCTGCGTGGCCAGACCGGCGATTTCGACCAGCACATCGTCAAAGGGGCGCGACACTTCTTCGCCCCGGGTGTAGGGCACCACGCAATAGCTGCAGTATTTGCTGCAACCTTCCATGATCGACACAAAAGCGGTGGCGCCGTCCACCTTGGCGGGCGGCAAGTGGTCAAACTTTTCAATCTCGGGGAAGCTGATGTCGACTTGCGGGCGCTGCTTGCGCTCGCGCTCGTTCAGCAACTCGGGCAGGCGGTGCAGGGTTTGCGGACCAAAGACCACGTCCACATAAGGCGCACGCTTGATGATTTCGGCACCCTCTTGGCTGGCCACGCAGCCGCCCACGCCAATCAACACGCCTTTGGCTTTGAGGTGCTGCACCCGGCCCAGATCGCTGAAGACCTTCTCTTGCGCCTTCTCGCGCACCGAGCAGGTGTTGAACAAAATCAGATCGGCCTCGTCCACGTCCTGCGTGGGCTCATAGCCCTGGGTCGCGCCCAGCACATCGGCCATTTTGTCCGAGTCGTACTCGTTCATCTGGCAGCCAAAGGTTTTGATGAAGACCTTCTTGCTCATGCGGCCTCCACGGCGTTTACGGAGGTGATGAAGTCAAGGCAAAGCAAAGCACGCCCGGAAAGGGCCAGAGTGCAGCGGTTCATGGTTTAGATCCAGAGGCTGTTGGGGGACAGCGCTTGGGGCGCTGGGGAGGGGGGATTATGGCAGGAATGGCATGCCATGAGATTTTTGATAGACGTTCTAAATAAGTTAATAATCAACAGGCTGCTTAAACGCCTGCCAGCAACTGTGTAATCGGCAATTGCGATGATCGTCTACCCCATGGCGATGGCATACGAATCGGTTACAGGCCATTTTGGATGTAAAAATTTTGCTACGGGTATTATAAAAATATTTAGATTGCCCGTTAATACATGCTAATGCATTGCTGCTATAAACTACTTTGGAAAGTATTTTCTACTGAAAATTACTAACTCATCAATCCCCAAGACCCGTTCATGATTTTCCTTAAAAAACCTCTTTTTAAATCTCTGATTAAGAAAAAATTCACATCTAACTCCCATGGAGAGGCGCCTTTTTCTTTGAGAATTTTAAAACTTTGATTTACTTTTTCTTGGTCTGAAGTATTTCTTGAATTCTTGCAGTAGCCACCAATTGAACGCAAGTACTGCATGTCTTGAGATTCTTTAGCTAGTTCATCTGACCTTGTGCTTGGGCGTGATAAATTTGCATTTATCAGCTCTGCTATTGTTTGAATAATGCGTTGAGCCTTAGTTATTTCACTATCTTTATTTATTATATTTATTAATTCTATTCTTGTTGTTGTGGGGTAGGAGTTTACTGAAACACCAAAGTTTTCCTCAAATGAAACAAGAACTTGATTTATGAAATCGTTTGATATTGCACCTCTGACGCCAGGAAAATCATTGATCTCTTTAAGTTCAATATAGCAATTAATATAACCTTCAGAATTTTTTTGTGTTGTGACTTTAATCATGCATACTCCTGTAAATAATTAAGGCGGATTCCAAAGAAAAGTGAAATCTTCTTCAAGGCAAGTCCTTGCAAATCAAAATCAACTCTTTTCGCATATCCACATAGTTCTCTGTGAGCACTAGCCATTTACGTCCTTGTGCAACACGCCAACCATCATGCTGCAAAGCAACCACTCGGTCTTTTCTTGAGAAGCGATATTTCAGATCTAATTTTTTGAGATTGGCTCGAACAAAAAGCGATGGCTCCATCGCAATGTCCACGACAACCTCTTTGGGGGATAAAAATCGCATCGCTATTGACGCGACGATTTTGCTTGATAGACCAAAAACTGTCATAAAAAAAGACATGGCTGCATCAGCTCTTAATCATAATTAATTTACGCCCAGTTGTAATAAATTCAAGACTTTCCAAGAGCTTTGCCTTCGTAGGTTCGGGCAGTCGAACCAGCTCTGATTCGAGCAATCTTTTTGCATGTCGTTCAAGCGGTAGTCCTATTTCTTCAGCCAACCAACACAGCAACACCGCCCAGACCATAGCAGGGCTTCCCAATGTTTTGGCGTGGTGCAAAACGAAGCCAGCCATGAAGCTGGTATTGCAAGAGCGCAGGGTGACGGACAACGCTGCTCTGAATGTTCGGTTGCCATAGGCTTGTCCGTTGAAATTTTGCAGCATCACTGCCAGAGGGTTGGATGGATCATCTAGCGTCTTCAGCACTTCAGTCAATTGAATGACCGAGTTGTTGAAGGTGTACTCGCGTTGCTTTTTCCAATAATCATCATCTTCTGGGGGGCTCGCTGAATCGGCGCCTTGTGCTCTGGCTTCATTGCGTTCACGAGCTTTGCGAAGAATGTCGTCCATGTCATCGCCGTCAGCCCCCTTGCGCAAAAATGCCGGAATCTCAATGTCGTCCATGCCTGCATTTGCCATGCCATCCACCCTGGATGCCGAATGAGTTCGACTGAAACGCCAAACCGTAGGCGTGTTGTTGGCCGAGATACCTGCATTTGTGCCGTAAGACATGTTGTCTGTGCCGCATCGCATGGCAAGAAGAGACGGCGCTGCACGGGTGACGTTCAAGGCATCTTGAATCACTGTCCCGTTGCCCCCCACACCTGCCGCCTGCATTTGCGCCACTTGTTGCAATAATGGCAGGTCTTGGGCCTTTTCACCTTCGGCACGTTGATGAACGAGTATGAAGTTGGTATGCGGCGTGACCAATTGATATTGCAAAGCGAGGGTCTTTTGGCGGATCTCGTCTGTGGTGTCCAGTAGTCTTTGGGCGGCGCACAAGCGTGGCAGAACGCTGTCTTCGTCCCACATCAGTTGCAGAGCTTGGCGGCTCTGGCTTTGGCCATTGCATGTCCATTGCAGGGTGGGTGCGGTTGTCGGGCGGCTGGCAATTTGCGCCCATTGGTGAAGCGTGTCACCTTGGGTGATTTCGCGTGGGCTGGGGGATTGGTAAAGCAGTTCGCTGTCGCTGGTCAGTTGGCACTGAACGGCGCTGGAGTGCCGCATGCGTTCCAACAATCGGGCCACAGCTTGCTGCATGCTTTGGTTGGGGCTGACCATTTCGCAGGCACCACCGCTGACTTCGGCCAATTCGCGCAGCAGGCTTTCTGCGGGCGAGCTGCCCACGCCCAGCGCAAACAGGCGGTGACCAGACTGGCGCACGGTGGCCACGATGTTTTCGATGTTCCAGACTTCGCCGTCGGTGATGAGCAGGATGCTGGCTGCTGTCACAGGCTGCTCGTCTTCGGCGGTGATTCTGATGACGGCCTCCAAGGCGCGTTCCATCTCGGTGCCGCCAAGGTCGGCTTTAATGTTGCGGGCTTCTGAGCGCAGACGGCGTTGATAGGCTTCAGTGCAGCGTTGCAGCCTTGGCAAAACTTGCTTTGGGTAGGTGCCAAAACGCGTCATCGAGACTTCGTCATCGGTCTCCAGTTGGTGGAAGAGCCAGTCGAGAGCGTCGCGTGCTTGCTCATTGCTGTCGCCTTGCATGGAGCCTGAGCCGTCCACCAGCACTTTCATGCGCAACTTCGCAGGGGGCTGACTTGGTGGTGTCCCAATGCGCCACGGCGCTGGTCAGCAGGGTGTATTGGCCAGGCTGCGTGGCATCGGCACTGGCCATGGCAAAGGCCATGTCTTTGAGGCCATGAATGGTCAGGACAAAGTCGCGGTCCAGCCAGGCTTTGTTTTGCAGTTTGGCTGTGACACCGTTTTGATGCTTCACCAGTTGCACGCCGTGCGATGGGCTGGTGATGGTGCCTTGGGCCAAGGGGTTGGCGATGTCCAGCGACACATACAAGCGGTACTCGGCCAGTGGACTGGATGCTGCAGTCTGGTGTGGAGCCAGACCACCCTGGCTGTGTTCGTCGCCGTAACGCGGGGCTATGGTTGTGGGCAGACTCAGGCGGAGCATGCCGCCTTCGAGGCGCAATATCTGCGCGTAGTCGATCTCGATCACCACTTCGTCACCCGGCAGGATGTTGCCCAAGTTGGCTGTGTAGAGGTCTTTGCCCGAGCGCTCCAACATGACGGGGAGGTCGCCTGTCTGAATGGCTTTTTCGTAGGTGGCTTCTGCTTCTTTCTTTTCGACCACGGTGCCGGTCATGCGCTTGCCATTGAGTTCGACCGCCATGCCCAGCAGCACACTGCTCCACGCCAATGGGAAGGTGTAGACGCATTCCAGGTTGTCTTCGGTGGTGTTTCGGTAGACCTGCCGCAGCTTCATGCGCAGCATGGGGCCTTGCAATTGACCGTGCGCATGGACGGATTGAAGGGCTACGGCTTGATCGTCATCGCGGCTTTTGAGGCCCATCACTTCATTGCTCATTTTTGTTTTCCCATGCTGACATGACGGTGCGCACAAAGGCGCGGAGTTGTTCGGGCGACAAGCCCGCTTCTTGTGGATCGATTTGCAGTTCCACGCCGGGTGCGATGTACACATGACTGCGCACGCTGACGGCACCGGGCTGTTGTTGGCGTTCAGGCACGGGCGATTCCCCCCCGGCCATGACAGCGCGGATGCGCTCTAACGACACCCCAGAGTCGGCCAATTTGCGGATTTGCATCAGCTGGCCCAGATGCAACGGCGTGTAGTGCGCTGCGCGGGTCTCGCCTACTGGCCGATCCACCAGGCCCAGCTGCATGTAATAGCGGACCGTGCGCTTGGGCAAATCGGTCAGCGCACAGAGCTGGTCTATGGAGTAGGTGGTGGTCATGGGGTTATTGTGACATAAATACTGTCTCAATAACTGTCTTTAATTGTATGCGTTGATTTTGATTGCTTTAATTCTTGTGGAGAGCGAGGTTGTGCTGCGTCCTGAAGACCTGTGCCATACTTTTAAGTACTCGGAGGTTCCTATGCAGATTTTGTTGGACGTTCCCAATAGCTACTTGGATGTGATGCATTGCGGCAAAGAGGACTTTCAGCGGGAAGCCAAGTTGGCTATGGCCGTCAAATTTTTTGAAATGAAGCGCTTGTCGTCTGGCATGGCGGCAACCTTGGCAGGTCTGGATCGCGTGGCATTCATGGCTGAGTTGCCAAGATTTGGGGTGTCATTGATCGATTTCTCCAAAGACGAGTTGGCCGACGATGTCCTCAATGCCTGAGCGGTCGTCTGTTTTGGTGTCCAACACGACACCCTTGATTGCACTGACCGCCGCCCTTGGTAGTCTGGCCGTACTGAAATTCATGTACCAGAGGGTGGTGGTGCCGTTTGAAGTGGCCCAAGAGGTCCGTGCGGGTGGTCAGACTTCTTTCGGAGTTGACGCGTTTCTGGCTGCGGATTGGCTGGATATTCAGGATCGGCCGGTCACGCTACTGCCGTTCCTCAAAAACTCCTTGGACTCAGGAGAAGCCTCGGTCATTCAGACGGCGTTGAATTTGTCTTTGTCGCTGGTGTGCATTGATGAGGTGGTTGGTCGACGCACTGCCCGACTTTGCGGGCTGAACCTTACGGGTTCATTGGGCATCATGCTCAAAGCCCAACAGTTGGGTTTTTCAGTTGATTTGCCGCAAGCCATCGAGAACATGCGACGCCATGGCATTTGGCTCAGCCCTGCATTGATTGCGTCGGTTCTTGGCAATCCTCAATGATGAGGAAAGGTTCATCTCCCGGTGATGAACCTGCAGCGTTTCAGCCCTCATACCCCTCCACCACCTTCGGCTTGAAAAACATCGGATAAGCCCTTTGCACCGTCGGGCTGTCGTAAGCCCAACTGTGACATTGGCCCAGGTGGTAGGGCGGTTTGGTGATTTCGGGTTGGGGTTGACCAGCTTGTTCGCGGCGCTGCCATTGGCCTGCGGGCAGGGTCTGGTAGGCGGCGGTGGCCATGTTGAACAAAAGTTCTCGCAGGTGGGTGCAGCCTGCGGTGCCGCCCATGTGTTCGTTGATGACTTTGCGCCAGCCCGGCCCCATGGTTTGGCCGATCAGTTTGTGCATGCCATGCGGTGCGCCGGCGCATTCGGGGTGGGGGATCTCGTCCATCGCGGTCACGATGTTCTGGATGACCATCTTGTTGTTGAGCGTGACGCGGACTTTCAGGTCGTGGATGGGTTCCTCGGCCGGAAAGGGGCGCTCGTTGGGCACCCGAAAGCCAAATGTCTTCACGTCGGTCAGTTCGGCTTCGATGTCCCACAGACCGTCATCGCGGTCATAGCCGCGGTACACGACGGTTCGCGTATGTGACAGTTTTCGGGGGGAGGGAGGGGGAAGTGCCAATGGAATTCTCGCGGGTCTGGTGTTCAATCAGTCGATCATATCGATGCAGGAGCCCGCCCCATGTCACCCGTGACCCCCTCTGCCATTCACCCCGTCGTTCGCCGCCAGACCATTGCCGATGCCTTGCGCCGCACCGCGATCCGCTTGCCCGCCAAAACTGGCATTGTGTGTGGTGCCACGACCTGGACCTATGCCGAGTTCGATGCGCTGGTCACGCGCTTGGCCGCAGGCTTGGCCAGCATCGGCGTGGCCGAGGGCGACAAGGTCGCCGTGCTGGCGCGCAATTCGCATGGTTTTGCAGCCTTGCGCTTTGCGCTGGCCCGCCGGGGCGCGGTCATGGTGCCAATCAACTTCATGCTCAAGGCCGAAGAAGTCGCTTACATCCTGCGCCATGCGGGGGCCAAAACATTGGCCACCGACAGCGGCCTGGCCGAGCTGGCGCAGGCGGCATCGCAACTCGACACCCAAGTGCAGCAATTCATCTGGCTGCCGTCCGAAGACCCCAGCCAAGCCGTGGCGGGCATGCACGGCTTTGACACGCTGGCCGCCTGCCCCGATGCGCTGCCCGATGTGCGGCTGGGCAGCTGCGACGTGGCGCAGATCGTTTACACCAGCGGCACCGAATCCTCGCCCAAAGGCGCGCAGCTCACGCACGACGCGGTGATGTGGCAGTACGTCAGCTGCGTGATCGACGCCGAAATCGCCGAGGCCGATGTGGCCCTGCACGCGCTGCCGCTCTACCACTGCGCCCAGCTGGATGTGTTTTTTGGCCCGGCCATTTACATGGGCAGCACCAACGTCATCACCTCCAAGCCCACACCGGACAACCTGCTGCCGATGATTGAAAAATTCGGCATCACCAGCTTTTTTGCGCCACCCACGGTGTGGATCGCGCTGCTGCGCTCGCCCCTCATGGATGCGGGCAAACTTTCCAAATTGGCCAAGGGCTACTACGGCGCGTCCATCATGCCGGTCGAGGTTTTAAAAGAGTTGGCTGCGCGCTTGCCCAAGGTGCGTTTGTGGAACCTGTACGGCCAAACCGAAATCGCACCCTTGGCCACACTGCTCGGCCCCGACGACCAGCTGCGCAAACTGGGCTCGTGCGGCAAAGCGGTGCGCAATGTCGAAACCCGTGTGGTGAACGATGCCATGCAGGATGTGGCCATGGGCGAGGTGGGCGAGATCGTGCACCGCTCGCCGCATTTGATGCTGGGCTACTTCCACGACGACGACCGCACCCGGGCTTCGTTTGAAGGCGACTGGTTCCACAGCGGCGATCTGGGCACCATCGACGAGGAGGGCTACATCACCGTGGTGGACCGCAAGAAGGACATGATCAAGTCCGGCGGCGAAAACGTGGCCAGCCGCGAGGTGGAAGAAATGATTTACCGCCTGCCACAGGTCAGCGAAGTGGCGGTGATCGGCCTGCCTGACCCCAAGTGGGTCGAGGCCGTGACGGCGGTGATCGTGGTCAAGGCCGGGCAAGCGCTGGACGAGGCGGCGGTGATCGCCCACTGCACCCAGCACATGGCGGGCTTCAAGTGCCCCAAGCGCGTGGTCTTCACCGACGCACTGCCCAAGAACCCGAGCGGCAAACTGCTCAAGCGCGATTTGCGCCAGCGCTACGCCTGAGCCTTCGCCGGGCCGGGTTCTTCAAGCGCCCCAACGGGTGTGGAACTTGCCGGGTTGGTCGGTGCGCTGGTAGGTGTGCGCGCCAAAGTAGTCGCGCTGCGCCTGCAGCAAATTGGCGGGCAGGCGGGCGGAGCGGTAGGCGTCGTAATACGACAGGGCGCTCATGAAGGCGGGCACGGCCACGCCGTTCAGGGCGGCCATGGCCACCACTTCGCGCAGGTCTTGTTCGCAGTCGGCCATGACACTGGCAAAGTGTTCGTCGATCAGCAGGTTGGGCAAATCGTTGTGGGCGGCAAAGGCGCGGCGCATATCTTCCAGCAGGTGGGCGCGGATGATGCAGCCCGCACGCCAGACCGAAGCCACTTTGGCCATGGGGAGTTCCCAGCGGTGTTCGCGGTCGGCGGCTTTGAGCAGCGCAAAGCCTTGTGCATAAGCACACAGCTTGGCGGCCAGCAAGGCGCGTTGGATCTTGGGCAGGATGTCTTCGCGCTCGCCCGCCACCTTGGGCGCAGGGCCTTTCAAGATTTTGGACGCCGCCACGCGCTCGGGCTGAATGGCGCTGATGGTGCGGGCAAACACCGCGTCGGCAATCGTGGGCGCGCTCACGCCCATGTCCAGCGCGATTTGGCTGGTCCATTTGCCGGTGCCTTTTTGCTCGGCAGTGTCCAGGATCACGTTGACCAAAGCCTCGCCGGTTTCGGGGTCGGTGTGCTTCAAGATGTCGGCGGTGATGCCGATCAGGTAACTGCCCAGCGCGCCTTCGTTCCACTGGCTGAACACGGGGCTCATCTCGGCGGCGCTCATGCCCAGGCATTGCTGCATCAGCCAATAGGCTTCGCAGATCATTTGCATGTCGGCGTATTCGATGCCGTTGTGCACCATCTTCACAAAGTGCCCGGCACCGCCATGGCCCATCCAGTCGCAGCAGGGCTGGCCGTCGGTGGCCTTGGCGGCAATGGCTTGCAGCAAGGGCTTGACCAGCGGCCAGGCTTCAGGCGAGCCGCCGGGCATGAGTGCAGGGCCGTGCAAGGCGCCTTCTTCGCCGCCGCTCACGCCAGCGCCCACATACAAGATGCCCGAGCCGTCCAGCGCCGCGATGCGCCGCTGCGTGTCGGTGAACAAGGTGTTGCCGCCGTCGATGACCACGTCTCCCGCCGCCAGCAGGGGGCGCAGCTCGGCCAGCACGGCATCCACCGGGGCGCCTGCAGGCACCATCAGCCAAACGCGGCGCGGCAATTGCAAGCTGGCCACCAGATCGGCCAAAGACTCGGAGGTCTGTGCTTTCAGGCTTTGGGTGCGCTGGGAGAAGCTTTGGCGCCGGGACGCGTCCAGGTCAAAACCGCTGACGGTGAAACCATGGCGCTCCAGGTTCAGAGCCAGGTTTTCACCCATCACGCCCAGGCCCACCAGGCCGATATCGCTTGCTTGCATGGCATCCATTCGTCTAAGTCGGGGCACCCGGCTTTCCAAGTGCTTCCCGAGCCGTGTCTGAGATTTTGCAACAGAGACGCGCCCAGCCTTGGTGCATGCGCGACGCATCCAGCCGAGGGAAATCCCTAATCAAATGTCCTATGGATAGAACCTGATTGTTCTATTGACAGGACATTAGGACTGGTCAACGATAGCCCCTATGAATCCAAATTTGCCCTTGCCCAAGTACCACCAGGTTTATCTGGTGCTGCGTGAGCAACTGCGCGAAGGCCGTTTTGATGCGGGTTTGCCCGGCGAAATGGCTTTGATGGGCCAGTTCGGTGTGGCCCGTGTGACAGTGCGTCGTGCACTGTCTCAGTTGGCGCAAGAGGGCTTGATCAGCCGTGAGCCAGGCCGCGGTACCCGCCCTGTGCCCGCCCGAGCCAACGAAGTGCAGATGCAGGCCTCCACCATGGCCACAGGCCAGCAGGCACGCCTGACGGGCCTGCTCGAGAACCTGGTCACCATGGGCATGCGCACCAAGGTCAAGGTCTTGTCGGTCGAGCGCATGCGAGCCCCAGTGGACGTTGCCGCTGCCTTGCAGCTCCAAGCCAGTGCCGCGGTGCAAAAAGCGGTGCGTGTGCGCAGCACCCCCGAAGGCCCTTTGTCGCACATCACCACTTGGGTGCCGGAGTCAATTTCTTCGGGTTTTGGCAAACGTGAACTGATGCAAAAGCCCATCTTGGTGCTGCTCGAGGAGTCGGGCGTCAAGGTGGGGCGTGCTGAGCAAACCATTTCGGCCCGCTTGGCCGATGTGGGCATGGCCCAGCACCTGGATGTGTCCGTCGGATCGGCCTTGCTGGCGGTGCGGCGGTTGATTTACGACGAGGACGACCGTCCCGTCCAATGGCTGCATGGCTTGTACCGACCGGACCGGTACGAATACCAGATGCAGTTATCCCGCGTTGGCAGCATCGATGCCAAGGTGTGGGTAAGCCAAGAGCTGTCCGCCAA
>JAIXRJ010000022.1 GCA_027485235.1 Comamonadaceae bacterium
ACCGTGGGCACCTACACGGCCGACACGGCCGATCTGAAGGCCAAGACCGATGTGACGCTGACGACAGGCACGGTGGCCAAGGCGGTCACGGTGCTGGCCGAGCGCAATGCCAGTTTGGGATCGATGACCTCGACCACGGCCAAAGCCAAGGCGACATCGACCGGCACCATGGTCGCCACCTTGGTCAAAGGCAGTGCAGTGGAGTTGTTGGCGGGCACGGGCTTGACCGCAGCGACCTTGACCAGCACGGCCGGGGACATCGAGGCCAAGGCCACCACGGGTGCTTTGAAGATCACCACCGCCACCGCCACGCCGACCGGCAAACTCAACGCCGAGGCCGTGGCCGGGGATTTGACGGTCGTGACTTTCAGTGCCGGCGCGGCCGACCTGAAGGCGGGCAACAACCTGGCCGTGACCACCGGCAGCAGCAGCAACGACCTGCTTGCGCTGGCAGGGCGCAACGCGGTGCTGGGGAGCATGACTTCCACCGCCGGCCAATTGAAAGTGGACACCACGGGCACCCTGAGTCTGACCACCGGCAGAGCGGCCAACGCGGTCGATTTGTCGGGCCGAGCGGGCGTCACCGCCACCACGTTGACCAGCACCAACGCCTTGGTGGATGTGGATTCTGCGGCCGGCTCAGTGAGCATCAGCACCGCCAACGCCAGAACCCATTTCAATGCCAAGAGCTATGCTGCGATGACGGTGGGCACCTTTGCGGTCACCGCGGGCTGGGCCAAATTGGTCAGCGAAACCGCTGCCTTGACGATCACCACCGGCACCAGCACCGACGCCATGCAGATGGAGGGCGGCACCAACGTGGCCTTGGGCAACTTGACGTCGTCGGGCGCCAAGATCGATGCCACCGCCAAGTCCGGCGGCATCACCTTTGCCACACTGCGGGCGGCCAGCAAATCCACGCTCAGTGCCAGCAAGGCCTGGAACAACGGGCAGGCCATCAATGGCACGGCCATGTATGTGTCGAGCGGTGGCTTGGACTTGTTGGCAGCCAGCGGTGGCATCACCGTGGGCACTTTGTCGGGCACGGCCCAGAGCGTGGTCAGAACCCATGCGGGATCGGTGAAAATCACCAGTATTCTGGGTTTTTCAACCAGCAGTATGTTGACGACGACGGCCACAGGCGGCACAAAAACAGTCCCGGTGGCCTACCGATGATTTTTTATTCCTGATGAGGTAACTTGAGCATGTATGCAAAGAAGACTTTCAAGCTGGCGCTGGTGTCGGCCAGCATTTTGGGCAGCATTTCGGCTTTCGCCCAGCAAGCACCCGCGGCCAGCGCTGCAGCGCCGGTGTCATTGACGATGAAGATCAATGGCCAAGCCTCACCAGCGGACCGGGGTGATTTGCTGCTGCGTGAGCAACTGGCCCGGGGCGTGGCCGACACGCCCCAGCTGCGCAACGCGATCCGCGAGACCTTGATCAACCAGGCCATCATGGCGCAAGAGGCGGTCAAGCAGTCGCTGGACAAGCAAGCCCAGGTCAAAGCCCGCATGGAACTGGCCCAGCAATTGACCCTGGCCCAAGCCTGGCAGCAAAAAGCCTTGCAAGACGCCAAAGTGAGCGACGCCGAGGTGCAAGCCGAATACCAAGCGCAAATCAAAGCGCTGGGCACGCAAGAGTACCAACTGCGCCATGTGTTGGTGGCCGACGAAAAAGAGGCCCAGCAAGTGCTGGACAAGCTCAAAGGCGGTGCCAAGTTTGAGGCCGTGGCGCTGGAGTCATCGCGCGATCCCAACACCCGCGACAAAGGCGGCCTGAGCGACTGGGTGCCCGAAGCCCGCTTGACGCCGGGCATTTTGCAAGCGGTGCAGGGGCTGAAAAATGGCCAACTGGCCGCCCAAGCGGTGCAAACCCCCGTGGGCTGGCAAGTGCTCAAACTCGAAGACAAACGCCCCTTGACGCCGCCCGCTTTGGAGACCGTGACAGCCCAGCTGAAATCTGCAGTCGCGCAAAAGCAAGTGCAAGCCAGATTGTCCGCCCTGCGTGCGGCAGCCAAAGTCGAGTGAGCCCGGTCGCACAGGTCGGGGTGCGTTGCGCCGACTTGGCGCGCCACTCAGCCAGCGGGTGTGGATGTGGGTTTTTGCAAACGCTGGGCGAGTGATGTGGTGTAGTGCTGAAACGATGCGCTGAAAGGCCGCACATGCGCCCCTTGCAGATCCTGCGGGTCTGCCGGCGTTTGAAGAATGGCTTCAACGCCATGACAGGCACCGAACAAGCGGGACATCTTGAAAAACAGACTTTCTTCGTTCAAGGCGAAGACCTCTTTGGCCGACGCGATGGTGAGAAAGTCCGCGATCAGTCGGATGTTCATTTGGTGCTTGGTGTAGCCCAATTGGGCAACCTCTTCGGCTTTCAGTTTGTGACCGCCTTGTTTGGCCTCGGTCAGGGTGTCAGACAAGACGATGGACTCCGGACTCTCGCTCATCCAACGGGCGGTGAGCCGCGCGTCGTCTGACAGCACATTGGCCACAGGTGCCTGCTGGCGCACTTGTTGCCATCTTTCTTCGGTGAATGCTCTGTCAGTACCGCGCAAATGCACCACTGGCACGGACGCGTTCACACGAGCCAAAAGTGGTTTGATTTCAGCGGCTGTTTGTGATGTCAAGCGCAGGTGCTTGGGCAGTTGGTTGAAGTCATAGCGGCGAAAACCCACACCGGGGTGGACCCAAACGGGCTCGAAATGTCGGCCTTCTTCCACGTTGAGCGCCAGGTTGTCCTTGAGCTTGTGGATCCATTCGTCGGTGGTCAGGCCCAGGCCGTTTTTCCAGAATTCGGGAAAAGTGTCGAGACCGCTGGGAATTTGCCGGATGGATTCGACATAAGGCAAGTCGACCAAGCAGAAGTAGGTGTAGAAATTTTCATCACCTTGAGCCCAGATGCGATCAGACCAGTCCACACAAAGGATGCGGTTGTAGGTGAGTGCAAAGTTGACGCAATTGGACAGGCATTGCAAGCGATCGCAAAAACCCTCCCAGCCTTTGCTGACCAAGTACCGATTCATGGTGTTTTTTCCCTTTTTGATGGATCAGGCAATGCCTCATCGGTTGCGGGCAATTGGTTTTCCGTATTCAGGTTTGCATCCTTGAAGTGGCCACCGGAAAGCGTGAACCTTTCATGCAACTTTGCCAACTCCAAGGCAGAACTGGTGCCCATTTTCTTCAGGATATTGGCGCGGTGACTTTCGATGGTGCGAACGCTTTTTTCAAGGTGCTCGGCAATCTCACGATTACTCTGGCTTTGCATGATGTGGGTGAATACCTCCCATTCATGTGGGCTGAGTGATTGCATTTTTCTCAGGTGTTCACGCTTGAAGTTTTGGGTTCGCATGCGCTCCTGAGACAGTGCAAGCGCTTGTTGAACTTTCTCGATCATGCCCATGGGATCAAAGGGCTTGGTGAGGTAGTCAAATGCCCCCGATTTGATCAAGTTCACAGCCATCGACAAGTCGCCATGACCGGTCATGAAGATCACCGGCCAGGTGCACTCGTGTTGTTGCAAAAAGGCAAACAACTCGTAGCCCGTCATATCCGGCATTCGAATGTCCAACAGGATGCAGCCAGGCTCGCTCAGGGGTTCCGTCAAGTGCGGGAACTCTCGCACAAATTGACTGGCCGAATCGAAGCAACGGACATGGTTTTCATTGGCTGAATTGAACAAAACCTTCAGGCTTGCGGAAAGTTCAAGATCATCGTCAATGACAAAAATATGAGCGTTCATGCTTGTTGCTGAAGAGTTGTTTCTTGGAACAAGGGCAAGACGATCATGAAGCTGGCGCCTTGAGGGCTGTTGCTCAGCAGTGTCAAACGGCCGTTTAAGCGCTCGATCACAGAGCGGCAGAGCTTCAGACCGATTCCTAAGCCTTGTTCTTTGGTGGTGAAGAACGAATCAAAAATCCTTGGAACATATGCCGAAGCGATGCCAGGGCCGTTGTCGGAGACTTCAATGTGAACAGAACTCTCATGCTTTGAGATGCTGATGCGGATACGCTTGTTCTGCCCATGATTTTCATCCAAGGCCTGGATGCTGTTTTTGACCAAATTCAAAATCACCTGTTCAAACAATATGGTGTGGACTTGCGCATGACAGTTGTCTTCACAATGGATGCGCAATTGCACTTTGCTTTGCGAACAAAGCGCCTGCAGATGGGGCTGTAATTGGTGGACTAAGCCTTGGAGGTCGATGGGGGCCAGCTCCATCGGCTCGGCTTGCGTCATGCCGCGAACGGCCACCAGAACTTGTGCTGCGCGCAAACTTTGCTCGTTGATTTTCTGCAGCAAATGATGCACTGAGCTGTCTGGTGAGATTTGCTTGAGTTGCAGTTGCGCAGCAACGGCATAGTTGGCAATGGAGGTCAGCGGCTGATTGATTTCGTGAGCAAGGCTGGCGGACATTTCTCCCAGCATGCTCATGCGGCTTTGTTTTTCCAGCAAACGGGTTTGCGCTTGGAGTTGGTGTTCTGTTTTTTTCTGTTGCCGGAAATTTTTCCATTGCGCGTAGATCAACGCCAGAACGATCAGTGTGATCAGTGCAAACGCTGGCCGCAGGGTTTGGACAACACCCAACATGGGATCTGTAGACTGGAACTTCAATGTCCATAAGCCCTCCCACTCAGGGAAGTTGAGGTAGTAACTGGTCAGCGTGGTGTTGGTTTGAGCCAGGTAGGGCACAAACGCCACGCTGAACAGTTTGTCGGCATGGCCGTCCATCAACCGAGTCCAGGGCGCAGTGTCCAAGGTCAACACATAGGCCACTCCGGATGGTCCGGGATGGGGAATCACCAAATTAACCACCCATTTGTCGTCCTGCGCGTGCAAAGCGCTGTACGTTGGACTCTGCAGTTCCAAGGCATGCGCCAGCGATATGAGGTTCAAACGATTGAAGGGCTGCGCAGTGTGAGACGGGGCTTGTCCGTCAGAGCGGGAATTTGTGGCCAGCACTTGCCCCGTGCCATCGAGCATTTGAACGCTGAGCACATCGGCAGAATGGTCCAGCCACTGCTGTGTCATGGACTCAAAGTCTGCAAGGGGCTTGGCGGTGGACGCCACGGACCTGGTGTAAGCAGACTGCGCGGCATTCAATTGTGCATTCAGTTGTTGCGCGTACACCAAGGCGCTTTGTTGCGTCCGATTTTGGATGGCATGGCTGATGACGGTGCCCGCCCACCATGGGGCGGTTAACAAGATCATGAGACTTAAAAAAGCCAAACCCAATCCTGCCATGGGTGGCCAAGGGGGGCGAAATAGATGCCCTAACGTTGTTCCCATCGCGACTGGAGAGGTCGTCTCAGTCGGGCTTTGCATAGGGCAGAGATGACTTCAGCGCTGGCGTTAACCGCATCACACTGGGCCACAAATGGTTCTGCTCTGTGTCCCAGAGTTTCATGGTGAAACCTGGGCGAACACAACCTTGATCCTCTAATCTGGAAAATTTCTCGTACAAGCCCATTCTCTGGCGGGCTTCAAGGATCACTTTTTGTGCCTGACTCAGGGCCTTTTGAAAGGCCTGGCTGTCATGGCGATAGCCCTCGCACGCCCAGTTCAAGGGCAGCAAGGCCGGCATGTAGGGGCACATGCCGTATTTGCCGTTGCGTGAATTTTGCGCGAAATTCCGAGCGATCTCATCCACTTCCTGCTGCACACGGATCAACTTGGATTGCGCTTGAGCGGATTGGGTGCTCCAAAACTCAAAGGATTGCCGTTGGGTGGTTGCCGAGGAGCCACTCGCGTAGGTGCACATGCGCATCAATTTCCCAAAGCCGTTTTGCAATTCTTGAGTGGCTTGAGAGGTGGACAGCTGTTGCAGGTTCGAAGCAAGATTTTCCTGAGTGGCTGCCCTGGGCAAGTTCGCACCAAAGGCATTCACATTGAACCCGCTCACCAAAATGGCCAGCAGCAAGTTCACAGCAGCAAGGAGCGGGAGTCGAAAAAACATTTCAATATTGTATTTGTGGTGATGGTCAATTTTTGATTTTAATCTTCAAATTTGATCTCATCTGATTGATTTAATTTGTTTTGCAATAAAAGGTAGTCTTTTATAAAAAATTTCATATTTTATAAAAAAACATACAAAGCAGTTAAATTAAAAATAATTGCGGGAAATACTGAACTTGATTTTAAAGCTGATAAAATTGACATCAAGACGTCAAAATCAACAATTAGACTCAAGCAACTTATCCGACATATTCCGTGACCAAGCCCGACCGCTCCACTCTTTTGCAAGCCAAAAGATGGCGCTCTCTTTTGCAGAGAGCGCGGTCCTTGCTGGGCGCTGCAAAGGTGGATGTCAACCGTGTCAGTTTGCAGTTTGCTTTGTTGTACGTCGTTGCAGAACAAGCGCGTGCGCAGCGTTCATCTGCCCCGGAACAAGCAGACGGTGCACAAGCACTCGCGGAACTCGCTTTAGCCAACGCGGATGAGCGCCTTGATGGCGTTTCCTATGGGACGCTTGCTGATGGCTTGAAGGCATCCGAAGAGAACCAGGAACCCGATCCAGATCGGGCGGCTGCATTGCTGCGCCAATTGTTCGATGAGGAATTGGCCAACTCTGCGCAAGCCCGCGGCATCTCACCAGAGCTGCGTTTTGCATTGGAAGAAGAAGCGCAAGCCCAAGCTAACCAAGTCCTGGCTGCCGAAGAGAGTTCATCCGACAGGGGTGCGGTCATACTTCCTTCCGGTTCTGATTGGCTGGATGCAATCAGCAGCGCTACGGGAGCTCCGCCCTCTGTCTTGATGGGTGGCGGCCTGTTGTTGGGCTCTTTGTTCGGTGGCGGCCCAGCCGCCACTGCGGCAAAAGCGGTTTTGTATCACAACGGCATTGTGGCCGACGGCTACATTGCAGGCGCCGTTGTGACCTTGTACGACGCCAATGGCAATGTATTGGCGACGACCACGTCCGATGCTTTAGGACGCTTCCAATTCGACGATGCCTTGGTACGGCAAGGCAGCAAAGTGGTGGCAAAAGCAGGTGGTGTTGACTTGTCCACAGGCTTGAGGTTTGAAGTCGAGATGAGTGCACCCGCAAACGCCACGGTGATCAACCCCTTGACGACGCTGATTCAAGCTCTCATCGAAGCCAACCCCGGCATGCCAGCGGCCACGGCCATGCAAGCGGTGCGTACCGCTCTGAGCATCCCTGACAGTCAAGATTTGCTGACCTTTGACCCGATTGCGGCGGTATCCACCGGAACACCTGAACAACAAAGTTTGGCATTGGCGACGCAAATCAAGGCAGCCCAAGTCGCCAATTTGTTGGTCACCGGAATTTCTGCCATGCAAGCGGCCGATCCTGACTTGTCGGAACAGGAGGCCGTAGCCAAAATTGTGTCCGCTCTGTTGACACGGATTTCCAACGTGGTCACGGGCGAAAGCGCGCCTTTCCAATTGAATGATGAGTCATTGGTCAGCTCGGTGACGGGCTTGTCTGGTGATGTAGTGACTTTGATTGCCAGTGGCAACAACATCCTTGCGGATTCGCTGGCGGAGATTTACCAATACCAGAAATTCGTTCAGGACGATATTTCGCAAATCTTAAGTCTGGGCGGGGAGATCTCTGCTGAGACCATGGAGAAGCTGACGAAGCTGTTCGTTTTTGTTGCTCAAGGCGGCAGAATTTTAGACGTTCAGCTTGCACCTTCCAGCGACACGGGCTCAGATGGCTCGGATTTGTTGACGAATATCGCTGACCCGACAGTACGCATTGATCTGAAAGATTTGTCCGACGCGGTCAAAGTTGGTGACACCATCAAATTGTTCCAAGGCGTCTCAATCACCCCCATTGTGGTGACTGTGACCGCAGAAATGATCGAACGCGGGTATGCGGACATCCAGCTGGATGCCTTCACGCAAGATGGCCCAACCGCCTTGTTTGTGAGCGTGATCGATTGGCAAACTGGGTTAGATTTGGCTGCAGGTACGGTGGGCATCACCTACGACAGCCGTGCAGAGGCCATCAGTGCGCAATTGAGTCCTTACGCCGATCCATCCGGGGGGCAAGCCAATGTGCTGGTCACGGTCACCGGGTTGGAGTCTGGGGCTGTCTGGCAGTACAGCTTGGACGGTGGCGCAACTTGGAGTGCACAACTCACTGGGTCATCGACCCCCCTGCTTGCGCCGCAGGGTGATTTTGTTTTGACATTGCGGCAAATTGACAAAGCAGGCAACGAATCGCCTGCCGCTCAAGTCGACTTTAACTATTCCGCGGGCAACTTTGCACCAGCTTTGACGGGTGCGTCGGCGGAGTTGGTCGACGTGGCAGAGGACCAAACGGCGGTGCTCAAGGCGTCGGACCTGCTCAAGGGATTCACAGATCCAGAATCGCAAGTTCTGCGTGTGCTTGACCTGTCGGCGAGAGGCGACGGGGGCATCATCATCACCGTTGCAGACAACGGGGATGGCACTTACACCTTGACGGCGCCTGCCAATTACAACGGCGCTGTCAACTTGAGTTACGGCGTCAGTGATGGCCTTGCCGTGACGGCGGCCACGCAAAAGTTCACCATCACCAGTGTCAACGATGCGGCGGTGATCACGGGCACCAGCACAGCATCGCTGACAGAGACCGATGCAGCACAGACCGCGACAGGCACCTTGACGGCCACCGACGTGGACGGCACGGCCGACCTGTTCCAGGCGCAAACAGACGTGGCGGGCAGCAACGACTACGGCACCTTCAGCGTGAGCAGCGCTGGCGTGTGGACGTACACGATGGGCAGCGCCCACAACGAGTTCGTCAAAGACCAGACCTACACCGACAGCATCACGGTCAAGGCAGCTGACGGCACAGAACAAGTGGTGACGGTGACGATCACCGGCAGCAACGATGTGCCGCAAATTACCTCTGGCATCACGTCAGTCAAGTCTGAAGGCTCTGAGAGCTATTCGATTGATTTGCTTGCGGGTGCCAGTGATGCTGACCAGGGGGAAACTGCTGCGTTGGCAGCTGATGGTTTCACCTACCAACTGGGCAATGGTTCGGCCACCACAACTTTGCCCGATGGTTTGAGCCTCAGCGGCCATACGCTGACGGTCAACCCAAGTCACCCTGCTTTCAGCGCCTTGACGATCGGCCAAAGCCAGACCATTTTGGTGAGCTATGTGGTCAAAGATCCGCATGGCGCTTCGGTGGCACAGTCCACGCTGATCACGATCAACGGAGTGGGTACGGGCACTGGCACTGGCAGCGATACCGGCACTGGCACGGGCAGCGATACAGGCACTGGCACGGGCAGCGATACAGGAACTGGTGCAGGCGTAGATACCGGCACTGGCACTGGTAGCGATACGGGTACCGGCAGCGATACAGGTACTGGCAGTGATACAGGTACAGATACGGGTACCGGCAGCGATACAGGTACTGGCAGTGATACAGGTACAGATACAGGCACTGGCAGTGATACAGGCACTGGAACAGGCGCAGACACTGGCACAGATACAGGCAGTGGCACTGGTAGCGATACGGGTACTGGCAGCGATACAGGTACTGGCAGTGATACAGGTACTGGCAGTGATACAGGCACTGGAACAGGCGCAGACACTGGAACAGGCATAGATACCGGCACTGGCACAGATACAGGCAGTGGCACGGGCAGCGATACAGGAACTGGAACAGGTGTAGATACCGGCACTGGTACCGGCAGCGATTCTGGTTCTGGCAGTGGTTCCGGATCAGACACCGGCACTGGAACAGGCATAGATACCGGCACTGGCACAGATACAGGCAGTGGCACTGGCAGCGATACAGGTACCGGCAGCGATACAGGTACCGGCAGCGATACAGGTACCGGCAGCGATACAGGCACTGGCAGTGATACAGGCACTGGAACAGGCGCAGACACTGGAACAGGCGCAGACACTGGAACAGGCGTAGATACTGGAACCGGCATAGATACCGGAACTGGAACAGACACCGGCACTGGCACAGATACAGGCAGTGGCACTGGCAGCGATACAGGGACCGGCAGCGATACAGGAACTGGAACAGGCGCAGACACTGGAACAGGCATAGATACCGGCACTGGCACGGGCAGCGATACGGGTACCGGCAGCGATACAGGTACTGGCAGTGATACAGGTACTGGCAGTGATACAGGCACTGGAACAGGCGCAGACACTGGAACAGGCGTAGATACCGGCACTGGAACAGACACCGGCACTGGCACAGATACGGGCAGTGGCACTGGCAGCGATACAGGTACCGGCAGCGATACAGGCACTGGCACGGGCAGCGATACAGGAACTGGAACAGGCGTAGATACCGGCACTGGCAC
>JAIXRJ010000006.1 GCA_027485235.1 Comamonadaceae bacterium
CGCAGATTCTGCGGCTTTGTGCTTTAACATCAAGCCTTCCCAAGTCGGGATGCAACCCAAGGAAACACCATGGCCAAAGGCGAACAACGCAGCAACAAAATGGCCAAGAAGCCAAAGAAAGACACGTCGCCCCCCAAGACCTTCACATCGGACCGCCCGATGGCCCCGTCGACCTTTGTGGCACCACGCGGCAAAGTCAAAGACAAGTGATTTTTCCAGCCGAGCACCCTGCTCGCGCAGCCCGCACCAGATGATCCCGATCCACGAAGACGAGCACCTGCTGGTGCTGGAAAAACCCAGCGGCTTGTTGTCTGTGCCCGGTCGCGGCCCGGACAAGCAAGACTGCCTGTCCAAACGGGTGCAAGACCGCTACCCCGAAGCCCTGATCGTGCACCGCCTGGACCAAGACACCTCGGGTTTGCTGATGATGGCCCGCGGCCTCGAGGCGCAGCGCCGATTGAGCCGCTTGTTTGAAACCAGGCAGGTTCATAAACGTTATGTGGCCCTGGTGGCCGGGCACCCTGCACAAACGCAAGCCGAGCAAGCGTCTGACGAAGACGGTTGGCGCACCATCGATGGCCCCATCTTGCTGGACTGGGAGCGACGGCCCATCCACATCATCCATCCCGATGGCAAAGCGAGCCGAAGCCGCTGGCGCGTCCTGCAAACCGGCGAGCACGCGACCTTGGTGGAACTGGAGCCCGTCACCGGCCGCACCCACCAGTTGCGGGTCCACATGCAAAGCATAGGTCACCCCATGTTGGGCGACTCGCTGTATGCGCCGCCTGAATTCAAAGCGCTGAGCCCGCGACTGTTGTTGCATGCACAGGACCTGGCTTTTGCGCATCCGTTCACCGGTGCCGAAATGGTCTTCAACGCCCGGGTTGCTTGGACTGCCACAGCGCCGCATCTGCCAAGCTGAAATTTGGCCATTTTTGCCAAAGAAAAGCATCGCCATGACTGGCTACAATGCCGAGTTATCCAAATTTATTCATAGCTTATGTTGTTCAATCAAAATTTGCTGTACTTGAAGGCCCATCAGCATCCCTGTGCATGGTTGCGCTTGGCGTTGAAATTGGCCTTGGCCTTGGCCTTGTCGAGCAATACCCTTGCACAAGCCTCCTCGACGGCCCATGACAGCATCAAGCAAGCGATCCAATCGGGCCAATTGGATCAAGCCCTCAAACTGGTACTCCAGGAGCGCCAAAATGCGCCTAACGACGTACAACTGCGACTGATGGAAGGTGTCATACAGGCGCAGCAAGGTCAAGTCGACAAAGCCATTGAAAGTTTTAAAAGACTGACAGAAGCCAATCCGGATGTATCAGAGGCTTACAACAATTTGGGGGTGCTTTACGCCTCAAAAGGAAAACTTGAAGAGGCTCGAGCCCAATTTGAAAAAGCCTTGCTCACCCACCCCAGCTACGCGGCTGCGCATCGCAATTTGGCAGATGTTCAAAGCCAACTGGCCAAGCAAACCTACGCCAAAGCCCTGCAAATTGAAAGCAAGGCAAAAAACAGCACGCCGCAGTTGACCTTGCTCGGCAGCATTGACCCCAGCAAGAGAGCGCCCCCGCCCTTGAACCCTCCGGCCCCCCTGGTGGCTCAATCAGTTCCTTCGCCCAAACCAGCGCTTGTGCCGCCGAACAGCAAAGAGTCTCCCGCACCGTCGTTGAGCGCAGCTGCCAAACCCGGTGTTGTGGCCCTCAGCCCGGCCGCCGCGCCCAAGCCAGCCCCAGCGGCAGAGGTTCAATCTGCCCTTGCTTCGTCCAAATCAGAGCCCGCGAAAGACGACGCGCAACAAAAACAAAACAAGACCGATCAAAACGAATTGCGCCAAGACATCAACGCTTGGGCCAAAGCTTGGAGTCAAAAAGACATGCCCCGCTATTTGGCCAGTTATGCCAGCGAATTCACCCCGCCAGACAAAATGTCACGCACCAGTTGGGAAAGCGACCGCCGAGCTCGCATCGTGTCCAAAAAGACGATCAGCGTGGACATCAACAATCTGAAACTTGAGCTTGTCCAAGGCAACAAGGCCATTGCGCGTTTTCAGCAGGTGTACGAATCTGACAACTTCAAAGGCAATATCCACAAGACCCTTGAAATGGTCAAACAAGGTGACCGATGGCTCATCAGTCGTGAGACGGTGAATTGAACGATCCTCGCGCTTCAACCCACCCGGCAGGGCATCAAAGCCGCAAGGCATGGCATCTGCGATGGGCACGGCCGTTCTTGCTGTTGGCTGCTGTCTCTGCCACGGCTTGGTGGTTCTCTGACAGCCCCCTGTTGTCCAAGTCGATTCAAAACAGCTTGCTACCCACATCGCCACCCATGCGCTGGAGCTTGCAATTCGATCCTGTCGCCGACTCCGGTGTTGCCATCGCCAAAGATCCTGAAACCCTGGTGCGACAGATTTACCACCATCTGGGTGAGGGGGAGCGTGCTCAAGCCCTGGCCACCGCCAACAGCTTGACGATTCAGTTTCCAAATTTCCAGTTGGGTCAATTGCTGTATGCCGATCTCTTGAACATCAGCAACCATCAACCCGTGCAAGATGCCGAATGGGAAAGCCAGGCCCAACCCTCCAATTTGCGCAGGCTGGAACAGTTGGTGCTCGAAGCTCGGCGACGCTTGACTGGCACTGCGACCGAAGCCCTGCAAGGCCAAGTGCCCTCATCGGTGGCCTATTTGGCAAACCAGCAACCCTACATCGCAGCGGTCGATGCCTCGCGCTCGAGGCTGTATTGGTTTGCCAACCGCACCGGGCCGGATGGCGTCTTGAAACTGGAGTTGCTGAAGGAAACCTACATCTCCGTGGGCATCAATGGGGTCGGCAAAGTCAAAGAAGGCGATGGCAAAACTCCGATCGGGGTGTATTTCATACAAAAAAGCTTGCCCGGTGCGACTTTGCCTGATTTGTTCGGTGCTGGAGCTTTGACCCTGAACTACCCGAATGCCGTGGACACCATGCGCAGCAAGACCGGCTCTGGCATCTGGTTGCACGGCACACCCAGTGCGCAATATTCACGGGCACCCGAGTCGACCGATGGCTGCGTTGTGTTGTCCAACCCGGAAATGGAAAACCTGCTGGCCTTGGATGGCTGGCGCATGACCCCAGTCATCATTGCGAACAAACTCGACTGGATTCCCGCAGGACAAGTGCCAAAGACTTATGCCGACTTCAAACCGCGCTTGGACCAATGGCTGTCTGACCGGCAAGGGGCAGATCCCGAACGACTCAAAGCCCATTACAGCCCCCGCTTTAAGCGCGCTGCCATGGACTTGGAGCACTGGTGGCCCAAACTGCTCCAAACGGCAGCGCAGCAACGCAAAGCCAAACCCCTTGAGGTGGTTTCTGTTTTGCACTGGCGTGACGACGAGGAAACCATGGTCGTGACGATGTCAGACCCGAGCCTCAAAGACAAACGTCAAGCCGTTTTCTTGCGCACCTATTGGCAAAAAGAATCGGGCCAATGGAAGCTGGTCTATGAAGGCCCCACCTGAAGCTGCCATGGACCTGCAGAATCTTTTTCTCAAGGCACGAATGAGAAATGGCAATTGAGCACAGCGAGAGCGCTCACCCACTTGGCAAATCAAACGACTGCAAGACCTTTTCTCTGACTGAACACCCGAGGTCACAGCCGTGCTGGCGAAAGCCGACAAGGGGTTTTATTCGCCGATCCCCAGTTCCTGAATTTTGCGGGTGATGGTGTTGCGGCCAATGCCCAGTTTTTGAGCCGCTTCAATGCGGCGTCCTCGTGTGGTCGACAAGGCTGCCTGGATCAGACTGGTCTCAAACCGACGGGTCAGCACATCCCACACGTCCGTGCGGCCGGCTGCCAGCAAATTCAAGGCTTCGGCTTCCAAGCCAGCTGCCCAGCCAACCGGCGTGGGGGAGGCATCGGACATGGGGCTGGCACCCAAGGGTTCGTCAGCCTTGGGGGATTGCACCGCAGTCGCCATCGATGCAGTCGACGTCGGGAGGGCGGACTCCAACACGCGGGTTGACGCGGGCAAACCTGAAGCCAACACTTCAGGGGGCAAGTCCTTGAGCTCGATGACCTGCGCCGGCGCCATCACGGTCAGCCAGTGGCAAATGTTTTCCAATTGCCGCACATTGCCCGGGAACTGGAATTGCCCCAGCTTGTCCATCGCTGCTTCGGAAATCCGTTTGGGCTCAACCCCCAGTTGCCGCGCACTGCGTTGTAAAAAGTAGCGCGCCAATACAGGCACATCTTCGTGGCGCTCGCGCAATGCAGGCAAACGCAAACGGATCACATTCAGGCGGTGGTACAAATCCTCCCGAAACACCCCTTGTTTCACCCGTTCCTCCAAGTCTTGGTGGGTGGCGGCAATCACACGCACATTGGCCTTGACGGCGCTGTGGCCACCCACGCGGTAGAAATGGCCATCGGACAAAACACGCAGCAAGCGGGTTTGCAAGTCAAACGGCATGTCGCCGATTTCATCTAAAAACAAGGTGCCGCCGTCGGCCTGCTCAAATCGCCCACGCCTTGAGGCCTGTGCGCCGGTGAACGCGCCCCGCTCGTGCCCAAACAATTCACTCTCCAGCAAATCCTTGGGAATGGCCGCGGTGTTGATGGCCACAAAGGGCTGCTGGGCACGCGGCGAATGTTTGTGCAGCGCGTGGGCCACCAACTCTTTGCCTGAGCCCGACTCACCCGTGATCAGCACCGTCACGTGGCTTTGCGCCAGGCGCCCGATGCCGCGGAACACGTCTTGCATGGCAGGCGCTTGACCAAGCATCTCGGGCGCTTGCACCATTTTTTCTTCGACCACCTCTTCGCGCTGGCTCTCGCCCACCGCGCGGCGAATCAACTCCACCGCCTTGGGCAAATCAAACGGTTTGGGCAGGTATTCGAATGCGCCACTCTGGAATGCCGAGACGGCACTGTCCAGATCGGAGAATGCCGTCATGATGAGCACCGGCAAACCAGGCATGCGCTGCTTGATGGTGGTCAACAGGTCCAAGCCCGAGCCACCCGGCATGCGGATGTCACTGACCAAAACCTGCGGCCCTTCGCGCCCCTCTTCGGAGTCCAGTGCCTTCAAAACCTCGCGCGGATTGGTGAAACTGCGCGTGGGCAAACCTTCGCGCAGCAATGCTTTCTCGAGCACAAAGCGGATGGATTGGTCATCGTCTACGATCCAGATCGGCTTCATTTGAGGGGCTTTCTTGGGTTCAAGGCAACGGAATCAAAATCTTGAAGTCCGTACGACCAGGCTCGCTGTCACACTCGATCATGCCGTGGTGCTGCTGCACAAAGGTTTGCGCCAAGGTCAGCCCCAGGCCTGAGCCGCCTTCACGGCCCGAGATCAACGGGAAGAAAATGCGGTCCTTGATCGAGTCTGGAACACCAGGCCCGTTGTCCATCACATGCAATTCCAATGCCAGGCGATAACGCTGCTTGCCAAACGTGACTTGTCTCAAGATTCGGCTCTTGAGGGTGATCTGTGCATCGCCTTGCACGATGCGTTCTTGCAAGGCTTGGGCTGCGTTGTGTGAAATGTTCAACACCGTCTGAATCAACTGTTCACGATCCCCTCGGAACTCCGGGATCGAGATGTCGTAATCCCTCACCACCTTCAGACCTTTGGGAAACTCGGCCAAGATCAAAGTTCGCACCCGCTCGCAAACTTCGTGGATGTTCACATCGCCCACCACATGCGGTCTGCGGTGGGGTGCCAAAAGGCGGTCCACCAGCATTTGCAGACGGTCGGCCTCATGGATGATGACTTGGGTGTACTCCGCCAAGTCCCTGTTGTCGAGTTCCATCTCAAGCAACTGGGCAGACCCGCGGATACCGCCCAATGGGTTCTTGATCTCATGGGCCAAATTGCGGATCAGTTCTTTGTTGGCCAATGCGTGCTCCAGCACACGCTCCTCACGCTCTTGGCGGGTTTGCTGCTCCACCGGCAACAGTTCAATGATCACCTCGTCCACACGGTCTGAAGGCGCGACGATCATGTGCACCGGCAAGCTGTCGAGATGGTGCAAGCGCTTGAGCATGGCCTCGTAGCGCAAGGCCGCAAACTCGTTCGACTGAGCGCCCAGCAGTGCGTTTTTCAAAGGCTGGGGGTCGGCAAAGTAGTCGGGCAGGTAAGCGCCATTCAGGCTTCGGCGGGACAGGCCCATCACATCCTCGAGCGCGGCATTCACAAAACTGATTCGACCCTCGCCTTCGATCACAGCGATCGGGGTGGCCAATAAATCGAAGGCTTGGAATCGGGAAACGGTGGAAGACATGGCGTTCCTCAGGGTGTGGCCAGCACAGGACGGCGCGCCAATTCACGTTCTAGGCTGTCCACATCGCGCTGATGGCGCTCGATGGCGGATTTGATCGCCATGCGTTTCTCGGGCGACTGCTGAACCGCAGGGTCATTGAGCGACGCCTGCAACCGGCCCTGCAGACGCCGGGCTTGTTCGAGTTCTTGCAGCAAGATGGCGCGCGCCTGCGCATCCCGATCACGCTGCACCGAAAGCCCCGCTGGCCCCACGCCCGGTTTGGTGCGTGAGTCGGGCACCAAAGCTGTGCCGAATTCCAAGGGCGTGCGCTCCGCCTGAGGCGCAGCGTGAGGCCGCGTGCCCTCGATCACGGTCACCGCCGGCACAGCGCTGATACGCACACATGCCAACTTACCCTGGGGCGCATTGGTGTATTCGGACCCGCAGCGGTAGATCTCACCCTGCGCCCACACGGGCACCATGGCACAGCCCCAGAGCAACAGCCATGAACCTTGGCAAAAAAAAGGACGGCCAAAGCCGTCCTTGTTTGCACTGAACTGTGCAATCCGCATGGGCCGGATTACAGCGAGTAGTACATGTCGTACTCGACCGGCGACACTTCGACGCGGCTGCGGTTGACTTCTTGCATCTTCAATTCGATGTAAGCGTCGATCCACGAGTCGGTGAACACGCCACCCTTGGTCAAGAAAGCGCGGTCGGCGTTCAGTGCGTCCAAAGCTTGGTCCAAGCTGGAGCAAACGGTGGGGACCAACTTGTCTTCTTCTGGAGGCAGGTGGTACAGGTCTTTGGTCGCTGCTTCGCCGGGGTGGATCTTGTTTTCGATACCGTCCAAGCCCGCCATCAACAAGGCTGCGAAGCCCAGGTAAGGGTTGCACAATGGATCGGGGAAGCGGGCTTCCACGCGGCGGCCCTTGTCGCTGGCCACGTTGGGGATGCGGATCGAAGCGGAGCGGTTCTTGGCCGAGTAAGCCAACTTGACCGGAGCTTCGTAGTGAGGAACCAAACGCTTGTAGCTGTTGGTGCCGGGGTTGGTGATCGCGTTCAGGGCACGGGCATGCTTGATGATGCCGCCGATGTAGAACAAGGCGAATTCAGACAAACCAGCGTAGCCATTGCCTGCGAACAGGTTCTTGCCGTCTTTCCAGATGGACTGGTGCACGTGCATGCCGGAGCCGTTGTCGCCAGCGTAGGGCTTGGGCATGAAAGTGGCGGTTTTGCCGTAGGCGTTGGCCACGTTGTGGATCACGTACTTTTGCAGCAGTGTCCAGTCAGCGCGCTCGACCAAGGTGGAGAAACGGGTGCCGATTTCGCACTGACCAGCGCCCGCCACTTCGTGGTGGTGCACTTCGACCGGGATGCCCACGGATTCGAGGATCAACGACATTTCGCTGCGCATGTCGTGTGTGCTGTCAACGGGAGGCACGGGGAAGTAGCCACCCTTGACGCGGTTGCGGTGGCCTTTGTTGCCGCCGTCCATCTTGCTGCCGCTGTTCCATGGGGCTTCGGCTTCGTCGATGGCGTAAAAAGTGTTGTTAGGCTCGGTGCTCCAACGCACTTCGTCAAACAAGAAGAATTCTGGCTCGGGACCGAAGTAGGCGGTGTCGCCCAAGCCCGATTGCTTGAGGTAAGTCTCGGCGCGCTTGGCGATCGAACGTGGGTCACGCTCGTAGGCCTTGCCATCTGTGGGCTCGATCACGTCGCAGATCATGACCAAAGTCACTTCTTCAAAGAAGGGGTCGATGATGGCGCTGTTCGGGTCGGGGATCAACAACATGTCCGAAGCTTCGATGCCTTTCCAACCCGCAATCGATGAACCGTCGAACGCTTGACCGTCTTCGAACTTGCTTTCGTCAAACTGCGACACGGGCGCAGTGATGTGCTGCCATTTGCCACGGGTATCGGTGAAACGGAAGTCAACGAACTTGACTTCGTTCTCTTTCACCATCTTCATCACGTCTGCGACGGTCTTGGC
>JAIXRJ010000028.1 GCA_027485235.1 Comamonadaceae bacterium
CATGGCAAGAGTTTGCTCAGAACACCAAGCGCGGCGACCGCGTCAAGGGCCCGATCAAGTCGATCACCGACTTCGGCGTGTTCGTGGGCTTGGCTGCCGGCATCGACGGCTTGGTGCACCTGTCTGACTTGTCCTGGAACGAAACCGGCGAAAACGCCGTGCGCGAATTCAAGAAGGGTCAAGAAGTTGAGGCTTTGGTCTTGGCTGTGGACGTGGACCGCGAGCGCATCAGCTTGGGCATCAAACAGCTCGACTCCGATCCTTTCACCACCTTCACCTCCATCAACGACAAAGGCCAAACCGTCACCGGCAAGGTCAAGACCGTGGATGCCAAGGGCGCCGAAATCGACCTGGGCGAAGACATCATCGGCTACCTGCGCGTGTCCGAAATCTCGCGTGACCGCGTGGAAGACGCCAGCCACGTCCTGAAAGTTGGCGACGAAGTGACCGCTGTGGTGGTGAACGTGGACCGCAAGACCCGCAACATCCAGTTGTCGATCAAGGCCAAAGACGCTGTGGACCAGCAAGAAGCCATGGCTTCCTTGTCACAACAGTCTTCGCGTGAAAACGCGGGCACGACCAGCCTGGGCGCTTTGCTGCGCGCCAAGTTGGACAACAACTGATCCTTGTGGAGTCCTGAGGACTTTGCTGTCTGAAAAGCCTGCCCCTGTGATGGGGGCGGGCTTTTTTCAGACCCCAGCACAGGCCCACACAACACCCACCCTCCACATGACACGCTCAGACCTGGTTGAAGAATTGGCCGCACGCTTTGCGCAGCTGACCCACCGTGATGCCGAATTGGCTGTCAAAACGGTGCTCGACGCCATGAGTGACGCCCTGGTGCGTGGTCACCGCATTGAGATCCGTGGCTTTGGCAGCTTCTCGATCAACCGCCGACCGCCTCGCATTGGACGCAACCCCCGCTCGGGTGAAAGCGTCGACATCCCCGAAAAACGGGTGCCCCATTTCAAACCTGGCAAAGCCTTGCGCGAAGCCGTCGATGCTGGCACCAGCGCAGCCGCCCCAGCAGTTGCCCCCAAGCTCAAGTCCTGAACGCTGAACTCGCGCTGGCTGCAGGCTGCCCCTGCCGAGCCGCCGTTAGAATGTTTGCAGCACCCCGAGGTTCCCCATGAAACGTCTGCTTCGGCTGCTTCAGTGGCTACTGAAAGCAGCGGTTTTTTTCACCCTCTTCGCTTTTGCACTGAACAATCAGCAAGAGACCCGCGTCCATTTGTTTTTTGGCACGTTCTGGCAAGCCCCTACCGTTTTGGTCGTCCTCTTGGCATTCACGCTGGGCGTTGTGGTGGGTGTGCTGGGCATGGTGCCCCGCTGGTGGCGTCATCGCCAAACCATCAAACAACAAAGCCAGCCCATTTCAGCGGCACCTGCCAACCCAGAGACCCCCCATGGAACTTGACCTGACCTGGATTTTGCTGGGCTTGCCCGTGGCTTTTGCCCTGGGTTGGCTGGCCTCCCGTCTCGACCTGCGCCAGCTGCGCATCGCCAACCGCCAGGCACCGCGGGCTTATTTCAAAGGGCTCAATTACCTGCTCAATGAACAACAGGACCAGGCCATTGACGCCTTCATCGAGGCGGTTCAAAACGACCCGGACACCTCTGAGCTGCACTTTGCCTTGGGCAACCTGTTTCGCCGTCGGGGTGAATACGACCGTGCGGTTCGCGTGCACGAGCATTTGCTGTCCCGAGCCGATTTGAGCAGCTCAGACCGCCAACGCGCACAGCACGGTTTGGCACTCGACTACCTGAAAGCCGGTTTGCTTGACCGTGCCGAAGAGGCTTTGCGCAAACTCGAAGCAACGCCTTATGAAGGTCAGGCTCGTCTGGCACGCTTGGCCATCTATGAACGCTCGCGAGAATGGCCAGAGGCCGCTGGTGTCGCCCTTTTGCTGGAGAACTCGGGCGAAGCCAACTTCAGCGTGCGCATGGCCCATTACCAATGTGAGCAAGCGCGTGAAGCCATGCAAGAAGGCGACACCACCAAGGCTTTGAAGCTGCTGACCCAGGCGAGCCAAAACGCGCCCGATGCACCCCGGCCTCGCATCTTGCTCGGCCAGTTGCATTTGGCTCAAGGCCAGGCCCAAGCGGCCTTTGACACCTTGCACCATTTGTTTGTACACCACGATGCCGCAGCGCCTTTGGCTGCCGCCAGCTTGGTCAAAGCCGCGTTAGCCGCCAACCAGTCCCCGCAAGCCCTGCGCGCCTTGCAGGCTTTTTATGCCCAGCAGCCTTGTATCGACGTGCTCGAGGCCATGACCACGCTGGCGCCGAACGATCCAGCTTCTCAGGCCGCCTCACACCAGCGTTATCTGGACCACCTGCAAAAGCAAGCTTCGCTCATAGCCGCCTCGCGTTGGCTCAATGGCCAGACCGATCGGGCGCCATTGCCAACGCCGGTTCAAAAAGCGTTGGAAAACGCCACCCGCCCCTTGGCGCGTTACCGCTGTGCGGCCTGTGGGTTTGAAGCCAAAGAACACTTTTGGCATTGCCCGGGTTGCCAGGCCTGGGACAGCTACCCGCCTCGGCGCGTCGAAGAGCTTTGAAGACGCTCTGAAACAACTTGTTTCAAGGCGGGCCATGGCAAGGCTTTACCCGGTGAACAAGCGCCCAGACAATCAGCAGGTCCTGCAAACAACGGGCTCATCCGTACAGGGGAGGGGCATTGAATGATCTCAAAAAAAACAGCCGTGTTGGTGACCGGTTTGTTTGCCGGACTCTCTTGGTCGCAAGTCGAACTGAACCAAGCCACAGAAATGGATCTGGACGGCCTCAAAGGCTTTGGGCCCGCCATGACACGGCAGGTGATGACCGAACGGGCCAAATACCCCTTCCAAGACTGGGCTGATTTTCGCCATCGCATCAAAGGCCTTGGCCCTCAAAAAGCGGCCCAACTTTCAGCACAAGGTGCCCGGGTCAACGGCAAACCCTTTGAAGCCAAGGGTGCGGCATTACCAGCCGCAGAGCCCGTCAAGCCCTGAAACCACCAAATCCTCCGCCGCCCGGCGTGTGGATCTCAAACACATCGCCCGCCTGCATCTCGACTTGACCAATGTGCGCCAGCGCTTGCACACGGCCATCGGCGCGCACCACGCGGTTGATGCCCGGCAAGCCACTTTGACCGCCCGCCATGCCAAAGGCTGGGTGCACCCGCCCGTTGGACAAAATGCCCGCCGTCATCGGCTCCAGAAAGCGCACGCGGCGCACCCCGCCGTCGCCACCCTGCCAGCGCCCCGCGCCGCCTGAGCCCTGGCGGATCGCGTAACTCTCCAGCCGCACCGGAAAGCGGAACTCCAGCACCTCAGGGTCCGTCAATCGTGAATTGGTCATGTGGGTTTGCACCACCGAAGTGCCCTCAAAACCGCCGACCAACTGGCCTTGCGCGTCAAAGCGGCCGCCCGCCCCGCTGCCACCCGAAATGGTTTCGTAGTACTGCACCCGCGCATTGCCGAAGGTGAAATTGTTCATGGTCGGCTGGCTGCCCGCCATCACGCCCAGAGCACCAAACAGCGCGTTGGTGATGCAGGTGGAGGTTTCCACATTGCCCGCCACCACCGAAGCCGGGGGGTTGGGGTTGAGCATGGAGCCCTGAGGAATGGTGACCTTGAGCGGCTTCAAGCATCCCGCGTTCAAAGGAATGTCGTCGTCCACCAAGCTGCGGAACACATACAGCACCGCCGCCATGCACACCGCCCGCGGCGCGTTGAAGTTGTTGGGCAGCTGGGCGCTGGTGCCGGTGAAGTCGATCTCGGCCGTGCGCTCAGCGGCATTCACGCGCACCGCCACCTGGATCTGCGCCCCGTTGTCCAGCGGCAAAGTGAATTGCCCGTCTTTCAGGCGCGTGATGACGCGGCGCACCGATTCCTCGGCATTGTCCTGCACATGGCGCATGTAGGCCTGCACCACATCCAAGCCAAACTGCTCGACCATGCGGCGCAGCTCCTGCACGCCTTTTTCGTTGGCAGCGATCTGCGCCTTCAGGTCGGCCATGTTCTGCGCCGGGTTGCGCGAAGGGTATTCGCCGCTTTGCAGCAAGGCCACCATCTCGGCCTCGCGCAGGTGTCCGGCATCGACCAGTTTGACGTTGTCGATCTGCACACCCTCTTCTGCAATTCGCGTGGAAAACGGCGGCATGGAGCCCGGCGTCAAGCCGCCCACATCGGCGTGGTGCCCGCGCGAGCCGACATAAAACACCGGATCGGCATGACCGTCCAGATACACCGGCGTGATCACGGTGATGTCTGGCAAATGCGTGCCGCCGTGGTACGGGTCGTTCAGCACAAACACATCGCCCGGCTGCATGCGCCCTTTGTTCTTTTGAATGACGGTCTGGATGCTTTCGCCCATCGAGCCCAAATGCACCGGCATGTGCGGCGCGTTGGCGATCAAATGCCCTTCGGCGCTGAACAGCGCACACGAAAAGTCCAAGCGCTCTTTGATGTTGACCGAGTAGGCCGTGTTTTGCAGCTGCAGCCCCATTTGCTCGGCGATGTTCATGAACAGGTTGTTGAACACCTCCAGCAGCACCGGATCGGCCTGCGTGCCTGCGGCGTGCTGTACCGCCCGCGCTTGTACGCGCACCAGCAGCAAATGGTCCAGCGCGGTGAGGCGCGCTTGCCACCCCGCTTCCACCACCGTGGTCGCGTTTTTCTCGGCAATGATGGCGGGGCCATCGATCACATCGCCGGGGCGCATATCTTCTCGCACCACCAGCGCGGCCTCCTGCCACTGGGCCACACCTTGGGCATTGGCGGCATAGACCTGCACCGTGTCGCGTCGCGGCACATCGCGCTGCGGGTGCACGGCCAGCACAGCTTCTTCGGGCGCGTCGCCGGGCAGCACGGCTTCCACCGATACCGCCTCGACCACCAAGGCCTTGCCCTGCATCAAGAAGGCAAAGCGCTGGCGGTACGCGGCTTCAAAACCCGCCACCAATTGGGCTTGATCGCCCCAAGGCACGACCAGGGCCGAGTCGGTGCCTTCGTAGCGCAAATGCACGCGTTGGCGCAGCTCGATGCGGTTCGCACCTCCGGCATCCACGCCCATTTGCGCCAGCAAGGCTTGGCGCGAGGTCTCGCCCAAAGCCTGCAAGCGCTCTGCCATGAAGGGCATGGCCGCTGCGTCCAGACGCCGCTCAACCGACTCTTCGCGCATCACGTTCTGGTCCGCCAAGCCCATGCCGTAGGCCGAGAGCACACCCGCCAGCGGGTGTACCAGCACCTGCGACATGCCCAAGGCATCGGCCACCAGGCAAGCGTGCTGACCGCCCGCCCCACCAAAACACTGCAAGGTGTAACGCGTCACGTTGTAGCCACGAGCCACCGAAATTTTCTTGATCGCGTTGGCCATCTGCTGCACCGCGATCTGGATGAAGCCATGCGCCACGTCTTCGGCGGCACGCCCGGTTTGTGCGGCCAGTTTTGCAAAATGCCCACGCACCACTTCGGCGTCCAGTGGCTGGTTGGCTTCTGGGCCAAACACCGACGGGAAAAACCTGGCTTGCACCTTGCCCACCATCACGTTCGCATCGGTCACGGCCAGCGGCCCGCCACGCCGGTAACTGGCTGGGCCCGGGTTGGCCCCCGCGCTTTGCGGCCCCACCCGAAAGCGCGCACCGTCATAGGCCAGCAGCGAGCCACCGCCAGCGGCCACGGTGTGGATGCTCATCATCGGCGCACGCATGCGCACACCGGCCACCTGCGTTTCAAACTCGCGCTCGAACTGCCCCGCAAAGTGCGACACATCGGTGGACGTGCCGCCCATGTCAAAACCTATCACCTTGTCGTGCCCCGCCAGCTGCGCCGTGCGGGCCATGCCCACAATGCCGCCCGCTGGGCCGCTCAAAATCGCGTCCTTGCCCGCAAACACCTGCGCGTCCGTGAGGCCACCCGAAGACTGCATGAACATCAGTTTCACACCCGGCATCTCGCTGGCCACCTGGTCCACATAGCGCCCCAAAATCGGTGACAAATACGCATCCACCACCGTGGTGTCGCCCCGGCTGACCAGCTTCATCATCGGGCTGGTCTGGTGCGATGTGCTGACCTGCGTGAAACCCACCTCACGCGCCAGCCGGGCCGCAGCCAGCTCGTGCTCGGTGTGCCGCCAGCCGTGCATGAAAACGATGGCCACCGAACGCACTCCTTGCTGGTGCGAATGCTTCAATTGGGTGCGCAAATGCGCCTCATCCAAGGGCTGCAACACCTCGCCATCCACCGTCACGCGCTCTTGCGCCTCCACCACCGCGCTGTACAGCAACTCGGGCAACACGATCTGGCGGTCAAACAAACGCGGGCGGTTTTGATACGCGATGCGCAGTGCGTCACCAAAACCTTGCGTGGTCACCAGCAGCGTCACCTCGCCCTTGCGTTCCAGCAGCGCATTGGTGGCCACGGTGGTGCCCATCTTCACGCACTCGACCTGCTCGGGCGTGACCGGCTCACCGGATTTGAGGCCCAGCAAATGGCGGATGCCCGCCACCGCCGCATCGCGGTATTGCTCGGGGTTTTCAGACAGCAGTTTGTGCGTGACCAAGCTGCCGTCCGGGCGCTTGCCCACCACGTCGGTGAAGGTGCCGCCCCGGTCGATCCAGAATTGCCAACGGTTTTTGCCAGCGGGTGGGGTGTGTGATTCGCTCATGAGTCGCTCAACAATCAGAATTCAAAACAACAGGTTCACAAAGAGGCCGCAGCGCGCGCCGCCTGGTCGTACATGCCCGAGAGCACCCGCAGCAATCGGGCCAGTTCGCCAATGTCGCGGTTCAGACCGTCGTCGGCCTTCAGGGCGTCGATCAGGCAGCTCTCACGGATCTCGCGGTAGCGCTGCACATAAGCGCGCCCATCGTCGGTCGCCGCATAGGTCACGTCCTTGCCATTTTTTTGAGACACCACCACGCCCAGGCCTTGCAGTTTTTTCAGGGCGTAATTGACCAGATGCGTGTCTTCGATGTTCATGATGAAGCAGATGTCGGCCAGGCGCTTGTCGCGGGCACGGTGCGTCACATGGTGCAAGACCAGCACATCGAGGGGCGTCAAATCCTTCAAGCCCGCCGCCGCCATGCAATGGATGATCCAGCGGTGAAACGCGTTGCCCGCCACGATCAGGCCGAACTCGAACTCGCTCATCTCGGCGCTGTCGGGGGAGACCAGATGCGCCGACGACACGATGGGGTTGGCGTTGGCCGAAGCGGCTGAGTTTTTGCGCGGCATGGTGCGTGTTCCAACAAATGGGGACTCAAAGTCTATGTCCGTTACCAACAATTTGCCAACAATTTGTTGACATTAAGGGAAACTACCGATCACACAGAGGCCCCAACTTGCCTACAGTGAACTCCAGCCAGATGCACCCGATGCGCGCGCCCAGCGGGCACCTTTCTTGCACGGCCCGTTTGACCGCTCATTCCACATTCACAGGAGTTCTCATGCAACGTCGCGCCCTTCACCTCAGCCTGCTGGCTGGTCTGCTCGCTGTCTCCGGTTTTGTCTCGGCCCAAACCAAATGGGACCTGCCCGCCGCTTACCCGGCCACCAACTTCCACTCGGTCAACATGACCCAGTTTGCCGCCGATGTGGACAAAGCCTCGGGCGGCAAGCTGAAGATCACGGTGCATGCCAATGCCTCGCTCTTCAAGGCCCCCGAAATCAAACGTGCCGTGCAGGGCGGTCAAGCCCAAGTCGGTGAAATCTTGCTGGCCAACTTCAGCAACGAGTGGCCCATCTACGCGGCCGACGGCCTGCCCTTCCTGGCCGACAGCTACGACGAGGGCATGAAGCTCTACAAAGCCCAAAAGCCCTTGATGGAAAAGAAGCTGGCCGAACAAGGCATGGTGCTCTTGTACTCGGTGGCCTGGCCACCGCAAGGCATTTACAGCAAAAAGCCCCTGAACAGCGCTGCAGACCTCAAGGGCATCAAGTGGCGCTCTTACAGTCCATCGACTGCCCGCATTGCCGAACTGGTGGGCGCCCAACCTGTGACGGTGCAAGCGGCTGAATTCACCCAGGCCTTGGCCACCGGCGTGGTCGAGTCGACCATGACCTCGGGTGCCACCGGTGTGGACAGCAAGCTGTTTGAGCACCTGAAGTTTTATTACGACGTGCAGGCCTGGTTGCCCAAAAATGCCGTGATTGCCAACAAGAAGGCCTTTGACGCGCTCGACAAGCCCACACAAGACGCCGTGATGAAAGCCGCCGCCGACGCCGAAACCCGCGGTTGGACCGAATCGCGCAAGGTCAACACCAGCACCTTGGAAATCCTCAAAGCCAACGGCATGACGGTCAGCCCCCCATCGGCCCAGCTCAAGGCAGACATGGCCAAAGTGGGTGAGACCATGCTCAAGGAATGGCTGGACAAATCCGGTGCCGAAGGCAAGGCCTTGGTGGACGCGTACAACAAGAAATAAGACCGGATGAACGCCAGTCCTCCCCCACGCGCCTCATCGGCGCGTCGCTTGCTGGATGGCCTGTACCTTCTCGGGGGGCAACTGGCCGCCCTGTGCGTGCTGACCATCCTGATTTTGATGATCGGTGCCTCCGTGGGGCGAGCGATGGATTGGCGTGTATCTTGGGTCAACGACATCGTGGCTTGGCTGTGTGCGGCCGCGGCCTTCCTGGGCATGGCCTACAGCTTTCGCAACGGCGACTTTGTGCGCGTGACCTTGGTGCTCGAATCGGTGTCGGCACCCGTGCGCCGCTGGCTGGAGCTGGTCTCACTGAGCGTCGCGACCGTGGCCATTGGCTATCTGGGCTATTGGGCTGCACGTTTCACCTGGGAGAGCTACGAATTCAATGACATCGCGGGCAATATGGTGGCGATCCCCATTTGGATTCCGCAAATGAGTTTTGTCATCGGTTCGGCCATTTTGGTGATTGCCGTGCTCGACGAGTGCGTGTGTGTCTTCCGGGGCGGCAAACCCAGCTACGTGGCGCGTGTCGAAGAGCGGCACGCCCGGGGTGATTTTTCCGAGGAATTGTGATGGGCCTGCTTGAAATCGGAGGCCTGCTCCTCTTTTTGATGCTGTTGATGCTCAGCGGCGGCGTCTGGATCGCGATGACGCTGGCGATTGTGGGCTGGGTCGGTCAGGCGTTTTTCACCAACACCGTGCCCGGCAAAAACCTGTTTTCCTCGTTCTGGGAAACCTCGTCCAGCTGGGAACTCGCCGCTTTGCCCATGTTCATCTGGATGGGCGAAATTTTGTACCGCACCAAACTGTCCGAGCAGATGTTCGACGGCCTCTCGCCCTGGTTGTCCAAAGTGCCGGGGCGCTTGATGCACACCACCATTTTGGGTTGCGGCATTTTTGGCTCGGTCTCGGGTTCGTCGGCCGCGACTTGCGCCACGATTGCCAAGGTGGCTTTGCCCGAGCTGGAAAAGCGCGGGTATGACCGCAACATCGCGCTGGGATCACTCGCCGCAGCCGGTGGCTTGGGCATTTTGATTCCGCCGTCCATCACCATGGTGGTCTACGCCGTGGCGGCAGACGCCAGCGTGATCCGCTTGTTCTTGGCGGGCTTTTTGCCCGGCTTTTTGCTGATGGGGCTCTTTTCGGGTTACATCATCTGGTGGAGCCTTCGTAACCCCGACAAGGTGCCACCTGCAGAGCCCCCCACAAGCTTCATGGAAAAAATGCGGCGCTCGGGCAGCTTGATCCCTTGTGGCTTGTTGATCGTGTTCATCGTTTGGGTGCTGGTGGCGGGCATCGCCACCGCCACCGAATGCGCGGCCTATGGCGTGCTGGGGTCCCTCGCCATTGCGGCAGCCGGGCGCAGCCTGACCTGGCAAAATTTCTGGCAAGGCTTGGTGAGTGCCACACGCGTGAGCTGCATGATCATGTTCATCTTGGCCGGTGCGGCCTTCTTGACCAAGACCATGGCCTTCACCGGTATTCCGCGCGAATTGGCCGAGGTTGTGCACGCCATGAACCTCTCGCCCTTTGGCCTGATTGGCGTGCTGGTGGTGGTGTACCTGATTTTGGGCACGGCCCTCGACGGCATTTCGATGATCGTGCTGACCAGTGCGGTGGTGCTGCCCATGATCCAGAAGGCCGGATTTGATCTGGTTTGGTTTGGCATCTTCATCATCATGTTGATCGAGATCGCGGAAATCACACCCCCCGTGGGCTTCAACCTGTTTGTGTTGCAAAACATGACCGGCATCGACAGCAACCGCATCGCCACGGTGACCCTGCCCTTTTTCGGCTGCTTGTTGGTGGGCATCGGCTTGATCACCGTGTTCCCATCCATCGTGACCATCCTGCCCGACACGATGATGGGCGTGCCCAAATGAAAGCCACTTCACTCCGGTAAGATGCCGCGCTGGCCTGACAAGGCATGAAGGTGTGACGGATGTTCAAAAATGTGATGGTTTACCGCATCGGCGAGGGCTTTGCGCCCGCATTGGCCGATGTGCAGGCGGCGCTGGAGCCGGTGCAGTTTGTGGCGTGTGGCGCCAGCCAAGACAAATCCATTGGCTGGATTCCTCCGAGAGGCGAAGCCCACGGACCGTTGGTCGAATCGGTCTCGGGTCAGTGGATCATGAAGCTCATGATCGAATCCAAGGCCGTGCCCGGCAATGTGGTGCGCCGCAAGGTGGACGAGCGCATTGCCGAGATCGAAGCGGCCACCGGTCGCAAGCCTGGCAAAAAAGAAAAGCGCGACCTGATGGACGAGGCTCTGTTGTCGTTGTTGCCGCAGGCCTTTGCGCGACAGTCCACCGTGCTGGTGTGGATGGACTTGGAAAACCGCCGCCTGGTGCTCAACGCAGGCAGCCAGGGCAAGGCCGACGAAGTCATGTCGGCGCTGATGAACGCGATGGGTGGCCTGTCGGTCACGCTGATCCAAACCGTCACCTCCCCGCAAGCGGCGATGACGCAATGGCTCTTGGCGCCCTCGACCGACGAATGGCCTGCCGACCTGACCGTAGAGCGCGAAACCGTGCTCAAGTCCACCGGCGAAGACGCCGCCAGCGTGCGCTTTTCCCGCCACCACTTGGCCAACGACGATGTGCGCAAACATGTGATGGAAGGCAAGCTGCCCACCCAACTGGCGCTCAGCTGGGACGGCCGCGTGGCCTTTGTGCTGACCGAGACCCTGCAGCTGAAAAAAGTGCAGTACCTGGATGGCGTGATGGACGAGTCGGGCACCGACAAAAACGAAGACCGCTTTGACGCCGATGTGGCCTTGTCGACCGGTTTGCTGGGCCCACTGATCGACAGCCTGATCGAGGCCCTGGGCGGCAAGATGGAACTGGGTGCGGCTGCGGCCGACCCAGCCCAGCCGAACCCAACACGCACCGTGGTGAATTCGACCCTCACGACAGGGGCAAAGGGCGCCGCAGCGACCGACGATGACCCGCCGTTTTAAACACCGCTAACCCGAAACCGTAAGGACCCCCGCCATGCTCACGGTGATCTCGATTTGCCTGGGCGCTTGTGTGGGTGCGCTGTCACGCTGGCAGCTGGGCCTGTGGCTCAACCCCAGCACCGCAAGCGTTGGACTGCTGCCCTGGGGCACCTTGGCGGCCAACCTGATCGGCGGCTACCTGGTGGGTGTGTGCGTGGGCGTTTTCCAGCAACTGCCTGAACTCAACCCGGTCTGGCGTCTGGCCTTGGTCACTGGTTTTCTGGGGGCTTTGACCACCTTCTCCAGTTTCTCGGCCGAGGTGCTGGCCCTGTTGCAACAAGGGCGTTTGATGCTGGCGGCAAGCAACGCGGCCATGCATTTGTTCGGCTCGCTGGCTTTGACCTGGTTGGGGTTGAAAACCGCTGCGCTCTGGGCCGCCCGTGTTTGACGCAACTACGAGCCCCCTCTGCATCGCGCTGGCAGGCGATTTACCCACGCCTTAGAAGCGACACGAAGAAGTCTTCACAAAAAGCGCGAACGCACATGGCCAGGGCCGCGCCTCTGAACACGCTGGGTTTGCCGTTGGCGAAAATCGCGCACAGGTTACGGCTCCCACGTACCCCACACCCAACACCCTGTGGGTGCTGCTGCTGGCAACCCCATGTGGGAGCTGCTGCTGGCAATCCCATATAGGAGCTGCGCCCCGCGCGCGATGGGCGTGAAACACGCCCTGCAAACCATCGCTGCCCCCGCAGTGCTGAATTCAGCGACCAAGAAGGCAGCACAAGTGGCATTCAAACACCATGGGGCCGGATCCATGCGCTCGGCGCCGTCTTTTCACTGCCGGACCGAAGTGGCTCGGTCAAACCACGCTCACAGTGTGGCGATGGCCACCACTGCCACCACAACCACCAGTCCTAAACCCCACATCCAGGACGGCAAACCGGCAGAGACCTGGCTCGGTGCAGGGGCAGATCCGAGGCTCATGGGCTCTGACGATGGTGGGTATTTTTTTTCAAGTGCGGCTTCAAAGCGTTTGAAAAAGTCTTCGGCCATGTTCTTGGCCACGCCATCGACCAAGCGTTGTCCCAGCTGTGCAATTTTGCCGCCCACAGAGGAATGCACGGTGTAGTGCAACTCACAGCCCTGTTCCAAGGGCTTGATCTCTACCGCGGCCTCGCCTTTGCCAAATCCAGCCACGCCGCCCTGGGCATCAAAATTGAGTTTGTAGCTCTGGGGAGCCACGATGTCCGTCAGCTGGACACTGCCATTGAACAAGGCAGATACCGGCCCCATCTTGATGCCGGCTGCGACTGCAAATTTTTGATCGCCGGCCGGTTCAAATTTTTGACATCCGGGAATGCAGGCCTTGAGGATTTCGGGGTCATTCAGCGCCTCCCAAGCTTGCTGCTGCGTCACTTGGAGCGTGCGTTGTCCAGTCATGTCCATGTTGATTTTCTCCTGTCAAAACAAAATTGGGCAAGTGCTTCTACGTTTCATCGGCTTGAACGTTTCACGAGCTGGCGGATGGCCTGTGCAAGGTCTTCCAGCTTGCTGAGATTATGGACCGCGAGCATGCCATCGGCGTGCTGGTGCAAGACCTGTGCACCACTGGCCAGTGGTGCGTATCCCTCAAATCGCAAGAGCGGATTGAGCCAGAACAGCTGCCTGCAGTGCCGCTTGAGCCAAAGCACCTCTGACTTCAAGTCGGCAGGCTCTCCGGTGTCCAGACCGTCACTGATGAGCAAGACCACCGTTCTGCGCCCCACCAAGCAACGCGCATGGCGCTCGCGCAAAGTGGAGAGTGATGCCCCCAAACGGGTGCCCCCTGCGAAATCGGCGATGCGTTCATTGGCCTCCTCGAGCATGCGGTCGGTGTCCTTGTGCTTGAAGGCGGGACGCAAATCCGTGAGATCGGTGCCGAAAGCAAAAACAGCGCGCGGGTGAGTCCGCGTGGCTTGGTGCAAAAACGCCAAGAGCAAACGGGCATAACGCTCCATGGACCCCGAAATATCCACCAACACCAGCAGGGGCAAGGCCTGAGGTTGACGCGCACGTTGGGGCAACCAGAGCAACTCGCCTTCTGATCGACCCGCTTGCTGCATGGCCGCAGGCCAGTGCGGGCGCTGACCGCGCAGCCCCGCACGGGTGCGCCGACCTGGCACTGGGGCCAAGGACAAGGGAATGTCGCGGACCAAGCGCTCGATCAGGCGAAACTCACTGGCGTTGAGTGTCGCGAAATCCGCATGCTGCAGCCGCTGGCGGTCACTGGCGGTCATGGCCGCGTCCAGTTGGATTTCACTTTCTTGGCGCGGGCCGCCTTCGGTCTTTTTGGGAGCAGCCAAGGCCTCTTGCACTCGGGCTTTGCGCGAAGGTGGCTGGCCCTGCCGCACTTTGGGCAACATTTGTGCGAGCAATTGCTGCGCCAATTCGGGGTTTCTGAACAAGGCCGAAAACAACTGGTCAAAGACCTCGATGTCTTGCTGGCGGTTGATCAACACCGAACCCAACGCCGCATGCAGGTCGTCTTTTCGTTCAAGCCCCACAAGGCGGGCCGCTTCAATGGCCAGCGCCATGCGCTGGCTGTCAATGGGCACTCCAGCCCTGCGCAAAGCGCGGCCAAAACCCATGATGTTTTCGGGCAGCTTGCCGCTGCGCGCATCACCGAGTTTCATGCGCTCAAGCCTGCTCAGGCGCAGGTCGCAGAAGTTCGTCGATCATCGGCACCAGCGCGGCCACATCTTCACGCTGCTTGAACAAGATGCCAGCTGTGTCCTGGATCACTTCCGGGTCCAGCGCGAGGGTGTCGAGTGCCACCAACGCCTTGGCCCACTCGACGCTCTCGGCAATGCCCGGCGAACGCTGAAAAGCATTGGCAAATGGCAAAGAACGCAAGCGCGACACAAATTCTGTGAGCGCTTCGGTCAACAAAGGGCCGGCATGAGGCACTTGGCTTTGCACAATGGCGTGCTCGCGTTCACGTTCGGGGTAATCCATCCACTGGTAAAGGCAGCGCCGTTTGACCGCATCGTTCAGGTCGCGCGTCCGGTTACTGGTGAGGATGGTGATGGGTGCGACTTGGGCCTTGATCGTGCCCAACTCGGGAATGCTCACCTGGTATTCGCCCAGGTATTCGAGCAAAAAGGCTTCAAAAGGTTCATCGGCACGGTCGACCTCATCGATCAGCAACACGGCTCCCGGGGCCGGTGCCTCCAAAGCCTGCAACAAGGGCCGACGAATCAGAAAGCGCGATTGATAAACCGCCTGCTCAATCTCGGCCGCTGTCTGTGTGGCCTGCGCAGCGCGCATGTGCAGCAGCTGCGCCGTGTGGTTCCACTCGTACAAAGCCTCGCGCTGCTCCATGCCGTCGTAACACTGCAAACGCAGCATAGGCCGCCCCAACACTTTGGCCAGTGCTTTGGCCAATTCTGTCTTGCCAACGCCAGGCTCGCCCTCCAGCAGCAGCGGCCTGCCCAGCTTCATGGCCAGGAAAACCGATGTCGCCAGACGACGCGGCGCGTGATAACCCACACCCTGAAGGGCGTGGATCAATCCATCGATGCTGACAAACTCGTGCGTGGGTTCAAGCATTGGCCTGCTGGACCGCCCGCTGAGTCTGGACCTTGATCAACTGGGCACGGTAAGCCGCGCTGGCATGCAAGTCACCATTGAGCTCGCTGGCATCGATGGTCACGCCTTCCACCGCCTCGGGCGTGAAACTCTTGGACAAAGCGGCCTCCAGGCCTGCGTGGCGAAACACACCATTGCCCGCACCCGTGATGGCCACACGAACACCCTGCTCTGTTTGCGCCACAAACACACCCACCAGCGCAAAGCGCGAAGCAGGCTGGCGGAACTTGGCGTAAGCCGACTTTTTGGCCAAAGGGAAATGGATGGCCGTGATCAATTCGCCCTCTTCCAAAGCGGTGGTGTACATGCCCTGGAAGAAATCATCGGCAGCGATCTTGCGTTGGTTGGTTTGCACGGTGGCACCCAATGCCAAGACGGCGCTGGGGTAGCAAGCCGCAGGGTCGTTGTTGGCCACCGAGCCGCCCAGGGTGCCCATGGCACGAACTTGGCGGTCACCGATGTTGCCCGCCAAGGCCGCCAATCCCGGGATCGAGGCTTTCACTTCGGCGCTGTCGGCCACAAACTCATGGCGCGTCATCGCGCCAATGACCAGTGAGTTGCCTTCTTTTTTGATCCCGCTGAGTTCACTCACAGCAGCCAAGTCCACCAAGCTGCCGGGCTGGGCCAAGCGCTGCTTGAGGGAAGCGATCAAGGTCTGGCCACCGGCCAGGGCCTGGCCCCCTGCAGAAATTTTGGCCACTGCGTCCGCCAATGCGGCGGGGCGTTCGTATGCAAATGCGTACATGTTGTGATTCCTCAGGCTTTGGCTTGTTGAATGGCGGTCCACACCCGGTTCGGGCTGGCGGGCATGTCGAGGTCTTTGACACCCAGAGGTGCCAAGGCGTCGAGCACAGCGTTCATGACCGCTGGTGGCGAACCAATGGCACCGGCTTCGCCGCAGCCTTTGGTGCCCAAGGGGTTGGTGGTGCAAGGGGTGCACACATGGCCGATGGTGAAGTTGGGGAAATCGTCGGCGCGCGGCATGGCGTAGTCCATGAAGGAGCCTGTCAAGAGCTGGCCGGTCTCGCGGTCGTACACGCAGTGCTCCATCAGCGCTTGTCCGATGCCCTGAACCAAACCACCGTGCACCTGGCCTTCGACGATCATCGGGTTGATGATGGTGCCAAAGTCGTCCACGGCGGTGAAACGGTCCACGCGAACCTGGCCTGTGGCCGGGTCAACTTCGACTTCGCAGATGTAAGTGCCTGCCGGGAAAGTGAAGTTGGTCGGGTCATAGAAGGCGGTCTCGTTGAGACCTGGCTCCAACTTGTCCAGCGGGTAGTTGTGCGGCACATAGGCCGTCAGCGCCACCTGGCCAAAAGTGACCATTTTGTCTGTGCCCTTGACCTTGAACTCACCCCCGGCAAAGTCCACGTCGGCATCGCTGGCTTCCATCAGGTGGGCGGCGATTTTCTTGGCCTTGGCTTCAATTTTGTCCAGCGCGCGCATGATGGCCGCACCACCCACCGAGATGGAGCGCGAACCATAAGTGCCCATGCCGAAAGGAACGCGTCCCGTATCGCCGTGCACGATGTCCACTTGCTCAGGCGAGAGGCCCAGGCGAGCAGCCACCACCTGTGCGAATGTGGTTTCGTGGCCTTGGCCATGGCTGTGCGAACCTGTGAAAACGGTCACGCTGCCCGTGGGGTGCACACGCACTTCGCCGCACTCAAACAGACCCGCACGCGCACCCAAAGCACCCGCGACATTGGAAGGGGCCAAGCCGCAAGCCTCGATGTAACTGGAGTAACCCAGGCCACGGAGCATGCCTTTGGCTTTGGATTGGGCTTTGCGTTGCTCCAAGCCCGCCACATCGGCCAATTCATTGGCTTGTTTCAGGCAGGCATGGAAGTCACCTGTGTCGTACTGCAGCGCGACCGGCGTCTGGTAAGGGAACTCGGTGATGAAGTTGCGGCGGCGAATTTCGTCTTGAGACAGGCCCATTTCCCAGGCTGCGCGAGAAACAATGCGCTCCAGCAGGTAGGTGGCCTCGGGTCGGCCAGCACCCCGGTAGGCATCCACTGGGGCGGTGTTGGTGAACCAGGAATCCACCTCCACATAGACCTGTGGTGTCTTGTACTGACCCGCCAACAGTGTGGCGTAAAGAATCGTCGGCACAGCGGTGGAAAAGGTCGAGAGGTAAGCCCCCAGATTGGCGTCGGTGTGGACACGGAAGCCCAGGAACTTGCCATCTGGGTCCATCGCCAGTTCGGCATGGGTGACGTGGTCGCGGCCATGGGCGTCAGACAGGAAAGCCTCTGAGCGGTCGCAATTCCACTTGATGGGGCGATTGAGCTTTTTGGAAGCCCAGGTCAGGCACACATCTTCGGCATACAGGTAAATCTTGGCGCCAAAGCCACCGCCCACATCGGGCGCAATCACACGCACTTTGTGTTCTGGCAGACCCATCACAAAGGCCGTCATGAGCAAGCGCTCGACGTGAGGGTTCTGGTTGGACACGTACAAGGTGTAGTCGTCACCGGCCCGGTTGTAGTGCCCAATGGCCGCACGCGGCTCCATGGGGTTGGGTGCCAGGCGGTTGTTGACCAGGTCAATCTTGGTCACGTGGGCCGCATTGGCAAAGGTTTGATCGACGGCCGCCTTGTCACCAATGGCCCACTTGTAACATTGGTTGTTGGTGGCGATGTCATGGATCACAGGCGCGCCCGGGGCCTGTGCATCGCGCACATCCACCACCGCAGCCAAGGGTTCGTAATCCACCACCACCAACTCGGCCGCATCGCGCGCTTGCTCGTAGGTTTCCGCCACGACCATGGCCACATGGTCGCCCACATAACGCACTTTCTCGAAAGCCAAAATCGGGTGTGGCGGCTCTTTCATGGGTTCGCCATTGGTGCTGGTGATCAGCCAGCCGCAAGGCAAACCGTTGATCTTGTCTGCGGCCACGTCCTGGCCATCCAGAATGCCAATGACACCCGGCGCTGCCAAGGCCGCCGTTTTGTCGATGCTGCGGATTTTGGCGTGGGCGTGGGGTGAGCGGACAAAGTAACACTGGGCCATGTTGGCCAGCACGATGTCGTCGGTGTATTGGCCTGCGCCGGTCAGGAAACGGTAGTCCTCCTTGCGGCGGAGGGATTCCCCAATGTGGGGGAGATTGGCAAAATCGGAAGCACCCATGTTTGTTCTCCTTAGGACTTCATGGCCGCTGCACCTTGCAGAACGGACTTGACAATGTTTTGGTAACCGGTACAGCGGCAAATATTGCCTTCCAGTGCTTCACGCACCTCTTGTTCGCCTGCATTGGGATGACGCTTGCAAAGGTCGAGCGCGCTCATGACCATGCCAGGGGTGCAGAAACCGCACTGCAGTCCGTGGCACTCCTTGAAGGCCGCTTGCATGGGGTGCATGGTGCCGTCAGCTGCAGCCAAACCCTCAATGGTCTCCACATCGCTGCCAGCAGCTTGGGCCAACAGCATGTTGCAGGACTTGACGGCTTTGCCATTCATGAGCACGGTGCACGCGCCGCATTGGGCTGTATCACAACCGACATGGGTGCCGGTGAGTTTGAGTTCTTCGCGCAATGCTTGCACCAGCAGCATCTGGGGCGCTGCGTCCACCACAACGGCTTTGCCGTTGACCTTGAGTTGAACCTGCATTCTTGTCTCCTGTAAATAGGTTGTCGATTTGATTTCAACATGCACAGGACAGTGCTTCCATGGGTGAAAGCCCTACCCCTGGGTCGAGGCTCTATGCAAAGTCAATATTTAAGGGTCATTACTTGCCCGCGTTCGGGAAAAACAGCTGCTCGCCGCCAATTTTGTAATCGGCAATCACGCCCTGCCCTGCGCCCGAGGTGATCCAGTCCACAAACTTCTGAGCATCGGCTTGTTTGACGTGCGCATGCTTGGCGGGGTTGACCACCATCACGCCGTACTGGTTGAACAAGCGGTTGTCGCCCTCCACCAAAATGCCCAGATCGGCGCGGTTTTTGAAGTTGAGCCAAGTGGCACGGTCAGCCAGCACGTAGGCGCCCGATGAAGCGGCCATGTTGAGGGCTGGGCCCATGCCGCAACCGCATTCCTTGTAGCCGCCACCCTTTTTGTCGTCCAAAGTGGCCATTTTCCAAAAGCGCAATTCGGCCGCATGCGTGCCGCTCTTGTCACCACGGGACACAAAGGCCGCGTTGCTTGCAGACAATTTGGCCAAGGCCGCCACGATGTCTTTGCCCTTGGTGGCTGCCGGGTCGGCCTTGGGGCCAATCAGCACAAAGTCGTTGTACATCACGGGCAAGCGCTTGATGCCAAAGCCATCGGCCACAAATTTGTCTTCGGCCGCTTGGTCGTGCACAAACACCACGTCGGCATCACCCCGGCGCGCCATGTCCAGCGCCTGGCCGGTGCCCAGCGCCACCACTTTCACGTCCAGCCCACTGGCTTTTTTAAAGGCAGGCAGCAAGTGCGAAAACAAGCCCGATTGCTCGGTGGATGTGGTGGACGACATCACGATCGATTGGGCTTGCGCCCACACCGAGGTGGTGGCCAACACAGCGCACACCAAGGTGCGGCGGGTGAAAGTTTGAAAGGTCATGAAAGTTCTCCTTGAACAAAAGCATGGGCTGCCGGGCTGTGCTCGGCAAGCAAAGTGGGATTGAAGAAATCAGAAACAGGCAGGTCGGCCAAAACGCGGCCGAACTCCAGATAAATCACACGGGTGGCCAAGCGCTTGACCTGGCCCAAGTTGTGGCTGGCCCAGACCAGGGTCAAGGGACGCTCTTGGTTGCTCGCAAAGTCGGCCATCAGGGCCTCCACCTCACGCTTGGCATGCGGGTCCAAACTGGCCGTGGGTTCGTCCAGCAACAAGACATCGGGCTGTCGCGCCCAAGCCCGTGCCAAGGCCAGGCGCTGCTGCTGCCCGCCCGACAACTGACGACCGTTTTGCTGCACCACAGACGCCAGGCCCACACGTTGCAACGCCTGCAGGGCTAAGGCTTGAGCGGCGTGCCAATTCAAAGCCAAGGAACGGTCCAGCCACACACCCAGCGCCACATTGTTCAAGGCCGACAGGCGCAGCATGTGCGGCCTTTGGAACAGCATGGCCTGGCGCACACCCGGCGCTTGAGTCACCTGCCCTTGTGTGGGCGGCACCAAACCATGCAGCGTGCGCAACAAAGTGCTTTTGCCCGAGCCGTTGGATCCCACCAGTGCCACGCGCTCACCCGCCGCCATGCGCAAGCTCACGCCCTTCAAGGCCTGTTGCGCCCCCAGCTGAACGCTGACTGCGTCCAGCGTGATCTGCACGTCGCTCATGGCTGCGCACCCACCAGGCCCTCGGTCGCCGCTGGCCGCGCATGGCGTGCCTCACCCCAGCGCCGCAGGCCCGCCACCAGCGCATTGAGCAACAACACCACCGCCAGCAGCACCATGCCCAGCCCCAGTGCCAGCGGCAAGTCACCCTTGCTGGTCTCTAATGCAATCGCGGTGGTCATGACCCGGGTGAAGCCATCGATGTTGCCGCCCACGATCATCACCGCGCCCACTTCGGAAATGGCGCGGCCAAACGCTGTGACACCAATCATGAGCAAAGCCAAACGCTCATCCCAGGCCAACAGCAAACCACGCACCCAAGGGCCTGCGCCCAAAGAGGCCCACTGCTCACCGTGCTGGCGCTCGACGTCCTCGACCACCTGACGGGTCAGGGCCGTGACCACCGGCACCACCAAAATGAACTGCGCCAACACCATGGCTTTGAAGCTGAACAGCCAGCCCAAAAAGCCCAAGGGCCCGGTGCGCGAAAGCATCAGATAGACCACCAAGCCCACCACCACCGAGGGCAGCGCCAACAAGGTGTTCAGGCCCACCAGCACCGAACCCCGGCCGCGAAAACGGGAAACCGCCAACCAAGCCCCCAAAGCCACGCCCACGCCATAGGCCAGCAGGCAAGCCGTGGCACTGACGGCCAAGGACCGGGTGACGACCACCCACAAGGCGGGATCAAAAGAAGTGACGAGGTGCAGCGCCGTCAGGACGCTGTCGGAGAAGGTGTTCATACATCACTGTGGATGCTAAGGGACAAGCACCGCGCAAGGCATGAGGGGTGTCCACTATGAAGAAATTTGCATAGGTGTCATTCAAAGCCCTCTGGCAAGCGCTGCCTGTTCAGGCAAACTCCAGCCTGTGCAACACATTGACCTCTCTTACCAATGGACCCCGCATCAAACTGACGAGGTCAACCGCGACCGGCTCAGTCCTTTGCAAAACCCCCTCATGGACATGCTGCATGCCGTGCGCGAGGCTGGATCGATCGCTGCGGCCGCCAAAACGATGCATTTGTCCTACCGGCATGTTTGGGGCGAACTCAAGCGATGGGAACAAACCCTGGGCCAAACACTGATTCTTTGGGAAAAAGGCCAATCCGCCCGGCTCAGCGAGTTCGCCGACAAATTGCTCTGGGCCGAGAGACAAGCCCAAGCCCGGCTTGCGCCCCAAATCAGGGCTTTGCAAGCCGAACTGGAAAAAACCTTTTCTGTCGCTTTTGACCCAGAACACCATGTTCTGCCCATTTTTGCCAGCCATGACGATGCGCTCGTCCAACTGCGAGAACACGCCGCCATGCAGTCTTTGCACCTGGATTTGCGTTTTTGCGGCAGTGTCGATGCCATCCGAGCCCTGAACGAAGGCCGCTGCATCATGGCGGGCTTTCACGCCCCGTCGCATCCAGCGGCCCATTCTTTGGTGGCACGCACCTACAAACCCCTGCTCAAAACCGGCCTGCACAAATTGATCGGCTTTGCCAGCCGGCAGCAGGGCCTGATGGTGCCACCGGGCAACCCCCTGAATTTGCACGAACTGCGTCACCTGATGAAGCCCGGTGTGCGCTTTGTCAACCGCAGCCCCGGCACCGGCACACGTTTGCTGCTGGACCAATGGCTGAGCGCTGCATCGCTCAAAGCGCAAGACATCGCAGGCTACACCCAAGAAGAACCGTCGCATGCAGCCGTGGCCGCCAGCATTGCCGCCGGTCAGGCCGATGTGGGTCTGGGCATCGGCTCGGCAGCACAGGCCCAAGGGCTGGATTTTGTGCCTTTGGCGCAAGAGGACTACTGGCTGGTGTGCCTCAAAAGTGCCGTCGATTCCCCACCCGTGCAGCAACTTCGCCGCATGCTTGAATCCCCCGCCTGGACCGAACAAATCAACACCTTGCCGGGCTACCACACGGACAACACCTCAGGGCAAGTCCAGTCTCTGAAACACCGACTGCCATGGTGGGCGCACCGTTCGGAAAAGGCCTAGAAGCAAGGGATAACCCGTACAACAACGGCCCTTTGGTGTCCGAAACGGGGAAATTCAAACCGGGCACTGCAAATATCCCCGCACGAATGGATCAAATCGCCATGGAAGGGCACGGGCGTTGTTACCATTGGCGCGGTCACAAAGCGTGCGCTTTCGTGCGGGGCCAAAATACAGCCCCTTCGTAATTGAATGACTGGAGAGATGTCTTGACTGCCTTACTCAAATTCGCAAGCTTCATGGACAAGGTGAGCAATGGCTTTGGCAAGGTGGCTTCTTGGGCCGTTTTGTTGGCGGCCATGATTTGCGCTGGCAATGCCTTTATTCGCTACGGCCTGGACTGGAGCTCCAACGGCTTGCTCGAGATCCAGTGGTACATGTTTGCTTGGATCGTGATGGCGGGCGCACCCTATGTGCTCAAGGCCAATGAACATGTGCGCGTTGACCTGCTGTACGGCAAGCTCAAAGGCAATGGGCCAGTGTATGTCGACATCTTTGGCATTCTGGTTTTCCTGATGCCCATCATGGGGTTCATGGCTTATTTGTCATTCCCTTACTTCTTGAACACCTGGGTCTCCGGTGAGATGAGCTCCAACTCTGGGGGCCTGATCCGTTGGCCTGCCACCTTGGCCCTGCCGGTGGGTTTTGCCTTGGTGTGGCTTCAAGGCGTGTCGGAACTCATCAAGCGGGTCGCTTACCTGCGCGGTGAATACGCCATGGACACCCACTATGAAAAACCCCTGCAATAAATAAACCAGAGCCCACTACAGCTCTGCACCAAGAAATAACCGCAAGGACAAAAAATGCAAATGGAAAATTTCGCCCCGATCATGTTCGCGGGCCTTGTCGTGATCATGCTCGTTGGCTTCCCCGTCGCCTTTTCGCTGGCTGCGCTGGGCTTGGCCAGCGGTTTTTATGCGATCGAGATGGGCTGGTTTCCCGTCGCCTTCATGAGCAATTTGCCCATTTCGATTTTTTCGATCTTGAGCAATGACCTGTTGCTGGCCATTCCTTTCTTCACTTTCATGGGCACCATCCTGGAAAAGTGCGGCCTGGCCGAAGACATGCTCGATTCCATGGGTCAACTTTTTGGACCCATGAAAGGCGGACTGGGCTATTCGGTGATCCTGGTCGGTTTCATTTTGGGCGCCATCACAGGCACCGTGGCAGGGCAAGTGATCGCGATGGCGCTGATCTCTTTGCCGGTGATGGTGCGCTATGGCTACAACATGCGCTACGCCACCGGCGTCTTGGCCGCCTCCGGCACGATCACACAGTTGGTGCCACCGTCATTGGTTCTGGTGGTTTTGGCCGACCAGTTGGGCAAGCCTGTGGGTGACATGTACAAAGGCGCTTGGGGCCCCTCGCTGATTCAGATTGCCATGTTCGCGCTCTACACCTTTGCCCTGACCCGCATCAAACCCGATTTCTTACCGGGGATTCCCAAGGAGGATCGAACCCTGCATGGCTGGCATTTGTGGAAAAAGTGCCTGAAAGGCATCATTCCCTCCGCTTTGCTGATCTTTACCGTGCTGGGCTCCATGGGTGGCTTGCCCTTTCAAGATTCTGCGCTGGCAACCCCGACTGAAGCGGGTGCGATGGGCGTGGTCGGTGCGCTGATCCTGGCGGCTTCGCACAAACGACTCAATGTCAGTCTTTTGTGGGAGGCCATGCACGGCACCATGCGCCTGACCGCTATGGTGGTGTTCATCTTGATTGGTTCCCGCGTGTTCAGCCAGGTTTTTCAGGGCGTCGACGGCGCCAAATGGGTGGAGCATTTGCTGACCGGCTTGCCCGGCGGTCAAGTCGGTTTCCTGGTTGTGGTGAACATTTTTGTGTTTTTCCTGGCTTTTTTCCTCGACTTTTTTGAGATCGCTTTCATCATCGTTCCCATGCTGGCCCCCGTGGCCGACAAACTGGGCATTGACCTGATTTGGTTCGGCGTGCTCTTGTGCGTCAATTTGCAGACCAGTTTCATGCACCCACCTTTTGGATTTGCCTTGTTCTACCTCAGAGGCATTGCAGACACCTTGTTCAAAGAAAAACGCATTCCCTTTGCGATCAAGTCCAACGACATTTATTTGGGCTCCATCCCCTGGGTCATCATGCAACTCTTGTTGGTGGTCATCGTGATTTTTGTGCCGCAAACGGTCACGGCCTTCCTGGACAAGGAAATCAAAGTGGACATCGACAAAGTCGTGATCGAGATGCCACAGCAGGACAGCACGCCCGGCTTGGACAATGCCGCTCCGCCATCAGGCGCTGAGCAAGACAAGTCCGACAAGGACGCGCAAGACAAAATTGACGACTTGTTCAAAAAGTAAAGCCCACCTCTCTACAAACGCCTCGAACCCGAGGCGTTTTTCATGGAACCCCCTGAATGACCTCCCACCACCCCCCCGATTTGACAGGGCATCTGGGGCCAGCACCTTTTCGCTTCACCCCTTCGCACGAAACTGTCACCTCACCGGCTTTCAGCCTGCCCTTCAAGGTGCTGGCCCTGGCCCTGGTGCTGGGCTTGGCCTTTTGGGCTTACCAGTTGTACGGCTTGCAAATGGCGCAAAGTGAGCACCTTTGGATTTGGGCGGCTTGGGGCATCATGGCCTACACCGTCGGACACCTGCTGTTGGGCAAAACACGCCTGACGGCCCAGACCCTGGAGCAAACCTGGATCTGGCACAAAAAAGTCGAATTGCGTGATTTGGCCTACGTGAAGTTGATCCGGGTGCCCGGTCTGGACGTCCTGATCGCACCGCGTCTTTACGCCCGAACCTTGATGGGCAAGTTCACCGTGATTTATGCCTGCGACCCCCAAATGATCGACGAATTCAAACGGCTGGCGGCCGAACTGCAAGCGTTTCGGCAGATGCGTTAAAGGCTGGGCTGTGCAGCCATTCTGTGGACACAAAAAAACCGGCCAAAGCCGGTTTTTTTGAAGTGTGGGTCAGATCACAGCTTTTGCGCTTGCATGAACCTGTCAAAAGTCATCTCTGTGAAGCGGAACCAGAGGTTCTGATCGGCCTGGAATTTGCGGTAGTCACCGTAGATCTTCTTCCAGTCGGCGTTCTTCCCATTGAGTTCCTCGTACAGATCCATGGACTGTTTGAAGGATTCCTTCATGACCGCTTCTGGGAATGCGCGCAGCTTGGTGCCCTTGCCTACGAGCTCTTTCAAAGCACCGGGGTTCTTGGCATCGTACTTGGCTTGCATGGTGGTGTGGGCCACAGCCGTGGCGGCTGCCACGATGGCCTTGTTTTCTGCCGACAGCGCGTCGTAGGCTTTTTGGTTGATGAAGAAGTCCAGCTGTGGACCGCCTTCCCACCAGCCTGGGTAGTAGTAAAACGGGGCCACTTTGTTGAAGCCCAGTTTCTGGTCGTCGTAGGGGCCAATCCACTCGGCCGCATCGATCGTGCCTTTTTCCAGAGCGGTGTAAATTTCACCGCCAGGAATGTTTTGCGGCACGGCACCCATGCGCTCCAAAACTTTGCCAGCGAAGCCACCGACGCGGAATTTCAAGCCCTTGATGTCCGCAACCGTTTTGATTTCTTTGCGGTACCAGCCGCCCATTTGGGCACCCGTGTTGCCGCCCAAGAAGTTGATGATGTTGTACTGGGCGTAGAACTCGCGCATCAGCTTCAGGCCATTGCCCTCGAGCATCCAAGCGGTCATCTGACGGCTGTTCATACCGAAGGGGATGGCGCAACCCAGTGCGAACGCTTCGTTCTTACCGAAGAAATAGTAAGGGGCTGTGTGGGCCATCTCGATGGAGCCTTGCTGCACCGCGTCCACCACACCAAAAGGTGGGGTGATTTCGCCAGCGGCGTGCACCGAAATTTCGAACTTGCCGCCCGACATGGCTTTGACGCTGTCGGCAAACACGCCGGCCGCGCCGTGAATGGTGTCCAGCGCCTTGGGGAAGCTGGAGCTCAGGCGCCAGCGGATGGCGGCTTGTGCGTGAACAGCAGGTGCGACACCTGCGGCCAAAACGCCAGCCAAACCAGTATTTTTGATAACGGAACGACGATCCATGAGCGGACTCCTGTTGAAGATTAAAGACACACCCGAGACATCCGGGCATTGACTCTCAAGTCGATGGGTATTGTAGGAAACTGCGGAACCCCCAAAGACAGGGGTTTACCCTTTTTAAAACCATTGAATTCAAAGGGCATTTGACCCTGCCGAAACCCTCCTGCCATGCCTTCCACGCTGCCGGGCGATCGGCTCAATCACCCCAACGTTGGCGCACTGAGCGTTCGATGCCCGCGGCATCCAAGCCCTGCATGGCCAAGAGCTTGAGCGGATCACCGTGTTCGATGAATTCATCGGCAAAACCCAACTGCAACAGGGGCCGCAGCAGACCGGCCGCGTGCAAAGCCTCGGCCACCGCACTGCCTGCGCCGCCCATGATGCAGCCGTCTTCCACCGTGACGAGGCGTTCATGGGTTTGTGCCACGTGCGCCAGCAGCTCGGTGTCCAGCGGCTTGACCCAGCGCATGTTGACCACGGTGGCGTTGAGCTTTTCAGCTGCCTCAAGCGCTGGCGCCAGCAAGGTGCCGAAGGCCAAAATGGCCAATTTTTCACCTTGGCGGCGCACTTCGCCTTTGCCAAAAGGCAAGCCCTCCAAGTCGTGGCCCGGCACCGCGCCCACGCCCGCCCCACGCGGATAACGCACCGCCACCGGGTGGTTTTGGGCAAACGCCGTGCTCAGCAGTTGGCGACATTCACGCTCATCGGCCGGACAGGCGAGGCTCATGTTGGGGATGCAGCGGATAAAGGCGATGTCGTAAGCCCCGGCGTGCGTGGCGCCATCGGCCCCAACCAAGCCCGCGCGGTCCAGCGCAAACACCACGGGCAGGTTTTGCAGCGCCACATCGTGGATGAGCTGGTCGTAGCCGCGCTGCAAAAAGGTGGAATAGATCGCCACCACGGGTTTGAGGCCCTCGCAGGCCAAGCCTGCGGCAAAGGTCACGGCGTGCTGCTCGGCAATGCCCACGTCGTAATAACGCTTGGGAAAGCGCTGGTGAAACGCCACCATGCCCGAGCCCTCGCGCATGGCGGGGGTGATGCCGACCAGGCGCAGGTCTTTCTCGGCCATGTCGCACAGCCACTGGCCAAACACCTGGGTGAAGGTGGTTTTGGCAGGCGTGGTCGCGGGCACCAGGCCCACGCTGGGGTCAAACTTGCCGGGGCCGTGGTAGGCCACCGGGTCGGCTTCGGCCTTCTCGTAGCCCTGGCCTTTTTTGGTCACCACATGCAAAAACTGCGGGCCTTTCAAGTGCTTGATGTTTTCCAGCGTCGGGATCAGCGACTCCAGGTCGTGCCCATCGATCGGGCCGATGTAGTTGAAGCCAAATTTCTCGAACAGCGTGGCGGGCACCACCATGCCTTTGGCGGTTTCTTCCAAGCGCTTAGCGAGCTCAAAAAGGGGCGGTGCATTCTTAAGCACGTTCTTGGCCCCAGCTTTGGCCGCCGAGTAAAACCGTCCGCTCATCAGCTGGGCCAGGTAACGGTTGAGCGCGCCCACGGGCGGGCTGATCGACATGTCGTTGTCGTTCAGGATCACCAGCAGCTTGCATTCTTCGACGCCCGCGTTGTTCAGGGCCTCGAAGGCCATGCCGGCCGTCATGGCACCGTCGCCGATCACGGCAATCGCATGGCGCGACTCCCCTTTTTGGCGGGCGGCCACAGCCATGCCCAAAGCGGCCGAGATGCTGGTCGACGAGTGCGCCGTGCCAAAGGTGTCGTAGGCGCTCTCGTCGCGGCGCGGAAAGCCCGACAAGCCGCCAAACTGACGCAATGAGGGCATGCGCTCGCGCCGACCCGTGAGGATTTTGTGCGGGTAGGTCTGATGCCCCACGTCCCAGACGATGCGGTCTTCGGGGGTGTTGAACACGTAGTGCAATGCCACCGTCAACTCCACCGTGCCCAGGTTGGAGCTCAGGTGCCCGCCGGTTTTGGACACATTGTCCAGCACGCAGTGGCGCAGCTCGTCGGCCAATTGGGGCAAGTCAGTTCGGGGCAAGCAGCGCAGATCGGCCGGGGAGTCGATGTTCTTGAGCAAATCGGTCATGTCAGTTGTTTCTGTTGACCACCATGGCGGTCAGGCCACGCAGCGCGGCCAAACGGGCCTCGGGCAAGCCGGTGTCGGCCAGTGCCTGCATGGCCTGGGCAGCCAAGGTGTCGGCGTAGGCTTTGGCCGCGTCCAAGCCCATCAGGGCCACATAGGTGGGTTTGTCTGCGGCTTCGTCCTTGCCCGCCGTTTTGCCCAGGGTGGCTGAATCGGCGGTCACGTCCAGCACGTCGTCCACCACCTGAAAGGCCAGGCCCAGGGCCTCGCCAAAGCGCACCAGCGCCGCTTGAACCGGCGCCGATACACCCGGCACGCAGGCCGCGCCCAGCTGCACGCTGCACAGCAGCAGGGCCCCGGTTTTGAGGCGGTGCATTTGGCGCAGTTGGTCCTCGGTCAAGCGCTGACCCACACTGGCCAGATCGATCGCTTGGCCACCGGCCATGCCCTGGTAGCCCGAAGCCCGGGCCAACAAGGCCACACAGGCCGCTTGGACAGCCGTGCTCACGCTGGCGTCTTGGGGGGTGAGCATTTCAAAAGCCAAGGTCTGCAAAGCGTCACCCGCCAGCAAGGCTTGCGCCTGGCCAAACTGCACATGCACCGTGGGTTTGCCGCGCCGCAGCACATCGTTGTCCATGCAAGGCATGTCATCGTGCACCAGCGAATAAGCATGGATCAATTCGATGGCGCATGCGGCCTTGAGCGCCGCCGAGCCGCTGGGCGCATCGCCCACCGCCTCGGCCGTGGCCAGCACAAGCAAGGGACGCAAACGCTTGCCGCCGTCCAACACGGCGTAGCGCATGGCCTCGCCCAAAGCGGCGGGCGACTGGGCCGCAATGCCTTGGGACAAGGCGCGCTCAACACCTTCGAGGTGTGGCCGCATCCAGGCGTGGAGGTCGAACGCACTCATGCGCCGCTCCAGGGTTTGAGTTGCCCCCCATCCAAGACCTGGATTTGGTCTTCGACGGCTTTGAGCTTGTCGCGGCAAAAGGCGAGCAACACCGCGCCGCGTTGGTAGCCCGTCAACAGCTGGTCCAAGGGCATTTGCCCGGATTCGAGCTGCCCCACCAAGGTTTCCAGCTCCGACAAAGCCGCTTCGTAAGTGGCAGGCACATGGGCCGCAGCGGCATCGGCGAGGTCTGGTTGAGCAGCCTTGGGCATGGGATCTTCCGGCAAAAAAATCAGATTTTAGGCTTTAAGCCTCGACTTGGCTGACAAATGGCCAGGCCTAGTCGACAAGCTGCCGAGGGCTGCGCCGTTTGCACTGACGCCGCTTCAGGCTCCGCTTGGCCCAGGAATGGCGTGCCATGCGCGTATCGGCGTGGCCCGGGGTTAGAATCACGCTTCAGCGACAGGGACTCCCTGTCATTTTTTTGCGCCGTTTTCCATGAATTCAGCGCTTTGTTCCTGCCCCTTCATAGGGGGAGTCTCTAGGTCAGGTCACCCATGTCTGATTTAAGTCTTCAACTGCAGCAGGCCG
>JAIXRJ010000049.1 GCA_027485235.1 Comamonadaceae bacterium
AGTGGTCAAGCAACCCGAAGTGGTCAAGCAACCCGAAGTGGTCAAGCAACCCGAAGTGGTCAAGCAACCCGAAGTGGTCAAGCAACCCGAGGTGGTCAAGCAGCCCGAAGTGGTCAAGCAACCCGAGGTGGTCAAACAGCCCGAGGTGGTCAAACAGCCCGAGGTGGTCAAACAGCCCGAGGTGGTCAAGCAGCCCGAAGTGGTCAAGCAGCCCGAAGTGGTCAAGCAGCCCGAAGTTGTCAAACAGCCCGATGAGGCCAAGCTGCCAGAGGTGGTCAAACAGCCCGATGAAGCCAAGTTGCCAGAGGCCGAAGCAAAGCCGCAGGTCAATCCTGAGCCAGCCAAACCAGATCCTGCACCAGCGGAGTCTGTGACTGCGCCGGCTGAAGTGTTGACTGCAAGCAGCCGAGCACAGCAGTTGCAACTGGTTGGCGGGGTTTTGTCGTCGGGAACGGCTCAGAGCCCTGACAGCTTGACGCCCGACAACGCCAGCGCGGCACCCAAACCGACGGCCTCCAGCCCCACGGCCAGCCATTCAGAGCCATCCAGCATGCCTGCATTGGCTTCCGTGGTCATGCCCGCTGCAAGCCGTGAAGAGCCAAGCCCACCACAAGATGCCCCGGCCAAGGCCACGGCCGTGCTCCCGACCGAGCCGACACCCAGCGTCATCACCGATGCGTCAATCTGTCCTGACCCGATACGCCCAACCTTCACGGTGCGTCCGTCTGTGGGCTTCAAGGCCAGTGACTATGTCTATGTGGAAAGCTCAAGACCGCATGTGTTGTGCGTGTCGGATGCCAAGGGCAAAAAATGGCGTCACGTGTTCAAAGCCGGTGTGCCTCAAAACTTCAGTGGCAAAGCGCCCTGGAAATTGCACTCCGAGAATTTGTCCAAGCTTCAAATTTATTTTCAAGGCGTCAAAATTCCGCCCGCAACGGCTGACACCAACAGCATCTTGCTGCTCGAATCGGCGACTCTAAAACCATGATTTCTCAAGGGCCCACACCCCTTTATCACTCTTCATCGGAGTTGGGTCCGATGAAAAAATGGAAACTCTCAATGAAAAAACTGCTCTGCTCCATCTCCACCGCAGCCTTGCTCGCTACCGCTGCAACAGGCGTCTCAGCTCTAAGCATTGACGCGGATAACATCGAAAATCTCGGCGGCTACTTGGCCATCGACCGTTTGGCTGCCATGACCTTTGCAACAGTTCCTGCTTTCGGTGACAACGTCGAAACATCAGCGACTGCTGTTTACCGTGTTCTGGCCGGTGCGATCAACTACAACCCGCTCAACGCCAGCGTGGCCATCGACGCATCCAAAATTGCGCTGACTGCAACCGACAAGAGCGCCATTGCCACCACCGCTGTGGGCGCGATGGTCGCTGGTTTGGCCACCAATGGCACCTTCGGCGGCACCGATGTCGGTTTGGAAAACACCCAGTCCTCGGCTGTTCTCGCAGGCGTCATGAACGTTGCGGTCAACGCCGCCAACATCGATGCGTCGGTCAAGGTCACAGCGACCAGCTACGACACCGGCTTGTTCACAAAATCGGGCGCCGACATTTCGGCTCAGAACCTGAACATCGCCACCACCGCCATCGGCGCCATCAACAACAGCTTGACCAAAGTGGGTTTGACAGCTGCTGCTGCTGTGCCGCGTTAAGCCACAGCGTTCACACGCCAGCTTCCATGTTGGCCTGGGTCCCAGCCTTCAACCCGCTGGGACTCAACGCCAACCCCAACGATGAGTCCGTGCATCGTTGCCCGATTTCGATGCTTCATTGGCCAAACGCTTGCACACCTAGGGCCTGGCGTTGGTCTCATGAAGAGTTCTGACCCATCACTCATCACACTTGCTTATGCCACAGATCACCACGTCCACTGCAGCCATACTCAACCCCACAGGGGGTCCAGACAACCTGGCGACTGTCATGCAGGCGCGCCCACGCACCGCATCTCGGCCAGTGCAGTTGGCGCAAGCTGAGCAGGCCACCCCTGATCCGGTGGTCACAGTGGCAAGCGATGCGTCCGCCGCACTGCCCGTGAAAAAGCAAAAAGAGCGCTGTGATGAGCAAGAAGGATCCGAACAAAAGGTCAAGCAAGAGGACGAGGCGGTTTGTGCTGCCACGGTGGACACAACTGCGGGCAACTGGTGGCCCGCCTTGGCTTTGCTGCCCCTCTTGGGCGCTGGCGGCGGCAGTGGGGCCCCAGCATTGTCAGGCCCCTCAGAAGTCAACTTGAGCAGCAACACCGCCACCTCAGTCCTGTTGTCCGATTACGACGTCAACCGCACAGGCTGGACGTATAAATTGAGCGGCGTCGATGCACCCAAATTTTCCATCAACTCCAGCAACGGCAACCTCAACGCCAAAGACACCGACCTTGATTGCATTGGAGAAATCTACCATGTGACCGTTGAGGCCGAAAGCCAAAACGGCACGGAAAAACTCTCCAAAGAGGTGAAGATCACCGTGACCCCACCTGTTGACGGAAAAGAAGTGGCCCTGAACTTTGACAGTGGCGAACACACGGGCATTGTGAACAACGAAGCGTTCAACATTCTTTTCTCCGCGGCCAGTGCCGAACAGACCGATGCCGATGTGGCCAGCATTCGCATGGACTCAACAGGGCTGATTGCTTTTCAGCGTCTTGAGATTGACAGCAAAGATTATTTGTTGGTGGAGGGCAACTTGTCTGAGCCTGGCAACGATGTGCTGCTTCAAAATTTCGACTATGTGCACTTCGAAGATCCGGCGTTTGGTTTGTACAAGTTTGACAACACTTATTTTTCAATATCGAAAAATGGTGAGGAGAACGGTGACTGCAACCACTTGATTACCGGCTTGGCAAATTACAACCAGGTTCTGCGTACCTTTGAAATGGATGCTCAAACTTTGGAGGGCGGGGCCGGTCATGACCTGATTTTTGGCGGCCGCGGCAATGACACCATCACCGGCGGCGGCGGTCACGACTTGCTTGTCGGTGGGGGGGGCAGCGACACATTCGTCTTCGACTGGAACATTCTGCAAGAAGCCAATCAACCCGTGAGCTACATCGTCGCCAACCTCGGTGTCACGATTGATTCAGGTGATAAAAAATTGGAACTGAGTGGCGTACTGGGGGATCGTAAAACCAATGGGCCCTTGACCGCCAAACTGCTCAGTGTGGACGAGGTCAAAGAACAATACGATGCTGCCAATGGTGTTGACTCATACAACGCCGAAATAAATGCCTACACCATCTACAGCTTGAGCTATCAAGATCAGTTGTTTGCTTACATCAACATCATGCCCAGTTCGCCCGTCATCGGCGCATGATGGGGCCCGCTGGAACCTGATGTCACACCCCTTTTTGCGTTGGACCTGAAGGCGCATGGGGGTATTGGACGCGGTCTGAACAGCCCTGCGATCGGTCGCAGGGCACCCCGTTTTCGAACGCCTCGCCCAATCGGGTGAAAGCGATTTTCCAACCGCTCAGAGGCACCGCGCACTTCTTGCAGAGCACCCTGGCGGTGATCAAGTTGGCGCAAGCATTGGTGCATGAATTGCCTGCCCAGCGCTGTTACACAGGAACGGATGCAGGAGCCGCTCCGTGCGCGATGAGGTATTCAAATCGCTCCAAAATCCGCCTGCGCAATCTGTACAGGGTTGTCCAACACCCCAATCCAAACCGCAGCCTTCTTGTATTGAATGTTAAGCATGGCTGTCACTTAACTTTTCTACAATTTTATTTTTTGAATTCACCGAGTACAAAACCATGGGTTTACTGAAGCTGCACATTGGCTGCGCGTCCAAGAGACTCGACGGTTACATCAACATTGATTCTCGGCAAACCAACGCGACGGACCATGTCTGTGATGCGGCTGCCATCACCTTCGTTTCTGCAGGCAGTGTTTCTGAGATTTATTCCCGGCACATGCTGGAGCATCTTGACCCCAATGATGCAATGACCACGTTGAAACACTGGCATGACTTGCTGGCGCCCTCCGGCATTCTCAACGTGGTCGTGCCTGACATCACTTTTCATGCACAACAAATTCTGGGTTTGGTGCAAAGCTCTATGGGCGATCAAACCCTTCATGCAATGGCCGGGTTTTGGGGCTGGCGAGATGAAACTCGCGGCGGAAGCAAAGAAGACGCGCACCGTTGGGGCTACACAGAAACATCGCTTGTTCGCCTGCTGACGGAACTGGGTTTCACAGACGTCCAAAGGGTTCTGGAAGGGGTGGACAGCGAGCCCTGGCACCTCAATTTGATGGCACGGCGGCAATCAAGCCCCCATGTCAATTAAATCAATTTTTTTGATTTTTCATCAGTTCAGTTGGAAATAGATCATTCTCAATACCTCGATGCGGTGAGGCGTGAAATCAAAAGCAAACCTTCAGCCTTGAGGACTGGCGCAGGAGCCGCTCCCCGTGCGCGATGAGGGCCTCACATCAGCCAAAAATCCGTGTGCGCAATCTGCACCTGGTTGTCCAGCACCGCCATCAACACCGCCGCTTTCTTGCCTGAGCCATCCACGTCGTTAAAAGCTTGCCATTGGGCGTTTCTTGCGAACGGCACCCGTGCGTGTCCGCCCTCCTCAACTTGCGTTCTGTCTCGCCACAGAACCCGCACTTTCAAAGATCGCTGGCAGTCCTGCCATTTCATGGATGGAAGGCCTGCGCTTTAGGTGTAAAAATCACACTGATTTGTCAAGCCCATCGATTGCGAGATGCCCATGCAAAGACCCCTGTTGAATTTATTTTTGGCCACCTTGGCGATGGCCATCAACCTCCCCGCATGGGCTGAAGTGGATGAGGTTTCGCTGGGCAAAGCACGCGGGTATCCGGCTGCACCCTCTTTGGGCCAAGCGGGCAGCAACGAGCACATTGTTTGGACGAACAGTGGCGGGTATGAGAAATTCATGCCCTTCAAAACGATCAAGCCTGGCACCCCAAGCCGTCTTGCCCGATCCGACAAGCCCATCCCGATTGACTATGAATTTTTTGGCAAAAAACTCACCCTGAAAGACTATCTTGAGCAGCGCAGGGTGACCAGTTTGTTGATCATGAAGGATGGCGTGATCCACCACGAGCATTACCAGTACGAGCGCAATGATCGGCATCGCTTCAATTCCGCCTCGATGGGCAAATCGCTTGTGGGGCTCTTGGTGGGACTGGCCATCCAGGACGGGGCGATTCGATCGGTCGATGATCTGGCCGTCCAATACTTGCCTGAACTCCAAGGCACTGCTTTTGACAAACTGACGGTCAAGCACCTGCTCACCATGTCCACCGGCTTGGCATGGCGTGAAGGCACGGCGGCTGGCGCTCAGTACAGAAAGATGCTCCAAATCATGGAGGAGACCGGCGGCATGGAGGTTGTTCTGGGCTTCAGGAACAACCCTGTTCTGGCTGCACCGGGCACGTCCTACCTTTATTCGTCGCTTGACTCTGAATTGCTGGGCCGGGTTCTTGCAGCGGCCGTTCAGAAAAACGTGGCGGCTTACCTTGAGGAAAAAATCTGGAAACCCATGGGCGCTGAGGCAGAGGCGACTTGGTACACGGACCGCAAGGGCGTCGAGAGGACCCATTGCTGCATTGGTGCCACCACCCGTGATTTCGCGCGGATCGGGGCTTTGTTGGCGAACCAAGGCCATTGGAATGGCCAGCAGCTTGTTCCCAAAGCATGGCTCCAGGAGATGACCACGCTCCACGGCGAACACCTGCGCAAGGTGGCCATCGACAAAGAGCCGCCCATGGGCTATGGCTATCAGATCTGGATGCCGGCACCCCATCAAATCGCTTTGCGGGGGCACCGAGGGCAGGTCATCTTGGTGGACCCAGTGAACAAGGTTGTCATGGTGCAAACTGCGGTCTATGGCCCTGCGCCCAATGCCATGAGCAACTTTCGCGAACTCGATGCCTTGTGGGCCGGCGTTGTGAGCGCCATGGCTGCGCAGCAGTGAAGGCGCCTGACCCATGCCTGCCAAGCCCCGCTCCCAACAAGACCTTGTGCGCTTGAACCAAAACCTCAGTGCTTTGGGGCAGCGCTTTGTGCAGCTGTCGGCCCAAGGCGATCATGCGGCGGCTTTGGCGGTGAATGCCCAGGCCCGCGCCCTGATGCCCCAGCATCCGCAAATCTTGGGCGATGCGGCGCTTTGCCATCTGCGTCTGCGCGAGTACGAGACCGCTCATGCGCTGTACCGCCAAGCCTGCGCTTTGGGCCCTCAGGACGTGAACCTGTGGGATGGCCTGACGGAAGTCTGCGGGCACATGGGCCGCCATGCCGAAGTGCGTGAGCATGGCCTGCGCAGTTTGCAACTCAAGGACGCGCTCACGCGGGACCAGCCCCCCCTGCCTGTGCCCGCCCTGCCCCCCTCTCCCACGGCAGACCGTCTGCGCCAGGTGATCGCCTTCAGCCTGTTTGGCGACAACCCGCGCTATGGCGAGACCGCCAAACTCAATGCCATGGTGGCGCAGCAGTTGCTGCCGCAGTGGGTTTGCCGCTTTTATGTGGACAACAGCGTGCCCGAACAGGTGCGCTCTGGCTTGCTGGGGCTGGGTGCGCAGGTGCACGAGGTCAGCCCGCAGGACCGGCAGGAACTCAGCGGTCTGATGTGGCGATTCCTGGTGTTGGAAGACTCGGGCGTGGACCGATTTTTGATCCGGGATGCCGACTCTTTGATTTCACGGCGCGAGGTGGCTGCCATCGAAGCCTGGTTGCAAAGCGGCCAGTGTTTCCATTTGATGCGCGACTATTTTTCGCACACCGAGTTGTTGCTGGCCGGCATGTGGGGCGGCCGTGGCGGCATTTTCAAAAATGTGCGCCAGCAGATGGTGCAGTACATCGCGCAAGGCCAATACCTGGGCGCCCGGGTGGTGGACCAGCATTTCCTGCGCATGCACATCTGGCCCACCGTCAAGCAAAGCCTGTTGTCACACGATCCGGTCTTTGGTTTCATGGACGGGCAGGATTTTCCGCCCCACGAAGCGCAAGACTTGGGGCAGGACTTTCATGTGGGCTGCAACCTGTCGTCCAGCAGAATTGGCGCAGACAGCGCCTTGCCCGAGGGGCAGCGGGTCCGCTGGCGCATCGAAGACCTGCAAGGGCAAACGATTTGCCAATACGACACGCCTGTCCATCAGGGCCAGTGGCGTGCCGATGTGCCGGGGCCTTACGCCAAACTCATCCAGGAGGGGGTTTGGCGGGTGCAGGTGTTGAGCGTTTGAATCGCTGAAGTCGCTGGAGTCACCTCAGTGGCCTTGCGCGGCCCGGATGCGATTGACTTGCAAGGGGGTGACTTCAGCGCCTTGGTGGCCCCATTGGGTGCGCAAGTGCGTCAGCACGGCCGCGATGTCGCGGTCGTCCAACTCCAGCACAAAAGGCGGCATGCCAAAGGGTCGAGGATGGCCCACCGTGGCCGGTGCATAGCCCCCGTACAACAGCATTTGCACCAGATTGGTCGGGTCGCGCAACAGCACGGCGCGGTTACCCGCCAGAGCCGGGTAGGCCATTTGGCCGGGCGATGTGCTGACACCCTGGCCTTGCTCGCCGTGGCATTGCGCGCAGTGGCGTTCGTAGGTTTTGAGACCCGCCTGGGCCACACGCGGGCTGACGACGGGGCTTGCCACAGGCGTGCTTGAGGTGGCAGAAGCGGATTTTTCTGCCCGCGACTTCAGATACACCGCCATCGCCTGCACATCGGCTGGGCTCATGTGCTGGGTGCCATGCTGCACCACTTCGGCCATGGGGCCACTGGTATGGGCTTGGGCCGAAGTTCCGGTTTTCAGCAAACGCACGATCTCGGGCAGCGGCGTGCTGGCCATGCCGGCTTCACGGTCATTGTCCAAGTCGGGCGCGTACCAATTGGTCACGGGCATCAGCCCGCCTGACAGATTGTCCACGCCTGGGCTGGCACCCAGCGCATTGCGCGGGCTGTGACACGCCGCGCAATGCCCAAGGCCTTGCACCAAATAAGCGCCGCGGTTCCATTCGCTGGTTTGGCGGGCGTCGGGCTGAAACGGCACGGGCTGGAAGTAAAGCGTGCGCCAAACCGCCAAAGCCGCTTGGGTGCCCACCGGCCAAGTCAGGGTGTGCGCTGTGGGCACCTGCCGGACCGCAGGCAGGCTTTGCAACCAAGCGAGCAAATCGTCGCTGTCTTGCCGGGTGATCACGCTGGTGTGGTTGTAAGGAAAAGCCGGGGTCAGCAGTCGCCCACCCTTGGATCGACCCTGGTGCAGGGCCTGCCAGAAGTCATCACGGTGCCACTGGCCCAGTCCTGTTTCCGGGTCGGGCGTGAGGTTGCTGCTGAAAACGCTGCCAAACGGTGTGTCAATGCGCCGTCCTCCTGCCATCTCGGCGCCGCCGCGTGCCGTGTGGCAGGCGATGCAGTTGCCCGCCCGGGCCAGGTATTGCCCGCGCTCGATCTGTGCGGCCTTGTCCAGTCCGTTCACCTTGTCGAGAGCGCTTGAAGGTGCGGGTGTGCTGTGCCGCCCAAACCAGTAGCTGCCCCAGTTGTCAACCACCACATAGACCCACAAGGCCAGCAAGATGCCCAACAAGCTCAGGCCGATGCGTGTGGCGGCGCGGGTTTTCATGGCTTGCCCCCGTGCAATTGGGGGGCGCTGCCGCAGCGCAAAGCCTCGGGCAAAGGTGTGCCCTGAGGCGCTTGTGCGGCGGGGTGGGCGTTGGCAGGCAGGGCTTGGCGGGCCAACCAGCTGGAGACCGCGTTCAGGTCATCGGCAGGGATGCGTTGGACCACTTGCGCCATGCAGTCGGGGCCCAAGGCTTTGCGTTGGCCGGTTTGCCAAGCGCCGAGTTGGGCGTTCAGGTAGTCCAGTGGCAGGCCCAGCAGGCCCGGCACGTTTGGTTGCACGCCGGTCAACCGCGCACCGTGGCACTGGGTGCAGGCGGGCAGGCCCCGGCTGGCATCGCCCTGGGTGACCAGTTGCTGGCCTTTGGCCAAACGTTCGGGCGTGATCACGTTGTTGGCGCTGGGGCGGGGATAGGGCAACTCCAACAAGGAGAAATACAGGGCCATCTCGCCCAGGTACTCGTCGCTCAGGGGTTCAATCAGGCGGGTCATCAGCTCGTAGTGACGGCGGCCTTGTGCAAAGTTGCGCAACTGGTGGTGCAGGTAAGCGGCGGGCTTGCCCGCAAGGCGCGGGTAATAACCATCAGGCCCAGCGCGGCCCTGGTCACCATGGCAGGCCATGCAGGCCCGGGTTCGCTCGGCCATGTTGTCGGCAAATCGGGCGGGCGTTTGGGCCTGCACAGTGGCCGCTGCAAGGCCCAAGCTGCCCGCCAGTGTCACCAGCACCAGGCGCAACAGAAGTGTCAAACGTGAGGAAAACAGGCTCATGCACTGAAGATAACCGATGCGGCGACAATATCGGGTTTTCCGCTGGGTTGTGCAGGCCACGCCAAGCGATTTGTGACCCTTTCGATTGCCCAGAACATGTCCGATATCCAAGTACGATTTGCCACCCAAAAAGACGCCCCCGCCGTGGCCGCCTTGCACCTGAACGCTTGCCGCATGGCGTATGCCGGTCAAGTGCCTGACGAGCATTGGGCCGCCACGCCCATCCTTAAGCGCGTGACGTTCTGGAAAGAAGCCATTGAATACGGTGAACCCCAGGTGATGGTGGCGCTGGACGGCCAGGAGATCGTGGGTTTTGTGGGTTTTGACCGCTCGCGCGACCCGAAATCCAAAAACACCACCGGTGAAATTTGGGCCATCTACGCCGCGCCCGAGCGCATCGGCCAAGGCGTGGGCCTGGCCCTGTGGGATGCCGCCCGCGAAGGCCTGCAGGACGAAGACTGCACCGATGTAACCGTGTGGCTGCCTTTGTTGCACGAACAGACTTTGCGTTTTCACGAGTTGGCGGGTTTCAAGCGCGAGATGAACACTGCCCGCACCGTGCCTTTGGGCGGCGTGAAGGTGGAAGAAGTTCGCCTCAAGCGCAAACTGGGCTGAAGCACCCAGCCGCCGCGCCGTTGAGGTTTCCCGCCTGATGAAACTCCTGTTGGCGCCCATGGAGGGCCTGCTCGACCACACGCTGCGCGACGTGCTCACGCGGGTGGGTGGCGTGGATTTGTGCGTGACCGAGTTCATCCGGGTGACCAACACGGTCTTGCCGCGCAGGGCCTTCATCCGTGTGGCCCCCGAACTGCTCAACAACAGCCGCACGGTCGCAGGCGTGCCGGTGCGGGTGCAGCTGCTGGGTTCTGACCCGATCTGTTTGGCCGACAACGCGGCAGCTTTGGCCGAACTGGAGCCGCATGGCATTGATCTGAACTTTGGCTGCCCCGCCAAGACCGTCAACCAGCACCGTGGTGGCGCGGTCTTGCTGGACGAGCCCGAACTGGTGGGACACATCGTGGCGGCCGTGCGGCGGGCAGTGCCTGCGCACATCCCGGTCTCGGCCAAGATGCGGCTGGGTTACAACGACGACCGCCGCGCCGAAGACTGCGCCCAGGCCATCGAAGCGGCCGGTGCCAGCGATTTGGTGGTGCATGCCCGCACCAAGGCCCATGGCTACCGTCCGCCCGCGTATTGGGACCGGATCGCCGATTTGCGCCGGCATGTGCGCATGCCCATGGTGGCCAATGGCGAAATCTGGACCGTGGCCGACGCCTTGCGTTGCCGAGAAGTGACCGGTTGCGATCGCCTGATGATTGGGCGCGGCATGGTGTCCGACCCCGGGCTGGCGCTGGCCATTGCGCAGCACGATGCTGGGCTGTCGCAAGGCGATGATGGCCGCGCTGTGCCTTGGCCGGTGATCGCCGGTTTGCTGCAAGTGTTCTGGGCAGGGGTCAGCTCGCGGGTGGCGCCTCGCCACCGTTCAGGGCGCCTCAAGCAGTGGCTCAATTACCTGCGCAGGGTCTATCCCGAGGCGCAGCAGGCGTTCGATGAACTGCGTTTGGTCCATGATCCTGCTCAGATCGCGCGCTGGTTGATGGTCCATGCTGCGGGGGATGTGGACCCCAGATCAAGTCCGGGGTGACAAAGCAGGTCCGGGGCGACACAGAAACAGGTCGTGCCGGACAGGATCCGGCAGCCCTGCGCCGGGATCCAGGTTTGCAGGGACTCAGCCGTGTTTGGCCAAATGGTCAACCACTTCGGTGCGCAGTTGCTCCAGCTGCGGGGCCAGGCGGCCATAAGCGTTACGCACTTCGGCGGGCTCACCATGCTTGCTCAGTTGCTCGACGGCCACCACGCGCTCGACCAAACTGTCCACACAGAACACGGGGGTGAAACCTTTGAGCTGGTGCAACACGCGGTTGGCGCCCAACACATCGTCTTTGTTCAGCAAGTCCACCAGCAAGGGCAAATCTGTGCTCAGCGTCTGTTGCAAGGTCTTGAGCAGGCTCAACACCCCATCGGTATCCCCAATGAACTCCATGGCCCGTTCAACGGACAAGTAGGTGGGGATGGGAGACGGGCTCATAAAGGGTGGGTGCAATTTGAAAGTTTGAAATCACGTTACAAAATGAAACGTATGAATTCCATATTCTAGTCAAGCAAAGCAGCCAGCCCCAGTTCGGGTTCAAAACGTTTGTCTTTGAACATCAAACGGCTGGGCCCAGGGAAGGCGGGCTCGGCGACCGAGTGCCGTGGGTCGCCGGGGTAACAGATGGTGCGGATGCCGTCCTGGTCAAAGGGCTCGGGCTGCACCACGGGCGGTTTGCGGCCGATAGCTTCGGCCAGCACGCTTTGGGCGTTGGCATGGCGCGACAGGTGCACCAGGCTCATGATTTGGGGTGGGGCCAATTCAATTTCACGGTTCCAGTAGCGGAGCAGGGCTTCGCGTGGGCCGATCCACAGGGTCTCGGTGGTCTCATGCTCGTCGTGGCGAGCGGTTTGGTCCGCAGGCACCAGCGTGATGAAAAAGCGGGTGTCAAAGCGCTTGTTGGTGACCGAGGCCTGCTTGGGCGTGATCCAACGCGTCCAAGGCACCAGGGCTTCGGTTTGCAGCGTCAAGCTGTGGCTTTGCAAAGCTTGCGTCCAGCTTTGGCCATCACGCAAGCTCGCTTGCAGGGCGTTCAGATCGGCGCCCTCGTGTTCGGTCTGGCCGAGCAACACGCGGCATTCTTCAAAGGCTTCGCGCATCGCCGCCACAAACAGACCGCCTGCTTTGGCGTGGGGCAATTCGGGCTCGGCCAGCCGCTCATGCAAGTGACCCATGCCCTGGCTCAAGCGCGACAAAACCTCGGCTTGCTGATCGGCCGCGTCCAGCTTGCCGCCTGGAAAGACATAGGCTCCGCCCAGCACATTCGAGGCCTGGTGGCGCCGGAGCAGCAAAACCTGCAGCCCGTCGGCCGTGTCGCGCAGCAAGACCACGGTGGCAGCGTCTGCGGGGGGGGTGGTGATGGTGTCGGTGTTCAGTTCCATGGGGCGGGTGTCAAGCGGGTAACAGAGCCTGGGCTCGGGCTGATTTATATTGGTTTGCAAGCAGACGGGTGTGCACCGCTTCAGATTAGCAGATGGCCATGGACGGACCTGTCACCCATTGAACCCCAGCATTTCACAAGGAAAATTTCCATGAGCATCGATTTCAAAGGCCGCGTGGCCATCGTCACGGGTGCAGGCGGCGGTTTGGGCCAGCAGCACGCGCTGGCGCTGGCCGCCCGTGGGGCCAAAGTGGTGGTCAACGACTTGGGCGGCGATGTGCACGGTGTGGGTGGCTCGGTCTCGGCGGCGCAGGCCGTGGTCGATGAAATCCGCGCCGCCGGTGGCGAGGCCATCGTCAATGGCGCATCGGTGACCGATTTTGTGGCCGTGCAGGCCATGGTCCAGCAGGCCATGGACACCTGGGGCCGGGTGGACATTCTGGTCAACAACGCCGGCATCCTGCGCGACAAGAGCTTTGCGAAGATGGATTTGGCCGATTTCCGTTTGGTGGTCGACGTGCACTTGATGGGGGCCGTGCATTGCTCCAAGGCGGTGTGGCCCATCATGCAGGCGCAAAACCATGGCCGCATCGTGCTGACCACCTCGTCCAGCGGCCTGTATGGCAACTTCGGCCAGGCCAACTACGGCGCGGCCAAGATGGCGCTGGCGGGCCTGATGCAGACCTTGTCGATCGAAGGCGAGAAGCACAACATCCGCGTGAATTGCCTGGCCCCCACCGCCGCCACCCGCATGACCGAAGGCCTGATGCCCGAAGCGGTGCTCAAAGCCCTGGAGCCGCAGGCCGTGGTGCCCGCCATGCTGGTGATGGCCAGCGACAATGCCCCCAACCGCACCATCCTCTGTGCCGGCGCCGGCAGCTTTGAAGTGGCCCACATCACCTTGACCCAAGGGGTGCACCTGGGCCTGACCCCCGACACCCCCGAGCGCCTGGCGGCGGCCTTGGCCCAAGTGAGCGATCGCCAGGGTGAGACCGTGCCCTTGTCGGGCGCTGCGCAAGGCACGCTGGAGGTGGGCAAAGCCATGCAAGCGCACGGCGGCTGACCCTGCCAGCGGGCCTGCAGGCCCAAATTTTCAGACGGGATGCTGCAAGCTGTATGAATGTACAGTATATTTATGGCATGACAACAGCCGACCTTTCATCCCCGCAGCCCGTCTGTGTGCCCGACACCAAGGTGTGGTTGGCGATGTGCGCTTGGACCGTTCGGGCGGGGTTTCCATCGCCAGCGGCGGACCACACGCGCAAACGCCTTGATCTGAACGAGCACCTGATCCGCAACAAAGAGGCCACCTTCATCTTCCGGGTGAAGGGGGATTCGATGAACGGCATCGGTATTTACGAAGGCGACGAGTTGTTGGTGGACCGCTCGATTGAGGCCAAGCACGGCAACATTGTGTTAGCGGTGCTGAACGACGAGTACACCGTGAAACGCCTGCATCGCCGTGGGGGGGTGGTCAAACTGATCGCAGAAAACCCGCTGTTCCCCCCCATCGTGGTCAAAGACGGTCAAGAGTTGCTGATTTGGGGTGTAGTCACGCGCAATCTCCATAAGCTGTATTGACGCCATGCCGCCGACCCGCCAGCAAGCCTTGGCGCTTGTAGATTGCAATAACTTTTACGTCTCGTGTGAGCGGATCTTCCGGCCCGACTTGGCTCGGGTGCCCATGGTCATCTTGTCCAACAACGATGGTTGCGTGGTCTCCCGATCCAACGAGGCCAAGGCGCTGGGCGTCCCCATGGGACAGCCCTGGTTTGAGTGCAAAGCGCTGGCCGAAGAGCATGGCATCTTGGCCTTGAGCAGCAATTACGCCCTGTACGCCGACATGTCCAACCGGGTGATGACCATCTTGAGCGGGTTTTCGCCGCAGTGCGAGGTCTACTCCATTGACGAATGCTTTGTCGATTTGACAGGCCTGCCCCAGTTGCGAGCGCTCAGTTACGCCATGCGCGAACGCGTGGGCATGTGGACGGGCATGCCGGTGTGCGTGGGCATTGGCCCCACCAAGACCTTGGCCAAACTGGCCAACCATGTGGCCAAAAAGCACCCGCGGTCCAAGGGCGTTTTCAACTACAACGCCTTGACTGCGCCCCAAAAATCGAGCTTGCTTCAATGCCTGCCGGTGCAAGAGGTCTGGGGCGTCGGCCGCAAGCTGACCCAACGCTTGGCGCGTCACGGCGTGACCACGGCTTTGGATTTGCGTGAAGCCCACATCCCCAGCCTGCGTGCGGAGTTCGGTGTGGTCATGGAGAAAACGCAACGCGAGTTGCAGGAAACGCCTTGCATGGCGTTGGAGGAAGTGCAAACCGACAAAAAGCAGATCATTTCCAGCCGCTCTTTTGGCAGCATGGTCACCGAGCTGCCTGTTTTGAAAGATGCACTGTCCACATTTGTGGCCAACGCTTGCACCAAATTGCGCGCCCAAAACAGCCACGCAGCGGTGATACAGGTCTTCTTGCAGACCAACCGCTTTCGCAAAGAATTGCCCCAATACATGCCCAGTCTGGCCGTGCCATTGCCTTGTCCAACCCATGACTCCTTGGAGATCAATCGGTGGGCCAGCTTTTTGTGCGAACGCATGTTCAAGCCAGACTACGCCTACAAAAAAGCAGGGGTCGTGTTGAGCGACATCCGCCCCACGACCCACCACCAAGGCGATTTGCTGACCAGCGCACGGCCTGATCAGCAAAAACTGATGCAGTCCCTGGACAGCTTGAACGCCCGCTATGGTCGAGGCACCGTCAAAGTGTCCACGCAGGGGGCGTACGCGGGCTGGCAAATGAAGCAATCGAAAAAGTCCCCCAACTACACCACCAGTTGGGACGACTTGCCCATGGTCTGAAGCACCTGACGTGGGCCGCAGGCCTGCCATCTCCACGGATGCCATGGGCTCGGTGGCTTGTGGGTTTTTCAAGCAAAATTGATGCTCACTCACAGGAGACCCCATGAAAGTTGGTATTGCAGGCATCGGGAAAATGGGCGCAGCCATTGGCGCACGCTTGTTGGCGCAGGGCCATGACCTGACGGTTTGGAACCGAACCCCCGAGAAGACGCAGGGTTTGCGCGATGCTGGGGCCCAGTGGGCACAGAGTCCCCAAGCGCTGACGGCGGCTGTGGATGTGGTCTTGACCTTGCTCACCGATGAGCAGGCCTTGGACGAGGTGTATGGCGGGCCTGCGGGTCTGCTGTCTGGTTTGAATGGCGCTGGCGCTTCAGCGCTGGCGTCAACGCCCGCCTTAGCGCGCAAGGTTTTCATCGACATGAGCACTGTGCAGCCCGCCAAACCCCAAGCCATGGCGGCCCAACTTGCTGCGCTGGGTGCGGTCTTTTTGGAGTGTCCCGTCGGCGGCAGTGTGGGCCCAGCCAAAGAAGGCAAGCTGCTGGGTTTTGTGGGGGGTGCGGCCGCAGATGTGGCCATGGTTTTGCCCCTGCTGCAAACCCTGTGCAAGCGGGTCGAGCATGTGGGCACACATGGCGCAGGTGCCACCATGAAGTTGGCGGTGAACTTGCCGCTCATGGTGTATTGGCAAACCTTGAGCGAAGCGCTGTCCTTGGTCGAGCCTTTGGGTTTGGACCCACAGCGCGTGGTGGATATTTTGTCGGACAGCTCGGGGGGGCCCAATATGCTCAAGGTCCGTGGCGCCATGCTGGCACAAACGCTCAAGCAAAAGAAGAGCGATCAAGTGACTGTGAACGTGGCCACCATGCGCAAAGATCTGCGCGCCATGTTGGCCCAAGGCCAAAGCACACAGCGAGAGATGCCACTGACCAGCTTGGCCTTGGCGCAGTTCAACCAAGCTGCGCAAAACGGCTTGGACGACAAAGACTGCACCGAACTGCCCGTGTGGTGGTTGGCCCAAGGCGGCAAGCGCGCATGATGTGAGCGCCGGCACCCTGGACCGGCCGTGGACCGGTCCAGCCGGGTCTTATTCGATTTTCATCTCGCGGATGATGCCGCGGAACTGGTCCATCTGCTTGCGCAAGATCGCGTCTTGAGCGGCGGGGCTGGAGCCTACCGCTTCCGCGCCAAGGTCGGCCAAACGCTTGGCGACATCGGGGTGGCGAACCGCAGCCACCACTTCTTTGTTGAGGCGCTCAATGATGTCTTTGGGGGTTTTGGCCGGCGCAAATACGCCGTTCCACCCTTCCAGTTCGAGGTTGGGAAAGCCCAGCTCCTTCACGGTCGGAATGTCCGGCAAGCCTACAATCCGCTTGGATGCGGTGGTGGCCAGTGCTTTCAATGTGCCGGCCTTGAGTTCGGCCAACGAAGAAGACAGCTGATCACCCCCCACCTGCAAGCGCCCCGCCAACAGCTCTTGCTTCAGGGGTGCCGCCCCCCGGAAGGGCACGTGTGTGATGTTGACGTTTGCATCTTTTTTGAACGCCTCGCCCAGCACATGCATGGTCGACCCCGGGCCGGTCGAGCCGTAGTTGTATTGCAAGCTGGGGTTGGTTTTCAGCAAGTTGGCCAACTCGCGCAAGTCTTTGGCCGGCACCGAGGGCGCAGCCGTCCAAATGAAGGGCACATAAATGGCAATCGAGACGCCTGCGAAATCCGTGTCCACATTGAACGGCAAGCGGTTGGCCAAAGCCTGCGACACCGCAGCCAATGGGAACGACAAGTTGTGCATCATGATGGTGTACCCATCGGCGGGCGACTTGGCCAGCAAGTCCGCACCAATGTTGCCGCCCGCACCGCCGCGGTTATCGACCGTGACGGCCTGACCCATGGACTCGCTCATTTTTTGAGCCACCAAACGGGCCACGATGTCGGTGGTGCCGCCCGCCGGGAAAGGCACGATCATTTTGATGGGCTTGGACGGGTACGACTGTGCCAGCGCGCTGAGCGGCAGCAGGGCGGCTGTGAGCGCCACGGCCAAAATTCTTTTCAATGGGTGTTTCAAACGCATGTTGTCTCCTGATTATGGGGGGCCACTTTCGCAGGTGGCGCATCAGTATCACATAAAAAAAACGTCGATTTAGCCTCGTTATGCCCGCTTGTCGGGAGCCCAGACGGGCGCGAAGGGTGCCAGCCCTGCCCCCAGACCTGGTCGTCTTTCAGTTCACACCAAGCCATGCGCTGGGGGCTTTTGGAAAACACGGCCCCGCTGCACACCCGCTTCCTCGGCAGGGTGGGCTGTTCGCCTGATTCAAAGCCGTCACGGTCAGTGAATACCCTCTGTGAATCCCCCATTCGAAGTGTTTCAATCCTCTGTTGTATTGATTCACCTGATTTGAGGAACCCCAAACCATGACCAACCGTCGCCAACTGATGCAAGGCGCTGCAGCCACCCTGCTGGGCCTGACCCATCTGCCCAACTTTGCACAAACTCGCCTGGAAAATCTGCGCATCATTGTGGGTTTCCCGCCCGGTGGTACGACCGATGCCTTTGCCCGCCGCATCGCTGAGAAGATGCGTGGCACTTACGCCAACAACGTCATCGTGGACAACAAACCCGGCGCTGGCGGCCAAATCGGCGTCACCACCCTCAAGTCTGCGGCGGCCGATGGGGCCCACATCCTGTATTCGCCCGCCTCCATGCTGACGATTTACCCGCACTCTTACACCCGGCTGAGTTACGCGCAGTCCGATGTGACCCCCATCGGCATTGGACATTCCACCGACCACGCTTTCGTGGTGGGCCCTGCCGTGCCCGATTCGGTCAAAAACATCAAGGACTTTGTCGAGTGGGCCAAGGCCAATCCTGGCAAAGCCAGCATTGGCAACCCCGCAGCGGGCTCCATGCCGCACTTGCTGGCGGGTCGCTTGGCCATGCTGGGTGGTTTTCAAATCACCAACGTCCCTTTCCCGGGCTCTGGCCCCGCCATTCCACAAGTCATGGGCGGGCAGCTTGCGGGCATGTCGTCGCCTTTGGGCGACTGGGTTCAGCACCACAAAGGCGGCAAAGTCCGGATTTTGGCCACCTCAGGCCCCGATCGGGCAGTTTTCACCCCCGATGTGCCCACCTACCGCGAGCAAGGCTTTGGCGAGTTGCTGGTGCGCGAATGGTTTGGTTTCTTCGCGCCTGCAGGGGTGAGCGAAGCGGTCAAGCAAAACCTGAATGCGGCGCTGCGCCAGGCCATGAGCCAGCAAGACATCCGGGACTTTGTGACCCCTTTGGCCGCCAACCTGGAGGCCAGCACTTCGGCTGAACACACGCGTCGTCTGGGCGAAGACTCGGAAATGGCCCGGCGTTTGGTGACAGCCCTGGGCTTCAAAGCCGACTCTTGATCTCCCAGCGCCCATGCCAGGGTAGCCAGCCCACTGTGCCTTGACCGCTGGTCAAAGCCTGGTCAGGTCGCCCGTGGCCCCGTGACCTTGCGGACAGGCCCGTGGCACCGAATCGAACCACTTGGCGATTCGGTGCTCAAACCCAGCCTTGGCGCCAGACGCTGTCATCGCGCAGATCACGCCAAGCCACCCGCTGGACCGCCTTGGAAAACACCGCTTCGATTTCCACCGTTTCAATCGGATCGGTGGGCAAAAGGGGTTGAATGACCCGACTGACCAAAAAGTGTTTTTGCTTGGCCACGGGCTTGACGGCGGTCCATTTGGTCAGCAGCAGTTTTTTGGGGTTCAAAGAGTTCATGGTGTGAGGCCCATCAAGGTTGCGGCAAATGGTCCAAAGCCGATTGTTTTGAAGTTTGCATTGTCGCAGTTGAGCCGTGGTCACTGAGGCATTCCGTCACCCCACCCGGTGCAGCGGCTGTCATCTGCGCTACTGAAAATCGCCCGGAATCTTGGCGCAGCCGCCGCGCAAGGGCTAGTATTGCCCCCATGCAAAAGCAGCTGTACATCCTGATCGGCGCATCCCTTGGCATGGGCTTGGCCATCCGCCACCGATTGCGGCAGGGCGCGCATGAACGGATGACGATCTCCCGTCGCGCCGAGGAGGACCTGGCAGTTGCAGCCAGAAAGGCTGCGGCCTCCCAGATCGACACCGATTGGTTTTTTGTTTTTTTATTCCCCTGTTGGAGACATTCCCATGAGCCGTGAAGTTGTTGTTGTCAGCGGTGTGCGCACCGCGATTGGTACTTTTGGTGGCAGCCTCAAAGACATTCCACCGACCGACTTGGCCGCGCAAGTGGTGCGCGAGTCGCTGGTCCGCGCCGGCGTGTCGGGTCAAGACGTGGGCCATGTGGTGTTCGGCCATGTGGTCAACACCGAACCCAAAGACATGTATTTGTCGCGCGTGGCGGCCATCCATGGCGGCTGCGCTGAGGCCACGCCAGCTTACAACGTGAACCGCCTGTGCGGCTCGGGCTTGCAAGCCATCGTGAACGCCAGCCAATCGATTTTGCTGGGCGACTGCGACATCGCCATTGGCGGCGGCGCAGAGAACATGAGCCGCGTGCCCTATGCGAGCTTGAACACCCGCTGGGGTGCCCGCATGGGTGACACCCAAATGGTCGACATGATGGTCGGCGCCCTGCACGACCCCTTTCACAAGATTCACATGGGCGTGACGGCCGAAAACGTGGCCGCCCAGTACGGCATCACCCGCGAGATGCAGGACGCCCTGGCGGTCGAAAGTCACAACCGCGCCGAGCGCGCCACGCTGGAAGGCCGCTTCAAAGAGCAGATCATGCCGGTCATGCTGAAAAGCAAAAAAGGCGACGTGGCCTATGCCACCGACGAGCACTTCCGCCCCGGTTGCAAGCTTGAAGACATGGCCAAGCTCAAGCCGGTGTTCGTGAAGGAAAACGGCACCGTGACCGCAGGCAACGCCTCGGGCATCAACGACGCCGCGGCTGCTGTGGTGCTGATGGAAGCCGGTGCCGCCAAGGCGCGTGGGGCCAAGCCCATGGCCCGCCTGGTGGCTTATGCCCACACCGGTCTGGACCCCAAGATCATGGGCGTGGGCCCGATCTCGGCCACACACGCGGTGCTCAAAAAAACCGGACTCTCCGTGAACGATTTGGACGTGATCGAGGCCAATGAAGCCTTTGCCGCCCAAGCCTGCGCCGTGACGCGCGAACTGGGTCTGGACCCGGCCAAGGTCAACCCCAACGGCTCGGGCATTTCGCTGGGCCACCCCATCGGCGCGACGGGTGCCTTGATCACCGTGAAGGCGCTGTACGAGCTGCAGCGTGTGAATGGCCGCTACGCGCTTGTGACCATGTGCATCGGCGGCGGTCAGGGCATTGCGGCGATTTTTGAGCGGATGTGAATTTCAAGACACGCGCCTGTTCGGGCATGGCCAAAGTGGCAGGCACCTCAGCCGTGCTCGCACCCAGGACTGGATCCGGGGTCCATGTCCAAAGATTCAAGGCGAATCAGCAGCCCGCGCCGTCGGCTCATCCAAGAAACCACCCGATCGCAGCGTGATGACCAGCGTGTCGCGCCAACCGCCGGCTTGCTCGGGTTGGATGGGCGTGGTTTCGTGGATCACACGTGTGTCGTCCAGCAGCAGAACCGACCAAGGCTCGGTCAGGGTGAAGCGCTGGCCGCGGGGACTGTCCATGTCAAACACCCGCGTCTCTCCGCCTTTGATGCCGTGGCGACCCACCAAAAACACCGCCACCCAATTCACGCCATCACGGTGCGCGCCTTCTGGCGTGGGCCGGCCGATGCCACCGGTGGTATCGATGCGAAACTGGTGGGCTTCAGTGAACCAGGTCTGCTCGCCCTGGGCGGCAGAGGCCACACGGCCCAGCCAGCACAACAATTTTTGCCACGCCGCTTGCTGCAACACCTCGGCGGCCATGGGATCGAACCAGCGCTGCATGCCACCGTGCAAGGCGTTGTACGACAAGGGCTGCCAATGGGCCCGGTGCGGCACGGCCAGCGCCAGGTCGCCGGTGACTTCATAGCTGGCGTGGCGCCTGCGGCGGTAACGCCCACCGTCTTTCAGGTACTGGTCAGGCGGCAAGTCGTGCCAACTGGGCTCCAGTGCTGGCAAGGCATCGAGCGGTATGCCCGCCAAAGCGCAAACGCTGGCAGCACCCAAGACTGCAAAGCCTTGATCTGCCAAGGTGGCATTCAAAAGATCAGGCGATGTCAGCGGGGGCTGCAGCAGTTGTTGGGGCATGGGTGTCACAGTTTTGGGTTTCAGGCGTAGCGTTGGCTGGCCAGCTTGGCGCCTTCGGCCAGCGCCTTGAGTTTGGCCTCGGCCACGGCGCGACTCATCGGAGCCAGGCCGCAGTTGGTGCAGGCAATCAAGCGGTGCTTGGGCACAAACTGCAAGGCGCGGCCAATGGTGTCGGCGATTTCTTCGGGCGTTTCGATGACCGGGTTGGCCACGTCGATCACACCCACCATCACGTCTTTGCCTTCGAGCAGCTTCATCATTTCCATCGGCACATGCGAGTGCATGCACTCCAGACTGACCTGCTGGATGCTGCTCTTGGCCAAGGCTGGGAACACCTTTTCGTACTGCCGCCACTCTTGACCCAACGTCTCTTTCCATTTGTTGTTGGCCTCGATGCCATAGCCGTAACAAATGTGCACGGCCGTGGTACAGGTCAAGCCCCGCGCAGCGATTTCAAGCGCCTGCACGCCCCAGTCGGCCGCTTCGTCCATGTAGACGTTGAAAGCAGGCTCGTCGAATTGGATGATGTCCACACCATCGGCTTGCAACGCCAGCGCTTCTTGGTTCAGCAGCTCGGCAAAGGCCATGGCCATCTTGACCTTGTCGCCATAAAAACGGTCGGCCACGGTGTCCACAATCGTCATCGGACCGGGCAAGGTGAATTTCAGTTTTTTCTGGGTGTGGGCACGCGCAAGTTGGGCTTCAAAGGCGTGCACGCGGCCTTTGAGGCGCAGCGGCGCGATGACTTGTGGCACTTGCGCGTCGTAGCGGTTGTTGCGGATGCCCATGGTGACTTTGTTCACAAAGTCGATGCCCTCGACCTGCTCGACAAAGCCGTGCACAAAGTGCTGACGGGCTTGTTCGCCGTCACCGATCACGTCCAGCCCAGCGTCTTCTTGCGCCTTGATCCACAGGAGCGTGGCATCGGCCTTGGCTTGCTGCAACTCGGGGCCTTGGGTGGTCCACTGGGGCCAGAGTTTTTCGGTTTCGGCAAGCCAAGCGGGTTTGGGCAAGCTGCCAGCGATCGCAGTGGTGAACATCTCAAAGTCCTTGGGTTAAAAATTCAAAGCTCAGCAGTTTGCCGCAAGCGCAAATTCTTGGGCGAGCAATTCGTAGGAGCGCATTTGGGCCGCAGGGTCATGCGTCCAGGTGATGAGCACCAACTCTTGCACTTGCAGCCGCGCCGCCAATTGGCGCAGCTTGCGGCCCACGGTGGCGGCCGAGCCGATCAAGGCCGACTCGCGCAAGCGCTCCAGCGCAAACTGCTCGGCTGGGCTGTAAGCGCGCGCCGCTTCTTCGGGCGGCAGCAGGGCACCGATGCGGCCCAAGTTACGGTCCATCTTCCAGCGGGCACGGCTTTCAAACAGGCGCAGCGCTTCTTCATCCGTGTCGGCTGCGAGGGCCCAGACACACAGGGCGGCAGATGGCTTTTGCAGGCCCGCACTGGGGCGGAAGGTTTCGCGGTAAATCTGCAGCGCCTCGTCAGCGCCTTGTCCGTCAGTGATGAAGTAGGCAAAGGCATACGGCAGCCCCAAATGCCCCGCCAACTGCGCGCCGTAATCCGAGCTGCCCAGCATCCACACGTCGGGCGTTGTCTCTGACAGCGGGTAGGCATAGACGTTGTGCCCGGGGTGTCCTGGCGGCAAGTTGTGCCCACTGACCCAGGCTTGCAGTTCCATGACCTGCTGCGGAAAACGCTCCGAGGCATGGCGGTCGGGGTTGAGCAACTGGGCGGTGCGCCCGTCGCTGCCCGGCGCGCGGCCCACGCCCAAATCAATGCGGCCCGGGGCCAAAGCATCGAGCACACGAAACTGCTCAGCCACCTTGAGGGCCGCGTAATGCGGCAGCATCACGCCCGCGCTGCCAATGCGAATGCGCTGGGTGCGGGCGGCAATGGCGGCCATCAAAACCTCGGGGGCGGTGCCCACGATGCTGGGGTGGCTGTGGTGCTCGCTCACCCAAAAGCGGTGGTAGCCCCAGGCCTCTGCCTGCTCGGCCAGCGCGAGGGTCTGGCGGATGGTGGCGTCTTGGCCGCGCCCGTCGGCGGCGGCAGATTGGTCCAGGACGGAAAGTTTCAGGCTCATGCGGTTTGGGTGTCGGTGCTCAGCGCGGCCATTTCGGCTTCTTGCAGTGCCCGCCACATGACTTTGCCACTGCCGCTCTTGGGCAAAGCGTCGACAAAACTCACAGCGCGGGGTATTTTATAAACCGCCATGTTCTCACGGCACCAATCGATGATGTTTTGCTCGCTGACAAGACCTTGCTGACCTTGGCGCAAGACCACCACCGCCTTGACCGATTCGCCCCGGTAAGCGTCGCGCGTGGCGATGATGCAGGCCTCTTGAATGGCTGGGTGGCGGAACATCAGCGCCTCGACCTCGGCGGGCCAGACCTTGAAGCCGCTGGCATTGATCATGCGCTTCAAGCGGTCGGTCATGAAGAAATAACCCTCCTCATCGATCCGGCCCATGTCGCCCGAACGGAAAAACCGAAACCCGTCACGCTCAAAGAATGCGGCTGCCGTGGCCTCGGGTCGCTTCCAATAGCCCTTGAACACCTGCGGGCCACTGATCACGATCTCGCCCGACTCGCCGGGTGGCAATTCGGCCAGGGTTTCGGGGTCGACAATGCGCGACTCCACGCTCATGAAGGGAATGCCCAAACACTGTTTTTTGGGCGCATCGGGCGGGTTGGTGTGGGAAGGCGCCGCTGTCTCGGTCAGGCCATAACCCTCCACATAACGCAGACCGAATTGCTCCAACAAACGCTGGGCCACCGCTTCGGGCATGGCGGCACCGCCGCCGCCAATGTAGGCGAGGCTGGTCAGATCGTAGTTTTGCAAATGCGGACTGCCCAACAAATCGATGACCATGGTCGGGATATTGGTCCAATGCGTGACGCGCCATTTGGAGATCAAATGCCCTGCCACATCTCGGTCCCAACGCGGCATGATCACCAAACTGGCCCCGAGAAAAATGCTGGCATGCATCACACTGACCATGCCCGTGATGTGGAACATGGGCACCACACACAGTGTCACATTTTCGGGTGTGCCATTGCCCCACAAGCCGCTGGCCACAGCGTTGTGCATGATCGTGCCATGGGTGTGCATGCACCCCTTGGGCAAACCGGTGGTGCCGCTGGTGTAGGGCAACACGGCCAAATCATCCGGGCCCGCTTTGACGGATGGCAAATCAGTCTCGGTGCCGGACCCCATCAAAGCCTGCCAAGCGTGGGTTTGACCTGAAGCCAAGGCGGGCAATTCGCGGCGCTCAAGCAACCAAGCGCGCCAAGCCTCGGGCAACTCTTGCGGGGTCAGGGATTGGGGCTCAAAAACATCTGAAAACTGCGTCACCACCAGGTGCTGCAACTGCTGCTCTTGGGGCAAAGCATCGCTGGCCTGCGCCAACTCTGTTGCCAAATCGCTGGTGGTCACCGCCACACGGGTGTCGGGATCGGTGATGTAGTGTTTGAGTTCTTCGGCCTTGTTCATCGGGTTCACAGGCACCACCACGGCATCGAGACGCAAGATGGCGAAATGGCTGATCACCCATTGCGGGCAGTTCTGCATGTCGAGCACAACCCGGTCACCCGCTTTGACACCCAAGCCCGCCAATGCCCGGGCCATTTTTTCGGCCGCCGTCATCAGATCCAGGTAGGAATGCGCTTTGCCCATGTAAACCATGGCCGGCTTGTCAGGGTATCGAAGGGCGCTGATGGCCAGGTTCATCCACAGGGATGTGACCGGAGGCGTGATTTTGGCGGGCAGACGTACTGGCCATACAGCGGCATGAGCGGGCATCCGGGATCTCCTCGTTGGGTGTGAGCGCATGTTAATCGTGCACCACACAGGCCAGGCCCCTGAGTTTGTCGCAGGCGGGACCTGCGCGTGCCAAGCAGATGAAACCCGACCCGCTACATTTGTTTCAAATTGTCAACTTTAAAATTATTTAGTATTATTTTTCGACACGATTAACATTTTTATCACTAAAATAAAACCATGCAAACACATCCAACCCAAGACACCCTTGAAGACTACTGCGGCACGACCTATGCAGCCAAACTGCTGGGACTGTCTGTGGGGACCATCCAGACGCTTGTTGAGAAGAGCGAATTGCAGGCATGGAAGACCCAGGGTGGTCATCGGCGGATCTCCATGCCTTCGATTCGCGAATACCAGCGCAAGCACAACATGCTGATGTCTCCGAACGATAGCCGTGAAGGTCGCCTCAAGGTCTTGCTGGTAGAAGACGATACAGTCACGCGCGACATGCTGAAAGACTTCTGCAACCGTTGTGAAACACCGGTGGATTGCACCGCCATGTCCTCCGGTCTGGAAGCTCTGATCGATATGGCCAGCCTCCAACCGGATGTCTTGATTGCCGACTTGAACATGCCGGGCGTCGATGGCTTTGAGTTGCTGCGCACCCTCAGGCATACCCAGCAGTTCAACCGCATGACCTGTTTGGTCATCTCCGCCTTGTCTCAAGATGAAATAACCGCAAGGGGAGGCTTGCCCGAGGGCACCATTTTCATGGCCAAACCGGTCAACATGCAATGGTTCAACGGTTTCTTCACCGCCTTGATCGCCGGTCGTCAAGTTGACCTGCACACCAACTGATCCGACTCACCCTGCAAGCGGTTTACTTGCGGGCCTGGTTTTTAAGCCAGCGCATGAACGTCTTGAGCCAAGGAATTTTCTCGTAGAGTTCTTCGGCAGGATCCCAGTAGTCACGGTGAGCCGAGACTTTCCACAAACCTGCCTCTTGACTCAAAAACAAATGGCTGGCGCCCCGAATGGTCTGCAATTTGCCCGCATCGAAACGGCGCATTGAAAACAAAAAGTCCCAGGTGACAAAGCATTGCGCCCCTTGCTGTACCTGATGCGTGATCACGAAGCGCGGCGCCTCCAAAGCGTCGAACATGTGGGCAAAAACAGTCCGAATGGCAGGCAAACCGTGGACCTCGTTGAAGGGATCTTTGAAGTCTGCGTTCAGCGTGTAGATGCGGTCCATGCGGTCCACATCGGAGGGCTGCAAATTCTCAAAGAAATGCACCACACGCTGGACGGCCAGTGCTGGAGAGTCCGCATCAATCGGCAAAGCAGGTGAAGTCATGGGAAGTCTCTATAAACCCGTTGCACGCCGCACCAAGGCAAAGTACCAACGGTAAGGCAAGACGCGCAGCAACTGCAACACGCGCGTGAAACGTTTGGGAAAGTGGATCTGGAACTCCCCTTTGGACCAACCCGACAAGATCTCTTGCGCCGCTTGAGCGGGGCTGATCAATGCCGGCATGGTGAACTCGTTGTGCGAAGTCAAAGGGGTTTCAACAAAACCTGGCATTACCAAACTCACGCCCAAGCCTTTTGGCGAAACATCGTAGTACAGCGCTTCTGCCAAGTTGATGACCGCCGCCTTGGTAGGGCCGTAAGCCAAGCTCTGGGGCAAACCACGGTAACCGGCCACGCTGGCCACCAAACTGATGTGCCCGGCCCCTTGGGCCAACAAGACGGGCAAAACGGCATCCAGCATGCGCACGGCACCGATGTAGTTGACCTCTTGGTGACGAAGCATTTCGTCCAATACAAAATCCGTGGCCCTCAAGGCCTGGTAATGGCCGGCGCAATAAACCACCACATCCAACCCTTGCATGGCTTGCACTTGCTGGGCCGCCCGGGCCATGTCCGTGCTCACGCTCACATCCAACACCACCGACTGTGCACCGGGATGCGTTTGAACAAAGTCTTCAAGCAAAGAGGCGTTGCGGGCCGAAACCATCACACGGGCGCCTGCGGCATGCAAAGCGCTTGCAGTGGCCAGACCAATTCCACTGGAGGCGCCGATCACCCAAACACTGCGCCCTCGCCAATCGCTGATCGGCGGGTTCAAAGGTTTGAAAAAAGCCATGTCAGCTGCGCCGCGTGAACGACAAAGTGACCTCACCCAGATGAACGCCCCATTTGCTCATGCTGGCTTTGTTCAGCATGACGCGATCGTTCATCAAGTACATCCAGTCGTCCATGTTGACGTTGATCACCCGGCCATCGACAGGCAACGCCAGGGTGTAGGACCAGCGGAATGTGTTGCCACGTGTTTGCCCCATGGCGGTCCCGACCACGTCGCCGGCCGTGCCTTCGTAACGGCCATTGCCCAAGTGCTTTAAACGCCAGATGCGTTTTTCTTGGCTGCCATCGGCGTACACAAAGTCTTCATCCAGAACACCTTGATCGCCCTGCCAAGTGCAGTTCATTTCCACGGTGAAGCGTTTGACCACTTTGCCATTGCGGTCCGTGAAGATCCCCCAAGCGTCCACCTTGCCGTTGAAATAAGTGCGCAAATCGAGCACAGGTTTTTCTTGTGAGAAATCCTCGATGCTGGGACTGGCACAACCGACCAGACCCACAGCAGCCAGCGCGCCAGCGCCAGCAGTACCGGCACTCAACAGTTCTCTTCTATTGACCATGAAAATTCTCCCAAAGGTGTTCCCGTGCACGCCAGAGACGCCAAGCAGCCAGCAATTTCAAGATGCACGGGAGTACAGCATAGGCCATGCTCAAAGCCCACAGGCCTTCAGGGCTTCGTGTCCCGGCGGTGTAACCCGCCATCTGCAAAGCCGGCAGCGCCAAACCCGCCGCGAGCGCCAAATTGAGTTTGGTGGCCACTTGCCACCAGCCCAAATAGCGCCCCTCTGCGGAACCGGCATCGTTGCCGCGCTGAATGACCCCCGTCAACAAAGCGCCGGGGACCACCAAGTCGGCGCCCAAGGCCACGCCAGACAAGGCGCAGATGACGGCAAAACCCCACAAGTCCCCTGCCCCCAAGCTCACGGTCCACATGAAGACCAGCACGCTCAAACCTAGACCGACCAGCCAAGCCTGCGCCAAACCCAGCCGCTGCACCACTTTCAACCACAGTGGCATCGACAGGGCTGCGGCCAGAAAGTAGGCTCCCAAGTACAGGGCTTCGTAACCCGCTGGCGCTTGCAAGCGGTCCTGGATAAAAAACATGACCAGGGTTGCAGGCACAGCGCTGGCGATGCCGTTGAGCAAAAAGACCTGCAACAAGGCACGGAATGCCGGCTTGGCCAGGGGACTCAGCCAAGTGCTTTGATCGGCCACAGCACTCGGCTTGCTGGGCATGACCGGTGCCCTTTGCCACAGCCAAATGCTGAGCAACAACAACAACACAAAGCACAGCACCAAGGCACGCGCATCCAGCAAGGTGGGCAGCACACTGGCCATCACCACCCCCACCAGGCCCAAACCCTCTCGCCAAGCGGTGATGCGGCTGCGCTGAACGGCCACCCCGCCCAAGCGCGTTCCCCAACTTTGCAAGTTCAAATTGAGTGCAGTGGCGCACAAATACGCCAGCACCAAACACGGTGCGGCCAAGAGCCAGACCCGGTCGGGTGTCACCGACGCGCCGGACAAAAGAATCCAGACATCGGGCATCCACAAACCCGCAAAACCCACGATGAGGCCCAGACACAAAAGCCCACTGCGTTGCCTGACCCGCGCTGTTCCAGCGGCAAACCAACGATCACACAGTTGGCCCAACCAAGGATCCAGCACCGCGTCCAGCGCACGCACAACCAACAGCAAAGCCCCCAGAGATGCCAGAGAAACACCGAACTCAGCGGCGTACCGGTTGGGCAGCAGCACATACAAGGGCAGACTCACAAAGGCCAAGGGCAAGGCCATCCCGCTCAAGGCCAACAGCGAAGGCCAAGATTGCGGCTTCATTGCTGAGCGCCCGCCAGCAGCCCTTGGCGCAGTTGACGCTGCGAGGTTTCTGCGGCCAACCAGATGCCCAAAAATCGCTGCGCCAACTCTGCGTCAGCCAGCTCCCCCACTGGACGGTCTTGGTGCAAAAGTTTCATCCCTTTCGCAGGGGTGTAAATGCCCGTGAGGCGCTCGCCGCTGCGCACATCGGGCATCAGCGACTGTAAGTCGCTGAACCATTTTTGTTTTTTTTCTGCGCTCAAGGCCCGCTGCTTGTGGATTTCATCGACCGAGCGCCGCGCAATGTCCAGCCCCTTGAAATCACGCAAATAGCGCAACTCCAAAATCAAATCCTGCCGCGCCCAGTCTTCCGGGGCGAACGACACATTGGCCCACAAGCTGGCGTCGTAAACATCAAAGCCCCAGTAGGTCAAGCGCTGTCCCCCCACCCAACGCAGGTCACTGGCAATGGCCCGCAGGCGGGCGGGCACGGGCATATTGCTCTGGTTCACGGGCTGCGCCCAGGCCACAGGCAGGCGGCTGGCCAAAGCGAGACCGGCCCAAAACCCGCAGTGCAAAGTGGTGCGGCGCCCGATCATGGCTTGCGCAAGGTGAACTGGACCACGTCAGTGCTGCCCTGCTCGAAAGCAGCTTCGCAATAAGCCAGGTAGAACTCCCAGATGCGAACGAAGCGTTCGTCAAAGCCCAGCTGCAATACCTGCGCCTTGTCACTCATGAATTGATGACGCCAGCGCCGCAAAGTCTCGGCATAGTCCAAACCGAAGGCCAATTCATCCACCACCTGCAGGCCCGCGCGCTGCGCTTGGGCACGGAACTCGCGTGGACACGGCAAACATCCCCCGGGAAAGATGTATTGCTGTATGAAGTCGGTGCTGGTGACGTAACGGTCAAAGTAAGCATCGTCGATGACGATGGTCTGAATGCAGGCTTTGCCGCCGGATTTCAAGAGTTTGGCGACGCTCTGGAAATACGTCGCCCAGTACTCTTGTCCCACGGCTTCCAGCATCTCGATGGAGCAAATTGCATCGTATGGGCCGTCATCGATGTCGCGGTAGTCCTGCAGGCGCAATTGGCTGGTCCCGGACAGGCCCAGCTTTTCCATGCGTTGATGGGCAAAAGCCAGTTGTTCATGGCTCAACGTCACACCACTCATGTGGGCGCCAAACTCCAACCCGCCCAACTCGGCCAAGGCGCCCCAGCCACAGCCGATTTCCAGGATGCGGTCACCGGCTTTGGCGTCCACCATGCGCAGTGCCCTGCGGACTTTGGCCATTTGCGCGACCGCCATGGGCTGGCTGCGGTCATTGTCGAACCAGGCCGAAGAATAGTTCATCGTCGGGTCCAACCACAGCTCGTAAAAGGCGTTGCCCAAGTCGTAGTGCGCGTGGATGTTTTTCTTGCTGTTGCGGCGCGTGTTGCGGTGCAACAGGTGACGCACACGGTAGAACAAGCGCCCCAACCAATGGCCGTAAATCACCTCCTCCATGTCGCGCCGATTGGCCACCAGCAACTGCAACAAATCGGCCAAGTTGGCGGTGGTCCAATCGCCTGCGATGAAGCTCTCGGCAAATCCGATGTCCCCCGATTTGAGCGCTTGGGTAAAAGGCTTCCAATTTTGCAGGTGCAAGGTGGCATTCAGCCCATCGGGGCTGGCTTGCCCAAACTGGTCAATCTGCCCATTGGGCCACTGCACATGCAAAACACCATGCTGCAGGCGTTGAAGCAATCCGACCACCCGGGCTGCTGCAGCGGGCATGTCTTTGGGCAAGGTGGCAACGGTGGCCGAGGTCGTGGTGTTCATGGCTGCTTATTTTCTGGATCAACGGGTCACAAAATCTTGAGGGGGCTGGGGTTTGGCGAAGAAAGGCACATGCTTGCGCCAAAGTTTCAAAGCTTGCCAGTGGATGCGCACCATCACCATCACCGTCATCAGAGGGTAGGCCCACAAGGCATGCCTGAGGGCACGGGCGGTCACCGGTTCGAGTTGACCACTCACACTGGTTTCGATCAGTGGGCCCAAGTCGTCGTCGTGGTCAACGCGGGCCACCGTTCTGTGGTCCGTGCGCATGAAGCGAAAACGGTAGTCACCTTGCACCGCACAAAAAGGCGAGACATGAAACACCTTGTTGGCCCGCTGCGCCACGCCGTAGCAAGGACGGTCCAGCAAATAACAGTGGCGCTCACCGAAGGTGTTGTTGACTTCGACCACGACCGCACGCAAGCGGTTGTCCGCGTCGTGGCAATACCAAAAACTCACCGGTTTGAACGTGTAGCCCCAAACACGCGGGTAACAGTGCAGCCAAATTTCTCCGTTCGCATCGGTGATGCCCTCGCGGTGCAGCAGCTCTTCGAGCCATGCCAAGGCACCGCCTTGATCGGCAGCTCGTCCATCGCCGTGGTCTGCGTCATGGAAGCTGATCGCTGCAAAGCGGTTGATCGGCAAGGCACTGGCCCCAGAACGCGCCAAAGCCCGCATCGGCAACATCAAGAAAAATGTTTTGTAGACGAATGCATGGCGCTTTGGCCGCCAGCGGACGTGGCGAACCTGGCCAAACCCCAACAGGGCTTGGGCTGCTTGGGCGGGATCACCGGCGGCCGTCATGTGCAACCGGCCTGCGCCGCCAACAAGCCCAAGGCTGCGGCTTTGCCGGCCTTGAAACCGTCTTCGTGAAATCCATAACCCATCCAGGCCCCGGCATACCATGTGCGCTGTTGGCCCTGAAGTGTCGGCATGCGCGTTTGTGCATCGATCGCTGCCAAATCAAAGACTGGGTGTGCGTAGTCATAACTGCCCATCACTTGGTCAGGTGCAATGTCCTGCACCGGATTGAGTGAAACGAACACCTCTTGGCTGAAAGGCAGCGGTTGCAACAGGTTGAGCCAGTAATGCAAGCACACGCGGGCGGACTCGGTGCTGTCATGCGCAGCACGCTCGTAGTTCCAAGCGGCCCAAGCGAGTTTTTTCTGTGGCATCACTGAAGTATCGGTGTGCAGAACCGCCCGGTTGGGGTGGAACCTGATGGCACCCAGCACCGCTTCTTCCTGCGCAGTGGGCTTGGCCAAGATGGCCAAGGATTGATCGGCATGTGTGGCCAAGATCACCTGATCAAAGGCCTCTGCACCGTCTGGCGTGTGCACAGTCACCCCTTGGACATGCCGCTCGATGCGCAACACCGGCGTGTTCAGACGCTGGTCTGGAACGCCTGCCAAAATTTTCTCTACGTAATGACGGGCACCGCCAGCCACGGTGTGCCACTGCGGACGGTTGTTCACCTGGATCAAACCGTGGTTATGGCAAAAACGGACCATGGTGGCCACGGGAAAGTCCAGCATTTGGTCGGTCGGGCAACTCCAAATACAACCCAACATGGGCAGCAAATACCAATCACGGAAAGTCGAACCCAAGTCATGCTGCTTCAGGAATTCTCGCAGCGGCTGGGCCAGCTCATGGTCTTGGTTGCGCGAGGCCAAGGCGTTGGCCAGGGTGTTGAAACGCATCACATCGCGCAACATCTTCAAGAATTGGGGCTTGAACAGATTGCTGCGTTGCGCAAAAACACTGTTGAGGTTGGCGCCGTTCCACTCCAGCGCTCGGCGGCCGTGCTGGCCTGGCACCTGAACAGAAAAAGACATGTCGGACTTCGCTGTCGCCACTTGCAGCGTCTCAAACAAAGAGATCAAACCGGGGTAGGTGCGCTCGTTGTAGACCAAAAATCCTGTGTCAACCCCATGCGTTTGTAAGCCTTGCGGCGTGGGCAAGGTCACATCGACCGTGTGCGTGTGGCCGCCAAAGTAATCCCCCGCCTCGAACAAGGAAACGCGGGCTTGTCCTTGCAAATGGTGCGCAGCAGACAGGCCCGAAATGCCCGAGCCCACAATGGCAATGCGTTGCGTCATGGGGCAGAACCGGTGGCAGCCAGTTGCTTTTCGATTTCACGGACAAAACTTTTGTCTTGTGGACTCGTCATGCTGTTAAAGCCCTTGACTTGCTTGCCATCCCTGCTGATGACGTATTTGTAGAAATTCCACTTGGCCGTCGTGCCCGACAGCTCGGCCAACTGCTTGAACAGCGGCGATGCATCCGGACCACGCACATTGGTTTTGACAAACATCGGAAATTTCACACCAAAAGTGTTTTCACAAAAGTCGGCAATTTTGGCGTTGCTGTCTGGCTCTTGCGAGAAGTCGTTGCTGGGGAAACCCAGCACCACCAAGCCCCGGTTTTTGTATTGGGCATACAAAGTCTCCAGTCCTTTGTATTGGGGTGTGAAACCGCAGAAACTGGCCGTATTGACCACCACCACCACCTGCCCCGCAAACTGACACAAGGCTTGCGGTTTTTCGTCTTGCAGGCGCAAGACCGAATGCTGAAGGACACGGGGGCAAGGAGCCGACGTGGCGGCCGTGACGTTGGCGCTGCTTTGAGCGTGTGTGCTTGTGTGTGCAGTGCCCAGTAGCAAACACCCTGCAAAAATGAAATGACGAAGCATATTGAATGAATTGATAATTTTTCCCAAGTTTTGAACTGTGTTCAAAGCTTACCAATTTTCAAGTATATGGCCAGGCGCTCTGTAAGCCTGTCGGCAAACCCCTGATGGGTGGGGGGATGGCGAAGACCCACTGGGGTGTTCACTGGCCAAGTTGTTGGCGCAATTCTCCATTTTTGTCAGGCTGGGACTGCCGTTAACCAGAACCGCCGGTTTGTTTCAGCGAATCACTTCAGGAGTCAATGCAAGGACAGCTTGGTAGTTAGACAAAAAAACTTGCCCGTGCAGTTGGTCCAAGAAATGGGTGGTTTTGAGCTTGTCCATCACCGGGCCTTTGATCTCCGAAAAATGCAACGCAATCCCAGAGTCTTTCAATCGGCTGGCAATGGCCTCCAGGCTTTCCATGGCACTGGCGTCGATGTCGTTCACCGCAGAACATTGCAACACAACATGCTCCAAGCCTGGACGCGCTGCGACCTCGGCGTTGATGCGGTCTTCCACGCCACGGGCGTTGGCGAAAAACAGGCTGGCATCCACCCGCAGGCAGACGAGCTTGGGACTGGTCAACACATCGTGACGCAGCACATTGCGGAAATGCTCGGTGCCCGGCACCAGGCCCACGGCGGCCATGTGGGGTCGGCTGGCTTGGAACAAATACAGCGCCAAAGACACCACCACACCCAACACCAAACCCGTTTCCACACCCACCAACAAGGTGGCCAGCAAGGTGGTGGCCACGGCGATGAAGTCCAGTTTGGAGAAACGCCAAGTGGATTTGAAGATGCCAAAGTCGACCAAAGAGAGCACCGCCACGATGATGGTGGCCGCCAGTGTGGCTTGCGGCAGATAGTAAAGCGCAGGGGTTAAAAACAGCGAAGCCAACGTGATGCCCACCGCCGTGTAAACGCCTGCAGCAGGCGTGACAGCGCCCGCATCAAAATTGACCACAGAGCGCGCGAAACCTCCGGTCACGGGGAAGCCGCCAGTGAAGGCTGCCGACAAATTGCTGGCACCCAAGGCCACCAACTCCTGGTCGGGCTCAATGCGTTGACGACGTTTGGCGGCCAAGGTTTGGCCCACCGACACCGATTCGACAAAGCCCACCACGCTGATCAGCAACGCGGGCACCCACAACTTTTGCCACAAGGCCATGTCCCACAAGGGCGCGGTGAGCGGGGGCAAGCCTTGCGGCACGGTGCCGACCAATTTCATGCCTTGGCCTTGCCAGTCCAGCGCCCAAGCCAACACCGAGGTCAAGGCAATGGCGGCCACGGGGCCGGCCTTGGCCAGCACATCGGCCAGCTTGGGTTTGAGGCCTGCAGAAATGAGCAGGGGTTTCAAACCCTTGCGGACCCAAAACAAAAACACCGTGGCGGCGAGGCCCACACCCAAAGTGAGCAGGTGCAGGTTAGAAGCTTGGTGCATCAGCGCAGACAGCAGCTCTAAAAAGTTGTGGCCCTCGGCTTTCACACCCATGAGGGTTTTGATTTGGCTCAAGGCGATCAACAAACCCGAGGCCGAAATAAAGCCTGAGATCACGGGATGGCTTAAAAAATTGGCCAAAAAGCCCAACCTTAAAAACCCCATGATCAGCAGCATGCCGCCCGACAAAAACGCCAAAGTGATGGCCACTTGCCAATAGGCATGGGTCCCCGCAGCCGCATGCTCTGCCACCGCCGCAGCGGTCATCAAAGACACCACGGCCACCGGCCCCACCGCCAAGACACGGCTGCTGCCCAGCAGGGCATAGAGCAGCAAGGGCGCAACGCTGGCGTACAAACCCACCTCAGGTGGCAGGCCTGCCAACAAAGCATAGGCCAAGCTTTGCGGGATCAACATGATGGTGACAATGAGTGCCGCCACCATGTCGTTGGTGAAGCTTTCTCGGTTGTATTGGCGACCCCACGCCAACATGGGAACAGTGGGGAGCCAACTTGGCAGTGCTGTCATCGGTCAACCATTTCAGCTTTGGATTTGTCTATCGTGAGATTCAAACGGCGTTGAGTTAGGCTTTGCGGGGTGCGTGGACGAAGCGGTCCATCAACTCAAAGCCCAGCATGCCGACCAACATGGCCAAGACAAACACCAGCGCCTTGGGTTGGCCATCGGCCATCGACACCAGCGCCGGACCAGGGCAAAAACCCGCCAAGCCCCAACCTGCGCCAAACAACAAACTGCCCATCACCAGTTTTTTGTCCATGTCCATGTGGGTGGGCAGGCGCATAGCGCCACCCAAAAAGGTGCTGGTGCGTTTTTTAGCCACGGTGAACGCGAAAAATCCGACCATGATGGCGCCGCCCATCACCAGTGCCAAGGAAGGGTCCCAAGTGCCAAACAGGTCGAGAAAGCCCATGACTTTGCCGGGGTCGGTCATGCCCGAGAGCATGAGGCCCAAGCCAAACAGCAGGCCAACGACAAACTCTGCGATGCGGTGGAGGTGGTTTTTGTTAAGCATGTTGATTTCCTCAGAGGATGTGACGCAGCACGTAGACCATGACAAAGCCGGCACCCATGAAAGAGAGTGTGGCCACCAAAGAGCGGGGTGACAGGCGAGACAAGCCGCACACACCATGACCGCTGGTGCAGCCCGAGGCATATCGGGTGCCGATGCCCACCAGCAAACCGGCGGCAATCACCATCCAGTCAGACGCATCAATGCGCGGGGCCGTGATGTACTGCGCGGGCACCACGGCGTGGAAAACCGTGGGTGCGGCCAACATGCCCAGGAGGAAGGCCACACGCCAAGTTGTATCGCCCGCTTTGGGTGGCAACAACCCACCCAAAATGCCGCTGATGCCCAAGATGCGTCCGTTGACCAAAATGAAGATGGCCGAGGCCACCCCCAAAATGACGCCGCCGGCGAGAGAGGCGAAAGGCGAGAAATGTGCCCAATCGATGTTCATGTGGATGCTCCTTCTTGTGGTTCGCAAAATTGCGTGAATAAAACGTTCATGACGGCCAACGCTTGTGGGCTGGCAATTTGGTAGTAAATGTTTTTGCCATCACGGCGGGTCGTCACCAACTCTTCGTCTCGCAAGACAGTGAGCTGCTGCGACAAGGTGGGCTGCACGATGCCCAAGATCTCTTCCAACTCGCCCACACGCTTTTCGCCTTGAGACAGTTGGCACAGCAACAACAAGCGGTCGGGGTTGGAGAGCACTTTCATCAGGCGGCAGGCATGGCCGGCTGAGGTTTTCATTTTTTCTAAGTCCAGTGTGGTGGTGTCCATGGGCGGGTTTTCCGGCTTTTCAATTAAAGATGTTAAATTATATTGACTAACAAATTATTTGTCAATATACTATCTGAAGCTTAATCAAAAAGGAGTTTTAGATGACTACCGCCCCTCTCAACCCCCTCGTTCACGGCATGTTTGACCCCGCGACCTGGACCGTCACTTATGTGGTTTACGAAAAACCCGGTTCGGCTTGCGCCATCATTGACTCGGTGTTGGACTACGACCCCAAGTCCGGCCGGACCAGCCACACGTCAGCGGACAAGGTGATCGAGTTTGTCAAAGCCAACGATCTGAAAGTGGCTTGGATTTTGGAAACCCATGCCCACGCCGACCACCTGAGCGCCGCCCCTTATCTGAAACAGCACTTGGGTGGCCAAACCGCCATCGGTGACCACATTGGTGGCGTGCAAAAAGTGTTCAAGGGCATCTTCAACATGGAAGAAAGCTTCAAGCCTGACGGATCGCAGTTTGACCATTTGTTCGCTGAGGGAGACACCATCACCATGGGCAACCTGAAAGGTCACACCTTGTATGTGCCTGGGCATACGCCTGCGTGTGTGGCTTACCAGTTTGGCGATGCGGTATTTGTGGGCGACACCCTGTTCATGCCCGATGTGGGCACCGCACGCTGCGATTTTCCTGGTGGCGACGCTAGAACCTTGTACGCCTCGACACGTAAAATTTTGAGCTTGCCGCCCCAGACCCGTTTGTTCATGTGCCACGACTACCCGCCCAATGGTCGCCCTGTGAATTTTGAGACGACTGTGGCGGAGCAAAAAGCCAAGAACATCCATGTGCACGAGGGCATCGGTGAAGCCGAGTTTGTCGAGATGCGCACCCAACGCGACGCGACCCTGGAAATGCCGGTGCTCATCCTGCCTGCGGTGCAAATCAACATCCGCGCGGGCGAGTTGCCACCCAAAGAAAGCAACGGCATTGCCTACGCCAAAATCCCCTTGAATGCCCTCTGATCCGCACCCATTTCAGGGTGCGGATGAACTCATTTGGCCCCAGCCAGAATCCAGGAGGCCAGTGTTTTGGCATCTGCATCGCTCAAAGCGGGTTGAGCAGGCATGGGCACTGGGCCCCATTTACCTGCACCACCGGCCTTGATGCTTTTGGCCAAATTGGCCACCGCGTCTTTTTGATCTCCGTATTTTTTGGCGACCTCTTGGTAAGCGGGCCCCACCAATTTCTTGTCCGCAGCATGGCAAGACATGCACGCATTCTTCTTGGCCAAATCCATGCTGGCAAAGGCAGGGGGCACCAACAGGGAAGTAGCCGCTATGGCCGCATGAATCAGTTTCACATGAACTCCACAAAGATAAATGAAATCACACCATCAGTTGCTCATCTGTTCTGGCCGCGCCCTTGTTGTCGCGCCAAAAGACCGAGACCTTGTCGCCCGGCTTGGCGCTTTTGAGGGTGAACTGCAGATAGGGATGACGGGCAACACCCGGACCCCAATCTGCTGCCATGACTTCCTTGCCGTTGTGGCTGATGAGCACCCGGTCAATGTGCCAAGCCGTGACCACCTTGCCAGCCGCGTTCTTGCGTTGCCCTGATTCCATTTCGTGGGCCATGCGCATGCGCACCAATGCAGAATCACCTTGAATTTGGGCACGGATTTTGGTCGGCTCGGTCGCCCGCTTGGCCTCCACGTCCTCCGGCGTTTCGGATGTGCCGCCACAACTGCCAAGCACCACTTTGACTTCTTTTTTGGCGTAAAAAGCACGTCCGTCGTTCAAAAGAACCAAGCCACAAACCACCGAAGTCTGCGCCATCTTGATGTGCATGGTCAAAGCAGAACCCACGCCTTCCGTCAGCTTGAACACCGCCGCCAAAGGGACAGGATTTTTTTCGACAAACAGCGCCAAGCTGCCGATGCCGGGCAAACTGGTGCTGATGTCCATGGGTACCGATGCCCCGTTCTCAGCGTAATCCAGTGTGTTGAGTTTCACATCTGCGCTGAGTGTCAGAGATTTAGCGCCCAGGGCCTTGGCGACGTCTGCAAGGGTTTTGCGATCGAAAACGGACGCGTTTGCAATCGCCCAAGATGGCCAAACTGCCGCAGACATGCCGACACCGGCACAGGCTGCTTGCTGCAGCCAAGCTCGACGGGCGTAAAGGGTCATGGTCGTCACATCAAGCCAGTGTGTCGGCCCAGATGTTTTGCGCCCAGCTCCACGCGTAAATACCTTCCAGCTCGTTGGCCGCGCTGGACAAACCTCCCGAGCCAGGCACCGTCAACATGGTTTTCTTTTCTTCGTCGTAGCGGTGCACGCTGGCCACATGGACCACCTCTTTGCTGCTGACATAGCTGTAGCAGGTGTTGTTGTAAATCGGCATGGGGTTGACCTCTTTGCCCATCAACAAAGCGATCACAGCCGCCGCACAGGTCTTGCCATGCTGGTTGGCCATGTGGCCGGACTTGGGCATGCCGGGCGCGATCTGGATCGCGTCGCCCAGGACGTGCACGTTCTTGGCGGCTTTGGACTCAAAGGTGAGGAAGTCCACTTCGCACCAGCGCTTGTTGGCCGTGGCCAGACCGGCGTTGACAGCGATGTCTCCAGCACGCATGGAGGGAATCACGTTCAGCACGCTGGCCTTGATGTCGTCGTTGAACTCGAACTTCAAGGTGTTGGTGGCCACATCGACATCGGTCACATTGTGTTTGCCACGGTATTCGACGATGCCTTTGTAGCGCTCAGACCAGGCCTTTTTGAACAAAGCGCCTTTGGAGGTCACATCGTCGTTGGCGTCCAGAATGAGCACCTTGCTCTTGGGCTTGGCCTTGCTGATGTACTCTGCCGCTTGGCAGGCACGCTCATAAGGACCGGGAGGGCAACGGTACGGAGCCAGCGGGATGGACATGGCGAACACGCCGCCGTCAGGCATGGCTTCGAGTTGCTTGCGCAGCGTGACGGTTTGTTCGCCCGCCTTCCAGGCGTGCATGACTTTGTCTTTGGCACCGGCTTTGTTCATGCCGGGCAGGGTTTCCCACATGAAATCCACACCGGGCGAAACGATCAAGCGGTCATAGGCCAGCTCGGTACCACCGGCCAATTTGACGATGCGCTTGTCGGCATCGATGCTGTTGACGCGGTCCTTGATGACCTTGACGCCGTGTCGTTTGGTCAGATTGTCATAGGGGGTGGTGATCTCACTGATGGTTCTGCTGCCGCCAATGACGAGGTTGGACATCGGGCAAGAGATGAAGACATCGCTGGGCTCGACCAGGGTGACCTGGATCTTGTGCTCCGACCACATGCGCAGGTATTTGGCGGCCGTGGCACCGGAGTAGCCCCCGCCAATGACCACCACCTTGGGGCCGCTGCCACCACCCATGGTGGCACAACCCGAAACCAGTCCCATGGCACCCAAAGCGGAGCCAGTCTGCAGAAAATGACGACGTTGCATGGCAGTTCTTCCTTATTTCTTCTGGGCGGCAAAGTAGCCAGCAATCGCGGCAATCTGCTCATCGGAATAGCCCTTAGAGAGCTGGTGCATGATGGTGGCCGCGGGCACGCGACCGGCTTTGTAGTCCAGCATTTTTTGAAGGGTGACCTCTTTGGGCACGCCAGCCAAAGAAATCATGCCCGGCTCTGCATAGCCATTGGTGCCGTGGCAAGCCGCGCACGATGCAGCCCAGCTGCGCACATGCAGCGGATCGACCTGGGCTTGGGCCAGGCCACACAAGGCGGCCAAAGCGGCCGCTGTCAAAGCGTGTTGAATCTTCATGGGAAAAATCCTCGTAAAAAATAGACGGGGCGAATGAACGGCTTTTTGCCCAGCGAGGGCTTCGATACACCAATTTCTGGTTGGCCTGCAGTTTGGCCACTTCGGACACACCAAGGGACAGTACTTTGGACTCCACAGCTATTTTATCGGGCAGGATTGTGCTCGGCACCTGAGAGTTGCCCAATACAGGGTGTTTCAGCTTAGGCAGACTCGGTTCATGGCGCTGCCATAAAGTGGCTTCGTACCTGCTTGTTGGCTCCGGCGAGCAACCATTGGATGCGCAAAACGCGCCTGACGACCACGGTGTTGAGCACTGGATCAGCGGCCGGGGGGATTTCGGATGTTGCCAATGGCGCGCGACGTCTGCGGTGAGACCTCGCTGAAGTCAAATGGTGACCTGTTCGTTCAAACAGCAAAAGACTGATTCTTCCAGTTTTTTGTGCACGCATGACCCGCAGCCAGGTTCAAGGGCCCTCAGAGCCGATCAAGATTCAGCCCCTCAAGGGGTCAAGAAACCCCCGCAGTCTCCCAGCGGGGCGGGTTCGGGTCATTCAGGCGGTGCGCCGACGCAAAGCCGGGAATGGCAAGGTGTTGACTTTGCTGGAACTCACCAAACGGGGTGCTTGGGGCGCTGCACGCAACAATTCGGCAACCAACACATCGGCGTGGTCGTGGGGGCCAACACGGTTGCCCTCGAAGGCCAAGTGCGTTTGATGCACCATTTGGGTCACAAAATTCTGAGGGTAATCCCGAACACTGAAACCACGCAAGGCCATCACCTTCATGAAGGCGTTGGCTGCCTCCTCAACGGCACATTGGTATTCTTTGGATGCATCTGGCGACATGTCGACCTCGTTCATTGGATGAAGTTACTCAGACCTCCTCAACGCAGCACAGGGCCCATTGGAATACATCAAGCGTTAATTTTTGTGAATAAATCTGCCAATACCCCACGTGCCGCATGTGCGCCGCTGGCGAGGCAAGCGGTCAACAAATACCCTCCGGTGGGCGCTTCCCAGTCCAACATTTCCCCCGCACAATAAACCGCTGGCTTGGTTTTCATCATCAAAGCCGGGGTCAAACCCTCAAAGCACACCCCGCCAGCTGTGCTGATGGCTTCTGCGATGGGTCGGGTTTTTTCAAGATGGACAGGTAAACCCTTGATGCAAGCCGCCAAGTCCTGCGGTTTGCCCAGGGTCTCGGCCGTGCACAACTCGTGTAAAAGTCCCATCTTGACACCGTCCAGTCCCAATCGGCTCTTGAGGTGGCTGGACAAACTCCGACTGCCGCGAGGCCACATCACGGCCTCCAGCACCTGCGCCCAGCTTTTGTCCGGCAACAAATCAATGCACACCAGCGCTGGCCCACCCCGCTCCAAATCGTCTCGGAGCAAGGCCGAGGCGGCATATATCAAACTGCCTTCCAGTCCGGTCTGCGTGACCACGAATTCCCCTCTGCGCGCAAAACGGGGCGGCTCTTGCATTCCATCCAGCGCAGGCACGGTCAAGGCAACAGTCTTCAAGGGTTGTCCTGCGAACTTGTCACGAAAATGCGCAGTCCAGCCTTGGCCATGGCGCCCAGTCACGTCAAATCCGCAATTTGCGGGCTTCAGTGGACTCACGCCCACGCCTTGTTCAAGAAAGAGCGGCACCCAAGCACCGTCCGAACCCAATCGGGGCCAACTGGCACCCCCCATGGCGAACACGGTGGATCGCGCCTTGACAAGCAAGGGCGGCAGGTCGTTGCTGCGCTCAAAAATTAAATTGGGCCCTCGCCAGCCCAAACAGCGATGGCGCATGTGAAACTGAACAGGCACGCCCGACTGGGGGTGCCGCAACCGATGCAGCCAAGCACGCAACAAGGGCGCAGCTTTCATTTCAGTCGGAAAAACCCGCCCGGAAGAACCCACAAAAGTTTCAATCCCCAGTGAATGGGCCCAATTCCGCACCGCTTGAGCATCCATACCGTCCAGCCAAGCCGCTACTTGTGTTCGGCCTGTGCTGTATCGAGAACGAAACTGGAGGGCAGTTTCTGAATGGGTGAGGTTCAATCCTCCGCGACCCGCCAACAAAAATTTACGTCCGACAGAAGGCATGACATCAAACAGATGCACGCTCACCCCCCGCTGAGACAGGACCTCTGCAGCCATCAACCCTGCAGGACCGCCGCCGACAATGGCGACCTCAGCCTCAAGGACTTGGGGATCGGCTGTGGGGTAAGAAGTGGATGAAACCGGCATCTCAAAAAAGTGTTGCAAGGCGCTCGCGACAGGTGAACATGTCTTGATTCTGTCAAAATAGGAGCAACTTTAGCCGCATCTTCAATGTTCACAAGGAATAGGCCATGGCCAGCGATTTGATCAAACACACCACCGACGCCACTTTCGAAGCCGACGTGCTCCAGTCCAGCCAGCCCGTGGTGGTGGACTTCTGGGCCGAATGGTGCGGCCCCTGCAAAATGATCGCCCCCATCCTGGACGAAGTGGCCAGCGCCTACGAAGGCAAACTGCACATCGCCAAGATGAATGTCGACGACAACCGCGACATCCCTGCCAAGTTCGGCATTCGCGGCATCCCGACACTCATGATCTTCAAGGACGGACAGCTCGCCGCCACCAAGGTGGGCGCCATGAGCAAGTCGCAGTTGACCGCTTTCATCGACCAGCAGCTGGCATGATGTTTGGATGCCGTCCGGCCTGGGCGGTCGTGTCATCCACCAACCGGGCCCGCATGGCCCGGTTTTTGTTTTTGGGGCCGCCCGAAAACCTGTCATAATTTCCCGCAGGCAACCCGAACACGGGACAGCGCCAAGACGGCCGGAAGCACCAGCCCCTAACCCCGGGCGGCCTCCGGTCCAGAACATTTCCACCCGGTTATCCGAAAAACGGTCCCCAGCCGACCGATTCGCCACAGGCCCCATCCCATGCATTTGAACGAACTCAAGGCACTCCATGTGTCCGAACTCCTGAAGCAAGCCGACACGCTCGAAATCGAGAACACCGGTCGCATGCGCAAACAGGAACTGATGTTTGCCATCATCAAAAAGCGCGCCAAAGCAGGCGAGCAGGTGTTTGCCGACGGCGTGCTTGAAATCTTGCCCGACGGTTTCGGCTTCTTGCGCAGCCCCGATTCGAGCTACACAGCCAGCACCGACGACATCTACATCAGCCCCAGCCAGGTGCGGCGCTTTAACCTGCACACCGGCGACATGATCGAAGGCGAAGTGCGCATCCCCAAAGACGGCGAGCGCTACTTTGCCCTGACCAAGCTGGACAAGGTCAACGACGACCTGCCCGAGAACAACAAGCACAAGGTCATGTTCGAGAACCTGACGCCGCTGTTCCCCAAAGAGCAGATGCGTCTGGAGCGTGACATCAAGGGCGAGGAGAACATCACCTCCCGTGTGATCGACATCATTGCCCCGCTCGGCCGCGGCCAGCGCGCCCTGATCGTGGCGCAGCCCAAGTCGGGCAAGACGGTGATGATGCAGCAGATCGCGCACGCCATCACCGCCAACTACCCCGATGTGCACCTGATGGTTTTGTTGGTCGATGAGCGCCCAGAAGAAGTGACCGAAATGCAACGCAATGTGCGGGGCGAAGTGATCTCCTCGACGTTTGACGAACCCGCTTCGCGCCACGTGCACGTGGCCGAGATGGTGATCGAGCGTGCCAAGCGCTTGGTCGAGCTGAAAAAAGACGTGGTGATCCTGCTGGACTCGATCACCCGCCTGGCCCGCGCTTACAACAACGTGGTGCCTTCGTCGGGCAAAGTGCTGTCGGGTGGTGTGGACGCCAACGCGCTGCAACGCCCCAAGCGCTTTTTTGGCGCGGCCCGCAACGTGGAAGAAGGCGGCAGCCTGACCATCATCGCCACCGCGCTGGTGGACACCGGCAGCCGCATGGACGAAGTGATCTTTGAAGAATTCAAGGGCACCGGCAACTGCGAAATCCACCTGGAGCGACGCCTTTACGAAAAGCGGGTGTTCCCGGCCATCAACTTGAACCGGAGCGGCACGCGACGTGAAGAGTTGCTGCTGCAGCCCGAAGTGCTGCAAAAAACCCGCATCTTGCGTCAATTCATGTACAACATGGATGAAATCGAGGCGATGGAGATGGTCTTGAAGAGCATGAAAGCCACCAAGAACAACTCCGAGTTCTTCGACATGATGCGACGCGGCGGTTGATGCCCTATAATCTGCGGTTTTGCGGAAAGTGCACTCAGATCGGCTGAAGTGTGGCTGCCGTAGCAGAAATAAAAGGATTTCCCCATGAAAGACGGCATTCACCCCAACTACCGTGAAGTTTGCTTCCAAGACATGTCCAATGGTTTCAAGTTCGTGACCCGTTCATGCGCCAACACCAAAGAGATGATCAAAATGGAAGACGGCCGTGAGTTGCCTTGGTACAAGTTGGACACGACCAGTGAGTCGCACCCCTTCTACACCGGCACGCAAAAATCGGTCGACAACATGGGCGGCCGTGTCGAGAAATTCCGCAACCGTTTCGGCAAGATTTCTTCCAGCAAATAAACCGCAGGTCGTTATCTACACAAGGGCAGTCCGGGCAACCGGTCTGCCCTTGTTGCATTGGAAGACTCTTTTTGCCTTCCATCAGACCTGATATCTTCTTCCTCTGTGAACCAACCCACACCTTCCATCGTTGCCCAAAGTGCTGTGCGTCGACTGCCGCGCTTGGCCTTGATTTTGTTGTGCGCAGCATACGTTTTGCCGGGCTTTTGGGGCCGCGCGCCCTGGAAATCCAAAGACATTGAATCTTTTGGCTACATGCTGCAATTGGCACGCCCGAGTGGCGGTGAATCCGTCAGCTGGCTCAAGCCCACATTGCTCGGACAAATGGACGACAACCTGACGCTTTTGCCTTATTGGTTGGGGGCCCTTGCCATTCGCTTGGCACCTGCTGGTTGGGAGGATGTCTGGGCACGCGCGCCCTTTGTGGCCATGTTGGTCATGACGTTGGCGTGCACTTGGTATGCCGTCTACGCGTTGGCGCACCATCCTGCTGCGCAACCGGTGGCATTTGCTTTTGGCGGAGAAGCCAAGCCCAAAGATTACGCTTGCGCTTTGGCCGACGGTGGCCTGCTGGCACTGCTGGCGTGTTTGGGCTTGGCTCGGCTCTCACACGAAACCACGCCAGCCCTGAGCCAATTGAGCCTGGCGTGTTTGCTCTTTTTGGGTTTGTCGACATTGCCACGCCATCGGCTACCGAGTGGTCTGGCCATTGCCACGGGCATGCTGGGCTTGACCTTGTCTGGCGCTCCCAGTTTGGCCTTGGCTCTGGGCATTGGCGGTTCCTGGCTGATTGCCGTGGCACGGCCAGACCCCTCACAGCGGCGCTTGAGCATGCTCGATCTGGGTCTGCTGGCCCTGATCTGCCTGTTGTGCATCACGACAGCCGGCGCACTCGATTTGTGGCGCTGGCGATGGGTGCCACACCAAATGTTCGATCTGCACATTTTGGCAAAGCTGATCATGTGGTTCACATGGCCAGCATGGCCTTTGGCCTTGTGGTCTTTGTGGCGATGGCGTGGCCAGCTTGCACAAGGCTGGCGCTACCCGCACTTGAGTCTGCCGCTTTGGTTTGCCGTGGTGACCATCGGAACCACTTGGCTCACGGGTTTGTCTGATCGCGCCTTGCTCGTCTCGCTACCGGCCATCGCCACGCTCGCGGCATTTGCGCTGCCCACATTGCGCAGAAGTCTCAGCGCCTGGATTGACTGGTTCGCCCTGGTATTCTTCAGTGTCTGCGCTCTGGTGGTCTGGGTCGTGTGGATCGCCATGCAAACGGGCATACCCGCCCAGCCCGCCATCAACGTGGCGCGACTGGTGCCTGGTTTCAAATCAGAGTTTTCAGCACCCACTTTGGTGCTGGCCTTGTCGGCCACCTTGGCCTGGTTCAGCTTGGTGAAATGGCGAATCGGGCACCACCGAACCGTCATTTGGAAAAGCATGGTGCTGTCGGCCAGTGGCGCTGTCCTTTGCTGGTTGCTTGTCATGAGCCTGTGGTTGCCCTTGCTCGATTTCTCCCGCAGTTACGTCACCATGGTCAAAAAAGTGCTGGGTGTCACGGGCCCTGTGACTTGCTTGCAATACGCTGGCATCAGCCGAGCCCAAGGCACAGCTTTCCAATTTCATGGCCAAGTGCAACTTTTGTCCTTGCAAGTCCCACAGGAACATTGTCGCTGGCTGATCGTCGACCGCGCCAACCTGTCCTTGCTCTCGGCGAAGCTCCATGCCTTGGGCTGGATCGAAGCAGCCAAAGCGCCTCGGGTCGAGAACCGGGATGAAAGCATCGTCATTTTCAAATCCCGAGCAACGGGGCTTTGAGCCATGTCTGAGCAGGGCATCATCGCTCGCCACGCTGGCACGGTGCTGATCGGTCAATTGGCCGTCATCGCTTTCGGCGTGGCCGATACGGTGATTGCCGGTCGTTACAGCCCTCAAGCACTGGCCGTGCTCTCGCTGGCTTCCTCCATCTACATCAGCATTTATGTTGCGCTCAACGGCCTGTTGCAAGCTTTGCTGCCTGTCTGGTCAGAACTGCACGGTGCTGGCCGATCCGTCCAAATCGGACAATCCGTTCGGCAGTCGCTCTACATTTGCGCGGGTGCCGCAGCCCTTGGCTGCACAGGTCTGTGGTTTCCAGAGCCCTGGCTGGCCTGGACAGAGGTGCCGCAAAATTTATGGCCCGATGTTCAAGCCTACCTGAGGGTGCTGGCGCTGGCCTTGGTGCCCTCTTTGCTGTTTCGTCTGTACGGCACACTCAACCAAAGTCTGGGCTTTCCACGCTTGGTCACTTGGCTGCAGGCCGGTGCTTTGTTGGTCAAAATCCCGCTTTCGTATGCTTTCACATTTGGAATCGACTTTGCAGGGCTTCAGATCACAGGGATGGGGGTGGTCGGTTGTGCCTGGGCCACGCTGGCTGTGAACCTTTTCATGTTGGTCAGCGGCTTGATTTGGTTGCGCACACAGGACATTTACAAACCTTACCAACTGTGGCGCCCGATGGAACGGCCTCAGTGGCCAGAACTTCGCCATTTTCTGCGGCTGGGGCTGCCCGCCGGCTTGTCCATCATGGTCGAAGTCACCTCCTTCACCCTGATGGCCTTGTTGATTGCCCGGCTCGGTGCTGTGGCCTTGGCCAGTCACCAAATTGCGGCCAGTTTGGCCGCCATTTTGTACATGGTCCCCCTGTCCATTGGCATTGCCAGCAGTGCACGCACAGGGTATTGGCTGGGTGCAGCGCAAACCCAAAGGGCTCGCAGCGCTGCGGGCATCGGCATTGGTCTGGCTGTCGCCGCTGCGTTGTCAGGTGCAGCATTGCTGATGGCTTTTAGACACAGCATCGCACACGCGTTCACCACCGACGCAGCCGTGGCGCAGGCCGCCGTTGTCTGGCTGGGCTGGGTGGCGCTCTACCACTTGGCCGATGCGGTGCAAGCTGTGTGCGCTTTTATATTGCGTTGCTACCGCATCACCGTGGTCCCCCTGATCGTCTACACCGCCTTGCTCTGGGGCGTGGGTTTGTATGGTGGCTACCGCCTGGCCTACCAGGGCTGGGGCACAGTGTCCATGCAACCGCGCGTTGACACCTTCTGGATCACCAGCACGGCAGCTTTGGCGGTCGTGTCGGTGCTGTTTGCCGCGCTGGTATGGCGTGCCTCACGTGTTCGCAGTGCGGGTCAGGCTTGAACACTCTGGCGTGTCGCACAGCCGTCGCACAAGGGCTGAAATTGGCAGCCCATTGCGTTAAGGTCTGGGTTTGCTCAACCAACGGAGGGAGTTCACCATGATTCTTGAGATAGCCGACATACGCATCCAACCCGGCCAACAAGCGGCCTTCCAACAAGCCATTGAACGTGGCATCAGCACGGTGGCCAGCCAAGCCAAGGGCTTTCGCGGCGCCAAGGTGAACCACGGCATTGAAAATCCCGAACGCTATGTGTTGCAAATTTTCTGGGACACGCTAGAGGACCACACCATTGGTTTTCGCGAATCGGAACTGTTCACCCAGTGGCGCGCGATTGTGGGGCCGTTCTTTGCGGCACCGCCGCAAGTGGAACATTTCGAACTCACCTACCAGTCAGTCTGACCCACGATCAATTCCAGTCAGGGAGGGCGTGAGAGTGCCTCAGGGGCTTTCGTGCCCCTGTACCAATTTGGCCAGTAAATCGACGAAGTGCGTTTGCTCCAAAGGGCTCAAGGGCGACAAAATGTGTGTCTGGACAGCGGCCACGGCAGCCTGCATGCCCTCCAAGGCCATCAGGCCCTGCGGCGTCACCACCAGCAACTTGCGTCGGCGGTCTGAAGGGTGTGATTGCCGGGCGACCCAGCCCTTGACTTCCAGTCGCCCGATCACCGAGCCTGACGTTGCCGGATCGAAAGCCACCCGCTTGGCCAGCGTGATTTGGTCAATGTCTGGGGTGTCCCGGAGCGCATTCATGATGGCAAATTGAACCGGCGTGATGCCGAAGGCAGCCAGTTGCTCGGCAAAGATCGACACGGCGATCTGCTGCGCTCTGCGAATCAAATGGCCAGGCGCTGTGGCCACATCAAAACGCTTCGTCATGCCTTCGTCACTTCCATTCTTCAAGGGTTTGTACTGCCCCGTCTCTCGACGCCACCCCACTATAGTAAGCGCACTTACGAAATTCAGCAGACTTTGCCCAAACCTTTCGCACGACAAAAAGCACACCATGAGTTTTGCATTTGAAGCCCCGCCTGTTGTGTCGCTGCCCATCGTAGGCCGGACTGAACGCTTCCCTGTTCACCGCGTGTACTGTGTCGGTCGCAACTACGAAGAACACGCCAAAGAAATGGGCTTCACCGGCCGGGAACCCCCTTTTTTCTTCCTCAAACCCAATGACAGCCTGGTGGTGGTCAATGAAGGGCAAACGGGTGCCATGAACTACCCCAGCCTCACACAAAACCTGCACCATGAAATCGAGCTTGTTGTCGCCATCGGGGTGGGCGGACGCAATATCAAAGCTGAAGACGCCGCCAAGCACATTTACGGCTATGCCGTGGGTCTGGACATGACGCGCCGCGACCTGCAGAACGAGATGAAAAAACAAGGCCGCCCTTGGTGCATTGGCAAAGCATTCGACGAATCGGGCCCCATCGGCCCCATCACGCCCAAAGACATGGCCGGTGACGTGAACAACGCCCAGATCAGCCTGCAAGTCAACGGCGTCGATCGGCAAAGCAGCACTGTGGCCAAACTGATCTGGAACATCGCGGAAACCATTGAGCACCTGTCGGCCGCGTGGGAACTTCAAGCCGGTGACCTGGTCTTCACAGGCACCCCTGAAGGGGTGGCGGCGGTGGTTCAAGGGGATCGCTTGGTAGGCCACGTCGCAGGTTTGGGCAGCTTGTCCATCGACATTCAGAAATGAAAAAAAATGCATCAAACTCTGAGATCACGGTTTTTACTCGGAGAAATTCCACACTAACTTGCAATATAATTCATGCAACACCCCTCTCGTGCTCAGATCTGTTAAAAAGATGACCGAGCATTGGGTAAACACCAATTAACCGACCAAGCGGTTGGTTTTATGATCATCCCGAAGTTAAACCTTGAAGGAGTTCCCGTCATGAAAAAATTGCTGAAACAAACCGCCTTGGCCGCAGGCCTGATGGCCTCTGGTTTTGCTGTCCACGCCCAAACCATCACCCTGAAAGTGCACCACTTTCTGAGTGCACAAACCATTCAGCACACCACCATGCTGGGCGACTGGTGCAAAAACATTGCACGCGACTCCAGAGACCGCCTGAAGTGCGACATCTTCCCCTCCATGCAACTGGGCGGAACACCCGTGCAGTTGTATGAACAAGCCCGCGATGGTGTGGTGGACGTGGCTTGGACTTTGCAAGCCTTCACCCCTAAATTGGCCAAACTCGAAGTGTTTGAATTGCCCTTCATGATGACCAATGCGGAAGCCACCAGCCGCGCCGCTTGGGACTACGCCCAGAAGTACGTCCAGGACGACTACAAAGACGTGAAGATGCTGGCCATCCATGTGCACGGCCCTGGCAACATTTACACCAAAAACAAAGCGGTGACCACCATGGCCGACCTCAGGGGTCTGAAAGTGCGCGCACCGACGCGCCAGGTGAACAAGATGGTGGCGATGATGGGCGCCACACCTGTGGCCATGCCTGTGCCCCAAGTACCAGAAGCCTTGTCCAAAGGCGTGATCGACGGTGCTGTGATTCCCTACGAAGTCGCGCCCAGCCTGAAGGTCAACGAGTTGACCAACTTCACCGCCGAAACTGACCGCAGCTACAACGCGCTGTACACCACCGTGTTCGTGCTGCCCATGAACAAGGCCAAATACGATTCACTGCCGGCTGATTTGAAAGCGGTCATCGACAAAAACTCCGGCTCCGAACTGTCGGCTTTCATGGGCAAAACCCAAGCCGGCCACGATGTGCCAGGCAAGAAAGTGTTTGAAGCTTCGCCCAACCAGAAAATCAGCATCATCCCCAAGGCTGAACTGGAAAAATGGAAGAAAGCCACGGACTCACTGGACGATGCTTGGGTGGCCGAGATGACCAGCAAGGGCATGGACGGCAAAGGCATGCTCCAATCCGCCACAGACCTGATCAAGCAATACACCAAGTAATTGGCGCTTTGACCTCAGCCAAGAGCAGGGACTTCCCTGCTCTTTTTTTGAGACGAAACGGGTTTGCGTGTCACCCTCGCAAAATCCGATTGGATTTTTCACTTTTCGCTCGACGCGCACACCATGATGTTTTCAAATCCCCTGGAGCGGCTCGCCCGGCTCTGCAGCATATTGGGAGGGCTGGTCATGACCGCCCTGATGCTGATGACCTGTTACAGCCTGATCGGGCGCAACTTTTTTGACTCCGCCCTGTTGGGCGACTTTGAGCTGACAGGTGTTGGTGCTGGCGCTGCCATTGCCCTGTTCATGCCCTTGTGCCAGTTCAAGCGCGAAAACATCATCGTGGACTTTTTCACCGCCAAATGCAGTGAGGCCACCAACTTCCGACTCGACCGCATGGGCGATGGACTCATGACACTGATTTTTGCTTTGCTGTCTTGGCGCTGTGGCCTTGCGGCCATCAACGCGAAAGAAACGATGGGGGCCTCCATGCTGCTGGGTTTCCCCGATTGGATTGTGTTCACCAGCATGTGCATTCCTTTTGGCATCAGCGCCCTCATTGCCGCCATGCAAGCGCTCTCGTCCATGGACCACACAAAGGCTTCGACATGACCCCCATCCAGTTGGCTTTGCTCATTTTCGGCATCATGCTGCTGCTCATGGTGGTGCGCGTGCCGATCGCGGGTGCCATGTTTCTGGCCGGTGCGGTGGGCTTCATCTTGCAGTCGGGCATCTCGCCTTTTCTCAATTTCCTGAACAACCTGGCCTTTGCCCGCTTGGCCAACTACGACCTGTCGGTGATCCCGCTGTTCATCTTGATGGGCAATTTCGCCACCCAAGGCGGTATCAGCAAAGCGCTGTTCCAGTTTGCAGCGGCCGTCATGGGCCGCTTCAAAGGCGGCTTGGCCATGGGTGCCGTGCTGGCTTGCGGCGCCTTTGGTGCCATCTGCGGCTCGTCAGTGGCCACGGCGGCCACCATCACCGGCGTGGCCTTGCCCGAGATGAAGCGCCACGGCTACTCGGGCCGCCTGTCCACCGGCACGCTGGCTGCGGGCGGCACACTGGGCATTTTGATCCCGCCTTCCGTGCCCTTGGTGATTTATGCGATTTTGACCGAGCAAAACATCGCCAAGCTGTTTGCCGCCGCCATGCTGCCGGGCCTGATCGCCATGGTCGGTTACATGATCGCCATTGCGATTTACGTGAGATTGGTGCCCGGCCAGGCCCCTGACCAGGAAGAGCGCGAAAGACTGACGTTTGAATCGCTCAAGGGCATTTTGCCGATTGCCGCCATCTTCATCATCGTGTTCGGCGGCATTTATGCGGGCTTCTTTACCCCCACCGAAGGGGCGGCTGTGGGCGCTGCGTCGACGTTTGTCGCGGCTTTGCTCAAGCGTGAATTGAACTGGGAGAAGTTTTTGCACTGCTTCCATGCCACCGCCTTGAGCAGCGCCATGATCTTCATGATTTTCATGGGGGCCGACGTCATGAACGCCTCGCTGGCCCGCACACAAGTGCCCGCTCAGCTGGCCGAAATGGTGGTCGGCATGAACCTGGCCCCGCTCTTGGTGGTCTCGGGCATCTTGCTGCTGTACGTGGTGCTGGGCGCGGTGATGGACGAGCTGTCCATGCTGCTGCTCACCATTCCGATCTTTTTTCCCATCATCATGAAACTCGACTTCGGCATGACGCCCGAGTTCACCGCCATCTGGTTCGGCATCATGGTGCTGATGACGGTGGGCTTTGGCATGCTGGCACCGCCCGTGGGCCTGAACGTGTACGTGGTCAACGGCATGGCCAAAGACGTGCCGCTGAGCGAAAGCTACAAGGGCATCATGCCGTTTCTGATCAGCGACACCCTGCGCACTTTGTTGCTGCTGTTCTTCCCGGGCATCGCATTGTTCCTGATCCCTTACCTGACCTGATCGGCTCTGACCTGATCGGGCCATGTCCCCAGCAAGACCTCCAGGACCCACGACCCTGGAGGTTTTTTCATGGCGGACTGGTTAGACTTGGCCCAACGCTTTTCCAGCCCCCACACTTCGAACCCACCTCATGATGTTTGACCGCAACATTCGACACTGCCGGCAATGCGGCGCACCCGTGGCACGCCGTTTGCCGGATGACGGCGACACCCGCGAGCGCGCCATCTGCACCGCCTGTCACACGGTGCACTACGAAAACCCGCTCAACGTGGTCGGCACCGTGCCGCATTGGGGCGAGCAGGTGCTGCTGTGCAAACGCAACATCGAACCACGCAAAGGCAAATGGACCTTGCCTGCCGGCTTCATGGAACTGGGGGAAACCACATCCGAGGGTGCCGCGCGCGAAACCACCGAAGAAGCCGGTGCCCAATTCATCATGGAAGACCTGTTCACCGTGATGAGCGTGTCCCGCGTGGGCCAGGTGCACCTGTATTACCGCGCCCGCCTGACCAGCGACATCTTTGATCCCGGCCATGAAACCATGGAAGCGCGTTTATTTCATGAAGCAGACATTCCCTGGGAAGAACTGGCTTTCAGAACCGTCAAGGAAACACTGGAACACTATTTTGCCGACCGGCGTGCTGGCCATTTCAGCACCCACGCCTTCGACATTGCCTGAACGCTGCGTCAATCAGAGGTCAATGGCTTGAGCCGACCCGGCCAGTTTGCGCAACTCGAACTTCTGAATCTTGCCCGTGCTGGTTTTCGGCAACTCGCCAAACACCACCGCACGCGGCACCTTGAAACCCGCCAGATGCTGCTTGCAGTGCGCCACGATCTGCTCGGCCGTCACCTGGGCATCGGCTTTGAGCTCCACAAAGGCACAAGGCGTCTCACCCCAGCGCGCATCGGGCTTGGCCACCACGGCCGCCGCCAGCACCGCGGGGTGGCGGTAGAGCACGTCCTCCACCTCGATCGATGAGATGTTCTCGCCGCCCGAGATGATGATGTCTTTGCTGCGGTCCTTGATCTTGAAATAGCCGTCCGGGTACTGCACCGCCAGGTCGCCACTGTGGAACCAGCCACCCGCAAACGCCTCTTGTGTGGCCTTGGGGTTTTTCAAGTAACCCTTCATGGTGATGTTGCCCTTGAACATGATCTCGCCCATGGTCTCGCCGTCTTGCGGCACGGGCTGCATGGTTTCGGGGTTGAGCACGCGCACATCGCGTTGCAGGTGGTACCGCACGCCTTGGCGGGCGTTCAGCCGGGCCCGATCGCCAATGTCCAGCGCATCCCACTCGGGGTGCTTGGGGCACACAGTGGCGGGGCCATACACCTCGGTGAGGCCATACACATGGGTCAAGTCAAAACCCATTTGCTCCATGCCTTCGATCATCGATGCAGGTGGCGCAGCGCCCGCCACCATGGCCTTGATGCCGGCGGGCACGCCCACCTTCATGGCGGCCGGGGCGTTGACCAGCAGACCGTGCACGATGGGCGCGCCGCAGTAATGCGTCACGCCGTGGTCGCGCATGGCGTCAAACATGGCCTGCGCGTCCACCTTGCGCAAACACACGTTCACGCCTGCACGCGCCGCCACCGTCCACGGGAAACACCAACCGTTGCAATGGAACATGGGCAGCGTCCACAAATAGGCCGCATGCTTGGGCATGTCCCATTCCAGAATGTTCGAGATCGCATTGGTGGCTGCGCCCCGGTGGTGGTAGACCACGCCTTTGGGGTTGCCGGTGGTGCCGCTGGTGTAGTTCAGCGCAATCGCGTCCCACTCGTCACCGGGCAAGCTCCAGGCAAAGTCGGCGTCGCCACGGGCCACAAAAGCCTCGTACGTGACGCTTCCCAACGGCTCAGTGGCCCCGGTGTACAGCGCGTCCTCCACATCGATCACCAGCAAAGGCCGTGTGGATTGGCGCAGCGCCAAGGCCTTTTTCATCACCGCCGCAAACTCCGGGTCCACGATCACGGCCTTGGCCTCGCCGTGGTCCAGCATGAAGGCCACGGTCTCCGGGTCCAGTCGGGTGTTGATCGCGTTGAGCACCGCGCCCGCCATCGGGATGCCAAAGTGCGCCTCGACCATGGGCGGCGTGTTGGGCAGCATCACCGCCACCGTGTCGTTCTTGCCAATGCCCGCCTGCGTGAGGGCGCTGGCCAGTTGGCGGCAGCGGCGGTAGGTGCCGGCCCAGTCCTGGCGCAAATCGCCATGCACGATGGCCAGGCGCTGGGGGTACACCTCGGCCGTGCGCTCGATGAAACTCAGCGGTGAGATGGGGGCATGGTTGGCGGGGGTCTGAGGCAAATCCTGGTCGAAGATGCTGACTTTGGTTTGTGGCATAGGTGTTCCATGAAGGCTGGCTGTCCAATGGCGAACAGTTTGCCTGACCCTGAGCTGAAATCCATGCTGGTTTGCCCCGAAACAAGTCTCTGGGCCTGCCGGGATGGTGGGTCCTAATCAGCGAAAATAGCTCTCTTATGGCCATCCCCCAGTCTTTCATCCAGGAGTTGCTGTCCCGCGTCGATGTGGTCGACATCGTGGGCAAGTACGTGCAGCTCAAGAAAGGCGGCGCCAACTTCATGGGCCTGTGCCCCTTCCATGGCGAAAAATCCCCCAGCTTCAGCGTCAGCCCCACCAAGCAGTTTTTCCACTGCTTTGGCTGCGGCAAAAACGGCAACGCCATCGGCTTCCTGATGGAACACGCGGGCATGACCTTTATTGAGGCGGTGAAAGACCTGGCCCAACAAACCGGCATGGTGGTGCCCGAAGAGCAGCAGTCTCCCGAAGACCGCGCCAAAGCCGCCGCCGCCAAGGCCAAGCAAGACAGCCTGAGCGATGTGCTCGAAAAAGCCGGTAACGCCTACCGCGACCAGCTCAAGATCACGCCGAACGCCATCGATTACCTCAAGGGCCGCGGCCTGTCGGGCCAGATCGCCAAGCGCTTTGGTCTGGGTTACGCACCCGAAGGCTGGCGCTCGCTGGCCAGCATCTTCCCCCAATACGATGACCCGCTGCTGGCCGAGTCGGGCTTGGTGATCGTGAACGAAGAAGACGACAAGCGCTACGACCGTTTTCGCGACCGCATCATGTTCCCGATCCGCAACATCAAGGGCGAGTGCATCGGCTTTGGCGGACGGGTGATTGGCAACGGCACACCCAAATACCTCAACTCACCCGAAACCCCGGTCTTCCACAAAGGCCGCGAACTGTATGGCCTGTACGAAGCCCGCGAAGCCTTGCACAGCGCGGGTTATGTGCTGGTGACCGAAGGCTACATGGACGTGGTGGCGCTGGCCCAGCTGGGCTTTGCCAACGCGGTGGCCACGCTGGGCACAGCCTGCACACCCGACCATGTGCAAAAACTGTTTCGTTTCACCGACTCGGTGGTGTTCAGCTTTGACGGCGACGGCGCAGGCCGCCGCGCCGCCCGCAAGGCGCTGGACGGTGCCCTGCCCTACGCCACCGATGTGCGCAGCATCAAGTTTTTGTTTTTACCCGCCGAGCACGATCCTGACAGCTATGTGCGCGAGTTCGGCCAAGAAGCTTTTGCCGAGCAGATCAAGCAGGCCATGCCCCTCTCGCGCTTTTTGATCGAGGCGGCCAGCGCCGACTGCAATCTGCAAACCGCCGAAGGCCGCGCCCGCCTGTCCAGCCAAGCCCGCCCGCTGTGGCAGCTGCTGCCCGACGGCGCGCTCAAGCAGCAATTGCTGTCGGAGTTGGCGCAACTCATTCAGCTAGAGACCGCAGGCCTTGAAAAACTGTGGGGCCAACAAGCGGCGAGCGAACAGCGGTATGCACCCGTTGCGCGCCCTGCTGCAGCACCCGCGCCCCAATCGGCGAACGCGGCCTTCAGTCAAGCGGCCAGTGCTGGGCATCACGAATACCCCAATTTCGAGCCGCACTACGGCGAACCACCGGCCTGGTCGGGAGCCAACACCTTTGTGCCGTCCAACGGCAACAGCCACTGGAAAAGCAAGAACCCCAACTGGACACCGGGCAGCAAGTTCGGCACCAGCAAATACAAGCGTGATGCTGCACCCGTGTACACGGGCCCGCGCACCGTGCCCGCCAGTCGGGCTGACCATGCAGCCCGCGTGCTGCTGGGCAACATGGCGCTGTGGGAAACCATGGGCAGCGAAGACCACGCCATGCTCTGCGCACTACCTTCCCCGCACGGGCCTTTGTTTGCCTGGCTCGAATCGCAATTTCACGAGCAGGGGGCCCTGGGTTGGTCTGCTTTGCGCGAGCACATGCTGGGCCAGCCCTTTGCCGAGGATGCCCAGCGGTGGGTGGCGCAAGACAGGATGAACGCGGTGACTGGCAGCGAAGAGGCCGCCCCACCCGACCCGCAAGAAGCCAGGCAAGAGCTGCGCCGATTGCTGAACATGCTCATGGTGGACCACTTGCAACAGCTCAAAAACGAAGCCTTGGCGCAACACCAAAGTGGTGAAGACCCCGAGGCACTGGCCCGTTACAGCAGCTTGGACAAACGCTGGCGCGAGCTCAAAGCCGCTGCGGCCGTGGTGTCAAAGGACTGACGCTTATTTGCCGACCAGCTGATTGAGTTTGTCCGCCTCAAAAAGTTCGTGCGTGGCGGGATCGCGGGGCAAGGGCACCTGTTGGTGTGCGCACAGCTGCTCCAGAGCCTTCCAGATCATGGCGATTTGTTGCTCTTGTCCAGCCGCATTGTCGATCAGCCCGCGCAGCGCTTGGCTCACCGGGTCGTCGTCTTGTGTGATGCCGTAGGCGCTGAATTTGCGCTCGGTGCCCGACACATCGGCACTCTCGCCGGCCTTGGACGGGATGATGCGCGCCGGAATGCCCACCGCTGTGGCCCCGGCTGGCACCGGTTTGATGACCACCGCATTGCTGCCGATCTTGGCGCCATCGCCCACCTCAAAACCACCGAGCACCTTGGCCCCAGCGCTAACGACCACGTCTTTGCCGAGGGTCGGGTGGCGTTTGGCACCTTTGTACAGCGAGGTGCCACCCAAGGTCACGCCCTGGTAAATTGTGCAACCGTCGCCAATCTCAGCAGTCTCACCCACCACCACGCCCATGGCGTGGTCAAAGAACACCCGTTCACCAATCTTGGCGCCCGGGTGGATTTCGATGCCGGTCAGGCCCCGGGCCACATGCGAGATGAATCGGCCCAGCCATTTGAAGCCATGGTTCCAGCACCAGTGCGCACGCCGGTGCAGCACCAAAGCGTGCAAACCCGGGTAGCAGGTCAAGACTTCCCAGGCGGTGCGGGCCGCAGGGTCCCGGTCGAGGATGCACTGGATATCGGTGCGTAGGCGTGAGAACATGGGCTTGAGTCTATCGCTTGGTTTGAGAAGTCTGGATCATGGCCTTGGCCACCCCGCGCAGGATGTGGATTTCTTCCGGACTCAAGTCAGCACGGTTGAACAGTTGGTTCAAACGCGGCATGAGCTTTTTGGGCGCAGCCGGGTCCAAAAAGCCGATGTCGGTCAGCGCCTGCTCCCAATGCGACAGCATGCCCGCCACCTGCTGCGCATCGGCCTTGTCTGACGGCGGCACGGCATCCTGAACCGGAAAACCGCCCAAAGCCACGCGCCAGTCGTAGGCAACCACCTGAATGGCCGAGCCCAAATTGAGTGAACCGAACAGAGGATTGGTGGGAATGGACAGCGCCACATGGCAGCGGTAAACGTCTTCGTTTTTCATGCCGAAACGTTCGCAGCCGAACAAAAACGCCACGCACTGCGCGGGTGCACCGGGCCGGGTCAGCTCGGCAAAATGTTCACGCGGTGAACGGGTGGGTGGGCCGAAGTCGCGCGGCGTCATGGCCGTGGCGCACAAATGCGTCACGCCCTCCAGGGCTTCGTCCAACGTGTCCACCACGCGCGCCCTGGCCAGCACATCATGGGCCCCGCTGGCGCGTTGGATGGTTTCTTCCTTGCGCAGCACATTGGGCCAGCGCGGCGCCACCAGCACCAACTCGTCAAAGCCCATGACTTTCAGGGCGCGGGCGGCAGCGCCAACATTGCCGGCATGGCTGGTTTCTATCAGGATGAATCGCGTTTGCATGCCCTGATTGTCCATGCACCCAAGCCGGGCCCATGGACAGGCCCATCTGGTTCAGGGCGTACCCATGGCGAATGCCATTTTTTTCGTGAGAAAATGCCCTATTTCGCCATCGCGATCGTGCGTGGGCCAGTTCAGTTCTTCACACAATTCATGTCGTCCAATCTCCACCCCATGCTCAACGTGGCCACCAAGGCTGCACGCGCCGCTGGCGCCATCATCAACCGCGCCGCGCTCGACGTTGAAGCCGTTCGCATCTCGCAAAAACAGGTCAACGACTTCGTCACCGAAGTCGACCATGCCAGCGAAAAAATCATCATCGACACCCTGCTGACCGCCTACCCTGACCACGGCATCCTGGCCGAAGAGTCTGGTCGGGAATTCGGCAACCCCTTGGCTGACCACATCTGGATCATCGACCCGCTGGACGGCACCACCAACTTCATCCACGGTTTCCCGGTTTATTGCGTGAGCATTGCCCTGCAAGTGCGCGGCAAGATCGAGCAAGCCGTCATTTACGACCCCACCCGCAACGACCTGTTCACCGCCACCAAAGGCCGTGGCGCCTTCATGAACGACCGCCGCCTGCGCGTGAGCAAGCGCATCCGGATGGAGGAATGCATCATTTCCACGGGCTTCCCTTTCCGCAAGGGTGACAACTTCAACCAGTACCTGCGCATGATGGGCGACGTGATGCAACGCACCGCCGGACTGCGCCGTCCGGGCGCTGCGGCGCTGGATCTGGCCTATGTGGCCGCCGGCTTCACCGATGGTTTCTTTGAAACCGGTCTGTCACCTTGGGACGTGGCTGCGGGCTCGCTGCTGGTCACCGAAGCCGGTGGCCTGATTGGCAACTTCACGGGCGACTCGGACTTTTTGGAACAAAAAGAGTGCCTGGCCGGTGCGCCCCGCATTTACGGCCAGTTGGTCACGATTTTGGGCAAGTACAGCAAATTCGCCAGCGCGGGCGACAAGGCCAACGTCCGCAGCGCCGTCGACACCCTGAGCCGCGAACGCACCTCGGACCACCACGGCCTCGAAGCCGATGGCCAAAAGGATGCCGCGGCCCAGGACGGCAGCGAAACCAAAGACGCGCCCTTCTGAGCCATGACTGCGCTCGACCTGAGTGCCCACACGCCCATGATGACCCAGTACCTGGGCATCAAGGCGGAATTCCCAGACACCCTGGTGTTCTACCGCATGGGCGACTTTTACGAGCTGTTCTTTGCTGACGCTGAAAAAGCGGCAGGCCTGCTCGACATCACATTGACCCGCCGGGGCCAATCGGCCGGGCAGCCGGTCATGATGGCGGGCGTGCCTTTTCATTCGATGGAAACCTACCTGGCCCGCTTGATCAAATTGGGCGAGTCGGTCGCCATTTGCGAGCAAGTGGGCGATGTGGGCACATCCAAAGGCCCGGTGGAGCGCAAAGTGGTGCGCGTGGTCACCCCCGGCACGCTGACCGACACCGAACTGCTGTCCGACAAAAGCGAAGCCATCTTGCTGGCCGTGCACCAAGCGGGCAAAAACCGCTGCGGCTTGGCCTGGCTGAGCGTGACGCAAGGCGTGGTGCATCTGGCCGAATGCGCACAAGATGAATTGGCCGACTGGATCGACCGCATCAGCCCCAGCGAACTGCTGGCCAGTGCAGGCATGACGCCCACCTTTGAGCAAAAACTGCGCGGCCTCAAAACCGCAGGCCGGGGCAGCTGGTCCTTTGCCCTGCGGCCCGACTTTCAGTTTGACGCGGGCCTGGGCCAACGCAAGCTGCTCGAACAACTGCAAGCTGCGTCGCTGGCCGCCTGGAGCGCCGACGCCCTGAACGACGCGCACGCCGCCGCCGCCGCGCTGCTGACGTATGCCGAACACACCCAGGGCCGCAGCCTGCCGCATGTGCAGCGCGTGCAGGTGCAGCGCTCGGACGCACTGATGGACCTGCCCGCCAGCACACGCCGCAACCTGGAGCTGACGCAAACCCTGCGCGGCGAAAGCGCTGCCGATTCACCCACGCTGTTTGCGCTGCTCGACACCTGCATGACCGGCATGGGCAGCCGCCTGCTCAAAAGCTGGCTGCACAGCCCGCCGCGAGACCGGCAAGTGGCGCAGCAACGCCTGCAGGCGCAAGCCGTGTTGGGCGGTGACAGTGGATCGGGTGCCTGGAGCAGCCTGCGCGAACAACTCAAAGGCGCCAGCGACGTGGAGCGCATCACCGCGCGCACCGCGCTGCGTCAGGTACGCCCGCGCGAGTTGGTGGCCCTGCGCCATGCGCTGGCGCGTGCGGCTTCGCTGTCGACCCAATTGCAGGCCCTGAACCCAGAGCCCGGCACCTTGCTGGCCGGCATGGCCCGTTGGCTGACCCCGCCCACGCATTGCGCCGAGCTGCTGCAAATGGCCCTGCTCGAAGAGCCCGCTGCCTTGGTGCGCGACGGCGGCATCATCGCCGACGGCCTGGACGCCGAGCTGGACGAGCTGCGCGGCATCCAGACCCACTGCGATGCGTTTTTGCTCGACCTGGAAACCCGCGAGAAAGAGCGCACCGGCATTGCCAACCTGCGCGTGCAGTTCAACAAGGTGCATGGCTTTTACATCGAGGTCACGCAAGGGCAACTCGACAAAGTGCCGGGCGACTACCGCCGCCGCCAGACGCTGAAAAACGCCGAGCGCTTCATCACGCCCGAGCTCAAAACTTTTGAAGACAAGGCCCTGTCGGCACAAGAGCGCGCCTTGACCCGCGAGAAGTGGCTCTACGAAGGCCTGCTCGACCAGCTGCAGCCATTTGTACCCGCACTCACCGAATTGGCGCAGGCCATGGCCAGCCTGGACGTGTTGTGCGCACTAACGGAGCGATCTTTGACACTCAATTGGTGCGCCCCCGAGTTCACCAAAGAACCCTGCATCGAGATTCGCCAAGGCCGACATCCGGTGGTCGAGGCGCGCTTGGCCCAAATGTCCGGTGCCAGCTTCATCGCCAACGACACGGTGCTGGGCAGCAAGCAGCGCCTGCAAATCATCACCGGCCCCAACATGGGCGGCAAATCGACCTACATGCGCCAGGTGGCACTGATTGTGCTTTTGGCCAGCATCGGCAGCCATGTGCCCGCCAGCCGCTGCCGAATCGGCCCCATCGACGCCATCCACACCCGGATCGGTGCGGCGGACGACCTGGCCAACGCCCAATCGACCTTCATGCTGGAGATGACCGAAGCCGCGCAAATCTTGCACAGCGCGACCCCCCACAGCCTGGTGCTGATGGACGAGATCGGACGCGGCACCTCGACTTTTGACGGCCTGGCCCTGGCCAGCGGCATCGCCACGCACCTGCACAACAAAACACAAGCCTTTGCGCTGTTTGCCACGCACTACTTCGAGCTGACCGAGTTCCCGGCCACGCACACCGCCGCCGTCAACATGCACGTGAGCGCGGCCGAATCTGGCGCGTCGATTGTGTTTTTGCACGAGCTGCAACCCGGCCCTGCCAGCAAGAGCTATGGCGTGCAAGTGGCGCGGCTCGCGGGCATGCCTGCCGCCGTGCTCAACCACGCCCGCCATGCGCTCAGCGCCCTGGAGGCCGGAGCCAGCGAAAGCCGCCAGCAAGTCGACCTGTTCGCCGCGCCACCCGAAACCGAAGCCACTGGCCCCAGCCCCATCGAAGTGGCGCTGGCCCAGATCAACCCCGATGCACTCAGCCCCCGCGAAGCGCTCGACGCCCTCTATGCCCTGCAGCGCCTGCTGCCCAAAAGTTAAAGAGCCCCCACATGACCTACTGTGTTGCCGTCAAAACCCGCGCCGGTTTGGTGTTCTTGTCCGACTCCCGCACCAACGCGGGCCTGGACCAGATCAGCACCTTCCGAAAAATGATCGTTTATGAAAAAGCGGGCGACCGTTTCATGACGCTGTTGTCAGCGGGCAACCTGAGCATCTCGCAGTCGGTGCGCGAAGTGCTGCAGATCGAGAAACTGGTCGAACCCGGCCAAGACGAGCCGCTCACCATCTGGAACGCCAAGAGCATGTTCGACGCCACCCGCGTGCTGGGCGCGGCCGTGCGCCGTGTGTACGAGCGCGATGCCGCCGCGCTGCGCGCATCGGGTGTGGAGTTCAACGTGTCCATGATCTTTGGAGGCCAAATCGGCGGCGAAGGCATGCGCTTGTTTCAGGTCTATTCGCCCGGCAACTTCATCGAAGCGACCGATGAGACGCCCTACTTTCAGATTGGCGAATCCAAATACGGCAAACCCGTGCTAGACCGCGTCATCACCCCCAACACCCCACTGGACGAAGCGGCCAAATGCGCCTTGGTGTCGATGGACTCGACACTCAAGTCCAACCTGTCGGTGGGCCTGCCGCTGGACATGGTCGTCTACCAAGCGGGCAGTTTGCAGACCGACCGCATCATGTGCATCGACGAGCACAACCCCTACTTCAAAATGTTGCGCACCAGCTGGGGCAACAAACTGCGCCAGATGTTCGACAGCATCGAAGACCCGATGTGGCACGGCGGTGCAACCGACATCCCGCTCATGGTGCCACCCTCACGCAACGCCCTGCTCAAGAAAATCACCACGCCGGAAGAAAAACTGATTTGAATCAGCGCTGATTTTTTTGACGCCCCCCCCTGCTCGTCATTGCTGACAGGGCATCTTCAAACCCGTCTCAAATCCAGGGTGTGCGGGAACTCGGGGCTGGCATGCAACTGGGCGTTGGGCTTGAGGTGCGGCAGCTGTTTCATCGCCCCTGGGGTGTGCCCCATGTGGAAAAAACGGGCCAGGCGGCGGCTTTCGGCCTCGTAGGCATTGACCGGGAAGGTGTCGTAACTGCGGCCACCGGGGTGGACCACATGGTATTGGCAACCGCCCAGAGAGCGCTTCATCCAAGTGTCCACCAGGTCCACCGTCAGCGGCGCGTGCACGCCGATGCTGGGGTGCAGCGACGAAGGCGGGTTCCAGGCTTTGTAACGCACGCTGGCCACGTACTCACCCACCACGCCCGTGGGCTGCAGGGGCAAGGGTTTGCCATTCACGGTCACGGTATGGCGTGAAGGGTTCATGCCCGTCACATGCACCTCGATGCGCTCGAGCGACGAGTCCACATAACGGGCGGTGCCACCCGCTGAGCTTTCTTCGCCCATGACGTGCCAGGGCTCCAAGGCATTGCGCAACGTGACGACTGCGCCATCAACCTGGATCTGACCGACCAGCGGGAAACGGAACTCAAAGTGTGGCGCGAACCAGCTGGGGTCAAAGTGAAAGCCCGCATCGCCCAGCTCGGTCAGCACATCGTCAAAGTCTTTGTGGATCCAGTGCGGCAGCATGAAGCGGTCGTGCAGCTCGGTGCCCCAACGCGTCACGGGCGCTGCATACGGTTCGTCCCAAAAGCGGGCCACCAGCGCGCGCAGCAGCAACTGCTGCACGATGCTCATGCGCGCGTGCGGCGGCATCTCAAAGGCGCGCAGCTCCAGCAGGCCCAAGCGCCCGGTGCTGCTGTCGGGGGAATACATCTTGTCGATACAAAACTCGCTGCGGTGGGTGTTGCCCGTGACGTCCACCAAGATGTTGCGCAGCGTGCGGTCGACCACCCAAGGGGCCATGTAAGGATCGAAGCCCCCACGTTCGCCCACTTCGTGTGGCTCTCTGCCCCCTGAGGGGGCTGGCGCACCTTGGGACGGCCCGGCGCTGCGCCTGCCATATTTTTTTCGGTTGCGCATGATTTCGCGCAGGGCGATTTCCAGCTCATAGACCTGGTCGTTGCGCGCTTCGTCCACGCGCGGGGCCTGGCTGGTGGGGCCAATGAACATGCCGCTGAACAAATAGCTCAGGCTGGGGTGGTTGTGCCAGTACAGCACCAAGCTGGCCAGCAGTTCGGGACGGCGCAAGAAAGGGCTGTCGGTGGGGTCGGCCCCACCCATCACCATGTGGTTGCCGCCGCCTGTGCCCGTGTGGCGACCGTCGGTCATGAACTTTTCGGCCGACAAGCGCGTCTCGAAAGCGGCTTGGTACAAAAACTCGGTGTGCTCGACCAACTCGGTCCAGTTGTAGGCCGGGTGGATGTTGACCTCGATCACGCCGGGGTCGGGCGTGACTTGCAAGAGTTTTAGGCGCGGGTCGCGTGGCGGCGGATAGCCTTCCATGACGATCTTCATGCCCAGCTTCAGCGCTGTGGCTTCGACGGCGCTCACCAGCGCCAGGTAGTCTTCCAGGCGCGCCAGGGGCGGCATGAAGACGTAAAGCACCCCGGATGTCTCTCCTTTGGCCAAGGCGTCAGACTCGGCTTTGGGTCCGTTGGCGCGGCGCGGGTCACGCACTTCCACACACAGCGCTGTGCGCACCACCGAGGCGTCGGACTCGAACTTGGCCGCGGGCACCGCTCGATCTGGCACTGCTGCCGTGTGGTTATGGCGTGGCTGCATCGTCACCGGTGCGGTGGGCAAGGCGTTTCGGGGCGAGAACGGGTCTTGCTCGATCATGTGCCAGCGGTCGGTGGGCGCCGCCCAGGGCAACGAGTCCAGCGGCAAGCGCCAGCCCATGGGGGAGTCGCCAGGCATGAGGTACATGCGCTCGTCGCGCACGAACCAACGACCGGTTTCCCATGACGTACCCGTCAGCTCAGGCGAGGCCACTTCGAGGGCTTGAATGGGCAGCACATAACCCACCGCATGGTCCAGGCCCTGACTGAAAATGCGGCGCAAGCGGATGCGCTCCATCTCGTCGTCCAGCCGCGCATCAAACGGATCGACATTCACCGGCAATCGGCGTTCACGCCACAGGTAGTACCAAGTGTCCTCGTAGCCGGGCAGCACGGTGTCTGCACCCAAGCCCAACTCTTGCGTGAGGCCTTGCATGAAACGCTGGGCATCGGCGCAGGTGTAGTGGCTCGGCGCGCTTTCATCGGCAAACACCTCGGGGTTTTGCCAGCAAGGCGTTCCGTCGGCGCGCCAGTAAATGCTCAGGGCCCAGCGCGGCAGTTGCTCGCCGGGGTACCACTTGCCCTGTCCAAAATGCAAAAAACCGCCTTGCCCGTATTGCTGGCGCAGCTTGTGCACCAGCTCGGTGGCCAGGCCGCGCTTGGTGGGACCCAGCGCGTCGGTGTTCCATTCCGCGCCATCGCGGTCTTGGGTGGACACAAAGGTGGGCTCGCCGCCCATGGTCAGGCGCACGTCTTGCGCCACCAACTGCGCATCGACTAGTTCGCCCAACGCCAACACTTCGGCCCATTGCGCGTCGTTGTAGGGCTTGGTCACACGGGGCGATTCGTGGATGCGCGTCACGCTCATCTCGTGGTGGAACTCGACCTCGGCTTCGTCCATCAAGCCCTCGATCGGCGCAGCGGCCGATGGCTGAGGCGTACAGGCCAGCGGAATATGACCTTCACCGGCCAGCAAGCCAGAGGTGGGGTCCAGACCCACCCAGCCTGCGCCGGGCAAATACACTTCGCACCAGGCGTGCAGATCGGTGAAGTCCACTTCGGTGCCGCTGGGGCCATCGAGAGATTTCACATCGGGGGCCAGCTGAATCAGATAGCCCGAAACAAATCGGGCGGCGATGTTCATGTGCCGAAACAACTGCACCAGCAGCCAGGCCGTGTCGCGACACGACCCGCTTTTCAGGGTCAGTGTTTCTTCGGGCGTTTGCACACCGGGTTCCATGCGGATGGTGTAGCGGATGTCTTGGTGCAAGCGCTGGTTGACCCGCACCAAAAAGTCGATGGTGCGCTGGCGTTGGCGGTCCACGCTCGCCAAGTATTTCTTGAACAGCGGGGTCTTGTGGTCTTTATGCAGATACGACTGCAGCTCTTCCCGCACGGTGTCCGAGTACTTGAAGGGCACTTCCTCAGCTGAGGGCTCCAGAAAAAAATCAAAGGGGTTGAACACGGCCATCTCGGTGACCACGTCCACCGTGACTTTGAAGGCGTTGGTTTTTTTCGAGAAGACCAGGCGCGCCTGGTAATTGGCAAAAGCGTCTTGCTGCCAATTGATGAAGTGCTCTTCGGGCTCGACCTTGAGGCTGTAGCTCAAGATGCGGCTGCGGCTGTGTGGCGCTGGGCGCAGGCGAATCACCTGGGGACCGAGCTGCACGGGGCGGTCGTATTCGTAATGGGTAACGTGGTGCAGGGCAACGTGTATCGACATATCTCGTTCAGCGCAACAGGGGCTGCACACATGACAAATGCAGCTTGGGCCGTGACAACTAGCAAGACACGCGCCAGTAGCCGCGGCTTGAACTCGGTTGTCGCACGCGTTTTGGGCGCACTGCTTTGGTGCAAATGACACTGTCACACCGATAGAGTGCGCGACAAGTCCGAATCGGGTGTTGGCCAGCCAAGCACTGGCACCGGAAGTCGCTGAATTGCTTGGATCACTCTTCAAATACCCATGATTTGGCTCTGGGTGCATGGGTATACATCTTGCTAATATTTTTTACAGGAGTGAGAGCCATGCACCAATTCGACGAGATGTACAGCCGCCTGCCTGCTGCAGACGAAGGGGGAGAAGTCAGGGGTCACTATTTAGCCTATGCCCGCTGGTTGCAAACCCAGAACCCGCAGACCATGGCAGCAAGGCGAGAAGAAGCCGAGGTGATTTTTCGCCGCGTGGGTATCACCTTCGCGGTCTACGGCGACAAGGACGAGGATGGCTCAGGCACCGAGCGATTGATCCCGTTTGACCTGATCCCGCGCATCATCGCCGCCAACGAGTGGAAAAGCATGGAGGCCGGACTGGTGCAGCGCGTCACCGCGCTCAACCGTTTCATCCATGACGTCTACCACGACCAAGAGATCCTGAAAGCAGGCGTTGTGCCACGCGAACAAATCGAACACAACGCCCAATTTCGCCCCGAGATGGTGGGGGTTCATGTCCCCAACAACATTTACTCGCACATCAGCGGCATCGACATCGTGCGCGCTCCCGACAGCGCGGGCCACGGCGAGTACTACGTGCTCGAAGACAACCTGCGGGTGCCCAGCGGCGTGAGCTACATGCTCGAAGACCGCAAGATGATGATGCGGCTGTTCCCTGAACTCTTCAGCCAACACCGCGTGGCCCCGGTGGCGCATTACCCAGACTTGTTGCTCGAAACCTTGCGCGCCAGCAGCCCCGCCACGACGGCCGAGCCCACGGTGGTGGTGCTCACGCCCGGCATGTACAACAGCGCTTATTTCGAGCACGCCTTCTTGGCACAGCAAATGGGGGTGGAACTGGTCGAAGGCCAAGACCTGTTTGTGAAAGACAAGTTCGTTTACATGCGCACCACGCGCGGCCCCAAACGGGTGGATGTGATCTACCGCAGGGTGGACGACGACTTTTTGGACCCCAAGGTGTTCCGCCCCAGCTCGACCTTGGGCTGTGCCGGCCTGATGGAGGCCTACAAAGCCGGCCATGTGGCGATCTGCAACGCCGTGGGCACGGGTGTGGCCGACGATAAGTCGATCTACCCCTATGTGCCCGACATGATCAAGTTCTATCTGGGCGAAGAACCGATCCTGAAAAACGTGCCAACTTTTCAATGTCGCAAGCCTGACGATTTGCAGTACACCCTGGCCCACCTGAAAGACCTGGTGGTCAAGGAGGTGCACGGTGCAGGCGGTTACGGCATGTTGGTTGGTCCGGCTTCGACCAAGGAAGAGATTGAGCGATTCCGTGCCGCTTTGCTGGCCAACCCCGAGGGTTATATCGCGCAGCCCACGTTGAGTTTGTCGAGTTGCCCCACGTATGTGGACAGCGGTATCGCGCCCCGCCACATCGACTTGAGACCCTTTATGCTGAGTGGTCGCACGGTGCAGATGGTGCCCGGCGGCCTCACGCGTGTGGCTTTGAAAGAAGGCTCTTTGGTGGTCAACAGCAGCCAAGGCGGCGGCACCAAAGACACCTGGATTTTGCAGGACTGAAAAGGGGAGAACACACATGCTTTCTAGAACCGCCGACCACCTTTTCTGGATGTCCCGCTACATGGAGCGGGCCGAGAACACCGCGAGGATGTTGAACGTCAGTTACGAGACCTCGCTGTTACCTCAGTCCGCCGCCGCTGTCGAAGCCGGTTGGGAAGGCATTTTGTCCATCAGCGAATTGTTGCCCTCGTATTTGGCCTTGTACAAAACCATCACCCCCCGCGATGTGATGGCCTTCATGGTGAAAGACGTGGACAATCCTTCGTCCATCATCTCTTGCCTGCGCGCTGCTCGAGAGAATGCCCGCGCCGTGCGCGGCACGCTGACCACCGAAGTGTGGGAAACGCAAAATCAGACTTGGCTCGAAGTCAACCGCATGCTCAAAAACGGGGAGTTCGAGCGCGATCCGGGCCAGTTTTTTGAATGGGTCAAGTTCCGCTCGCACCTCTCGCGCGGCGTTACGGTGGGCACCATGCTGATGGACGAATCGCTGTACTTCATGCGCATGGGCACTTTTTTGGAGCGTGCCGACAACACGGCGCGCCTGGTGGATGTCAAGTTCCACGCCATGCAAAACGAATTTTTTGGCGCACCACAGTTCGGGTCATCCGAAACCGAAGTCTCTCAGGAATACGATTTTTACCACTGGAGCGCCATCTTGCGCAGCGTCAGCGGCTTCGAGGTGTACCGCAAGGTATACCGTGATGTGATCCGCCCTGAACGTGTGGCGGAGTTGCTGATTTTGAGGCCCGACATGCCGCGCTCGCTGCATGCCAGTCTGAACGAGGTGGTGTCCAATTTGAAGCTGGTCTCACACGACGCCAACAGCGACACGCTGCGCCATGCGGGGCGTTTGCGCTCTGAGTTGGCCTTTGGCCGCATCGACGAAATCTTGGCGACCGGCCTGCACGCTTACCTGACCCAGTTCCTGGAGCGGGTGAACGTTCTGGGGGGACGCATCAGCCGGGAATTCTTGATGCCAAATGCAGCTTGAATCTGACAAGCCGGCAGGTCAACACGGGCTCATTCATCCTGGGGCGCGACCGTCACGGCCACTTCGAGCGTGTGCGCACCGCCGCCTTGCAAGACCCCCCTCAGCGGCGAGACATCGGCAAAGTCACGACCGACAGCCAGGCGCACATAGTCTTCGCCTGGACTGGCCAGGCCCGTGCGGTCGTTGGTCGGGTCCAGATCCAGCCAGCCTTGGCACGCGTGGCTGGCCAACTCGGGCAGGTAAACCGACACCCAAGCGTGCGAGGCATCGCTGCCCACCAACCGGGGTTGGCCCGGAGGGGGTTGGGTCAGCAGGTAGCCGCTGACATAGCGGGCGGGCAAACCCAGTGAGCGTAAGCAGGCCAACAAAATGTGGGCAAAGTCTTGGCAAACGCCGCGTTTGTCCTGCAGGGCTTCAAGCGCTGGGGTGTTGATGTCGGTGCTGGCGGTTTCGTAGCGGAAGTCCCGGTGCATGCGCGCTGTCAACTCCTGCGCGGCCCGCATGAGGGATCGCCCCGGCGTGAAACTGCTTTGCGCGTAGGCCAAAAACGCTTCGTGAACAGGTGCATGGTGCGAGCCGAACACAAAGCCACTGTGCACATCGCCGGGGTGCCCCCCCCGGTAGCGAAAGTGTTCGCGCACCGATTCCCAGCTTTGCGCCGATGTACCGGGTGCAATGGCTGAGGTCTCCAGTTCGCTGTTCGCGCGAACCATCAGGCCATCGTGCGGGTTCGTCAGAGCCCAATAGGCCCGGTGGTTGAAAAAAGCATCGATGTTGTGCTGCACCGAAGCTTGTGGCTCTACCTGCATCCAGTGACTGATGACCTGTTGGCATGGCGTGTAAGCCGGTTGCAGGTGCGTCACATGCTGCGCGGTTTGCACCGATGGACTGTAGCGGTAGCGGGTCTCGTGGGTGATGGCCAGGCGCATGGTCAAGGGGCGGGTCAAGCGCCGACGCTGTATCGGGCTTCGCCGCTGTGGGTGAAAAACAGGCTGCACAGTTGGTCAGAGACCTCACAAGCCGCTGTTTGACAATGCGCCAAAGCTGCATGCAGTGGCAAAGTGCTACCGGGATGTGCCGGCTTGTTTTCTAGAGGCCAAAGCGACTCGGGCGTCATTTCAATCAGCTGAGGCACCAGCTCCGCCATGGCGCTGGTGGCCCCATCGGCCAAGTTGCCCATGCGGCGCAAGCGCGAGCGCAACGTGTGTGCCACCCAGCCCAGTGAACGCGGATTGTCAGAGTGGGTCACCAACAAATCCATCAGCGCCTGGGGGGTGCGGCTTTGCTGGTACTGAGCGTGAAAACTGATGGTGCTGTCAAACAGGTCGAGCACGGCGTCAAACCCCGCTTGTTCGCCAATCAGCCCCAACTGCACGGCTTCGGAGAGAGCGCTAGACAAAAATTGCAGACGTTCGATGTGGCGTCCAATGGACAACAAGCGCCAGCCATCGTCGCGGCTCATGCGGTCGGTTTGTGCGCCGGTCAGTGCGGCCAGCATCTGGCTGGTGTCGGCCAACAGATGCTGCACGGCCAAGGTGTCAGGTGCCGCACTCTGTTGCTCGGGGCTGAAGAAGCGCGACTCGGTTTGTTCCAGCAAACGCCAATGTTCGGGCGACAGGCGTTCGCGCACCGAAGCGGCGGCAAGTCGCACAGCGCGCAAATTGAAGCCAACGCTGGTGGCCAGCTCTTTATCCCACAAGCCGGCCACCAAGGAGCGTTCAAAAACCCGATGCGCTTGCGATGCGGCGGGCACGCCTGCCCGCACCAGACCGTGGCGATTGGCCATGCGGGTGATGAACTGGAGCAAGTCAGGCCGATTCTGGTTCTCGCTGCCTAAAATTTCCAGACTCAGGCGCACCAAGCGCAAGGTGTTCTCGGTCCGTTCGGTGTAGCGACCCATCCAAAACAGGTTTTCGGCAGCACGGCTGGTGACCAGCCGCTGACGCTGCAAGGCGGCGACATCGGGGATGGGTTCCGCCTGTGGCCGCAAGGTGGGAGGGGTCGGCGTGGGTGATGGGCCAGAAGTCTGTGATTGCGACTGTGATGGCCCCTGTGACTGCGCCGAACCCGTTACCGCACTTTGCACCCAGACATCGGCACTGCTGCCACCACGCTGCATAGAAGCGATGCCTTCGCGGGTACCTAGGCGTGCCAAGCCGCCAGGCAAAACCTGCCACTGGCCTTGGGCGTTGGCCACGGTGAACACACGCAGCACCACGGGCCTTGACCGGATGCAAGGCGCACCATCGGCACCCGTTTGCCATGTGGGTTGGTGCGACAAAGGCAGCCACGATTGCAGTGTGTGGGCATCCGGGTCACGCAGGATGCGCACCGCCCACTCGTCTTGTTCACGGCGCGAGAACGCACGGCCCTGAACAGGCTCAAAGCTTTGGCGGTCGGTGTTGTAGGGGTAAGTGGGTTTGATCACGCAGCTGCGAATCCGCGGCAACACGTCTTGCAGCGCAGCGGCTTCACCACACCACCAGCTCGGAATGGCAGGCAGTTGCAGTTCTTCGCCCAGCAGGTCACGCGCCAGTGCAGGCATAAAACCCAGCAGCGCGTTCGACTCTAGAAAGCCCGAGCCCGGTGTGTTGGCCACCAAAACGTTGCCACTGCGCACCGCTTGCAGCAAGCCGGGCACGCCCAGTGTGGAGTCGGCCCGCATTTCCAAGGGGTCCAGCCAATCGTCATCGACGCGCTTGAGCAAACCATGCACCTGCTGCAAGCCCTGCAAGGTCTTTAAGTACAGCTTTTCCTCGCGCACGGTCAGGTCATTGCCTTGCACCAAGCTCAGGCCAAGATACCGCGCAAGATAAGCGTGCTCGAAATAAGTTTCGTTGTACGGCCCAGGGGTGAGCAGCGCGATGTGTGCAGAAGCTCCGGCTGGGCTTCGGGCCTTGATGCCATCAATCAAGGTGCGGTAGGTCTGGGCCAAGCGCTGCACCGGAAATGCCTCGAAGGCTTGCGGGAACAGGCGCGACACAATTTGCCGGTTTTCGAGCAGATACCCCAAACCCGAAGGCGCTTGTGTGCGCTGCGACAGCAGCCACCAACACCCGTCAGGCCCGCGTGCCAAATCAAACGCGGCCAAAGACAAATAGCGCCCCCCCACGGGCGGTACGCCTTGCATGGCGGGCAGGTACGCCGGGTGGCCTTGCACCAAAGCCGCAGGGAGTTGGCCGTTGAGAACAAGCTTTTGCGGGCCATAAGCGTCGGCCATGATGCGTTCGAGCAACTGCATGCGCTGCATCACACCGGCTTCAATTTGCTGCCAGTCCTTGGGGTCCAACATGAGCGGAAACAGGTCGAGCGACCAGGGCCGTTGTGGCTGGTCGGCGGCGGCATAGACGTTGTAGGTGATGCCGTTGTCACGCACCTGCCGCTGCAAGTTGGCCATCCGGGCGTTCAGGTCAGGCCGTTGGCCCGTGGTTTGCGTGGCAAGAGAATCGGTAAAGGTTTTCCATGCCCCACTGAGCGCGCTGACACACTCTGCCGGGTAGGCGGGGTTTTTTGCCTCGGTCAATGAGACAACGCGACCGCGCAGCTCATCCCAGTGACCTGCAGGGGCGCGCTCCTGTTGAAGCGCTAGCCATTTCGTGGCTTCGGCTTCATGGCCGCCAACCTGTAGAGGCGAGGTGTCATTCATCAGGCCATTGTCGCTGGATTTTGACCTTTTTAAGCTGGTTTAAGATGATGCTGACTTCTCTGCAAAATCACCCCAATTGGGCCTTCAATCTGAAGACCTCACGCCAGCGCTCCGTGCTCGCTTGGCCATGTTGCGCCACATCACCCATTCGGCCGCAGGGGCCGCCCTTCACAAAGCCCTCCTTCACCTGGATATCGGTTCCATCTCAACATGACTCCTCGCATCATCTTCTCGCACGGCAACAGTTTTCCGGCCAGCACCTACAAGGTGATGCTCGACAACCTGCGCCAGCGCGGCTTTCAAGTGGGGGCGGTGGAGATGTTTGGGCACGACCCACAATACCCAGCCACCAACAACTGGCCCCACTTGGTGCAACAGTTGGCCGACTTTGCCAAAACACAACAGGGCGACGGCGAACCGGCCTTTTTGGTGGGTCATTCGCTGGGAGGCATTTTGAGTTTGATGTGCGCCGCCAGACACCCCGAGCTGGCTCGCGGCGTCTTGCTGATCGACTCGCCCGTGATCGGTGGTTGGCGCGCCACCACCTTGGGTTTGGCCAAACGCACACCGCTGATTGGCTCCCTCTCGCCAGGGCGCATCAGCCAAAAACGGCGCAACCACTGGCCCGACGCCCAAGCAGCCCTGGAAAGCTTTCAACAGAAAAAGTCGTTTGCCCGCTGGGACCCACAGGTCTTGCGCGATTACATCGAACACGGCACACACGAAGAAGGGGGCCAACGCGTGCTGAGCTTTGACCGTGACGTCGAAACGGCGATCTACAACGGCCTGCCCCACAAACTGGACAGCCTGCTCAAGCGCCACCCTCTCAAATGCCCCGCCGCATTCATCGGTGGCACCCACTCGTCTGAAATGCGTCAAGCTGGCGTTGATCTGACGCACAAGGTGGTCAAAGGCCGCGTCATAATGCTGGACGGCTCCCACCTGTTTCCAATGGAAAAACCCATCGCCACGGCCGCTGCCGTTGAGGCCTCGCTGCGCAACATGGGGGCTTGATCAAGCCGCCCAAGTCACCAGGCCTGTGTAGCTGGTGCCCAGCACCACCAGGCCAAAGACGATGCGGTACCAGGCAAACACCTCAAAGCTGTGGGTCGAGATGAACTTGAGCAACCAACGCACACACACCCAGGCGCTCAAAAACGAGAACAGCAAGCCCACCGCAAACATGGGCGCATCGGCCATGCTGAGCAAGGCGCGGTCTTTGTACAGGCTGTAAGCCCCCGCGCCAATCAGCGTGGGGATGGCCAGGTAAAAAGAAAAGTCGGTCGCCGCCTTGCGCGACATGCCCAGCAACATGCCGCCAATGATGGTCGCACCGCTGCGGCTGGTGCCCGGAATCATGGCCAGGCACTGCACCAAGCCCACCTTGAGCGCATCTTGCCAGCGCATGTCTTCCACTTCGCCAATGCGCACAGCCGCCGCTTGTCGGCGCTCAGCCCACAAAATGATGAAGCCGCCAATGATGAAGGTGCTGGCCACCACCGCAGGCGTGAACAAATTCGCCTTGATGGCCTTGCCGAACAGCAAGCCCAGGATGACCGCAGGCACAAATGCGATGAACACATTCAACGCAAAACGCTGGGCATCGGCGCTGTGCGGCAAGGCCTTCACGGTCGAGCTTATTTTTCGCCAATACACAATGATCACCGCCAAAATCGCGCCCGTCTGGATAGCGATGTCAAACACCTTGGCCTTGTCATCGTCAAAGCCCAGCAAGGCCCCGGCCAAAATCAAATGGCCGGTCGACGAGATCGGCAAGAACTCGGTCAAACCTTCGACCACGCCCATCACGGCGGCTTTCAGCAACAACATCAAGTCCACAAACGCTCCTTGAAAAATCTGTTTGGATTATCGTTGCTGGACCGCACACCCGAATGAAAGTTGAAAACCACCCTTCCAAGCTGTGTCACAGTGCTGTTCAATTGACACATTCAAAACGAACGATGCAACTGACACACACCATCGCCGTGCACATGAGCTTGGCCCTGACCGCCACAGTCTTGGGTCCGTGGGCACTTTGGGCCCGCATGGGCCGCACCACACGACCCCGACTTCACCGGGCATTGGGTTACGCCTGGGTCACCTGCATGCTGGGCGCCGCCCTCTCAGGCTTGTTCATAAGGGACTTCAATCTGCCCAATCTCTGGGGCTACACCCCGATTCACCTGCTCATTCCCCTGACCTTGTTCAGCCTTTATCGGTCATTTCGCTTTTTAGCTGAAGGCCATATTGAGGCTCATAGAAAAACCATGCAGTGGCTCTATGCATCGGCTTGTGTGGTGACAGGCGCATTCACCTTGCTGCCCGGACGTTTGTTGGGCCAATGGCTTGGGTCTGGCGCTGCGTTTTAAAGCATGAGCAAGCCTTCGCTCCAAAAAACCGCCCGCTTCGGCGCACTGGCCATCGCCGCCGTGTGGATGGCTGTGGCTGGGGTCTTGTATTGGGCGTTTGACCGGGTCGAACACAAGCGCCAGGCCCGCTTCAAACCCTATGCGCTCAGCTCGGGTGAACTGGTCATCCCGCGCCAGCGCGACGGACATTTTCATGTGGAGGGCGAAGTCAACCGCCAGCCTGTGACATTTTTGGTAGACACCGGAGCCAGCCATGTGAGCGTGAGCCAATCGTTGGCCACACAAGCTGGCTTACCTGCAGGGCATGACATCACCTTGAACACCGCCAACGGCCAGCGACCCGGCCAGCTGGTGCGCGGCGTGCCTGTGCGTGCAGGACACTTGGTGCTCAACGACACCAGCATCACCGTGGGTTTGAGTGGCCTGAATCCCGAACAGGCCCTGCTGGGCCAAGCCTTCCTCAAAAACTTTGACGTGGAAATTCGGCGCGACGAGATGGTGCTGAGGCCGCGCCCCTTGAGCCGCTGAGCTGGCTCAGTCCTTGCAGGCCTTGCGCTCTGGTGCGCGCAGGCCTGTTTCAAAAAGCTTGGCGTGGCGCGCCAGATCTGCGCTCCCCACGTTCCCTTTGGATCGCATTCAGGCCCCTTTCGTGGGAATGGGGCGCCACAAAAGGCTTGGGTATGAACGGGCTGTGGCGAAAGGGCTGCACATGCAACGGCCGGGGATGCACATGTACCGGCCGGGGCTGAACGAACACAGGCCGCGGTTGAACGTAAAAAGGCGGGGGTTGGACATACACAGGCCGAGGTTGAACGTACAGCGTTGAGGGCTGCGAATAGACCGGATAGCGGTTGCTGTAGCCATACCCTGAATGGGGAGGGACGACCGCACAAGCTGTCAAGAACACCGACAGACCCAGCCCTGCCGTCGAGCTGAAAATACGACGCTGTCGATTGGACGTGATTTGATTTGACATGGGATGCTGCTCCTTCCAAAGCCTGCGAGACGCCAAAGCCCCGCTTGGCTTTAGCGCAGCAGCCCCACCGCAGGATGACTGGCATGGCAGATCAAGGTGTCAATTCGTTACAAACGCTTGGCGTTTCGTGCCTAAGCAGCAAGTGCCAGTCGGTGGCGATGGCGACGCAAATGCAAAACCGCCAAAGCCAGCGACGCCACTTGCAGCAAGGCACAAAAATAAAACGGTGCGCCAATCCGCCAATCCCCTTGTGGGTAGTGCGACACCATGGCCAACAAGGGGGCACCCAACAAGGGGGCCAACACCGCCATCAGGCCGTTGAGCGAACTGACGGCGCCCATGGTCTGCCCTTGGCTGCGGCTGTCGGCCGCCGATGAAATCATGCTTTGCACGGAAGCCGTCACCGTGCCGCCCAGCAAGTTGACCGCAATGACCGCGTACATCATCCAGCCCTCGGTGGCCGCGCCCCACAGGGTGTAGGCCATGACCGAAGACACCAAGCCCCAAATCGCCAGCTTGTGCGGCGAAAAGCGTTTGAGCAAACGCCCCAGCAACACCCCTTGCACCAGCACCGCCACAATGCCGACCACGGCCAGTGACCAACCGTTTTCACGAGGCCCCCAGCCAAACTTGAAGCTGTTGTAGAGCACCCACACCGTGTACAAGACAAACTGCGCCAGCCCACTGAAAGCCACCACCCCCACCAACGGGCCGACACCTTTGAGTTGCCCCAACTTGCGCAGCGACGTGGCCGGATTGGCCGAGCGCCAGCTGAAAGCCTTGCGCTTGTCCAAGGGCAAGGACTCGGGCAAGACAAAGTAACCGTAAAGCAAATTGAGCAGGGTCAGGCTGCCCGCCAAGTAAAACGGCAAATGCAAATTCACCGCTCCCAACAAGCCTCCCACCACAGGCCCGACGATGAAACCCACGCCCATCATGGCGCCCAAAAAGCCAAACCGCTTGGCGCGCTCCTCGGGTGCTGAAATGTCGGCCACATAGGCGTTGGCGATGGCGACGTTGGCCTGCATGGCCCCCCCCAGCGTGCGGGCGATGATCAAACCGATCAAAGAAGTGGTCATGGCCGTGCCAAAAAAGCTCACGCCCAAACCCATGAAACCCAAGAGCATCACCGGCCTGCGCCCAAAACGGTCCGACAAGGCCCCCAAAATCGGCGCGGCCACAAAGTTGGACAAACCAAAGGCCGCAGCCACCACGCCGTACCAAAACGCCTGATCGGCCTGTTCTGTGGCAAAACTGGCCACCAAAGTGGGCAATACCGGCACGATCACGCCAATCGCCGCCATGTCGATCAGCACGGCAATCATGATGAACGGCATGGCCGCTTCACGGGAGCGAATATTTTTAAGCATTGAGAACATCGCTTCCACGTTGAGCAGGGCAGACCGAACAAGCACAGCGGCGTTCAGCGTGCCCTTACTTTAAACCCAGCGCAGACACAAAGAGACGCCAAAGAAAAATTCGGTCTCGCCTCCAAGTAAGCAAGGGCTAACCCCTAAAATCCAAACATGACTTCTCCGACCCCTCTCACCCCCGTTTCACAGCCCAGTGCGAAGGCAGGCGCGGCACAGCCCGACCCCAAAGTCAGCAACTTTCTGCGCCAAATCATCGAAAAAGACCTCGAACTTGGCACCTACGCCAGCCGCCGCTGGGCGGGCAGCCCCGGCGACGCCGCGCACCACGCTGCGGGCGCGCCCGACCCGGCCAAGATCCGCACCCGCTTCCCGCCCGAGCCCAACGGCTACCTGCATGTGGGCCACGCCAAAAGCATCTGCATCAACTTTGGCCTCGCCAAAGAATATGGCGGCGTGTGCCACCTGCGCTTTGACGACACCAACCCCGAAAAGGAAGACACCGAATACGTCAACAGCATCATCGACGCCGTGAAATGGCTCGGTTTTGACTGGGCACAGCTGGGCCAAGCACAAGGCGCAGCCGCATCCGAGGACGGAAGCGCCGCGCCCTACCAGGCCAGCGACTACTTCGACTTCATGTACCGCGCTGCCGAGGCGCTGATCCAAGCCGGTCACGCCTATGTGGACGAACAAAGCGCAGAAGACATGCGCGCCAACCGGGGCGACTTTGGCAAGCCCGGCGTGGACAGCCCCTTCCGCACCCGCACTGTTGAACAGAACCTGACGCGTTTCCGTGAAATGCGCGACGGCCAGCTCGCCGACGGCGCGGCCGTGCTGCGCGCCAAGATCGACATGGCATCGCCGAACATCAACCTGCGCGACCCGGCCATCTACCGCATCCGCCGCGCCACCCACCACCACACGGGCGACACCTGGTGCATCTACCCGATGTACACCTTTGCCCACCCCATCGAAGACGCGCTGGAGCAAATCACCCACAGCATCTGCACGCTGGAATTTGAAGACCAGCGCCCGTTTTACGACTGGCTGATGGAACGCCTGTGCAAATGCCAACTCTTGGCCGCGCCCAGCCCAAAGCAATACGAATTTGCCCGCCTGAACCTGACCTATGTGATCACCAGCAAACGCAAGCTGGCGCAGCTGGTCAATGAAGGCAAAGTCAGTGGCTGGGACGACCCGCGCATGCCGACCATCGTGGGCCTGCGCCGCCGTGGCTACACGCCCGAGAGCCTGCGCCTGTTTGCCGACCGCATCGGCGTGACCAAGAGCGACAGCTGGATCGACTACAGCACGCTCGAAGGCTGCCTGCGCGAAGACCTGGAAAACAAAGCCCACCGCGGCATGGCCGTACTCGACCCCGTCAAGCTGGTGCTCACCAACTGGGCCGAAGCCTTTGGCAGCGACAGCTACCTTGAGGACTGCACCCAACCCGCCCTGCCCCACAACGCGATTGCTGAAGGCAAGGATGGGAAAGATGGCACTGAAGGCGCCATGACCCCCGCTGACCGCGTGTTCAAGATCGGCAAAGAAGTGTGGATCGAGCGCGAAGACTTTGAAGAAGTGCCGCCCAAGGG
>JAIXRJ010000029.1 GCA_027485235.1 Comamonadaceae bacterium
GCCAGGCTGTACAAGCCCACCACCCACAGCACCGAAGGCAAGACCAGCGGCAACAAGAACCAGGGTTGCAAGGCCTGCTGCCAGCGGCGCGGGGCCAGCTCCAGCCAGGCCACCGACCACAGCAAACACACACTGGCCGACGCCACACCCAAGCCCAGCGTGGTCCACACGTTGTGCGCGCTGCTGGCCACTTGTTGCCAGGCGCCCAGCGTCCACAACTCGGGCCACACTTGGGGGAAAGGCCACACGCCCGAGACACTGCCCACGGTCAGGGCGAACCAGACGGCGGCGTAGGTGGTGAGGATAGTGGTCCACATGACATTCGGCTGCGGGGGCAGCCTCCTACGATGGAACACAGCAGCCCGGTCTTCGGCTGTTTGTAGGAGCAAGCCCCTGCTCGCGAATGGGCGCATGGCCGCGAGTGCTTGCAACACCACCACCATCAACACGCCCGCCACCAACACCGTGCCCGTCAACCACCCCGCTGCCGCCACGCCTTGTGATTGCTTGAGCAGGTCGGCATCGCTCAGCCATTGCCAAGTCAGCACCGCCAAAGTGGGCGGTGTGGCTGGGCCGATGATGAGGGCCATGTCGACCACCGTGAGGCCATAGGCCAGCACCGCCAAGAGCGGCCAGCGCAGGCGCGGGGCCAGTTGCGGCCAGATGATGTGTGCAAAAGCTTGTGCGGGCGTGCGGCCCAGGGTTTGGGCCAGCGCGTATTCGGCTTGCCAGCGGCGGCGCAGGTCTTCGCGCTGCATTTGGGTGGCGGCCACCCACAGCAAAAACGGCACCTCTTTGAGCCACAGCGCCAAGATCAGCCCCAGGCCCCAGGGGTCTTGTGTGGTGAACCAAGGCGGTGGCGCATCAAAGCCGGTGATGCCCGGTGACACCAACCGCAGCGCCCAACCGCTGGGCGAGAGCCACAGCACCAACCCGATGGCCATGGCCGCGTGCGGCGTGGCCAGCAAGGCAGGCAGATGCGACAGCCAGTGCCCCAGTTGTTGGCGGATGAAGCCGCTGGCCAGCACATGCGCCACCGTGATCCACGCCAAGGCGGTCGAGGCCAAACCGGTCCACAGCGTCATGCCCCAGGCGCGCCCAATTTGCGGGTCGGCCCACAGGGCTTGCCAGGCGGCGGCATCCAGCATTTGCGCGCCCACCGCCCAGAGCGCCGCGCCGATGGGCAGGGCGGCGAACAGTGCCAGCAGCAGCGGTCCAAGCACCTTCACGAAAGGCACGTCACACGCCGTAACGGCGTATCCATTCTTTTTCGAGCGCATCGACCCACGAGGCGTGGGGCTCGGGCAGCGCGGGGGCGCTTTGGGCCAGTTGCCCGGGGCGCACAGCAGATGCAAATCGGGCGCGTTCAGCCGCAGGCAAGCGTGCCACATCGAGCACCGTGGGGTCGCCCCACACGTCGATGTCGGCTTTGCGCGCTTGCGCGGCGGGCGACAGCAAAAAGTTGGCCACGACTTGTGCGCCCGCTTTGCTGGGCGCGTTGTAGGGGATGGCCACAAAGTGCGTGTTGCCAATCGTGCCCTTGGCAAATTGCCAGCTTTGCACCGTGGCGCTCAGGCGCTTGGCGGCGATCTCGTTGGCCGCTTCGTTGGGGTTGAAAGTCAGGGCCAGCAGCAACTCGCCGTCGGCCATCATCTGGCGCTGCGCGGCCGAGTTTTGCGGGAACTGTTTGCCACCGCGCCACAGGTGCGGGTGCAGCGCATCCAAAAAGCGCCACAGCGGCGCGGCTTGCGCTTCCAGAGCGGCAGCGGTCACGGGCTGGGCCAACACTTTCACATCGGGCGCGTGCTCGATCAAGGCTTGCTTGACGAAGGTGGTGCCATGGAACTCGGGCGGGCGCGGGTAGGTGATCCGTCCGGGCTGGCTGCGGGCCAAGGCCAGCAGTTCGGCCATGCTTTGCGGGGGCTTGGCCAAGCGTTTGGTATCGGCAAAAAACGTGAGTTGCGCCATGCCCCAGGGCGATTCCAGCCCGTCGGTGGGCACCGAAAAATCCACCAGCGTGGTGGGCTTGCCCGTTGTGTCCACCCACTGGAAGTTGGGCAAGGTTGGGGCAAAGGGGGCAGACAACAAAGCATCGCGTTTCATGGCGGCAAAGTTTTCGCCGTTGATCCAGATGAGGTCCACCGTGCCTTCGGTGTCTTTGCGCCCGGCTTGCTTTTCGGCCCGCACACGCTTGACCACATCGGCCGCGTCGCTGATCTTGACGTGCTGCAGCTTCACACCAAAGTCGCGCTGCAATTCACCCGCCGCCCATTGCAAATAAGCGTTGATGCGCTCGCTGCCCGCCCAGGCGTTGAAGTAAACCGTTTGGCCGCGTGCGGCGCGCAGGGTGTCGGGCCATGCGGTGTTAGCACCTTGCGCCGCCGCCGGGCGCACAGCCACCATGGCAGGCAACACAGAAACAGCACCCAAAGCAGTCAAGGTTTGCCGACGATTCCACCGCCGCTGCGAAGTTTCGGTGGGGGAAGAAGTCTGGTGTGTCATGTCAGGCATGTCGTATCAGGGAGTGTGCGGTGATTCTGTGAATGACGCCAGAGGCATCACTTGCCTTGAATGCCCAGCAACTCCACTTCAAACAACAGCGTGGCGTTGGGCGGCACAGCGCTGCCAGCGCCTCGCGAACCGTAAGCGATTTCAGGCGGGCAGGTCAACTTGGCTTTGCCGCCCACTTTCATGCGCTGCACGCCTTCGGTCCAGCACGCGATGACGCGGTTGAGAGGGAAGTCGATGGGCTGACCGCGTTTGTAAGAGCTGTCAAATTCGCGTCCGTCCGGGAAGGTGCCTTTGTAGTGCACCGTCACTTTGTCGCTGGCCGTGGGGCTGGCACCGTTACCGTCTTTCAGGCTTCGGTAAACCAGACCACTGGGGGTCACCACAGCGCCTTCTTCTTTGGCAGCGGCTGTGGTCACCGCGTTTTGCGCCATGGCCACTTGGGCGAACAAAGCAAGGGCGAGACACGGAAAGCGAAGGGAGATTTTCATGATGCGCTGGGTAAGTTTAAGAGAACAAAATCTGAGCTGAACAAGCTCAGGCGGGGCGGGTTAGTGGCAAATTGAGCAGCAGGTTTTGCGGTTTCAGTTTGAGCAAGCCCTGCTCGTTCATGGCCAGACCCAGATAAACCGGCTTGCCCTGCACATCGGCGCGCATGTCTTGCGGGTTGTCAAAACGCAAGGTGAACAGGCTGATGAGTTGCTGCTGGCGTTGCGCATCCAGCGCATGGCCTTGGTACAAATCGTTGAGCAGGGCCGTGGCCGTGGCGTCCAGGCCCACATGCCAGCGCCAGGCCGGGTCGTCCACTTTTTGCACCGGCTCGATCTTGACCGACACGCCCAAGAAATGCTGCACCCAACGGGCGAGCACCACCGACAAGGCCTTGAGGCCTGAGCGAGCGTTGACCATTTTGAGGATCAGCCCGTGCGGCAATTCGTTCTGGATTTCGTGCGTCATGTCGAGCAAGAAGGCGTAGCGGCCCAAGCCTTCGCGCTGCGACAGGTAACGGTCTTCGTTGTCTTGGTGCAGCACCTTCACATCGACCGCCTTGAGCGGTGCGCCGCCTTCCATCAACAGGCGGCCCATCTCGCCCAAACCGCCCGTGGCTTGCAAGTTGTCGAGTGTGTCGCTGTCGCCCGACAGCACACGGCCGCCTTCGGTGGTGATGCGCTGGCGTCTGAACAGCAGCTCGGCGGCACGCCAAATCCAGGCATCGTCTTGCGCGTTCAACACATGGCAGACGATGGCTTGCACCACCACATCGATGAAGAGTGGCGGCAGCTGGATGTTGCCGCTTTGGATCCAGCCCATGTAGGCCGACTCCAATGAGCCCGCGTTTTGCACATCGTCGCGAAAGCGGAGGAAGAGTTCGTAGTTCTCTCGTGCGTCATCGTCCTTGAAGGCTTTCAGCCGGGCAGGCAGGACCTGCATCAAGGGCGTTTCCAGCAGTGCTTGGTGCAGGCGGGTTTCTTCCTTGCAAGACTCGGGGACCAGCGCCATTTCGGGGCGCTGCAGCCACAGACGCCAATAGTCTGGACTGGGCACCAGCCAACCCCGCTCGTTGGGGGTCAGGTGTTGGTGGCCACAAGCCGTCCAGAAGGTGTGCATGGTGTTTACAGGTTGGGGGCCAACAGGCGCTGCAGGTCTTTGACTTGCACGCCACTGCGCTGCGCCAAATCTTGCACCTGGTCGTCGCCCACTTTGCCGACGTTGAAGTACTGCGCTTCGGGGTGGGCGATGTAGAAGCCGCTCACACTGGCGGCTGGCGTCATGGCCAGGCTCTCAGTGAGGCCCATGCCGATGTCTTGGCATTGCAGCAAGTCGAACATGGCTTGTTTGGCACTGTGGTCGGGGCAAGCCGGGTAGCCGGGCGCAGGACGGATGCCTTGGTATTTTTCGGCGATCAGATCGGCGTTGCTCAGGGCCTCGGTTGACGCGTAACCCCACAGGTCGGTGCGAACCTTCTTGTGCAAACACTCGGCCAGCGCTTCGGCCAAACGGTCGGCCAGTGACTTGAGTAGGATGGCGCTGTAGTCGTCGTGCGCGGCTTCAAAAGCCTCTGCGCGCTTGTCGGCACCAATGCCTGCGGTGACGGCAAACACGCCGACATGGTCTGGGGCGGTGCCTGCGGGCGCGACAAAGTCGGCCAAGCAGCGGCTGGGGCGCATGACGCCATCGATCATGTGTTTTTCGGTCTGCTGACGCAGGCCGCGCCAGGTCATGGCGACCTGACTGCGCGAGGCGTCGGCATACAGCGCGATGTCGTCGTCATTCACGCTGTTGGCGGGGTACAAGCCCAGCACCGCATTGGCCGTGACCCAGCGGCCGTCGATGATTTTTTGCAGCATCGCTTGGCCGTCGGCATACACCTTGCGCGCTTGCTCGCCCACGATCTCGTCATCCAGGATGGCGGGGAATGGACCCGCCAAATCCCAGGTCTGGAAGAAGGGGCCCCAGTCGATGTATTGCGCGATCTCGGCCAGGTCGTAGTTTTTGAACACGCGGCGGCCAATGAACTTGGGCGCGGCGGGCACGCCTTGAGACCAATCGATCGGCGTCTTGTTGGCGCGGGCCTGCGCCAGCGTCCACATGGGGGTTTGCTTTTTGTTGGCGTGCTGCTCACGCACCTTGGCGTAGTCGGCGTTCAGCTCGGCGATGTAGTTCGCGGCTTGCTCAGACAACAGGCCCTGCGCCACGCTCACGCTGCGCGAAGCGTCGGGCACATAGACGACTGGGCCTGAGTAGTTGGGCGCGATTTTGACGGCGGTGTGCACGCGGCTGCAGGTGGCGCCGCCAATCAGCAGCGGCATCTGGCGCTCGCGGAAGTACGGGTCTTTTTCCATCTCGGCGGCGACGTACTGCATCTCTTCGAGGCTGGGCGTGATCAGGCCCGACAGGCCGATGATGTCGGCGTTTTCTTCTTTGGCCTTGGCCAAAATTTCGTGGCAAGGCACCATCACGCCCATGTTGACCACTTCAAAGTTGTTGCACTGCAAGACCACGGTGACGATGTTCTTGCCGATGTCGTGCACATCGCCCTTGACGGTGGCGATGACGATCTTGCCCTTGGCTTTGACGTCTTGGCCCGCCGCTTCTTGCGCGAGTTTTTCGGCCTCGATGTAGGGCAGCAAATGCGCCACGGCCTGCTTCATCACGCGGGCGCTTTTGACCACCTGCGGCAAGAACATCTTGCCCTGGCCGAACAAATCGCCCACCACATTCATGCCGTCCATGAGCGGACCTTCGATCACATGCAAGGGGCGGCCGCCCTTGGCCAGAATCTCTTGGTAGGCCTCTTCGGTGTCGTCGCTGATGAAGTCGGTGATGCCGTGCACCAGCGAATGACTCAGGCGCTGCGCCACGCCAACAGGCGCATCGGGCGTGCCGCGCCAAGCCAGTTTGGCGCTCTCGTCTTTGGCCGCGCCTTTGGCGCTGTCGGCCACTTCGATCAAACGCTCGCCTGCTGTCAGCGGCGGCTCGCCCGGCTTGTAGACGGGCGTCCTGTTCAACACCACGTCTTCCACGCGTTCGCGTAGAACGGGCTCGAGGTCGTCGTACACGCCCATCATGCCGGCGTTGACGATGCCCATGTCCATGCCCGCCTGGATGGCGTGGTACAAGAACACAGTGTGGATGGCTTCGCGCACCGGGTCGTTGCCGCGGAAGCTGAAGGACACGTTGGACACGCCGCCGCTGACCTTGGCGCCGGGTAAGTTGGCCTTGATCCAGCGCGTGGCATTGATGAAGTCCACCGCGTAGTTGTCGTGCTCTTCGATGCCGGTGGCAATGGCGAAAATGTTGGGATCAAAAATGATGTCTTCGGGTGGGAAGTCCACCTCGTCCACCAGCACGCGGTAAGCGCGCTCGCAAATCTCGATTTTGCGTGCGTAGGTGTCGGCCTGGCCTTTTTCGTCAAACGCCATCACCACGGCGGCCGCGCCGTAGCGCTTGACCAGTTTGGCCTGGCGCTTGAACTCGTCCAAGCCCTCTTTCATGCTGATCGAGTTGACTATTGGCTTTCCCTGGATGCAACGCAGACCGGCTTCGATTACCGTCCATTTGCTCGAATCCACCATCACCGGCACCCTGGCGATGTCCGGCTCACCGGCCATGAGGTTCAAAAACCGCACCATGGCCGCCTGGCTGTCGAGCATGGCTTCGTCCATGTTCACATCGATGACCTGCGCGCCGTTCTCGACCTGCTGGCGTGCCACGGCCAAGGCCTGCTCGTACTCGCCATTCAAAATCATGCGGGCAAATGCTTTGGAGCCGGTCACGTTGGTGCGCTCGCCCACGTTGACGAACAACGACCCGGTGCCGATGGAGACAGGCTCCAGACCGGACAACTTCATGGGGGGCACAGAAACAGTTTTAGACGCGACAACAGACACAGGCTCACCTTGGGCTGACAGGTGAGCGTCGTTGTGCAAGATCATTCAGACATTGAACGGCCCCAAGCCTGACCTGCATGCTCATGGGTAGAGGCAGGCTGCAACGCTCCTTGGGGAATTAGGGATTTTACCTGTGTCCACAGCCTTTTGAAGGCCATCCCCATGCCGGTCTGAATGGCTAACTTGGACCGCCCAAATCCAAGTTGGCCATGAGAAGGCTCAGATCAATACTGTTTGTAAGGCAAAAACTTTCCCGACAGCACCACGTTCACGCGGTCGCCTTTGGGGTCGGGCTGGCGCACAATGTCCATGCTGAAGTCGATGGCGCTCATGATGCCATCGCCAAACTCTTCGTGGATCAGTTCCTTGATGGTGGTGCCGTAGACGCTGACGATTTCGTACCAGCGGTAGATCAGCGGGTCGGTGGGCACTTGGCTGGGCAAAGAGCCTTTGTAGGGCACCACTTGCAGCCACTTGATCTCGTCGGCCGTCAGGCCAAAGATCTTGCCGATGATCTTGGCTTGATTGGCGTCAAAGGTCATCTGGCCTAAGCACCCGGCGGTGACCCATTCTTTGGACAGGCCGACTTTCTCGGCGACGTCGCTCCACTTGATGCCTTTGACCACTTTGGTGGAGATGATTTTTTCGGTGACTTCTAAACGGTTCATGAAAGACCTCTTGAGGGGGGTTGGTGAAAAATCGGGAAAAACAATTCAATGGGCTTTGGCGCGAGACACCAAAAAGTCGACGATGTGGTTGCGCATGTCGTAGTAACCGGGTAAATGGTGCAGCTGGGCCCGGGTGCGCTCACGCGGCAAATGGTTGACCACCACTTCGGACAAGCCACCGGGTACGTAGCTACCACCCGATTCGTTGCCGTTGCTCATGAGCAAGATGCGATCGGACAACAAAATGGCTTCGTCTACGTCGTGCGTGATCATGAACACCGTCTGCTGAGTCTGGCGCACGATGGTCATCAGCTCGTCCTGAATCGTGCCGCGTGTGAGGGCATCGAGCGCGCCAAAGGGCTCGTCGAGCAGCAGCATTTTGGGCTGGATGGCAAAGGCCCGGGCAATGCCCACGCGCTGCTTCATACCGCCAGACAACTGGCTGGGTTTCTTGTCGATGGCGTGCAGCAAACCCACCATGCCGACGTGCTTTTCCACATGCCCATTGACCTGCGGTGTTTTCCATTCGGGCCACTTGGACTTGACCGCAAATGCGATGTTTTGCCGCACCGTGAGCCAGGGCATGAGCGCATGGCTTTGGAACACCACCCCGCGCTCCAGACTGGGGCCTGCGATCTCACGGCCGTCCATGAAGGCATGGCCTTGTGTGGCGGTGTCAAGTCCCGCGAGCACGTTCAAGATGGTGGTCTTGCCGCAGCCCGAATGGCCGATGATGCAGACGAACTCGCCCTTGTCGATGGTGAAGGACACGTCCGAAAACACAGGCTTGTCGCTTTGGTAGGCCTTGCCCAGTTTTTCAATCTTGAGGAAGCCAGTCATGGCATGCGCCTTATTCAACATAGGTCACCGCCTTTTGCACTTGGGCAAATGCCAGGTCCAGCAACATGCCGACCACACCGATCACCAGAACCGCAAAGATCACATTCACCAGCGACAGGTTATTCCACTCGTTCCACACGAAGTAACCAATGCCTGTGCCACCCACCAGCATCTCGGCAGCCACGATCACCAGCCAGGCAATGCCCATGCTGATGCGCATGCCCGTCACGATGGTGGGCGCGGCCGCAGGCAGGATCACTTGAAAAGCCTTGCGCAGTGGACGCACCTCCAGCGTGCTGGCCACATTCAGCCATTCTCGTTTGACCGCGGCCACGCCAAAAGCGGTGTTGATCAACATGGGCCAGACCGAACAAATGAAGATCACGAAGATGCCGCTGACCTCCGAGTCTTTCAAGGTGTAAAGCGCCAGCGGCATCCAGGCCAGCGGGCTGATGGGTTTGAGCACCTGAATGAAGGGGTCAAACGCTTTGCGCATGAGCGGCGACATGCCGATCATGAAGCCTACGGGCAAGGCCACCAAGACCGCCAGGAAAAAGCCCAAGACCACCCGCCCGAGGGAGTGCGCCAGCTGGATGCCAATGCCTTTGTCGTTGGGGCCTTTGTCATAAAACGGATCGGCCAGGTGGCCCACCATGGCCTTGCCCACTTCAAGGGGCGGCGGGAAGCCGGTGGTTTTGACCGCCCCCGGGTCTTTGCCCATCATCTTTTGGTACTCGATGTCTTCGACCGTCATGCCCGCTTTGGCTGCACCTGCCACCGAAGGCGCGGTGGCCGACAACTGCCAAGCCCCCAGAAAAACCAAGAACATGAGCAACGAGACCATGGCCGCGCGCAAATTGAGGTGCGTGGTTTTCATGTGCCTCAGCCCATCTTGTTGATCGCAAAGCTCTTGATGTAGTCCTCGGGCTTGGCCGGGTCAAACTCTTTGCCCATGATCTTGTACTTGGGGTAGGGGGTGGTGGCCGCAAAGCTGTGGCCCAGCTCTTTCATGTGCTTGCGTGCATCGGTGATGAGGAACACCTTCTCGGCGATTTGCTTGTAATTCACATCGCCCTTCACATAGCCCCAGCGCTTCATTTGCGTGAGCATCCACACCGCCATGCTCTGCCAAGGCATGGGGTCGAAGTCCGCGCGGTCGGGCACGTTTTGCACCTTGCCCAACCCATCTGCAAACTTGCCGGTCAGCACCTGGGCAAGCACCGCCTCAGGTTGGTTCAGGTACTGCGCGGGTGAGATCACCTTGGCGATCAGTTCTCGGTTTTCCGGCTTGCGGGCCATGGCAGCGGCCGTGAGCACCGCGCGGTAGAGCGCAGCGAAGGTGTTGGGGTTCTTCTGGATGAACTCGGTGCTGGTGCCAAAGGCGCAGCAAGGGTGCCCTTCCCACAGGTCCTTGGTCAGCATGTGGATGAAGCCGACTTCGTCGAACACCGCACGTTGGTTGAAGGGGTCTGGACCGAGGAAGCCGTCGACGTTACCCGAGCGCAAGTTGGCCACCATCTCCGGTGGCGGCACCACGCGGATTTGCACATCGGTGTCGGGGTTGATGCCGTTTTCGGCCAGGTAGTAGCGCAGCAAAAAGTTGTGCATCGAATAATCGAAGGGCACCGCAAACTTGAAGCCCTTCCAGTTTTTCGGGTCCCGGTTGTTCTTGTGCTTCACGGCCAGCGTGATGGCCTGACCATTGATGTTCTGGATGGTCGCTACGTTCATCGGCGTAGCGTTCGCGCCCAAGCCCATGCTGATGGCCAGCGGCATGGGTGAGAGGAAATGGGTGGCGTCGTATTCCTTGTTGATCATCTTGTCGCGGATCAAGGCCCAACCGGCGGTCTTGGTCACCTCCACATTGAGACCCTGCTTTTGGTAAAAGCCCAGCGGATCGGCCATGATGAGTGGGGTGGCGCAGGTGATCGGGATGAAGCCGATCTTGAGGTTGGTTTTTTCCAGCGGGCCTTTGCTTTGCGCCAAAGCCTGCAAGCTGGCCACCGGCAGCACGCTGGCAATGGCGGCCATAGCGGTCTTTTTGCCCACGGCGCGCAAGAACATGCGGCGCTCTTCGTCGTGCGGGAACAGCGACTTGACCAAGGTGGCCTCGATGAATTCTTGGCTGTAGGCCTCGAACTCGGCCGTTTCCGAACAGGCGCGCAGCTGCGCCGCAGCCGCATCGGCCGCCACTGCGGCGTGGTGGTCGGCAGGCGAATGGTCGCGGCCGCAGCTGCACTTGAGCATCAGGGGGCGGTCGGCGTTGTACGGATCGAAGAATTCAGACATGGCGGCCTCGCAAAGTAAGTGATGTCTGTCTCCTTGCAAGCTGCGGGCCAGAAATCGTCGATAGCGTGCCAATGTCGGCACACGGAATCATTTCGCAAGGTATTTGTCGTGGTGGTGTAGGGGTGGCCCTACAAATGTCTTGGGACTGGAGGACTTTTCCAACATCCTTCGCGGCGGGGGCGCCGCTCCCACAAACAACAGACAAATTCAATGGCCACTGTGGATACTTTGCGCATACAAAGCCAGCTCCACATCGTTCTTAGTGCCGGTCTTTTCCAGGATGCGTGCACGGTAAGTGCTCACCGTATTGGGCGCCAAACTCAATTGCGCACCAATTTCGCTCACGGTGTGGCCTTGGGTCAACAAAAAATAGACCTGGTGTTCACGGTGCGAGAGCAATTCGATCCCGGTTTTGGTGCGGCCTGCGCTGACCAAGTTGGCCAGTGCCTCGGCCGTGGCTGGTGAAACGTGCATGCCGCCTGCAGCCACGCGGCGCAGCGCGGCCATCAAATCGTCCGGGTCCGTGCTTTTGTTCAGGTAACCAGAAGCGCCCAACTGGATGCAACGAACCGCGTATTGTTTTTCGGGGTAAGTGCTGAGCATGAGCACGGGCAGACCAGGCCAGTCCCGCCGCAGGCTTTGCAACACATCCAGTCCGTCCATGCCGGGCATGGCAATGTCGAGCAAGACCACGTCGAGCCCTTGCGGGCCTTGCAGGGCTTGCACAGCGTCCAGCACGCCGGGGCCGGTGTCGGCCTCGCCCACAACCTGAAAGCTGGGGTCGTCGGCCAGCACCATCTTCAAGCCCTCGCGGACGATCTTGTGGTCGTCGCCCAGCAGCAAGCGCACGGAAGGGTTCATTCTGGGGCTCATGGCAGCACCTCTTGCGGCAAATCCACGACAGGCAGTGGCATGGACAAACGCATGCGCGTACCCCGGCCCGGCGCGCTGTCGATGTCAATCACGCCCCCAAAGTGCCGCGCCCGCTCGCGCATACCCATGACCCCATACGACTGTGGCGAGTCAAACGCTTGGGGCAAAGCCCCACAGCCGTCGTCTTCCACCGACAAGTGCAGCCAGCCTTCCCGCTCCACGATGTCCACATCCACCGTGCTCGCTTGAGCATGGCGGCCAACGTTGCTCAGCATTTCCTGAAAGATGCGGAACACCGCCATGGCCATGGGCTCGGGCAGCACGCGCTGCTCATTGACCTCCATGCACCACTTGAGTTCTTGTTCGGCCGACTGCACAAACTCTTGCGCTTGCCACTCCAGCGCGCCCCATAAGCCTTGATGGTCCAGGATGCTGGGACGCAAGTCGGTGATGATGCGGCCCACATTGACCACCGCGTTCTCGATCAAGCGGCTCATGTTCTGGCACTTGCCCCGCATCTTTTCACGCATGCTCTGCCCCTCTTCGGCGGCGCGTTGCGCTTGCTCGGACAAGCGTTTGTACAGCCAGCCCACATCCATCTTCAGCGCCACCAGCAAGCTGCCCAACTCGTCGTGTACCTCCCGGGCGATGCGGGTCCGCTCTTCTTCACGCACCGCCTCGGACCATGCGGCCAGTTCGCGCAGCTGCTGCAAGGCCGTTTCCAGCGCGTGGGTGCGCTCGGCCACGCGCTGCTCCAGCTCGTTCTTGGCCAGGTGCAAAGCGTCTTCGGCGCGCTTGCGCTCGGTGATGTCGGCAAAGGTCACCACCGCGCCGCGCACCCGGCCTTGGTCAAACACCGGGTAGCTCGAATACGCCACCGAAAAGCTGCTGCCGTCCGCCCGCCAGAACACCTCGCTGTCGATGCGGCAGGGCTGACCCTGACGAAAGGCGTTGTAAATGGGGCAGTCGTCCATCGGGTAATGCGACCCGTCGCCGTGTGAATGGTGCGTCAAAACGTGCATGTTTTGCCCCAACACTTGCTTCGGCTCCAGGCCGATCATGCGGGCACCGGCCGGGTTGATGAACACGCACAGCCCTTCCAGATCGACCCCAAAAACCCCCTCGCCGGTCGATGCCAACATCAGCCCCAAGGGGTCGCGCCAAGCGGGGGTGTCGGTTGGGCTGACGGCTGGGATCGGGTTCGAATCGAGGTGCATGAACACCCCATGCAATCGGCGTGCCACTCTTGCGTTCACCTTGCGCCAAAGGGGCCATGTCACAGCAGCAACAGCCGTGCATGAAGCTGACCACGACAATGCATTTTATGAATTCAGCCTTTGAAACCCCCGAGCGCCCGACAGTGGCCCCCCTGATGCAAGGCGCGTCCAACTTCCGCGATGTGGGCGGCTACCCAGCGGCTGGCGGCCAGCGCGTCAAGCGTGGCCAGGTGTTTCGCTCGGACCATTTGGCGTCATTGAGCGAGGCCGATGTGGCCCGCTTGAAGGTGCTGGGTGTTCGCCACAGCCTGGACTTTCGCGGCACGGCCGAATGTGCGACCACACCCTATGCCATTGACGGCCTTGAGCGGGTGGCGCTGAGCATCGAACCCACCGTGATCGCCCGCATGCAAGCGCTGGTGGCGCAAGGCGTGGTGCCCACCACCCAAGAAACCGTGGCGCTGATGTGCGAAACCTACCGTGATTTTGTGAACCGCAATGCGGACACATATGGTCGGTTCATGAAGCATTTGCTGGAACAGCCCACGCCGCAGGTGTTTCACTGCACCGCTGGCAAAGACCGCACGGGTTTTGCGGCGGCGCTGCTGCTGTCAGCGTTGGGCGTCGACCGCACCACCATCGAGCACGACTATTTGCTGACCAACCAGTTGTACAAGCGCGATGCCCGATTGGAGGGCCAGGGGCATCCGCATGTGATGAAGGTGCTTTGGCAAGTGCAGCCGGAGTTTTTGCAGGCGGCGTTTGCCGAGGTGGACACCCGACACGGTGGCATGCAGGGCTATTTGCAGGGCGCGATGGGTTTGAGCCCGCAAGAGTTGTCTGAACTCCAGCGGATGTTGCTGGAGTCTTAAGCACCACGCTTGACCGGCAATCGCCGAACGCAGTTCGGCTCCTACAAAAGAGTGGTGTTTCAGGCCGCTTCTTTGTAGAAAAACCCGCCATGCACATGGCGCGGGGCCAACGGACCCACCGCCTTGCTGATCGCGCCGATGTGCTCAGGCGTGGTGCCGCAGCAGCCGCCCACGATGTTGACCAGGCCTTCGGCCGCAAACTCGTGCAACAGGCGGCTGGTCACTTCGGGCGTTTCGTCAAAACCGGTGTCGCTCATGGGGTTGGGCAGCCCGGCGTTGGGGTAGCAGCTGATGAAGGTGTCACCCGCCACCTTGTTCAGCTCCTGGATGTAGGGGCGCATCAGCGTCGCGCCCAAGGCACAGTTCAGGCCAATGGCCAGGGGCTGCGCATGGCGCACGCTGTGCCAGAAAGCCGTGACGGTCTGGCCGCTCAGAATACGGCCCGAAGCGTCGGTGACGGTGCCGCTGATGATCAGGGGAAGTCGCTCTCCGCTGGCTTCAAAGAATTCTTCGATGGCGAACAGCGCGGCCTTGGCGTTGAGGGTGTCAAAAATCGTTTCGACCAGCAGCACGTCCGAGCCCCCTTCAACCAGGGCTTGGACCTGCTCGAAATAGGCGGCGCGCAGCTCTTCAAAGGTCACGTTGCGGGCACCAGCGTCGTTCACGTCGGGGCTGATGCTGGCGGTCTTGGGCGTGGGGCCAAGGGCACCGACCACAAAGCGCGGCTTGTCGGGGGTGGAGAACTTGTCGCAAGCAGCGCGGGCGATTTTGGCGGACTGCAGGTTCATCTCGCGGGCCAGGTGCTGCATGTCGTAGTCGGCCTGGGCCACGGTGGTCGCGCCAAAGGTGTTGGTCTCGATCAGGTCGGCTCCGGCGGCCAGATACCCTTCGTGGATGTCACGGATCACGTCGGGGCGGGTCAGGCTCAGCAACTCGTTGTTGCCCTTGACGTCTTTGGGAAAGTCCTTTAAGCGCTCGCCCCGGTAGTCGGCCTCAGACAATTTGAAGCGCTGGATCATGGTGCCCATGGCCCCGTCGAGGATGGCGATGCGGGTTTTCAGGATCTCGGGCAGCGCTTGGGCGCGGGTGTAAGCAGGGGTCTTCATGGCCCCTATTGTAAAAGTGCGGGATTCAGGCCTTTTGAAATCGATCAAACCCTGCCGCCCGCAACTGGCAAGCCGGACAATCGCCGCAGCCATAGCCCCAGTCGTGTCGCTGGGTGCGGTCGCCCAAATAGCAGGTGTGGCTGTGCTCTACGATCAGGTCGACCAAGGCCTGCCCACCTTGCGCAGGGCCGGCCTTTTGGCCCAGGTCATGTGCCAGCTGCCAAGTCTGCGCCTTGTCGATCCACATCAGAGGCGTTTCGATCAGCAGTTTGCGGTCCATGCCTAGCGACAGGGCGACCTGCATCGCCTTCATGGTGTCGTCGCGGCAGTCGGGGTAGCCCGAAAAATCGGTCTCGCACACGCCCGTGACGATGACCTGCAAGCCCCGGCGGTAAGCCAGCGCCGCCGCCAGCGTGAGGAACAACAGGTTACGCCCCGGCACAAAGGTGTTGGGCAGGCCCGAACTTTCCATGGCGATGGCGGTGTCGCGGGTCAAGGACGTTTCGCTGATCTGGCCCAAGATACTGGCGTCCAGCAGGTGGTCTTCGCCCATTTTGGGTGCCCATTGCGGAAACCGCGGTTTGATGGCGGCCAACACATTCAGGCGGGCATCCAGCTCGACTTTGTGGCGCTGGCCATAGTCAAAGGCCAGGGTTTCGACGCGTTCGTAACGTGACAAGGCATAGGCCAAGCAGGTGGTGGAGTCCTGGCCACCGGAAAACAGAACAAGGGCAGAGGTGTGCATGGGCTGGGATGGTAACGCTGTCCATGGGTCTTTGGCTGTCAAAGTCGGAGGGACGCGTTTGGGGTGCGCATTTGGAAGGGGGCGAGCCCACCACACCCGCAAAGACATCAGCGACAAACGCCAAAAACAGCCTCCTCTATCAGTGACAATCATCCACTGTCACGAAGCCTGTCAAACCCCTGTGTCCCCCCACCTCCCCATCCTGCGCGAAGTTTTTGGCTACGACGCCTTTCGTGGCCCGCAACAAGCCATCATCGACCATGTGGCGGCTGGAGGAGATGCCCTGGTGCTCATGCCCACGGGCGGCGGCAAGTCGCTGTGCTACCAGATCCCGGCCATTGCGCGCCAACGTGCAGGCCACGGCATCACCGTTGTCGTCTCGCCCCTGATTGCGCTGATGCACGACCAGGTGGGCGCGCTGCACGAAGCGGGCGTGAACGCCGCATTCCTCAACTCCACCCTGAGCAGCGAAGAAGCCAGCGACATTGAACGCCGCCTGCTGCGCGGCGAAATGACCTTGCTGTACGCCGCGCCGGAACGCGTGACCAATGGCCGCTTTCTGGCGCAAATGGATTCGCTGCGCGAACGTGGCTTGCTGAGCCTGTTTGCCATCGATGAGGCGCATTGCGTGAGCCAGTGGGGCCACGACTTTCGCCCCGAATACCGGGGCTTGGCGGTCTTGCACGAGCGCTACCCCAGCGTGCCGCGTGTGGCGCTCACCGCGACGGCCGATGCGCTGACGCGTGCCGACATCGTCGAGCGCCTCCAACTGGAAAGCGCCCAGTTGTTCATCAGCAGCTTTGACCGGCCCAACATCCGCTACACCATCGTCGAGAAAAAAGACGCCAGCACCCAGCTGCTGCGCTTCATCGAGCGCGAGCACCCCGAAGAAGCGGGTGTGGTGTATTGCCAGTCGCGCAAACGGGTCGAAGACATCGCCGTCATGCTGTGCGAATCGGGCATCCACGCGCTGCCCTACCACGCGGGCCTGGACGCCGCCGTGCGCCAGCGCCACCAAAACGAGTTTTTGCGCGAAGACGGCGTGGTCATGGTGGCCACCATCGCGTTCGGCATGGGCATCGACAAGCCCGATGTGCGCTTTGTGGCCCACCTGGACATGCCCAAAAACATCGAAGGCTATTACCAGGAAACCGGTCGCGCCGGCCGCGACGGCTTGGCCTCTGACGCGTGGATGGCCTATGGCCTGCAAGACGTGGTGAACCAGCGCCGCATGATCGACGAAAGCCCGGCGGGCGAAGAGTTCAAGCAAGTCATGCGTGGCAAGCTCGACGCGCTGCTGGGTTTGGCCGAGGCCACCGATTGCCGCCGCGTGCGGCTGCTGAGTTACTTTGACGAGACCTATGCCGGCCCCAAAGACAGCAGCCAAGGCGTTTACATGCCCTTTTGTGGCAACTGCGACAACTGCCTGAACCCGCCCGAGGTGTGGGACGGCACCGACGCAGCGCGCAAACTGCTGTCCACCGTCTATCGCACCCATCAGATCAGCGGCCACAGCTTTGGCGCGGCGCACACCATGGACATCGTGCGCGGCAAGAAGACCGAGAAAGTGGTGCAACGCGGTCACGAATCCATCAGCACTTTTGGCCTGGGCGCCGAATACAGCGAGCAGCAACTGCGCGCCGTGATGCGCCAGCTGATCGCAATTGGTGCACTGCATGTGCACACCGAAGAGGGTTTCAGCACCTTGCACCTGACCGAAGCCTCACGCGCCGTGCTCAAAGGCGATGTGCCGGTACAGCTGCGCGAGAGCACCAGCCAGCGCGCCGACAAGCGCACACGCAGCCGCAGCGCCCCATCACCCGCCGCCGCCAACCTGGGCCAAGACGCGATGGTGCGTTACATCAACCTCAAGGCCTGGCGCGCCGAAGTGGCCAAAGAACACAACCTGCCCGCGTATGTGATCTTCCACGACGCGACCCTGGCCGCCATTGCCGAGGCCGCACCCCAAAGCCTGGCGCAGCTGCAAGGCATCAGCGGGCTAGGCGTCAAAAAGCTCGAAGCCTACGGCCCGCAGGTCCTGCGGGTGTGCAACGGCTCAGCTTGATCACTTGCGAACAGCCGGCACCTCGATGGGCAAGCCCTCACCGCGCCACATCAGGTACAGCGCCAGTTGCCGCATTTCCACAGCCCCCCAAGGCGGGGTTTCGGCGCGAATTCCAGCATAGCAACTGCGCAAGCGCCGCTCCAGCGATCCCGGTTTTTGCCATTCCAAACGGTACACCGGGTAGCCATTGGGCTGCCCTTGACTCAGCGGGTCGGTGTACAGGCGTTGTCCAAAGTTTTGGTCATGGCATTGGGCGCACGACAAATTCATTTGGCCTTGGCGTTGTGCATACAAGGCGGCTCCCGCTTGCCAGTGGCCGCGCGCCGCACCGCCAATGTCCACCCGCAAGGGCATGCCTTTCGAGGCCTGCGTCACCAGCAAACTCAAGCCCAGCAAGGCATCGGATTCGGGGGGCATGTCAGCCGCTTGTTGGTGGCGCGTGGTGCATTGGTTGATGCGGTCTTCGAGGTTGAACAGTCGCCCACTGGCGGCATCGATGGCGGGGTAACGCGTGGCGACGCCTTTCATGCTGGTGGCCACTGCGCCGTGGCAACTGGCGCACGATTGGCCCTTCGCGGCACTGGGCTGTGCCCAAGCTTGCGCCCCTTGGCTCAGCCACAGTTGTGCCGGATTGGCAAACTCGTCGGCTTGCAAGGCTTGCACATCCTTGCCCGAATAATGAAGGCCCGATTTGAGCTGCGACAAAGGCAAGCTGCGTGCAGGTGGCGCTGCAGTTTGCGCAGCGGCGAACCCACTCAACAACGCGAGCAGCACAAAAACCAGCCAGCACAACTGGATCACGGTGCGCACACACCCTGCTGCGGGCATCGATGCGAACGCTCTGCTGCCCATGCGCTCAGGGGGTGCTCTTGGGCAAGACCGGCAGCATTTGCCGCAAGTGGCCTTTGACGCCCCGGTCATCGGTCCACGCCACATGCATTTCAGCGGTTTGCTCTGCGCGCACAAAAAATTCAAACAAGGGGTTGGCTGAAATCCCCGACGAAGGCTCCACGCGGAACACCTCTTGCTGGCCCCAGGTGCAGGTCAGTGACTGGATCACGTTGCGCGGCACCAATTTGCCCGACAGGTCTTGCAGATAACCCGTGTCCATGGGGTGTTGCACCAGCAGACGAACTTTGACCACATCCCCCGCAAGAACGCGCTCAGGCCATTGGATGCGTGCAAATGCCATGGTCATGAAGCGTCGACGCAAGCCGACTCGGTGACGATGATGTCCATCTGACCATAACGAAACTCGCCATTGGACAAGCGTGCCAAAGCGACCACCTGCTGGGTGCCCGCCAAGCGCAGCCTGGTGCTGATTTCGGCGCGTCCGTTCCACGGTCCCAAACGAAAAACAGCCATTTGGGTCACCGGATTGCGCTGAGACAACAGGTACAGGTGCGTCACATGGTCTAGCGGTGTCATGGGGCTTTGCACCTGCACCGTGACAGGCACCAAAGTGCCGTTGTCGGCCAACACGGGGGCCACCCATTTCACGTCTTGCTCCAAGACACGAGCGCCCTGGGTCAGGGGCTCGATCATTTTCGACACGCTCAACAGTTGGCCCGATGCCATGTCTTGAGCCTGGCTGGGCCACAGCTGAACAGCCGCGGCATAAAGACCGGCCCGCAGCGTCTGCCGCAAGCCTTCGCGACGGGTCAATGTGGGCCACTTCATGGCGTGGCCTTGTTTGGAGAGAACAAGTAACTCAAGATGTCTTCCAGCCCCTGCGCCGTCAAAATGGTTTGCTCCTGGTAGGGGGTCGCCACTTTGTTCAAACCCTCGGTACTCAAATAGGCGGGCATGATGGTTTGCGGGTTCAAGCGCCGCGCATCGGCGATGCGCTCGCGGGCTTGGGCCTTTGTGCTGCGCTCGGCCAAACCGACCAAAGACGGACCAAGGGTGCCCCCCACAGGCAAACCCTGCACTTGGTGGCACAGCACACAGCCGCTGTCTTGTCTTTGCAGTAGCAAGGCTTTGCCCCGCTCCGGCGAGGCCAAACTGACGGTCCCTGGCGTTTGCGCAGCGGCCCAGCCAGCGCTGCACGCCAAAGCCCAAACCCGCGCCCAGCCCAGCACCGTCATGCCCGTGCCAAAGTCAAACCATGGTTTTTCAAAGGCAAGCTGCGGATGCGTTTGCCCAAAGCGGCTGAAATGGCGTTGGCCACCGCGGGCGCCAAAGGCGCTTGAGCGGGCTCGCCCACCCCGCCCCAGAAGCCACCCGTGGGCGCGATCACCACCTCGACCTTGGGCATTTCGTTCAAACGCATCATGCGGTAATCGTGGAAGTTCGATTGCTCCACACGACCGTCCTTGATGGTGTTTTCACCCCAGAAGATGGCGGTCAAACCGTGCACCACGCTGCCCTGGAACTGGGCCACGATGTTGTCGGGGTTGACGGCATAACCGGGGTCAATGCCGATCACGATGCGGTGGATCTTGACCTCGTTTTTGGCGTTGATGGAAACATCACACACACAAGCGGTCCAGCTGCCATAACCGTCGGTGGCGGCCACGCCCCGGAACACCCCCGGCGCCGGTTTTTTGTCCCACCCGGCCGCTTGGGTCACGGCCAACAAGATGGCACGGTCGCGGTTGGCTTTTTCATTGTTGGGCAGCATGCCCAAGCGGTATTGAACCGGGTCTTGCGCTGCAGCCTGGGCCATCTCGTCAATGAAGCACTCACGCCCAAACGGGTTTTGTGAATGCCCCACGGTGCGCCAAAAACCCACCGGCACATTGGTGTTGCGCTGGGCATAGTCCACCAAGGTGTTGGGGATGTCATAGGGGTGGTCGTTGAAGCTGGCCACGGCCTGACCGTCCACGCCTCTGGGCAAGGGCAGTTTCAGCAAAGTGGCCAAGATGGATGGGGCACTGACACGGATATGCAGCGCCTCGGCTTTGCCTGTGGTACTCAAACCCGCCTTGAAACGCATCAGACTGGCTGGACGGTACAAGCCGTGCTGGATTTCCTCTTCGCGAGACCACAGCATTTTGATGGGCTTACCAGGCATGGCCTTGGCAATCGCAACGGCTTGGCGTGTGAAGTCTTGCGGGCTTTTGCGCCCAAGACCCCCACCCAATTGCATGGGGTGCACTTTCACATTGGCCTGGGGCACGCCCGCTGTCGCCGCCGCCACGGCCAAGGTGGATTCTGGGTTTTGTGTCGAGCACCACACATCGAGTTGCTCGCCCTGCAACCAAGCGGTGCACACCATGGGCTCCATGGTGGCGTGCGCCAAATAAGGCGTGAAGTACTCGGCCTCGATGACCTTGGCAGACTTGCTCAGCGCATCAGCTGTATTGCCGTCGTTGCGGGCCACCGCCAGTTCTGGCTGCTCCATACCGGCTTTGAAGTGGGCCATGATGGCGGCACTGCTCAAGGTGCCGTGCTCGCCCACATCCCAGTCCACCGCCACATCGCGCAGCGCTTCTTTGGCGCGCCACCAGTTGTCGGCCACCACGGCCACAAAGGTGCCCAAATTCAGCACCTTGACGATGCCCCTGCGGTTTTCCACCTTGGAGGCGTCCATGCTTTTGATGGTGCCGTTGAACACCGGGCTAGCCGCAATGGCCGCGTGCAGCATGCCCGGCACTTGTGCGTCGATGCCGTACTTCACACGGCCGGTCACGATGTCGGGAATGTCCACACGCGGGATGGACTTGCCGATCAATGTCCAGTCCTTGGGGTCTTTGAGCTTGACGTCTTTGGGGGCTTCCAGTTTGGCAGCCGCTGCCGCCAGCTTGCCGTAACTGAGCGTCCGCTTGCTGGGCACATGGGTGACCTTGCTGAGCGCTGCCTTGCACTCGCTGGCTGGCACGCCCCACTGCTGGGCAGCGGCGGCAATCAACATCTCGCGCCCGGTGGCCCCGGCTTTGCGCAGGTATTCCTGCGAATTGCGGATGGTGCGGCTGCCCACCGAAGCCATGTCGCCATAAGCGCGTTTGGTGCGCAGGTTTTCATGGGCTGTGGCGTACTCGACGCGCACTTTCTTCCAGTCGGCTTCCAACTCCTCGGCAATCATCATGGGCGCAGAAGTCATGCTGCCTTGGCCCATTTCTGCGCGGGCGTAGCGGATGACGATGGTGTCGTTGGGCTCGATTTCGACCCACACATTGAGCTGCGGCGTTGCAGCCGCTTGTGCGCTTTGTGGCACGAAAAATCCCATCGACAAGCCCGCCGTGGCGGTGCTGGAAATCTTCAAGAAATGGCGGCGGTCCATGCCGGAGCTCAGTTCTGGGGTGTTCATGCGCGGGTCCCTTTCTTGGCGGCGGCGTGGATGGCGCTGCGGATGCGTGCATAGGTGCCACAACGGCAGATATTGGTCATCGCGGCATCGATGTCTTCATCGGTGGGTTTGGGCTTTTTCTTGAGCAAGGCCACCGCCGCAAGCATCTGCCCACCTTGGCAATAACCGCACTGGGGCACTTGGTGGTCGATCCAGGCTTGCTGCACCGCGTGCAAGCGGCCCTTGTCGGCCAGGCCTTCGATGGTGATGACCTTTTGCCCCGAAGCGCCCGAAACCGGGTAAACACAAGAGCGCACCGGCTCGCCATTGAGCAGCACCGTGCACGAGCCACATTGGGCCACGCCACAGCCAAACTTGGGGCCTTTGATGTCGAGCTCATCGCGCAAAGCCCACAACAGGGGCATTTCCGGCTCGACATCCAGCGCGTGGGATTTGCCGTTGACGTTCAGTTTCATGACGGGGGACTCCTTGTGTGCTCAGCAACAGCTTTGCACTGTGGCGAGAAGCCTCCTTTTGTGCAACCGGAAAACAACCCAAAGCTGGCAAAACAGCCCTCACCAAGTCACATCCGAGACTTTTGCTTCGAGCACTTCTAAGGGCAAGTGGCGGGCCTGCATTTAAAAACCCATCGGTGGCATGTCGCCCCCAACCCTCACGCCACCTGAATCGCCCCCCGCCGAATCTGGTCGCGCTCCAGGCTTTCAAACAGCGCTTTAAAGTTGCCTTCGCCAAAGCCTTCGTCGGCTTTGCGCTGGATGAATTCAAAGAACACCGGGCCCAGCAAGGTCTGGCTGAAGATTTGCAGCAACAAACGCTTCTCGCCCTTGGCGGTGGAGCCGTCCATCAAAATGCCACGCGCCTGCAGCTCGGCCACGGGCTCGCCATGGCCCGGCAGGCGTTCTTCGAGCATCTCGTAATAGATGTCGTTGGGCGCGGTCATGAGCGGGATGCCCGCCATCTGCAGCGCGTCCACGCTTTTCAAAAGGTCATCGGTCAGCAGCGCGATGTGCTGGATGCCTTCGCCATTGAACTGCATCAAGAATTCTTCGATCTGGCCACCGGTCTTGCCCGACTCTTCGTTCAGCGGGATGCGGATCATGCCGTCCGGGGCCATCATGGCTTGGCTGGTCAGACCCGTGTAATCGCCCTTGATGTCAAAGCAGCGAATCTCTTTGAAGTTGAACAGCTTTTCGTAAAAACCGCTCCAGTACGCCATGCGCCCTTTGTAGACGTTGTGCGTCATGTGGTCGATGCGCTTGAGGCCGTGGCCCGGCGGGTGGCGGTCCACGCCGCCGATGAATTTAAAGTCGATGTCGTAGATGCTTTTGCCGTCTTCGAAGCGGTCGATCAAATACAAGGGCGCGCCGCCAATGCCCTTGATGGCGGGCAGGCGCAGTTCCATGGGGCCGGTGGGCACGTCCACCGGTTGGGCGCCCAACTCGAGGGCGCGCGCATACGCCAAGTGCGAGTCCTTCACCCGAAACGCCAGCGCACAAGCACACGGCCCGTGCTCGGCGGCAAAGTAACCGGCCAGGCTTTTGGGCTCGCGGTTAACGATGAAGTTGATGTCGCCCTGGCGGTAGAGCACCACGTCTTTGGATCGGTGCTTGGCCACGAGCGAGAAGCCCATCTGCTCGAACAGCGGCTCCAGGGTGTGGGCGGTGGGGGATGCAAACTCGACGAACTCGAAGCCGCACAGGCCCATGGGGTTGTCAAACAAATCGGTCATGTCATTCTCCAGTGAACAGCAAGGCCGCGCTGCAGGATGAGCGCGACCCGAATTGAAATCGGTCAAGCAAAAAGAAGGGGGATTTAGAGAGCCTGCGGCGGTGCGCAAGGCTTGCCCCGCGTGCTGCGCGCGAGGTGGATGCCGAAAATCAAAACCTGGATGGACATGGGCCGATTGTGATGGGGCTGCAGTGGCTTGGCAAGCGGCCACCCAGCCCAGCGTCCCGCTCAGCGGTAAAAGGCTTCGACCTTGCCCTTGAGTTTGATCAGCAAGGGCTGGCCTTTGCGGTCCAGCGTTTTGCCCGCAGGCACCCGCACCCAGCCTTCGCTGATGCAGTAAGCCTCGACATCGTTGCGCTCTTGGCCATTGAAGCGGATACCGATTTCGTGCTCAAAAACGGCGCGGTTGTGAAAAGGGCTGCGCGGGTCGATCGACAACTGATCGGGCAATTCGGGACGCTGTTGGGCTTCGGTCATGGTGTGCTTCAAAGTGGTCGTTCAAACAACTGTCGATTTTCCATGATTTGAGGTTCGCCCCCCTTCGATCATCGGCACGGGGTGGCACAATCGCCGCTTCCCAAAAACACCCTACCCCCGAGTGCCTGTGTGCCCCGCAGGGTTACATCGCCTGTGTGCTTCGTTTTTCTTCCCTATGACCTCTGACCTTTCTGGCACGCTCGGCATTGATTTCGGCACCTCCAACTCGGCCATCGCCTGGGCACCTGCTCAAGGCACAGCGCAGTTGATTGCGCTGGAAGGCGATACGCTGGCCATGCCCACGGCCGTGTTCTTCAACGCCGAAGACTGCAGCACGCATTTCGGTCGTGAGGCGGTTGGCCACTATTTGGCAGGAACACAAGGCCGCTTGATGCGCTCGCTCAAAAGCCTGTTGGGCAGCCCCTTGCTGCATGAGACCACGCTGGTCAATCTACAACCGATCAGCTTTCAGAAGATCATCGAGACTTTTTTGACCGCCTTGCGCGATCGCGCCACCCAGGCACTGGGCTTTGCGCCGACTCGGGTGGTGATGGGTCGCCCCGTGCATTTTGTGGACGATGACGCAGAGCGTGACGCCCAGGCCGAAGCCTCTTTGCGCCAAGCGGCCAGGGCCGTGGGTTTTGAGACCGTCTCATTCCAATTGGAGCCGATCGCGGCGGCGCTGGAATATGATCGGCGCTTGGCGCAGGACAGCACCGTGCTGGTGGTGGACTTAGGGGGTGGCACCTCCGACTTCAGCGTGGTGCGCTTGGGGCCCGAGCGCCTGCACAAAGCCGACCGCAACGCCGACATCCTGGCCACCACGGGCGTGCACATTGGCGGCACCGATTACGACCAAAAACTCAGCCTGGCACAGGTCATGCCGCTGCTGGGTTACCGACATCTGGGACCGCAGCAACGCGAAGTGCCCAGCGGCGTGTTCTTTGACCTGGCAACCTGGCATTTGATCCACTGGCAGTACCAGCCCAAGGCCATCGCCCACGCCAAAACCCTGCGCAGCAACTACACCGACACCCGCCTGCACGAGCGCTTGATGCAGGTGCTGACCGAACGCCACGGCCACCACATCGCGCACGAAGTGGAGCAAGCCAAGATCCGTTGTTCGGTCAGTGACGCCAGCACGGCCATCGACCTGTCGGTCATCGACCGTGAATTAGGCGCCAATTTGTGCGTGGCCGACTTGCCAAACCAACTGTCCGAGTTGCTGGCGCGCACCGTGGCCTGTGCGCAAGATTGCGTGCGCCAAGCCGGTTTGCGCGATGCGCAGATCGACGCGATTTACCTCACAGGCGGTTCGTCGGCGCTGCGCGCTTTCCAGCGCCGCTTGCAGGCGGCTTTTCCGGGGGTGCCTTTGGTGGAAGGCGATTTGTTTGGCGGCGTGGCCCTGGGCCTGACGTACAGCCGCTGATCAGCCTCGATCAGCGCTGGCCAGGCAGGTCATAAGGCACTCAGATCAAACCTGCGTGGCTTTTTCAAACGACCCCAACGGTGTTTGGACCGTCCTTGAGCCGCCCTTGGCGGTTTGCGCAAAATCGCGCACAGAGTGCTGCTCCCACGAACCCAATACCCAAGCCCAAGTCGGACTAAGGCCTCGCGCGCGCTGGGCGTGGTACGCCCCTTGCAAAACACCGCTACACCCGCCGTGTTGATTTCAGCCACAAAGACGGCCGCATGGTTGAAATTCAAACATGCGGCCGGATCAATGGGCCGTTAACGCATCAGGCCGTGACCGCGGCCAAAGCGGCGTTGAAGGTGGCGCTGGGACGCATGATGGCGGCCAGCTTGGCCTGGTCGGGCATGTAGTAGCCACCAATGTCCACTGGCTTGCCCTGCACCGCATTGAGCTCGTCCACGATCTTCTTTTCGTTGTCGGTCAACACTTTGGCCAAAGGCGCAAACTGAGCCGCCAATTCGGCGTCTTCGGTCTGCACAGCCAAGGCCTGGGCCCAGTACAGGGCCAGGTAAAACTGGCTGCCGCGGTTGTCGAGCTGACCGGTCTTGGGCGAGGGGTTCTTGTTGTTGTCGAGCAGTTTGCCGGTCGCAGCATCCAGGGTCTTGGCCAAGACGCCGGCTTTTTTGTTGCCGGTCTTCAAACCCAAGTCTTCGAAAGACACGGCCAAGGCCAAGAACTCGCCCAGCGAATCCCAACGCAGGTGGTTTTCTTCGACCAATTGCTGAACGTGCTTGGGGGCCGAGCCGCCCGCACCGGTTTCGTACATGCCGCCGCCCGCCATCAAAGGCACCACCGAGAGCATCTTGGCCGAGGTGCCCAACTCCATGATGGGGAACAGGTCGGTCAAATAGTCGCGCAGGATGTTGCCTGTGGCGCTGATGGTGTCGAAACCACGCACAACGCGCTCCAGGGTGTAACGCATGGCACGCACTTGGCTCATGATCTGGATTTCGAGACCCGCTGTGTTGTGCTCGTGCAGGTACATCTTGACCTTGGTGATCAACTGGGCTTCGTGTGGGCGGTACTGGTCAAGCCAGAACACCACGGGCATGCCGGAGTTGCGGCCACGGGTCACGGCCAGTTTGACCCAGTCGCGAATGGCCGCGTCCTTGGTCTGGCACATGCGCCAAATGTCACCCGCTTCCACGTTTTCAGACAACAGCACCTCTCCGGTGTTGATGTCGGTGATGTTGGCCACGCCGTCTTCCGAGATTTCAAAGGTCTTGTCGTGCGAGCCGTACTCTTCGGCTTGCTGGGCCATCAGGCCCACGTTGGGCACCGTACCCATGGTCTTGGGATCGAATGCGCCATGCCATTTGCAGAAGTTGATCATCTCTTGGTAGATGCGGGCAAAAGTCGACTCGGGCATCACGGCTTTGACGTCCTTCAAGCGGCCATCAGCGCCCCACATCTTGCCGCCGTTGCGGATCATGGCAGGCATGGACGCGTCCACGATCACGTCGTTGGGCGAATGGAAGTTGGTGATGCCTTTGGCCGAGTCGACCATGGCCAACTCGGGGCGGCCTTCATGGCAGGCGTGCAGATCGCGCTTGATCTCGTCTTGTTTGGACTGGGGCAGCGTGAGGATCTTGCTGTACAGATCGGCCATGCCGTTGTTCACGTTCACGCCCAGCTCGTCAAACAACTTGGCGTGTTTGGCGAACGCGTCTTTGTAAAAAATCTTGACGCAATGGCCAAACACAATGGGGTGCGAGACCTTCATCATGGTGGCTTTGACGTGCAGCGAGAACATGACGCCGGTTTGGTGTGCGTCTTCGATTTCTTTTTCGTAGAACTCGAGCAAGGCTTTCTTGCTCATGAACATGCTGTCCACGACTTCCCGGTCGAGCAAGGCCACCTTGGGTTTGAGCACGATGGTTTTGCCGCTCTTGGTGATCAGCTCCATGCGCACTTCACGGGGACGGTCCAGGGTCATGGACTTTTCGCCATGGTAAAAATCGCCCGCGTGCATGTGCGAGACGTGTGAACGCGAGGCCTGGCTCCACTCGGCCATGCTGTGGGGGTTCTTGCGGGCAAATTCTTTGACAGCGCGGGGCGCGCGGCGGTCAGAGTTGCCTTCGCGCAGCACCGGGTTCACGGCCGAGCCGGTGCACTTGGCGTAACGGGCCTTGAGGGCTTTTTCTGCCTCGGTCTTGGCGTTTTCGGGGTAGTCGGGCAGCGCGTAGCCCTTGGCCTGCAATTCCTTGATGGCCGCGGTCAACTGGCCTACCGAGGCGCTGATGTTGGGCAACTTGATGATGTTGGCAGACGGGTTGAGCGTCAGCTTGCCCAGTTCGGCCAGGTTGTTCGGAGCGCGCTGCTCGGGCGGCAACACATCGGAAAATTCACCCAAAATCCGCGCGGCCACCGAAATATCGCTCTCGGCCACCTCGATGCCGGCAGGCGCTGCGAAGGTGCGGATGATCGGCAAGAAGGAGGCGGTGGCCAACAAAGGGGCTTCGTCGGTCAGGGTGTAAATGATTTTGGATTTGTCTGCAGCCATGGATCGTCTCGTCTTCAAGGATGTGAAAAAAGAATGCGCGCTCGGCGGTGTGTCGAACAGATTCGGAAAAACGCCCTTTTAAGGCGAATTGAGCCGAGACTTTATCTCAAATGCTGCCCGGTTTGGCTGACAAACGTCCACATTCGGCCACCCTGTCCGGGCCTGACTGCAGCTGGGCGATTAAACTGGCTGGCCTCGAACGGTGGCCAGACCCCTGGTCTGGCCACCGATGACCCGGCCACCACCCCTTGAGCGTGGCCACCCACCTAGAAAGACTCCCCATGGGCGCGCAATGGAAAGCCAAAGGCAAAGCACAAGCCGCAGATGCCAGAGGTAAATTGTTTGGCCGTCTGGCCAAGGACATCATGATCGCGGCGCGCAACGGCGCTGACCCTTCGGCCAACTCGCGCCTGCGCCTGGTGGTGGAGCAGGCCCGCAAAGTGTCCATGCCCAAAGAAACGCTGGAACGCGCGATCAAAAAAGGCGCGGGCCTGCTGGGCGATGCGGTCAGCTTTGAGCGCGTGATTTACGAAGGCTTTGCGCCGCACCAAGTGCCGGTGATGATCGAGGTGCTGACCGACAACGTGAACCGCAGCGCTTCTGAAATGCGCGTGCTGTTTCGCAAAGGTCAGCAGGGCACCTCGGGCTCGGTGTCCTGGGACTTTGACCATGTGGGTTTCATCGAAGCCGAACCCGCCCAAGCCGGGGCCGACCCCGAACTGGCCGCCATCGAAGCCGGTGCGCAAGATTTTGAGCCGGCCAATGAAGACGGCGTGACGGTGTTCATCACCGAGGCCAGCGACCTGGACCTGGTCAGCCGCGCCCTGCCCGAACACGGCTTCACCGTGGTGGCGGCCAAGCTGGGCTACAAACCCAAAAACCCGGTGGATCCGGCCAAGCTGAGCGCTGAGCAACTCGAAGAAGTCGAAGCCTTTTTAGGGGCCATCGACAACAACGACGATGTGCAAAACGTGTTTGTGGGACTGCTGGGCTAAAGCCTTTCCAACCGTCAGGCACTCTGGCAGTTTTCGTCCTTGAATTTTCCCCGCAGGGTCTTGTGCGCACAGGTCCTGGCCGTGCTGTCCGCAGCGCCCCAGCCAAGCCATCATGCTCATTGCTCCAGGGGGCCTGAATGACCGGGCGGCGCTGGTGTGCCTGGCCTGAAGCGCTCGCCAAGCAAGCCTGCAAATGACAAACCCGACCAGCGAACTGGTCGGGCCGATGGGTCGTCACAAGAGGATCGTCCCAGAGTTTGCCCAAAAGAAGCTGCATCGTTCTGATGGGCGGGGCACATGAATGCACCCCAGGGGCTGCTGACACCGGTCGCCCAGTGTCGGCCAAGCCACTTTATGCCCGCCACCCGATCGCGGTCAAGGCTCTTTGGCCCATTTCCATGTGCGATCGCGCACACTTGCCCCGCATCGCCACCGCCAACGGCACCGCCATGGCCACCACGCGGGATAATCCAAGGCACCCCGCAACCCGCTGGCCCTGGCCCGGCCAGCACCTCGTCTCAAGCCAACCATGACACCTTCCCACCCCCCGGTGAGCCGCGACACCTTGCAACAAGCCCTGGCTGAACTGTTCGCCCCCTGGGTGCAGGCGCTGAACCTGCGTGTCGAGCGCATTGACGCCGACAGCGTGACCCTGCGGCTGCCGCAAAGCGAGCAGCTGTCGCGGGTGGGCGGCATGCTGTGCGGCCAGGCCATGATGGCGGCGGCCGACACGGCCATGGTGCTGGCACTGATCCACCACTTTGGGCAGTTTCGACCCTGCAGCACGGTGCAGTTGTCGAGCAGCTTCATGAAACCCCTGTCGGGCCAGGACGCGCTGGTCACCGCCCGCGTGTTGCGCGCTGGCAAGGCCATGGCCTTTGGCGAAATTGACTTGGCCGGAGCCGACGACGGCCAGCGCGTTTTCCGGGCCAGCACCACTTACGCGCTGATGTGACTCTGGGCACGAAAGGCCGTCAGGTTGGAATAGGCGCCTTTTGATTCCGAAAGTCACTCGGACTGGCACCGGTGTGACCTTTGAAAACACGACTGAAATGGGAGGGGTTGCCAAACCCCCATGACAAGGCAATGTCGGTGATGGCACGGGCCTTGGTGGTGCTGGCTTGCAAGTCTTTGATACAGGCCTCCAGGCGCATGCGCTGGATGTAAGCCGCCACCGATTCGCCCTCGCCTTCAAAGGCGTTGTACAAATGCCTGCGGCTGCAATTGAGGGCCCGCGCAATGCCGTCCACATTCAGGTCAGGGTCTCGAAGGGACTTGTGAACATGGTGTCTGATCCTGTCGCGCAAAGCCTCGCGCTGGGTCATGGCGGTTTCTTGGCCGGCCAGCTCGGACAAAGAGAGTTTGACCAGGTCCATGATCAAGTCGCCGGCACCCTGCGCGGCGCTGTCACTCATATAAGGCAGCTCCAGGTAGGTGTTGCGCATCGCCTCCAAGGCGACCCGCGATATCCCTCCTGCGCCCAGACGCCGGGCCATCAAACCCTCCAAGCGCAAACCCCTTTGGGCCGCTTGGTCTTTGGGGACCATCACGATCAAATGCTCCACGCGGCTGGGGTTGGCCACTTCATAAGCGCAGGTGGTGTCGTAAATCACCCACCCCCCCACGTCGGCCTTGGCTTCGCGCTGCATTTGATGCACTTGCGCTTGGCCCTGCCAGGGCGCCACGATTTTCAAATAGGGCACCTCGGTGGTTCGGGCCATCTGTGGGGTTCTGACCACCCGGTGCCTGGAAGCCTCCAGTTTGGTCAAGATGACTTGCCCCGCACGGGAGGTATGCATGTGGCCATCAAAAACCGTGTCGCCGTAAAGGTCGGATTGCAAGCCGCCGAATTGCTGCGTGACCCATTCCGACCACTGGCCCATCCTGTCTTTGACAGGCAGTGCATCGGTGGACATGGACAGGGTTTTGGACATGGGTTTGGCTAAAAAAACCATTATGGACAAGCCCGAAATTCCCCTCAGCGGCCAAGACCAAGGGATTACCCGTATGCCAATCCGCCTGTTGAGATGGAAACAGTGCACAAATTGCACAGCAAGCTTGGCATTTTGCAAGTAAGTTACGCGTTGGTTTTCTTTCACGCAACAGGGTCTGAGCAGATCCATCACCAGGAGACAAAACATGACGACTCGTCGACAAATGATTCAAGGTGCCGCAGCCTTGGGTGCTGCTTCGCTGGCACCCGCCCTGCGTGCCCAGGCGAAGCCTGTGCGCATCGGTTACGCCATGGCCCGCACCGGCCCATGGACTGGCGGCGCTCAGGTCAGTCAAGAACCCAACTACCTGCTCTGGGCCGAACAGGTCAATGCGGCCGGTGGTTTGGATGTCAAAGGCGTCAAACGCCCGATCGAGCTGATCAGCTCGGACGACCGCAGCGATGTGGAAACCTGTGTCCGAACTTATGAAAAGCTCATGGGCTCCGACAAGGTCGATCTGGTCTTGCCGCCTTGGGGCAGCAACGCCAACTTTGCCGTGGCGCCTTTGGCCAACCGGTTTGCTTACCCATTTTTGGCACCCACCGCTTTGAGCCGCAAACTGGTCGAGATGAAGTTGCCCTACTTCTTCTTGCTGCTGCAGCAACCTGCACCCATGACCAATGCCTTGGTGGACATGTTCAAGGCCAACGGCGTCAAAACCATTGCCTGCATTTATGTGGACGATCTGTTTGGCCTCGAAAACTACGCCGCCTTGAAAGTGGCCTTGCAAGGCAGTGGCATCCAAATGGTGGAAGAAAAAAGCTATCCCGGCGGCGTGAAAGACTTGTCGCCTGTTTTGCGTTCCATCAAAGACAAGAACCCGGACGCATTCGTGGGCTTCACCTACCCACCCGACACCATCTTGGCCAGCCGCCAGTCCAAAGAAGTGGGCTTCAACCCCAAGTTTTTCTACGCCTCGGTGGGCACGGCTTTCCAGCTGTACCGCAACGTCATGACACCTGCGGGCGCCGAAGGGGTCATGGGCATGGGTTCATGGAACGCCAAAACCAGCCCTGGTGCCAAGGCTTACTTTGACGCACACACGAAGAAATTTGCGGGCAAAGAACCCGATCGCTGGGCCAGTGGCCACACTTGGGCGGGCTTGGAAATTTTGACGGCAGGCGTCAAGCAAGTGGGCCTCGATAAAAAGGCGCTGCGTGATTACATCGCCAACACCAACCACAAGACCATCATTGGTGACGTCAAGTTCACAGGCAGTGAAAACACCGCGACACCGGGCACCGTGAGTCAATGGCAAAACGGTGAGTTTGAAGTGGTCTGGCCACCCAAGTTGGCCACCGCCAAAATCAACGCCAACAAACCCGTCTGGAAGTAAGCCGTGTCGGTGACCGCCTGGTTGGAGCTCATGGCCAGTGGCTTGATCACTGGCGGCATCTACGCGTTGGTTGCGCTGGGGCTGAATTTGCAATACGGCCTCATGCGCATCCTCAACATCGCGCACGGTGAATTTTTGATGGTGGGGGCTTACCTCACCTGGATGGTCCAGACCCAATTTGGCTGGTCGCCTTTGTTCATGTTGCCGGTGTCCTTTGGGGTGCTGATACTGCTGGGCTTGGTGATCCATTGGCTGTGCTTCAGGCGGCTCAATGCGACATCGCCCACCCTGGACATCTTCGAGGCGCGCGGCCTGATGGTCGCCTTTGGCCTGATGTTTTTGATTCAAAACATGGTGTCGGCGATTTGGGGGGGTGAGCTTCGGGGCTATGACTTCATGACCGACCCAGTGGCCATGGGGGGCGCCCAGTTTGCAGGCAACAAATTGTTGGTGTTTGCCATGGCCTTGGTGTTCAGCTTGGGCCTGATGGTCGTTTTGCGCAAAACTTTGCTGGGCAAAGGCGTGAGAGCACTCATGCAGTCGCAAGTGGGTGCGCAATTGGTGGGCATCAACACGCGCACCTTGCACCCCTTGATGTTTGGCATCGGCCTGGGCCTGTCCGGATTGGCCGGCTGTTTGCTGTCGATGGCCTACACCATCTCGCCAGCCATGGGCGAACCTTACACCGTGACGGCTTTGATCGTCATCACCCTGGGCGGTTTTGGCAGCATGGGCGGCGCACTGGCCGGCGGGCTCTTGTTGGGCGTGATTGAAGCACTGGGCATGCACTTCACCAACCCGTCGCTCAAAGCGCTGCTGTCCTATGTCGTCTTCATTGGCGTGTTGTTGTTTCGTCCAAGAGGGCTTTTTGCAAAATGAACTCCAAGAACTTGTTGTGGCGTGACGTGCTGGTGCTGTTTGGCCTCACGGGCTGGGCCTTGGCACTGCCAGGGTATGGCAGCGAATTTGCCATGTCGATGGCGCTGACGTGCTTGATGTACGTGGCCCTGTCGACCAGCTGGGGCTTCTTTTGTGGTGCCTCGCGTTATTTGTCCTTGGCCACCTCTGCTTTTTTTGGTCTCGGCGCTTACACCACCGCCATGAACCTGGACTCCTTGCCGTGGGCCAGTGCCATCGCGCTGGGTTCTGGCGTGGCAGCAGCCGTGGCGGTGGTCATGGGTTTGGGGGTGTTGCACCTGCGGGGCACTTACTTTGCCGTGCTGACCTTTGGCATGGCCGAGTTGATTCGCCACGCCATCAGCTATTACGAAAAGTCCGTGCATGGCACCGTGGGCCGGGTGCTGACCACCGTGCCAGAGATGAGCACGATTTACCACACCGTGTTGTTGCTGGCTGTGATTTCGGTGGGCCTGTCCATCGTTTTGCGCCGCACCCGTTTTGGTTTGGCGCTGCTGGGCATTGGCGGCGATGAGCAACGCGCCCAGACCTTGGGGGTCAACACGCGGTGGATCAAGGTGGCGGGGTTTGCCTTCACGGCGGCGGTGGCCGGGGGCGTGGGGGCCGCGATGGCCGTGCGCTGGACCTACATCGATCCGCACACAGCGTTCAACCCCTTCATCGGGTTTCAGACGGTGTTGATCGCCCTGATCGGCGGGGCCATGACCCTTTGGGGGCCCTTGATTGCGGCCATTGTGTTCAGCATTTTGGCCGAAACCTTGCGTTTGCAAGCCCCTCAGATTTACATGATGACACTCGGGCTTTTGTTGATCCTCTGTGTGCTTTATTTGCCCGGCGGTCTGGCTTCCTTGCGCTGGCAAACCTTCAAAGACTGGCGCACGGACACGCGCCAATGGTGGAAAGACCTTCGCTACGACTGGAGCGGGGACAAAGCGCGCGACAAACAACGCGCCAAGGAGAGACGCATTGTCGGCGCCTGAAAACATCCTGCTGCGGGCCCAAGACATCACCGTGCGTTTTGGCGGGCTGACCGCTGTGGACGCGGTGAGTGTGGACATCCGGGCCGGCGAATTGGTCGGCATCATGGGGCCCAATGGCGCTGGCAAAACCACGTTCTTCAATGCCATCTCGGGCGTCACGCCTCTGACCAGCGGACAGCTGGCCATCGAGGGCCAATCTCTGGCCGGTGCCGCGCCGCACCGCTTTGCTGCCCGCGGGCTGGCCAGGACCTTTCAAACCCCGCGCGTGTTTGCCGACTTGAGCGTCAGTGAAAACATCCGTTTTGGCTTGCAGTTTGCAGGCCGCAGACCGCGCCAATACATTTTTTGGGGCAAAGAGAAGGGTGTGCCCTGGGCACTTCGTGATGTGGGCAGCATTCTGTCGGTGATCGGGCTTTCCCATCTTTCAGACTTGCCCGCTGCAGCGATCACCCCCTCACAGCAGCGCATCCTGGAAATCGGCATGGCCTTGTCGACTCGGCCCAAAATTTTGCTGCTCGATGAGGTGGCCGCAGGTTTGACCGAAATGGAAGTGGAAGAGATGGCCAGGCTCATTCGCCGTCTGCGCGATGAGCTCGATTTGTCGGTCATCTGGATCGAGCATGCGGTGAAAATTTTGCTCAAACATGTCGAGCGGGTGATCGTGCTCCATCAAGGCAAAAAGATTGCCGACGCCAAGCCCTCCGAGGTGATCCGGAACAAGGAAGTCATCGAGGCTTATTTGGGTGACGAAATGGTCAACGCTTCGGAGGGATTGACATGATGTGGTATCGCCCTCAACCCTTTGTGCTGGGTGGGTCGGGAAAAGCCCAGCTCAAGGTGCGCGGTCTGTCTGCGGGTTATGGGCCCTTTGAAGTGGTCCGCAATTTGAACTTTGACGTTTTGCCCGGATTGACCGTCATTTTGGGCCCCAATGGCGCCGGCAAAACCACGCTTTTGCGCGCCCTGTCCGGCCAAATACCGATGCGTGGCGAGGTCTTGTTCAACGGCGATGACTTGCCTGAAAAACCCCACGAAATCGTTCAAGCCGGCATCGCCCTGGTGCCTGAGGGGCGGCAGCTTTTTCCTCAAATGACCGTCCAGGAAAACCTGGAATTGGGGGGCTGGTTGCAGTCGGCCGCGGATCGCCAAGCCCGCATGAGTGCGGTGATGGACGACTTTCCCAAACTGCGTGAACGGTTCAACCAATTGGCGGGCACGATGAGTGGTGGCGAACAACAAATGGTGGCCATCGCGCGCGCCATGATGTCCGCGCCCAAGCTCTTGATGCTGGACGAGCCCTCTTTGGGCTTGGCGCCCCGCATGGTCGATGAATTGCTGCACATGACACGGCGCATCGCCGACAGCGGCACCACGGTTTTGATGGTGGAGCAAAACGTCAGAAAAGCGCTGGCCGTCGCCGACCGGGGTTACGTCATCGAGCGCGGCAATTTGGTCGCGCACGGTTCATCGCAATTGCTGGTGCGCTCCAGTGTCATCCGCGAAGCTTATTTGGGCGCCGCATCCAGCGAGACACGCTCCGCATCGGAAGCGCTCGAAAAAACGGTTCGATCCCTTTGATTTTTCATTTTCCAGGAGTGCAAACCCATGTCCGATATGTCCATGCTCATCAATGGCCTCAAGGTGACTGCCGAAAACAACGCCACCTTTGAGCGGCGCAATCCGCTGGATGGCACTGTGGCCACCCGAGCCCCTGCCGCATCCACAGCCGATGCGATTTTGGCGGTCGAAGCCGCTGCCGAGGCCTTCAAGACCTGGAGCGAAACGGGGCCCAATGAAAGAAGAACCTTGCTGCTCAAAGCCGCCGACAAACTGGAAGCGAAAACACCCGATTTCATCGAAGCGGTGCCCGCCGAAACGGGGGCCACCGGCATGTGGGCGGGCTTCAATGTGTTCTTGGCCGCAGGCATGATCCGCGAAGCGGCCTCTTTGACCACCCAGGTCTCGGGTGAAGTCATTCCGTCGGATGTGCCGGGCAGTCTGGCCATGGGCATTCGTCAACCCGCGGGGGTGGTGCTGGGCATTGCGCCCTGGAACGCCCCTGTGATCTTGGGTGTGCGCGCCATCGCCACCCCCTTGGCCTGTGGCAACACGGTCATTCTCAAAGGGTCTGAAAACTGCCCCAAAACACACCAACTGATTGTGGAAGCCTTTCAAGAGGCCGGCTTTCCTGCCGGCGTGGTGAACTACATCACCAACGCGCCTGCCGATGCCGGTGCCGTTGTGGAGGCCATGATTTCTCACCCAGCGGTTCGCCGCGTGAACTTCACGGGATCGACCAAGGTGGGGAAAATCATCGCGCAAACCTGCGCCAAATACCTCAAGCCTGCGATCCTTGAGTTGGGCGGCAAGGCGCCCATGGTGATCCTGGATGACGCCGACATCGACGATGCCGTCAATGGCGCGACCTTTGGCAGTTTTGCCAACAGCGGTCAAATTTGCATGAGCACCGAACGCATCATCGTGGACGAAAAAATTGCCGACGAATTCGTCAAACGGTTTGCCAACAAGGCCAGCAAGCTGCCCTTGGGCGACCCACGCAAGCCCGAGCCTGTGGTCTTGGGCAGCGTGATTGGCATGGGCACGGTCGAGCATTGCAACGGCTTGATCGACGATGCACTGGCCAAAGGTGCCAAGTTGGTCTGTGGTGGCAAGTCCACCGACACGCTGATGCCCGCCACGCTGCTTGACCATGTGACGCCGGCCATGCGCATTTACCGCGAGGAGAGTTTTGCGCCCGTCAAAGCCATCGTCCGTGTCAAAGGCGTTGAAGAAGCCATTGCCTGTGCCAATGACAATGAGTACGGTTTGTCCTCTTCGGTGTTTGGCAAGGACATTGCGCGTGCGTTCAATGTCGCCCGGAAAATCGATTCGGGCATTTGCCATGTCAATGGCCCCACGGTGCACGATGAGGCTCAGATGCCTTTTGGGGGGGTGAAAGGCAGTGGCTATGGCCGCTTTGGCGGCAAAGCGGGCATCAACGAGTTCACCGAGCTGCGCTGGGTCACGATTCAAACCACGCCCCGCCACTACCCGTTCTGATGGGTCCTGCGCCAGACCTCTGGGCAAGATGCCGACCTGCCCTCCTGGCGTGCGGCACCTTGTCTGGAAAAATGGGCTCGATGGGCTTGGCTACAATATCGCCATCCTTACCGCCCTACTTGTTCCGAGGCCCCCATGTCCAATCACAACGACGCACACACTTCTGACGATCCCGTGGAAAACGTGGTCAAGCACATTCCGGTGGTCATCCCGGCCGCTGGCGCTGTGCTGATTTTCCTGCTGGCCTTCATCGCCATCTTCATGGCTTGAGGCTCGGCCACCCTTGGGGTGCCCCGCACAGGCGGCACCCTTGAAGCCCCCCCACCCGCAACAGCCCGCGCTTTGCGGGTTTTATTTTGTGCGCACCGGCATGATGTGCAGCGCACCCGGCGCGATCTGCAACTGGACCCGGTCCCCAGCCCCCACTTGCAAACGCTGCAACAGGCGGGGGGTCAGGTTCAGGGTGATGGTTTGGCCAGGCAAGGCTTCGGGCCTGAGCGTGCACAAACTGATTTCACCCAAGGACAAGACCTCAAGCAGTTGACAGCGCAAAAGGGTTTGGCCAGGTTCACCCGCACTGGGCACTGCGCCATCGGCCAGCACATCGACCTGCTCGCCATTGAGCACCCAAGTCACGGGGGTGCCGCCGCCGATTTTGCCTTTATCGACCACCACCAGGTCAATGGCCGTTTCGGTCTGCCCAGCCACCGCCCAACGCAGTCGACCCCAGCCGGGTCGGTCCTTGAAAAAAAGCCCCTCAAAGTGGTTTTGAATGCCCACCAATTCGGCCACCCGGGCGTTGCGCGGGCTGGCAAAGACGTGTGCAGGCTGGCCGATTTGCAGGGTCTGGCCCGCGTCCACGATCACCACCCGATCGGCCAGGCGGCGGGCTTCGGCCAGGTCGTGCGTGACCAACAACATGGGCACCGAGACCTGCTGGCGCAAGGCCACCAGCTCTCGGTAAAGCGTCTGGCGTGTGGGCGCATCGACGGCAGAAAAAGGCTCGTCCAGCAACAACACCCCGGGCAAGGCTTCCGGCCCTGCGGCATGGGCCGCCGACGGCCGGGGCATGACGCGCACCAGCGCCCGCGCCAGCGCCACGCGCTGCTGCTGACCGCCCGAGAGTTGAGACGGCCTGCGCTGGCTCAGCATGGCCAATCCCAAACGGGCCAGCAAAGTCTGCACATCCGCGCCCGACCAAGCCGGCCCGGCCGCCAGCGCCACATTGTCCAATGCCGTCATGTGCGGGAACAAGGCGTAATGCTGAAACACCAAGCCTGCGCGGCGCTGCTGCGGGCTCAGTTGCACGCCCGCAGACGTGTCCAGCCAAGCCTGGCCCGCCACCCGGATGTGGCCTTGCACATCGGCGGGCGTCCACAGCCCCGCGATGGCGCGCAGCATGCTGGTTTTGCCACTGCCAGAAGGCCCAACCAGCGCCACGAGCTCGCCCGCGCCGCAGTCAAATTCGGCTTCCAGCCGAATGGGGCTGGCCGAGCGCAGTTGAACTTGCAAGCCGTGCATCAGCGCTCCTGCAAGGCGCGCCCGCGTTGGCCCACCCGGTCAAAGGCCAGCACGAGGCTCAGCGCCAGCAAAGACACGCCCACCAGCGCCAGCGCCATCACATGGGCCGACTGCAATTCCATGCCCTGCACCTTGTCGTACAGCGACACCGACAGGGTGCGGGTCTCGCCCTGGATGTTGCCGCCCACCATCAACACCACGCCAAATTCGCCCAAGGTGTGCGCCACGGTGAGCGCCATGCCGGCCAGCAAACCGGGCCAGGCCAGCGGCAACTCGATGCGCCAAAACGTCTGCCAAGTCGACAAGCCCGAGACCCAGGCTGCCTCGCGCAGGCTGTGCGGCACGGCGGCAAACGCCCGCTGAATGGGTTGAACCATGAAAGGCAAATTGACCAAGACGCTCACCAGCAACAGGCCTTCGAGCGTGAACACCAGCCGAATGCCCGAGGCCGCCAGCCAGGTGCCCAAAGCGCCGCCTTGGCCAAAGGCCACCAAAAAATAAAACCCAATCACTGTCGGGGGCAAGAGCAAAGGCAACAACAGCAAAGCCTCGACAACGGGCCGCCCGGCCCAGGCGGTCACAGCCAGCCAACGGGCCAGGGCCAGGCCAACCGGCAGCAGCGCCAAGGTGGTGAGCGCCGCCAGGGTCAGCGAAACGTGAAGGGCAGACCAATCCATGGTGTGGGCTAGGGTGGGGTGGCGAAGTCAAGGCAGGGGCGTTGGATACGCTGCAAACCCGTGGGTCACACAACGCACAGCCCGATTATTGCGGCAAGGCGTAACCGTGACGCACCCACACGGCCTGCGCCGCCGGACTGAGCAGAAATTTGTGCCAGTCGGCCGCGGCCGCGCCTGCACCCTTGAGCAGGACCATGCGCTGGTGCAAAGGGGCATGCAAATCAGTGGGCAAAGTCAAAACCTGCAAACTGCCGGCAATTTCAGGGGCAAGGGTCAAAGCCAAAGCGGTGATGCCCGCCTGCGCTGCGCCCGTGGCGACAAACTGGGTGGCTTGGCCGATGTTGTCACCCAGCACCTTGCTCGCGGGCGGCAAGGGCCCAAGGCCTGCGCGCTGCAAAGCCTCTTCGGCGGCCACGCCATACGGGGCCAGCGCCGGATTGGCGATGGCGAATTTGTCTCCCGGCTTCAGGGCGCGGACCACGGCGGCCAGGCCTTGGCCCAATGGCAGTGCTGAGTTTTTAGGCACGATCAGCGCCAGTCGGCCCGTGGCGTAGCGTTGCCCAGCATCCACCGTGCGCCCGGCTTTGTCCAACTCGGCCACCCAGGCCTCGTCGGCCGAGATGAATTGCGCGACCGGCAAGCCCTGCAAAATTTGCCGCGCCAAATTGCCCGAAGCGCCCAGATTCACGTCTACCCGAACGCCAGTTTGTTGCCTGTATTGGTTTACCAAGTCAGCAAGCACAAACTTCAAATTGCTGGCTGCAGCGATTTTGATGCTGACCGGGCTTTGGGCTGGTGTGCCAATCGGGGCCATCGCCGTTGTGCTCAGCAGTGCAAAAACCAGCCACACGCTGAGGCGTCGTCTTGGGTGTGATCGCTCCCCAAAATGAGCAGGCATCACGTTGTGCATTTTTTTCATCGTTTTAGGCAGGTTTTCAACACAATGGACAGGCACGGCCTGGTCAGGCCCCTAAAATCAACACCCCTTGAGTTACAAACCGGTTACAGCCTGTTTCCCAGGGTTTAGCATGACAGTATCTCAGTCCCCGAGCCGTTTTCTCAAAGTCCTGGATGACCGATTTTGAAAAACCGACTTTTAAACTTTGGAGCTTTTCCCATGAACTCACCCGTGATGCAGGGCCTGGCCCTCAATACGCCGGATTACGTCAAGAACGCCAAGCTGATCGCCTGGGTCGCCGAAATGGCCGCCCTGTGCAAGCCCGCCAACATCTACTGGTGTGACGGCTCGCAAGCAGAATACGACCGCCTGTGCGCCGAACTGGTGGCTGCGGGCACTTTTAAAAAACTCAACCCCGCCAAGCGCGCCAACTCTTACTTGGCTTGGTCTGACCCATCGGATGTGGCCCGCGTAGAAGACCGCACCTACATCTGCTCGGCCCAAAAGGAAGACGCCGGCCCGACCAACAACTGGATGGACCCCGCACAAATGCGCGCCACCCTGAACCCGCTGTTTGACGGCTGCATGGCCGGCCGCACCATGTACGTGGTGCCTTTCTCGATGGGGCCACTCGGCTCGCACATCAGCCACATTGGCATCGAGCTGAGCGACAGCGCTTACGTGGCCGTGAGCCAAAAAATCATGACCCGCATGGGCAAAGCCGTGTTCGACGTGCTGGGCACGGACGGCGACTTCGTGCCTTGCTTGCACACCGTGGGCGCGCCTTTGGCCACCCTCAACGGTGTTGTCGAAAAAGACAAGACCCCCTGGCCTTGCAACCCCAGCACCAAATACATCGTGCACTACCCCGAGACCCGCGAAATCTGGTCTTACGGTTCGGGCTACGGCGGCAATGCGCTGTTGGGCAAGAAGTGCTTTGCGCTGCGCATCGCCTCCAACATGGGCAAACAAGCTGCAAGCGGCTCCTCTGGCGGCCAAGGCTGGTTGGCCGAGCACATGCTGATCTTGGGCGTGACCAACCCCGAAGGCAAAAAGTACCACGTGGCGGCGGCTTTCCCCAGCGCCTGCGGCAAAACCAACTTCTCGATGCTCGTGCCACCCGCAGCGTTTGACGGCTGGAAAGTCACCACCATCGGTGACGACATCGCCTGGGTCAAGCCCCACACCGACGGCAAGATGTACGCCATCAACCCCGAAGCCGGTTACTTTGGCGTGGCCCCCGGCACCAACATGAAGACCAACCCCAACTGCATGCTGAGCCTGCACAAGGACGTGATCTTCACCAACGTGGCCCTCACGGACGACGGCGACGTGTGGTGGGAAGGCATGGAAAAGGACACCGGCAAGCTGCCCGATCACCTGATCGACTGGCAAGGCAAGGACTGGACACCCCAGATCGCCAAGGAAACGGGCGCCAAAGCCGCCCACCCCAACGCCCGCTTCACCGTGGCAGCGACCAACAACCCCGCACTCGACCCCGCATGGGACGACGCCGCAGGCGTGCCGATCGACGCCTTCATGTTTGGCGGCCGCCGCTCGACCACCGTGCCCCTCGTCACCGAAGCACGCAACTGGACAGAGGGCGTCTACATGGCCGCGACCATGGGCTCCGAGACGACCGCCGCCGCCTTTGGTGCGCAGGGCGTGGTGCGCCGCGACCCGTTTGCGATGCTGCCGTTTTGCGGCTACAACATGAGCGACTACTTCCAGCACTGGCTGGAC
>JAIXRJ010000011.1 GCA_027485235.1 Comamonadaceae bacterium
AAGGTCGCTGCGGTCAAGCCCGTGCCCGCCAACAACTCCACTGCGCTGCCCTTGACCAAGGTGGCGACCATGGTGCCGGTCGATGTCGCCTTGGCTTTGGCCGTGGTCGAGGTCATCGATCCCAAACTGGCATGGCGTCCAGCCGCCGCATCGATGCTGCCGGTCACGGTGCCCGTGGTCAGGCTCATGTCGGTGCCCGCTCTGAACAAAGCCGTGTCTGAGGTGTAATTGTTCACCGTCAAGGCACCCGCCACCGCTTGCGCGTCCAGCAGCGTCTTGGCCGTCGCCTTGGTGATCACCAGGGCTCCGGCCGTGGTGTCCACATCGATCTTGCCCGTGGTGCTGGTCAAAGTGCCCGCCGTCAAGCCCGTGCCAGCCGTGATGTCCAGCACCGTGCCATTGAGCGTGGTGACGGTCATGCTGCCTGCGGCATCGGCGGTGATCGTGCCTGCACTGGCTGTCAGGTTTCCCAAGTTGGCCGTGCCTTGGCTGTTGACCACCACATGGCCCGTGGTGGTGCCCGTGCCCAGCGTCATGTCGGTGGTCGCCCGCAGATTGGCTGCGGCCGCGGTGAAGCTGCCCAGGGTCACGCTGCCCGATTGCACATCCAAATCGGTTTTGGCAGAAGAGGAGGCCAATCTGAGTACCCCACTGACCGAATCGACGTCGATGTTCGCCCCCGTGCTGGTCAGGTTGGTGGCGGTCAGACCGGTGCCTGCCGAAAGATCCACCCAGCCCGTGGCTTTGGCCGAGCCCAAATCGATGGTGGTGCCTGCGTCCACCTTGATCGCACCCGCACTGACCGTGAGGCTGCTGGTGTTCACATCACCATCCCGGCTTTTGAGGGTCATGCCGGTGGTCGCCGTCAGGGTTTGGGCTTTGATGCTGCCAGCAAGGGTGTTGACCGTGAGCGAGCCGGTGCTGCTGGATGCGGAGGAAATCTGCACCCCTTGACCGGCCGTGATCGCCATGTTGTTGCGGGCTGAGCCCGACAACAGTTTGATGCCTTGCCCCGCTTGCAGCGTGAGGGAGGCGTTGCCACTGGAGATGTTGAGCAAATTCATGGCTTGGCCCGCTTTGAGGTCGATGGCGCCCAAACCGGAAGTCACCGTCATGGCCAAGTCACCGGCGGCATCCATGGTCATGGTGCCCGCGGCTGTCGAAGCCGTTGTGCTGCGAATATGGCCTTGTGGCCCATAGGCTTTGACGTTCACATTGCGCGTGGCGCTCATCGACGTGGCACTGACAGCGCCCGCATTCGCGGTGATCGACAAATCCAGACCCGCATTGATGATGTTGCCTTTGACCGACGTGCCCGCTGTGGCTTGCACGTTGCTGTTGGAGCTGATGTTGGTCAGGTCAATGGCCACGTCGGCGTCCAAGATGGCCGAGCCCGAGCCGGCGCCCACTTTGGTCCCGGTGATGCTGCCATTGCTGCTGACGTTGACGATGCCACCGCCCGTGATGTTGGTGCCCGTCATGTTGCCGTCGGAAAAGGCAAACACATTGCCCTTGCCCGAGATGTTGATCAGAGTGGTCAAGCTGTTGTTCCAGACGTTCAAATACGCGTCCAGCCCGGAGTTGATGGTGCCCACCGTCATGGGGCTGTTTTCTGCCGCCTCCAGGTACACCGAGTAACCCGCCAGCGTGCTGGCGCTCACCCCCCCCTCGCCAACCTTGATCACCAGGGGGTTGCTCAATGCGCCAATGGCACCGCCCGTGGCGGACAGACTCAAGGTCTCGGCCTCAATGGAACGCACCGTGCGGTCGCCCACATCGGGGTAGTTGATGACGGGTCGCGCATCGATGATCGCGCCCGTGGCCGTCAAGGTGGCGCTGGTCGGCGTGTAGATGTCCGCAGCCCGCATGTTGCCAATTTCATGGATCCAGATGCCCTGCTGAGCGCGTGCCGTCAGCGTGCCCGTGCTGTCGTCGCGCAAGGTGATTTGCACCGGCTTGGCGGCCGAGCCAATGGCCCCCTGCGCGGCTTCCAAAATCGCTTTTTGGCCCTGAATGACCGACACACCCGCATCGGCCATGCTCAAAATCGAGTCGGTCACTTTGATGCGGATCTCTCCGGTGCCAATGACCTTTTCCAAGTTGGCCGTGCCGCCCGACGGGTAAGCATCGGTGGTGTCCGCACCCAAGTACACAAAGCCGTTGGAAGTCACGTTCAAGCGGTTGGAAAGCACGTTGAAAGTGTCTTTCTTGACCACCGTCAACGTCCAAGTGTCCCGGTTGAGCGACATGTCGTCTGTCTCGGCCGACATGATGACCAGCTTTTCATCGTCGGTCAGATCGTCCGGTTTGCCTTGCGCCCGCCGGGTGGCCTTGATCAGGGGAATGCTCACCGCGCCATCGTCCTTGCCGATCTTGCCACCCGGGCGCAGCACCACGCGGTTGCCCACCACATTGGGCTCTTCGATGCGGGTTTGTGTGCTGGTCGAGCTCTTGGAGAAGATCGACTTGGGCAGCGGATTTTTCAGCTCGGCATCGGACCAAGTGGCCAAGGCGCCCACTTCAGGCTTGCCCGGATTGGCGGCGTTCACTGCAACAATGATCCTTTCATTGTTGGTCTGGTAAACCGTGTTGCCAAACTGCTCGTGCAAGGCCAAGACCTCGGCGGTGCGGTCATTTTCAATTTTGGTCAATTGTGCCGGACTGAGCCCTGCGGCCAGCAATTGCTGCCGGTCTTCGGCCGGCATGGTGTATTTGTAACCGGACGTGATGGTGTCGGCCGCATAACTGGTCACGTTACCACTGCCATCGGTCACCACCTCGCGCACATCGCGCAGCGCCCAATAGCGGCGGTACTGCGTGCGCGTCAGGTTCAGCGTGGCTTGTCGGCTGGTCTCTGCCGATGCACCTTGCAAGGCCGACGAGCTCCACAAAGCCAGCAGTTCAGCTTCGGTGCGCTCGTCACGGGTTTCGTTGCGGTTGTTGTCGATCAGGTCGCCGCCGGCTTCCAAATACACATCGCCGCCCGAAATCACCTGGTTCACCCACAGGTTACCCGTGGCTTGTTTGATCCCGATGCCACTGCGTGCTTTGGCGGTCAAGCCCCCAAAAGTGGAGTCTTGCGTCTGGATGTTCAGGGTCGACTTGACACTGCCGTCCGCGTTGAACTCGCCAATGCCACCCGTGGGCGCCGCCAGGTAAATCTTCTTGCCCGTCACATGCACTGCGCCCGGGTTCAAACCCAGGATGTCGCCCGCCCCATCCAGCCAAACCTCACCCGTGGTGGACACTTGGTTGATGCGCAAAGGCCCGCTGTTGGAGTGGAAGGCAATCGCACCGCTGTCGGACACCGCGGTGAACGAGCCGTTGCCGGTGATCAGGTTGATGGGCGCGGCCTGGATGCCAATGCCCGTCTTGGCCCGGAAGTTCAGCCCAATGCCCTCCACCACCGCGCCACCCGACAGCTGCGAAATGCTGCCGTTGCTCGAAGTCAACGACACATTGCCGCTGGCGTTCGAGATGTTGCCGCCCAAGCGGATGTCGCCCACGCTGCTCACCGTCAAAGCACCCGTGTCGTAACCCACCAGTTCCACGTTGACGGCATGGTCCGCTTTGACCCGCTGGGTGTACAGATACTTGAAACCTGTCTCGGCCCGGCGCTGGATGTAATAGGTCTTCTTGATGCACAAGAAGCCGCACTTGCGCCATGAGCGGTAATAGGTTTCGGTCTCGGCATCGTTGACCGTTTTTTGCACCTGCATCGAAAAATTGCCATTGCCAATGGGTCGGTTCGTGCTGACAAAAATGTCCTGCGGCATGGCATTGGACGTTTTCACCACGGTGGTGATGCTGTTCCAATTGGTGCTGCCGCCGGGAATGAAGCCCAACCAGGACGAATTTTGGTAGTAATACGAGGACTCGGCCATGGTCTCGTAACCAGCGGACCACGAGTAGGTGCTGTTGGACAAAGGGTTGTAGTTGAAACGCGCCTTCACGCTGCCTGAGGGGCTGCCCAGCGAATTGTTGGCCACCGAGATCACGCGCGCACCGGGTGCACGGCCGTCGGTCACGGTGCCTTTGAAGACGCCGTTGGCATCTTTCTCATACGTGGTCACCTCGTACGAGGTGACCACGCCCGATCCGTTGTAGATCGGCTTGCTCAAGTCGGTGATGCGCACCACGCCCTTGTCGCCACCGGTGTCCAGGCCCAGCAGGTCGATGCCGTAGCTGGTCTGGTTGTCGATGTTCATGCGGGCATAGCCGTCCAGCGCACGGATCACACCGCCGCCGGTGTTGATGACCGAGCCCACCAACTCCACCAGGCCACCGGTCACATTGGTCGGAGCCACTTTCAGGCGGTTGGTTTCGGCGTCAAAGTAAATCAGGGGTTGCACGCGCCTGGTGGCCATGTCGTTGATGGCGTTGGTGCGCTGAGTGGCATTGATGGTGCCATTGGCAAACTGTTTGTTGATCTCGGCTTCACTGTCCGTGGGCAAAGGCCCCGAGACCTGGACCATGGACGACACGCCCCGCGACAAATAAGAGCCCCGGTTGTTGCGCCACTCGGTCTGCCAGCTCGAAATCCGGCTGCCCACCGAAGCGTTGGTCAGCGTCGCGTTGTAGTCGGCTTGGCCCGACTGGATGGTGCCGTTGATGTTGAGGTAACGCGCCCCCATGAAAATACCGCCGCTGGCATAAATGCCCCCCGCGCCGCTGACGAAGCAGCCGCCGTTGTAGTTCACATTGAGGTTCACGGGCCGGGCATAACCACAAGCCGTGACGCCCAGATTGCCCTGAATGCGCTGCTGGTCATCGCTGTAATGCACCGCATACAAGGACTCGGGCGAGCCGCCCACCGACTGGCTGATGCTGGGCGAAGACAGCATGAAGTTCTTGCCCGCCGTGACCGTGATCTCTCTGCCGTCCAGGCGCGGTGTGTAGCCCGAGGTCTCGGACACCACCGAAATGCTGCCGGCCGTGTTGTTCAGGTTGATGGTGCCCAGCTTGTTGTACAGCGTGCCGTTCACCCGCACCTCGGGGGCGCGCATCTCGTCCGTGTACAGGTTGGCCGATGTGCCGTCCGGGGCGTACATCATCAGGGCATCGTTTTCACCCCGTGTGGAGGGACCCAGGGGCACAAAGGTATTTTTCACCGTGAGTGTGGGCAATTGCTGGCTGGCACCGCCACCGCGGGTGTCGATGCTGTCCACCGTCAAGCTGGTGGTCTTGCTGCTGGTGTTCAGCGCCCCAATGTCGGCATTCTTGGTGATGTAGGTGTCGTTGTATTTGACAAAGCCACCATCTGCATCCACGGTCATGTTGAAGACGCGCAGGTTCAAGGGGCTGCGGTTTTCCACCAAAATTTCTGAATCGGCCCGTGCCATCAGATTGGCGTTGCCGGTCACGTTCTTGCCATACAGCTCAATGTTGCCGCTGCCGGCACGCATGTTCTTGATGTTCAGGAAGTTGGCATCCACGTCCGACAAAGCCACGTAATAGGTCTTGCCACCATCGGTGTAAGACTCGGCCAAACCTTCACGGATCAGGGTCGCAAAGTAAAAACTCAGCTCGGCTTCCACAAAGGCCCGGATCTCGGGCACATCGCCATAGCGTGCCAGCTGATCGTACAAGCGCTCCACATAAGCGCCCGCGCTGGCCCCCAAGTCTTCTTTGGTGATGGTGTAACGCACGTCACCGGTGTTTTCCAAAATCGTGCCGTTGGCGCCGACGATCAAGCGCTGCTTGTTGCCAAAGCCCGCCTCAAATTGGCCATTCAAAACAGCCGTGCTGCTCATGTTTTTGTCTGACTTGCCGTACTCGCTGCTCAGGCCCATCAACTCGCCCAGGTCGCGCGTCCAGTCGCTGACCTTGCCTTTGCCCTCCACCACATAAGAGCCCTCGATGCCGCCCAACTTGATGGTGGCTCCCGAGCGCACCGCGTTCGCGTTCACCGTCAGGGTGTTGTTCAAATTCACCGTGGCCTCGGCCTTGGGGTTGATCGAGACCGGGATCGCCGAGTGGTTGAACAAATCCACCCGAGCCGTCACAAAGTGTTTGTTGCGGTTGAAGTCTTTGTCTTGGCCAACCAACAGGCTGATCGCTTCGGCACTGCGGATCTCGGTGCCCGTGCCAATGGTCACGCGGTTGTTGACATCGGCGGTCGCATACGCATTGCCCTGCGCAGCAGCGGCCAAGCCATAGGTCTTGGAGACCGAATTGGCCTCCAGGTCGATGTAGGACAAAGCGTTGATGTACGTTTCGCCATAGCTGTTCACCGTGGTGTTGTTGCCCACCGTGGCGTCGGCATTGGCGGTGGTCTCGATCTTGGTTTCCACCAGGGCGATCGGGATGGCACCGCCCACGTCCATTTGGCCCCGCGAAGAGCCGTGGATTTCGTTGTAAGCCCGCACCTCCAGCAAACCCTCCAGCGTCAAGTTGACGCTGTTGCCCAGACTGGCCACCGCGTTGCCGTTCATCCCGGTGTAGATGCTGGCGCCGGCGCCGCTGATCACGCCGCCGCCGCCGCCCTCGGCGTTTTCGGCTTGCAAGTCGGTGCGCGCCAGGTCGTTGGTGGCCAGCACCCGCAGGCCGTCGGCCACCAGTCGGGTGTTGTCCAGCACACGGGCCGTGGCCGAGCCATCGAGGGTGGCCTGGGTGACCGCACCCGATGCCCCCACGGCCGCAGCCGTGGCCGAGGTGCTCTGCAGGTTGTAGCGCACCTGGCGTGTGGCGTTCACATTGGCGAAGTTGCCCACCGTCAAGGTGTTGCCGCTGCCCGAGCCCAAATCGGCCGTGACCACCTGGTCGTGGTCAATGAACGATTCGGCGCCTGCGCCTGCGACCACGCCGCCCGAGCCTGCGATGGCCTCGCTGTAGATGCTTTCGTTGCCGGTGGCCGTGATCTGCAAGGCCCCGCCCACCAAACCCTTGAATTGGCTGGCTTGAGCGGTCACGGTGGTGCTGCTCGTGGCACTGGAGGTGGCCACGCCAATGCCGACAAAACCTGCACCGATGCCGGTCGAAAAAGCCCTGGTGTCCATCGAGTCGATGGCACTGATGTTCACATCGCCCGTGGTGGTCAACAGCGTTTGGCCGGCCAGAGTCACCTTGGCCGAGCCCCTGTTTTCCGAGGTGGCATCCACACCCGTGGCCCCCACCAACATGCCGCCGGCACCGGCTGTGGCATGGCTGCGCACAGCCGAGTCGCCCGCGCCCAGCACGGCCGAGATGTTGACCGACCGGCCCGTCAGCGTGAGGCTCCCCAAGCTGTTGACGGCCACCTCGGAGCTGACCGATGAATGGGCCAGCGACACACCGACGGCCACACCCGAGGCCACCGAGATCCCCAGGGCCTCGGTGTTGGCATAGGGGTTGCTGCTGGCAGCCACTGTCAGGCCCCCCTGCCCGGCGTTCAAGCTGGCCCCGCTGAGCAGCGCCACCTTGACGCTGCTGTTGTCCGCGGCATCCGCCTCGGCGCCGCTGCCCGAGACCACGCCAGCCGAGCCGCCCTTGGCATAGGCGTTGGTGGTGGCGTCGCGCTGCGCGCTGATGTTCACCCCCTGGCCGGTGATGCTGCCGCCCACTTGGGTGAGCACGCTGCCCGATTGCTCAGACTTGGCAATCACCACGCCCACACTGACCGCGCCCACCGAGGCGCCGTACGATTCGCTGCGCATCGAGGTGTCGTCCAATGCGCTCACATTGACCGCGCCCCCGGCACTCACGGTGCCCGTGAGCGAAGCCGAGTTGGCGGTCTCGTTTTTGGCCAAGGACACCGCAGCGCCCAAACCCACAATGCCCCCCGCGCCCGCGATGGCGCGGCTTTGGATAGAGGTGGTGCCCCCGTGCAACTCGCGCGTGCCGGCATCGATGCTCACGCCGCCCGTGGTGGTCAAACTGCCCGCACTGATGCTGGCGCTGTTGGCGCCGCCCAGCGTGGTCAAGGCCACACCTGCGCTCATGCCCAAACCGCCAATGGCCAAAGAGCCTGCGTTGTTCAAGACCTCGGTCTTGTCCAAACTGCTCACACTCACCGAGCCGGCCCTCACCGTGCTGGCGCTCAAAGTGGCCGAGGTCGAATGCGCCCCCGATGCACCAGCGTAGGCGGCTTGGGTGTCGTAACTCGCATTCGAATTGAGGCTGTTCTTGTCCGCATCGCTGAGCGCAGAGCCCGTGCCCTGCACCTTGCTGGATTCAGTGGCATCAGACACCCGGCTCATGGTGCCGTTGTTGGAGTTGACTTCGCTGTTGGCATCGCCATTGGGCGCAGCGCCAAAAATCAAAACCCCCACCGCGCCGCTGATGCCGGCCAAACCGCCACCACCGGCCGTGGCCGTGACCATGTCGATGTCGGCTTCGCGCAATGCTGAGACCGACACCAAGCCTTCGGACTTGAGGCTGCTGCCTGCAGCGCCTGCGATCACCCGGCTTTTACCGATCAGCACGTTGGCTGCTGTGCCCACCCCGCCCAGCTTGCCGGCACCGGCCGCACCGGCGTTGTGGCTGATGTCCACCGACTCGGTCGCCGCTACCGTGAGGCTGTTCACGCCATAGTGGTCGGCATCTTGCAAGCGCGAGTCCACCGAAGATGTCCCGCTGATGTTGGCCTCGGTCAGCCCTTCAAGCACCGTGACCGTAGCCCCGATGGCCGCGCCACCGTAAACCCCCACACCGGCCGTAGCCGACACCGCCAGCTCTTGTGTGATGTTGTTGGCCAGCACCTTCACATCGCCGTCGGCGCGGATCGCGCTGTTGGTCACCAAGGCCTTGACGGTGGAACCCGACACATTGACCGAGAAGCTCATGCCCACGCCGCCCACGCCACCAGCGCCAATCGAGCCGGCAATCAGGTTGCTGCGGTTGGCGCCCTCGGCCAAGACCGACACATCGGTGGCGTTGACACTTGAATTGAGCACCCGGGCCTGTGTGTTGCCCTGCATCAATGCCACGTTGCCGCTGCCGGCCACGCCCGCCACGCCGCCGATGGCGGCGCCTGCTGAAATTTGCGCCACCGTGGCACTCGACGCGGCTTTGACCGTGGCGTTGCCTTGGGCATTCACCGTGGCGCTGTCGATCACCTCGGCCGTGGTGCTGCGCTTGACCAATTCCGAGCCCACGGCGCCCGAAACACCGGTAGCAACACCTCCGGCCACCGTGGCCGCGGTGCTGGCGATCAACGCGTGGTCTGCCGCCAAGACGCGTGCTTCTTGCGCAGCATCTGCGCCCGATAAGGAGTTGATCTGCGCGCTGTCCACATAGGCGCGGGTCGAGCCGTCGATGCTGTCCACGTTGACCGAGCCACCAATGCCCACCGTGCCGCCACCGACCACGGTGGTCAGGGCCGCAATTTGCTCCACGGACGTGGCTTGCACCGTCACGCCGCGCTTCATGCTGGTGCCGCGCGATGCACGCGACAAGGCGGTGTCGGTCACCTCGGTGATGTTCATCAAATTGGGGGACGAACTCAAACTGTCGTTGTACACCCAGACCCCATCGCCCGTGCCCGCACCACTGACACGGGTGCCCGCGCCGTCCACACCGGCGGTGGTGCTGCTGGTGATCATGTTGACCAAGACGCCGCCTGCCGCGCCCACGCCCGCGAGGCCCAAACCGATGGCACCGGCCAAAGACTTGATGCGGTCATTGCTGTCGGCCACCACGGCCACACTGTCTGTGGCTTCAATGACGGCGCTGGAATTGACCAAAGAAGAGGTGCTGCTGCCGATTTGGCTGATCGCCACCGAGCCTTGCACACCCACCGTGCCCGACGCGCTCATGCCGACGGCAACGGTGTCGATGACCGCACCGCTGTCGGACTGCACGCGCACATCGCCCGTGGCGATTTTGCCCGACGCGGTGCCTTGCACCAGGGCATTGACCCCGGTGTTGATTTTGTTGACCGCCAAAGCCGCGCCCACAGCCACCGTGCCACCGCCTGCAAAATTGCCCGCCAAGGATCTCACCGCCGCATCGTCTTCGGCCGACACCTCGAGCGAGCCCGAGCCCCCCACCAAGGTGCTGCCCACCCATTTGGCGGCAATGCTGTCTTGCAGGATGTTGGTGGTGTTGGAGCCGGTCACGGCAAAGGTGCCGCCACCGCCAGCGGCCACACCCAGAGCGTCCAAGGTAGAGTTGGAGTGGGCCTTCACCTGCACCGCACCCGAAACCTGCAAGCTGCTGTTGGTGATGTCGGCACTGACCAGTTTGGTGGCCGATTCGTTGCCCGCCGTACGACCCAAAAAGTTGAGCGCCAAGGCCGCGCCCACAGCGGCCGTGCCGCCACCCGAGACGGTGCCGGCAAAAGAATCGATGTCCGAGCCGTCGTGGGCCCAGACCTGGAAAGACGAAGACCCCGTGGTCTGCGTGACGTTGTTGGCGATGGCCCTGACCGTGGAGGTCAAGCTGTTGGTGGTGTTGGAGCCGTTCACAGCCGCCGTGCCAGCGCCACTGCCGGCGGCCGCCACCGATTGGATGTTGCTGTCCATGTTGGTGAGCACCCTCACCTGGCCGGTGGTCTTGAGGCTGCTGCTGCCCAGTTTGGCCGTCACGGTGCCGGCAATGTCGTTGACCGACACCGCGCCGCCCACCGCATTGGCGCCGCCGCCATTCACGACACCGGCCAAGGAAGAAATGCTGGACAGCTGATCCGCCTGCACGATCAGGCTGTTGGCCGCAACGTTTTGCGTCAAGCTGGCGATTTCGGCCGTCACATCGCCTGCGATCAGGTTGCGCGTGACGCTGCCGTTGATGGCATTGCTGCCACTGCCGCCGCCCGCAGCGGCGATCGATTTGATCTCGCCGGTCAGGTCAGCGTCCACCACCACGCTGGTGGCGCTGTTCATGCGGCTGTTGTTGATTTTGGCCGTGACTTTGAAGTCATCGCTGCCCTCGCCCATCAGGTTGATGGCCACGGCGCCCCCGATGACATTGGAGCCCCCGCCGGCGATGGCGCCGGCCAAGGATTCGATCTTGCCCGAGTTGGAGGCGTGCACCGTCAGGCTCGATGCCGAGCCATTGAAGGTCACGTCGTCCACCAAGGCTTCGGTGCTGCCATTGAGCCAGTTGGTGCTGGACGAGCCACCAGCGCTGTTTTGTACGCTGGCAGAGATCGTGGCCGACAAGGTTTGGATCGCCGATCCCGCATCGGCCAACACAAAAACGTTCTGCGTCGGGTTGAGCACGGAGCCCGTGATTTTCGCCGAACGGCTGGACTCGATGGTGTTGAAGCCAAAAGCCAGCGCCACCGAAGAGCCCTTGGAAGCGGCCACACCGCCCGCCAAGGAAGAGATCTTGGCGCTGCTCGCGCCTTCGCCGTTGCCCGCCTGCACCTTGATGTCTTGCGCCGTGACGGTCGATCCGCTGATGCGGGCATCGGTCACGTCGCCGATTTCGTTCCAGGTGGCGGTGCCGGTGAAGGCAAAAGTGCCATCGCTGAAGGCGCCTGAAGCCGCCACCGATTGGTTGTTGCTGCGGTTGCTGGCCATCACATTGACATCGCCATTGCCCGTGTTGATCGTGGCGTTGGTGATGCTGGCCGTGTTGCCCGAATGGCGGTTGGCCAAGGTGCCACCATTTTGGACCACCGTTTGGCCGTCAACCGTGTAGGTGGAGTCGGCCACGGTGAAGGTTTTGGTGCCGGTTTGTGTGTAAGACACAGCACCGCCTGCGGCGCTGCCCTGGCCACTGCCCACAGCCACCGACACGTTGCCGGCCAAGCTGAAAATATGGCCCTCAGTGTCCGACTCCATGTTCAGCGAAGCCGCCGTGACCGAGCCGCCCGACACGGTGGCCGAGGTGCGCTGGCCGATCAGGTTGACCGAGGCCGAACCCATGCCCGAAAACTTGCCCCGCGTGGCCCCCGCGCCAGCGGCCACGCCCACGATGTTGGCACGGCTGTGCCCAAACACATAGACATTGCCTGCGGCGGTGATGCTGCCATTCAGATCCGCTTTGTAGGTGGTCTGAATGCGGTTTTGTGCGTACGACAAACCCACGCTGGCGGCGCCTTTGCCCGCCGATACGCTCAAGGTACCGGCCACGCCGATCACACTCTCGCCCGCGCCCACGGTGGATTTCAAATCGCTGCTGTAATCGTTGCTGCTTGAAGACATCTCGAAGTCGGTCACTTCAGATGCTGCGACCGGCCCCATCAAAGTGTCCAGCCAAGCGGTGCTGGGCGCGCCACCGGCTTGGACCTTCACATCGCCCGATGCATGGACCACCGCCCCAGATTTGATCTCGGCCGTCAAGGTGTTGTTCAGGTCGTTGATGACAAAGGCCCCCATCAACTGGCCTTTGGAGTCAGGGTTGGTTTGCACGCCGGCCACGGCGCCTGCGCCAACCACTTTCTGGCTCGACAAGGCCATGACCGGCAGGTCCTTGACCTGCGTCATGCTGCCCCCGCTGACACTGGCGCTGGTGCTGCCTTCCAGATCAATCACAGAGACGGCTGCGCCCACACCGGCCGCGCCTTTGCCGTTTGAAAACGACAAAGCACCCCCCCCGGCCGACACACGGCTGCGGTCATAGGCGATCACATTGGGATCGAGCGCCAAGGCGTTGGCCACTTTCCCGGTCACGGTGGACGAATCGATGCTGGCTGCCGTGTCGTCGGTCACATGGGTGATCGAGATCGAACCCACGATGGACAAATCGCTGGTGGTGGTGGCGGACATGTTGGCCGAAATGCCCGTGGCCACGGCCGTGCGTTCACCGCCTTTGAGCGCCACCACCATCAACGCGCCCGTTTCGTCGGCCACATTGCTCAGGGTGCTGTTTTGAATGCGCGCCGTGGTGTCGTCGTCCGACGACTGGATCGCCACGGCCCCTGCGATCGAGGTCGAGCCCTTGGTCGAAGGGTTGCTGGCCATGGTCAAGGCGGCGCCCCCTGCCACGCTCACCTGTGTCAGGTCTTGCATGGCGCGCACTGCGACCCGCGTGGCGTCCGTGCCCACGCCTTGCAACACGGCCCCGTCGATCAAAGCGGTGGTGTCGATGTTGCTGAAATTGGTGATGATGGCCCCGGCCCCCGCCACCGAAGATTTGGGGGGTTTTTTCGCACCAGCGCCTGAACCTTGTGAGTCCGAGGCTGCGCCTTGTGACTGCAAGTCTCCGGTCACTGCCTCCAGGGGTGCGGTGGACCCACTGTCGGCTTTGCTTTGGGAGCTGCTGGAGCCCGAATCGGCTTTGTCGGCCAAGCCCGATGAGGGTTGGCTGGGCCCTCCGGCCATGGCGGCGGCGATACCGATGGCACCGATTTCGCCTTTGCTCGTGGCCAGCACCGCCAAATGCGGTGTTTTCACAAAACCTGCTGCGCCCTCGGCTGTGTTGCTCCCCCCGGCATCTGCATCGTTGTCGCCAATGTAGGCCTTGGTGTTGGCCGTGATTTCATTGAAGGCCAAGCCCACACCCACACCCGATTCACTGCTTTTGGTGACGGCACCGCTGATGCCGTAACTCCACAGGGCCAATTCAGCGTTCACCGAGACCGAGGTGGCGGCGTTGATTTGCGCTTCTCGGCTGATCGAGGCCAAGCCCGTCTGGCTCAATTTGTTGTACGAAGCCATGAGGTTGGCCGACACACCCTCGCCCGCCCCGGCGGTCGGGGCCATGGTCAAAATCCAGTCGTCGTTTTTGGCCAGCACCGCCAAGGTCTTGGTGTTGAGCACGGCCTGGTCGGCAATGCCTGCGACGGCGGTGTTTTGCCGGTCCACCATCGAAAACGTGCCGCCCACAGAGGTTCCGCCAGCACCACTCTCTGACGGATTGGTACCGGCCATGTGAATGGACTGCACCTTGTTTTGCGCCAGAACGGACACGTTTGAGGTCATCTCTTGGGTGATCACCACCTCTTCGACGGTGTAGGCCGTGGGGTTGCCGTTGTCATTGAGCACCACCCGCGTTTCGCTCACGTAATCGCCCACCACACCCAGGTCTTTGTCCAAGCGGTAGGGGCTGGCGCCGATCAACATCGGCTCGATGTCGGAATCGAAATACACCTCTTTCGATTCGAACGCCCACGGCGTGTTGTCGGTGGCGGTGGTGCTGATCTGCGCACCTTTGCCCACCCAAGCCACGGTCTTGTTCCGGATGAATTGCAGACTGACCGCGCCCGAGGCGGCCAAATTGGCGGCCGAAGACTTGGCACCCACCTGCGTGTTGAAGCCCTCAAAAAACGGGTCCACACTGCCCACAATGTTGCCGTACACCGTGAAAGGGTCATTCCATTCCAGCGGCAAACCCGCGGTGTAGAACTGGGGCATGTCCAGGTTGGCGTTCACGGCCACATGCAGGCCTGTCAAACTGGCGTTGGCACCCACCTCGGCGCGGGTGTCGAACTTGTGCATGCCGTAATGAAAGGCCGCGCTCAAAGACGTTTTGGACGCGTCTGCGCCCTCGGTCTCGGAGGTGGTTTCGGCCATCGACACACCTTGCACCCCACCGGCCAAAGTGCGCGCATCGATCACGGCATTGCCCGTGGCCACCAAGGACGCATTGGCACCCACACCTGCAAAAGTGGTGTGCTCGGTTTCTGTCCACGCCAAGGCGCCTGCCATGCGCAGCTTGGGTTTGCTGGCCGTGTTCGATTTGCCCGTGGCCTCTTCTTGTTCGCTGGCCAATTTATCGGCCATGCTCATGAAGCTCTCAAACAACATGGCCTTGCCTTCGTCTTCCGACAACTCCAGCGTCTCAGGCGGCTCGTAGCCTTCCGGAGGATCGTCACTTGAATTGCTGGACTTGGCCGAAATGCTGCTTTTGGAGACGAAGTTCATCGCCGTGATGCGCGCGTCATTGCCCACCGTGGCCTGCCCGTTCATCACCACACGGGTGTCGGTCTTGTGCAGAGACAAGGCCCCCACCACACCGGCCGTGCCACCGCCGTAAATGGTGACTTCCGCGCCCACATCGTAAGAGCCGGTGTGGTAGGCCTGCAAAGTCATGTCGTTGTCACTGCTCAAGAGGGCACCGCTGTTGACCTTGACCGCTGTCGACACATCGGACCGTGCGCCCGCAAAAATGACCGAGGCCACATTGGCCTTGCCCGTCCCCGAGTCGGTTTCCGCTTCGATGACGCTGCTCATCGACACACCGGTCTTGGAAGCCGCAAGCAGCGTCAAGTCATTGCCTGCGCTCAAATTCGCACCCGACAACACCTCGATCTGGGTGGTGCCTTGCAGCTGTGCAAACCCCGCACCCAAATTGGCGCGCGCTGAACCCGCCACTTGTTGCTCTGCTCCTGCGACCCGTTCCGCCGTGGCGGTGATGCTCAGGTCTCGCGTGGCCTCCATCACGGCCGTGCCCCGGAGCGTGATCTTGGCGTCCCCTTTGGCCTCCACATAGGTCAGGCTCATCGCCAAAGGTGATCCCATTTTTTCAAGCGCCAGGGTCAGCAGTTGTTCCTGGATCGCAGCGGCCTCGCCCCCGAACATGGCCTGCGACTCGATCGATGCCGACAGGTTGATGTCACGCCCTTTCAAGGTGCCCGCCACGTCGATCGACGCATTGGCATTGGACAAGGCCACGAAAGTGGACCAGTTGCTCGAATCTGAAGCGGTGAGGGTGATGTCACCCGCCCTGTAGTCGGTGCCGCCTTGGTTGACGACCGAGGCATCGAGCAGCGCGCCGGACTCGACCACGATGTTGGGTGAGGTGATGGTGATGTTGCCGCTGCGACCGGTGGACGGTTCAGCAGCATTTGTCGCGTCCTGTCCGCTGGCCACCCTGCGGGTGTTGATGATGGCGCCGGTTTTGACCGTGACGGTATCGCCCCCATCGGGGGTGGCGTAACTGATGTTGGCGCCATTGGTCAAGGTGGTGCCGGTGATGTTGGCCACCGTCGGGTCCAACACAATCTGGCCGCTCTCACCGCTTTGGCTGCCGGCATCAAAACGCATGCCGTCGAGCAGCATGTGGCCCATGCCCGAATACTCAATCGCGCCGCCTGCACCGGCGCCATCGCCACGGGCATGCAACTGCGCACCGGCTTGGTTGGCAATGTCGCGGTGCGCCATCAGCGTCACCTGACCGCCCGCCTGCCCAGAGCCGTCCGCACCCGATGCCGACACTTTGGCCTGCGCCGTGACCGCGATGTCTTGCCCCGCCACCAGGCGCACGGCACCGGCACGGGTGAACTGCGCGCTGTCGCTGATCAACATGCCGCCCAGCATGATCGAGCCGGGTGTGGTGATGTCGATCACGCCGTCCACGTCTTGCAGGGGCATCAAAGATTTGAGGTCACCCAGGTTGACGGCCGAACCGGCCACACGGCCGTTCACCACCACCTGGCCCGAGACCGTCACCGCGTGGCTGTCGGTGCCGCCGTGCCCGGCCATGATCGTCAAGCCTTCGGCCGCATTGATGCGGCCCTGAATGTTCACGCTGCCCGTGGCCGAACGCTCAAACTGAGCGCCCAGCACTTGGCCCACGGTGGCGCCCGACAGGCCACCGTTTTGGATGCTGCTGAGCAGGCCATCCACATAGGTGGTGGAAGGCGCGGCAAAAGTCAGCCGTCCGGTGTCGATCTGGCCTTGCGGGCCGACTGCAAAACCGTGGCTGTCGATGAAGAGCAAATTGCCGCCGATCTGGCCGTTGGCCAGACGGCTTTCCAGCCGGCCGTCCACCCGCACCTGGGCATCGCGCACGATGTTGACCCACCAGTTGGCGTCTTGCGGCACCAGCATCTTGACCTGATCGCCTTGGCCCACCGCAAAGTTCGAATACGTGCTGAAGGCGTTGCCATCGCGCAAACTTTGGGTGGTGATGGTGGTCTGCCTGCCCTGGGTGCTCACCACGGTGTTGGTTTGGCCTGCCCCTTGAAGCGGGGTGATCACCGTTTGGCCCGAGACCATGGGGCTGAGCGCCCCCAAGGCCACCGCCGCCGCCAAGGCCAGTGGCCTGACCTTCACCAGCAAACGCCGGCGCGAGACCCAAGCCTTGCGACGGGCTTGGCGCTGTGCAACGGTCAAAGAACGGGGGCTGACTCGGGTCATTGGGGGCTTTCAGTGACACGCATCAAAGCAGGCGGTCGAACTCAGGACATGGGGTGAAACGGGCGGTCAAGCGGGCTCGGAAGCCTCGGCTGTTTTTTCGGCCCCAAGCGGTGCCGCTGTGGTTTCGGCTTGTGGCTCCAGCGCCACAGCCATGTTCATCAAATCCTTGAATTTGCGCAGCGACAAGAGGTGCAAGTAGGCCATGGCCAGTGCGCCTTGGCGGTGCAAATCGGCCACCACCTTGTCTTCCAGGGCGTTGAGCTTGTTTTCGTCCACGCTCAAAAAGCCGGTCAACTCCATCTGGCGGCCATTGGGCAACACCGCCTGCAAAGCGCGCTCGGTCAAAACACCTGCGGCGTGCAAGGCATTGACCATGGTGCTGGTGGTGGCCTCAGCCGCGTCCAAGGCCACCAGTTCTTGCATCACGGCTTGCAGCCATGGCATTTCCTGGCCCTTCTCGTCAAACAAAGCGTCGCCTTCGCTCAGGTTCAAGGCTTCGCGCTGCACGGCGACCGGGCGTGCGCCCTCGCCGTCTTGCTGGTTCAGCAAGCGGAAAGGCCAGGTGCGCAGCACGGCCGGCATGTAGTCGACCAGCCATTGTCCTTGGGCCCCCACAAACAGGTTGCGCCCCTGCTCGAGGCCGGTCACGGCCAGCAAACGCCCCCCTTCTTCACCGTGTGTCATGACACACGGGAAAGCCAAGGCGGCAGAGGGCATTTCCGATGCCGCCAGGTTGACGGTGATCACACCACTCACCCAATTCATGTCGCGGTCAAGGCGCTTGAATTTGAGCAGGCGGTGCGCCTCGCGGTGCAAGATGGTGAATTCGGGTTTGGTTTGGGCTGGGGTCATGGGGTTTCCTGATGAATAAAAATGCTGGCCTCACCAAGAGGCGCTGGCCCTGAGCAAAGCGCGGGTGCGCGAGCCCTGAAAGCCATCGGTCTGCTGGGTCAAAGCGGTCTCGATCGCATAACGGCGATCGATCTGGAACTGCACCCCCACACCGGCCGAGCCGATGCGCTGGGCCACATCGCCCTTGACGGCGCGGGCGGTGTCGGCAAAAACAAACAGCTCGGGGTTGTCCACGCCGCTCCAGGGCAAGCGCTGGTACAGGGCCAATTGCAAGGCCTGGCCGCTGCGGCCCGAAAGAGTTCCCAGGTCAAAACCCCGCACCGTGGCGCCGCCACCGGCCAGCCAGGCGTCCGACGCATCGGGCGTGCGGCTGTCCAGCCCACGCATCTGCCCGTTGGCCCGCAAGACTGGCCCTGCGGGCCCCGCCAAACGGTAAGCCAGGGTGGCCAACACCTCGGCGTAAGCAAAAGAATTGACCGGCCCTTTGGCGCTGTTGAGGGTCGCGCGCAAGGTGGCCCGCTCGGCCCCGGCCGCCGGATCGAGCACCCAGTCGGTGGAGGCGGCCAAGGTGGCCCTTTGCACCACGCGATCGCTCAAAGTCGCCCCGTCCAGCTGCGACTGGGAGTGCACTTGTGTCAGGCCACCCGACAGTTTCCACCACTGGCCGGGCAGCAGGTCGATGATCCGGATCAGGTCGAGCGAGACCACGCTGGAGGCCCCCTCGATCAACAGATCGGTTTTGCCCGGCTCGGTCGACGCCACCACCGTGCGCGAGCGGGAGGCCGAGGCATTGGCCCCCAAGCGCCAGCCCTGTTGGCCCAGGGGCAGGCCGCCGGTCAGGCTCACGCTGGTGGCGCTTGGCCCCTGAATCAGCAGGCCCTCGACGCGCCCCCCCACCGAGGTGGCCGGGAAATGCCGAAAGCCCACGATCAGGCTGTTGCCCAGGGTGCGGCCCGAGCCCACACTGGGCACTTCGCCCAAGGCCCAGTATTGGGTGCGGTCCAAGTCAGGCACGGTCACTTCCAGGTCGCTGCTGCCAAAGGACTGGCCGGCCACATACTGCCCCTGAGCGCTGAAGTCGCTGCTGGCGTTGAACAAGTACAGCCGCTGGGCCAAGGGCTCGGGCCGGATCACCTGGCCCGGCTTGAAGTCAAACCACTGCGCCAGCCAAGCCGGATCGGGCAGGCTGCTGCCCAGAAACTTGACCTGGCCCAAAGTGCCCTCGACCAGGAAAATCTTGACGACCCCGCTTTGCAGGTCTTGCGGCGGCACCACCGGCACCGCCGATTGCACCCCCTGCGCCAGGTACAAAGCCTGGATGTCGCGCAGCAAAGCATTGAGTTCATCGCTGCCCACTGAGCGGCCCAGGTAAGGCCGCACCACTTGGGCCAGTTGCTGCTCGCTGAGCAACTGGCTGGGCGAGAACAAAATTTCTTTCAGCTCCATTTGCCCCTGGAGCACGGGGCCGACCGGCAGCGGCAAAGCCTGGGCTGGCGGGGCGGGCACGGCGGGCGCAGGCACAGGCCGGGCGCTTTCAGCGCGGCGCACGTCCTCTTGCAAACGCGCGGCGGGGTCGACCACGGCGTCCGCCCAAACGGTGCAAACCGCACCCGTCCAGAAGCAAAAAAGGCCGACGCATCGGGTCAGCCGGGTGTGAGCGCGCCGGGTCATAGACATGCGCCGATAGAGGGCGTGGCACAAACCTTGGCACCATCGGTCCAGAGGGCGCCACTCAGGTCTGCCCCCGTGAAGTCCGAGCCTTGCAGCAAAGCTTGGCTGAAATTGGCAGCCTTCAAATTGGCACCGCTGAAGTTCACATCGTGAACGTAAGCGTTCTTGAAGTCCGCGCCTTCCAGGTTGGTCCGGCTCATGTTGGTGCCGTTCAACATGGCTTTGCTCAACTTGGCGCGCCGCAAATTGCTGCCACTGAAATTGGTGCTCACCAGTTGCGCGCTGTCCAGTTGGGCTTCGACCATGGAGGCTTGTGTCAATTGCGCGCGGTTCATGAACGCGGCGTTCAGGTTGACGCGGTCCAGGTTCAGGCCATCCATGATGGCCCCAAACAAATGGGCGGCTTCAAATTCGGCCGGCGAATCGCCCGCACCGGTCACCATCGCCCCGGTGAAATCCACCCCTTCCAGGTAGGCGCGGCTCATGCGGGCACCGGCCACTTGGCTGCTGTCCCACAGGAGGGTGAAGACTTGGCGCTCATCGAGCGCCAAGGTGGCGGCGTCGGGCACACGCACCAGCCAGCTGTTGCGCAAGTTGGCCCCCTTCAAAAACCCGCCTTCGAGCTTGTGCATGCCCAGCTGGGTGCCCGACAAATTGCAGTCCGGGCAGTTGACCACGGTGCCCACTTCCAGCTTGCCCATGTCTCGGCCGCTGGCCGTGTTGACCAAGCCCGCCCCGAACCTAGCGATCACAAGGGCGGTGTCCACCGCGGTGCGTGCCGCCGTGATGCGCACTTGGTAGCGCGGCACCGGCGAGGCATCGGGGCCACGCTGCAATTTGGCTTCAGTGATGCTGGGCTGGTTGGCGTCCAGACGCCAGACGCGCTTGTCCTCGGCGTCGATCAGTTCGATGGCTTCGATGCGCTGCTGCATGGCGGGCGTGAGGTTCAGCGTGATGAAACTGTCCCGCAGCAAATCGAAGTAAAACTTGTCCTCGCCCACGCCGGCGGTGTCGCCGGTCCAAGGCAAGCCTGTTGTGCCCGGGGCCTCCAGTTGCAAAGCCACGCCGCCCGAACCACGTTGGGCCACAATGCCCGCATCCAAGCGGCCGGGTTCGTACAGCGCTTGCTCTGCCACGTTGAACTGGGGCACAAAGGCAGGCCCCCCGCCACCACCACAGGCGGTCAGACAGGCCGCCAACACCACGCCAGTGGTGCAACGGGTCCAAGCATTCAAAAGCGGCATCATCAATCCCTTAACCCTCAAACCAACTTGGGGCAGCCAGCGGCCTTGTGAGCTGCTGACGGCCCCCGTGTCATCAACGACCGGTGATGGTGTTGACAGCGCGGTTACCCACCGCCATGGCCACAATGCTGTTGCCAGCCATGTTCACGCTGGCAGCGCCTGTGCTGTTCAGGCCATTGGCTTGCATGCTGCTGCCCGTCACTGTGGCTGAGACAGAAGCCATGTTGTACTGGACGTTGGTGATGGACGCACTGGCGGTGTTCAGACCTGCCGTCAAAGCACTGACCTGGATCGCGTTGCTGGCCGAGTTGCCATAAGCCAGAGCCTGGATCGCGTTGCCCGTCACAGAGGCAGAACCACTGCTGTTGAGCGCGCCGCTCAGTTGCACGCCACCGATGGTGAAGTTGGTCACCGTCGAAGTCACGCTGGAGCCTGCGCCTGTGCTTTGTGAGTTGAGCACCGCAAACGTTGGCGTGCCCGTGGTGCCAACAGGGCTGGTCACAGACCCTGCATTGAGCGTGCCGTTGGACGAGGTGGCGTTCAAGGCATTGGTCGCCACGTTGGCAGAAGCACTCGACTTGACCAGGTTGTTGATCACCGCCACATTGGCGTTGCCCGCAGTAGCCGACGTTTCCACGCTCAAGGTGCCTGTCAACACAGAGGATGTCACCGTGGCAGAAGCCGCCAGCGATTGCACGTTGTTGATCACGGCCGAGGCTTCCAGCAAATTGCTGGCCGCCAAGCTCAGGCTGTTGCCCGTGGTGTTGGCACTGGCACTGGCCGACACCGTGTTGCCGCTGAGCGTGAGGGTGCCGGCGCCATAAACAGGTGAAGTGCCGCTGCTGATACCACTGGTGCCCGCACTCATGCTGGCCGTGGTGGCACCCGAAGCGCTTTGGGCGTTGATCACCGCAAAATCAGCCCCGGTCACGCTGGATGTACCCGCCACCGAACCGGTCACGTTGCCACCGCGGCCGAACACATTGGCACCGCTGACGGTCAAGGTGTTGAAGGCTTCGTTCTTGCTGGCCACGGCCGAGGCCGTGTTGTCACTGAGGGTGATGGTGGAGGAGGTCACCCCTGTCGCCTGGATGCCAAAGAGGTTGCTGTCTTTGAACTCCGTGCTGGCCGAAACCAGAACGTCATTGCTTTGGCTGGAGGACACGGCGGCCGTCAAGCCGGTTGAGCTGGCGATCAAACCGCTTTGCTGGGCCACCTTGAGCAACAAGGTGTTGCCGGCGCTGTTGCCAACAGCCAGCGATCCGATGCTGTTGCCCGTCAAGCCCAAGCTGCTGCTGGTGACCGACGTTGTTTCGACGTTGATCGAGCCCTTGGTGGTGGCTGTGATGTTGGTTGCGGCAGCGGCCCCCACCGTCGAGCTTTGCACGTTGGTCACGGCAAAGTCGGCATTGACCGTGGCGGTGCTGCCGGTGGCACCCGCTGCGACATCGCCGGTGCCGGTGCTGGTGGCGGTGTTGGCCGTCACGTCCAGCTTGTTGCCGGCCACGTTGCCGATGGCCGAGGCTTTGATGCTGTTGTCTTTCATGGACAGGGCCGCGGTGTCTACGTTGCCCACGGTCAACTTGACCCGACCATCAAAATCACCCGTGATGGACGCTGCATCGCCCGATTGGTAGGAGCTGACCGCCGCGCTGGCTTGCGTGAGCTGGTCCACGGCCAAGGTCATTTGGTTGTTGGCCGTATTGCCGCTGGCATAGGCCGTCAAACTGTTGGACTCGACAGTCAATTCGCTTCGGGTGGCCGAAGAGGTGCCAAGGCTCAAGGTGACGTCGGAGGTCGTGGTGGCCGCTGTTGCACCAATGCTTCCTATTTGCAAATTGCCCAAAGCGTAATCGGCAGCGATGGTCAGACCCGAGCTGGCCAGACTTTGCCGGCTGGCCACCGCACGGCCGCTGGCGTTGGTGGCTTGCACCGTCAGTGTGTTGTCGGCGGTGTTGCGGATGGCGGTGGCACTGAGGGTGTTGGCATTCAGTGTCACGCTGGCATCGGGATTGGCCACAGCGTCAGCGCCGGTGATTTTGACATCGCCAGTGGTGGTGGCGGTCACAGGATAGTCATACACATTTTGGCCCGACGTCACACCCAGCGATGCGGCGTTGAGGCCCGTGACCTGCACGTCGCTCAGGTTGCTGGCAGAGTTGCCACTGGCATAAGCTGACAAAGCATTGCTGTTGTTGCTGACGTTGGCATATGCCAAGCTGGTGAAACTCACGGACACATCGCCCGTTGTCGAGGCCTCAGCACCTTTACCGGCACCCGCGATGATTTGCATGTTGGCCAAGCTCAGGTCCGACAGGGCTGTGACGAAAGTACCATTGAAGCTGGTGCCCATGGCCGGCACGAGGGTGCTTTGTCCGGTGAACTGGTCGCCCCGCAGCTGCTGGGTGTTGCTCACGTTGTTGACACGGGCTGTGGAAGCGATCGCGTTGCTGTTGGCCGTCAGCGTGTTCGAGGCCGCAGCCAAACCTGTGACAGTGCCGGCGGTCAACACCACCTGGCCCAAGGTGCTCGCCGTCACGTTGGCATCGGTGATGCTGTCGTTGTACAGGTATTGACCCGAAGCCAGCGCGGTGGTCATGTTGCTCATCTGGGTGGGCGACAGGGCCAAGGTGTTGCTGGCGTCGTTGGCAAAGACGCTGGTGGCCAGGGTGTTGCTGCTCAGGTTGAGCGTGGAACGTGTTGTTCCGCTGTTGCCAACGGCACCCGCTGTCAGGTAAATCAGGGGCGCAGAAGCCAGGCCGCCCACGTTCGCACTGAAAGAGTCACGGTTGCTGCTCTGCCAATTGGCCAAAGCTGCGCTGGCATTCGAAGTGGCCTGATCGATAAAGCCACTTGATACAGTGGTTGTGCTGTCGGCCATGGGCTTGCTCGAACCCGTGGCCTGGCTGCCGCTCAAAGAGAGGGCGTTGCTCACCACATTGCCCAATACCGTGGCCTTCAACTGGTTGTTGGTCACGGCAATCTGGGCATTGGTGGCGGTGGTGCCGACATAGCCTGTGCCTCCCAAGGCGAGGGCGCCATCGTCCACCGTGGCTGCAAATGTGGAATCACTGCTGCGCTGAGAAGAGGCCAAGCCGGTGTTGGGGCTGCTCAGATTGTTCACGGCCAATGCCATGCTGTTGGTGCCGCGGTTGGCACTGACACTGGCCAAGCTGCTGTTGGCATTGACCGTGACCGAGGAGGCGCTGATGGCACCCGCCGTCACAGTGGTGGCGGCCGTGGTGGTGGCCGTGAATGTACCGGTGTCGATTTTCTGTTGGTTGGCCAAGGCCAAGTCGGCTGTGGCGTTGGCCAAGCCGGAGTAGACGCTGGTTGAGGCCGAGTTGGTCGCAGCTCCGGCCGTGAGGTCACGGCCAGAGGCGGTGGTGGCGCTCAAGGTCAGGGCATTGACCACGGTGTTGGCCGACACCGACGAAGCGATGGTGTTGCTGTTCAAGTTCAGGCTGGAGGCGTTGTTGACCGCAGCGCCTGCAGTGTCGATCGACACGGTGCCGGTGGTGGTGGAGGTGACCGAGGCAGCAGGCAAACTCACGCTTTGCGAAGAGCTCAGGCCTGCGGTCATGCCCGTCATGTTGGTGATCGACAAGCCCAGGGTGTTGCCCGCGCTGTTGACGCTGGTGTTGCCAGACAAGCTGTTGCCGGTGGCAGAGAGGGTGCTGCTGTCCACCGTGGCGCTGGTGATGTTGGCACTGCCGCTCACCACGCTTGCCAGCGAGCCGGTGCTGTTGAGTTGGGCATTGACCAAGGCAAAATCGGCATTGGCCTGGGCCCCTCCTGCGATGTTGGAAGCATCACCTGCTTGAGCGTAAGGTTTCAAAGCGTTGAACCCGAGAGTGGCCGCAGCCAAACCGGTGGCCGTGGTGGCCTCGACGGTCAGGCTGTTGCTGCTGCTGTTGCCTTTGGCCGTGGCATCGACCGCGTTGGTGTTCAGGCTCAGGCTGGAAGCTGTCACGTTGGCGGCAACAATCGCCACGCCCACAGCCGTGCCATCGCCCGCATTGGCCGTGACGGTTGAACCGGTGTTGCGCTGGCTGTTGCCCAAACCGGCATTCAAACCGGGGGCATTGGTGGCGACCAAGTTGTTGGCGTTGCTGGCGGCGTTGGCAATCGCCGTCGATGCGATGGCGTTGTTGCTCACACTGACTTGGCTGCCGGTGATGGCCAAATTGGCGGGGGCCACGGCCTGGTCATTGAATTTGGCAGACACCGTGTTGCCGTTGTTGTTCGATGTCAGGGTCAAACTGTCGTTGGCTTGAACACTCAGCACCGATGCGGCAAGACCCGAACTGGCCACCGCTGCTGCAGCGGGCTTCAAATCAACCAAGCCGGTGCCGCTGGCGCTGCCGCTCACCGTCAGTGTGCTGGCCTTGAGGCTCAGTTGTGATGCGGCGGCGTTGCCTTCGGCGGTGGCCGAGATGCTGTTGTCATTCAGGCTGACCGAGCCCGTGATGGTGGCACTTGGAGAAGCAATGCCCACCGTCACTTGTTGGGTGGAATCGGTCACGCTGGCCAAGGCACTCACCGAGCTGTTGGCTTGGGTGTTGAGCACGGCGGCGTTGGCTTTGATGTTGCCCACACTGGCGGAGGTGCCGGCGTTGATCAGGCTGCCTGCCAAGTTGGCGGTGGCGGTGGCGGATTGTGTGTTGCTGTTTTGGGCCAGACTGCCTGCAGCCAAATTGTCCACCTTGGTGTTGATGCCGCTGGCGTCCACCGAGCCGGTGAAAACATTGCCTGCGTTGCGCTGAACACTGTTGATCAACAAATCGGCCTTGCCCTCGGTGGCGGTCGTGGTGATGGCAGACGAGTGAACAGTTGCGGCGGTGGAACCGGTGATGTTCGAACTGCTTTCAAAGATGATGGCATTGCCCACCGAGATGCTGCCCGTGCTGGTGCGTGCGCCGGCCGTGTTGCCCTGCGATTTGGCGCTCACGGTGTTGGCGTTGACCGTCACGGTGCCGGACACTCTGGTTTCGGCAGCAGCACCATCGCGCAGATCGGCTTTGATGACGCTGTCGCTCACATCGGCCAGCTGGTTGGTCGACAAGCTGCTCTTGGTGGCCTGGATGTTGGTGACAGAGACCGATCCGGTGAAGGCAGAAGAGCCTGAGGTGGCCAAGAACACACTGCTGGCCTCGTTGCTGGTGCTGCTGGTGGTCAAGCTGTTGGCATTGACGCTGATGCCCGAGGACAAGTTTAAGCCACTCGTTTCAAGGACCGTGACACTGAGGGTGGGCGTGTCCAACTGGGTTTGGCCCTCGGCATTGAAAGTCGACTGCAAATTGCTCAGGTTGACACTGCCGGTGGTGCCGCGGGTGGAATCGGGGGCGGTGGCGTCGATGTAGCCGGTGCTGTTGTTGTCACCGTAGGCCACGCTGCTGGTGCCTTGGGTGGTGGACACATAGGCCGAAGGTGTGGCCCCCGTGACCGATGTGGAGACCGTGTTCAAAGCCAAGTTGGCACCCATGGTGTTGCTGGACAATGACAGCGCAGCCGGGGCTTTACCCGTTTGCGAAATGGTCATGGAGGGGCTTGTGCCCGGGAAAGCCAGGACCGTTACTTTGCCGAAGGTGTCAGGGGTGGAATCGGTGGCGAGCCCTGACAAGATTTGCAGGTTCAGCGCCAATTGCCCGTCGTCGGTGATGCTGGCAGCGGTCAGCGTGTTCAAAGCCAGGTTGGCATTGCTGTTTTGGTTGCCGTAGGCGTACATCATCAGACTGTTGGCATTCAGGCTCACAGGGGTGCTGCCGGCGCCGGTGAGGGTGCTGGACAGATTGCTGCCATTCACGACCCCGGTGATATTGCCTGTGCCCAATTGGTAGTTGCGAATCTGCGCGTTGTAACCGGTCGACCAATAAGCGCCTGCGCTTTGTGTCGCATCCACCGTGGCATCTGCACCCAGTGTGGCATTGGTGGACGACATGGCCGCACCGGGCGTGTAGTCCGTAGGTGGTAAAGCCCATGCCGAAGTGCTGATGCCAGCGGCCACCATGAAGCAGGCTTGGGCCAGCGCATGGCGTTGCCAGGTTTTGGCAGTCTTGCTTGAGGTTTTGTGTTGACGACTCATGAAGGATCTCCTGAAACGGCACTGGGCCAAAAAGTGTGGAAAGAAAATGAACTCACTGCAGAAAAAAACTACCCACCACCGCCGGGTTTGGCATGGGTGACGCTCACATGGGCGACCAGCGGCTTGTCCGCGCTGTGACGCTGGACAGGCACGCTGGCCTCGGACGACCACAGCAACGCAAAGGGGCTGGCTGGCACGCTCTTGGCCACCCAAACCTCGGCGACGGCCCTGACGCGTTTTCTGGCCCCTTGGCGGCGCTGCGCGGAGGGCAACAGGTCGGTTTCAGCCAGGGGCCATGGGATGGACGCCGACTTTGGAGAGTCGGCCGCTGGGCTTTCCAACGCGCGCAAGGCTTGCTGGGCTGCGCCATCCAAGCTGGTCTTGTGGGGTTCAAATTCAATGTTTTTCGAACTTTTGGCACCGGACTTGCCGCTGTTGGGTGCACCGTTCGCGGGCACGGGGATGTCTTTGGCGTCGCTTGCAGGGACGTTTTGGGGTGCGTTGGTTGGGACGCTTGGTGGTGCGTTGGTCGGGACGTTTGTCGGAACCTTGGGTGGTGCGTCTGTGGCTTGCACGGCTTTCGGCGCTGGGGCCGCCGGCTGAGGCACTGGCTGAGGCACTGGCTGGGGTGCCGGGGGCTTCAGGGCTGCAGCGGCCAGTGCGGGCTGGATGGTGGCGTCCACCGCGGCTTGCAATTTGTCGGCATCGTGCTTGCCCTTGAGCGCGTAGTCCACGCAGGGCTGCACACTCAGGCCGCTGATGGCACCCAGCAGTTCAAGCAAGCCGTGTTCGATGGTGGTGCGCACGCCCAGTTGCAAAGGCTCCTGATTTTTGGAGCCCATGTTCACGTCCAGCAACTCGGTGCCAAAGAAACGGAAAATGCCGGCGCCCACTTCGGTGCCGGTGATTTGCTTTTGCATGCTGACGGTCTTGACCACCAGCAGGCTGCGCGAATCGACGATGCGCAGGTCCACACCCACGTTCATGGTGAAGGTGCGCACTTTGCCGCCGATGTTGGACACACTGACTTCGGCACCACGGGATTGGATGTTGTAGTTGACCTCGGTGATGCCGCCCACGATGTAGTAGTCGCTGCGCAAGATGGAGCCGCCCAAGTAAGGCAACCACGGCACATTGGGTTTGCCCGCTTCGACGGTGTGGAAGTTGCCATCGCCCAATTGGCGGCGGTCGGCATAGGCCAGCTCGAGCTCGGCAATGCGGGTGTCAAAGCGTTCTTGCAAGCGCACGGCGCTGCCCATCTTGCCCAGGGCCGAATACAGCATGAGCGAGCCGCCCTGCGTGATGGCGCTGCCCTCGGCCAGGGTCGTTTTGCCGGTGTAGTCTTTCAATTCGCCGACGGCGATGGAGACCACCGGCACCTTGACAGCACCATAGGACTTGGCAAAGCAGGCAAAAGCCGGCTCCATGGGGGTGGTGTTGTTGCGCGATGAACTGCCCGACAGGATGGCGGCTTCTGGGGCCGGCAGTGCCTGGGCGTCTCGCCTGGCTTCCAGGGCGCTGCAACCGGTCAAAGCGGCCGCCGCCGCCAAGCCCAACACCTGGAGTGTTTGGCGAATGGGGGTGCTGAGCAGGGATGAAACTTGGGGCATGGGCGATCAGGGTTGGCCGGCGCAAGCCGAGCTGGCACTGATGGAGGAGGTCAAAACGCCCGAGTTGGTCTGCTGCGAATTGAGCACTTGGTCGGTCATGCCGCCGTTGGCCGCCACTTGCCCGGTGCTGGCGCTGTTGCTGGCACCCGAGATGCTGCTGTTGAGTGCCCCGGAACTGCTTTGGCCGCTGCTGATGCTGCCCGGCGGTGTGGCATTGGTGTTGAAGACACCTGTCAAACCGGACTGGGACAGGCCGTTGCTGGCCGAGTTGGCCGCGCCGCTGGCCGAGGTGGTGCCAGTGTTGTTGAGCACCGGCGAGGAGGCGCTGGCGTCCATGCCGTTGGTGCCCGATGTGCCGTTGGTTGTCGCCGACAAGGTGCAGTTGACTTGTTTGTCGATGTAGGTGTTGTAGTTGTAAGTCGACTTGATGGCGTTGTAGTAACCGTTTTTATTCTTCTGGATCAAGTCCAGCACGGTGCCCTTGTTGACCCGGTCTTGCTGCGTCTGAAAACCCCAACTGCCGCTGTCGCCAAAGCCGTTGGCCTGCACGTGTGCAACGGTCGCGAAGAGACCGGCCAGTACAACAAGACCTGACAAAAATCGTTGGCCGGGGCCATCGCCCACCGCAGTGCGCCAAGCGCCCACTGGTTTTTTCAACATGTTCATCCAGAATTAATTAAATTGTTTACAAACCGTCATTTTACAGTTTTGTTCAATTTAATGATTGATTCTGATGAGAAAAACAAAATGACGCCATCCCGCAAAACACGTGAGGATCGTGCGCCGAACGAACCACACCTGCTTTTGAGGGGCAGCGTCTGTCTTTGTGGGAGCAGCACCTGTCTTTGTGGGGGCAGCACCTGTCTTTGTGGGGGCAGCACCTGTCTTTGTGGGGGAAGCACCTGTCTTTGTGGGAGCAGCCCCTGTCTTTGTGGGAGCAACCCCTGTCTTTGTGGGAGCAACCCCTGTCTTTGTGGGGCAGCCCCTGTCTTTGTGGGAGCAGCACCCCGTGCGCGATCTGCTGGTGGACCACCAGCCCCATCGCGCGCGGGGCGCGGCTCCCACGGGGGATCGTGGGTCAGCCGCCGATGACGCGGCGGAGTTGGGCGCGGGAATTGACGCTGAATTTGCGGAAAATGGCGCGCACATGGGTGTCCACCGTGCTGGGCGAGATGCCCAGGCGAACGGCGACTTCTTTGTCGGCGTAGCCGCGGGCGACGAGTTTGAGCACGTCGGTCTCGCGCTGTGACAGCTTGGTCGTCAAGCAGGACAGGGCATCGTCCAATGCCGAGGCTGGCTCGGGCTTGACGGTTTCCACCACACGAAACTCGGCCAGCAGCTGGAAGGCGATGCCCGGGTTGATGGGTGAGCCACCGGCGCGCAACTGCTCGACGGCGCGGCTGAGTTCTCTGTCGACCGTGTTTTTGAGCAAATAGCCTTGGGCGCCCGCGCGGATGGCGGACAGCGCCACTTGCGGGACATCCACCGAAGTGAGCACAAGCAAGGGCACCTCGGGGTGGCTTTGGTGCAACTGCGCGATCAAATCCACGCCCAACTCTTGGCCCAAATGCAGGTCGACCACCGCCATAGCCAAGTGCTGGCCTTGCGCGCCAGTCAGCCACTGGCGTGCACCGGCCAAGTCGTTGAACATGACGACCGTGAGATCTGGACAATCACGCGCGAGCTCTTGCTGGGCCCATCTGGCGAAATTCAAATCGTCTTCGACCAAGAGTAAAAATGAATTCATCGAATGAGTGCTTGAGGTTCCACCAAATGGAATCCACCGAATTTCACAAAACATCCATTTTGATACTTATGTTAGATTCCGCCATCCCGCAATTTGCGTGACCCTGAGCCCCAAAAGCTTGGCCAAGGCCTTGTAGGATGAAACCATGATTTTGCAGCGCCTCTTCCTCAGTGCGAAAGCTTCGATGGCCGTGCGCTTCCTTTTGGGTCTGTTGGTTGCCGCCGGCTTGCTGGCGGGCACAGCAACTTGGAACTGGTCGATGACGGCCGATGCCTTTGGCCAGATCAGCCAAGGCAAGATCACCGTTTTGCACGATGCCACTTTGGTCACTGGCCCTGATGCAGGGAGCCTGCTTGAATCTGCCGCCTCTTCGGTCACCTTGCCCCACCGCATTGAAGACCACAACGCCAGTTTTGCACATTACCAGCTGGAACTTAAGGTGGCGGACAGGCCTTCGGGTACGTCGCGAATGGCGCTGTGTGTGCCACGCTGGTCGTCCAATGCGAACGTATGGATCAATGGGCAGAATCTTTTGAGTCAGGCGCAAGAGCGGTTGGATGTGCGAGGCATAACACGTCCGGCCTTTGTGCCTTTGCCTGTCGATCTGGGCCCGGGTGTGCACCAGCTGGACATTCGCTTGCGGACCCTGATGGGCACTTTCCCGGGTTTGTCGGAGGTGTGGGTGGGCCCGCACAACGTTTTGGCCCACCAGTGCGGTCTGCTTCAAGACGTGCAGGTGGGCATACGGTTGGGTGGCCTGATGCTGATGGCTTTCATCACCTTCGTTTCCTTCTTCGTGTTTGCATCACAGCGCGACGCCTTGTCGCTGGGCTTTGCGATGGTCGGCGTCAGCTGGTGTCTGCAAAACGCGGTCACGCTGGGCTGGCTGGGCACCCATGGCGAAAGCAGTTGGATCACCTGGTTCATGGTCACACGCCCTCTGCCCGGTATCGCCGGTTTTTTTGTCGGGCTGCGGCTGCTCAACGTTCAGAGTCGCAGTCTTTACTGGGGGCTGCTGGGCTTGATCGTGTTGGCCTATGCTGTGCTGACTTGGCTGCCCGTGGCCGATTGGCAAACATGGCTGGTGAGCATCGGGCTTTTTTTGGCACCGGCCAATTTGGTGCTGGGATTCAGTTTGATGTGGCATGCAGCCGCCAAATCGCGCTTTTTGTCTGACTACGCCTTCGCTTTGACTTTGTTTTTTGGGGTCTGGGCCAATTCCCTGGACTTGGCACGCGCCAAAAGCTTGGTGCCTTACTCGGTGCTGTCCATGACTTATTGGATCGCGCCTTTGTTGGCTTTGGCCATTGGCCTCTTGGTGATCGAGCGTCTGGTGCGCTACCTGCGCTACAAAAAGGAAGCGGCTGTGCAATTGCAGCGGGAGTTGGCCGATCAGCGGGTGGTCTTGGCGACCACCAACCACGCGCTGAGCCAGCAGCGCGAGAAGCTCTTGCTGAGCGAGGAACGCCAGCGCCTGGTGAGCGACATGCACGATGGTCTGGGCTCGCAACTGGTGTCGGCCAGTGCCTTGCTCAAGTCAGGCCACAGGCAAGATGCCTTGGCGCTGGAGGTGTCGGGCCTGATTGACCACGCACTGCTGGATTTGCGCAGCATGCTCGATGTCTTTTCGAACAACAAGAATGCCGATACGCAAGGCTCGCAGGACACGGTGTCAGTGTTGCTGGGCATGTTGCGGCACCGGCTGGCGCCCGTGTTTCGCTCGCAAGATATCACCTTCGATTGGCAGTCTGAAGCCCTGCCCCACGATTTCTTAGAGGGCGATCGTGAGCGGCTGCAACTGCTGCGCCTGCTGCAAGAGGCTTTCTCCAACATCATCAAACACGCCAAGGCCCACAGCATCGCCTTGAGATCCCATGTGAGCGACAGCGTGATCGTGTTCGAGGTGAGCGACGATGGCCAAGGGATCGAGGCGAGTCAAGCCACATCGGGCAAACCCCCGGGGCATGGCCTGACCAGCATGGCGGACCGGGCCGCCCGCATCGGCGCTCAGTTGCTCATCGAGTCCAATGCCCAGGGCACCTGTGTGCGTTTGATCTTCCAGCGCTGATTCGCCTTGACTCATCCAGCCGACACCGCCAAGGCGCCAGGCCTTGTTTTTTGGTTCAGAAACGATCTGCGCCTGCATGACAACCCGGCTTTGCTGCAGGCCGTGGCCGAGGCCGAGCGCTTGCAAACTTGGCTGTTGCCGGTGTTTGTGCATGACACGGCTTGGCTGCAGCAAAGCCCTTGGGGTTTCGTCCGCACCAGCCCGCACCGCCTGCAGTGGACGGCGATGGCGGTGCAGGACGTGGCCGAACAGTTGGCGTCTTTGGGCAGCCGTTTGCTGGTGCTGGAGGGCGAGCCGGGCACGGTGCTGGCTTCTTTGATGGCGCAGTCGGGCGCGGCTGCGCTGGTGTGCGAGGACGTTGCAGCGCCCTGGGAGCAGGCGCAGGTCGCGGCTTTGCGCGAACAAGGGGTGGCGGTTCAGACGGTGTGGCAGTCGAGCTGGATGGCCCCCGAGTCTTTGCCCTTTGCACCGCAAGAGGTGCCCGACCAGTTCTCGAGTTTTCGCCGCGCGGTGGAGCGCCATGGCGCTGAAGCGACCAGGCCTGCAAAGGCTGTGAGCCGCATGCCTGCTTTGCCAGCGCCGCCTGTGCTGGACGTGGCCCTGCAAGGCTTGCCGCTGCGCTCGGCGAGTGCGCCCCGGCCACCGGACCGCATGAACGATCCGCGCTCGGCGTTTCCGTGGGCGCAGCCCGCCTTTGATGGCGGCGAACGTGCGGCCCTGCGCCATGTGGCGCAGTACTGCAGCCGAGACTTACCGCACAGCTACAAAAGCACCCGCAATGGTCTGCAGGGCGTGGACTACTCGACCAAATGGTCGCCCTGGCTGGCCACGGGGGCCTTGTCAGCGCGCCAAGCGTGGGCGGCGATTGCGTCTTTTGAGGCGACGCATGGCGCCAGCGACAGCACCTACTGGATTGGCTTTGAGCTGCTCTGGCGCGACCACTTCCGCTGGTTGCACCACAAATACGGGGCACGCATGTACTGGCGAAGCGGTCTGTCCGATGCGCCCATGTTGGCGTCCAAACACCATGCCAAACGCTTTGACAGCTGGCGCCAGGGGCAGACTGGCCATGCTTTCATCGACGCGGGCATGCGCGAACTCAATGCGACCGGCTATTCGTCCAACCGCTTGCGGCAAAACCTGGCCAGCTACCTGGTCCACGATTTGGGCGGCGATTGGCGGGCGGGCGCCGCTTGGTTCGAAGCGCAACTGATCGACTTTGATGTGTACAACAACCAGGGCAACTGGCTGTATTTGAGCGGCCGTGGCACCGACCCCCGCGGCTCGCGCCGCTTCAACCCCGACAAACAGGCCCACGATTACGACGCCGATGGGCGTTTCAGGGCGCTGTGGGGGGCGACGCTGGGACGCTGAGGGAACGACCACACGGGTCCGGTCTGACCCGGTTCGTCACAGATGTCTTGCTGCGTGATGCAAGCTCAAAATCAAAGCCTTCTGGCGATCAGGCTCTGAAGTCCGCAAGAACCCGCAGGAACCCGCGCAAACACGCGGTAATAGGCAAAAAAAAGCCAACCGGTGAGGGTTGGCTTTTCAGGGTTTGGTGGTGGGGTGCTACCAGAGGGCAAACAGTCTGGGAATAGCGATCCCCGGTCCTGTCTAGCCACAGCTAGCTAGTGCGAAATCGCTCCCCGTTTCCCAGTAAAAATCAGCAAATTCAAGCCCCAATTTTTTTGATTTGCGGACGGCGGTTCAAATCCGTAAATTTCCCTTGAACCGGCGTACACATGTCGATCACCAATACCAACCCAGCTAGTTGCCAAACGCAATTAGCAATGCAAAAACCGAACACAACAACATCTCTTGATTGCTCGTTGTCCAGTTCCCAAACAAACGAAGCCGAGCAAGCTCTGAAGCACCTTCAAAACTTGACTTACGGCCAGAAGCACGCGTTCATTGGTTTTTACTCAAAACTGAGAAAACCACCATGCAAGTCATACACCTGAGTCAAAAAGAGCTGGCGGCACGCTGGCGGATGAGTGAGGCGACATTGGAGCGCTGGCGCAGCGACCGCATTGGTCCTGTATTTCTAAAAATACTGGGCCGTGTGCTCTATCGGCTTATAGACATTGAGGCGTTTGAAGTGGCCAGCCTGAAAGGGACCTTTGTCGAGCAACGTAACCAGGCTGCACCTATTGCCTCGAGCAACTCATAGATGATGAAAAACTCTGGGATGCTGACAGGAGTTCAAATCCGTAATTCACAATTGAACACTCAAATATATATTTTAGTTTTCAAATCACTCCAACTTACCGCGAAGTTTGCGTAAATCAGCAAGCGTTACATTCAAATCCTGACCCGCGTGCTGACTCTCTCTTGGATCTCTTGATAGATAGGAAGTTCGACGCCCTCACCAACCTCAAGCGTCACGCAGATCGCAAATGGAACCGCTGCTAGTAACTTGCCACTATCTGCCGCGCAGTTTACTTTGAAGACAAGTTCATCCCCATCCGCAAATGCAATTGCGTCGTCGCCTTCAAGAATCTCATGCTGAACCGTGCCACGCTGAACATGCTGCCAGTCGGCGTTCACTCGGGAAACACGAAGGTTTTCGTGAGGTGGCTTGATCCAAAGGCGCGCCGCACGATATTTTGCATGCCGAGGGTTAATCGGGGTCATCCACGCCAATGTGATAGTGAGGCGGCGTTTGACCATTTGCGCATTGATACTCGGTGGCAACGGAGCTCTGAATTCGAGGGCCTCACCATCTCTCAGCTCTCCAGTACCAATGAGCGTTGCTCGTTGCTCAGTGCAGTTAATTGCACGATCAATATCCGCAAGGCCATAGCCAATGAATCTTGTGACAAGGCTTTGTCGCTCTCGCCGATCGGTAATTTCCGGTCGAGCACTAACAATTTGATTTTCGAGATCTCCCCATTCCGCACCATGCGTCAAAAGTGCTTTCAGCATCACTGAATCGAAACGCTCAGGAAGGCTTGTTGGACTACCACTTCTTAGGGCTTCAATGACGGAATAGGCTTGCGCCGCACCACGACTCGCGAGAGCTGTTGCATTGCTGGTTCCACGCGAATACTTCGTATTTTGACCACTTGCGTCTGGCGGCGCTGCGACCCGATGCCCCGGAGCCGCTGAGCCATTAATGATTTCTAACTGCGTAACGTCGGGAGCGGAGGTATATCGCTCGCGGTGCAGGGCCCGACCACCCGGCATGACTATGTCCGGCTTTACTGCCCGTCGGAATCCATGCCCAATACAAGAATACGGAGAAATCCCTCTATCTAGAAACAAATCGTAACGACCTTGAGCTTGGACGAAACTTGCGCTGTCAGAATGGACTGCACCCACTGTAAGGGCGTTAATAGATTCTGCAGGCGTCAATAACCTGCGACCTACCGATTCAGCCACAAGAGCAGACAATGCGAGCCGATGGCGTTCTTGAGGAAGTATGCCGGAAAGAGTATCTCGGGGTGCAGCAAGCTTGAGTTCGGCTGACATGTTGCCAGCGCTTACGATGAACAGAACTTGGTACTTGTATGAGAGCCAGTCTAAGAGTCTGGCCCATGGAGATAGCTCGTTATCAAACGGACGAAGCGAATCACCAACCGAAAGATTGATTATCTTTACCGTTGGCGCTGATGCAGGGCTGTCGCCCTCTCCGTCAAAAATACGCCTTACTGCGCGATGGACCAAATCAATTAGTAATACATCATCTGGCGTAGACTCTTGACGTGGCGTTCGTGCACCTGCCGGATCTGGACGCATGATTGGTCTAGTGTAAATTGGCGTCCCAAGCGGCACCTTTGCCCCATCCAACTCGCCGTAGAGGATCAAGGATGCCATGGCAGTTCCATGGATGCGATCTTTAGCTGAATATCCCGACTCCCATCCGTCCGGGTCATCGACCATCACTCGCCCGGATAGAAGCGGATGGTTCTGAAGTGGCAACCCATCAAGTAAGGCAATGACTGGTTGGCCGGAAGCCGTTCGAGTAGTGCCAACGACTCCAGGTAACCGAACGTCACCATCCTCCGGTCGCGCCAGAGCTTGCCCACGTGGCCGAAAAAACATCACTCTCTCAGACTGTACAAGTGACGACGACTCATCGTTCAGTATTCGGCGCACGCCGTCGGCGGGTATTTCAACAAGGAAACCGTGGTAAGCAATATCCTGAATATGAGCGCGGCTGAGAATGCGGCCCCCTTGATCAGCTACGAGTTGTCCGAGTTCAGCTGCCGTGCTAGCGTTCTTATCCGGCGAAACATAGCACCATGCTTCAATCTCAAACCTGATAGGTTCGTCGTCAAGAGAAAGTCGGCTTTCCCAAAATTCCCGAATGTCTTGCCCGACGCGGTCTTGCACGCCCCAAAACCGTACGTCGCGCAGATGCTTGAATACGTCCTTCCACGAGCCGAGGCCATGCTCAAGCTTCACCTGAGGGTCAGCTTGGTACCGATTCCAGAGATTGATAACCTCGGTAAGCGCTTGTTGATTGCTCCCCAATAAGAATATACGCCCAGTCAGCGGCTTTTCATGTTCACCGATATCAAAAAAATCGGCATCTGGTTCGAGATCAACCTCATCAGATTCCAGCAGCCACTCTAGGCCTGGTGTGAGCTTTACTGCACCGATGAATTTTTCAACAGATCCAACCGTCTCGAATACCACAACCAGTTCAGGATCATCGGTAGGGGCGGCAGCTTGGAGCTGTACCCGGCGAGTGTTGAATGCCGACTGCAGTGCGCCAAATTTTGGTGCAAGTCGTTCACCCTGGCGTTGTGCGCCAGGCAAATGAATCTGAGGCCAGCCGGGAGATCGCTTCTCGCGCTCTGACGGGCTTGGTTTTGGAAAAAGGAGAAGTGGTCTTTGTTGTTCGCTCATCCGACACCTAATGTTGGGTCAGACTAAGCGTCAGACGACACCCGACTCTTCCATTGCTCCAGACGATCGCTGATCACTTTACGCAAATCTGAATTTGGTAATGAAAGCACATACCGCCGGTGGACATCCTCGCAGAATTGCTCGAGATCTGAAAAGCTGCTCGCTTTTAACCGGGTGGCAAGTGTCTTAGGCAAAATCCCGAGCGGAGCCCCAATTCGCGCTTCAAAGCGATCGAACCACGCAGTCCTTTGCTCGTTCGTAGGTCCCGGCAAGCTCATGCGCAACTGGAAACGACGCCAGACCGCACGATCCAAAAGTTCAGCATGGTTGGTGGCGGTCACGACTACAACATGACTGGGCAATGCATCAATCTGCAAGAGCAGTGAACTGACCACCCGTTTTATTTCGCCGGTTTCATGAGTGTCGCCCCGCTCCTTACCAAGAGTATCAAATTCGTCAAAAAACAGAACACACTGATGAGTTCGAACGAAATCAAACAGCCTTTTCAGTCGCCCACTGGTCTCACCAAGAAAGCTACCAATCACTGCTTCATAGCGTACAACGAACAGCGGCACCATTAATTCTTGAGCAATTGCTTCGGCAAGAGTTGTCTTGCCATTCCCTGGTGGCCCAGACATTAGAACTCGATGCCTTGGCTCTAGACCATATGACCGCAGCAGATCTCGCCGCTGCTGCTCCTCTACCAATTCCGAGCATGCCTTAAGGACATCTTCAGGCAGCAACATTGATTCCAGCGTACGGCGTGGGTCAATTTCATAAAGTAAACCACCATGCCCGCCGTCATAGCTACGGACCACCTCGGCAGCCTTTGGACGTGCGTTTGCCGCGCGCATATTGGCCTCCAACCTATCTGCCAATTGGTTGTGGTTTTTTGCGCGCTCCTCTGCGGCTATTGCTTCTACGGTCGACCGAAACAAGCTTTGATCGCCCTGACTGCCCGCTCGCACAAGACTCACTACTAGATCTGCTCTGGGCATACGTCCTCCAACCCTCAGTCTAACTGCAATCACTGGCTATTGCATCCCTGCGTTGGCCCTTTCTAGAGGCCATTCGAAGTGGTGCAACATACGCCCCCCCCCTGTTTGCAGTAGCCACACAAATAGAGCGATGGGCTGTCGCATCGCCCTCAGCACGCAAGCTCCTGATCCTTTTCAGATGACCTTTGCCAATCCATCGTCCGCAAAATACGAAAGATTCGAGCCCAGATTCAGTTCACCATCTCAGAAATGGGAACGAGCGTCAACTTGCGAGGATCTTCTGTAGGGCCTAGTCTGCATCAAATGCAGCGAATCGCCCCAAAATTTGCCAAAAAGACATGATCATCTCCTAAAAGTGATGATTTCGGACCAAGCGACCGGTGCCAACCTGATCGTTTTGAAAAATTCTAGCACCAACGGCCCTTCACTGCATCAAAATGATTAAGTGAAGTCGCTGAATATGCTAGAGTCGAAACCACGCCAACACAATGGGGACAGATACGTGGTCAACAGAACAGTCGCTGCTGCACTAGACGACCTGACGCAGACGCAAAGAGAGCGACTTTTCTACATTGAAGTCAAAGCATTCTTCTGTGGTGACCTGACGCGCGCGGACATCGAGCGCCGATTTGGGGTCAAACCTGCCGCCTCTGCGCGCGACCTAAGCACCTATCGCCGTCTGGCCCCACAGAACCTCTTCTACGACGCCGGTCAGCGCAAGTACGCCACCACGGATCGCTTCGCCCCACTGTTTGAACACTCAGCCGAGCGCGTGCTGACCTGGTTCCGCTCGGGCTTTGGTGACAACATGGACCAAAAACTCAAGCGCACCGTCCCCTGTGAAAGCGCCAGCGACCTGGTCAAGCCCGATATCGAAACCCTGGCAACACTTACCCGCGCCATCGCTGGCAGACGCCAAGTCAAGGTCAATTACCTGTCATTGAGCTCTGGAGCCTCAACCAAGACCTTGTGCCCCCTTGCTCTGGCCGATACCGGACTGCGCTGGCATTTGCGCGCCTATGACCGCGAACGTGGCCGCTTTGCCGACTTTGCTTTGACACGCATCGTCAAAGCCAAGGCCATTGACCAGGCCATCCCAGTCGAAGAACAAATTGAATCAGACGTGCAATGGGCGCGACTCGTTCACATAGAACTGATCCCCCACCCTGGTATTGCACACCCCAAAGCGATTGAAGCTGACTTCATGATGATCAACGGCGTGCTAGCTCTCGATATGCGGGCTCCACTGGTTGGGTATGCCCTAAGGCGATGGTCAGTGGATTGCTCGCCCGAGCACAGCCTTGATCCCAAACAACACCATTTATGGCTGAACAACCCGGAAACCCTTTACGGCGTTGAAAGCGCTGCTTTGGCACCCGGTTACTTGTCCAGCCGATCGTTTTCACAATGAATATTATTGGTATAAAAATCACGCCTCTTTCGCGTGTCAACTTTACAAGAATTTGTGTCGCTGTTAGGCACAAAATTATGAATGACAAGTTGAACGCATTGCCAATGGCAATTCATATACGTACTGCGGAGAAATAATAAATGCTCGGACTGACTCTACGAGAAGAATTTCGGGGCAAACGCCTCAAAGGGACAGCAATTGAGCTCTCCAACGACACGAACACCGGGGCGACTCAGATCGCAGCCCAGGAGTTCTTGGAAATCACGTATCCGACCCACGATCTGCTGAAAGGGATCGAGGCGGTCGGCCCGAACCAAGGGCGTCCGGTCGTGGTGATCGGCGAGCGGGGCCTCGGTAAGTCTCACTTGATGGCCGCGCTGTACCACGCAGTCAACGATGCGACCTCGACGGGTGCGTGGCTGAACTCCTGGGCCACCACCTTGGGTGATCCGCAGATCAGCAAGATCGGCCTGCGCAGTGGAATGACGGTGATCGGCGAGAGCCTTCACCGGCAGCGCTACAAGTTTCTATGGGACTTGCTTTTCGAGCGCCATCCGCACGGCACCTACATCAAGGGCAAGTGGGAGGGCATGGGCGCGGCCAAGACTGATATCCCGTCTGACAAGCTGATCCTCGAGCTGTTGCAGCACACCCCCGCGATGCTCTTACTGGACGAATTCCAAACTTGGTACGACGGCTTGACCAACACCAAGCAGTACCCCTGGAAGAACTGGGCGTTCAACTTCATCCAGATCCTTTCCGAGATCGCCAAGGAGCACCCGGAGTTGCTGGTGCTTGTGATCTCAGTACGCAACGGTGGCAGCGATGCCTACCAGCAAGTGCATCGGGTCAATCCGGTCGCTATCGACTTCATGGCGGGCGGCAATCCCGAGCGGGTACAGCAGGATCGACGTCGGATGTTGCTGCACCGCTTGTTCACCAACCGGCTGCAGATCACAAAGCCCCAGATCATGACGCTAATCGAAGCACACGTGACCGAGAGTTTGCGGTTGATGGAGGTTCCCACAGCCGAGCATGAGCGCAAACGTAAGGAGTTTTTGGTTTCGTGGCCATTTGCTCCGCATCTGTTGCGCCTACTTGAAGAGCAGGTTCTGATTGCCACCGACGCGCAGGAAACGCGCGACATGATTCGCATCCTGGCCAACCTCTACAAGAGCCAAGGCGAAGTAGCACCGGTGCTGACAGCAGCAGATTTCCGGCTCGATGACGATGCGTCGGGCATTGGCGCGCTGCTGGATTCGGTGTCAAACGAGCATCACCGCACCCTGCGAGCTAAGGCCCAGCAGAACATCATCTCGGTCACCGAAGCCGTAACCAACCACGCCAGTCTTGCGCCACATCTGCAGGAGATCGTGGGCGCTTTGTGGCTACGATCTATTGCTGTCGGCAACTTGGCTGGTGCCGAACCTGCAACGCTGCAGGTCGACATCACTCGCAATAGGGCCGTAGATGACAACGCGTTCCAAGTGGAGTTGGCGACCATCGTCGAAAACAGTTTCAACATCCACCAGGACGGCCCCCGGTTGGTCTTCAAGGAGGAAGAGAACCCTCGCGCCAAGCTGATGGCTTGTGCTCGCAACGACAAGCTGTTCACCGATGGTTCCGACCAAACCCAGCTTGCCAAGCAGGTTCGCTACGTGATCGGCGGCACCGACGAGGTCGCCAAGACCTGCCGTGTGATCGCGCTGCCGAAGGCTTGGCAGACCGATCCTTGGGCAACGCTGGATGAAGCCGAGCAACCGGAGCGTTGGGATGACCGCCTACCCATCCTGGTTCTGCCAGAGGAACCGGACAACATCGACCAGCGACTTGGCCGCTGGATCAAAGATCACCTGCAGAAGCGCCGCAACACCATCCGCTTCTTACTGCCGCGATCTGGCTTCACTAATGCTTTCCAAGATCGCGACCTGCTGATCCTCGCGCGTGCCGAGATGAAGGCACAGGAATGGAGCGGCCAGAACCCTGAGTACAAGAAGCTGCACACCGAATATCAGGGTGCTCTGCGCGACATCCTAAAGAAGCGCTTCGACCGCTTTGCGGTGCTACATCGATGGAATTTCGCTGATCCGAGCCAGTGCGTATTCAGCGTCGAAAGCCTGAAAAAGCAAGGGGCTCAGATTCCCGAGGGCATTGAGGAGGCGCTGATCAACGACCTATTTGTACCCGAGGACTTTGAAGACCTCGTGCTCGAAGCTGCCGCCGACAACTCGGCGGTTGGAAAGCTGCTGCGCGAGCTGCAGGAGCCACGCCCTGCTGGTCAGGACTGCATCCCTTGGCTTGGCGAAACCGCAATGAAGGAACGCATCCTGCGGCTGTGCGCCCGGGGCAAGATTACCATCAACTTGCGCGGCCTTGAGTACCTGCAGACCCAGCCGGGCGAAGATGAAGATTCGGCCTGGAAGCGCTTGCGTCCCAAGCTGTCGTACACCGGCCGTCAGCTTGATGAAGTGTTCCTGATGGAACCCTCGGCGGTACCGACAACTGGTGGCACAACACCCCCAGCGCCTCAGCCGCCGACTGACGGCGGCGAAGGCGGCGAAGGCGGTGGCCTGTGGGGTCGTGGCACAACGCCACCGCCGCCACCACCGGGTGGTGAAACCACACCGGGAGGTGGCAAGCCTACACCGGGCGGCGGAATCTTCGGCGGTGGCTCCACCACAGGCTGCAAGCCCCGCATTCCGCTGAGCAATCCAGCGACCTCTCCTTTGAATCTGATCGGCAAGCTCGAGGGTTGGGGCATTGGCCCGGCTACTCCCGTCGCCGAAGTCTCGATCAAGGTGTCGGCAGCGACTGGGGCGCAACTCAGGGACCTGCTCAAGAAACTGCCCGACGGCATGACCTTTGAGCTCAGCCTTGAGAAGGAGGACAACTGATGCCACTCGACGTCGAGGTATTGAACAGCCTAACTAAAGGTTCTACCGAGGACGCGTGGCGCGTCATCATCAACAACGCCGTCGAGATTGCGTCCAAGCCGCTAGCTCCAGGTAATGCCGCCAGCGAGGTCATCAAGCGCGACCGCGAAATCGGCACTCTTGACCACTTCCTGTCCTCCACCGGCTGGGACTTGTGGCAAGCCTTCGGCGACACCGTCGAGCGCACCTCTGATCGGCTGGCTCGCTGGTGGACAGAGCCTTACAGCGCCAAAGCGGTGTTAGTGCTCGATGGCCTTTCCCTGCGTGAGCTGCCTTGGCTGCTGCAGGGTGCTAAGGAGCGCGGCTTTACGCTCCACGATGTATCCGCCAACGCTTCTGAACTGCCAGGGGAGACCAATGAGTTCGCGCGAGCCTTGGGCTTCGGCAGTCGCAGCCAGCTTCAGAACAACGGCGGCGGTCTTGCCCACAAGCTGCAACCGACGCACACCGAGTGTGTCGATATGCCGTGGAAGGATTGCGAGAGCCTGATCAATGGCTCGCCGAACTGGGTTTTCTGGCACCACTGGCCCGATAGCAAGGTTCACGACGGATCAGGTGCGGGCCAGGGTCTCGACACGTTGACCCGCGACGCCGCCGATCAACTCAGCGGCGATGACTTCTGGTCTTTCGTCGAGAGCTTGGCCACCGGGCGGCGTCTGGTCATCACCTCCGACCACGGCTATGCGGCCACAGACGTGGGAAAGAGGCCGAGCTCGTGGAGACCATCGGGATTTGCGCGCCCGAGCTATTGAACTAGACCCCACGTTCGACGCAACTCAGTACGCAGTCTTCAACCAGCCCCTCGATTGACTAGGACAGAAGCTTCGCCTCTGCATTGCGTCGTATGACAAGTCCAGGCAGCACCCGACCTCCGCCGTAAACCCACCGGCGAAGTTCCTGCGCCACTCCCGGCCAATCCCGCTGATTGACCCGCCGCCTGAGCGTCGACGCCTGCAACCGACCCGCCCCGAGGTTAAAGGTGAAGTCCACAATGGCCGAAAGCCGCTCCTCTGGCTCACTCGCCAGTACCGGACAGAAGCGAAGCGTGGCACTCAACGCGTTAGCCATGTCGGTAGCAAGATAGGCCTCGCCCTCTTCCTTGGTGATCGGCAGATGCTTGGCATCGCAAAGATGGCCGTACCCGATGGTCCAAAACCCTGCAGGGCAGACATACGGGTAAGCGCGGTCAGGGTCTGACTTAGGCACCCGGCAGAACCCCTCAAACCGCTTGGCCAGATCAATTGCTGCCTGCGGCACTTCGATCACGGCCGAACCTTGTCAAACACGCGGCCCAGAAACCAGAAGTTCAGCACCCCGGTAGCTGGTGTCAGTTGCCTTGATCGCGTAATAAGTTGTCCCCGCGACCATCGGACTGGGCACGGTGGCGGTGCTGCTCACCTTGACACCGTCCCCGGTGTCGATCGGAATCGCTTGGGAGAAAGTCAGCACCAAATTTGACGTATTGGTTGCGGTGCTGACCGTGAAGATGTCAGAAAAACTTGGAGCCGTGATCCGCACATCGCAGGCGTTCGCAGCTGCTGCAATGCTCGTGTCATCGATCGCGCTGCTGGCGATGCCTCGCCCATAAATCGTGTTGATCAGGTAGTCCCGCAGGACGAGTGCCGGATTGTTGGAGTACCGGGTCTGACCGTCGCGTGGGTCGTACAAAGTTCTGCCCCGCACATCGGCTGTGATAGTGGGCAGGCCAGAGAATGCGTTACGGTCGTATTTGAGCTTGACGTAAAGGTAGGCGCAGTTGGAAAGTTTGCAGGCACTGGTCCATTTGGGTACATCAGCGGTCAGCGCTGCATCGACTCCTTCACCGGGCGTACCCAGATGCTTGGTAACTGTGAGCAGGCCCGTGAACTTGGCGTCCGTTGACAGCACGTCGTCCAAATACACGTTGTCGATCGCGGTCACTGGCCCTTCGGAGAGCACCAGCACCAGGTGCAGGTATTCGTTGCTGCTTCCGGAGACCTCAATGAACACCCGCGTGCCACCCACCCGGCGGCGACCGTAGATCACTGGGATGGGGTCGACATTGCTCTGGGAGTTGATCAGGATGCCCTGCGCCTGGGCCGAAGACAGCGCAGACTGGGCGCTTGAGGGCGAATTCGAGCCGATCAGTGACTGCACCGCCAAGTTGGCAACACCCCCGGCGACCAGACCGGTTGCACCCCCGATGAAACTTGCGGTGGCAAGTGATGCGCCAAGAACGTCAGCCGCTGCGGCCGTGATGCCCGACTCAATGACCATGCCAAGTACGGCATCGGCGACCACCGCACCCACGGCCTCCGACACCACCGATCCAACGATGGCTCCAATAACGATGCCAGCCATTACGCGACTTCCTTATCCCGAACTACCTTGGCATACATGCGCTCGACGTCCTGGTAGCCCAGGTGTCCGAGCAGGCGTCCGAAGTCTTTGGTCTGTTTGACGTGGTAATAAATCTTTTGCACGCCCTGGGCTTTAAGGCCCATCTCGGCAAAGCGCAGCAGTTTCAGCACAACTCGCCCGGCTCTTACCTCGGGCACGGCATACACGGCGCTGTTGGCAGCGACCAGTGCGTCCTGGTAATGGATGTGGGTCTGGACGATGAATGCGGCGTAGCCCACGATCACACCGTTGCGTTTGGCGATGAAGGTGGCAAGTTTCCCGGCAGCATCGAGTTCGCCGTAGCGAGCCCAGTCAACGCTCAGACGATCGAGATCCTTCTGGCCGACTTCCTCGTATTCACGTTCGGCCAGAGCTTGGAGTTCTTGGGTCGCCGTTCCAACGGGGATGCGCGCATATGTGTAGAAAGATCGTCCACTCTTCACAGAGACCCCCACTTGATTTCCCGATTGATGTTAGTGACGAACTGAAACCCCCGGTCGCCCGGAAACCAGATCTGCTCTTCTGGGTCATTGGTGTGCCTGCCCGGCGTGCGTTGGAAATCCACCCATTGCGAGCTGGCAGTCACTGCGATCGTGCAGCTGCCGTTGCTCGGGTCGTCGGAGATTTCCATGCTGTCAATCCGACCATCGAACACCAGCAAAGGGTTGCTGATGATGGCCAGGCGGTAATCCAGAAAAGCCTTGTAGATGGCGATGCGCCGGTCGATATAGGGCTTGGACAGCGCAATTGAAATCCAAGTCTGATCCACAGCCGAGACTTGAACCGTGACATTGGGAATGCTCATGTCACTGGTCTCTGACAGGCCGGAGAACCCGAGAAAGTGTCCGTTGGCCGTGTAGGTATTGGTGCTCCACAGCACGTTGATCCAAGCATCCGTCATGCGGATAGTGCCGTCGTCAAACCAGGTCTCAACCAAGTAGACAGGCTGATTGCTGGACTTGAGTATCTCGGCGATGAACTCTGAACTTGCTCCACGATCCATAAAAATTGATCCTAAAAGGCCTCCACCAACTGCAAGCTGAAGTTGTAAATCGACCCCGGAGCCACGGCCGACTCCATCGTGTCGGTGCCCAAAGCCAGCGTGAACGGCACGTTTCGCACAGTAATCACAGCGCCGTCGGCAGGCACCGCCAGCAAGGCAGGCTCAATCGCCACGGTGGCCAGGCCAAAGGCATCGGCATTCACATCAGCGGTGACCATGTAAACCTTGGTCTGGCCAGCAATTCCAATGAAGTCACTTGCTTTCAGCGCGCCAGAAAGACCTGCGGACCAGCCACGCGTGGAGATGCTTCTGCCTTGCTGGTTAGCCCCGTTGATCTGCGGTGTGCCAGTAGCAACCCCTTGAGGCAGTTTGTGCGCAGGCAGAACAGCAGTGAAGGTGTCCCACTGGCCGCGCTGCGCCACCACGAAAGCCTGAATTGGTGCGAATTGCGCACGGGTCAAGCCCACCCAGTCGGCGGTGATCACCCAGCGCTGAGCGCCGTTGGTACGAACACTGCGGCGCAAGTTGTGCGAGATCGATACGCGCGTGGGCTGGTAGGACTGAATCTTGATGGCGCTTGGCGCGGGTGTTAATGGGAACGTGCCGCTCATGACTTATCCCGTAATTCCATAGCGACCACGCATGTTGAGCGCCTGATTCACGATGCCCACCACCACTGCCTTGTTTTGCACCATGGCGGACTGGAAACTGCGCGCGTCCATTGCCCGCACGGAAAAGTTGATGTTGATTGGCGCTTGGGCTGTACTGCTGTCACCCCTGCCCGACGAAGCTGTTGTGACAGGCGACTTCCCGTTGGGAACGATCGTTCCTGCGCCATTGGGCACAAACCACTCTGGGCCTTGCTCACCCACGATGTAGGGCTGGCCACCGGCGACAGGACCGCCATCAGCCTTGAACAGACCCGACAGAAAGTTTCCCGCGCTACTGAACATCCCTGGGAGCGACATGCCGCTGGTCGCTTGTGCCAGTGGTTTCATGATGCTGTTTTGAATCTGGATGCGAATCAAGTCTGAGATGATGGAATTGGCCAGGCTCTTGAAGTCGACCTTGCCGGTCTGCACAAAGCTCACCAGCGCGTCCTCCATGCCCTTAAACGCATTCGTAAAAAGGCGCTCGGACTGGGCAGCCGCGTTGGTGACGGTGTCGATGTAGTTGTTGAGAGCTTTGGTAACGCCCCTCTCCCAAGAGCGCTCAGCCTCCCATCGGGCCTCAATCGCTTTGATCATGACCGCCGTGGATTTGACGGCTTCATCCCTCAGGCGCTGCTGGGTGTCTGCTGTTAATTTGGTGCCGCTTTGCTCGGCATCCCAGATCTGCTGCTCGACCGCGAGGAAGTTCTTACGCTTGACGTTGGCAATTTCCTGCGCCTGTGCGTTCATTCCAATCAGGTCGGTCTGGAAGATGTACTGCTCGTTGGCCTGCTCCAGGCTGTGAGTAAATGCATTGATGCGCTTTGTCTCATCGAACTTCTGCTGCGCATCGAATCGCTCATTGACAGCCTGGACTAAGGTTGCAGTTGACTTGGTGGCCTCGGCTCGCAATCTTTGCTGTGCCTCGGCGGATAACTTGGAGCCGTTATTTTCTGCATCCCAGATTTGTTGTTCAACAGCCAGGAGATTTTTACGGCCCTCGGTAGCCAGTGCCTGATCGCGTGCGTTCAGGCCAATCAAGGTGTTTTGGAATTCATACTGCTGGTTGGCCACATCCAGGCTATGGGCGAAAGCATCAATACGTTTGCCCTCGTCGATTGACTGAATGCTCGACACCGTGGCCGTCACCTTGGCCATGTCACCCAGGCGGCCTTCCTTCACCGCCAGCATGCGGCCTTTTTCGATCATGGCCTCGTACTTGCCCAGTTTGTATTTGATGGATTCGACATTGAGCGAGTCCAGGTAAGAATCGAACGGGCTGGTTTTGTCGGGCCGCTGGTCAGGAACGGCAAACGAGCGCTTGGCTGACTCGACGGGCTTTTTCAGACCCGCATCACGCTGTGCAAACTGCTCATCGAGTTTGGTCAAGAACAGCGGCGCGGTCCAGATCTTGACCATGTCCTCGTTGAAGGACTCGGCGTGGCTCTTGAGGTCTGAGGTCAGCGTTGCAAAGCGGCGTTTGACCGGATCGAGTGACTTCTCGCTGATCATCTCCGCGCCGATGCCGTCCATGAAGGCCAGCACCGAGACCACATCCGCTCCGGTGGCAGCAATGGCGTTACCGGCAATGCGCACAATACGAACACAAGCGTCAAAGATGTCGATGAAGGCAGCCACTGCGCGCAAACCTTCACGCGCCCAGGTCTCAATCACGTTGTCCTGCTTGAGTTGCTTGGCGGTGTCGTTCAGTCGCTCGGTCATGCTGCCTGAAGCCAGCAAGGCATCTGTGAAGTCACGCATCACCGGCAGCAAGGCCGAGGCAATGGTGTTGTAGAGCGACTTCTTTCTGCCCTCCAAACGCACGAGGTTTTTCTCGTACATGTCTGCTTCGGCTGCCATCTCGGACGTGACCTTGGCGTTGAGTTCGCCGATCTCAGCCAAGTCTTGCATGAACGGAAGCAGCTCTGCGCCGCGTTTACCAAGCAACATTTGGGCTGTGGCCACCGCCTGGGTGCTGCTGTCCATGGAATCGAGCTTTTTGGCCAGATCCAGCATGACTTCAGCCGAGTCGCGCAACTTGCCAGAAGAATCGGTGACCTCAACGCCCAGCGATTTGAACAAGTCAGACTGCTTTTGGCTGCCGCCTGCCGCCTCGAACATGGCTTTAGAGAGCTTTTGCAGCCCACCACCGACCTCTTCCAAACTGGTACCCGAGAGTTTGGCTGCGGACTTCAAGCCTGAGAGGGCTTCCACCGTGGCACCGGTCTTCTTGGCCATCTGGTCGAGCTCACCCGCCGACGCAATCGCCCCTTTGATGCCATCGGCAAAGGCATCAAAGGTGTATGCCGCCGCCATGGCCATCACTGCGCCCTTGACCGCTTTCATGGCGGTCTCCGACACATTGCCAATGGTGTCCATGGCTTTCTTGGCCATGAACTCGGCCTTGTTCAGGTCGGATTCAAAGCGAGCGACATTGGCCTCGAGGCTGACCACGAGACTGGCGAGGGTTGCCATGGGGGGATTTATTCCTTTTTGCCCAACAGAGCTGAGATCAATCGGCTGTGCGCCTCCGCATTTGGCGGTGCATCGGCAACTTTGGTGGCGGCAGGCTCTGCCGTTCGCAGTCCCGGCATGAAGTCATCGGCCTGGTACGCGTCCTGACCTTCGCGGCGGTGGACGTTGGCCAGCGTGGCGCAGACCTGGCCAAAACCAAAGTCCGCTCGCATGTCTGGCAGGCCTTCCAGCCCAGCAAACGCAAACCACTCCGCTACCTGCTGCGAACTCAGGCTTGCGAGGAGATGGTCAGGGTGTTGGAATCCAAGGGTAAGGCAGAGTCGAAAGTAGAAACGGCGCTCGGGACGCCGCTGGAGTTTTTTGTGAGTTCCTCCACATCTGCGCCGGACAAGCCATTGAGCTTTTGCGCAATGGCAAAGACCCGGTCCAGTGCCGCGCCAGATTTGGCACCGAGCAGATCCACCTCGTCGTCCGTGAACAGACGCTGGCCACCTTCATCAATCACAGTCAGGCCCACCAGACGAGCACGCATATTGGTGAGATCAACCTTGCGGTCCTTACCCTCGCCACGGACCATACTGGCCTCAAAGGCATCACGCTCGCGTCCGTTAAGGCTACGAACTCGCACAGAGCCAAACCATTCAGGGACTTCGACGTCCTCTGTTTGAAGGTCGTTGGCGCAAAGTATTGCGGTTTTGGAAAGTAGTGTCATGGGTACTCCAGAAATGAAAAAACCCGCCGAGGTTTTAGCCAGGGGCGGGTTGGTTTGCGGTCAAAGGTCAGCTTCAGAGGCTGACACGGTTCGTTATAGATTTCGGGCTGCGTGATGCAATCTCAAAATTTCAACATCGTCGCCACGTACGCGGTAAATGGCAATGTAGTTTTTGTGCAAGACCAGCTCACGCGTGCCGGGGACGCGGCCAGCCCGGCCCATACCAGGATGGGCCTGAAGTTTGGTCACAGCGGCCTGCAACTCCAGCACAAAGCTGGTGGCGCGGGTCGGGTTGTCTTTGGCGATGAATCCAGCGATTTCATCAACAGACGCGAGCGCCGCCCTAGTCCACTTGATCAACATGAATCAAGTGCCGTATTTGGCAAATACCGCTTTGACCTGCTTGTCGGTTGCGAATTCGCCTGCATCGGCCTCCTTGATGCCTTCGTGAATGTCACGAATCTGCCAGGATTCACTTTGCACATAGTTGGTCAGCGCATCGATGGCCAGAAAGCTCTTGGTCCGGGCGGTCGCCTTGGCCAGCTCTTCGATCTGGTTGTAAAGCGCCTCGGGCAGGCGTACGTTGATGGTTCTGGCGGTCATGTTGTAACACTCCTATGCATGTGTAATACAACCCATTATTCGCTTCACAAAGCCAAAGGTCAAGGCGGACCGCTTCTTCCCTGAGCAAGAGCCCTTCAGGACCAGGTATTTAAGCCCAGGTGATTGAGCCAGAGATGCGCAGTTCTGCCGAGCGCCGGATCGCCTGGTCCACCGCGCCCTGGCTGTTGAATTTCTTCACGTAGGCGGTAAAGGTTGCGGTATTTCCGTTTGGCAGAAGTAACTTGAAGCTCTTGGCCACACCGGTGACAAGCGCAGTCATCAGAGCCAATTGGCCTGCGTCGCTATTGTCCTGATCGACCTCGATGGCAAAGGCACCCGGATCAAAGAGACCCAGGATGAATTCCTTGGCGGTCGAGTCAAAGTTGGTGCGCTCAATCTCGGAGGCTGAGCCGTCAAAGCCGCTGTAGCTCTTGACGTTGGAAATCTTGGTCCACTGCACAGGGGTTGTAGTACCGCCACTGGTGTAAGTCGTATAACCAGTCGCGTCCAGTCCAGCGAGGGTGACGATCTTGGTCGTAGGTTCGATGTACTGCACAACAAAGCTGTTGCCGTTGAGTTGTGTGGTGCCAACGACGCCAGAGATGGTAATCACATCACCCTTGTTCAATGCCGTGACCGCTGAGAGCGTGACCCGGCAAGGGTTGGTGAGAGAGACGGCGGTGATAGTGAGCGCCGACCCGGTGGTCGTGCCGATACTGACCGTGGAACCTTGGGCAGAGATGGCTGTGCTTGGCATGGGGTTCTCCTAAAAGTTATGGCCTGATAATTAATTCCAGATCGAAAAATCCAAAATCACCCGGTGCAGCGATGCCTCAGGTTCGAATTGGTCTTGCTCAAGGACCAAAACGTGGGTGATGGCGCTGCTTTTGATGGCGGCCTTGACCGTCTCGGCCAAGGCAACGGCAGCGGCATAGGTGGTGTCAAAGCAGTCCACCTGCAGGCGGGTGTTTTGAACGGGTGCGCCGTCGGCCAGGGTGTTTTCTGGTGCGCTGGAAACGCGGGCATAGACCACGTAGGGCTTTGACACGTTGTTGGGCGCAACGTTCGGAAACACCCTTCCCCCGGCCAGACCTGCGAGGGCCGCAAAAAGGTCTTGTTGAATCATTTTTTGATCTACTTTTTCAATTCACGTGCGGCTTGTTCAATGCGCGCGGCAAGTCGGGTCTTGATGGCCATCAGCGCATCGTTTTTCTTCATGTCAAAAGCAGGCCTCAGAAAGGGGCGCGCGGACATCTTTACGGTCCCGAACTCCACAAAACGCCAGTACCAAGCGTCTTGCGAGAGGTTGCCCTTTTTGCCTTGCTTGCGGTACTTCTTGCCATGCCGAACCGTGACAAAGAAGGTCTGCTTGTTCTTGTTCGACAACTCGGGAATTTGTTTCAAAATCACCGAGCGCTTCAAGGTCCCGGGTGGCGGCTGATTGGGCCCCAGATCGCCCGTGGCAACAGGTGCTTGCAACTTGGCCTCATCCCGAATCACCTTGGCTCCGGCATAGACCGCTGCACGCAGGCCGTTCTTGGCCACACGGGCAGGCAACTCTTTTAAAGCCTTGGCCAAAGCATCAAGGCCCTCAATCTGAACGCTCTCGTACTTAGCCATTCAATCTAGCCCCTCGGAAGCCAGTAGCGTGACCAGGACATTGCCCTCATCCTCGTTCAACGCCGCGTGGATGTTGAAGATCCGGGCTTTGTAAAGTGCTCGGTAACCGGATACCACGCGGGTATCCGAGAGACTTGCCTGATAACGCACCGTAATTTGGTGCGAGATTTCGCTGGCCATGCGCTGCGCGCTTGTCCGCTCGCGGCCCGTCAAGGGCTGTATGTCGGCCCAAATAGTGGCCACATTCAGCCAAGTGCGGACCGGACCGCCGTAGCTGTCTTGCGCATTGCTAAGTCGCTGCAAGGTAATGCGCCGGTTTAGCTGACCCGCTCGTATTGAACTCATGGCATAGCCCTCATACAAAAGCGACCTTGTAGGGGTCAAGCAAACCATCAACGAATGAAAGCGCTTCCACCCGGCCGCGACTCAGAACTGCAATTTCTTCGCGGTGGGCATAAAGGCTGCCAACACGCAACTTGATCCAGCTCTTGATTCCCTCTGGCACCTGGGCGGCACTGCCATACCCGGCATCGAAGGTGACCGATACCGCGCCAATCTGCGGCAAGCAAGTTGGCCAGATCTGACCAAATACGGGAGTGATGCGTGCTGGCTCACAGGCGGCGTCCACCGTGTAGGTGGCGGCAGGCATGACCTGCAGCGCAGATCCCATGTCCAGGTAGTTAATCGAGACGACAGACTGCACCGGCGTCTTGAACAACAAAATGGCATGCCCGGGCAAGCTGAAAGCTTGACCTGCGGGTACGCCCATCAGAGACGGTCCGGGAAAGCAATCGAGCACTTGCTTCCAGCGGGCGGTGGTGAACTGCCTGCCGGTCAGGGTCTCAGCTGCTTGCCGGGCCGCAGTGATGAGCGATGCGATCAGCATGTCATCCTCGTCAAAATCCACCCGCAGATGGAGTTTGGCTTCCCACAGGGACACCGGCTCCTCTGAAGGTGGTGTGACGAGTTGCAATGGCATTTAGATCACCTGAACCACAGCAGCCTGATTGCTCACTTCCGCCGGTGCATAACGGGGGTTGACTCCGAGCAGCTGGGCCGATGTGATGCTGGCGGCCACGCCAACGGTCACTGCGAGGCGCACAAAACCAAAGCCGTTCACAGTGTCGAGTTCTTCAGGCTTGACATTGATGAGCATCTGTTTGTTGTCACCCGAGGCTTTGACGATCTGGGTGATGGCTTTGCCGCTGATGTCTTTGGCACCCGTGCCTGAACTGTCCAGCGCCTGCTGCAACTTGACATCGACCGTGGCAGAGGTGCCTAGCGTGCCGGTTTGCACGAGTGCCACAAATCCGAGGTGGTTGGCAGCAGATATCCAGCCGGTGTTGAGAGTGCCCACAGCTTGGCTGGCAGGGTCGATGGTGGCCAGAACCGAAAACAGCTCGCTGCCTTTTGCATTGGGATACATCAGTGTTCTCCTTCAGAGTGCGCGGACGATCAACGTGCGCCCAGTTGGACAAAGGGCGACATGGTCGTGCTGCCCTTGGCGGGGGAGATCGGCGCAGCGATCTTGGATTGGCCATCCATGCGGAACGTGGTGCGAAAAGCCGTGAGGTCCGCATCGAAGTACAGGTGCATGGAGGTGGCTGTTTGCATGCCACCGGCCTTTGTGATGGTCTGGTAGTACGACAAGTCGACGAGCAAAACATCCCCCGCAGCAGAAAAGCTGTTGGCGTGCTGGGAGACGAACACCGGACGCCCCAACAAGGTGCCGTAAGGTGAGGCTTGAATACCGCCAACATTCAAGCCCGTGGGCAAGTAAATCGGGTAGTTGCCCAGCATCAAGGTGAACAGTGCGGGCAGCACGTCGTTGTTGACGATCCACACGGCCTTGCCAAACGAGCCCGGCGGCAGACGCGAGATCATCTTGGCCAAGTTCTGCGCCAGCAGGGTCTGCGTGGTCTGGCCTGATTCCTTGGCCACCGTCACAGTGGTGGCATTGGTCATGCAACCCACCGGCAGGCCCGTGCCAGAGCCGAACAAGATCGACTCATTGGTCTTCCAGCGAATGGAGGTTGCGATCTTGTCGGGCAGGTAGGTGGACAGCGCATTGGTGTCGTCCAAAAGTTCATCGGTCACCGGCACAAGGGCCATGAGCTTTTTGAGGCGCAGAGTCGACAGACCCAGGACAGGCTTGGTACCCACGGCCGATGCGGCTTCACCTTGCCAGTAGGCTCGTATGCCGTTGGTGCCCCAGGGCGTGGTCTCGTCCTTGGGAAAAGCCATGGTGTTGCCCGTGATCTCGACGTTGTCGGTCATCGGCAGCAGGGAGTCCTCGCCCAGCGAGAGCTGGAAGATCTCCTGCGCGAACTGCGGGGGCACAAGAAAGCCGCCATCCTGCGCCGAGCCTTCACTGCCAAACGTGGCAGGTGCCACGGCATTGCGGCCAGAGCCAACCAGCAAACGGTCATCGATCGCGGCACCGGGGTTTTGCGCCTGACGCACGGTCTTGAGGAAGTCACCCACGCTCTTGAAGCCGTGTTTGGGGTCGGCTTCAAGGTTGTCGGTGACAGAAATCACAGTGGCCTTCTGGCCATGGGAAATGATCGAATGCGCCGAGTGGGCTACGTTGACCACATTGGCCATTTGAGCCTCTTCGGCAATCAGGGCAGCCTCGCGGTCAATGGCAGCCGATGCCGCCTCGATCTTGGCCTTGAGGACATTGAAGGCAACCAGCTCTTCATCGGTCATGTCGCGCTCTTCGGAAACGGCGATATCGGTCAGGGCACGGGCATCCTTGACCAGGGTGGCTTTGCGAGCTTGAAGCTCGCGCAATTGCTTACTCATTGGTGTTGCTCCAGATATGAAAAAACCGCCCAGGCAGCAAGCACAGGGCGGCGGTTTGAGGCGCGACCAACGGGTCGCAGGTGGTCGGCAGCCCTCAACGGAGGACTGCTGAATTTGGCAAAAAGATTCAGATCAGCGCGAGGGCTGCTCGGGCCTGGCCAAGGCGGGAGGCACCCGGTGGCTTTTGAGAGATGGCTGACTTTTGCATCCTGGCGAGCACATCATCGAAGGTGGCAATGCCGTCCACCATCTTGGCGGCAAGGGCTGCATCGGCACCCAACACCCTGCCTTCGCCCATGCCACCTCGCACATCAGCAACCGAGACGACTCGGCCCTTGGCCACGGCTTTGATGAAGGCGTTGTAGTAATCGTCCACACGAGACTGCATGAAGGCCTGCGCCTCTGGGTCCAGCGGCACATACGGGTTGCCCTCGACCTTGAACTTGCCTGCCGAGATCAGGGTGGGTTTAACCCCCTCCTCTTCCAGCGCCTTCGAGTAATCAAAGTGGGCCTGCCAGACACCGATGGAGCCCACCTCGCCACCCGGGGTGACATAGAACTCACCGGCCGAGCAGCCGATCCAATAGGCGGCCGAGGCGGCCAGGCTGTTGGCCACGGCCACCACGGGCTTTTGCGCCCGGGCTTTGACGATCTCGGTGGCCAGCTCGGCCACACCGTAGACGCTGCCGCCCGGGCTGTCGATGTCGATCAGGATCTGGCCCACAGTGTCATCCGCAAGGACCTGGCGCAAGGCGCTGGTGAATTTCTGGGTGCTGATGCTGCCAGGGCCAGAGATGTCATCGACCATGTTGCCGCGCTGCGTGACCACCCCATACAGGGGCAGGACCGCGATGCCAGCTCCGGCATTGGAAGCGGCACGATCTGAGGCGAACTGTTTGCGCGTGTCGCGCAGAACCCGGTCCGCATTCACCTGAAACAAGGTTTCGTCGCTGGGCGGCTCATCTGAGGACCAGCGGGTAAGAACAGCGGTCATGGCCTGCAAACGCTCGGGCATGAGCGCCCACGGCGTGGTCAGGAATTCAGAAATCAGAAGATGTTTGTTCATGTGGAGTTTCCAAGTTGGATCAGCGCCTTGAGCAGCACTGGTTCATCGGTAGACGGTTGAGATAGCGCCCAGGCACGCACCACGGGCTCTTGCAGGCCCAGGGCTTGGGCAATGAGCGTGATTTCCTGCGCGTCCAAGCTGCCCTTCTTGCTGATGCGCCGGGCCAGACGCTGGACGTTGGCTTCAATGAGCTTGCGCAATCGTTTGCTCATTTGTTGATCAGGCTCGACCGGCATGTCTGCGTCGGCTGCGTCTGCCGGGTCTTTCCCTTCGCCTTCTGACTCCTGCGCTTCGGCGTCCTCTTCTTCAATCATGTTCAGCGGCCTGAGCGGTTGATCGAGTCCTTTGATCGGATTGAGGTTCTCGGCGATGCGGGCCTCGTTGCGGGTGAGCCAGCCGTTTTGGATGCCGCTTTGGTAGTAGGCCGAGCGACTGGCTGCATCGCCGCGCATCAGGTTGGCGAAGTCAAATTCGATTTCGAGCTCATCGCCGTCCAGCATCAGGTCCGCTTCGATCGAAGCCTCCCAACGCTCAGCCCAGGGCGTCATGGTGTGCATGACGAATTCCAGGCTCTGCTGCTCTATATTGGAGAACGTCGCCCGGTCGAGGTCCGCGATCATATGTGGCGGCACCCGAAACAGGCGAGCGATGTCCGTGATCTGGAACTTGCGCAGCTCCAGGAACTGGGCGTCCTTGTTCGTGACACCCACCTCATGGAACTTCATGCCGTTTTCCAGCACCAGCACCTTGCCCCGGTTCGCTCCGGATTGGGCGGCCTGGTAGGACTCCCTGAACACCCGCTTGGCCTCGGCATCCTTGAAGTTGCCCGGGAACTCGATCCAGCCCCCTGTGGGTTTGGCATCGTTGTTGAAGAACCGTGCGCCATAGTCCTGCGCGGCCAATGCCATGCCAAGGCTCTCACGGGAAAGCTCGATGGGACTCAGGCCCAGCAAGCCGTCCGAGGACAGACCCCTCAGGTGCCAGACCTCGCCACGCGGCAGGACCAGCTCGTGACCCGTCTGGTTCTGAATCCGGTAGCGGTAGTCACCTTCAGCGAGCAGCTCCATGCGCACCCGATCCGGATGAACTGGGATCAGCTCGGTGATCTCGCCTCGGCCGTTGGCCAGGATCTGGCAAAAGGCGTTGCCACGCAGGGCCAGGTGCCCCTGCAGCATCTCGCGCCACTCGAACGGGTTCTGGTACCGATTGGGCTTCTTGCCTAACAAGCGGTATAGCCAGTGGTCCGTCACCCGGTCCTTGCCGCCATCTGCTCGAGCACGGTAGACCACAAGTGGCAGCGAGGCCATGGTCTCGGACAGGATGCGCACGCAGGCATAGACCGCTGCCAGGCGCATGGCCGAATCGGCCGAGACGCGCATGCCCGAGACGCTACGCACCGATACAGGCTCAAAAAAGAAATCGCCCCATGGGGAGCGATCACTTGCGGAAGCCTTGAATCGGTCAAAGAGGTTGAAGATTCCCATCGGTGGTGTCAGAAAACGCGCTTGCCGTCTCGTTAGAGCAGCATCAGCTCATAGTCGGATCCCAGCACCACCGAGTCCCCCGGTTTGATTGCCCGTGAGAGGGCCATGATCAGTGCCACGATGCCGTCGATCTTGTTTTCTGCTCGCTCCTTGCGCGGGTAAATGTTGTCTTTGACGTCCGTGTGGGCCACCACGTTGCTGGCCATCCAGGCCAATACCGGGTCGCCGTCATGGACGAGCTTCTTTTGCAGGACCAGGGCTTCAAGCGTCTTCATCGGTTCGCTGAAATTGAGCACCGTAGGACGCACCTCGATCATGGGCAGGCCCTCGGAGAGCATCCGTGTGGACAGCTGTGTGGCCTGAAACGGATCGAAGGCCACGGCTTCCACCGAAAACCGGGTTGCGATGTCCTGCAAATCGGCCTCGATCCAGCTGAAGTCGATCACGTTGCCCGGCGTCACAGACAGGCGTCCGGTATGGGCCCAGCCTTCGTACTGGCTGTTGCCAGCAGCCTGGACCGTGTCCTCTGGCAGGTAGTACTTGCCAAACACGGCATATGCGTCGGCTATGTCGGGATGCTGAAACACCATGACGAGCGCTGCAATGTCCGTCTTGCTGGCCAGGTCCAGGCCCACCCAGCAGGGCTGGCCCAAGAACTGGTCCAGCTCCAGATCGGGGTTGGTGTTCGCGTCCCAGGCCCGCATGTCCATCCAGGCCTTGTCCGCGCTCACCCACTCGTTGAGGTGCTTGGTCTTGAAGTTGTTGACCGCGCTGGGCAACTGCATGGCCTTGGCCTGCAGGGGAGTCAGGATCTCCTCACGGACCGAGATGCCCCAGTTGGGATTGGCCTTGATGAGGGAGTCCTTGATCGTCCAGTCGTCCCCTTCATCGAGGCCGTAAATGATCCCGAACTGAGAGTCGTCCTCGAACACCCGGTTGAGCAGCTTGGTGACAAAGCTCCTGACCTCGTAACAAATCCCCGAGCGGTTGCTGCCAGCCGTGGTGATCACCCACAGCAGTGAGTTGTCCCGCTTGCCGGTACCGGTCTCCACCACGTCATAGACCGTTCGGGTTTTGTGGGCGTGCAACTCGTCGATGCAACCGAAGTGGATGTTCAAGCCGTCGAGCGTGGAGCCTTCTGCCGAGAGCGCCTCGAACTTGGAGCCGGTCTGGAGCACATGCATGTTGTGCGCACCAACATTGACGGCAAAACGGTTCCGAAATCCCGGGCTCAGGCGTGCCATGGTCTGGGCATCGCCAAAGACAATGCGGGCCTGATCCCTTGTAGTGGCCAACGAATACACCTCAGCGCCACCCTCGCGGTCGGCTGCCAGCATGTACAGACCAACTGCCGAGGACAGGGTGGACTTGGCGTTGCCCCGAGGCACTTCGATGTAGGATCGCCTGAAGCGGCGCTTGCCGTCTGATTTGACCCACCCAAAGACCGTGGACAGGATGAACACCTGCCAGGGCTCCAGAACGATCATCTTGCTGGCCAGCGGGCCTTTGACGTGGGGCAGTCGCTCAATGAAGGCGCACAGGTTGTCCGCTGGCCGGTAGGGCCTGCCATAGCGGTCAAGCAGTTCCGGGTTGAACTGGTAGAGACTGCTCTTGCGTTTGAAACGGATCAGGTCATCGAGCTGGCGTTTGCAGGCTTTCTGGACCCACTCGCAGGTCAGGATCTCATGGGAGACAACGCGCTGTGCATATTGTTTGGCGCTCGCGGCATATCCACTCATCGCTTGCTCTCGGTCTTACCCAACAATGTCCTCCCAAAGATCGAGCTCTTCGCCCGGTCGCTCGTTTGGAATGGAGATGCGCGAGCGAGACGCTGGGGTGAACCCCATCTCGATCGCAGCCTTGGTCATGATCTGGGCCTGCTTGTTGGCAATGGCCAAGTACGGCGATTGCATGGGCACACCGCTATGGGGTGCCTTCACCAGAAGTCCCGTCTTGCCGATGCCCGCCTGAGCCTGCCGGTAGAGATCTGCTGCACAAGCCCAGATCTCCAGCACGGACATGTCGAGCTTGCGGATCAGCGTGGGCGGGGCACATTCAAGTGCGTAGCGCCAGGCAGCCTTGGCACCCTCAGGCATGTAGTCCGGGGGCTCGACCAGCAAGCCCTCTGGGACGGGCTCGTGGTAGTTGGTCCGGCATGGCTGCAAGGTCCCTTTGATCTGCTTGACTTGAGTCGGCAGTGGCTTGCGTCCACCCATAAATCACCCGCTTGGTTTGATGTTCATCTGATGCACTGCCTTTGTTGCAGGCTTTGGGGGATACCCCCCCTTGTTCAATTTGCACGCACAAAAATTTGCGCAAGCGCACGCATCTCGGGCGCCAGTCTGTAGAGATTCAGACCCCCTACCCCCTTAGGAGGGGGCCTGGTTGCGCAGGTATGCCGTCTCTGAGGCGGTCTTGGCGTTGTGACAGGGCACGCACAGGCTTTGCAGGTTTGAGCGTTCAAAGCGCTCACCGCCAAGCTTCACCGGAACGATGTGATCGACGACCTTGGCTGGTTGCAACAAGCCCTTGGCCTGGCACCTGCAGCAAAGCGGGTTATCCCGTAGCACCGCTGCACGGGTGTTGCGCCACCTGGCCGATTGATAAAAGCCCAGCTCCGTATCAAACCCTCTGCGCGCACGCCCGTACTCACGGTGCACTTGCGACTGGTGATTGGCGCAGTAACCAGGCACGTTGAGCACCTGTGCGCAACCCGGGTAACGGCATGGAGTGGGCGCACTTCGCGGCATCTCAATCGTCTTTCAAGGAATAAGCGACAGCTTCAAAAATTGACTTGGCTTCACCTTGATTCAGAGCGTCAATCCATCACATTGGATGAACGAAAGGAACCAAGCCAATGAAACAAAACAAGGACCTGAACAAGCTGCTGGAGCAGATCGCTCTGAAGCATTTCTTTATCGAAACGCTGGAGACACAGCACAGTGATCGCCTGGACTTCCACGACGTCTCGGTCTGGGCCGTCAAGAGCGCACTGGAGGCTGCTTACGCCGCAGGGATCGAAGCAGGAAAAAACACATCAACAACATCGAAAGGCAAACAATGAAACTCACGGACACCCAACGCGCGCTGCTCGAAGCGGCTGCACAGCATCCTCAAAAGAAACTCATCAACTTCCCCGACACCCTCAAGGGCGGGGCTCGTATCAAGGTGCTCACCTCGATGCACAACGCCGAGCTCATAGAGCCAAGCGCCGCAGAGCCTGCGGTGTACGTGGCCACAGCCACAGGGCTGCAGGCGATTGGGATAACGAATCACGCGACGCGCGCCAAGCGTGAGGGCACCAAGCAAGCCGTACTGATTGAGCTGCTCAATCGCGCAGAAGGTGCGACGCTGTCCCAGATGACCGAGGCCACAGGTTGGCAGGTTCACACGGTGCGAGGCGCCATGGCTGGAGCCCTCAAGAAGAAGCTGGGCCTGGAGATCACATCAGAAAAGCAAACCGGTGCAGACCGCATCTACCGAATCACCAACCAATCTGCCTGAGGTTCACATGAAAACCATGACCATCACGATTGAACGTAAACCATTGACCATCCACTTCGATGGCAAAGACATGCAAGTCGAAGAGCTCGGCATCCGTCTGCCCTTTGGCCGCAAGCCCGCGACCATGAGCGAGATCGCTGGCAGCGAAGACTGCACCGTCTACATCACCGAGACCCGCGAGATGGAGCCTGCAGAGTTCGACCACTTTGCGAGGAACCTTCTCCAGTCTCGTGACTGGCTGGGTGGCAAGGGTGGCTATTACGGAGATGGCAGGCTGTGCGTCGAAGTGCATGCACCCGGTCGCCCTTACCTCTTCATCGATCCCTCTGGGTCGGACTACGGTCGCTATTGCGCACGCCTTGGCTGATCAGTCTCAGATTAGCGACAGATCAAAAATATTTGATGAATCGCTTTACTTCAATACCAAGTAGAGCGTTCATACAGGCATCGCAACAAGGACAAGCCAATGAGCAACAACGCAATACCGACGACACAAAACGAGGCCTGGGGGTTTTGGGGAACGATGGGTGGCCACGCCAGCGTGGCCTGGCCGATGGCTATAACCCAAGTTGCCGAGGCCACAGGCGAACCATTTGAGTCGGTACGAGCCTTTCTGGACAGCAAGCAAGGCAGGCATTTCGCAGACTCGGTCCAGGACGGTTTGGCCTCAGGCCTTGCAATGGACGCCGCTGTTGCCAAAGCCGTCACCAAGTGGATGGACTGGAAGATTGGCCGTTTCACCGCACGCGAAACTGGCATACCAAAGGGCCTGCCCTACCTGACCGGGTTTGTGATTCACTGTAGCCTTGATGAGGTCTGTTACTGAACCACAGGCTCACTGCTTTTGGCTGAACCTGCGTTGGCAAATGACACGCCATCGTCCTCACGCATCGCTTGCTGGCCGGTGTAGTCCTCCCAGCGCTTGATGATCACATCCACGAACTTTGGATCAAGCTCAATGAGACGGGCATGACGCCCAGTCTTCTCACTTGCGATCAGGGTGGTGCCGGAGCCACCAAACAGGTCCAGCACGATGTCCCGGCTCTTCGATGAATTCTTGATGGCCCGCTCGACCAGCTCGACTGGTTTCATGGTCGGGTGCAAGTCGTTGACCCGGGGCTTGTTGTAGTTCCAGATGTCCGACTGGTCCCGGTCCCCGCACCAGAAGTGGTCCGATCCCTGTTTCCAGCCATACAAGATGGGTTCGTACTGGCGCTGGTAATCCGCGCGTCCGAGTGTGAAGGTGTTCTTGGACCAGATGATGAACGTGGACCACTTACCGCCTGCCTTGATCCAGGCCTTTTGCAGGGTGTGCAGCTCAGATGAGCTCATACACACGTAGCAAGCGCCCTTTGTGACCACAAGCAGGTTCAGACAGGCGTCATAGAGAAACTGGAAGAACCCCTCACCCAGATCGTCGTTCATGATGCGCCGGTCTTTGCCGCGCATCTTATCCTTGGCGCTTTTGCCATAGTCCACGTTGTAGGGTGGATCGGTGAAGGCCATGTCGGCCAGTTGGCCACCCATGAGGCGTTCCACATCCGACAGTACGGTCGAGTCACCACAAAGGAGGCGGTGGTTGCCGAGAATCCACAAGTCCCCAGGTCTGGATACCGGGTCTACTGGTGCTTCTGGGATTGCGTCATCTTCAGTCAAACCACCGCCTGATTCGTCTCCGTTCAGAAGCTCTTCGAGCTGCTTGTCGGTAAAGCCCATCAGGTCAAGATCAAAGTCGGCCGCTTTGAGTTCAGCCAACTCGAGTTTCAGGAGCTCATCGTCCCAGCCCGCGTTCTCTGCGAGACGGTTATCGGCCAGGATGTAGGCCTTCTTCTGCTCGGGTGTCAGGTGACCCAGTTCGATGACCGGCACCTCCTTGAGGCCCAGCTTGCGCGCCGCCATCAAGCGACCGTGTCCTGCGATCAGGCCCTTGGAACCGTCCGTGAGGATCGGGTTGGTCCAGCCGAACTCGGTGATCGAGGCCGCGATTTGCGCCACTTGTGTATCGCTGTGGGTGCGGGCATTGCGGGCATAGGGGACGAGTGCGTCCACTGGGACCATGCGGATCTCAGGATGATTCATGGGAAATGACCGGGAACGCCCATGGCGGCTCAAGCGCCATGGGACGCTGGAGCCGATCAGGCAAGGTGAAGGTTTGATGGGCTGAGCCCCACACCTTGAAGAACTCAAGGTGAATCGAATCGGTCCGCATGAAGCAATTGCTGCTCACACACTTATATCGACCGTAGCCGAAAATGTATCGGTAAATCGCCGAAATGTTGCAGCGTGTTTTGGCCCCAAAAACCGCGCATTCACGCTTGAACGTAAATAGCGCCGCGCATGACCGCCAAAACACGCTAATTTCCTCTCCAGATGACAGGCCTCACTTTTTCAGTGACTGAGCCTGCCGGTTGAGTAGGTCGGCCACCACCTGCATGTCCCGCTTCCAGCGTCTCCACGCCGTGGTACGGTCGCAGGCGAAGCGCTTGCTGATCTCCACCCAGTCAAATCGCTTGGCCCGCATCCACACCAGGTGCCGCTCGTCGAGTTCCAGCATCTGCACCCAGCGCATAACCTCAAGCATCCGCTCCACATCCTTGGGCGATGGCGGCGCCATGCGGTACACCCTGTGCGGATCCGGGTAAGCATCGCTTGGCAAGATCACGATGGGCCAGGTGCTGGCGTAACCCTGCACCGCCACGCATGGCAGGCGCCTGGCGGTTCTGGCCGCATCGACAAAGCGCTCGGCCACCGCTTCGACTGTCCAGACTTCATCCATGGCCACCTCCCCTGGGTTGAGAGTGACCATGGGCATGGCCATGAACTTGACCATAGAGCCGCTCGCCGATGCTGCGAATGAGCTGGCGCTCCATGAAGTCCAGGCGCTCGTCATCATGGGAGATGACCAGGATGTGTTGCTCGCGCCATCCCTGGCGCTTGGTGGCCTCGACATCCATGGGCGTAGCCTGCATGCGCCCAAGGGGCGATGGATAACGTGCTGGAGGGATCTTCATACCTGCCCTCCAAACGAAATATTCCAGTGCGCCGCTGGGAAGTCAAAAACGGACTTGTCCGGTTTTGACAATGAGACTGACGCTTTGGGCGCAATCAAACATCCATGACTCTTATCTGTATACGCGTACACGCGTAGAGAACAAATGTTCAATAGAGTCAGTTGCGTCAGAGAACTGGCAACCAGTCCTGTTTTTGAATTTTTTTTCATTAGATTTGTCTCTCAATCGTCGTTGTAGGGGTAGGAGCGAGAAGGAAGCGACGTGGGCTGTTTGAGGTCAAGGCCCTTGTAGCCACGCACGCCCATGGAGTTGCGCCACTTCTCCAGGCGCCTGGCGAGCAAGGCATCCGAGAACCTGCGCTGGGTGCCCACGTACTCGCCACTGAGCTCGGCCCACTGCTTCCAGTCGTTGAAAAGCGTGGCCGTAAGCGCCTTGTATTCAGGCCCCTGGTTGCAGCGCTCGGCGATCCACCGACCCATGGCGTCTTCCGCCTCGAAGTACTCTTCGGTGGCCTCGGCCACGCTCTGGGGCTGCTTGAGGCCAAGCTTCTTCCATTGCAGGCAGCCCTCGAGTGCCCAGGCCAAGATGCCATCGCACTCGGCCAGCAGCTTCTCGGTCAGGAGCGGTTCGCGCTTTTCTGGAGGGACCGTGATCGTGAAGGGGATCAGGTGCATGCGGCGGCGCATGGCCTCATCGATGTTGCGGATCGCAGGCTTGTGGTTCCCGGCAATCAGGAGCTTGAACTGAGGCACGTAGGTGAAAAAATCCTGGTGCATCAGCCGAGCCGTGATGTGGTCACCCCCTGTGATCGCCTTGATCTTGGACTCGTTCCAGCGCCTGCCCTGCTCGGTTTCAGTGGCCGAGACAAAGCGGGCACCACGCAGCCCGGCCAGGTCGGTCGGGTGACGGTCGGTGCGTGACTCCATGAAAGTGTCCATGGGGGCGTTGGCCGCGTAGTCACCCAGCACCGTGGAGATCACGTTCACGAACACCGACTTGCCATTCGCTCCCGTGCCATACAGGAAAAAGAGTGCGTGGGTGCTCAAGTCCCCGGTCAGGCAATAGCCGACCACACGTTGCAGATACTCCTGCAGCTCCTCATCACCACCGGTCACATTCACCAGGAAATTGCGCCAGACCGGGCAATCGCCTTGAGGCGTGGCCGTGGTCACCTTGGTCATGCGGCGGTCACGGTCATGCGGACCACGGGCACCCGTGCGCAGGTCCACGATGCCACCGGGTGTGTTGAGCAGCCAGACATTGGCGTCCCACTCTTCAACGGTGGCACTTTGCCTGGGGTCAGACCGCACGATCCGCTCCAGGGCGGAGATGGTGGCAGCGCTGGCCATACGGGCTTTCATGCGTGGCGTCTCGGCAAACATCGCAGCGCTGCGGCACACCGTTCGGCTCAGGTGCATGATGTACAGCTGCTTGTCCACGTTCCAGCGCACGCCATTCCAGACGAGCCATTTGGACCAGGACGCGCAGTAGCGCCAGTCTTCGGCGTATTGGTGTGAGAACGCCAATGCCAGCCCGTCTTCAGTGGAATAGTCGATGCCCTCGATCGGAACAGCAATGTCCTGTGCCCCGAATTCACGGATCACAGGCATCCGCTCCCCAACGGCCAAAAACCCGGCAATGTCAAAACCATCTGTCAAGGCATCGGCCACATCCCAGCCATCGGGCTTTTCTGCAGGAGGCTGCAAGATGGCACATGACTTGGCGCCGGCTCGCATGATGGCTTGAGAGGCATGATCGGCGTATAGCCAGCCTGGCTTGTCACGGTCCGGCCAGATCAAGACATGCTTGCCCGAGAGCGGCGACCAGTCGGTTTTTTCGACGGGTGCATTGGCACCATGCATGGCCGTGGTGGCGCAGACACCGAACTCAAGCAGGGCTTGAGCGCACTTTTCTCCTTCGACCAGCACCACCTGATCGGCCTTGAGCATGCCCGGCTGGTTGTACAGTGGACGTGGTTCGGGCGGTGTCATCTTGCGGCGGCGCACATCCCAAGGCCTGAACTCCTTGCGACCTGGTTCTGGGTCATAGCGGTACACCACAGCGATGAGCTTGCCGGTGGCATCCTGGTAATCCCACTTGGCCGTGGGCGGACCGAGTTCATCGACCACCGGAGCCTTGGCATGGCTTGCGGCCACCGCCGTGGAAGGCATAGCCGAGACACGGCCGAGCCAGTCCCGGGCTTTTTCAAGTACCTGCGGGAACTGGGTCTGCACATTGAGGCTGTAGTAGCGGGCAATCAGGTCGAAGATGTCACCCCCCTCGTTCGTGGCACGGTCGGTCCACAGGCCCGCCTTGGGACCAGAGAGCAGCAGCTCCAGGCTGTCACCGGGACCGCCCATGACATCGCCCACCAGGTATTTGTTTTGGCGGCGTTTGCCTGAGGGCCAAATGTCTGAAACCAGAAGAGCCAGTTGGTCATTTAAGGCTACGCGGATATCGGCTTTCTCACGATTGGTGTCGACCGCACCGCCTGCCGCCTTGCGTGCGCTTGAAGCGGGTGCATCGTTGAAATCAAGCATTCGCACCTCCGTCTTGAAGCGCCGAATCTTGTTGTTCCTGCAACTTGTTGGCATAGGCGACCTGCCACTGGTGCAGCTCACCCAGCCGGAATCGAACCAATCGATTGACGCAGTAGAACGGCAGCCCCAGGGCTTTGCGCTTTGCGGTCTTGGTGAAGTAGTACAGCGGCAAATTCAGCGCCTTTGATGCATCTTGGGCTGTGAGCAGTGGCTCATCGCTGAAGTCGTTATCGCCTGCAGCTTGCAGGCTCAATGGCGAAGCCAATGATTCAGATTTGTTCATGAAAAGTTCATCCCTGCAGGTGATCTGCGTCACCCGCATTGGTTGGTAGAAGTTGGAAACCGCAGGACGCTGAGTCCTGCGGTGGAGTCAGGACAATCAACTCAAGGGTGATTGGTCCAGTTGCATGCGAACAGGTGGGTACTTGCTGCGCTCGTGTTCCTGAACCATGGCCTCGACATAGGTCGTAACCACAGCATTGATCAGCCGCAGGGCCTCTTGCTGGGTGTAGCTCGACAACGGTCGGTCCATACCGATCTCACCGGCGGCTTCGCCCAGGGGCTTGAGGCATTGCTCCATGGCGGCCAGTTCTGCATCCGTCGGATCAATCACACCGTCCCCCGTTGGCAAAGTGCCCTCGCGCTCGAGCGCACGAATCCCAACGGCATACAGCCGGTGAAAACAGTCTTGGCAACGCCGTGAGCAGAAGATCCAGTCGATGGGGTACCGCTTGGGGTGCCCCACCTTGAAGCGAAGATCCACGTGGCCGAAGCCCTTGGCTTGACGGGAACACACCCAGCACTTCATGACGAGTCTTCATTACTGCGCCCATGCTGGCCGACCCTGCGCGTTGCCAGGACGGGGGGTGTAGCTGGCACTGGGCTGGGTGGCTTGGACTGCAGATGGTGGAACGGTCACCGCCGGAGCACCGCCGGAGCCGTGGCCGCCACCAGAGCCCCCACCCATGCCCCCATCAGGTTGCAGCTTGGCTTGCATCAGGTCTGCGTATTCCTTGTGATCGGGCTCGATCACCAGTCGGATGATGTTGCGGTACTCGCCCTGACCATCCTTCTCAATGCCAATTCGGGCTGCGAATTCGGCACCATCGAGGTCACCGAAGCTGCGGATCTGACGAGCGCGTCCCGCCTCGGGGCTGACGTCATCGGGGTGGATGTTGCGCGAGCTGTTGAGCACGGCCTTGATGAAGCTGCGCCCCATCTGCGCCCAGGTCGGGCCCTTGTTGGAGTGCAGGCCGACATTGCTCCAGATCTTGCGTTTGGCAAATGGGCCAGTCAGCAACACAAACTCGCAGGACAGGAACACTGCACCGGTTTCATCCGATGCCGTGGCATAGCCGCCCGTCCAGCCCTTGCTGGCGTCGTCATAGCCGCCGGGCTTGATGGCCATGCGCACCAGGGCTTGGGTGCCTTTGGGGATGAGGTTGAACTCGCCTTGCTGGGCATCGGCGTCATTGAAGTCACACCAGGCGCCTGCAGCGCTGTGGTTGGAGGGTTGGCCATAGCTTGCGGCCTGGTTGTAGCTGTCGTGGTTCATTGGGAATTTCCTTGTTTTGATTGATTGGGATTGGGTTTGACCGGCTCAGAGTTGGACATCACCGACCCAGCGGATCTGGAAGGTGGGTTCTGTGATCAGCTCTTTGCGGGCTGGTTGGAAGGCTGCGCGCAGCAGCGGATGCCAGCGGGCGTAGTCCTGCTCGGTCACTGAAAACTGGACTTGCATAAAGTCCTGCACCCGGTCACCGGCGACGACCATCCGTTCGGCGATCTGGGACAGGTGCTGCTGGTCCCAGACGATTTCTTTGGGCTGCGAGACATCGATCTGCAGGTCGCCGTCGTCAATGCGGAACTTGGCTGCCTCCTCCTGGCCCAGGCATTCGGCGTGGCGGATCTGGTCGGCGTAGCGGATTTCCATGGCCCGGTTGATGCGGCCACGCATCTGCAGCGTCCAGTCATGGAGCTGCTGCACTGCGTTGCTGAAATGGGCTAACTGGTCTTTGGGCAGACGGCTGATCTGGCTCTCGGAAAGATCAGGCAGCGCAGCTTGCTGCAATTGCAGGTGGTTCATGCCGCACCTGCCTTTCCAGGGATGCGCTTGGAGGTCGAGACATGCTGGACGCAGTTCTCGAAAGCGATCACGGCGTTGAGTGGATAGCTCACCCGTTTGCCCAGCTTGAGATAGGTCGGCCCATTGCCAGTCATACGCCAGCGCTGCAGGGTTTTAGGGCTCATGGCCCAGCGCGAGGCCAAATCGGCCTCGGTCAGCACCAGCTGCTTGGGCATGGTGGATTCAGGGGAAGTGGCGCTCAGGAAAACTGGCGCCTCGAGTGCTGGTGTTGCGTGCAGCATTGCTAACTCCTTTCGAAGAGTTGGGGGACAACGCTGCTATTTCAGGAAATCAATGAAGAACTGATAAGGAACTCAATAAAGAACTTTGGCGATATCTCCAGTTCTTTAATCACCGGCTGACCCGCTCAACTCCTCTTCAATTCCCCCTAGCTTGCCTTTTTGTCAGAAAGTGAAGTAAACTTCTGACAAACAGAGCCTAGCCATGAGCCAACTCGCCCTATCCATCCTCTCGCAAGCGCAATCCCTCCCCGAGGGAGGACTGCTTTCGCCCAAGGAATTCCTGCACCTAGGCTCTCGGGCGGCAATTGATCAGACCCTCTCTCGCCTGGCACGTGAAGGGAAGCTCCTCAGGGTTGGTCGAGGCGCCTACTCTCTGCCCGTTCAGGGCCGCTTTGGCGTGCGCCCTCCCTCGACCGAAGCCGTTGTCGAAGCGATCGAGTCCACCAGCGGTGAGACTGTGGTGGCCAGCGGCGCTGCAGAGGCCAATGCACTGGGGTTGACCACACAGGTACCCACACGCGAGGTCTTCCTGACTTCTGGTCCTTCTAGGCGACTGAAACTGGGAAATCGGGAGGTCGAGCTCAAACATGGCAATCGGTGGCAAATGTTGCTAGGCAAGCGTCCGGCCGGAAAAGCCATTCGCGCGCTCATTTGGCTCGGGCCCGAGCAGGCGCCCATGGTCTTGGAAGTGCTCAGAAGCAAACTGCCCAGCCAAGAGTGGGAGGCCATGCGCCAGGCTCGAGCAGGGTTGCCAAGTTGGATGGCCAAGGCGGTAAGCGAGGTGGCCATTGGCTGATTCATGGTTCACTCTCAGCCGCGAAGACCAGGCTGAAGCACTCGAAGTGGCTGCCGCACAGACTGGCCGCCCTGCGCACCTTCTGGAAAAAGACATCTGGGTGGTGTGGACACTTTCTGCCATCTACGAATCAGCCCTTGCGGAGAAACTGACCTTCAAAGGTGGCACATCGCTGTCCAAGGTCTACAAGATCATTGACCGCTTTTCAGAGGACATTGACCTGACGTACGACATCTTCCGCCACCAGTGGTCCACTACTGACGGTCGCGTAATTCCAGTCCCAGGTGATCTCGGACTTGGCAACGTAGCCAGATCCTTTGATAGTGCAACCGTCCTGTATGCGGACCTAGACAGTTCCACTACTCTCGTTGACAGCTACATATGGCAATTCTCAGCTGAGGTCTACAAGGCATACACGCCAAACACTATACCTAGTGTCCGGACTGAGATACTTCCACCATAGGTGGGGCTGTAATTTTACACAGTATTCTGACGCCATCGCGACGTCTGTCCAACGATTCAACCTACAAATACCGGAATCTGCGAGATGCCGCACCCTCACACACACACCTTGAATACCTGCAATAGGTCGGCAGTGCCAGCACGCGTAGACCGAAACCGGTCCTTTCCTACGGGCGCCCTGACGCCTGCCAGCTGGTGCCCTGTCTTCGAGCCGAGGCAAGCTTGATCGTCGAATGACAGGCTGCCATTCGACCTACAGGGGCGAGTGGCTGAGATCAACCCAAACCAGCCTGTACGAGTTCTACTGCTAGCCACAGTCGGCGATGAATTTCTGTAATCTGGCAATGATGGGAAGCAAGATTCACATCAAACTCCCTAGCCCGGACCCGCATGAATCCTAGGTCTCTCTTTTGGATACGACCAAGAGAAAACAGAGAAAGAGAGAGATTTCGGCAGAAAAAAGGCCCTTATTCCCGACCTCCTGGCCATCCACGGCCAAGAGACTTTTTCAGGAATGGCGCCAAGATTGGGCCTCAGCGCGATGCACGAACGTCGTAGAGAGCAGTTCGCGGGTTATAAATGGTAGGGCGTGACAGACTTGAACTGTCGACCAAAGGATTCCGGTTTGTGTAACTTTCGCCACTCCCTGGACTTTGCCTTCACCATAGCTTGCGCCGTAGGTGGGTGCCGTCAAGTCTCTACACGTTCCAAGATGCTTTCACATCAAGGCTTCGCTCGGCATTGCCGTATGTGTTGCCACACTTAGGTTTCACCGACTTTGACACCATCCCTTACACAGTTTCCACGTGTAAGGCACATTTGAGAAATATGAGTCCTCTGCTCTAACCAACTGAGCTAACGCCCCTTAAAAGTTATTGTACGTGGTCGGATTTTTATCGCTATGGGCAGTCCAAAAAGCGGGTTCAAAACAATCAAAAAGTGTGTAGTCGGTGTGTAGTGATTTACACACTCCAATAAAACACACAACCTGTTGTTTTTAAAGGGTTTTTTCTCATATGAAGAGCTTTTTTAATAGATTATGAGTCCTCTGCTCTAACCAACTGAGCTAACGCCCCCACCGAAGCGGTGATTGTAGTGGGCCGCCGGGGCTTATTTGGACTGGCTCAGCGCATTGCTGACCAGGCGCGAGGTGATGTTGACGATCTGGATCATGCGGTCGTAGGGCATGCGGGTTGGGCCGATCACGCCCAAGGTGCCGACCACCTGGCCGTCCACCTCATAGGGCGAGCTGACCACCGACAACTCCTGCATGGGCACGATCTGGCTTTCGCCGCCGATGTAGATGCGCACGCCTTCGGCTTGGCTGGACACATCGAGCAAGCGCATGAGCTGCGTCTTTTGCTCAAACAAGTCAAAAGCCCGGCGAAGGTGCACCATGTCGCTGGAAAAGTCACTCACCGACAGCAAGTTGCGCTCACCTGAGATGACCACCTCCTTGTGGTCATTGGCCATGGCCTCGGAGCTGACCTGCACGGCCGCCTGCATCAGGGTCACGATTTCGCCTTGCAGACTGACCAGTTCTTGCTGCACGCGGCTGCGCACTTGCTCAATCGCCATGCCAGCGTAATGGGTGTTCAGGTAATTGGAGGTCTCGATCAGCTGGCTTTGCGAGTAATCGGTCTCGGTGAACAAGATGCGGTTTTGCACATCGCCTTCGGGCGAGACGATGATCACCAGGAAACGCCGCTCGGACAGGCGCAAAAATTCGATGTGCCGGAAGACCGAAGCCCGCTTGGGCGCCATGACCACACCCACAAACTGCGACAGGCTCGACAGCAAATGGGCCGCGCTGGCGATGACTTTTTGGGGCTGATCGGGCGTGAGCGCAGGCGCCTGCAGGCCGGAGCGGTCCACCGTGAGCATGGTGTCCACAAACAGGCGGTAGCCCCGCGTGGTCGGGATGCGCCCAGCCGAAGTGTGCGGGCTGGCGATCAGGCCCAGTTCTTCCAGATCGGACATCACGTTGCGAATGGTCGCGGGGGACAAATCCAGGCCCGAGGCTTTCGAGAGCGTACGCGAGCCCACGGGTTGGCCGTCCGCGATGTAGCGCTCCACCAGCGCTTTGAGCAATAACTTGGCACGGTCGTCTAGCATCAGCACATTTTAATGATGTAATTTGCCGATGAGTTCCAAGTTCCGTCACGTTGCACTCTTTGGCAAGTACCACACCACCGCACATGGCGGGGCGCTGGAGAGTTCCCGTCGCGCTTTGGACGACGTCGCCCAGTTCTTGGCCAGGCAAGGCTGTGAGGTAGTGCTGGACCGGGAAACCGCTCTGCACACCGGTCTGAACCAATACCCCATGTTGGACATGGACGCCATCGGCACGCATTGCGATTTGGGTCTGGTGATCGGCGGCGACGGCACCATGCTGGGCATTGGCCGCCAAATGGCCCGCCATGGCCTGCCGCTGATGGGCATCAACCAGGGGCGACTGGGCTTCATCACCGACATTCCCCTGCAAAGCTACCAAGATGTCTTGCTGCCGATGCTGCAAGGCCATTACCAGACCGAAGACCGCAGCTTGCTGCAAGCGCAGGTGCTGCGCGACCAGCGCAGCGTGTTCAGCGCACTGGCCATGAACGACGTGGTCGTCAACCGCGGCGGCACCTCGGGCATGGTCGAGTTGCGGGTCGAAGTCGATGGCCGCTTTGTCTCCAACCAGCGCGCGGACGGTCTGATCATCGCCACGCCCACGGGCTCTACCGCTTACTCGCTGTCGGTCGGTGGACCTTTGATGCACCCGGCCATTGGCGGCTGGGTCATGGCCCCGATTGCACCGCACACTCTATCCAACCGGCCCATCGTGCTGCCCGAGTCGTCCGAGATCAGCATCGAGATCGTGGCCGGGCGTTATGTTAGCGCCAACTTCGACATGCAAGCACTGGCTGACCTGATTTTGGGTGACCGCATCGTGGTCACGCGTTCCGAGCACACGGTGCGCTTTTTGCACCCCGAGGGCTGGAACTACTTTGACACCCTGCGCAAAAAAATGCACTGGAACGGAGGCGACTGAGCCGTGGCACTGACGCACATCACCCTGCGCGATTTTGTGATCGTGCACGAACTGGAGCTGGACCTGAACACCGGCTTTGGCGTTCTCACGGGCGAGACCGGTGCCGGTAAGTCCATTTTGATTGACGCCTTGCAACTGGCCTTGGGTGCCCGGGCTGAGACCAGCGTGGTGCGCGAAGGGGCCAGCCGCTGCGAGGTTTGCGCCGAGTTCGAACCCACACCCGCTGTGGCGGCTTGGCTGCTCAATGCAGGTTTCGAGAACGATCACAGCCTCTTGCTGCGCCGCACCGTCGACACCACGGGCAAAAGCCGCGCCTGGATCAACGGCAGCCCCGCCACCGCCACACAGCTGCGCGAGCTGGGCGAGCATTTGCTCGACATCCATGGCCAGCACGCCTGGCAAAGCCTGACCCGCCCTGACGCGGTGCGCGGTTTGCTCGACGCCTATGCCAGCACCGACACCCGCCCGCTCAAAGCCGCTTGGCAAGCCTGGCGTCTGGCCCAACAAACGCTGGCCGACGCCCAGCAAGCCCAAAGCACCTTGGCCAATGAGCGCGAACGGCTGGCCTGGCAAATTGGCGAACTCGACAAACTCAAGCCCGCTGAGGGTGAATGGGAAGACATCAGCACCCAGCACAGCCGCCTGGCCAATGCACAAGCGCTGATCGACGCCGCCAACGAAACGACCGTGCAGCTGGAAGGTGAGGACGAAGGCGGCGCCCTGCGCCAGCTGTCTCGCGCCATCCAGAACCTGCAAGCACTGGGCCATGTGGAACCCGAATTCAAGGCCTTGGCCGAGGTGCTGCTGTCAGCCCAAGCGCAAGCCGAAGACGTGGCCCACAGCCTGCACAGCTATCTGCGCAAAACCGACCTCGACCCACAAACCCTGGCCGAACTCGACGAACGCATGGGCCAGTGGCTGTCTTTGGCCCGCCGCTACAAAAAGCCCCCCGAAGAGCTGCCCCTGGTGCTGGCCCAATGGCGCGAAGAGCTGGACAAACTGGACGCAGCCGCCGATTTGGACGCCCTGCAAAAAATGGAGCGCGCCGCGAACCAAACATTTGTTCACGCCGCCAAGCAGGTCTCGGCTCAACGCCAAAAAGCGGCCAAGCCTTTGGCCAAAGCCGTGACGGCGGCCATGCAGCAATTGGGCATGCAAGGCGGCCGCTTTGAAGTCAGCCTGCAAACACTGGACGCGCCCGCTCAACACGGCCTGGAAGAGGTCAGCTTTCTGGTGGCTGGCCACGAAGGCAGCACACCCCGCCCTGTGGGCAAAGTGGCCTCGGGCGGCGAGTTGTCCCGCATCGCGCTGGCCATTGCAGTGACCACCAGCGAGTTGGGCGAAGCCGGCACCTTGATCTTTGACGAGGTCGACTCGGGTGTGGGCGGCGCGGTGGCCGAAACCGTGGGCCGCCTGATGAAACAGCTGGGCCAACACCGCCAGGTGCTGGCCGTGACCCACCTGCCCCAAGTGGCGGCCTGCGCAGACCACCACCTGCTGGTCAGCAAAGCTGCCGTCCAAGGCCAGGTCAGCAGCCAAGTCAGACCCATCAGCGGTGAAGAACGCGTCAGCGAAATCGCCCGCATGCTGGGCGGCGAAAAACGCTCCGCCACCACCTTGGCCCACGCCCGCGAGATGCTGGGCACGCCACAGGACTGAACATGGACATCATCTTGATCACCGGCATGTCCGGCTCTGGCAAATCGGTGGCGCTGCACGCCTTGGAAGACGCCGGTTATTACTGCGTGGACAATTTGCCTCCTGAGTTGCTGATCCCGTTTGTCAAACTCGAAGAACAACACAAAGCAGAACGCTTGGCCATTGCCATCGACGTGCGCAGCGCCAACTCGCTGCACCTGATGCCCGAGCAAATGGCCATCTTGCGCGACATGGGCATGACGGTGAAGTCGCTTTTTCTGGACTCCTCGTCCGAAACCCTCATGCGCCGCTACTCCGAGACGCGACGCAAACACCCGCTGTCGGGCGGCCACAAACCCCAAAGCGACAAAGACCTGACCGAGACCATCGCGTTTGAACGTGAGTTGCTGTCTGACTTGCGCGAACGCGCCCATGTGATCGACACCAGCTTGCTGCGCTCGGCCCAGCTGCAGACCTATGTCAAAACCCTGGTCAGCGCGCCCTTCGCGCAATTGACGGTGGTGTTTGAATCCTTCGCCTTCAAACGCGGCATTCCGACCGACGCCGATTTTGTGTTCGATGTGCGCATGCTGCCCAACCCGCATTACGAAAGCGCTCTGCGACCGCTGACCGGCATGGATGCGCCCGTGCAAGAGTACCTGCGCCAGTCCGAAGAGTTTGTGCAAATGCAGCTGCAGATCGAGGGTTTTTTGGCGCAATGGGTGCCATCCATTGAGCGCGACCACCGCAGCTACCTGACGGTCGCGATTGGTTGTACGGGTGGTCAGCACCGCTCGGTTTTCATGGTCGAGCAGTTGGCCAAAAGTTTTGGCAAACGCTGGCTCACCCTCAAACGCCACCGCGAACAAGACGGCCAATAAGCCCACTTGACAACGTAGGCGCCCAACTGTGTTGGGCGATTCAGGATTGCAAGAGCTGACGAATGGGCGCGGGCAGCCCCAGCGCAGGCCACGCCTGCGCATCCACCCACTGGCCCTCACCATCGGGGCTTTGACGGGCAGCGCCTGTCAAACGAACCGGGTGCAGATGCAAATCGCGGTGGGTGAGCACATGCTTCCATGGCGTGATGTATTGCGCTTCCAGGCCATGAGGCCAGGCGGCCAGCAATTGCGCTTCTGAGTCAAACACCGGCAAGCTGAACAAGCCTGCCCAAATGCCCTTTTGAGGGCGCTTTTGAAGCCAAACTTGGCCTTGCCCATTGACGGCCCACAACAACCACAATGTAGCGCTGCTGCGTTTGAGTTTGCGGGTCTTGACAGGATAAGCCAGCGGCTCGCCCTGCGCCTGGGCTGCGCACAGAGTCGACACCGGGCACACCTCGCATTGCACCTTGCGAGGCAAACAGACCGTGGCCCCCAAGTCCATCAGTGCCTGGGTGTACCGGGGCATGTCGGCTGGCTGGGCGGGCAAGAGCGCTTGCGCCAATTCCCAGAGCTGTTTTTCATTTTTGGCCACCGCCAAGTCTTCGCCGTAGCCCAGCACACGCGTGAGCACGCGCTTGACGTTGCCATCCAAAATCGCCGCCCGCTCTTGAAAGCAAAACGCGGCGATGGCCGCAGCGGTCGATCGGCCAATGCCGGGCAAAGTTTGCAGGTCTTCGGCTTTGGAGGGGAAAGCCCCCCCAAAACGCGACATGACCTCTTGCGCACAGCGATGCAGGTTCCGGGCGCGGCTGTAGTAACCCAAGCCACTCCAGAGTGCCAGCACATCGTCTTGCTCAGCCACTGCCAGGGCCGCCACATCCGGGAAGCGGCTCAAAAAACGCGCAAAGTAATCGAGCACGGTGCTGACCTGCGTTTGCTGCAGCATGATCTCGGACAACCAGACGCGGTAAGGGTCTTGCGTGTTCTGCCAAGGCAAGCTCTGGCGACCATGCAGCTTTTGCCAGTCGACCATGTGACGGGCAAATCCTGCGGGCAGTGTGGTCATGGTTTCTGGCATGTGGGGCAATAAAAAGTGGTGCGCTGACCCTGCAGCATGGAACGAATCGGCGTGCTGCACACCCGGCATGGCGCGCCAGCGCGACCGTACACCGCGGCCTCCAACTGGAAATAACCGGTTTTGCCTTCGGCACTCACAAAATCCTTGAGTGAGCTGCCCCCTTGTTGCACCGCACGGGCCAACACCTGCACGATGGCCGCATGCAAACGGGCCACACGGGGCTTGGACAAGCGAGAAGCTTTCACGGTCGGCCGGATACCGGCCATGAACAAAGCCTCGGAGGCGTAAATATTGCCCACCCCCACCACGATGTCACCGGACAGCAGCACCTGCTTGATGGCCGAAGCGCGTTTTTTGAGGGCCAGTGCAAAAGCGTTCACGTCAAAGCCACCGTCCAATGGTTCCACGCCCAGATGGCCCAGCAACTTTTGGGCGGTCGCAGAATTCTCAGACGGAGCCCAGACCACCGCGCCAAAGCGCCTGGGGTCATGCAGGCGCAAAACGCCCCGGTCGGTCTCCATGTCCATGTGATCGTGTGGCCCGGCTGGGGGCTGATGGACTGCAAAGTTCAAGCTGCCCGACATGCCCAAGTGCAGCAGCAAAATCCCCTCATCGAGGTCCAGCAGAAGGTATTTGCCTCTGCGGCGCACCGCCTCGATGCGTCGCCCCACCAAACTTTGGGGAGGCAGACCCAAAGGCCATCGCAAAGGCTTGCCCATGTGCAAAGCCACAATGCGGGCAGATTGAATACGGTCTGCAAAACTGCGTCGGGTGACTTCAACTTCTGGGAGTTCGGGCATGCGTGAGTCCTGTGTCCGCCATGGCCATCGACGGCGAACACACCGGGTATAAAGGTGTCTGGATTATGATGGCCAGCATGAAACAGTGGTTACGCATCGCCCTCTTGTCCTCTTGCATGGCCAGTGCTTGGGCCCAGCCTGCAGCAGCCAAAACGCCCAAACCAGCGCAGCTCTCTGGCCTGGATTCGGTCTTGTTTTATCAAATTCTGCTGGGCGAGCTCAATGCACAACAAGGCTCTCCGGGAGCGGGGTTTTCCATCATGTTGGATGCCGCCCGCAAAACGCGCAATTCAGCCTTGTTTCAACGCTCAGTGGACATTGCCCTGCAGTCCCGATCTGGCGAGGCGGCCTTGCAAGCGGCGCAAACCTGGAAACGCGAGCTGCCCTCGGCTGTCGAGCCCAACCGCTACATCTTGCAAATTCTGCTGGCGCTGAACCGCGTGGACGAGGCGGGCCAAGCGCTGACTGTCTCGATCCACGATTTGCCATTGGCTGAACAAGCCAGTGCCATCGTTTCAGTGCCTCGCATTTTCAGCCCTTTGTCCGACAAGCAACGCGCCGCCGACGTGGTCGAAAAAGCGCTCCAACGCGCCCTTGGCCAAAGCCTTACCACCGCTTCCGCCTGGACCACCATTGGCCGCATGCGCCGTGACGCAGACCAAACCGAATTGGCCATCCAAGCAGCGCTCAAGGCCCGTGCGGCTGACCCCTTGTCACCGGGTCCGATCGTCTTGAGCCTGAGCCTCATGAGCAGCGGCGACGCCGGCCTTAAAGCCATGCTGGACGAGGCCATGCAAGGCCAGATGCTGCCCGAGTTGCGCTTGGGCTATGCACGCACACTGATCGCTGGGCAGCAGCAGTCCAACGCCCTGCAACAGTTGACGCTGCTCAACAATCGGCATCCGGACTTTGCCAAAGCTTGGTTGATTCGGGGCTTGTTGGCGCAAGACATGGGACAAATGGCAGACGCAGAGCAACACCTGAGTCGTTTTCTGCAATTGAATGCCAAGAACACCGAAGCCGAGCAACAAGCGGGACAAGCTGAAGCCCTGATGGCGTTGGCCCAAATCGCACAGCGCCAAGGCCAACTCGAACGCGCCAGTCAATGGCTGTCGCAGGTGCCGCAGACGGCTGACCCCGTCAAATTGGCCAGCAGGCAAGCTGATTTGCTGGCCCAACAAGGCCGCATGGAAGAAGCCCGCTTGGTCTTGGCTCAGGTCAAAACGTCCACACCCGAACAAGCCAAACGCAAAACACTCGCCCAATCACAATGGCTTCGTGAAAACAAACAGGCCGATGCGGCCTACAGCCTGGTCCAGGCCGCCTTGCAGCTTGGCGCCGAAGACGACGACCTGGTGTCCGAATTAGCCATGGTGACCGAAAAGCTCAAGCGCTTTGACGAAATGGAGCGCTTGCTCAGGCAACTGATCAACACGCGCCCACAAGACCCACAGGCTTTCAATGCTTTGGGCTACTCCTTGGCCGACCGGAACATTCGACTGGATGAAGCCCGCACGCTGATCGAGCAAGCGGTCAAGCTGGCGCCGCAAGATCCCTACATCCAAGACAGCTTGGGTTGGGTGGCCTTCAGGCAAGGTCAATGGGCGCAGGCTTTGCAGATCCTCCAAGCGGCCTACAAAGCCAAACCCGATGCCGAAATCGCCGCCCACTTGGGTGAAGTCTTGTCGGTGATGGGGCAAACCCAAGAAGCCGCCCGCATCTGGCGTGAAGGACTTTTGCTCAAAGCCGACAACGAGACTTTGCAAGAAACCCTGAGACGCCTGAATTTCAAACCATGAAGGGACTGCAGGTTCAACGCCGAGCGGCATTGTGGTGTGGTGCTTTGTTTTTGACAGCTTGCACCACAACGCGCACGCTGCCCCCCCAAGCCAGCGCGCATTGGTCAGGACGATTGGCACTTGCTGTGCAATCCGACCCGCCGCAGCAATGGAGTGCCGGATTTGAGCTGCAAGGCTCTGCGGCGCAAGGCGAAATGCTGTTGTTCAGCCCGATCGGCACCAACTTGGCCCGGCTCAGTTGGACCCCCCAAATGGCGCAACTGGAACAAGGCGGTCAAACCACCCGCAGCGCCAACTTGCCCACCCTGATGGAACAACTGCAAGGCACGGCCCTGCCGGTTTCAGCCTTGTTTGAATGGCTGGCAGGACGTGTGGCAGACGTTCCCGGCTGGCAGGCCGACTTGAGCGCCCATGCCCAAGGCCGTGTGGTGGTTCAAAGAAGCCAGCCAGGGCCTGCTGCTGTGCTGCGCATCGTGATTGACCCATGAACAACATCCGCCCATGGCGATAATCTGGACATGAAAGCGCTGCACGATGTCCCGGCCCCCGCCAAACTCAACCTGTTTTTGCACATCACAGGCCGCCGCCCTGACGGCTACCACCTGCTGCAATCGGTGTTCATGCTGGTGGACTGGTGCGACACCTTGCATTTTGAAAAACGCCAAGATGGTCTGATTTCGCGCGAAGACCTCACCGTGGCACTGCCGGCTGATGATCTGATCACCCGGGCTGCAAAATTGCTTCAAAAGCACACTGGCAGCACACATGGCGCTCACATCGGGATCGAAAAGCGCATTCCATCCCAAGCGGGCATGGGCGGAGGTTCTTCCGACGCCGCCACGTGTTTGCTGGCACTGAACCAGCTTTGGGACTTGCACCTGACCCTGCCAGTGCTCGAAAAACTGGGCCTGCAGCTCGGTGCAGACGTGCCTTTTTTCCTGCGCGGCCAACACGCATGGGTAGAAGGTGTCGGCGAACAAATCACGCCGATCGATCTGCCCGCCGCCCGGTTCTGGATCGTCAAACCTGCCGCGGGCATCGAAACATCGCAAATTTTTGCTTCACCAAAGCTTCAACGGGCGACAAATGCTGTTACAATCTCGGACTTCGCTGCAGACCCATTTGGCTTTGGTCACAATGATCTGCAACCTGTAGCTCAGGCCTTTTGCCCGGATGTCTCCCAAGCACTCGATGTGCTTCGATCAGCCGGACACAATGCAAGGATGACAGGTTCTGGCAGCGCAGTGTTTGCACTCTGCTCATCAGGCTCAGCGCAAGTCTCGGTCCCAGACCACTGGCAAGTGCGCAAATGCAGCAACATGGAAGTTCACCCCTTGAAGGGTTGGGCAACCAGCGATAGTTGATCGGTCGTCCGCTGTTTCAGCGGTCAACCCGTGTAGGGGAGTCGCCAAGTTGGTTAAGGCACCGGATTTTGATTCCGGCATTCGAAGGTTCGAGTCCTTCTTCCCCTGCCAAATACGTTCACTCGTACAGGCCCTTTTATCTGATCGCTGGAATGCCCATGCAGCCTGCCTCAAACACCCACGAATTCATGCTGTTCACCGGCAATGCCAACCCTGTTTTGGCTGCCGAAGTGGCTTACTACTTGGGTACCCAGTTGGGCGCCGCAGACGTCGGCCGTTTCTCCGACGGTGAAGTCACCGTCGAACTCAAGCAAAACGTGCGTGCCCGTGAAGTCTTCGTGGTCCAGTCCACCTGCGCACCCACCAACGAAAACCTGATGGAACTGCTGATCATGGTCGACGCGCTCAAACGCGCATCGGCTGGCCGCATCAGCGCCGTCATCCCTTACTTTGGTTACGCCCGCCAAGACCGCCGCCCTCGCTCTTCGCGTGTGCCCATCACAGCCAAAGTCGTGGCCAACATGTTGCAAGCCGTGGGCGTGGACCGCGTCCTGACCATGGACTTGCACGCTGACCAGATTCAGGGTTTCTTTGACATCCCCGTCGACAACATCTACGCCTCCCCTGTTTTGCTGGGCGATTTGCGCCAAAAAAACTACGAAGACCTGATCGTGGTCTCGCCTGACGTGGGCGGTGTGGTGCGTGCCCGCGCCCTGGCCAAGCAACTCGGTTGCGACCTGGCCATCATCGACAAACGCCGTCCCAAAGCCAACGTCAGCGAAGTCATGCACGTCATCGGCGAAATCGAAGGACGCAACTGCGTGATCATGGACGACATGATTGACACCGCAGGCACCTTGGTCAAAGCAGCCGAAGTGCTCAAAGAACGCGGCGCCAAAAAAGTGTATGCCTACTGCACACACCCCATCTTCTCGGGCCCGGCCATCGAGCGTATCTCCAAGGGCGAAGCCTTGGACGAAGTTGTGGTCACCAACACCATTCCGCTGACGGCACAAGCTGCCGCCTGCACCAAGATTCGCCAACTTTCCGTGGCCCCGCTCATCGCTGAAACGATGCACCGGATCGCCAACGGAGAGTCGGTGATGAGCTTGTTCTCGGATCCAAGCTGATCCGCTACAGGCTAAATGCGGCCTGTCGTCCCAATGGACTGGCAGGCTTTTTCAAGTCAGGGCATCACTGGTCGCGGTGGGCCCTAGAAGGAGAAATGTATGAAATTTGTCGCTTTTGAGCGCGCTAAGCAGGGCACGGGTGCGAGCCGCCGTCTCCGCAATTCCGGTCGCACACCCGGCATCGTTTACGGTTCCACATCGGCCCCCCAACTGATCGAGCTGGACCACAATGCTTTGTGGCACGCCCTGAAAAAGGAAGCCTTTCACGCTTCCATCCTGGACATGGAATTCAACGGCCAATCCAGCAAAGTCTTGCTGCGTGACTACCAAATGCACCCCTACAAGCAATTGGTGCAGCACATCGACTTCCAACGCGTCGATGCCAACACCACTTTGCACATGAAAGTGCCATTGCACTTCAGTGGCGAAGAAGAGTCCGAAGCCGTCAAGACCGACAAGTGCACGGTCACTCACGTCGCCACTGAACTCGAAGTGGCTTGCTTGCCTGCCAACCTGCCCGAATTCATCGCGGTGGACTTGAAAGGCCTGACCATGGGCAAATCGCTGCACCTGAACGACATCACCTTGCCTGCTGGCTGCAAAGCTGTGACCCATGGCAAGAAGAATCCTGTTCTGGTGTCCGTGGTGGCGCCCGTCGAAGAAGTGGTGGCCGCACCGGTGGCACCCGCTGAAGACGCCAAAGGCAAAAAAGGCAAGAAGTAATTTCTGCCTCTGGCTTTTAGCCTCACCTCAAAGGCCCGCTTGCGCGGGCCTTTTGTTTTTTGCCCAGTGATAATCACGCACCATGATCAAACTCTTAGTCGGCCTGGGCAATCCGGGCCCTGAATACGATGACACCCGCCACAACGCCGGCTTTTGGTGGATCGATGCGGTGGCCCGCGAACTCAAAGTCACTCTGGTGCCCGAACGCAGCTACCACGGCCTGATGGCCCGTACCACGGTCAAGGGCGAGACCTTGTGGTTGTTAGAACCCCAAACCTTCATGAATTTGTCGGGCAAATCGGTCGGTGCTTTGGCGCGGTTTTTCAAAATTCAGCCGCAAGAAATTTTGGTCGCTCACGACGAGCTGGACATCGCCCCTGGCGAAGCCAAGCTCAAGCTGGGTGGCAGCCATGCTGGGCACAACGGTTTGCGCGACATTCACGCCCAACTGGGCACGGCAGATTACTGGCGTTTGCGCATCGGCGTGGGGCATCCTGGCGTCAAATCCGAAGTGGTCAGCTGGGTGTTGAAAAAACCCATGGCCGAGCACCGCAACGCCATCGAAGACAGCATTGCCCGTTCGGTCAAAGCATTGCCTTGGCTGCTGCAGGGCGAAATGGAAAAAGCCATGGCGATGGTCCACACCAGCAAACCGCCTCGTCCAAAACCCCCCAAGCCCCTCAATGCGGCGCCCGCAGCGCCCGGGCCGGCGCCTGAAAACACCTCCATGCAGCAAAAGCCAGGGGCATGAGTGGGTCACAGGCCCTGCAAGCGCCGGTACTTGGCCCAAAGGGACTCGGTGGACTCGACATGCTGAGGGTTGACCGGTATGCAAGCGACGGGACAGACCTGCACGCATTGGGGCTCGTCAAAATGGCCCGCGCACTCGGTGCATTTGGCCGGATCAATTTCATAGATCTCCAGGCCCAGATAAATGGCTTGGTTGGGGCACTCTGGCTCACACACATCGCAGTTGATGCATTCATCGGTGATCATCAATGCCATGTTCGGATCTCCACAAAATTTGCACTTGGCTTCATGGACCAATTATCGGGCAATGACAAGAAGCGCCCACATCGCAAGGCTGTTGGTGCAGCGCCCAATTCCACCTTGGCAACAGGGTCCGCAAACTCTGGGCCTAAAATGTATTTGTGAAAAATTACCTCAACGCCGACCTGCACTGCCATTCCGTTGTCTCTGACGGCACCCTGACCCCAGAAGTCCTTGCCCAACGCGCCAAAGACAATGGGGTGGAACTCTGGGCGCTGACCGACCACGACGAGGTCAGCGGCCAAGACCGCGCTCTGGCCGCAGCCCGCGCTTGTGGCCTGCCCTACCTCACCGGCACCGAAATTTCAGTCACCTTTGCCCACCAAACCGTGCACATCGTCGGTTTGGGGTTCGATGCGCACAACAGCGCCTTGGTCAAAGGCCTGCAACGCACCCGGGGCGGGCGCAGCGAGCGGGCCCAGGAAATGTCCGACGGCTTGGCCAAAGTCGGCATCCTCAACGCCTACGAAGGTGCACTGCAATACGTGGGCAACCCCGAACTGATCTCGCGCACACACTTCGCACGCCACTTGGTCGATTCGGGGGTGTGCTCAGACACTTCCGAGGTGTTCCGCAAATTCCTGACCGAGGGCAAACCTGGCTATGTGCCCCACCGCTGGGCACGCTTGCAAGAGGCTGTGCAATGGATCACCGATGCTGGCGGGATGGCCGTGATCGCGCACCCAGCGCGCTACGGCTTCACACCCAACGAAGAATACGCGCTGTTCAGTGAATTCAAGGCCCACGGCGGACGGGGTGTGGAGGTCATCACCGGCAGCCACTCCTCGCCGGAGGCTTTGCGTTATGCAGACACCGCCCTGGAGTTTGGCTTGGCCGCTTCACGCGGCAGCGATTTCCACAGTCCGGATGAAAGCCGCATCGATCTGGGCACCCTGCCCCTGCTGCCAGGCCAACTCACACCCGTCTGGGAAGCTCTGGCCGATCGCATTCAGTGAGCACAATGCCCAGGCCCAACACCTTGCAAGGCATCGGCCTGGTGGTGTTGGCATTGGCCTGTTTCGCCGCACTGGACACCACCACACGGCACATCAGCGCCAGCATTTCACTGTGGGTGGCCCTGTGGTTTCGTTACGCCATCCAGGCGGCCATCACCACCCTCGTGGTCTGGCCCGGACGGGGTCGACGGGTGCTCTTGACCCGACACCCCCGATTTCAATTGGCCCGCGGACTGCTCCTTTTCACCTGCTCCATCCTTGCGTTTTTCAGCCTCAAATACATGCCTGTCGGCGAGTTCACCGCCATTTCCTTGCTGGCCCCTTTGCTCATCACGGTGTTCGCCGCCTGGAAACTGAAGGAAAAAATTCATCCTCTGCGCTGGAGCCTTTTGGTGGGGGGCTTCATTGGCACCCTGTTCATCATTCGGCCCGGCACGCACCACTTTGACTGGACGGTGATCCTGCCCTTGATACTGGTGGTCACCAACTCGGCATTCCAGCTGTTGACCAGCCAGATGACCAAAACCGAAGACCCGATCACCATGCACTTTTACACAGGCTGGATCGGCACCCTGCTGGCCTCTCTCGCCTTGCCGTTTGTCTGGGAAATGCCTTCAGATTGGACTGTTTGGCTGCAGTTGCTGGTCATGGGTGTACTCGCCTCTATTGGGCACTTTCTGTTGATCTTGGCCTATGGCCGGGCACCGGCGGCAACCCTCACGCCATACATGTACACACAGATTGCTTTTGGCGTGATCGGTGGCTGGATTGTCTTGAACCACTTACCGGATCAATGGACTTTTTTGGGCATGGGCCTGATTGCCGTTTGCGGTGCGCTGGGCGCTTGGCTGACCTTGCACGAGCGTCGGCTGAGCACTGAGCCGATCACATCCTGAGCGAACATGGCCCAATTTTTCAACGTCCACCCCGACAATCCACAAGCGCGATTGCTCAAACAAGCCGTGCAACTGCTCCACCAAGGCAGTGTCTTGGCCGCGCCCACCGACTCCAGCTACGCTTTGGTCTGCCACTTGGACGACAAAAATGCTGCGGACCAACTGCGCCGTCTGCGTGGGGTCGACGACAAACACCACCTCACCTTGTTGTGTCGGGACCTGAGCGAGCTGGCCAACTACGCCCGCGTGAACAACCAACAGTTCCGCACCATCAAGCAGGCCACACCCGGACCCTTCACCTTCATCCTGGAGGCCACCAAGGAAGTCCCACGCCGGGTCAGTCACCCACAGCGCAAGACGATTGGCCTGCGCGTGCCCGACCACAAGGTGCTGCAAGAACTGCTGGCGCTGCACGGCGCCCCCCTGCTGGCGGCCACCTTGATCCTGCCCGGGGATGAAGGGCCACTGAACGACCCCGAAGAGATCCGCGAACGCCTGGAACACCAAGTTGGCGCAGTCATTGACGCGGGCGCTTGCTCCTTGCAAGCGACCACCGTGGTGGACATGACCGGCGACAGCCCCACCGTCTTGCGCCAAGGGCAAGGCGACCCGGCGCTGCTGGGACTTTGAGACGGGCTGGCCTTCCATCCAAGCTGGTGATGCGTTCCATCGCGCACGGGGTGCGGCTCCTACACGAGCACTCCATCGCGCACGGGGTGCAGCTCTGACAAGGGCACGGCATCGCGACCAGGGTTCTTGGTGTGTGGGAGCAGCACCCCGTGCGCGATGGCGCCCCGCCGGTCTGAGACAATCAGCTTGTGAATATCCCTGACCTCATCCAAACCGTCCTGATCTACGCGCTGCCGGTGATCTTTGCCATCACCTTGCATGAAGCCGCTCATGGCTACGCTGCCCAGCGCCTGGGCGACTCGACAGCCGCCATGCTGGGCCGCGTGACGCTCAACCCACTGCCCCACATTGACCCCCTTGGCACCATCCTGATGCCCTTGCTGCTGTACTTCAGCACCGGCGGCGCTTTCTTGTTTGGCTATGCCAAGCCAGTGCCTGTGCGATTTGACCGTTTACGCCACCCCAAGCGCGACATGATCTGGGTCGCGCTGGCGGGCCCGGCCGCCAATTTGCTGCAAGCCCTTGCGTGGGGCATTGCGCTCTACGCCCTGGCCGGCGCCGGTGTGACCGAACGCTTCTTTCTCGAAATGTGCAAAGCCGGCATGCTGACCAACGTGGTCATGTTCGCCTTCAACCTGTTCCCCCTGCCGCCGCTGGACGGCGGGCGCATTTTGGTGGGCCTGCTGCCTTGGCGTCAGGCGGTGGTGTTTTCCAAGCTCGAACCTTGGGGCTTTTTCATCGTCATGGCCCTGGTCGTCACAGGCGTGGTCAACAGCCTGTGGATGCAACCCTTGATGGGCATGACCTTTGATGTGCTCAAACTCACCCTCAGCCCCTTGGCGGCCCTGATCCGCTGACGCTTGTTCTGAAATTCATCTGTTCACCCGTTCGTTATGACCTCCACACCACGCACCCGCGTCCTCACGGGCATCACCACCACGGGCACGCCCCACCTGGGCAACTACGTGGGCGCCATCCGTCCCACTGTGCAGGCCAGCCGCGACGCCAGCACCGATGGTTTTTACTTTCTGGCCGATTACCACGCGCTCATCAAGTGCGATGACCCCGTCCGCATCCAACGCTCGACGCTGGAAATCGCCGCCAGTTGGATCGCCTCGGGCCTGGACACCGATAAAGTCACCTTCTACCGCCAGTCCGACATCCCGGAAGTTCCGGAGCTGACCTGGTTTTTGACCTGTGTGACCGGCAAAGGCGTGCTCAACCGCGCCCATGCCTACAAAGCGGCCGTGGACAAAAACAACGCTGCAGGCCATGACACCGATGCCGACGTGACGGCAGGCCTGTTCATGTACCCGGTGCTGATGGGCGCGGACATTTTGATGTTCAAGGCGCACAAAGTGCCTGTGGGCCGCGACCAGATCCAGCACATCGAAATGGCGCGGGACATGGCGGCCAGCTTCAACCATTTGTATGGCGAGCATTTTGTGCTGCCCGAAGCCGTGATCGAAGAATCGGTGGCCCTGCTGCCGGGTCTGGACGGTCGCAAGATGAGCAAGAGCTACGACAACACCATCCCGCTGTTTGCACCCGCGGCGCAAATGCGCAAGCAAATCGCAGGCATCGTCACCGACTCCAAAGCGCCGGGCGAGCCCAAGGCCACCGAAGGCTCGGCCTTGTTCCAGATTTACCAGGCCTTTGCCAGCGCCGAAGAAACGGCCGCCATGGCCCGCGCCTACGCCGACGGCATTGGCTGGGGCGATGCCAAACAAATGCTGTTTGAGCGCATCGACCGCGAAATCGCACCCATGCGCGAGCAATACCAAGAACTGGTCCAAAACCCTGCCAAGCTTGACCAGATTCTGCTGGCCGGTGCCGACAAAGCACGCCAGATGGCCACACCCTTCATTCAGGAACTGCGCCACGCTGTGGGCCTGCGGGCCCTGTCATCCGCGCACGCCAGCGCCGTGAACAAAGAACCCAAGCTCGACTTGCCCAGCTTCAAGCAATACCGCGAAAAAGATGGTCAGTTCTATTTCAAACTGGTCGACGCGCAGGGCCAATTGCTCCTGCAAAGCCGTGGCTTCGCATCGCCCAAAGAAGCAGGACAGACGATTGGAAGACTGCAGACCGAAGGCATCGATTGTCTGGACGCGTTGTCGGCTTTGTTGGAGCCGACCGCACCCTCCTTGAGGGCGGCCTTGGCCCAAAGCATTGAAAACCTGAAATACAGCAAAAATATGAATTCAAAATGATTTTGTAGATTTATACAAAATTTCCGAAAAACCACAAAATAGATGCTATCCTTGTACTTACGTTTAACGCTGAGAATCAAATCATGACTGTTTATGTCATCGACGATCACCCCTTGATGCGCGATGCGCTGACCATGTTGGTTCACCGTGTCAAGCCAGGCCTGAAGATCATTCCGATACCCAAATTGAATGTGGTCGAATCCACGGTCGAAAAAAACGGTGTCGCCGAGTTGTTCTGCTTGGATCTGCAACTGCCTGACACACTGGGCATGTCTGGGGTTCAACTGCTGAAAGCCAAATTTCCGGATGTGCCCTTGGCTGTTGTGACCAGTTCAACAGCCAGTGAATTCGAAGAGCGCTGCATGCAAGCGGGTGCCGACGTGTTCATTGAAAAATCGAACAGCCCAACCCAAATCATTGCCGCCTTGCGGTCCCTGCTGATCACCGAGGAAGAGTCGGAAGTTGAAGCGGCCAACCCGACGGCTGGCCCAACCAAGTTGTCCAAGCGTCAAAAACAATTGATCCTGATGCTTGACCAAGGTTTGTCTAACCGCGACATCGCCGAGAAACTGGGCATCAGCGAGCACACCGTCAAAGTCCACTTCTGGCGCCTGTTCCGACGCTTGGGGGTCAACAGCCGCACCCAGGCGCTTCACTTTGCGCGCACCAACGGGTGGTTGGGTATCTGATTCGAACCCATGCCGGTCGTATCAATCACCTTGTTGCCGGGCTACGCATCGGAAACCCAGCACCGCATGGTCAACCGTGTGGCGCAAGCCGTGCGCTCCGTGATCGACACGCCGGAGGCGGGCACCACGGTCTTTGTCAACGAAGTCAGCACCTACCGGCGGGATGGCAAGGTGTTCAGCGGTGGTCGTGCTGCGCACCCGGTGGCCTCAGAAGTGGTGCAGTCTTTTTTGCACGCCATGCAAGAGCGAGACATGGATCTGGCGCAAAGCTTTTTGCACCCGGATTTCGCCATGTGCTTCCCAGGTGGGGCGCACATGCACACTTTGCCCGAATTGATCTCCTGGGCTCAACAGCGTTACAGCACCATTCGCAAGGACTACGCAAAATTTGAAGAAAGCTGGCAAGGCGATGCCACGGTGGTGTTTTGCCATGGCACCTTGCAAGGCACCTGGCTCAATGGCAAAACTTTTGAAGACATTCGTTTCATCGACCGGATCGAAGTGCGAGGTCGCCTCATTGCGCGCCAGGATGTGTGGAACGATCTGGCAGAACACCGCCAGGCCTGAATCAGGCCTCAGTCTTTCTTTTTGTTTTTGTCTTTGTCCCGATTGATGATGTCGGGTGTCACAGCATCCACCACATTGACCGCCGTTTTGACCCCATAAATCACCGTCGATGCAGCGACATCGGCAATGGCCAGCACGGTGCAGCCTTGTAACAAAGGCAGGGCCAAAACAGCAACGATCAAGGTCCTGGTTTTCATCAATTTTCCTTTTCACATCCAACAGTGCGTGAGTGCAAGCGCTGAGGCAAATGCGTGATGGCCCGGTCATCTGTCAGAAAAAAACCCCGCATGCGCGCATGCGGGGTTGATTTGGCGGAGGAGGAGGGATTCGAACCCTCGGTAGTGTTGCCACTACGCCTGATTTCGAGTCAGGTACATTCGACCACTCTGCCACCCCTCCGGATACGGTTTGATTTGTCGAAGCCAATATTCTATCAGGCCGAGAGCGTGTCCAAGCCGCCCAAGTAAGGACGCAGTACCTCAGGCACCGTCACCGAACCATCCGCGTTTTGGTAGTTCTCCAGAACCGCCACCAGCGCTCGACCCACGGCCAGGCCCGAACCGTTCAAGGTGTGTACCAGCTCGTTTTTGCCTTGCGCGTTCTTGAAGCGTGCCTGCAAACGGCGCGCTTGAAAGGCCTCGCAGTTGGACACCGAGCTGATCTCGCGGTAGGTGTTCTGCGCGGGCACCCAGACCTCCAGGTCATAGGTCTTACTCGCGCCAAAACCCATGTCACCCGTGCACAGACTCATCACGCGGTATGGCAGGCCCAGCTTTTGCAAAATGGCTTCAGCGTGGCCGGTCATGGCTTCGAGCGCTGCGTCGCTGTGCTCGGGGTGCACGATCTGCACCATCTCGACTTTGTCAAACTGGTGCTGCCGAATCAGGCCTCGCACATCGCGCCCGCCGCTGCCCGCCTCGGATCGAAAGCATGGGGTGTGCGCCGTCAACTTGATCGGCAAATCGCTCTCGGCCACGATCTCATCGCGCACCACGTTGGTCAAGGTCACTTCGGATGTGGGAATCAGGTACAAGGCCTGGTTGTCCTCACCCTCTTGGCCGCCCTTGTTGGCAGCAAACAAATCGGCCTCGAATTTGGGCAGCTGTCCCGTGCCGCGCAGCGTGTCGGCGTTCACAATGTAGGGCGTGTAGCACTCGGTGTAGCCGTGCTCGCGGGTCTGCGTGTCCAACATGAACTGCGCCAGCGCCCGGTGCAAACGCGCTACCGGCCCGCGCATGAAAGTAAAGCGAGAACCCGTCAGCTTGGTGCCGGTCTCAAAGTCCAGACCCAGCTTTTCGCCGATGTCCACATGGTCCTTGAGCTCGAAGTCAAAGCTGCGCACCGTACCCCAGCGTCGCACCTCGATGTTGCCGTTTTCATCGCTGCCCACCGGCACGCTTGCGTGCGGCAAATTGGGCACCGCGAGCAACAAGGCTTGCAACTCGGCCTGCAACTGCTCCAATCTTTGGGCTGAGGCATCGAGCTCGTCTTTGATTGCCGTCACCTGCGCCATGAACGCATCGGCCTCGGCGTGTTGGCCTTTGCCTTTGAGCATGCCAATTTGCTTGGACAGGCTGTTGCGCTGGCTTTGCAGTTCTTCGGTGCGGGTTTGTAAACTTTTGCGCTCCCCCTCCAAATCACGGAAGGTCTCCACATCGAGGAAGGGCTGGGGGTTTTTACGGGTCTGCAAACGCGCGACCACGGCGTCCAGATCTTTGCGGAGTAGAACAATGTCAAGCATGGGGCGATTGTAGTGAGCCGGGTTCAGGGTTTTCTGCGCTCTCCAGCTTCAAGCCCTTGGGCATCGGGAACTTGATGGTCTCTTGAATGCCGTCCAGCGTGCGCACCGACACCGCACCCATGGCACGCAGGCGAGCAATCACGTCTTGCACCAGCACATCCGGGGCCGAGGCACCGGCGGTCAAGCCCACTTTCAGCGTGCCTTCAAACCAAGCCGGGTCCAGGTCGGCAGCCGTGTCCACCATGTAAGCGGGCGTGCCCAAGCGGTCGGCCAGCTCGCGCAGGCGGTTGCTGTTGGAACTGGTGGGGCTGCCCACCACGATCACCACGTCCACCAGCGGGCTCATCAGCTTCACGGCGTCCTGCCGGTTCTGGGTGGCGTAGCAAATGTCTTGCTGCTTGGGCTCTCGCACCTGGGGAAAGCGCGCTTTGACGGCAGCCACAATCTCGGCCGCATCGTCCACGCTGAGCGTGGTTTGAGTCACCACCGCCAGCAAATCCGTCTGGACGGGTTGCACCTTGGTCACGTCCTCCACGTCTTCCACCAAGTGGATGCCACTGTCGAGCTGGCCCATGGTGCCTTCCACCTCGGGGTGGCCCTTGTGGCCGATCATGATGAACTCGTAACCCTCTTTGTGCAGCTTGGCCAACTCCACATGCACCTTGGAAACCAGCGGGCAAGTGGCGTCAAAGATGCGAAAACCGCGTCGCTGGGCCTCATCTTGGATCGCCCGGCTGACGCCATGGGCGCTGAAAATCAGCGTGGCCCCGGGCGGTACATCGGACAACTCTTCGATGAAGATCGCGCCCTTTTTTTTCAGATCGTCCACCACATAGGTGTTGTGCACGATCTCGTGGCGCACATAAATCGGCCGACCAAATTTGGTGAGCGCATGCTCCACGATGTCGATCGCACGGTCCACCCCGGCGCAAAAGCCGCGTGGTTCTGCCAAAAGCACTTCAGACGTCATCACAACACCCCAATCAGTTCAACTTCAAAGGTCACAGGCTGACCAGCCAAGGGATGGTTGAAGTCAAACAACACCCCACCCTCCGCGTTCACTTCCAGCACCGTGCCCGCATAGGATCCCAAGCCGTCCGGTGTGGGGAATTGCACCACATCACCCGCCGCGTATTGTTCGCTGGGATCCCCCAATTCACTCAACAGCTTGCGCGCCACCCACTGCCGCATGTCGGCAATGTGCTCACCAAAAGCTTCGCCCGCCGGGATCTCCATCACCACCCGCATGCCTTCGGCCAGACCCAGCAAACGCTGCTCGACAGCGGGAGACAGGGTGCCCGAGCCCAGCGACAAGGTGGCGGGCTTTTCATGGAACGTGTTGATGATGTCTCCCTGAGGCCCTGCTAGGCGGTAGTGAAGCGTCAAAAAAGAACCGGGTTCAACAATGGGCATAAGGGTTTTCTGGAATGCCGCAAAGGCGGCCAAACAGGCATAAAGAAACCACTATTGTAAAAAGCCCGGCCAACCCACCCCGCCAAGGGGGCAAGAAGGACCGATGGCTGCTCCGGGGAGGGGCAAGACATGAGCATCAAGGACTTGCCCGCCGATGCGCGGCCGCGCGAAAAGCTGCTCGCCCGTGGCCCGCAGGCGCTGAGCGATGTGGAGTTGCTGGCCATCTTGCTGCGCACCGGCATGGCGGGCAAAAACGTCTTCCAGCTGTCTGAAGAACTGCTCGGACCGAACGGCATCGCGGGCTTGCTGCAGGCCACGGCACAGTCACTCCGATTGGTCAAGGGCCTGGGACCAGCCAAACAGGCCGAGCTGCTGGCCGTGTTCGAACTGGCCCGCCGGGCCTTGAGCCAGCGCCTGAAAGAGCGCGAGGCATTCCAAACGCCCGACGCCGTCAAACAGTATTTGCAACTGGAACTGGGGCACAAAAACCACGAAGTCTTTGCGGTGCTGTTTCTGGACAACCAGAACCGCATGCTGGCCATGGAGGAACTCTTCAGGGGCACCCTCAGCCAAACCAGCGTTTACCCCCGCGAAGTGGTCATGCGCGCCCTGCACCACCAGGCCGCTGCGGTGGTGCTGAGCCACAACCACCCCAGCGGCTCGGTGCAGCCCAGCCGGGCCGACGAACACCTGACCCGGAACCTGAAGGCCTCTTTGGCCCTGGTCGATGTGCGCGTGCTCGACCACATCATCGTGGGGCAAGGGCAGGCCTTGTCCATGGCGGAGCAGGGCTTGATGTGAGCCCCCGCTAAACTCGGTTTTTTCATTTTTGAAGCCCGTCATGTCCCACTACCACCTCTACGCCATCGGCAACGCCTTGGTCGACACCGAATACGAAGTCTCCGATGAACTGCTGCGCGCCATGGGCGTGAGCAAACGGCACATGACCCTGATCGACACCCCCCAGCGCGCCGAACTGCTCACCCATGTGCAAGGCCTGCACGCCCGCCGCACCGGTGGCGGCTCGGCCGGCAACACCGTGGTGGCACTGGCCCAATTGGGCGGCAAAGCGTTTTACTCGTGCCGGGTGGCCGACGACGAGTTAGGCGCCTACTACACACAAGACTTGCAAACCAATGGCGTGGCGACCAACCTGACCCACACACAGGCCCAAGCAGGCCAAACCGGCAGCTGCATGGTGCTGGTCACCCCCGACGCAGAACGCAGCATGTGCACCTTTTTGGGCGCGACCTCACAGCTGGACGCCTCGGCCCTGCACCCGCAAGACATCGCCAAGTCCAAAATTTATTACATGGAAGGCTACCTGGCCGCCTCGCCCACGGGCCTGGAAGCTGCCGTCCAAGGTCGCCAAATCGCCATCGAACACCAAGTGGCCACGGCCCTCACCCTCAGCGACGTCAGCATGATCAACTTCTGCCGCGCAGGCCTCGAAGCCATGATCGGCGACGGTTTGAATTATTTGTTTGCCAACGAAGAAGAAGCGCAAACCTGGTGCGGCAGCACCGACCTGGACGCCATCATTGGCCAGCTGTCGGCTTTGGCCAAAACCGTGTGCCTGACGCGCGGCCCCAAGGGCTGCATCGTCGTGCAAGGCCAGCAGCGCATCGAAGTGCCCGCCGTGCCCACCCAAGCGGTGGACACCAACGGCGCAGGCGACATGTTTGCCGGTGCCTTTTTGTACGGCATCACCCATGGCCAAAGCCCGGCGCAAGCGGCCGCATTGGCCAACCGCGCAGCCGCTGCGGTGGTCAGCCAGCACGGCAACCGCCTGACAGCCGCGCAACTGCAAGGCATTGCCGCCCAAACTGCAAGCGCCTAAGTCTGGATCAGGCCATCCACCACCTGGATGGTCTTGTCGCAGCGCTGGCCCAGTTGTGGGTTGTGCGTGACCAGGAGCACGGTGGTGCCCTGATCTTGGTTGATGCGCCGCAGCAGCGCAAACACCGCGTCCGCGCTTTGAGTGTCCAGGTTGCCCGTGGGTTCATCGGCCAGCAGCAAAGCCGGGTTCATGGCCAAGGCCCGCGCCAAAGACACGCGCTGCTGCTGCCCACCACTCAGGTTGTTGGCCATGTTGTTTTTCCAGGGCGTCAGGCCCACGCTCTCCAGCAGGGCCTCGGCCCGCTCGCGCATCTCGGGGTTCGGAAAGCCCGCCGCACCCAGCATGGGCATCATCACGTTCTCGAGCGCGGTAAAGGCCAAAATCAAGTGGTGGTACTGGAACACAAAACCAATGTGGTGCCCGCGCAAACGCGTCAAGGCCTGATCGGCCAACAGCGTGGTTTCTTCGCCCGCCATCTGCAGCAAGCCTGAGGTGGGCCGGTCCAGCAAACCGATGATGTTGAGCAAGGTGCTTTTGCCCGAGCCCGAGGGTCCCATCACCGCACAAAAATCGCCCCGGTGCAGCGTCAGGTCGATGCCGTGCAGCACCTCGGTCTCGATGCCGGTGCCCACGTTGAAGGCCTTGCGCACGCCCTGCAGGCCCACCACCACCTCCGATTTATCCATGAATCGCCTCCACCGGGTCCAAACGGGCCGCCCGCAAGGCCGGTGCATAAGCCGCCGCCAGGCCCGTGAGCGTGGCCAAGCCCAGCGCCACCGCGAACAGCATCGGGTCCAGCACCAGCGGAAACAGCGACGTGCCATCGGCATTCAAGGCCAGGCGCTGCCACAGCACCAAGCCCAAAGCGCCCACCACGCAGCCCAACACCGCACCACCCCAACCCAGCAAACCACCTTGCAACAAGAACACGCGCAGCACCTGACCGCGTGAAATGCCCATGGCCCGCAGGATGCCGATCTCGCGCGACTTTTGCACCACCGACACCACCAGCACACTGGCAATGCCAAAGGCCACCGACAAGCCCACAAAAAACCGGATCGCGGTGTTGGCCGTGCTCTGCGCACTCACGGCGGCAAAAAACTGCGCACCGGTTTTGATCCAACTGTCGGCCTGCACCCCGGTCGTCGCCTGAATGCGCTGGGCGACAACTTCGGCCGCATACACATCGCGCACCGTGACTTCGATGCTGGTCACCCCGCCCAACAGGCCCAGCAGACTTTGCGCGGTGCGCATCGCCACAAAGGTGCTGCGCTGGTTGGCCCCCTTGTTGCCCAGGTCAAACACGCCGCTGATGGTCAAGCTGGTGGCCTCTCCTGCGGCATTGGCCACGCGCAGCTTGTCCCCCACATCCACGCCCAGGTCGCTGGCCAAATCGGTGCCGATCAGCATGTCCTGCCCCGTCAAGCGCGCCGTGCCCCGCACGATTTTTTCGAGCAACTTGACGATCTGGAAATACCCCTCGGACTCCACCCCCGTGAGGCTGATGGCGCGGCTGGCACTGCCGCGCACCGCCAGCGCCGAACCCCCGACCACAGGCGAGACCATGCGCACATCGGGCATGTCGCGCACGGTGGTCAGCAAGGATTGCCATTGGTCCATCGACTTGAGCCTTTGCAATGGCGGCTGCACAATGGCCGCAGCCACTTCGCCAGGCTCGACCCCGTGCAAAGTGCGCGTGACCTCTTTGGGGGGCAACAGCTGAATGTGCGCCTGCCCTGACAAGACCCGCGCAATGAAGTTGCTCTGCAAGCCCGCCATCAGCGCCGACATGAACACGATCACGCCCACCCCAATGGCCACGCCGACCAAAATGAACACCGTCTGCATCCGGCCTTCGCGCAAAAAGCGGATGGCCACGATCCATTCAAACGGCACCCAGGGCTTGAACATGCTGCGCCCCGATCAAGGTTGAACACGCACACGCTGGCCTTCGCGCAAAGCAGTGGGCGATGTGATCACGGCATCGCCCTCGCTCAGGCCCTCCAGCACCTCCACCCACGCACCACCGCGCAAACCCAGCCGCACCGGACGATGCACCACATGGCCCGCCTGCACCAGCCAGACCCAGGGCGATGAACCACTGATCTCGTTGACACGGCCCACCTGCAGCGCCAACACCTGTGGTTGGCGTGCCACCACCAAGTCCACCGACACGGTCATGTCCTGCTTGAGGTTCTGCTGGGGCTCCAGCAGATCCAGCTTGATTTCTACCGCGCCGGTCTGGGCATTGATGCCGGGGTTGATGTAGGCCACTTGGGCCTTGAATGGCTGCTGCGGATAGGCATCGGCCGAGGCCAGCGCCTGCTGCCCCAGCGCCATCAAGCGCAGGTTCTTTTCATCGATCTGCACCACCAACTGCATGGCCCCTTCCGGCGACAAAGTCATCAAGACCTTGCCCGCTTGGACCACATCGCCGACCTCCACGTTGCGGCCGATGAGCTGCCCACTTGCGGGCGCTTGGATCACCGCATAGCGGGCCTTGGCGTTGACGGTTTCTGCATTGGCCTGAGCCTCAAGCACCGCCCCTAGCGCCAGGCTGTGCTCAGCGCCACCGGTCCGGGTTGACGTCACTTGTTGTTGAGCCGCCCGCACTTGGGCATCGGCCAGTGCCAAAGCCTTGCGCGACTCGTCCAGCGCCGCCTGCCCAATGAAGCCTTGCTCAAACAGCGCCTGATTGCGCTGCCAGCTGGCACGCGCCGTGTCCAGACTGGCCTGCGCCTGGCGCAGCGTCTGCTGCACCACCGGCCCCTGCAACTCGTTCATCTGCCGCAGCCGGTTTTGCGCCTGCACCACGGCCTGCTGGGCCTGCCGCCGGGCAGACTGCAGCTCGGTGCCGACCAATTCAAGCAGCACATGGCCCGCCTTCACGGTTTGCCCTTCGGTCACCGGCACACGCGCCACGGTGCCGGTGATCTGCGCGCCGATGTTTACCCGGTGGGGTGTCTCGACGCGGCCACTGGCCACCACCGTTTGCAGCACATCACGGCGCTGCACCGCCTCGGTCTGCACCTGAGGCCCTAGCCACCAGCGCAGCATGGCAGCGCCCAGAAACAGGGCCAGCAAACCCCACAACAATTTGACGCCATGTTGGCGAATCCTGGTCCAAACAGCATTCATGCGGGCCATTGTGTGAGGCCTCTGGTGCTGAGGACATGATGCAGGTCAAGAACCTATCGCCAGCAGGCGCCATGCCAGTGATCTGGGCAACAATATCGCTTGATCTCTTGTCTACACACCCTGCTGTTATGAAAAAAATACTGCTTTTGGGTTCCGGTGAACTCGGCAAAGAATTCGTCATCAGCGCCAAGCGCTTGGGCTGCCATGTGATTGCCTGCGACAGCTACGCCGGTGCGCCCGCCATGCAAGTGGCCGACGAATTTTGCGTCTTCAGCATGCTCGACGAAGCCCCGCTGCGCGCCGCGATTGCCCAGCACCAGCCCGACTTGATCGTGCCCGAGATCGAAGCCATCCGCACCGAAGTCCTGCTCGATGTGGAAAAAGAAGGCTTTGAAGTCATCCCCAGCGCCCGCGCTGCCAACCTGACCATGAACCGCGACCGCATCCGCGATGTGGCGGTGGGCCTGGGTGTGCGCACCGCCCAATTCAGCTACGCCGATTCGGCCGCCGAGCTGTTGGCCCGTGCCACCGAGATCGGTTTCCCGGTCGTCATCAAACCGGTCATGAGTTCATCGGGCAAGGGCCAGAGCGTCGCCAAAACGGCCGCTGACGTGCAGATGAGCTGGGACTTCGCCTGCGCGGGCATGCGCGGCGACCGCCAGAAAGTCATCGTCGAAGAATTCATCCACTTCGAGTTTGAAATCACCCTGCTCACCGTGCGCCAGCGCAAAGGCCCCACGCTGTTTTGCCCGCCGATTGGCCACGTGCAAGAGCGCGGCGACTACCAATACAGCTGGCAGCCCCAAGGCATGAAGCCCGAGCAACTGTTGGCAGCACAACTAATGGCCGAAAAAGTCACCACCGACTTAGGCGGCGCAGGCCTGTTTGGCGTAGAGTTTTTCGTGACGAAAGACGAAGTGATCTTCAGCGAACTGAGCCCCCGCCCGCACGACACCGGCATGGTCACCCTGATCAGCCAGAACCTGAGCGAATTCGACCTGCACGCCCGCGCCATTTTGGGTCTGCCGATCCCGCGCATCGACTGTGTCGAAGGCGCCAGCGCCGTGGTGCTGGCCGACAAAGAAGGCAGCCACCCGACATTCACCGGCGTTGAGGCGGTTTTGGCCGAGCCCGGTGTGGACGTGCGCATTTTTGGCAAGCCCACCACCCGGCCCTATCGCCGCATGGCCGTGGCGCTGGCCCAAGGCCCGGGTGCGCTGCAACGCGCGCGCGAAGCCGCCGCCAAAATCAAGGTCATCGTCTAACACCCCAAACCCCTCCCGAAATCCAGGCAGGAGTCGGGCCTTGTGGGCGCCGGGCCCCACCCGTGATTCTTGTGGCTTGTGGCTCACCACCCATCGCGCTCGGGTTCGGCTCTTACAATGCGATGATGCAAAAAACAATATTGATCACCGGCGGGGCGGGCTACATTGGCTCACACACAGCTGTAGCGTTGATGAACGCAGGCCACCATGTGGTCATCGTGGATAACCTGTGCAACAGCAGCGCCAAAGTGCTTGACCGCATCGAAGCGCTGGGCGGCAAAAGTTTCAGTTTTGTGCAGGCCGACGTGCGCAACAGCGCAGCGCTTGATCAGATCTTCCAAGCCCACCCCATTGACGGCGTCATCCACTTCGCAGGCCTCAAAGCCGTGGGCGAATCGGTTGCCCAGCCGGTGCGCTACTTTGACAACAACCTGGGCAGCACCCTCACCCTGCTGCAAGCCATGGACCGGGCCGGCGTGCGTCGCATCGTGTTCAGCTCATCGGCCACCGTCTATGGCGACCCGGCGCAAGTGCCGATCACCGAATCCAGCCCACTGCAAGTGACCAACCCCTATGGCCGCACCAAGCTCATGTGCGAAGACATGCTGCGCGACCTGCAAGCGTCTGACCCGCGCTGGCACGTGGCCATCTTGCGCTACTTCAACCCCGTGGGGGCGCACATCAGTGGCACCATGGGCGAGCATCCCAACGGCATCCCCAACAACCTCATGCCCTTCATCACCCAAGTGGCGGTGGGCAAGCGCGAATTTTTGAGCATCTTTGGCAAGGACTACCCCACCTCCGACGGCACCGGCGTGCGCGACTACATCCATGTGGTGGACTTGGCCCTGGGCCATCTGGCAGCGCTGCGCTATCTGCAAAACCAACAAGCCAGCATCACCGTGAACCTGGGTACAGGCCGGGGCGTGAGTGTGAAGGAGTTGGCCGACACTTTTGCCCAAGTGACCGGCGTGCCGGTGCCCTACCAGTTTGTGGCCCGCCGCCCTGGCGATGTGGCCGCCTGCTACGCCGACACCCGTTTGGCACAAAAAGTCCTGGGCTGGCAGGCCGAGCTGGGTGTGGAACGCATGTGCGCTGACGCGTGGCGCTGGCAGTCGCAAAACCCCAACGGGTATTGAACGAATTCAGGGCACAAAAAGGACCCTTAAGGTCCTTGGATGGGTGAGCGCAGAGAGCCTCAATAAGCGCCATCTCGCCGCAGCACCACCTTGATGGTTTTGAACAAAATCGCGATGTCGTACCAAAGCGACCAATTCTTCACGTACCAAGTGTCCAGGTACACCCGGGTGTCGTAACTGGTGTCGTTGCGACCGCTGACTTGCCACAGCCCCGTCATGCCCGGGCGCACCATCAAAAAATAATCCACATCATCGCCATACTTGGACAGCTCGGCACGGATCACCGGGCGTGGCCCCACCAGACTCATCTCGCCCCGGATCACGTTGAACAACTGCGGCAGCTCGTCCAAGCTGGTGCGGCGCAAATAATGGCCGATGGGCGTGATGCGCGGGTCATTGCGCAGCTTGAATTCACGTTCCCACTCGGCTCGGGGCGCGGCAACAAAAAAGGCGATCCAGTGGATCGCCTTGTGTTCAATTCCTCAAATGGTCACCTCAGCGGGTATCTTTACTTAAAAACCTCGGCCTGCGCCAAGCTCAAGCCAGCTTGGTCTTTGGCAGACAACTGAGGCGTGAGGCCCTTAGGCCAGGTGATGCCGACGGCGGGGTCGTTCCAAGCAATGCAGCGCTCGTGCGCGGGGGCGTAGTAGTCGGTGGTTTTGTACAAGAAGTCTGCGGTGTCCGACAGAACGACAAAGCCATGCGCAAATCCAGGCGGCACCCAGAATTGTTGGTGCTTGTCTTCGGTCAGTTCCACGCCGGCCCATTGGCCAAAGGTGGGCGAGCTTTGACGGATGTCCACCGCCACGTCAAATACGGCGCCGCGTACCACGCGCACCAGTTTGCCTTGGGCTTGTTGCAACTGGTAGTGCAGGCCACGCAGCACGCCCTTGGCGCTGCGACTGTGGTTGTCTTGCACAAAATTCACATCCAGGCCGGTAGCTTGGCTGAAGTCTTGCTGGTTGAAGCTTTCAAAAAAGAAACCTCGGCTGTCGCCGAACACTTTAGGTTCGAGGATGAGCAGGTCAGGGATGTGGGTGGGGGTTGCGGTGTAAGGCATTTTGGTTTGCTTGGAATCGCCGAACGGAGTTCAACGCCTGCGGGGAATGCGGCCGGTGACTTTTACAGGCACCCAATTGTGTTGGACGATCACTGGAGGAGGTTCAGCAAATATTGGCCGTAGCCATTTTTGGCCAGCGGTTGGGCCAGTTTTTCCACATGCTCTGCCGTGATCCAATTTTGGTGGAAGGCGATTTCTTCGGGGCAGGCGACCATGAGGCCCTGGCGTTTTTGCAGTGTGGCGATGAAGCCCGCGGCTTCCAGCAGGCTGTCGTGCGTGCCAGTGTCAAGCCAAGCGTAACCACGCCCCATGATTTCGACCTTGAGCTGGTTCAACTCCAGATACCGTCTGTTGACATCGGTGATTTCCAACTCGCCACGTTGCGACGGCTGGATGTCGGCGGCGATGTCACAGACTTGGTTGTCATAGAAGTACAGGCCCGTGACAGCGTAGTGGCTTTTGGGCGTTTGGGGTTTTTCTTCGATGCTTTTGGCGCGTTGCTGGTCGTCAAACTCGACCACGCCGTAGCGCTCAGGGTCGTGCACATGGTAGGCAAAGACGCTGGCGCCCGAGGTGCGCTGGTTGGCATTGGCGAGCAGTTTGACGAGGTCGTGGCCGTAGAAGATGTTGTCGCCCAAGACCAGTGCGCTGGGGTCATTGCCGACAAAATCTTTGCCGATGATGAAGGCTTGGGCCAGACCATCGGGGCTGGGTTGCACGGCATACTGGATGTTCATGCCCCACTGGCTGCCGTCGCCCAACAGTTCGGCAAAACGTGGGGTGTCTTGCGGGGTGCTGATGAGCAACACGTCTTGGATGCCGGCCAGCATGAGCGTGGTCAGCGGGTAATAGACCATGGGCTTGTCGTACACCGGCATGAGCTGTTTGCTCACGGCTTGGGTGACGGGGTAAAGGCGGGTGCCGGAGCCGCCTGCGAGGATGATGCCTTTGCGATTTGTCATGGTATTTTTCAAGGGATATCAAATTTCCAGGGCCAAGGCCTCGCCCGTGCAGGCGAAGTAGCAAGACACTGTCCGTGATTTTGTCGCTAGTGGTCCATCAGCCATCGCGCACGGGGTGCGGCTCCTACTTCTTTGCTGGCCATCGCGCACGGGGTGCGGCTCCTACATTTATACAGGCCATCGCGCACGGGGTGCGAATACTTGGTTTTTATAAGTATTGTTTCTCCACCCAGTCTCGGTAGGCGCCGCTTTGCACGTTCGCCACCCATTCGGGGTTGGCCAGGTACCACTCGACGGTTTTGCGGATGCCGGTGTCGAAGGTCTCGGCGGGTTTCCAGCCGAGTTCTTTTTCGAGTTTGTGCGCGTCGATGGCATAACGCCGGTCGTGGCCCGGGCGGTCGGTCACATAGGTGATCTGGCTGGCGTAGCGGGTGCCGTCGGCTTTGGGGCGCATGTCGTCCAGGAGTTTGCAAACAGTTTGCACGATCTCGATGTTGGGTTTTTCGTTCCAGCCGCCGACGTTGTAAGTCTCGCCCAAGCGGCCGCCCTTGAGCACGGTGCGGATGGCGCTGCAGTGGTCCTTCACATAGAGCCAATCGCGCACTTGCATGCCGTCGCCATACACAGGCAGGGCTTTGCCAGCCAGGGCATTGACGATCATCAAGGGGATGAGTTTCTCGGGGAAATGGAAAGGGCCGTAATTGTTGCTGCAGTTGGTGGTGAGCACCGGCAGGCCGTAGGTGTGGTGCCAGGCGCGGACGAGGTGGTCGGACGCGGCTTTGCTGGCGCTGTAAGGGCTGTTGGGTTCGTAGCGGTGGGTTTCGGCAAAGGCGGGGGCGGTTTTGCTGAGCGAGCCGTAGACCTCGTCGGTGGAGACGTGCAAAAACCGGAACGTTTGCCGTGTTAGAGCAGCGTGCCCCGCAGGAGCAGCGCCCTGCGCGCGTTGGTCCCCCTCCCCCAAACCGATCCAATACCCCCGCACCGACTCCAGCAGCCGGAAGGTGCCCATGATGTTGGTTTCGATGAACTCGCCGGGTCCGTGGATGGAGCGGTCCACATGGCTTTCGGCCGCAAAGTTGAGCACAGCGCGGGGCTGGTATTCGGTCAACAAGCGGCTGACCAAAGTGGCATCACCAATGTCGCCCTGCACAAAAATGTGGCGCTTGTCGCCTTGCAAGCTGGCCAGGGTCTCGGGGTTGCCTGCATAGGTGAGTTTGTCGAGGTTGACGACGGCTTCGTCGCAGCCCGCAAGCCAGTCCAGAACGAAGTTAGCGCCGATGAAGCCGGCACCGCCGGTGACAAGGATGGTCATGAATGATCAGTGAAAATGAACTGCACACCGGCTACCTTACTCCTAGCGGCAGTCCAGACAAAATGACAAAAATGAAAAATCGACTGATATTGATTGTTCAGAAAAAGCATGTGATTGTAATCTTGGGTACAGATCTGGCTGACTTAAAAACATTCTTTTGTTAACAAGAAAATTTCAAATGACCTGGTTTGAGGTGTTTTGATCAAGATTGCATTTCATACGAAGCCAGCGCTCCACAACGGTGCCCTTCAGAACTCGCCCCCAAAGACCCAAGCCAGGCGGAACGCAGAGTTCAAAGAGGGGCAGAAGAGCCGAAGCGGCGGTCGCGGTGTTGAAACCAGTCGATGGCTTTGGCCAGGTGTTTGGCCGTGAATTCGGGCCAGAGCTCATCGGTGTAGTAAAGCTCGGCATAGGCGGCTTGCCAGAGCATGAAGTTGCTGATGCGCGATTCGCCGCCGGTGCGAATGAGCAAGTCCACCTCGGGGGCGTATGCGGTGCTCAGGTGTTGGGCCAATGCGCCTTCGGTCAGGCCTTGCAGGCTTTGGCCGGGGTGGGCACGCTGCCAGGCCTGGGCGGCCTGAACCACATCCCAACGGCCACCGTAGTTGGCGCACACGGTCAGGGTGATGGCTTGGTTGTTGGCGGTGTTGGCCTCGGCGCGTGCAATCAACCCTTGCAACGCTTCAGAAAAGCGCGATGTGTCGCCCACCACTTTGAGCCGCACACCATTGGCGTTCATGCTGTCGACCTCTTTTTGCAAATAGGTCATGAACAGGCCCATGAGGCTGGAAACTTCTTCTTCAGGCCGTTTCCAGTTTTCGGTGCTGAAAGCAAACAGACTCAGGTAGGGAATGCCGATTTCTGCACAGCTTTTGACCATGTCGCGCACGCGATTGGCCCCTGCCGCATGGCCGAGGCCCGCTGGCATGAAGCGTTTTTTAGCCCAACGACGGTTGCCATCCATGATGATGGCAATGTGCTTAGGAAGTGGGTTGTTGGGAATGGACGAAGACAAAGGAATGCGTTTTTGAGAATGGTGCGTGATTTTAGACGCCTGACTATCCCGGGGTGACTTCAACTTGGTGGTGCTCCACCTGCACCACGGTGGGGCGTCCCAAAATCTCCAGCAGCACCGCCACACGTTTGCTGGAGATGCTTTGGATCAGGCCTTCGATGCCATCCAGGGCGTTGTGCTTGAGGCGTACGGTCTGACCCGCCTTGAGCTTGCTCAATTCGAGCAAAGTGGCGTGGTTGCGGTCTTCTTCGAGAAGGCGGATACGGCGCACCAGTTCGTCGTGGATCAAGGCGGGCTCGAAACCGAAGCGCACGATGGTGGCAATGCCTTTGGTGCTGCGCACCACCGAGATGCTTTGCTCTGCCCGACCAGGACGAAACAGGATGTAGCGCGGGAACATGGGTTCGAACATCGCCACCGGCCCTTGCTCGGTTTTCATGAATTTTTTGTAAAGTGGCAGATACGCTTCAAAAGCTTGCAGTTCAAGATTGGCCAAGGCAATTTGTTCTTGCCGAGGCTTGGTGTAGGCTAAATACCAACGATTTTGGTTTGGATTTTCTGTGTTCGCGAGAGGATCGTTTTGCACAAGGGTCATATTGAATGCAGGCAATCTGTGATCACTGGGTGTTGGATTTTCAATTTTAACTGGGTATGCTTATCAATTTTGACATTTTGAAAGTAAAAAAACCCCGCAGAAGCGGGGTTTGATCTCTATGGTGTCTCTGCCACCACAGAAAATCTTTGGGTACTCAGGCAATCACAAATTGAGCGCGGTCTTTGCCATCGATCCATTTGGGGGCTTTGCCACGGCCAGTCCATGTTTGACCAGTGGCGGGATCTCGGTATTTGGCAGCGACTTTGATGGTGGGTTTGCCAGCGGTTTTAGTGCCTCGACCAAGGAAAATGTCCTGCGCAGTCAACCCGAATTCGGCCACCAATTCACGGACTTTGGCGACAGCTTCAGAGATTTCGCGCTGACGAGCGGCAGAAATGGCTTGCTCGAGAGCTTCACGTTGTTGCAGCAGGTCTTTGTAGCTTTGGGTCATGGTAACTCCTGAATAAAAAATAAAGACATGTGAATATAACCGATTTAAATCAGTGAAGCGTATATTTTAATAATTCAAGATTATCAGACCGCTGACACCAATCGGATTGCCAATACCTTATCGATGCGACGCCCGTCCAAATCGACAATTTCAAATTGCCATTCAAGCAAATTGATGCATTGGCCTTCTGCGGGCAATTGACCCAAAACATACAAAAGTAATCCAGCCAAAGTGTTGTAACGGCCTTTGTCTTGTGCCGGTAAATCCTTGATGTCCAGACGCGCTTTAAGTTCGTTCACGGGCATGAGACCGTCGAGCAGCCAACTGCCGTCCGCCCGTTGGGTGGCCCATGCTTCGGTTTGAACATCGGATTTGAGTTCGCCCGTGATGGCTTCGAGCAAATCCAGCGGAGTCAGCAGCCCCTGCACTTCGCCATATTCGTCCACCACAAACATCATGCGGCTGGGTTGGTCGCGCATTTGCTCCAACAATTCCATGCCGGTCAGGGTCTCGGGCACGAAGTGGGCCGTCTGGGCGTAATGCTCCAAGGTGTGCTCGTCGTCAGCAGGCAAGGACAGCAGTTGCGAGACGCTGATCACGCCCTGCACATGGCCCAGGTTTTCTCGGCAAACGGGGTACCAGGAGTGGTTGCCATCGACCAACATTTGGTTGATGCGGGCCATTGCTTGGGCAACGGTGAGGTGGGCGTCCAGCCACTGGATGTCACCTCGGGGCGTCATCATCGAGGTCAAGGGGCGGTTGTCCAGGTGAAACACATTGCGCACCATTTGGTGCTCGTGTTCTTCAATCAGGCCGGCGCTGACGCCGTCGGCCAGGCTGGCGGTGATCTCTTCTTCGGTGACTTCCTGGCTGCCTTTGCTGTCAATGCGCATGAGTTTGAGCATGCCTTGCGTCGACAATGAGAGCAGTTTGACAAAGGGACCGGCCACCTTGGCCAACCACGCCATGGGGCGAGCGACCACACGGGCCACGGCCTCGGGGTAGAGCTGGCCGATGCGCTTGGGGACGAGCTCACCAAAGATGATGGTGGTGAAGGTGATGAGTGTGACCACAATGGCCGTGGCGCTGATGCTGGCCACGGACGGGCTCAGGCCCCATTGCCCCAGCACTTGGGCAACGCCACCGCTGAATGCAGCCTCACCCACGATGCCATTGAGCACGCCAATCGAGGTGATGCCCACCTGAACGGTTGAAAGAAATTGGGTGGGCTCCTCGAGCAGTTTGAGTGCCGCATGGGCCCCCTTGTCCCCCGCCTCGTCCATGGCCGCCAAACGGGCTTTGCGGCTGGAGGCCAGTGCCAGCTCCGACATGGCGAACACGCCGTTGAGCAGCGTGAGAAAAACAATCAGCAAGAAATCCATGGGGACAATTGTGCCAAGGGTGTGATAGGGGCTTTGAATTTGACCCCGGCGGTCAGACCATCAACGCCGTTTGAGGCCGAAAACAAAGTTCGATTCGGTCTTCTCTTGCATGACCAGTTCGTTGCCGGTCTGTCTGGCAAAGGCTTCAAAGTCGCGCCAAGCCCCGGGGTCGGTCGCGATCACTTTGAGCACTTGACCGCTGCTCATCTCGTTCAGGGCCTTCTTGGCCTTCAAGATCGGCAAGGGACAGTTCAGACCACTGGTGTCAATTTCTTTGTCGATGTGCATCATGTGCCCTGATTTTGTTCTTGACTTTGCGCGGCACGCTCTTCCCAGGTCATGAATTTCGGCTCGATGCCAAGGGTGCGCAACCAATCGCCCAAAGCGTAGCCAGTGCCTGCGGGCCAGCAGATCAAGTCCTGGAAGTGGAACATCTTGTACTCGGCCAACTCGGGGGACAAACGCACCTCGCCTTCGGCCACCGCATGGTAGGCAATGATCACTTGGTTCATGCGCTGGAAGTCGTACACGCCGATCAGCTTGAGGGCCGACACCTTCAAATTCGTTTCTTCGGCAATCTCGCGGGTGATGCCTTCTTCGGGTGTTTCGCCGGCTTCCATGAAGCCGGTGATCAGCGCAAAACGCCGACCCGGCCAAGCCGCATTGCGGGCCAGCAAAATCTGATCGCCCACCTGCACAATGCCCGCCAGCACAGGCGTGGGGTTGTTCCAATGGGTGAAGTCACAAGCGGTGCAACGCAGGCGCAGCGTCTCGCCACTGTCTTCCATTTGCGAGAGCCAGGCCAAAGGACTGGCGCATTGGGGGCAAAAGCGGTATTCAGCCATCTAAACAACTCCGGTCAGGCGGGAAAAACACCCGTGGACAAATAACGGTCGCCGCGATCGCACACGATGAAGACGATGGTGGCGTTTTGCGCCGTTTTAGCCACTTGCTGGGCCACCCAGCAAGCGCCCGCTGCCGAAATGCCTGCAAAGATGCCTTCGGTCCGCGCCATCTGGCGGCAGGTTTCTTCGGCATCGCTTTGGCTCACATAAACCAGTTCGTCCACATGGCTGGGATCGTAAATTTTGGGCAGGTATTCTTGCGGCCATTTGCGAATGCCCGGAATGCGTGAACCCTCGCTGGGCTGTGCGCCCACGATGCGGATCGCCGGGTTCTTCTCTTTCAGAAACCGCGATACACCCGTGATGGTGCCGGTGGTGCCCATGGCGCTCACAAAATGGGTCACTTTGCCGCCCGTCTGCTCCCAAATCTCGGGGCCTGTGGTTTCGTAATGGATGCGCGGGTTGTCGGCGTTGGCGAACTGGTCCAGGATGCGGCCCTGGCCTTGCGCGGCCATGTTGTCGGCCAAATCGCGCGCATATTCCATGCCGCCGCTTTTGGGCGTGAGGATCAATTCCGCACCAAAAGCCTTCATGGTTTGTGCGCGTTCAATCGACAGGTCTTCGGGCATGATCAAAATCATGCGGTAACCCCTGATGGCGGCGGCCATGGCCAGCGCGATGCCGGTGTTGCCCGAAGTGGCCTCGATCAGTGTGTCACCCGGCTTGATCTCGCCGCGTTCTTCGGCCCGGCGGATCATCGACACAGCCGGGCGGTCTTTCACGGAACCCGCCGGGTTGTTGCCCTCAAGCTTGCCCAAAATCACATTGCCCCTGGGGCCCATGTCGCTTGCTCCCAAACGTTGCAATGCAACCAGGGGGGTTTTGCCAATGGCATCTTCAATGGTGGGATAAATCATGGGCGTACTTTGCCATAAGTGCCCCCATTCGGGGCGCCAGGCAGACACACGAGCGACGCTCGGTGCAGCCCAAACCGACAACAGGCGGACCACCTTTTGAATTCATCGGCCTAAAGTGGGCTTCGAATTGGGCCAAATTCTGTCTATAATCACAACCTTCACAAATAACCGCCCGGGTGGTGAAATTGGTAGACTCAGGGGACTCAAAATCCCCCGCCGCAAGGCGTGCCGGTTCGAGTCCGGCCCCGGGCACCATCAGCGGAAACCCAGCATCCATGCGGGTTCCAAGCGAATCAAGGCCAACCTTCACGGGTTGGCCTTTTTCCTTAGGCTCTGCCATGTGAGCGCCATTTAGGCCCCACCACTGGGGTTCAACTTTGGCAGACTCTGGGCTCAGCCAATTTTTTTCCGCGTACGCTCACTCACCCAAGAGGCCCCCAGAAGATCGCTGCTTTGCCAGATCAATTATTTGGCAGTGCCCATTTTCTTGGCCAACTCACTGGCCTTTTCATATTCACTTTTGATATCGGCCAATAATTGTTGACTGCCCACATTGATAGGCTGAGCCCCCAAGGTTTGCAATCGGGTTTTCACTTCTGGTGAACTCATGGCTGTGTTGATCAAGCCAGTGAGTGTGGCAATCTTGGGCGTTGTATCAGCCCAGATTGCTCAAAGCTCGGCGAGAGTTTCAAGCCGAAATATCTCGTTTGTACGTCCGGCTGAGTCAGCCGTTGGCAACTCAACAGCCAGCAAGACCTCAAATTTCAGATGAGTTTTCTCAACAAGTCTTGATTTTTCTGACTCTTTGCAGGGCGTCATGTTAAATTGACGGCATATAAAAATTCAAGTTGACACAGCCTTGGATTTTCATTGGCTTTAGCTCCCTCATTTCCCATCTCCATGAAACTCCAAAACGACAGCTTCCTGCGCGCCTGTCTGCGCCAGGCCACCGACCACACCCCCGTCTGGCTCATGCGCCAAGCCGGGCGCTACCTGCCCGAGTACTGCGCCACCCGCGCCAAAGC
>JAIXRJ010000026.1 GCA_027485235.1 Comamonadaceae bacterium
CTGAAGTCGGCCATGGGCAGGGTTTCTTCAAACAGACGGCCGTTGATGTAGGCGAACTTGCCCAGCTGCTCGTCGATGTTTTTGCTGCGTTGGCCCTCGTGTGTGTTGAGCACCTGAAACAGTTGCCCCAGGCGCGGCCCCAGGTCTGAGCCGTCGGGCGCGGTGCGTTCTTCGACAAAGTCGCGAAACGATTGCGCGGGCTGAAAGATGCCGGTGTCGTCGGCAAACAGGCAAAACAGCAGGCGCACCAACAGCACCTCCAGCGCGTGGCCTTCGTAGCCGCTGGCCTTTAGGGCGTCGTGCAGGCGGCCCATGCGCTCAGCCGCCTTGATGTTGACCGGGTCTTCGGCCTGGATGTCTTGCACCTTGTAGCCCGCCAGCAGGCCAAAGAGCTTCACGTGTTTGTGCAGGTGCTGGAGTTCAAATTCCACCGTCTCGCCGGTGGCCAGGCGGCGCACCCGAAAGCGGGCAAAGTTGCAGACCACCACCAGCTGGGGCAGGTCGCGCTCGGGCAGGTTGTGCAGGTAGCCAATGGGTTGGTCCACCGCGTCGTCGAGGTTTTTGCCGCGTGACTTGTGCTCCACCAACAGCACGCCGGGCCAAAACAAATCCACAAAGCCCTGCGCACCGCCGAGCTTTTTGACGTTCAGCTCAAAGGTGGCAACGCGTTTGTTGGTGATGCCAAAGATTTCAAAGAAGTCGATCCAAAAGGGCTTGGCCTGGCTGTCTTCGTTGCAGGCGTCGGCCCAGGTTTTGCTGAAAAGCAATGCCCTGGATTTGGTTTCATTCAAGTTAAGACCCATTTGGTACTCACAAAGTGAGGCTGGATCGTAACTGAAAGCATTCACATTTTTGCCGCCTATAGTGCTTCGGTGGCAAAAGCCGGTCAGGCGGTGGGCTCAGCACCGCACGCCTTTTGTGTCATCCCGGGCGAAGACCCGAGATCCACTGGGCAGAGCTGCCCTTGGCAAACGTCAGTTGTGCGCACTGGATCCGGAACCAAGTCTGTGATGGCAGGATTTGTGTAAAGATTCGCCACTCCGACACAGCTTCAGGAGCCCTTTGTGAACCACGATCTGATTCAGGACGCCCGGGCTTTGCTGGGTAAAAGTTCCTTGGCCGGCGGCACGCGCCGTCAGGCTTTGCAGGTGGCGCTGGGGGTGGGAGTTGGGGTGGGTTATGCCGCTGCGGCGGGCACGGTGATGGCACAAACGGCGATCAAGACGCCTTCAACGGGCCTGCTCTCGGGCGAGGTCATGATCGATGTGAACGGTTTCAAGCTGCCGGCTTATCGCAGCGCGCCGGCGGGCAAATCCCATGTGCCGGTGGTCTTGGTGATTTCTGAGATTTTTGGCGTGCACGAGTACATCGCCGATGTCACGCGCCGCCTGGCGCAGGCGGGCTATATGGCCATCGCGCCCGAGTTGTTTGTGCGCCAGGGCAAGCCGAGCGCTTACACAGAGATCGCCAAGCTGCAGGCCGAGGTGATCTCCAAAGTGCCCGACGCGCAGGTGATGGCCGACCTGGATGCCACGGTGGCCTGGGCCGCTGCCAACGGTGGCAACACCGACAAGCTGGCGATCACCGGTTTTTGCTGGGGTGGCCGCATCACCTGGTTGTACGCCGCGCACCAGCCCAAGCTGAAAGCCGGTGTGGCCTGGTATGGCCGCTTGGTGGGGGCCAGCACGGCCAATACGCCGCAGCAACCCGTGGCGCTGGCCGCGCAAATCAAGGCGCCGGTGCTGGGCCTGTATGGCGCGGCCGACACGGGCATCCCCCTTGACACGGTTGATAAGATGAAAGCCGAACTGGCGCAGGGCTCGGCCGCTGGCAAGGCCAGCGAGTTTGTGGTTTATCCTGAGGCCCCGCACGCTTTTCATGCCGACTACCGGCCGAGTTACCGCCAAGCGGCGGCGGACGATGGTTGGCATCGTTTGCTGGCATGGCTCAAGCGCCAAGGCGTGGCTGGATGAACGCATGAAAAACCGCCCTTCGGGGCGGTTTGTTTTGGTGGTGGTTTGTTGTTGGGGGTGCGCTCACCCCGGATGGAAAAATGATTCTTTTGGAAATTTTGATCGGCACCTTGGTGGCCGGTATCGGCAGTGTCTGGTTGGCCGCTTGGCTGAGCTTTGGCGTGATCAGCCGTTACACCCAACACATGCTCAGCTTGGCCGCCGGTGCTTTGCTGGCCACAGCTTTTTTGCATTTGCTGCCCGAAGCTTTCGAGGCGGGCTTGGCCCCGCAGGCCTTGTTTTTGACTTTGCTCTTGGGCTTGGTGTTTTTCTTTTTGCTCGACAAAGCCGAGCTGTGGCACCACGGGCATGAGCACCACCACGGGCATGCGGGTGAGCTTGCGCACCACGACCACGACCACGGTCACGGTCACGACCACCACCACGCCCACGGTGAGCGCACCGCCGGGCATTGGGCAGTGCTGGCCGGCGACAGCGTGCATTGCTTTGGTGATGGCATTTTGATCGCCTCGGCCTTCATGGCCGATGTGCAGTTGGGGGTGATCGCCTCGCTGGCGGTGCTGGCCCACGAAGTGCCGCACCACATGGGCGACTTGGTGGTCTTGCGCCAGGGCAGCAGCAACCGCCGCGCGGCGGTGGTCAAGGTGTCCATGGCAGGCGCCATCACGGCTTTGGGCGGGGCCGTGGGTTATGTGCTGGTCGATGCCTTGCACGGTGCCTTGCCCTACTTTTTGGTGGTGGCCAGCAGCAGCTTCATTTATGTGGCCCTGGCCGACTTGATCCCGCAATTGCAAAAGCGGCTGAGCGCCCGGGAAACTGCGGCGCAAGTGATTTGGTTGGTCTTCGGCATGGCCATGGTCATGGCGGTCAGCCACTTGGCCCACCCGGGCTGACCTGGCCGCTCAGCGCTTGTTCAGCCCTTGGCGCAGGGCAGACCAGGGGTGCGGCACCACTCGCTCCAGCTGCCGGCGTACAAAGCCGTGGGGCCATGACCGGCCAGTTCCATGGCGATCAGGTTGGGCACGGCGCTCACACCGCTGCCGCAGTGGTGCACCACGCTGCTGGCGCTGCGGCCAGCCAAGACTTGGTCCCATTCGGCTTTGAGCACTTCGGGGCTTTTGAAAAAGCCCTCGGGCGTGAAGTTGTCGGTGAAGGGGCGGTTGAGTGCGCCGGGAATGTGCCCGGCGATCGGGTCCAGCGGCTCCACTTCGCCGCGGTAGCGGGGCGCCGCACGCGCATCGATCACGGTTTGTGTGGGGCGGCCCAGTTGCGCGGCCACGGTCTCGGTGAACACCAGCTCACGCAAGGGGGCTTGCACAGTGAACGAGGTCGCTGCACCATAAGCCTGACTGGGGCCGGAGGCGACGCTGCCGCCAGCGGCTTTCCAGCTTTGCAGGCCACCGTCGAGCACGGCCACGGCGTCGTGCCCCAGCCACTTGAGCATCCACCACAAACGGCCGCAGTAGTTGCCCGCATTGCGGTCGTAAACCACCACTTGTGTGCCATTGTCAATGCCCATGCTGCCCAGCCAAGCGGCCACGCGTTCTCGGGGCGGCAGGGGGTGGCGACCGCCATTGACCGCGTCATGGTCATGCGTGCTCAGGTCGCGGTCCAGGTGCGCTTGCAGGGCCCCGGCGATGTGCTCGGCTTCAAACAGGCCGTCGGCCAGCTCGGGCTTCATCAGGTCCGATGTGCAGTCCAGGATGGCCAAGGGCGTGCCTTGTGCTTGCAGGGCTTGAACTTGGGTGGCGGTGATCAGCAAGGGGTACATGGGGGCTCCTGTGTCAGTGTTCTTCGGCGGGGGCTTGGGGCAAGGCGCGTTTGCGCAAGGCGGTGGCGGCGATGCCGCTGGCGATGATCAGGGCCATGCCGGCCCAGCCCATCAGGGGGATCAGATCGCCAAACAAAAACAAACCGTACAGCGCAGCAAACACAATGCCCGAATATTGCAAATTGGCCACCAGCAGTGTGGACCCGCTGCTGTAAGCCTTGGTCATGCACAACTGCCCCAGCGCGGCCAGCAGGCCAATCGGCAAGAGCCACAGCGCCTGGGGCCAGACCCAGTCGCTGACCCGGGTGAACAACACGGCGGTCCCACCGACCACCGTGGTGCCGATGGAGAAATAAAACACGGTGCGCGATTCGGGCTCGCCCATGCGGCCCAAGGCGGCCACCTGCATGTAAGCCAATGCCGCCACCAGGCCAGAGAGCAAACCCACCACGCCGGCAAACAATTGGTTTTGCTCAATGGTGGGGCGCAAGATCATGACCACCCCTGCAAAACCGGCCAGCACGGTGAGGACGATGGGGCCTTGTCGGCCGGCATCTTGCAAACGCCCCATGACCATGGTGCCACCGACCAAAAAAACCGCCACCCACACGCCGCTCATGTAATTGAGCGTCATGGCGGTGGCCAAAGGCAAGTGGGCGATGGCGTAGAACCAGGCGGTCAAAGACGTCACGCCAACCGCCGAGCGCCACATGTGCATCCATGGCACGGGTGTGCGCAGTGCCACGCCTTTTGCACGGCACAAACTGGCCATGATGAGCATGCCGATCAGGCCGCGGTAAAACACCAGCTCAAAGGTTGTGAAGTGGTCGGCCGCAAATTTGATGCACACGCCCATGGTCGCAAAAAACAGCGACGCCAAAATCATCCATGAGGCTTGCATCGAGGCTTTCCGCTCAGAGCGTGCGCATCTCGCGGCGGTACCACTCATGAAAGTGCTGCATGCCGTCTTCCATGGGGCTTTGGTAAGGGCCCACTTCGTTGTCGCCACGGGCCAGCAGGGCTTGGCGGCCTGCGTCCATGCGCTCAGCGATCTCGTCGTCCTCGATGCAAGTTTCCATGTAGGCCGCTTGCTGGGCCTCGACAAATTCGCGCTCAAACGCCACGATTTCTTCGGGGTAATAGAACTCGACCATGTTCATCGTCTTGTTCGGGCTGATCGGGTGCAAGGTGGACACGGTGAGCACATGCGGGTACCACTCGACCATGATGTGCGGGTAGAACGTTAGCCAGATCGCGCCGCGTTCGGGCAATTGGCCGTTGCGGTATTTCAGCAGCACCTCGTGCCATGTTTTGTAGGTGTCCGAGCCCGGCTTGCCAAAGCCGCCCGACACACCCACGGTCTGCACCGAATAGTGTTCCTTGAACTCCCAGCTCAGGTCATCGCAGGTGACAAACTGGCCCAGCCCCGGGTGGAAAGGGCCGACGTGGTAGTCCTCTAAGTAGACCTCGATGAAGGTCTTCCAGTTGTAATTGCACTCGTGCAGCGCCACGCGGTCGAGCGCGTAGCCATCGAAATTGAGTTGCGAGCGTGGCCCCATGCCTGCCAGATCGGCAGCGATGTCGCGGCCGTTGTCTTCGAACAGCAAACCGTTCCACTCTTGCAACTTGTAGTTGTTCAGGTTCAGGCAAGGGTCTTGCGCAAAGTGGGGCGCGCCCAGCAGTTGCCCATCGGGCGCGTAAGTCCAGCGGTGCAGGGGGCACACAATGTTGCCACCTGCGCTGCCCTTTTGCTGGGTGTTCAGGTTGCCCCGGCCGCTCAGCATCAGGGCTTGGCGGTGGCGGCAAACGTTGGAGACCAACTCGACTCCGCCTTGCGCGTTGCGCACCAAGGCGCGGCCTTCGGCCTCGTGGGGCAGGGCGCAGTAGTCGCCCGGGTGGGGTACGGCCAACTGGTGGCCCACATACCGCGGGCCTTGACGGAAGAGCGTGTTGAGTTCGCGCTGGAACAGCGCTTCTTCGAAATAAGTGGAAACTGGTAGTTGGCTTGCGGCCTGCTGCAGTTGAAGACTTAAATCAGACATGGGTGACCTGACCTAGAGACTCCCCCTATGAAGGGGCAGGAACAAAGCGCTGAATTCATGGAAAAC
>JAIXRJ010000002.1 GCA_027485235.1 Comamonadaceae bacterium
CGCTACTTTGGCGGCATGAACGCCAACCAATTGCCCGTGCCCATGATGAACGTCATCAACGGCGGCGCGCACGCCAACAACAACCTGGACTTGCAAGAGTTCATGATCATCCCCGTGGGTGCTCCCTCTTTCCGCGAAGCCGTGCGTTGGGGTGCCGAAGTGTTCCACGCGCTCAAGAAAATCATCCACGACAAAGGCATGAGCATTGCCGTGGGCGACGAAGGCGGCTTTGCCCCCAACGTGGACAGCCATGAAATGGCCATCCAGATGGTGCTCGACGCGATTGCCGCCGCCGGTTACACCGCTGGCGAGCAGATCGCCATCGGGCTGGACTGCGCAGCCAGCGAGTTCTACAAAGATGGCCAATACGTGCTGGCCGGTGAAGGCGGCATCAGCCTGACGTCTGAGCAGTGGACCGATATGCTGGCCACCTGGTGTGACAAGTACCCCATCATCAGCATCGAAGACGGCATGGCCGAAGGCGACTGGGAGGGCTGGAAAGTGCTGACCGATCGCTTGGCCAAAAACGTGCAAATTGTGGGCGACGATCTGTTCGTGACCAACACCAAAATATTGAAAGAGGGCATCGACAAAGGCATCGCCAACTCGATCCTGATCAAGATCAACCAGATCGGCACCCTGACCGAAACCTTTGCGGCCATCGAAATGGCCAAGCGCGCCGGTTACACCGCCGTCATCTCGCACCGTTCAGGCGAGACCGAAGACAGCACCATCGCCGACATCGCGGTGGGTCTGAACGCTGGCCAGATCAAGACGGGCTCCATGAGCCGCTCGGACCGCATGGCCAAATACAACCAGTTGCTGCGCATCGAGGAAGACTTGGGCGATGTGGCGGTTTACCCCGGCCGCAACGCTTTTTACAACCTGCGCTGAATTTGAAACATGGCCAACCGCCTCGTCCCCGTGGTGCTGATCATCTTGTTGGTGGTCGTGAATGCGCAATTGTGGTTCGGACGTGGGGGTTTGCCCAATGTGGCCAAGCTCGAACGGGAGCTTCAGGCGCAGAGGGTGGCCAACGAGGAAGCCCGCCGCACCAACGAACAGCTCAATGCCGAGGTCAATGACCTCAAGGAAGGCCTGAACATGGTGGAAGAGCGCGCCCGACTAGAGCTGGGCATGGTCAAGGCCAACGAGATCTTCGTTCAGATCGCCAAATGATGAGCAGCACCGAGATCGCCGGCTTTGTGCTGGGCTTGGTGATGGTGGTCTGCAGCATCCGTGAACTGCATTGGAGCTGGCCATTGGCCTTGAGCAGCTCAGTTCTTTACTTTTTTGTTTTCAAAAGCAGCTTGCTGTATGGCCAAGCCGTTTTGCAGCTGGTGTTCGCCGCGCTGGCGCTGTGGGGCTGGTGGCAATGGCTGCGCCAGGGTGATAACGCCCAACCGGCTTTGCGTATTCAACGGCTGCCCCGTGGGGGTTGGGCCGTGGTCACTGCGGCCTCGGTGGTGTTGTGGCCCGCTTTGGCGGTTCTGCTGCAAACCTTCACCGACAGCGATGTGGCCTGGTGGGACGCGCTGCCCACCGCATTGAGCTTGGTTGGACAAGTTCTGTTGGGCCGCAAGTACCTTGAAAACTGGTGGGTCTGGCTGCTGGTCAATGTCCTCAGCGTGGTCCTGTTTGCCTACAAAGGCCTGTGGCTGACTTGCATTTTGTATGCGCTGTTTGCCCTCATGAGCCTGTGGGGATGGCAGGCTTGGCAGGCGCGGCTGAAGGCGGCGCGTTGATGCCCCCACGACGCATCGCCATACTGGGTGCCGAAAGCACCGGCAAGTCCTGGCTGACGCAGGCACTGGCTGAAGTGATCCGCATGCGTGGCCACGCGGTGCACACCGTGGACGAAGTCTTGCGCGACTGGTGCGAGCGCGAAGGCCGCACTCCCCATCGGCACGAACAACTCGCCATTGCGCAAGCGCAGGCCCAAGCGGTGGAGCAAGCCGCGCCAGGCTGGGTGATCTCGGACACCACCCCGATCATGACGGCGGTTTACAGCCACCTGCTGTTTGAGGACGCCAGCCTGTACCCGATGGCTTTGACGCACCAAGCGCAGTACGACATCACGCTCGTCACCGGGCTGGATTTGCCCTGGGTGGCCGATGGCCTGCAACGCGATGGCCCGCATGTGCGTGGGCCGGTGGACAGCCTGGTCAGGCAAGCCCTGGAACGGGCCGAAATCACCTACCGCGTGGTCTATGGCCAAGGCCCCCAGCGCCTGCACAACGCCCTGCTGGCTTTGGGACTGGCAGGCGAAGACGGCCAAGCCGGGCAGCTGCGCGAGCAAGCGCAATTTGCCATCAACCAAGGGCGAACGGTCTGGCAGTGCAACGAGTGCAGCGACCCGGGTTGCGAACACAAGCTGTTCACGGGCCTGCTGGCGCAACGGTCTGCTTGACACTCCAGTTCGGCGCTTGCGCCAACATGGTCGGTGCTGAAACCCCGACCTCCCCCGCCATCAGTGAACCGCGCCGCCTGACAGGTCCGGGCTCAAGCCGGTGAACAAGCCTGCAGCATCCACGGGGTCAAACTGGTACTCGGCACCACAAAAGTCGCAACCCACATCCACCTGGCCGCGCTCTGCGATGATGCTTTCCACCTCTTCGGTGCCCAGGCTGCGGATCATGTTGCCCACGCGCTCACGGCTGCAACGGCAGGCAAAGCGGGGACCGATTTCGCCGATGAGCGGCTCGAACCGGGCCAGCGGTTCTTCCCAATACAGGCGGTGCAAGATGGTTTCAGCATCGAGCGTGAGCAATTCTTCGCGCTTGAGGCTTTTGGTCAAAATCGCGATGCGGCTGAAGTCTTCGCTTTGGCCCAGCGCCGCTTCACGCTCCACCGAGTCGGCCCGGCCTGCCAAATTGCCCTCGCCCTCAATGGGCAAACGCTGGATCAGCAAACCCGCCGCAACCTTGTCGTCGGCCGCCAACACCAGCACGGTGTCCAGCTGCTCGGACTGCAGCATGTAGTGCTCCAGCACCTCGCTGATGTTCTCCAGCTTCTCGCCCTGATCGCCAAACAGGGGCACCACCCCCTGGTAGGGCTGTTGCCCTGGCAAACGGTCTTGGGGGTCCAGCGTGATGGCGCAACGGCCCTGGTTGTTCACATTGACCATTTGGCTCAAGGTGGCGTCTTCGGCCACATCGCCCACTTGGGTGCAAGTGGCGCGCAGGCTGAAATCAGGCTGCACCTCGACCACACCCAGCTTGACCGGGCCGTTGCCAAAAATCTGCAGGACCAAAGCCCCGTTGAATTTGATGTTGCCCTGCATCAGCACACCGGCAGCGGCCATTTCGCCCAGCAGTTGGCGCACAGGAGCGGGGTAAGCGCCGGTTTCGGAGTTGGCAGCGCGGCGCGCCAGGATGTCTTGCCAAGCATCGGTCAAGCGCACCAGCATGCCGCGCACCGGCAAGCCTTCAAAAATGAATTTATGGAGTTCGGACAAAATCAAATCACCGGCCCATCAGGCCAATCCTCAAAAGTAATGGGGTCAAGGCTCAGCCGATTTTTTTCAAACCGGCTTTGAAACGCTGGGCATTTTCCACATAGTGGCGAGCGCTTTGGCGCAGGCCTTCGATCTGCTCGGGGCTCAATTCGCGCACCACCTTGGCGGGGGTGCCCATGATCATCGAGCCATCGGGAAATTCCTTGCCTTCGGTGACCAGCGAACCGGCCCCCACCAAGCAGTTCTTGCCGATCTTGGCACCGTTGAGCACCACCGCGCCAATGCCGATCAGCGACTCATCGCCAATCGTGCAGCCATGCAGCATGACCATGTGGCCCACCGTCACGTGTTTGCCCACCTTGATCGGCTTGCCGTGGTCGGCGTGCATCACGCTGCCGTCCTGGATGTTGCTGCCTTCGCCAATCTCGATGGTTTCGGTATCACCCCGGATGGTGGTGCCAAACCAGACACTGGCGTCTTTGGCGATCTTAACTGCGCCCATGACCTGCGCCGAGTCGGCGACCCACGCGGAATCGGCCACTTCAGGGGTGTGCGCATCAAGCTGGTAAATGGCCATGGGGAGTCTCCTGTGGGGTGATCGGATCGGCAAAACCTACAATTGTAGGCAGGCTCAGGCCCTTGGCTTGCGCCCGAGACCCGTCATGTCCTGTGGTAACGGGGTTTTCTGACGGGAAACCCATTTTGCCGAACTCTTTTTGCCACGCATGTCTTCTTTGCGAATTGCCGCCCTGGGGCCCTGGGCTGAGACCGACCCCCTGAAAAAAGCCCAGGCCACGCTCGCGCTGGACTTGAGCACGCCCGTTGGGGCCAACCAAGCACTGCAAGCGCCCTGCCCCAGCCCCGGCCGCCCGCCCAAACCTGCGTTGTTGCCGCACACCCACATCAAGGCCAAATCGCTCACCACGCCCGAGGGCCGGGCGATCTTGCTGCATTCGATCACCCACATCGAACTGAACGCCATCGACCTGGCGCTCGACGTGGTCTGGCGCTTTGCGGGCATGCCCGATGCGTTTTATACCGACTGGGTGCGCATTGCCCAAGAGGAAGCCAAACATTTCACCCTGCTGCGCAAGCACTTGGTCGGCATGGGTTACGACTACGGCGACTTTCCGGCGCACAACTCCTTGTGGGACATGGCCGAGCGCACCAAGGACGATGTGCTGGCCCGCATTGGCATCGTGCCGCGCACCATGGAAGCGCGCGGGCTGGACGCCTCCCCGGGTGTGAAAAACAAACTGATCAGCGCGGGCGACCATGCCGCAGGCCAGATTCTGGACATCATTCTGGAAGAAGAAATTGGCCATGTGGCCGCTGGCAACCGCTGGTACCGCCACCTGTGCGCCCAACGCGGACTGGACCCGGTGCGCACCTACGCAGAGCTGATCGCGCAATACGACGCGCCCAAACTGCGACCGCCTTTCAACATGGCCGCTCGTCGGCTGGCGGGGTTTGAAGAGGCCGAATTGGCGGCTTTGAGCTGAGATCAGCCGCGCGGATGGTGCTGCGCGTGCAAGCTCTTGAGCCGCTCTCGCGCCACATGGGTGTAGATGGTGGTGGTGGAAATGTCGGCATGGCCCAGCAGCATTTGAACAGCGCGCAAGTCGGCCCCGTGGTTGATCAAATGCGTGGCAAAGGCGTGGCGCAAGGTGTGCGGCGACAGCGGCGAGGTGATGCCCGCCTGGATGGCATAACGCTTGACCAGGTTCCAGAACATGACGCGCGACATCCCCGTGCCCGGCTTGGGGCCGCTGGAGGTGATGAACAGGTCTTCGGTCTGGCGCTGCCCGAGCAAAGACGGGCGCGCTTGCGCCATATAGCGCTGCAGCCATGCCTGGGCCTCCTGACCAAAAGGCACCAAGCGTTCCTTGCTGCCTTTGCCCATGATGCGCAGCACCCCTTCGTTCAAAGACACATGCAGGGTTTTGAGCAAGACCAACTCGCTCACGCGCAGGCCACTGGCATACATCAGCTCCAGCATGGCGCGGTCACGCAGGCCCAAAGGGGTGGCCACGTCTGGGGCACTGAGCAAGGCATCGACCTGGGACTCGCCCAAGGTCTTGGGCACCCGCAAGGCTTGCTTGGCCGCCAGCATGCGCAGCGTGGGGTCTTGTTGGACCAGGCGCTCACGCAGGGCCCAGCGGAAATAGCGTTTGAAAACCGTCAGCCGGCGGTTGGCCGAGGTCGCTTTGCTTTGGGGGTGGCGCTCGGCAAAGTAAGCTTGCAAGTGATGCTCTTGCGTGGCATCGAGTGCCAGACTTTGGCTTGCAAAAATCCAAGTGGCAAAAAGCCCCAAGTCGCGGCGGTAGGCTGACAATGTGTTGGCGGCCAGGCCATCCTCCAGCCAGAGGGCATCGGCAAAACGGTCGATGGCCGACTGGCTGGCAGCATGCATGGTGCCGGGATCAGTCCAGCTTGAGTTTTTGCTGGTCTACAACCTTTTTGTACACCTCGAACTCGGCCTTGATTTGGGTCGTGAATTCTTCGGGTGTGTTGGCCACCACCAAAGAGCCCGTGTCCTGAATGCGCTTGACCACAGCCGGGTCTTGCAAGGCCTTCTTCACCCCAGCGCTGACTTTGTCCACCACCTCCTTGGGCAAATTCTTGGGACCCAAAATGCCGTAGTAGGCCATGCGGTTGACGGGCTCCAAACCGATTTCCTTGAAGGTCGGGACATTGGGCAGCTGGGGCAAACGCTGAGGCGCAGCCAACACAATGGCCACCAACTTGCCCGACTGGATGAAAGGCAGGGCCGAAGGCAGGTTGTCGAAAATGATCGGTACTTGACCCGCCACGGTGTCGTTCAGGGCGGGACCTGCGCCGCGGTAAGGGATGTGGGTGATGAACACGCCCGACAAACTCTTCCACAACTCGGTCTGCAAGTGGCCAATGCCGCCCGTGCCCGAAGATGCGTAGGAATATTTGCCTGGGTTCTTCTTCAACTCCGCCACGAATCCAGCGTAATCTTTCGCCGGAAAGCTGGGGTGCACAGCGATCACATTGGGTGTAGCGGCAATGTTGATGATCGGTGTGAAGTCGGTCAAGACGTTGTAAGGAATTTTGGTGTTGATGGCCGGATTGGCTGCGGTGGTGGAGACCGTGGCCATGCCCAGCGAATAGCCATCAGGACTGGCTTTGGCCGTCTCGTTGGCCCCCACCACGCCACCGCCACCGGCCTTGTTTTCGACAATGACGCTCTGACCCAGGGCTTTGCCCAAAGGCTCTGAAATGACCCGAGCCACGATGTCGGTGGTGCCACCCGGTGCGAAAGGCACTTGCAACTTGACGGGCTTGTTGGGATAAGCCTGAGCCCACACCGAACCACTGACGACGGCCAATGTGGCCCATGAAATCCAATTGCGACGCTTCATGCAAAAACTCCTTAAGGGACCACAGATCATAAGCAAAATCAATGCCCCTGCCCAAAAGGGAAATCCCACACAAGGCTTCGAAGCATCACGCAAGCGACAGGACCAAGTCCGCCGGGACAGGCCCTCAGGTTATGCTCAAAATGGTGAACTTTGCCCAACTGCTCTTTCCCGATTTCTTCCTCATCTTGTGCGGCTATTTGATTTGCCGTTACACGGCTTTGAACCGTCCTGTCTGGCAGCAGGTTGAAACGCTGGTCTATTTCTTTCTGTTTCCGGTTTTGCTGTTCCATTCCATCCTCAAAAGCCCCATCCAACTGAGAGAAGCCTCAAGCCTGATCGGTGCGGGCCTGAGCTTGGGGGTGTGTGCCATCGCCCTGTCCTACAGCTTGCCGCACTGGCCTGTTTTGGGCCAATATTTGGACCGACGGGACCACGCGGCCAGCGCCCAAGTGGGATTCCGTTTCAACTCATTCATCGCATTGGCACTGGCTGAACGCCTGGCCGGCCCTGAAGGTTTGCTGATGATTTCAATGTTGATTGGCGTCTGCGTGCCCTTGTTCAACATCGGTGCCGTTTGGCCCATGGCCCGACATGCCCAAAAAGGGTTTTTGGGCGAACTCGTTCGCAACCCACTGATCGTGGCCACGGTCACGGGCCTGAGCGCCAACCTCATGGGTTTGCGGATTCCCCAGTGGCTGGACCCAAGCCTCAGCCGCATTGGTGCCTCGTCTTTGGCCTTGGGCCTGATGGCGGCTGGTGCAGGCATGCAGTTGGACACATTGCGACAAAGCAAGGTGTTGGGCCTGAGCGTGTTGTCGATCAAACACTTGGCTTTGCCACTGATCGCTCTGGGCATGTCCCAAATATTCGCCTTGACGCCCACCCAGACCACCGTATTGCTGGCGTTCTCGGCATTGCCCACCGCCTCCACTTGCTATGTGCTGGCCGCCCGCATGGGCTACAACGGGCCTTATGTGGCGGGCTTGGTGACGCTGTCCACCTTGTCGGGCATGTGGAGCTTGCCGTTTGCTTTGGGTGTGTTGCGCTGACCCACAGGCACCCCGGGCTGACCCCCTTCCCATCCCGCGACCTACCGGACTTGATCCGGTAGCCACGTTGGAGGTGATTCACCTTGGACCCCTGATCAATTCCGGGGTGACATGAACTGAGCCCGAAAGGATGATCGCAAGGACCAGGACACCTGATCTTGCACCACCGGATCAGCATGTGCCGTGAGGGCTTGCAAGGCCCTCTGAAGTCTGTCCCGCTCTGGGGCTGCCAGCGCATCCGAAGCCAGTGCGTTGCCAGCCGCCAACGCCAAGTTACGCAGCCACCGCGCATGTCCAATGCGGCGGATGGCACTGCCTTCTGTGCGGTGCAAAAACTCAGCCTCGCTCCAGGCCAAGAAGGCTGAGATGCTGGACGCATCCAGGCCTTCACGCGCTTGCCAATCGGGCACAGCGCTGACCTGCGCGAACTTGTTCCAGGGGCAAGCCAACTGGCAATCGTCACAACCGTAAATGCGGTTGCCAATCAAGGGTCGCAACGCTTCATCGATCGGTCCTGCATGCTCGATCGTCAAATAAGAAATGCAACGCCGTGCGTCCAGTTGGTAGGGGCCCACGATGGCTTGCGTCGGGCACAGGTCCATACAAGCGGTGCATTGGCCGCAATGGTCGCTCACAGCAGCGGTCTGAGGCAAAGCGAAGTCCACAAACAACTCGCCCAGGAAAAACATCGAGCCCGCCTCCCGGTTCAGCACCAAGGTGTGTTTGCCGCGCCAGCCCAAGCCGCTGCGCGTGGCCAACTCGGCCTCCAGCACTGGGGCCGAGTCGGTAAAGACACGGTGACCGAAGGGGCCAATCGCATCGGCAATCCGATCCTGCAGCTTTTGCAAACGGCCGCGCAAGACCTTGTGGTAATCGCGCCCTCGGGCATAGACCGACACCACCGCCTCGCCCGGCCGCAAGCTGCGGGCCGTTTCTCGGGCCACCCAGTCGGGTGGCGTTCCGTGCGGCAGGTAATCCATGCGGGCGGTGATCACGCTCACCGTGCCCGGCACCAGCTCGGCAGGCCGTGCCCGCTTCAAGCCATGCGCGGCCATGTAAGCCATGCTGCCATGAAATCCGGCAGCCAACCACGCCTGGAATCCCGGCTCCGCCGTGGCCAAATCGACACCGGTCACACCAATTTGGGACAATCCTGACTCTTGCGCCCAGATTTGGATCTGGGACAGCCATTCACGAGGTTCGATCTGAGTACGTTGAGCAGTCACACGCCGATTGTAGAAAGCCACGCCCACACCCCGGTTTGGACGGGCTTATGGCCGGATGAGTCGGCCACCCAAAGCTTTGCCGAGCGACTGGCCCAAGCCCTGCAAAGCTGGGAGGGCGGGCGCGATGCGCGCATCGAACTGCGCGGCAACTTGGGCGCTGGCAAAACCACGCTGGTGCGCCACCTGCTGCGCGCCGCCGGAGTGCCAGGCCGCATCAAAAGCCCGACTTACGCCGTGGTTGAGCCGCACCAAGCGGGCACGGGCGAAAACGCCTGGCCGATCTGGCACTTTGACTTTTACCGCTTCAACGACCCCCAAGAGTGGGAGGACGCGGGCTTTCGCGACATCTTTGCCGGACCCGGCCTCAAGCTCATGGAGTGGCCCGACAAAGTGGCGGGGCAACTGCCGCCTGCCGACTTGGTGATCGCGCTGCACGCGCTGGACGAAGACCAGCGCCAAGTTCAGATGAGTGCCCAAACCGCTTCAGGCCAAACCTGGCTGAACGACTGGATGGCAAATGGGCATGCGCGCTGACCGAAGGCGCCTGATCAAAGCGGGTTTCCTGGCGCTCAGTCTGGGGGCCTCGCACGTGGCGCGCGGCGCCACCATGATGGCCGTGCGCATTTGGCCTGCGGCCGATTACACGCGGGTCACGCTGGAGTCAGACAAGGCCTTGCAAACCCGGCAGACCTTCATTGATTCCCCGCCACGCTTGGCCGTGGACATTGAAGGCATGGAACTCAACCCCGCCCTGCGCGAGTTGGTGGGCAAGGTCCAGGCCAGCGACCCCAACATTGCCGGCATCCGAGTGGGCCAATACAGCGCCCATGTGGTCCGCTTGGTCATCGACCTCAAGCGCCCGATCGCCCCGCAAGTCTTCACCTTGCAACCGGTTGCGGCTTACGCCCACCGACTGGTACTGGACCTGTACCCCACACAAGCGATCGACCCCTTGGAGCAATTGATCCAGGAGCGGGTGAGCGCCCGAGCCTCCTCGCCTGCTGCCGCGCCTGTGGCCGCGGCCAACGCAAGCGATCCCTTGGGGGAACTGATTGCCCGTCAAAGCCAAAAACCGCCCACGCCTGCTCCTGCACCCGCATCCACCCGGCGGCAAGAATTTGAGCCTCCCGTGGCATCCATGGACCGCCCCGACCACCCTGCGCGCCAAACCACCCCCACGGACAGGCTGATCGTGGTGGCGATCGACCCCGGACACGGCGGCGAAGACCCCGGTGCCATTGGCCCTGGCGGCACCCAGGAAAAAGACGTGGTCCTGAAGATTGCCAAAATGCTGCGAGACCGCATCAATGCCAGCAGTGTGGGCGGCAGTCCCATGCGGGCCTACCTGACACGGGATGCCGACTACTTTGTGCCGCTGCAAGTGCGGGTCCAAAAAGCCCGCAGGGTTCAGGCCGATTTGTTGGTGAGCATCCATGCCGACGCGTTCTTCACCCCACAAGCCAGCGGTGCCAGCGTTTTTGCACTGAGCCAAGGTGCCGCCTCCAGCAGCGCGGCGCGCTGGATGGCGCAAAAAGAAAACAAGGCCGATTTGGTGGGCGGCATCAATCTGGGATCACAGGATGCTCAGGTTCAGCATGCGCTGCTGGACATGAGCACCACCGCCCAGATCAAGGACAGCCTGCAACTGGGCAAGCACCTGCTGCACCAAATTGGCGGAGTGGGACGCCTGCACAAACCCCGTGTCGAGCAAGCCGGATTTGCCGTGCTCAAAGCGCCCGACATCCCCAGCGTGCTGGTGGAGACCGCCTTCATCAGCAACCCGCTGGAGGAAGAAAAACTGCGCAGCGAAAGCCACCAGCAAAAACTCACGGATGCACTGTTGCGAGGCATCGTTGAGTACTTCTCACGCAACCCGCCGCTGGCACGCAACCGCAGCATCTGAACCCCCAAGGCTGCCAGTCGCCTCACATGCCCGAGCTTTATTCATTTTGGAAACCCTCACATGCAGGTCTCTCTGGGCGAAGTCCCGGGGTCCAGGCTTTCAGAACAACTGGACCCCGCATCCAGTGCGGGATGACCAAGCGAAAGCCGACTGGATTTCTGGCGTTTTGATCAAGCCGCTTTGCGCGCCCGCCAGGCGCCCAACACGGCGATCAAGCCCGGCACGAAGATCAAGGCCCAGATGATCTTGGAAAGATGGGTTTGCACAAACGGCAAGTTGCCGAACAGGTAGCCGGCCAGCGTCAAACCCACCACCCAAATGACACCGCCCACCACATTGAACAGCGTGAACTTGCTGCGCGTCATCTCGGCCACACCCGCCACAAAGGGGACAAAAGTGCGGATGAACGGCATGAAACGCGCCAGGATGATGGTGATGCCGCCGTATTTTTCATAAAACGCATGGGCTTGGTCAAAGCCTTTGCGGCTGAAAAACCGGGAGTCTTCCCATTGAAATACCCGGGGACCAAAGTAGCGGCCAATGGTGTAATTGGTTTGGTCACCCAGCACTGCGGCCACCAACAACAAGGCCACCGTCAAGGGCAAGCTCAGCAACTCGGCACCGCACATGGTGCCCACGATGAAGAGCAAGGAATCGCCCGGCAAAAAGGGCATGATGACCAAGCCGGTTTCCACAAAGATGATGGCAAACAACAGGGCGTAGACCCACGCACCATGTTGGGCCACAAAGACCGCCAGATAACGGTCTACGTGGAGGATGAAATCAAGGAGTTGCAAAAGGATATCCATTCCTGAATTATCCCCTGTGAAGCCCTAAAATCAGGCGGTGACCTCCCAACAAAGCCAGGCGACCGCGCGCCGCCCCATCCGCGAACTGCCCGATGAACTGATCAGCCAAATCGCGGCCGGCGAGGTGGTCGAGCGCCCCGCCTCGGTCGTGCGCGAACTGCTGGACAACGCCATGGACGCGGGCGCGCAAAGCATCACGCTGCGCTTGGTGGGCGGCGGCACCCGGCTGATTTCGGTGGAAGACGACGGCGGCGGCATCGCCCCGGACGAACTGTCCACGGCCTTGAAGCGCCACGCCACCAGCAAGATCGGCAACCTGGATGACCTCGAATCGGTGATGACCATGGGTTTTCGGGGCGAAGCCCTGGCGGCCATCAACTCGGTGTCCGAACTCACCCTGCTCTCGCGCATGGACGGCCAACCCACCGCCTTGGCGTTGGACGGCCGCACCGGCGAGATCCGCCCCGCCGCCCGCGCCGTGGGCACCACGGTGGAGGTGAAAGAGTTGTTTTTCTCGACCCCCGCCCGCCGCAAATTTTTGAAAAGCGACAGCACCGAACTGGCGCATTGCATCGAGGCCGTGCGCCGCCACGCCCTGGCCCGCCCCGATGTGGGCTTTGCCATCTGGCACGAGGGCAAACTGGTGGAGCAGTGGCGGGTACACCCCGGCGCAGCGGGTCTGGCGCAGCGCCTGGCCGATGTGCTGGGTGAAGCGTTCGTGGCCCAGTCCATCGCGGTGGAATACACCGCCGGGCCGCTCCAAGTGATTGGCCGCGCTGGCTTGCCCGACGCCGCCCGCTCGCGCCCCGACCACCAATTTGCTTATGTGAATGGCCGCTTTGTGCGCGACAAAGTGGTGATGCACGGCGCGCGCAGCGCCTATGAAGATGTGCTGCACGGGCACAAGCAACCGGCCTACGCCCTCTTCATGCAGATCGACCCGACCTTGGTGGATGTGAACGTGCACCCGACCAAGATCGAGGTGCGTTTTCGCGACAGCCGGGCCGTGCACCAGGCCGTTCGGCATGCGCTGGAAAACGCGCTGGCCGCACCGCGCTCGCAAAACCTGAACAACGACGTCGCGAGTACCGCCACCGGCTTTGCGCTGACAAACGGCCCGACCGCCAAAGCCCTGCCCGAATCGGCCGCCTGGCAACAAAGCGGCATGGCTTTTCAGCGGCCTGGCCCCTCAACATTTTCTGCCCCGAGCTACAAACCCGCCGATTATGTGCACCACCGGGTGGACGGCGAACAGGCCATGGCCGACCTGAAGGCGCTGTGGAACCCACCTGAACAAAGCCAAGACCTGAGTGCGCAAGAACGCGCCGCGCCCGATTGGCTGCAGGCGGCCCGTACAGAGACAGTACCCAACCCAGCGGGCACAATGCCCCACCCCACCCCCTTGGCCGCACCAGCCCCCTTGCCCGAGGGCGCTTGGCCACTTGGCCGCGCCATCGCTCAACTGCAGGGCATCTACATCCTGGCCGAAAACAAACAAGGCCTGGTGGTGGTGGACATGCACGCCGCGCACGAGCGCATCGTGTACGAGCACCTGAAAACCCAGCTCAACAGCTCAGACGGCGAGGGCCCGCGCATCGCCAGCCAGCCGCTGCTGATTCCCGCCACCTTCGCTGCCAACCCCACTGAAGTGGCCACCGCTGAAGCCTGCACCGAAGCCTTGGAACAATTGGGCTTGGAAATTTCACCCCTGTCGGCCAAGACCCTGGCCGTGCGTGCCGTGCCCACCAGCTTGGCGCTGGGCGATGCGGTGGAATTGGCCCGCAGTGTGCTGGCCGAACTGGCCCAGCACGACGCCAGCACCGTGGTGCAGCGCGCCCAAAATGAAATCCTGGCCACCATGGCCTGCCACGGCGCCGTGCGCGCCAACCGCCGTCTGACCTTGGACGAGATGAACGCCCTGTTGCGCCAAATGGAAGAGACCGAACGGTCTGACCAGTGCAACCACGGCCGCCCCACTTGGCGTCAAATGACAATGCGTGATCTGGACACCTTGTTTTTGCGAGGCCGTTGATGCACCGTCACTTTGTTGTTGTGCTGCTGGCCCTTTTGCTGGGCCTGCAAGCGGTCACCACCGACCTGTACCTGCCCACCTTGCCTGCCATCCGCGACAGCCTGGGCGCCAGCATGGGCCAGATCCAGCTGACCTTGACCGCACTGCTCTTGGCCTTTGGCCTCTCGCAGCTGGTCTGGGGGCCGATGTCTGACCGTTTTGGACGCAGACCCATTTTGCTGTGGGGCATGAGCGCTTATGTGCTGGCCTCACTGGCTTGCGTGGCAGCGCCCGGCATTGATTGGCTGATCGCGGCGCGCACGGTGCAAGGCATTGGCATGGGCGCAGCCGTGATGGCGGCTCGCGCCATCGTGCGGGATTTGTATCCGCCACACGAAGGCGCCCAAGTCATGTCGAAAGCGCTCACGGGCCTGGGCGTGATTGCTTGCACCTGCGCCCCGGTAGGCGGCCTGCTCAGCGATTGGGTCGGTTGGCGCTACGCCTTGTTTTCCGTGACCTTGTTTGGCCTGCTCACATTGGGCTTGCTGCTGTGGGGTTACCGGGAAACTCTGGCACAACGGCGAATGGATGCGCTGCAGTGGCGCTCCTTGTGGCAGTCCAACGTGGCGATTTTTCGCCATCCGGTGTTCCTCACATGGTGCGCTTTGTCGTCTGCGTCTTACCTGGGGCTGTTCACCTTTTTGGCCACCTCGTCTTTCGTCTTCACACAACAACTGGGCTACAGCAAAACCACCTACGGCCTGCTGATGCTCACCATGTCCCTGTCCTACATTCTGGGCACGTTCTGGGGCCGATGGATGCTCAGGCGCACCAGCGTGCACCGCACCGTGGGGGTGGCGGCGGTGATCACGCTGCTCAGCGCCGTGTTTTTGACCGCACTGGCCCACATGGGCCTGGGCCAGGACTGGTACGGCGCCTGGGCTGTGATGCTGCCGGTCTACGGCTACATGTTTGCCCACGGCGTGCATCAGCCTTGTGGCCAGAGCGCCGTGGTCGCGCCCTTCCCATTCCAAGCGGGCACGGCTTCTGCACTCAACGGTTTTCTCATGATGCTGAGCGCCTTCTTCATGGGCGATTGGCTGGGGCGCAACATGGACGTGCCGGTCTTCGCCTTGGCGCATGGCATGCTGGTTTGGAGCACCTTGTTGGCCATCGTGGCCTGGACCGCGGTGCAGCGCCATGGCAGGCCACTGGCGCTGCACACCGCATGAGCACGCCCACGCAATCCCGGTCACTCGATGCCATCGCCATCGTGGGCCCCACGGCCAGCGGCAAAACCGCTGCAGCCTTGGCCTTGGCCCAAGCGCTGCAAGCGCGCGGTGGCGCAGAAATCATCAGCATGGACTCGGCCTTGGTGTACCGGGGCATGGACATTGGCACCGCCAAGCCCAGCCGCGACGAGTTGGCTGCCGTGCCACACCACCTGATCGACACCCTTGATCCCTTGCAAAGCTACAGTGCGGCCGAGTTTGCCCGCGACGCCACCCGCCTGATCGGCGAGATCCATGTCCGGGGCCGCATGCCGCTGCTGGTGGGCGGCACCATGCTCTACCTGAAGGCCCTGCTGGAAGGCCTGAACGACATCCCTGCCGCCAACCCGCAGGTGCGCGAAGCCATTCAGGCCCGCGCGGCGCAAGTGGGCTGGCCCGCCCTGCACGCTGAGTTGGCGCAGGTGGATCCTGAAAGCGCCGCCCGACTGGCCCCTGGCGACAGCCAACGCGTAGGCCGCGCTCTGGAAGTGTGGACCGCCACCGGCCAGACCCTGTCGTCTTTCCACCAATGCGCCAAGGCTTCTGCACCCGACTGGCACATCCCGGTGCTGAGCCTGGAGCCGCTGGACCGGAGTTGGCTGCACCATCGCATTGCCCAGCGTTTTGAACGGATGATGGCGCAAGGCTTCATGGATGAAGTGCGACTGCTGCGCAAGCGGGGTGACCTGCACCCCGACTTGCCCTCGATGCGTTGCGTGGGCTACCGCCAGGCCTGGCAAGGGCTGGACGACGACAGGAGCGAAAAAGAAATCGCAGAGCGCGGCATCTTTGCCACGCGACAACTGGCCAAGCGGCAGATCACCTGGCTGCGCAGCATGGACCATCGCCAAGTCATCGCCGCTGACACGCCAGATGTTTTGACGCAATGGGTGGCGCAGGTTCGGCGCGAATTGACGCCTTAAATCGAATCGTCTTTGCGGCGCGTGCTTTTCAACTTGGCATGCATGGCCTTAGCTTCCAGCCTGCGTTGTACTGAACCATAACTGGGCTTGGTCGCTTTGCGCGCCCTGGGCGCTTTGGCAAATTGATCCAGCAATTCATACAAGCGAAGCCAGGCATCTTGACGGTTGGCCTCTTGAGTGCGGTGGCGCTGGGCTTTGATGATGAGCACACCCTCCAGCGACAAACGGCTGTCGCCCGATTGCAGCCAGCGGTTTTTGACATCTTCTGGCAAGGCGCTTTGGGCCACATCGAAACGCAACTGGATGGCGCTAGAAACCTTGTTGACGTTTTGACCGCCCGGCCCCTGAGCCCGAATGGCAGTGAGTTCGACTTCGGTGTCGGGGATGTGGAGTTGGTGCATGGACTGCGCGGTCACAGGCTTACTGCAAGGTCTCTTTCAGCAGGCCGGGCAAAGGCATGACCTCGATGCCTTCGTCCAGCAAGGCCTCGGTCTCTTCACGGGTAGCGCTCCCTCGGATATTGCGTTCTTCACGTTCGCCGTAATGGATCTTGCGGGCCTCTTCGGCGAACTGCTTGCCCACGTCTTCGGTGTTGGCCATCACATGACGCACCATGTGCATCAGGGCCGCCTGCATTTGAACCACAGGGGTGGCGTCAGCAGGCGCTGTTTCAACAGTGGGCGAAGCAGCGGCATCCACGGTTGCAGGCTCAGCAGGCTTGGTGCCGTGCCCCAAGTTCAGGCGCGGTGCAGACAGCAATTTGGTGATCTCGCCGTCATGGCACATCGGGCATGTGACCAAGCCCCGCGCCCGTTGCGCGTCGTAATCGTCTTGTGAGCCAAACCAGCCTTCAAAGCTGTGGCCCTGACGACACTGGAGGTCAAGGACTTTCATGGGCGAGGATTCAAGAGGCGCTTTGCCAAGTCAGTGGCCAGGCACCGGAGAGCACATTCTGCATCCAAAGTGCACCGGTCAGGGTTTTGGCGTCGGTCACCAGGCCTTGTTGGCACCAGGCCATCAGCTCATCCGGTGTGGCGGTGAAGACATCCAGAAACTCTTCAGAGTCAAGTTGACGCTCACCCAAGGTGAGGTCCCGTGCAAACCAGATCTCGATCACCTCGGTCGAATAGGCGATCACCGGGTGCAAAACCCCGGCTTTGGCCCATTCGCGGGCGCGGTAGCCGGTTTCTTCCATCAGCTCGCGCTGGGCGCACAGCCAAGGGTCTTCGCCGGCATCGAGCTTGCCTGCTGGGAACTCGATCATCACCTGCGCTACCGGGTAACGGTATTGCCGCTCCAGCACCAGGCGGATCTGGCCGTCTGGCAACTGCAGCATCGGGATCACCATCACCGCGCCAGGGTGGACCACATATTCTCGGGTGGCCAGGCTGTGGTTGGGCAAACGCACCGTGTCGCGAAAAGCATGCAAGAAGTGCCCCCGCAGCAACTCCTCTTGAGCCACGCGGTGCTCGATCAGGTGATCGTCAGACATGGGGTGGGGCAAAGTGACCAAGCTGTCGCTCAGTGCTGACGGTGCATCAGGTAGCGGTACACAAAACCGGGAAAGGCCAAGGTCAAAAACATGGTGCCGGTGATGGCATAAAACTCCCAGCCTTGGGGCGCGATTTGACCGCCATGGTTTTCAAGCAATCGCCCAATGGCACCCACTACAAAGTACAAGACCACCAACTCGACCAAGCGGATCGCCAAGGACTTGCTGCGTCGCAAGGGTCCCATGGCCAGAATACGTTGGTTGGCAAAGGGCAGATTGGCAGCCAACAAGGCCAAGGCCAGCACCACAACGATGGACCAAGAATTGCTCATCGCATCAAACCGCCAGCATGCGGGCAATGGCGTCAGCGCACAAAGCCATCAAAGCCCCGGGCACGATGCCCAAAACCAGGACCAACAGGCCGTTCAAAGTCAGCACCACGCGAACATCCAGGTCGGCCGAGACGGTCGTCGCGGTGACAGGCTCGTCAAAGTACATGACCTTGACCACACGCAGGTAATAGAAAGCGCCGATCAAGGACACGATCACCGCAAAAATCGCCAGACCCATGTAGAAGGACTGGCCAGACGCGATCAGCGATTGCAGCACCGCCAACTTGGCATAAAAACCCACCATGGGTGGAATACCGGCCAGGGAAAACAAGCCAATGGCCATCACACCGGCGTACAAGGGGCTGCGCTGGTTCAAGCCGGCCAGGTCCGAAATGTTTTCGCTCTCAAATCCTTGGCGCGCCAAAAGCATGATGACGCCGAAACTGGCCAAGGTGGTCAGAACATAGGCAATCATGTAGAACATGGCTGAGCTGTAAGCATTGGCAGCCAAGGTGGTTTGACCGTTGACAACACCTGCTACAAATCCCAGCAGCACAAAGCCCATTTGCGCGATGGTCGAATAAGCCAACATGCGTTTCAGGTTGGTCTGGGCAATCGCCGCCAAGTTACCAATCAAGAGCGAACCGATCGCCAGCAAGGACATCATCTGCTGCCAGTCAAAGGCCAATGGCAAGAGGCCTTCGACCAAGAGACGAACCATGATCGCAAAAGCAGCCAGCTTAGGAGCGCCGCCGATCATCAGGGTGGCCGCAGTGGGTGCACCTTGGTAAACGTCCGGGATCCACATGTGAAATGGCACTGCCCCAATTTTGAAGGCCAGACCGGAGACGATAAAAACCAAACCAAAGACCAAGACGCGGTGGTTGACTTGACCCGTCGCTATCGCCTTGAGCACCTCGGACAACTCCAAGCTACCGGTCGCACCATACAACATGGACATGCCATAGAGCAAAAAGCCCGAGGCCATAGCCCCCAGCACAAAGTATTTCATGGCTGCTTCTGTGGCTTGCCCGTGGTCACGGCGCAGCGCCACCAAGGCGTAGCTGGACAAGGTCAACAGTTCCAGCCCCAGGTAAATCACGATGAAGTTTTGGCCCGAGATCATGAAGCTCATGCCCAGCAAAGCAAACATGCTCAGCGTGAACAATTCACCTCCACGCAGCATGTCCCGGTCAGCAGCATAGGGGCGCGAATAGACCAAGGTGACCATCACGGCGATCGTGGCAAAGCAGCGCAACCAATGTCCCATCGGGTCACTCACCACCAAGTGGCCAAAGCCGTACACGGTTTGGCCAGCGTCGGCAAACATCGCGTTCAGCAAGGCCACACCGCCCAGTGAAAGCAAAGTCAGGGCATAAGTCACTGTGCGCTTGGGGCTTTTCACGAAGAGGTCGACCAGCGCGATCACGCAGGCCATGACCAGCAACACGATCTCCGGGTAAACCGTCATCCAACTGGCGTTGTCCATCATGGGTCTTCTTTCAATTCTTCAAATCTGGCAATGTGCGGTCCGTCCAACCATCAAGGCAGTTTGGACTGGGCCACATGTTGGAGCAGGTCCAGCACCGAGCTGTCCATCACATCGGTGAATGGCTTGGGATAGACACCCATGTAGAGCACGGCAGCGGCCAGCAAAGCCATCACCAGGAATTCTCGGCCGTTGATGTCGGTCAAGGCTTTCACCTCGTCGTTGGCCACGGGGCCCAAGTAAACGCGCTTGTACATCCACAGCGTGTAAGCGGCGCCAAAAATCAAAGCCGAGGCGGACAACATGCCCACCCAGAAGTTGAACTTGACGGCACCCAAAATGACCATCCACTCACCCACAAAACCGGCTGTGCCCGGCAAACCGCAATTGGCCATGGCGAAGAACAAGGCAAAGGCGGCGAACTTGGGCATGGTGTTGACCACACCGCCGTAGCTGGAGATTTCACGAGAATGAACACGGTCGTAGAGCACGCCTATCGACAAGAACATGGCGGCTGAGACGAAGCCATGGGCGATCATTTGCACAATGCCGCCAGACACGCCCAGCGGGTTGAAAATGAAGAACCCCAGCGTCACAAAACCCATGTGCGCAACCGACGAATAGGCCACCAGCTTTTTCATGTCCTGCTGAATCATGGCGACCAGGCCCACATACACAACGGCGACCAAAGACAGCACGATGATCAGCATGCCCCACTCACGCGCTGCATCGGGTGCGATGGGCATGGACATGCGCAAGAAACCGTATGCGCCAAGCTTGAGCATGATGGCCGCCAGCACGGCCGAGCCACCGGTGGGTGCTTCCACGTGCACATCGGGCAACCAAGTGTGAACAGGCCACATCGGCACCTTCACGGCAAATGCCGAGAAGAACGCAAAGAACAACAAGGTCTGCACAGAGGCTGACAAGGGCAGTTTGTGCCAAGTCAGGATGTCAAAGCTGCCACCCGAGGCCACGTACAGGTAGATCAGGGCTATCAGCATCAACAAAGAGCCGAGCAAGGTGTACAAAAAGAACTTGAACGCTGCGTAAATCTTGTTGGGGCCGCCCCAGATGCCGATGATCAGGTACATCGGGATCAAGGTGGCTTCAAAAAACACATAGAACAAAATGCCGTCGAGTGCGCTGAACACGCCGATCATCAGGCCCGACAAAATCATGAAGGCGGCCATGTACTGGTTGACTTTTCGGGTGATGGCTTCCCAGCCTGCAATCACAACGATGACGTTGATGAACGCCGTCAAAAGCACCAGCCACAAAGAGATGCCGTCCACACCCAGGTGGTAGTGCACATTGAACCGCTCAATCCACGGGGCTTTCTCAACAAACTGCATCGCCGAAGTGCCCAGCGCAAAGCCCGAGTAAAGCGGCAGCGTGACCCCGAAGCTGGCGATCGATCCGACCAGCGCGAACCAGCGCACGGCGCGGGCCTGACTGTCGCGACCGAGGGCCAACAAGACGACACCAAAAGCAATCGGCATCCAGATGGCAAGGCTTAACAATCCCATTTTTGCTTGTCCTCAAAACCGTTAAGCGAGCCAGACGAAATACGTCATCAGCACGAACACACCCAAAATCATCACCAGAGCGTAGTGGTACAGGAAGCCCGACTGGAACCGGCGCACCGTACCCGAGACCCAAGCCACGACTTTCCATGATCCATTGACAAAGAAGCCGTCGATGATGGCGCGGTCGCCCACCTTCCAAAGACCCATGCCCAAGCCACGTGCACCTTTGGCCAGAATGTTCTCGTTGATCCAGTCCATGAAGTATTTGTGCTCCAGGACCACGATCAAGGGGCGCAGGGCGCGGGAGAAAAACGCAGGCACCTTGGGGTTGACCAAGTACATGTACCAAGCGGTCACCACACCGGCCAGGGCCAACCAAAATGGTGCGGTGCTCAGGCCATGCAGCGCCATGGCCACAGGACCGTGGAACATCTCGCCCAGTTGCTTCATCGCGGGGTGTTTGACGGCGTCGATGAAGATCACGTTTTTGAAGAAATCGCCATACAACAGGGGCTGTATGGTCATGAAACCGATCACCACCGATGGAATGGCCAGCAAAACCAGGGGCACGGTGACCACCCAAGGGGACTCGTGGGGTTTGTCGTGGCTGTGGTCGCCATGGCCGTCATCGTGGTCATGGTGTGCGTCGGGGTTCTGGTCGTAACGCTCTGGGCCATGGAAGACCAGGAAATACATGCGGAACGAATAAAAGGCCGTGACGAAAACGCCCGCCAAGACCGCGAAGTTGGCAAAGCCTGCAGCCGGCAAGGTGCTCAGGTGCACGGCTTCAATGATGCTGTCCTTGGAGTAAAAACCCGAGAACAGGGGCGTGCCGATCAAAGCCAGCGAGCCCAGCAGCGAAGTGACCCAGGTGATGGGCATGTATTTGCGCACGCCACCCATCCAACGGATGTCCTGGTTGTGGTGCAAGCCCATGATGACGGAACCTGCACCCAAGAACAGCAGCGCTTTGAAGAAGGCATGTGTCATCAGGTGGAACACCGCGACCGAGTAGGCCGATGCGCCGAGCGCCACGGTCATGTAACCCAACTGCGACAAGGTGGAATAAGCCACTACGCGTTTGATGTCGTTTTGGATGATGCCCAAAAAGCCCATGAACAAGGCCGTGATCGAGCCGATCACCATGATGAAGTTCAAGGCCGCATCGGACAGCTCAAACAAAGGCGACATGCGGGCCACCATGAAAATACCGGCCGTGACCATGGTGGCAGCGTGGATCAGCGCAGAGATGGGCGTGGGGCCTTCCATCGAGTCTGGCAACCACACATGCAGCGGAAACTGCGCCGACTTGCCCATGGCACCGATGAACAAACAAATGCAGATCACGGTGATCAGCATGGCGTCCATGCCCAACACATGCCAAGGGAAGTTGATGGCGGCCAACTCACCGGCTTTGGCAAACAGCTCGGTGTAATTGAGCGTGCCGGTGTAAGCCACAATCAGGCCAATGCCCAAGATGAAGCCAAAGTCACCCACGCGGTTGACCAAGAAGGCCTTCATGTTGGCAAAGATGGCGGTGGGCTTGTTGTACCAAAAACCAATCAGCAAATACGACACCAGGCCCACGGCTTCCCAGCCAAAGAACAATTGCAGCAGGTTGTTGCTCATGACGAGCATCAACATCGAGAAGGTGAACAGCGAGATGTAAGCGAAGAACCGGTTGTAGCCTTCGTCTTCTTCCATGTAGCCAATGGTGTAGATGTGCACCATCAGCGACACGAAGGTCACCACGCACATCATCATGGCGGTGATGCCATCGACCAAAAAACCGATTTCCATCTTCAAGCCGCCCACCACCATCCAAGTGTAAAGGGTCTCGTTGAAGCGCGCACCGCCGATCACATCGTTGAGCGTCATGGCCGACAAAATGAAAGCCACCAAAACGCCCAGAATGGTCAAGGTATGGGACAGACGGCGGCCGATCCAGTTGCCACCTAATTGGGTACCCAGCACACCGGCCAGAACCGCGCCCACCAAGGGCGCCAGGGGAACAGCCAGCAGCGTGCTGGCGTTGAGGGTTTGGCTCATATTCTTGTTAACCCTTGAGCGAATTGAGTTCGTCCACGTTGATGCTGTTCTGATTGCGGAACAACAACACCAGGATGGCCAGTCCGATGGCCGATTCGGCAGCTGCCACGGTCAGGATAAAAAACACGAACACTTGCCCGTGCATGTCGCCGAGGTAGTGAGAGAAAGCCACAAAATTCATGTTCACAGCCAACAGCATCAGCTCGATGGCCATGAGCAAAACGATGAGGTTCTTGCGGTTCAAAAAGATGCCGATCACCGCCAATGCAAACAGCATCGCGCCAAGCGACAAGTAGTGTCCAAGGGTCAGTGCCATCACTTGCTCTCCTGTGCAGCTTCGGGGGCCAAAGGGGCTGGGGCGGTTTGAGTAACGGGTACTTTGAGCACACTCAAACGGTCCGAAGCACGCACCCGGACCTGAATGGAAGGATCGATGGCTTTGCTGTCCTTGCGCTCACGCAAAGTCAATGCAATCGCCGCGATCATCGCCACCAGCAAAATGGAAGCCGCAATCTGAATCGGCATCAAATATTCGGTGTAAAGCAAGATGCCCAGAGCCTTGCTGTTGGAGACAGGCAAGCCGCCTGACGCCGCCAAGATGGCCGGTGCTTGCGACAAACGGAAACCACTCATCAAAACAGCGGCCATTTCCAGGGCCACAATGGCACCCAACGTGGCCGCCAAAGGAAAGTTATTCCAAAATCCCTTGCGCAGGGTGTCGACGTTGACGTCCAACATCATCACCACAAACAAAAAGAGCACCATCACGGCCCCCAGGTACACCAGCACCAACAAGATGGCTAAGAACTCGGCATTGAGCAAGAACCAAACGGCAGAAGCTTGCGAAAAAGCCAGCATGAGGTAGAGGACGGCGTGCACGGGGTTGCGCGCGGTCACCACACGGAAGGCTGCAAACAGCAGCACCACCGAGAAGAGGTAAAAGAAACCAGTCTTGACGTCCATAGGTCTGTCTTTTCAAATGTTCAGGTCTTGGTGGCGTTCAACGGTAAGGCGCATCGGCGGCACGGGCTGCAGCGATCTCTTTTTCGTAACGGTCGCCCACGGCCAACAGCATGTCTTTGGTGAAGTACAAGTCGCCTCGCTTTTCGCCGTGGTATTCCAGGATATGGGTTTCGACAATCGAGTCCACCGGGCAACTTTCTTCACAAAAGCCGCAGAAGATGCATTTGGTCAGGTCGATGTCGTAGCGTATGGTGCGGCGCGAACCGTCTTCCCGCTGACCCGCTTCGATGGTGATGGCCATCGCGGGACACACGGCCTCGCAGAGCTTGCAGGCGATGCAACGCTCTTCACCGTTGTCATAACGGCGCAGCGCATGCAGGCCACGAAAACGCGGCGACTGTGGTGTTTTTTCTTCCGGGAACTGCACCGTCACCTTGCGTGCGAAAGCGTAGCGGCCCGTCAGGGCCATGCCTTTGAACAACTCCACGAGCATGAAGCTCTTGAGGAAGTCCTTGATGGAGAAAGAAGAAGCAGTCATTGTTGTCATGGTCTTAACCGCTCAAAGCCAGATGTTCCAAGGCGAGTGCAACCACACGCCCACCACCAGCAGCCACACCAAGGTGACCGGAATGAAAATCTTCCAGCCCAGACGCATGATCTGGTCATAACGGAAACGCGGGAAGGTGGCGCGAATCCAGATGAACATGGACACCACCAGGAAGGTCTTCAGACCCAGCCAGATCCAACCAGGAATGGCGTTGAACAAGGCGTGGTCGATGGGCGACAACCAGCCGCCCAGGAACATGATCACCGCCAGAATGGACACGAGCCACATGCTGGCGTATTCAGCCAAAAAGAAGATGGCAAAGCCCATGCCCGAGTACTCGACCATGTGGCCGGCCACGATCTCGGCTTCGCCTTCGACCACGTCAAAGGGGTGGCGGTTGGTTTCGGCCACACCAGAAATCAAATAGACCAGAAAAATCGGCAGCAGCGGCAGCCAGTTCCATGACAGGAAATTCAGCCCGATGCCCGCCATGCTGCCCTTGTCTTGGGCCAGGACAATGTCGGTCAGGTTCATGCTGCCGGACACCATCAAGACCACCAAGAAGCAAAAGCCCATGGCAATTTCGTAGCTGACCATTTGGGCCGATGCGCGCAAGGCACCCAAAAAGGCGTACTTGGAGTTGGAAGCCCAGCCCGCAATGATCACGCCATAAACCTCGATGGAGGTGATGGCCATCACCAGCAGCAAGCCGGCGTTGATGTTGGTCAGGGCCTGCTCGGGGCCAAATGGAATCGCCACCCAGGCGGCCAGCGCGGGCATGATGGCCATGATCGGTCCCAAACGGAACAAGCCCATGCTGGCTGCTGTCGGGTTGATCAGTTCTTTGGTCAACAACTTCAGGGCGTCTGCAATCGGCTGCAACAAGCCAAAAGGCCCCACGCGGTTGGGGCCGTGACGCACTTGTATGAAGCCCAAGAGTTTGCGCTCCCACAGGGTCAGGTAGGCCACAGCCGCCATCAGCGGCGCCAAGATAGCGACGATCTTGAGCAAGATCCAAATCACAGGCCAAGCCATGGTGGCCCACCAGTTGGCGGCCACCAAGTTCAGGCCACCGTTGTACAGCGCGTCAATCATGCGGTCACCTCCTGGCGAGCGTCTGCCGTCAACTGCAAAGATGGCGCACGGCGCACGATACCGTCCAGTTGGTAGATCGAAGCGACGGCCGGCGTGCTTGCAGCAGCAGCCAAATTGATCGCCGCTTGGGTCGCATTCGATGCCTGCAAAGGCTGGGCTGTGGCACGGGCCAAGACCTCTTGCGAGGTTTCAAAAGCCACACCGGGAATGTCCAGCAAATTGGCTAAGACGCGCAACACTTTCCAGGCTGGGCGGGTTTCGGCCAAAGGCTTGACCACGGCGTGGAAGCTTTGCAGACGGCCTTCGGCGTTGACAAAGCTACCCGAAGTTTCGGTGAAGGGTGCGATGGGCAAGAGGACATCGCTGAATGCCATGTTGGCTTTGAAAGGGCTGAGCGTGACCACCATCTCGGCTTGGCCCAGGGCTTTGGCAGCTGATGCGCCTGCTGCGCTGTCGAACTCGGGTTCGGTGTTCAGCAAGAGGGCCGCTTTGAGGCCACCGGCCAGCATCTGGCCTGCGTGCTTGCCACCGGTTTGCGGCTGCGCGCCCACCCACTGCGCCCCCACGGTGTTGGCGGCCTCGGTCAGATACCCCACGCTGGCACCGGTTTGCTCGGCAATCCAGTGGGCCAGGGCCAGCAAGGTCGAAGCGTTGGCATGGTGTGCCGCAGCATTGCCCAGCAGCACCGCCTTGCGCTCGCCGCCCAACAGGGACTTGGCGATGGCTTGGGCTTGCGAAGAAGCCGTGCCCGCACAAGGGGCGGTAACGCCCTTCTCGGCTGCAATGGCGGTCGCCACATCGGCCAGGGTTTGCACCCAACCTGCGGCATCGCTCACCTCCGCTTGTGCTACCGGCATGGCCCAAGCGTCTGCGTGGCTGAACGCGGCTTTGTCGGTGATGAGATTGACGTGAGCGCCATGGCGCACGGCGTGGCGCAAGCGCAAGGCAAACAGCGGGTGGTCTTTGCGCAGGTTCGAACCCACGACCAGCACGCGCTGCAATGTGGACAGCGATGCGATCGATGTGCCCAAGGTGCGCACGCCTTCTGCCGCAGCAAACTCGGCGTTGCGCAGACGGTGGTCGATGTTGTCAGAGCCCAGGCCGCGCACCAAGGCACCGGCCAAATACAACTCTTCGACAGTGCTGTGCGGGCTGACCAATGCGCCGATGCTGTTGGCACCGTGGTCGCGCTGAATATTGCGCAAGCCATTGGCCACGTATTCGAGGGCAGTTTGCCAGTCAACGGTTTTCCACTCGCCACCCTGCTTGAGCATGGGCTGGGTCAAACGGTCGGTGCCATTGAGGGCTTCATAAGAGAAACGCTCTCGGTCGGCAATCCAGCATTCATTGACGTCTTCGTTTTCCAGGGGCACCACGCGCATGACCTGGTTGTTCTTGACCTGCACAATCAGGTTGGCACCAGAAGAGTCGTGAGCAGCCACCGACTTGCGTCGCGACAACTCCCAAGTGCGGGCGTGGTAGCGGAAGGGCTTGCTGGTCAGAGCACCCACGGGGCAGATGTCGATCATGTTGCCCGAGAGTTCGGAGTCGATCGTCTGACCCAGGAAGGTTTCGATCTCGGCGTGTTCACCACGGTGCGACATGCCCAACTCCATGGCACCGGCCACTTCTTGGCCAAAGCGCACGCAACGCGTGCAATGGATGCAACGGCTCATCTCTTCCATCGAGATCAGCGGACCCGCTTCTTTGTGGAAGACCACGCGCTTTTCTTCCTCGTAACGCGAGCTGCTGCCGCCATAACCCACAGCCAAGTCTTGCAACTGGCACTCACCGCCCTGGTCGCAGATGGGGCAATCCAGCGGGTGGTTGATCAGCAAAAACTCCATGACCGACTTTTGGGCTGCAATCGCCTTGTCGCTCTTGGTGCGCACGATCATGCCTTGCGTCACGGGCGTGGCACAGGCGGGCATGGGCTTGGGCGCTTTTTCCACATCCACCAGACACATGCGGCAGTTGGCCGCAATGCTCAATTTCTTGTGATAGCAGAAATGCGGAATGTAGGTGCCGGCTTTTTCAGCCGCATGCATGACCATGCTGCCTTCGGCAACTTCCACTTTCTGACCGTCGAGTTCTATTTCAACCATGGGTCTTCACCGCTGTTGCATCGGCACCGACCATGGAGGTCTTGTGCTCGATGA